>NZ_CAMXCI010000002.1:0-356792 GCF_947179115.1 Commensalibacter papalotli (ex Botero et al. 2024)
TCCAAATGATGTTTCTTTTTGTAACCCTTCTGGTCCTTTTACTTGTGATCCACAGTCAAAACATCTTTCTGGTACCCGTTTCAATTTTACGACAGGGGTTTTCATTATTAACGAACTGCAATACCATTTGAACCCAGCACCAGCGGATAAAAAAAATGATAGTAAATCTTATGGCTACCCTGGAACTTATAAATTAGGCGCTTATTTTGATAGTGCTGGCTTTCCTGATCAAAGATATAATGCACAAAGATTATTATTAGCCGCATCAGATACAGATCAGACAAAATATATGCATAATAACAGCTGGTCTGTTTACGGAATCGCAGATCAAATGATTTGGCGTAACCATGATAAAAAACACTCTATAGGTTTGTTTGGGCGTATTCAAACCTCACCAGGAGATCGAAGCCCAGTTAACCTTGGTGGTGACGGAGGTATTGTTTATAAAGGTATTTTTGGCAGAGAAGACGATTCTCTTGGTTTAGGGTGGGGATTTGGTCGAATGAGTGACCGTGCAAGACAATATGACAGAGATTATCGCCGTTTAAATGACCCAACCTGGCGCATACGAAAAACTGAGCATCACATAGAGCTTGCCTGGCAAATCCAAGCAACTCCTTGGTGGGAAATAAAACCTGACTTTCAATATATTTTCAACCCTGGTGGAGGTTTAAATCTAGAGGAAGGATCATATAAACGTATCCAAAATGAAGCCGTTTTCGGATTAAGATCAACGATTAATTTTTAAACAAAATCTTCTATGTTTTTTCAGAAGAAGAATTTTTTATATATAAAAAATTACTTTATTTTAATAGACTACACCATCAGTAATTTTTTTTGTTTGTAAGAAATACAAAATTTCATAAAAAACCGTGCTTTTCAGTAAAAGAGCACGGTTTTTAACTTATAAATTAATATTTTACCTAAAAATTAATTCATCTTTGATTCAAGGCTGTCAGCTAACTGAGTAACCAATAAACAACATGAAGCTGCACCAGCATCTAGCACGCCTTTAGAGCGCTCACCTAAACGGCTAGCACGACCAATCTTAGCAACAAGATCCTTAGTTGAATCACGACCTTTGGCGGCGGCATTTTTCATAATAGTTAATGCTTCTTTAAAGCTTTTACCATCTTTGACAGCTTGTTCAAAACTTTCAACGGCAGGAAAAAGTGTATCAACCAAACATTTATCACCTTTTTGAGCTGGGCTGATATCTTGTAACTCACTTATTCCATTAGCCAACATAGCTTGAACATCTTCTTTGGTTAGCTCAGTTTTACCTTGAATGCTATCTGACCAACCCGTAAAGATACAGCCATATAAAGGCCCCATAGAACCACCAATTCCTTCCATTAAGGAATCACTTAGTTCTGCCAAAGCTTCAGATAATGTTAATTCTTTGCCATCAATACGTTTCTTACAAATATTGAATCCTTTAGCCATATTAATTCCATGATCTCCGTCCCCAATAGCACCATCGATCTCACTTAAGTAATCACGATTACTAACAATTACATTGATCAAATCATCAACAATATCAACACCATTTTTAATAACAACAACTTCAGACATTTTATTAACCTTGAACCATACCAAGAGAATGAACAGGAGCATCAACAAGTTTCTTCAACTCGTCATCTAGTTTCATCATAGAAAGCGTAACACCCATCATTTCAAGGGAGGTGAAATAATTTCCAACATAACTACGATGAACTTTTACGCCTTTTTCTTTTAAAATACGATCAACTTCAGCATAATAAATATAAAGTTCCATTGTAGGGGTCGCACCCAAACCAGAAACTAATACTACAACTTCAGAACCTGCTTCAAAAATACCTTCTTTTAAAATAGGCTCTAACATTGTATGAGCCATTTCTTTAGCAGGTTGTAATGGAACAACATTAATTCCTGGTTCGCCATGATGCCCAATTCCAACTTCCATCATACCGTTATCAATATTGAAGTTTGGATGACCCACAGCAGGAATAATACAAGAACTTAAGCCAACACCAATAGAACGACAATTATCAATTGCTTTTTGTGCTGCAGCAATAACACCGTCAAGATCATAGCCAGCCGCAGCAGCTGCACCGCCTACTTTCCACATGAGGATTTCGCCAGCAACACCGCGACGTTTCTCTCTTTCCGTAATCGGAGCAGAAGCAACATCATCATTTGCAACAACGGTTTTAACCGTAATACCAGCAGCAGCAGCTTTTTTAACTGCCATTTTAACATTCATGTTATCGCCAGCATAGTTTCCATAAAGACAGGCAACACCTGCACCACCATCAGACGCTTTCATTGCTTCAAGGAAAGCACCTGCTGTTGGTGAAGAAAAAATTTCACCAATAGCCACAGCATCGACCATGTTTTTACCAACGTAACCCAAGAATGCTGGTTCATGACCCGAACCACCCCCTGTTACAATCCCAACTTTTCCTTTTTGAGGGATGGTAGGGTATTTCAATACTCTTTCGTGATCTGTTTTTACAAAAAGCTCTGGATGAGCCGCAACATATCCCTCAATAGCATCTTCTACGACTAAATCTGGATTATTAATTATTCTATTTAACTTCATTTCATTCACTCTGGCTTAATTAACAGATATATGATCTTACTGAACTGTAAAACCACCATCAATGACTAAATTGGCACCGTTAATAATAGATGCCTCGCTGCTGGCAAGATAAACGGCTGCTGCTGCGATTTGTTCTGGTTCAGCAAAACGACGAGATGGGATTTTTGCTTTAAATTCATCCCCAATTTTTCCTGCCCATGCTTTTTTTCCAAGCTCGGTTAAAACAACAGTAGGAGAAATAGAATTCACATTAATATTTGATGGCCCCCATTCTAATGATAATACTTGGGTAAGACCAATAACTCCAGCTTTGCTCGCACAATATGCAATATGATTAGGCAATGCAACGACACCTGCCTGAGAAGCAAGATTGATAATAGAGCCATGTTTTTGTTTTAACATTACATTACCAACAGCTTGACATACCAAAAATGTTCCTTTTAAATTAATATTAAGTGTTGCATCCCACATTTCTTCACTGATATTTTCAGCTGCATCTAATAATGCAACCCCAGCACAATTAACCAAAATATCAATGCGACCATAATGATCAACAACCGCTTTGATTGCTTTGTTAATATGATCTTTACTTGTGACATCAGTTTGAATACCAATTGCTTTATCAGCACCAAAATCTTTGGCTATTTGCGCGATATTATCCGCACGATCTAACAACGCAACTTTAACACCTTTTTCAAGATATGCTTTGGCAATTTCATTACCAATTCCAGCACCACCACCCGTAATTACAGCATTTTTTCCAGATAAATCAAACATTTTTAAGACACTCCTTATTAAATATAAACGTAATCACAGCGCTTCTTTAATTGCCAATGATGCTTCGTGATCCACAGTATCTTTGCTGGGTTGTTTGACATTAACAAAAATCATCAAGACAGCCGCAACAAAATAAAGGCCAGTATAAATATAAATCACACCAGCATTATCAACATAATCAATAAATAAAGTTACGATGAAATAACCGAAGAAATAGCTCATTCCTGCACCAAAGTTAAGAATAGACATTGCAGCCCCTTTATCATTAGGTGCTAACATTGGCATAATTGCAGATAAAGGAACGAATGCAGCAAGGAAACAACCATATACACTTGCAATCAACGTAATGGTTAAAACAGAAGCATGCGATGTAATTGCGTAATAGAAAAGGAAAGTTGTAATACCACAACCAACACAACCAAACCACATCACAACATTACGCCACCCCAATTTATCTCCAATAATACCCCATAATAAGTTGAATATAACATTCACTGTCCATAACCAAAAAACAACTGATAACCAAACATGCTTGTCATAATGTTCAGCAATTAACAGGGCTGGAATAAATACAGGAAAACCATATGCTGCACTGGTATTAATCATACGAACAATACCACCCATTGCAACTTTTGGTTTTTTAACAAGAATAGTTAACCCATTTAATAAATATGAAAAAGAAGCATGATTAGATTTCGTACTTTTGCTATCTCCACCACTAAGAGCAAGCGCGATAACTGCACCCAAAGTAACGAAAATAAGTGCTGTCCACAAAAGATGTAAATGTTCCATGTGGAAAGTATTCAACATAAGATCTGAATATCCCGTTCCAATAACCGCAACACCACCTGAATACATAAACCAGAAAATTCCAACTGCAGAACCAAGTTTTTCAGCAGGAGCTTCATAAGCAACCCAAACTAAAAACCCATAAGCAAATAACGGATAAGCTAAACCACGAATAGCATAAGTAGGAATAATCCAGTATAAACTATGACTGGGCATCCCAAATACTAAAAATAAAAATGAACCAATATAAAATAAAATTAGCCCGATAAACATGACACGTCTGACGCCATAAATCTCTGCCATAACACCAGAAAACCAAGATGAAATCGCAACCATCAGTCCATAAACGGTATAAATCAGTCCTGTTTCCGCTTTGGTCATATGACCATATTGTTGTAAATATTCTGGCAGCCAGTTTAATTCTAAACCTTCACCTGCCATGAAAATCAAGACCCCAAAATAACCAAGCATTAATTTTGGTGAAACAAAAATTTTATTAATTATATTGCCCATACACTTTGACCTTTATCTGCAAAAGCCCAGCCATAAGCCAGGCTTTGCATCCACCAAAACAATTATTTTAAATTAGGATCCAAAACAACTTTTAACGATCCAACACCTTTTTTCATGATGTCAAAAGCTTCCATATATTTTTCTAGTGGGAAAACATGAGTAACCACACCTTCGGTTGGGAAGTCACCATTTTGAATACCTTTGATCGTCATCGGATAGCAATATGGGCCTAAGTGAGATCCCAATACGTCTAACTCTTTACGATCACTGATGATGCTCCAATCCACAGCAACAGGATCTTTAAACACAGAAAATTCAACGAAACGACCCAATTTACGGATCATTGCCAATCCTTGCTCTACCGATTTACCTGCACCAGTTGCCTCAATATAAATGTCACAACCATAACCTTCGGTCATATCTTTAATTTTTTGAACAACATCTTCTTTGGCTGGATTCATTACAATATCAGCACCGAATTGTTTCGCAATTGCAAGACGTTCTTCACTTAGATCAAGCACAACTAATTTATCAGGGCCTGACTTCTTAATCGCACCAATCATACCTAAACCAAGAGTTCCTGCGCCAGAAAGAACCACAAAATCTCCTAGTTTTACGTTAGCACGTTGCACAGCATGTAATGAACAAGCATAAGGCTCGATCAAAATAGCTTTTTTCATTGGAATATCATCAGGAACATGAAAGTTAATGGCCTCTTTAGGTAATTTGATATATTCAGCCATACCGCCATTAACATTATTTTGGAAGCCGTAAAGGTCATGTTTTTCACACATCCAATACTCACCGCGGTTACAAAAACGACAATCCCAACAAGGAACAATTTGTTCAGAAATAATACGATCATTTAACTTAAAGTCTTTGATACCTTCGCCATATGCGACAACATGACCAATAAATTCATGACCAGGTATCATTGGTGCTTTGATATAAGCGGGTTGTTTTTCATCCCCCCAAAAACTTGGAGCACCTTCAAACGATTTAACGTCACCAGCACAAATACCACATGCTTCGACTTTAACTAATATTTCATTAGGCCCGATTTCTGGTACAGGCACTTCTTCAAAACGATAATCATGAGGGGCATAAGCAACAATTGCACGCATTGTTTTAGGGATGTTGTCCAATTTAGCTACTGGGCCAATTTTACTTTCTGTCATCGCTATTACTCTTTCTTGAACGATTTTAACTTTAATTCCAACTTTGCATCATTGAGTAATTTAGTTTTTAATACAAATAAAATACATGTGATTTGACTTTTAAGACTATTGGAACAACAAGGGTAAATAGGAGATGTTTTCATTGACTTAAGATATTGATTACGTAAAATTCCTATATTTTCTATGTGTTATATTTAAATTCTTCGTGATAATTTTTGAAAACGCGTTTAAACATTTTAACTTGTTAAAACTTTTAACCTAAGGAAAAAAAAAATGTTACCTATTGCAATTGGTTGTGATGACGCTGCAGTTAGTTTAAAAAATACTTTGGTAGAATGGTTAGAATCTATCGGTATAAAAGTTGTAGATTACAGCACTGATGCAAGTCGTGAATCTAATTTATATCCTGATATTGCATGGTCTGTTGGACAAGCTATCAAAGAGGGCAAACATGAACGTGGAATTTTAGTCTGTGGAACAGGCATTGGCATGGCAATTACAGCGAATAAAATTCCTGGCATTCGTGCGGCACAATGCCATGATACATTTTCCGCCGAACGAGCAAGAAAAAGCAATAATGCACAAATTATTACATTAGGGGAAAGAGTTGTAGGTCCTGAATTAGCAAAAATGGTAGTTAAAGCATGGTTGGATTCTGAATTCTCTGGTGGTAGCTCTGCACCAAAAGTAGACCGTATTAATTATTACGAAAAAAAAGCAATATCTTCATAATTTAATTTTCTTCATAGTCAATCCTTAGCCATTCTTATTTAAGTTTAAGAATGGCTAAGATATTTTCATTATCAAGAATCTTCTTTTGCATAAAAAGAAAGCTGGCATCGTATATCATTACTATATGCCGCAATACGATGATATTGCTTTGGCTTGATCAAAGGGGGCTGTTGTAGAGTAGAGTATTTAATACGATTCGTAACAGTTCCATCCCCTAACATAAATTCCATTGTTAAATCGCCTGACAAGATCTGTAACTTAGCCCACGTTCCAGATTTAGTATTATGTCGATTTTTGAAGGCTTCTGGTAAGGTATCTGCTGTCCAAACAGAAAGCATTTTATAACATACTAAATTTTCATCTTGATTACTCATCATTAGCCCCTATTAAAAATGAATATCACGTCATTTTGACCACTATTTTCAAAAGAATAATTGTTCCTCTTTCTGAAAATGTTATAGTAAACTTAACAGATCTATACGATATATAAATCCGTTATTGTTCTTTTTAAAGAATATATAAATATCAAGACTATCCAGAAAGATTGTTGAACACGAAATAAACTATATACACATAGAGCTATGTTGAAAAATTAAATATAGTCAATTTGTTAGGGTAATAACCTAATAATTATCATAGGAGGCGGGAATGCATATTCTCAAACTTAAAAACTGGTTAAAAGTTTGTGCGATTAGTGCAGTAATGATTTTAATAAAACCAATGCTGGACGACCCCGAATTCTTGATTAATTTGTTTATGACTTGGGAATAATTGAAGTTAATTTACAAACATAGGCAAAACATAATGTATTACATAGTTTTAAAAGTTAAAATAAATTATGAAATAATTTGTGCATATATGTTTTGAAAGCAAGAATTATTTTACCATACATAACCACTATGAAAAATCTCTTAAATTTATTGAATATAAATAACTGATAAAACTAATTTTAAATATCGATTATCTTTTTGCTTGGAAATAATCACTTTTTTGTGATTGTTCAATAAATATAGATGGTGCTATCGCTAGAACATAGATATTTTTCTCTTCTTTTAGGAGGTTTTTATGGCAAAAGCTCTTGTTTTAGAAAGCAAAGGCAACCTAAGTATTCGTGACATTGATTTGCCCAGCCACGTTGGGCCTAATGATGTTAAAATCAAAATTAATACTGTTGGTGTATGTGGCAGTGATGTTCATTATTATACACATGGTAAAATTGGGCCTTTTGTTGTTAATGAACCTATGGTACTTGGTCATGAAGCTTCGGGAACAATTATTGAGATTGGTAAAAATGTTACCACTCTTAAAATTGGCGACCGTGTATGTATGGAACCTGGTATTCCCAATCCTTTGTCAAAAGCTGCAAAATTAGGCATATATAATGTTGATCCAGATGTATCTTTTTGGGCGACCCCTCCTATTCATGGATGTTTAACAGAAACTGTTGTTCATCCAGCCGCATTTACTTTTAAACTACCAGACAATGTTTCTTTTGAAGAAGGTGCTTTTGTAGAACCTTTTGCAATTGGTGTTCATGCTTGTGTTAAGGCTAAAATTAAACCTGGTGACATTTGTTTAGTTGTTGGGTGTGGACCTATTGGAATTTTAACCGCAATAGGCGCGCTCGCTTCTGGTGCTAGCAAAGTATTTATTTCAGACGTTGCAGCGCCTAAACTTGAAATTGCTGGACAGTATGAGGGAATTATCCCTGTTAATATTACTAAAGAATCTTTGGAAGATAAAATCACTGCTGAATGTGGTAAAGGTTGGGGTGTTGATGTGACTTTTGAAGCATCAGGCCACCCATCAGCATACGATACCGTTCTTGCTTGCACCAGACCTGGCGGAACCATTGTATTTGTTGGTATGCCTGTAGATAAAGTTCCTTTTGATTTCGTTACTGCACAAAGTAAAGAAATTCATATGGAAACAATATTCCGTTATGCACATGTTTATGATCGTGCAGTCAATTTGATTGCATCTGGAAAAGTAAACTTAAAACCACTTATGTCTGGTATTTACCCATTATCAAAAGCAATTGAAGCCTTTGAACGTGCAGCATCTGCACAACCAACTGATGTCAAGTTGATGATCAAAGTTGCTGAATAAGTAACTTTCTCTTTTGCTTCGATAAACAGCCCGTTATAATTTTATTATACGGGCTTTTTCCTCCCTTTTTACCCAATATTTTTTGTGGACATCACAAATGAGCAATTCCCAAGCAAAATCCCGTATGGTCATCGGCATGCCTGTTTCCCTTTTTTGGGGATATATTGCCGTTGCCCTATTTATGGCTGGAGATGGCTTTGAACAAAGTTTCTTGGCCCATTATATTCATCATGACTTAGGTGTGGCTGAAGATAAGGGCAGCTTAATCTTTTCTATTTATGGATTAACAGCAGCTATTTCCAGTTGGTTATCAGGGGTTTTTGCAGAAACCTTTGGTGCTAAAAGAATCATGGTTATCGGCGTGATCATGTGGATTGTTCTGCATGCTGCCTTTATGCAGTTTGGTATTGTTCCTCAAAACTATTATGCTATTTTTATTTTTTATGGACTTAGAGGATTTGCTTATCCTTTATTCTTTTATGGTTTCTTTTATTGGGTAGTCAAAGAAACACCTGATAATCAACTTGCATCTGCCGTAGGTTGGATTTGGTCAATGTTTACAATTGGCTATGGAATTATAGGATATGGTATTCCTTATTTCTTTGTTGAAAAGATGGGAGCTGAGTTTACTCTTTGGCAAGCATTAATTTGGGCTTCTGCTGGTGCTGCAATTACAATTTTCTTTTTAAAAACGCCACCAGAAAATAAAACTGAGGTTCAACACACAGTAAAGCCATCTCTTGGCGAACGAATGAGTGATATTGTCAGTGATTTAACACTTGTTTTCCGCAGTAGAGATCTGGCTATTGCATTAGTAATCAGAGCCATCTGTAACTTCTCTTTATTTGGTGTCTTAACAGTAGTATTACCAAACTTTATGACCGCAAATGATGGTGGACAATTTACCTTACATCAATGGCAATTAATCAGTATTTTCATTTATCCTTTGCAACCTTTTAGTAACGTTTTATGGGGCATTATCGGGGATCGTATTGGTTGGTTAAAGCAAATGCGCTGGGCGGGTTTTGTTGGATGTGGAACCGCGACAATTCTACTATACTATATCCCCACATTATTCCCAGGTAATATTTATGCCAGTATTGCCGCAATGCTTTTCTTTGCACTTACTATTACCTCCTTTGTTCCTATGGGAGCCATTTTTCCAATGTTAGCCCCTGAAAGAAAAGGCGCTGCTGTTTCTATTCAAAATCTTGGAGGAGGGCTTAGCCAATTCCTGGGTAATGCGTTGGTATCTGTCATTTACTTTATTGGTTTTGGTAATTATGGTGTTTTCATTATCTATGGGCTTTTATATTATTTTGCCGCCATATTGACCTATTTCATCCGTTTGAAACAACCGGGTATTGATTACAAAATGACTTAAAACTTAAAAGGTTATTTATAGAAATATAAATAACCTTTTTTAATGATAAATTTGAATATGATTAATTAAAAATCACACTTGAGTAATTTTACGATACAGATGATGATTATATTTGATTCTTTTTTGCTTTATAGGTAACAATAGCACCAATAATAAAGGGGTAGGAATATCTTTATGGAAAACACTAAAATCGTTGCTTGTATTGATCAATCTACCTATTCTGCCTATGTTACAGATTATGCAGCTTGGATTGCTAATTCAATAAAGCAACCCTTGGAATTGCTGCATATTGGCGATTGCCCTGTACCGTCAAGTCAGATTGATGTTAATAAAAAAACACCTCGTAGAGTGCTTTTAAACACTTATTATGAACGTGCTTTGGCAACAGGAATAGACCCTTCCCTTGTCGAGATTCACGAGGAATATGGATATTTTAAAGATAAAATTATTGAGTATGAAGCCAATATAGAATTACTAATTCTGGGTCGCCGTGGAGAAGACACGCAAAAACATCAAGAGATTATTGGAAATAGTTTAACACAAATTATCCGCACACTTCACAAGCCCATTTTGACAATTGCTGAAGAATTTAAAGCACCACAAAATAGCATGTTGGCTTTTAGTGGCAGTAATATTTCTAAACGTTTGGTTCAATATTTAGCAGAAAAAAAACTGTTTTCATCTATTCCGTTGTATTTGGTTATGTCAGGAAAGCAAACTGAAGGACGCCAAGAAGAGCTCAACTGGGCACATAAAACCTTAGAACAAGCTGGATATAAAGTGATTTCCTCTTTTATCTTAGGAGGGGGAAATATTGAAGATACTGTTATTCGTACCGTACAAGAACAATGTATTGATATTTTATTTATGGGTGCATTTGAAAATCACTCTTTATATAATATGATTTTTGGCAGTAAAACAGTTGATTTACTAAAATATTTAAATATTCCTATCCTTCATATGCATTAAAGCTATATTTATCATGTTGCGTATTACTTAATAAGCAAACCACTTCTATAGTAATTCGCAACATGTTTAATAAAATCTTCCATATCTTTATTCTCTTGAACCAAACGATTAATAGAACGCCAGTCTGGTTTTTCTTTAAAATGAGCAGGAATTAAAATACTGCTTTCTGACGGATTTTCTGTAATTAAATTAATCACACCAATCCCATGCAAAGAACATAACATCCGTAATTCTTCCTCTGTATCTTTCCCCTCAATAGCAGCACAAACTAAATATCCATAATTTGCCCAACTAGAGTTACTAACACTTTGAAAAAAATCCGCTCTGAGTGTTGACATTGTAATTGTCTTTTTTACTTCAAACGCCCAAAGATGCAGCATATCTCCACCCCCTGCTTGCACACAGCTTTGAACAAAATAATCCCATTGATCAGGGATAGGTTGCATTGCCACAATATCAGGATGTAACCATTTATTCGCATGCTTTCCTTTACTATTCTTAGATCTTTTTTCATCTAAACGTTTGGTAATTAATCCCATTTGCTCCAAATATTGACACAACAAAGAGTACATTTCTTTTTCAGATAATATTACCGTTTTTGATTGTAACTCCTCCTCTTGTTCTTCAACATCTTGTTCAGGAAGAGTAAATTCAACATCCGTTAAACCAAAAGAAAACCAATACTTCCTTGGTCTTGGCTGATTTTGGATTTCTATTACTGGATATTTCGACAGCATTGTTGTTGCACGAGATCCAATTTCAGCAACAATTTGATTTACGAAAGCCGCATCTGTCACAAATTTTTGGCGGCTATTTTGACGTTTCAACGTATAAAATTCAGGATATTGTGCAATTAATGCTTCGGCGATTTCTCTGGCCGTAAAACGTTGATTAGGATGTGATTTTAAGAAAGTAACAATTTTTCTAACCTGAGAAGAATTTTCCATACCTAAATCTCACCTAATTATTTACAGCTATATTTGTTGAACCATACTCATTTTTTTATCTTCAAGACAAGTAATAAAATTACTTATTTTACCAATCAAAGCTACCGTAAAAAAGAACAACAGCACCAATTTTTTATATCAAATATTAGAATACTTTTTTTGTTAAACCACCATCAATTACTAAATTCGACCCTGTAATAAATTCAGCTTGTTGGCTGGCCAAGAATAAAACACTGGACGCAACGCTTTCTGCTGTAACCATTTTACCCATAGGATTTTTCTTTAAGCACTTTTGGAAAAATTCTGGGTTTTCTGTTTCAATTTTATTCCAAATTCCACCTTTGAAATAAACATTCCCAGGGGAAACCATATTCACACGCACATTGTCATTTGCTAATCTCAACGCCAGAGATTTTCCGTAATGATTTAATGCGGCTTTTAATGAACCATAAGGTTCAGAGAACCCATCTATTTCAACCGCAGAAACCGTAGAAATAATAATAATATTTCCACTTTTCTGTTTAGTTAGATAAGGAACGGTCGCATTCATCAAAGCAATATTACCAAACAAATCAATATCAGCAGCTTTTTTCCAAGTTTCCAAGTCAGGACCAGAGGCAAGAGCGCTGACATTAGAAACAACAATATCAATACCGCCCATTTCTTTATGCGCTTGATCAATCCAAGTTTTGATTTGCTTAGGGTCAGATATATCAACGACTGCTCCACGTGCTTTGTTACCCAAAGCCGCAACCGCTTCATCAATTCCTTTTTGTTGGCGTGCGCAAATATAAACTTCGGCACCCTCAGCAATAAATTGTTGTGCAATCGCAAACCCAATGCCTTTGGATCCACCGCTAATAACTGTTTTTTTATTTTTTAAACCTAGATCCACAATAAATATCCTTACTTATTTATTTAAACACACAAAATAAAATATTTTCATTAAATACACTTTAAAAACAAAGCGTTTTTCTTTACAAATAATATAACTCAAGAAAAATAACTTTTCTATTTGTCATTTAAAGCTTTTATCAATGTTCACACCCATTCATGTTGCACAAACTTTACTGAAAATCCGTCAAAACAACCCTTTGATTCATAATATTACCAATATGGTTGTTATGCAGTTCACCGCGAATATATTACTATCGCTGGGGGCTTCTCCTGCAATGATTAATGCCAAGGAAGAAGTGCAAGAGTTTGTGCAGAAGGCCAAAGCATTGGTTATCAATCTTGGAACCATATCGGCTCCACAAGCCCAAGCCATATTACTTGCAGTTAAAACAGCATCTGAACATCAGATTCCATGGGTCATGGACCCTGTTGGTGTTGGGGCTTGTACATATCGTTCACAAATAGCTGTCGAACTCCTAAACTACCACCCTACGACTATTCGTGGCAATGCTTCAGAAATTATTGCTTTGTATCATTATTATACAAAACAAGTAACACATCATACTGGACATGGAGTGGATAGTAAAGACCAGCCTGAGCACGCTTTAGATGCCGCTAAAAAACTAGCATTATCCTGTCAAACCATAGTATCCATCAGTGGACAAACAGATTATATCACCAACGGTCATCAAACGATTCAAGTTAAAAATGGTCACGTCATGCTGACCAAAGTCACTGGTGTTGGATGTAGTGCTTCGGCCATTACCGCTGCCTGTTTGGCAATAGAGCCTGATGCGCTGGCGGCCTCTGCACATGCCATGGTTTTAATTGGCACAGCAGGGGATATCGCCATGAAACAAGCCAAAGGACCAGGAAGTTTGCAAATCGCTTTACTTGATACGCTTTATCTTTTAAATGAAGAGCAACTGCTACATTATGCAAAAATTCAACTCGCAAAAGAAGGCTAATCTTCTTTACATTCACAAAGCGGTCAAATGTTATTTAGCACCCAAGCATTTTTAATCTTATTTTTACCATTGGTTTTGATTGCTTTTTATAATTGTGTAAAAATCAAAATTTTAAGGCAGTTGGTGTTAATTTCAGCTTCATTACTCTTTTATGGAATATGGAACTGGCATTTTGTACCTTTTCTAGTTTTGCTTACTTTTGTCAACTGGATTATTGCCTGTCAATATGGCAAGAATATACAAAAAGGCTGGCTAACGGGTGGGGTAATTTTAAACCTTGCGATGTTGGGATTCTTTAAATACGCCAATTTCTTTGCTGAAAATATCGATGATCTCTTTGGTATTCACCATACCACTTGGAATATCATCATGCCTTTAGGGATTTCCTTTTTTGTTTTTCAAAAAATTTCCTATTTAGTCGACCTTAGGCGTGGCGATAAGCATATTTATAATCTTATTGATTTTTTTGAATTTGTTACTTTCTTTCCTCAACTGATTTCTGGTCCTATCGTTCGTCATAACGAAATTATTCCTCAGTTTGAAAAGAATCCTATTAATCCTCAACTGTGGGAAAATATCAGTAAAGGTCTTTGCTTAATCCTGATTGGTTTGGTCAAAAAAGCAGGAATTGCCGAGAGTATTGCCATGACCTGCAATCCTTTATTTGATCAGGCAGCTTCGGGGCAAATCTTGAACATGACCGAAGGGTGGGTTGCAGCGATCGCTTATAGTTTACAAATCTTTTTTGATTTTTCAGGCTATTCCGATATGGCAATTGGCACCGCATTATTATTCGGATTGCAACTTCCTTATAATTTCAATGCCCCCTATCAATCACATAATTTACAAGAATTCTGGCGGCGTTGGCATATGACTTTATCACGTTTCCTAAGAGATTATCTTTATATTCCATTAGGGGGAAACCGATGTGGTCCTATTCGACAAAGTGCTAATCTTATTACCACGATGTTACTTGCTGGATTATGGCATGGTGCTGGGTGGAGTTTTGTCGCATGGGGAGGTATGCACGGCATTGGATTAACTATCAACCATGCATGGAAAAAAGTAGTACCTTTCAGTTTCCCTCGACACATTTCATGGATTATTACACTATTATTCTTATCATTTAGTTGGGTGCTCTTTCGTGCAGAAAATTTTTCAACAGCGTCCCATATCTGGCAATCTATGATTGGTATGAATGGATTTGGTACCTATAATATCCGTCATAATATCGTCTTTTATCTTGCTATCCTACTCGTATTATTTTGTCCCTCTAGTCAGAATTTAATCAATAATTACTTACGCCCTTCTAAATGGATTGCCATTATCGGAGGTATTGCTTCGGCTTATTTTATTCTTTTGATTGGGGGACGCATTCCTGATGCCTTCATCTACTTCCGTTTTTAATTCTTGGCGAAAATTTGCTTTGTTTTTCTTAGGTTTTACAATAGGGCCTATCTTTTTAATCTGGTTATTTATCATTATCGTTGATCCATGGGGGATGTTACCCTTTTCTCCTCCATTTCATCGAATTCCAATCTCAACCAATGCAAGATATAGCTTTCCTGCACTAGCAATAAACCAGGAATTTGATTCCGCAATTATTGGCACCTCTACCAGTCGCCCTTTACAACCTCAAATTCTTGATAAAGCTTTTAATACACATTTCGTCAATTTATCCATGAATGCCTCTACACCATGGGAGCAAGAAAAGATTTATAATCTTTTTTTAATGCATCATTCCCATCCAAAAATGGTTATATTTAATACTGACAATATTTGGTGTTTTGGAGATCCAGAATATGCAAGCAGGCCTTTGCCTCTTTGGATGTATGAAGGCTCACCATGGATAGGCTATTTAAAAATGGCTAACCAATACGCGCTTCAAGAAGCAGCTAATCAATTTGCTTGGCTTATTGGTTTTAAAAAACAACGTTATGGGTCAGATGGATATACCCCTTTATTACCAGCATCTTTTGTTTACGATCCTCAAAAAGTCAATAAAACCTTTTCTGAATGGGTTCAAGCTGACAACTCTTTACCTAATGGGAGGACCCCTGTTCAGCCTGCTTTGCCCAGATTACAACATATGATCAATAAACTTCCCAAAGAAACTGCTAAAATCATTATTATCCCTCCTTTCTCTGAAGAGTTTTACGGAAATTCAGGTGGATGGACAGATGTTAGTTGGAAAGCATGTAAAGCAAATTTAGGCAATCTTGCCAAAAAAACACCCAATATGATCGCTATAGATTTTGCCTTACCCAATCATTTTACACAAAAACGCACCAGCTTTTGGGATCCTATCCATTATCGTGACTTTACTGCAGAAATGGTCATGAATGGAATTCTTCAAGCCGTTTTACATCACCAAGAGCTTCCTAATAATGAAAGCAAAATTTTGGGACAGAGCCAACCCTAGTGATTTAACGCATCCAGCATATCAGGGATAGAAATAATATGTGATCCCCATGCTGGTGGCTTATTTTCAGCTTCAGAATTACTGCGTGTAATCACGCATTCATAAGATAAATCTGCAACCATAGCAATTTGTCGATAACACCATCTTAACAATGTATGAGGCATTAATTCTATAATTTTTGTACCTGGCTTACAAAAAACTGTATTCGCAAGGCCTGCACCATGAGCACCAATAATATATTCTGCATGAGCAAATAATAAGGCCTGTTCATCAAATGATAAATATTCTAACTGAATAATTGCAAAACCATTTTGTTCTAAAAAAGAAACAAGTTCATCTTCATTATGCAACTTACGATTACAAGCTTCCCTGCGATCAATATAAAAACGTTTTGGAAAAGAAATACCCTCTGTGTATAACGAAGAGGAAATTTCTCGAAAAAAAGAAATCACACCAGAATGCGTATATCCAGCAAATACACTCACCGCTTTCCAAGGGAAAATGACTTTTTCCACCTCAAAGGACTGTCCCCATTGTACTCTGACAATATCAATATTCCGATCCCCAAAAACTTGGTTAATCGCAAGCTTAAATGCACGGGATTCAACATCTGTTAAATGATAAGGGATCAGAATGCCATCCATCATTTCCGCTTCTGAGGAATTAATTTGAAAAAGCTTTCCTATATTCATAATCAAACAATGATAATAATTATCTTGATTAGAAGATAATAAGGACAGCCAACACCCTAACAACTTTTTTTTAGGTTTTAAAATCGCAATCTCTCTTTGTTTATTGGCGTATTTAAACAAGTCCAAGGCTGATTGCGCATGGTCAAAACTGTCCGCAACCATCCGTCCACTTTTCGTTTGCAATAGTCCGCTTTCAGAACTAATAACAGCATCTTTAAACAAAAAATTATAAGCGATATGTTTGCAGGGAAATTCGTTATCCCACTCATCTGGTAGCGAAAATTGTTGTAAACGACGATATGAAAACGAAAAATCTGGTTTTACCCATTCTTTATCATCATGAATTTCTCTGATCACTGTCACCTCTGAATCAAAATGAGGTGGATTCAATCGAAATATAGGTGAAAAAGGCAAGTAATCAGTCATATCATCGTCCAAAATTTAAATCCTAAATCAGACCTTCAGCTTTAAACGCTGCAATGACGCCTGAATCTTTTTCCATTCTCTCTTCAAATTTTTGCAAATTTGTCAAAGCCGATAAATCTATTTTCAAACGTTTCGCCCACGTTAATGTCATGAATAAATAAGGGTCAGCAACACTGCGAAAACCTGCAATCCACTCTTTACCATTTAATTGATCGTTCGCTTGTGTATATAATTTTTGTAAACGTGTACGTGCACCTTTATCCAAAGCAGCGATCACCGTCTCGTCAGAACTATATTTTTTTCCACCAAAAATCAGCGCAAAAGCAGGATGCACATCAGCATTTACAAATGCAAGCCAGCGCAGAGCTTCAGCTTTTTGTTTTAAACTGCCATCTCCTAATAATTTAGCTTCAGGAAAAGATTCCGCAATATAGCTTAAAATAGCAACATTTTGCGTTAAAACAAAATCTCCATCAACCAGAACGGGAATTTGCCCCATAGGATTCAACTTTAAAAATTCTGGATCTTGTAACAGTTCTGGGGTAACATTTTCAGCTTCAAATTTTGCTTTAGCCCAATATAAAGCAATATGACCAGAAGTAGAACATGCACCAGGTTTGGTATATAATTTCATTATCAGTTTTTCCTTTTTAAAAAAAGCCATCCCATCACTATAAAAAGGAATCTAACGGATTAACAAGTCATTTTTCTTGGAAAACGAACGCTTCATCAAAAATACACCTAAACCCGCAGAGGCTATAAATAAAATCGCACTCATAACAATTTGCCCTATATGGCCAATTCTGACCCCACCACCAAGCAACACGAAAACAATCGTTTGTGGCATACTTCCTAAAAAAGTTGCCCCTAAAAAAGGAAGCCAACCAATTCCAACTACACCCGCAGTAGTATTTAAAACAACAGACGAGCCAATAGGCATTAAACGACACATAAGCACCGCATTAAATGGGTTTTTACGAATAAAATTATTTATTTTTTTTAATTTAGAATGTGCCAAATATTTTGCGCCCCAATCTTTACCCAGCCACAAAGCCCAACTGTATGTTGTTATCGCCCCCACAATCGTAGCAATCGTAGCATATAAAAAACCCAGCCAAAATCCATAGACAACCCCAGCTGTTAAGCACACAACTTGCCGTGGAAACCCTATTGCACACATCAAAATCGCAATCAGCAAGAATATAATCTGTCCCTTGGCACCTCTTTGCAGCATATGATGGTCACTAAGAAAAAAATCCAACCCATGAAAATATCGTGCAAAAAAAGCAACCAGAGCAATTCCAACCACCATTAATACAGGTTTATAAAATTGTTTGATCAATGAAAGCTGTTTTGTTGACTGTAATTGACTATTCATGACCTATCTTTAAATTATTATTTAAAAAAGCTCGACTTGCTAAAAATTGTTTATAAGACTAAAAATCAAATAAGGATATTTTTTTATATAAACGATCTCTTATAACCCTTATGAAGATAATTCTCTAGCCATGCAATACAATAAATCCATATCAAACTGGTTATTTTTTATTTGTTTCATGCTGCTTTGCATGATTGCCCTTGGAGGATATACCCGTCTTACAGGATCAGGATTATCCATCATGGATTGGAAACCTGTTACGGGGATGTTGCCTCCATTAAGCCATTCTGAATGGGTAAGGCAATTTGAGCTCTATAAAACCATTCCGCAATATCAAATCCTAAATAATGGTTTTGGTCTAGATGGATTTAAACAGATTTTTTGGGCAGAATGGAGCCACCGTTTCCTGGGTAGGCTCATTGGATTTGTTATTCTTATCCCTTTGATTTACTTTATTATCAAAGGTGCAATCACTAAAAAACTAGCTCTATTAATGTGTCTTTTCATTGTTTTGGGTGGATTACAAGGGGGAATTGGTTGGTTTATGGTGCATTCTGGATTTGAAGCAAATAGCACCGCCGTTGAACCCGTTCGACTTGTATTACATTTATCCTGTGCTATTGCGCTATATATCGCTATTTTATGGACAGGTTTAAACGTAAGAAATCCAGAACCAGACCAAAGTCTAGATAAAATTACAACAAAATCTATTCGAACCTTATTATGGATTGATATCGTTTTAATTTGCTTCACAATTGTTGCTGGTGGATTTACCGCTGGAACACATGCTGGGCATTCTTTTAATACATTTCCACTAATGAATGGCCATCTGGTTCCAACTGATTATGCCTCTCTATCTCCATTTTTAGTTAATTTTATAGAGAATATTGCGGCTATTCAATTTAATCATCGCCTATTGGCAACGATAACTGTGATCATGATCTTTGTAACTTTGTTTATTGGCCTAAAGTCAGGATCTTCAAAATCTATTAAAGACTCGATTATGATGATGGGTTGGGCGGTTCTTATTCAATATGCTTTGGGTGTTACAACATTATTACTGGTTGTGCCTGTATGGGCGGGAACTGTACATCAAGCATTTGCAGTTATTCTATTGACAACCTTAATTATCGCCCTACATCGAACACGAGTATCAAAACAAATCTCGGCCTAATCACTCTATTCTTTTATCATAAAGGTAATCTTCATGACTGACCCTATTAATGCGCTTGCTATGACAGATGAGTTATTTTTCAATGGTTCATCCAGCCAACTGGATCGTGAGCAAACTGAAAAATCTGTTCATGACACATTAAACGGTATGGATGATGGGGAGTTATTTCTGGAATATTGTGAAAGTGAGATGATCTCTATTGATGATGGGACTATTCGCACGGCAACGACCGATATTACCTCAGGTTTTGGATTACGATCAGTTCTAGAGACAGAAACAGGCTTTGCACATTCAAATGAGCTTAATGATCAAGCCTTAAAACGTGCAGGTGAAACCGTCAGTCAACTTAAAATGGGACGCAGTGGCACAATGTCGGAAAATCCTATTGCAACAAACCAGCGTCTTTATCATCCAGAAAATCCTTTGCAACAAGGAAGCTTTTCTGCCAGAGCACATTTACTTCACGAAATTGATAATTATGCACGCAGCAAAGATAACCGTGTTGTGCAAGTCAGCGCCTCTATTTCTGGGGAATGGCAGGCTATTCAAATTATCCGTGCCAATCAATTTAGAACAGCTGATATTCGTCCGTTGGTGCGTTTAAATGTATCTGTAATTACCGAAGAAGATGGACGTAGAGAAATTGGCTCTTATGGGTGTGGTGGGCGTTATGGATATGATGATATTACTCAAGAATCCCTCTGGAAAGCAGCGGTTGATGAGGCTTTACGTCAATCCTTAGTTAATCAACAAAGCAAACCTGCCCCTGCTGGGGAAATGGACGTGGTTTTAGGCGCAGGATGGCCTGGTATTTTACTTCATGAAGCCATTGGTCATGGACTGGAAGGTGATTTTAACCGCAAAGGAACCTCTGCGTTTGCTGGTCTGATGGGACAACGGATTGCTGCTCCTGGTGTAACCGTTATTGATGATGGTACAATTAATCAACGTCGTGGTAGCCTCAGCATTGATGATGAAGGCACCCCAACCCAACGCACAACCTTGATCGAGGATGGTATTTTAACAGGTTTTATTTATGATCGTTTAAATGCTCGATTAATGAATAAACAATCTACTGGAAATGGTCGCAGGCAATCTTTTGCCTATACCCCTATTCCTCGAATGACAAATACATTTATGCTGGCTGGTGATGCATCACTTGATGATATGATTTCTAACACAAAACGTGGTATTTATGCGGTTAATTTTGGTGGTGGGCAAGTCGATATTACCTCTGGTAAATTTGTGTTCTCTACATCAGAAGCCTATCTCATCGAAAATGGTAAGGTAACTCATCCCGTTAAAGGGGCAACCTTGATTGGTAATGGCCCTGATGCCTTAACTAAAATTACCATGATTGGGAATAAGATGGAACTCGATAGAGGGGTTGGTACTTGTGGTAAAGCAGGACAAGGCGTTCCTGTTGGTGTTGGTCAACCTGCATTGAAAATGTCTGGCCTAACCGTTGGTGGAACTGATCTTTAACCGTCTTCTATAATCACAGCCTGTCCCCGTGTAAGGTCTAAAACACGATCATATAATGCTACATAAGTATCTTCGGGGACAGTAATTTTCATTTCTACTTCTGCACCAAACTCTTCACTAATAATTTGGGCATCATATTCGACTATCCGCGCTTTGAGTAAAGCATGATCGGAAAAAGAACATAAAATGCTTGCTGTTTTTTGTGGAATATATTCTGCACGGGGTGCTTGCCGCAAACATTCCGCCGCTGTGCCACCATAAGCACGAATTAATCCCCCAGCCCCCAGTTTTATCCCACCAAACCATCGAATCACTAAAATCAAAACCTGATCAAAATTTTGTTTTTCAATAATTTGTAAAATAGGACGACCTGCTGTTCCAGAGGGCTCTCCATCATCATCACTGCGATATTTCTGTCCAATTCGATATGCCCAACAATTATGTGTTGCCTCTGGCACCCTCAACTTTTGCAACCACTCCTGTGCTTGTTCTTCAGACGCAACAGGAACTACATGAGCAAGAAAGATACTTTTTTTAATCTCTTGCTCATATTGATAAGGTTCAATCAATCGATAAATCGTATTATCACTCATAATAATTTAGTAACATAGAACAAAGCAAAATAAAATGCGCTATGATATATCTATAAACTAGCTATGTCCTATGAATTGATAATATTTTTTAGTAGCTTTTCCCCAGCCAAAACATCACCTGGATATAATTGTGCATTATAAAAAGCTTGGCAAATCAGTTGATCAAAAAACTTTATACTTTCTTCTTCAGAGTGTTCTTGAGCATATATTCTTTTCATAAAGAGCTTTAATGTTTCTAACAGAATTGTATTTTCAGCTAAAGACTGATCTGCACTTTCTGCCCAAAATTCTGTCCTGCCTCACTCTCAGGGCTAGGTCCAAACAACCCACCGCCTCGTTCTTGTTGTTCATTAGTATATTGAGCAAGCTCTGTAATTTTAGTAAATTGTTTCATCTGACTTTCTATATATAGTTATATTATTGTCTATATAATACTAAATATAGATATTATTGTCTATATAGTAAAATTAAACTATAATATCAATTTTACAAAAATATACCTCTCTATTTAGTTATTTTATTAATGAACATTCCTTCAAATACCCCCACTTTTAAACAACTCATCCAATATCCAGGTCTGTTAGCAGCTATTTTTGGTCGTACTTTTTCCTCTCTTGCTTTGCAAACCTTATCCGTTGCTATGGGATGGCAAATCTATGACCTGACCCACAGTGCCGCCGCCCTTGGATTCGTTGGATTGGCAATGTTTTTTCCTTTGCTGATCTTGGTTTTACCAGCAGGACATATGTCGGATCGGTTTAATCGTAAAAATATTGTCGTGATCTGCCTCATTATCGAGGCACTCTGTGCCATAATTTTAGCATGGCAGTCTTTTCATAATAAATTAACCCCGACTTTAATGTATATAATCTTGATTTTATTTGGTTGTGCACGGTCTTTTGAAATGCCGTGTCAGAAAACATTTTTAGTTAATATTGTTCCAACAAATTATTTCCCTCAAGCCACAGCTCTTTCGTCCTCTTTATTTCAAACCGCTTCGATCTTAGGCCCAGCGGTTGGAGGGATTTTATATGGATTTGGTGCTGATCTGACTTATATCGTTTGCACAGTCAGTTTTTTATTAGCTGCCATCGCAACATTTACCATTCAATTTAAACCCACCCAAAAAACACCCATGCCTTTATCTATTGAAAATCTTTTTGGAGGTATTCGTTTTATTTTTTCTCGACCTCGCGTATTAGGCGCTATCTCACTAGATTTATTTGCAGTTTTATTAGGTGGAGCCACCGCTATGCTGCCTATTTATGCCAAAGACATCCTTCATTGTGGGCCTGTTGGATTGGGGATTTTAAAAGGATCCTCTGCAATTGGTGCTTTGTTAATTGCCACTTATTTAACCAAATACCCAATCCAACGTAATGCAGGTAAAAAAATGTTTGTTGCTGTTTTTATCTTTGGCATAGCTACGATTATTTTTGGTCTTTCAACTAATTTAACTTTATCTGTTATCTGTCTAGCCGCTTTGGGGGGGGCGGATGTCATCAGCGTTGTTGTGCGTAGCACGTTAATTCAACTTTTAACCCCTAATGATATGTTAGGACGTGTTTCTGCGGTTAATATGGTCTTTATTGGATCTTCTAATCAATTAGGCGAATTTGAAAGTGGAATGCTTGCTGAAGTTGTAGGCCCAGTCAATAGCGTTGTTATAGGTGGAATAGGCACCATTATCATTGCCTGTTTATGGATAGCCTTATTTCCTTCTTTACGCAAAGTTGATCGGTTGGATAATTTAAAATCTGATTAATCTTTGAACAAATATCACAAACAAGCTTGATTTTTTACTCAGATAATTTATGGTTTTTGTAACAAGAGTTAAAAGACCATTTAAATAACTGCAGTCATTTTCAATTAAATTTTATATTAACTCATACAAATACCTTTTTTCTTTTCCTATCAGAAAGCATATTCATGAAGCTGATTATACGTTCTTTTTTGATTATTTCGGTTATGTTGGGTATCACTAGTTTGAATTCCAGCTATGCTCAGAACACTGCAACAGATACAACAACAAAAAATTCTTCTGCTGCTACTCCTTCTATTTTTGTTAATACTCCTGATACCACCACACAACCCCAACTCGACGCAATGACCAAAAAGCTTAGAAATATCAGCAAAACATTGCAGTCTATGGGAAAATCAGAAGATCGTAATGCGTTTAAAAATCTTTTAAGCCAAGTCCAAGATATTTCAATTACAGCAAGCGATCTGATTAAAATGTTACAACCTCGCTTGGCTGGATATACTCAAGCTCTTCAAACGTTAAAATCTACAAATGATTCAACAACAGATGCAACCACTCCTAAACCAGATGATAAAAAAAAACCTGTTGATAACGACAACTTAGAAGTTAACAACTATCAACAATCCTTAGTTAAAAACCGCCATGACTTGCAATCAAAAATTCAACAAGCAACCATTATTCAACTCGAAGCAAATAGCCAAATTTCTCAAATACAACAATCCATAGAAAATATTCAACAAGTCCAACTTTTTACACATCTTCCGTCCCCACTATCTGGCGATTTTTGGCATCAAATAGGTCTGTATCATCAAGCTGATCAATCACGCATCTCTAATATATATACAGATTTTAGCAGTTTATTTTCCCAAACATGGAGTAATGGAACATCAAGTCGTTTACAAATGTTTGGAGGGATTTTAGGGGCATTACTCATTATCTTTTTGGCTCGCCCTCTTACCGAAAAGTTAATCACAAAACTTGTGGAAAAAATAATACCCCCTACACGCCTCAGGCGCAGTTTGATGACATTATGTGCTGCTATATTATCTTCTATTACCGCAGGTGTGTCTGCCACTGTTATTTTTACATCATTAGGGTATCAAGATAGTGTCAATCATTCTGCCTTTGAATTTTCACAGCATATTATTCATCAACTTTATTTTTGTGGATTTATTTTAGGATTATATCGTGGTTTTTTAGCTGTCAAAAGCCCTCAATGGAGATTATTGCCTATTGGCGATAAAACTGCAAAAGCCATTAATATCTTACCAATCATATATGCAGCAATCGTGTTCATGTTAGGCGTTGTTAATTATATTAATACTACCAGTGGAGTTAGTGTTTTTGCACAACAATTATGTAATGGGTTTTTCACAATTACTGCTGCATTATTATTCTTAGCTATTCCAATTAAATTGCGCCAAATAGGCTCTGAACGATTAACTACAGGAGCTAGTCCTGGGTTGGGATTTTTCTTTGTTGCTATTGCTCTGCCTATTTTTTGTATTATTTGTGTCATTACAGTACTTACAGGCTACATCTATCTTGGTTTTTCAATGGCTGTCTGGTTAAACTGGGTTGCTCTTGTATTCAGCACCTTAACCCTATTAAAAATTCTGCTCATTGATATCACGAACTTATTTTTTGATCCTGATCGTTGGGTTGGACAAAAAATACGATTATTAGGTATTAAGCCTCAAAGTATGGAGCAACTTGCAACAGTAATCACCGGGGCAATTACAGTCTTAACAGTGTTACTGATTATTGCATCATTCGTATCACCTGGAAACTTTGACCTTGTCTTATTTGCCCAACATTTATCTCTTATTTTACAAACACAACAAATAGGAAATATAACAATTTCCTTTGGCTCTATCGCTCAGGCATTTGTTATATTTATAGTAAGTATTTACTGTATTCGTCTTATCCGGAACTGGCTTAATGAGAAATTATTTCCTAAAACAACCCTAGATCATGCAACACGTAATTCAATTGATACTATTTTTAATTATTGCTGCTGGATTATTGTTGCTGTTGTTATTTTATCTACCCTAGGGGTAACAACACAAAATATTACATGGATTGTCAGTGCATTATCCGTTGGTATTGGTTTTGGTTTACAAGCTATTGTTCAAAACTTTGTTTCTGGCTTAATTTTATTAGCAGAGCGACCTGTCCGCCTTGGGGATACGGTTACCGTTGGAGGAGTTAAGGGAACGGTTAAAAGTATTAAAGTTCGTGCAACAGAAATACAACTTAGTGACTTTTCAACCCTAATTGTTCCAAATTCTCAACTTATTACAACATCAGTTCAAAATTCAACACGAAGCCGCCATATGGGGCTAATTTCAATCAAACTACCTGTTATTGCCCCAAAACAGATGGAACAAGCCAAAGTACTTATTTTAGATATTATGAATAATCATCCTGAAGTCGTTGAAACCCCCAAACCTAGCGTATTGGTTGACAGTATTACTGAAATTGCTTTGGTTATTTCTATTACCTGTTATGTTAATCCAACCAGCAGTACAGATGGGGTAAAAAGCGATATTTTATCAGAGTATCTAAATGAAATAAGCAAAATTACCACAAAAGATCCCGTGGAGAAACCCGCACCCGAAGAATCCCTTGCATCTGAAAAAAAGTGATCTATAAGAGAAAATATTCAAGAACAACATGGAAAAATATAACCAAATAATATTTTTCCATTTTATGACATCAAAGTAAAATTATGCATCTTACTGAATCTCTTCCCTTATTACATACTTTTACAAGCGTTTCTGGCAGTTTTTTATTTGCATTTCTTGCATTAATTCCTATTGCTGATCCGCTTGGCTCTTGTCTCATTTTTTATCAAGTCACTGAAGAACGAGAGGATGCAGAACGTCGACTTTTAGCCAAAAAAATTGCAATCTATGCCTTTATGATATTAGCATTTTCAATATTTATTGGTGAATTTGCGCTTCGTTTTTTTGGAATTAGTCTTCACGCAGTTCGTATTGCTGGGGGATTAGTCATTGCAGTCCGAGCATGGTCATTACTCAATGCGCCTGAACAAAATGCTGATCGTAAACAAAAAGAAGCTGAACAGGGTGGACGTACGATGGCGTTACCTAATGGATTAGATGCGGCATTCTTTCCATTGACCATGCCTTTTACAATTGGCCCAGGCTGTATCGCAGTCGCTATTTCACTAAGCTCTTACAGACCTGCTGAAAATATTACCAAAATATTTAACTTTTACAGTGGATTACTTTTGGCGGTTATCTTTGTATGTCTTATTATTCTTTTAGCATATACATTTTGTGATAAAATCATGAAAGTACTTGGAAAATCCAGAGCACGTATTTTATCACGATTAGCTGCACTTGTTTTACTGTGTATTGGTGTACAAATTGTTGGTACTGGCATACAAGGGTTCTTAATGCCTATTTTCCATCAACCGTAGATTCTTAAAAATGATTATCTTACAAAATTTACTATATGTATTTTTTGTAAGATAATGCTTTTACTTTAATATTTCTTTTACTTTCTGCCTCAGCGCAAACAAAACATCTTCCTGAAAATATGGATTTTTTTTTGCCCAAGCCAATGTTCTCCACGAAGGGTGAGGCAGAGGGAAAAAATCAGGTAAATAATTTTTATAATTCTTAACTCGATCAGTTACCGTGCCCTTTCCAAAAATATAATTTTGTGCATAAGAACCAACCAATAATGTTAATTTCAACTCTGGTAATTGTTGAAGTATTTTATCCCTCCATCTTGGTGCACACTCTTTTCGTGGAGGTAAATCGCCACCATTTTTGCCTTTTCCAGGATAACAAAACCCCATCGGAACAATTGCAATCAAAGCATCATTATAAAACATTTGACGATCAATCTGTAACCACTCTCTTAACCGATCTCCAGAAGGATCATTAAATGTAATGCCACTTTCATGCGCCAGTGTTCCTGGAGCTTGACCAGCAATCAATAAACGTGCTTTAGAAGATCCAACTTGAAGAATAGGTTTTGGCCCCAAAGGTAACCCTTCACAAAAATGGCAAGCTCTTACCTCTTGTAATAACTTTTCTAATGC
Source organism: Commensalibacter papalotli (ex Botero et al. 2024) (assembly GCF_947179115.1). Lineage (NCBI taxonomy): Bacteria > Pseudomonadati > Pseudomonadota > Alphaproteobacteria > Acetobacterales > Acetobacteraceae > Commensalibacter > Commensalibacter papalotli (ex Botero et al. 2024). Next base: position 27,858 of record NZ_CAMXCI010000002.1, read on the forward strand.
ACTCATTTACTTATCTCCCGTTAGATTTCATCCTTTAAAACTTGATCTACAAATTGTGGTACAAGTTGTGTTGCAGGCCCCAACTTACTTTCATTAAAACATGTTGTTCCTGCCGAAGGTTCTAGGTTTAATTCTACTGTTTTTGCATGCCCCGAAGAAGCCATTTGTACAAAACCAGCCGCTGGATAGACAACCCCCGAGGTTCCAATCGATACGAAAAGATCACATGATAATAAGGCTGATTGAATTTCATCCATGTCGTAAGGCATTTCCCCAAACCATACGATATCAGGACGCAATTTATGCTGACCACAATGTGGGCAAGGCGTATCTATAAAACAATCGTGTTGCCACTTGATTTTGGCATCACATCCTCGGCACCATAATTTATATAATTCACCATGCATATGATATAATTTTTTACTACCCGCCCTTTCATGCAAATCATCAATATTTTGTGTAATGATGATTAACTCTGCATCCATTTTCTTTTGCTCAATGGCTTTTTCTAATTCTGCCAAAGCAATATGAGCAGCATTAGGCTGCACATTGGACAAATCATTACGTAATTTATTATAAAATTCATGTAATTTTTGAGGGTTTCTTTTAAATCCTTCTGGCGTGCAAACTTCCTCCATACTATACTTGGCCCAAATTCCATTTGCATCTCGAAAAGTGTCCAAACCAGATTCTTTACTGACCCCAGCACCTGTTAAAATAACTATTTTTTTCATCATTTCCTCCACGAAAATGTCATATAATGTTATTATAATCATTTACAGATACTTAAAAAACACATTAAATAGCTTTTTAACAATTGCTGTAGCAAATAGATTTTTACTAGGACTGAGATTTGTCAAATGCGCTTTAAATTTTTTAAACGTTCAAAAAAAGTTGCCATTATAACAGGCGCAACAGGTGGTTTGGGCAAAGACCTAGTCAAGCATTTGTCGAATGAACACTATCGGATCATTATGGTCGCAAGAAATATCAAACAACTTGAACAAATTTCATTGCACTATGGTAAAGAATTTACAGGTTGTCTATGCGATATTTCACATAATAATGAAATTGCCTATTTATGTAATGATATTCGTTCTCGTTTTGGACAAATTGATGTCTTAATCCATAGTGCTGGAACCATTTGTCCAGGCCCTCTTGAAATGCAAACCGATCAAATGATTGCTGATCAAATTCAAGTTAATCTGACAGGAGCCATTCTCATTACCAAAGGGTTGCTACCTTTAATGAAACGCAATAGCTCAATTATTTTTATTAATTCTCTAGGGGGAATATTACCCCTCAAACATAGCACTTTATATTCTGCTAGTAAATTTGGCCTGCGAGGATTTGCTTTGGCTTTGTCAATGGAGCTAAGGCCCAAACGTATTTATGTGTCCTCTATTTTCCCTGGGGCAATTGAAACACAAATGCTACATCGCGAAATGAAATGTGGTGGCTCTATACTCAACTTCTGCTCTCCCCCTCTTTCAACCGAGGCTGTTTGCTTAACTGTCCTGAAAGCTATTCGGCAAAAAAAATTAGAATATTTCCTTCCAAAATGGAGTGGACTGCAAATAAAACCTTTAATGATGCAACCTTCTTTACTTAAATTTATAATGCCTTTATTAGAGAGAATTGGTCGAAAAGGTCAAAAAGCATGGCAAGAGCAACAACTTATCTCTCCTCCCAAAAAGTAAGTCTTTGTAAAAACTGATTGCGCAATTGGGGTGAACCTTTTACATGTAAAGTTTCATCCTTATTATTTTTCTAATCAAGAACGATCTTTAAAAATGAACGATACACAGCAAGAATCATTTAATCCCCCTCAAATCGATTTAAAAAAATATATTCGCTCTATTCCTGACTATCCAAAAAAAGGAATATTATTTTATGATATTTCAACATTATTAAGAAATGCAGATGCATGGCAAATTGCTGCTGCACGTATGGCCAACGGTGTTGCTAAATGGAATCCAGATTTAGTCGCTGGCATTGAATCCAGAGGATTCGTTAGTGCTTCTCCATTGGCATCTGCTCTTGGATGTGGCATGATTATGATTCGTAAACCAGGCAAACTTCCTGGAAAAACAATCTCTTTGAATTATGACTTAGAATATGGGCAAAACTGCCTTCATATCCAAGAAGATGCTGTTAAACCAGGCCAACGAGTTGTAGTTGTTGATGATTTATTAGCGACAGGTGGTACTTTACAGGCCTCTATTGAGCTATTACGCAAAGTCGGTGCCGAGGTTGTTGGTGCAGCTGCGTTAATTGAATTAAAAGGATTAAAGGGACGCGAAAAAATTGACGTCCCTTTACATTCTGTAATTATCTATAAATAATGAAGCGTAATAAGAAAGTGTTTATACTTTCTTATTTTTTTCAATAAAGTTTTCCAACCAATGAATTGTATATTCACCAGCTTGGAATTCTTTATCTGCAAGAATTCTTTGCTGTAACGGAATAGTTGTCTTTACCCCATCAATCGCAATTTCACCCAGAGCACGTTGCATACGTGCAATTGCAGAAGGGCGATCTGGAGCATGAACAATTAATTTAGCAATCATACTGTCATAATATGGTGGAATCGAATATCCAACATATAAAGCACTATCTAAACGCACCCCGAGCCCGCCAGGAGCATGAAAAACAGCAATCTTACCTGGGTTAGGTGCAAATGTTTCAGGATCCTCTGCATTAATACGACACTCAATAGAGTGCCCTTGCAATTTAATATCCTCTTGCTTCACACTCAACTTTTCACCCGCAGCAACCCGAATTTGTTCTGCCACGAGATCAACGCCAGAAATAAATTCGGTAACAGGGTGCTCTACTTGCAAACGTGTATTCATTTCAATAAAGCAAAAATGACCATCTTGGTATAAAAATTCCAAGGTTCCCGCGTTACAATATCCAAGTTCACGCATTGCATTGGCAGAAATTTCTCCAATAGATTTGCGTTGTTCATCGTTTAACGCGGGAGAAGTTGCCTCTTCTAATACTTTTTGATGTCGACGTTGTAAGGAACAATCACGCTCACCTAGATAAACAACATTACCATGTTTATCAGCCATGATTTGAATTTCAATATGACGCGGTTTATCGAGATATTTCTCCATATAAACCTCATCATTACCAAATGCCATTTTAGCTTCTGTTCGAGCAACCTGCCATGCTTCTTCCAGTTCGGCTGCAGTATGGGCAACTTTCATCCCACGTCCACCACCACCAGCTGTTGCTTTAATCAACACAGGATAGCAAATTTCTTCAGCAATATTTTTTGCCTCAGCAATATTTTTTAATGCACCAGGAGACCCAGGAACTAATGGAACATTAAATTGCTTCATCGTTGTTTTAGCTTGAATTTTATCGCCCATCGTCCGGATATGTTGTGAAGAGGGACCAATAAAAACCAACCCATGTTCTTCTACAAGCTCTGCAAAATCAGCATTTTCCGACAAAAAACCATACCCGGGGTGGATGGCTTCTGCGCCCGTTACCATTGCAGCAGACAAAATAGCGGCTTTATTTAGATAGCTTTCGCTAAGCGCAGGCGGTCCAATACAAACACTTTCATCAGCAAGACGAACATGCATTGCATCTGCATCTGCTGTTGAATGAACAGCCACTGTTTTAATACCCATCTCTCGACAGGCTCTTAAAACACGAAGCGCAATTTCACCACGATTGGCGATTAAAATTTTTGAAAACATTATTTTATTCAATTACTGCCAAAGCTTCACCATACTCAACAGGATCACCTGATGAAACAAGAATATTTGTAATCTTACCTGTTTTATGGGCTCTGATCTGATTAAATGTTTTCATTGCTTCAATTAACAAAATGACTTGTCCTGACTGCACGTGCTGGCCAACAGTCACAAAAGGAGGGGCTGATGGGTCAGGTGTTAAATACGCAACACCAATCATTGGACTTAGAACTGCACCAGGATCTTTAGATAAATCCTGAGGTTGTTGTAATGATTGTGCTGGAACATCCCCAGCGACAGATACTGCGCCAACTGGAGCAACAACAGTGTTGCCACTCAAGTTTCTTGCAACACGAATCCTTTGATCCTTTTCTGCAATTTCAATTTCACTTAAACCGGTTTCGGTTAAAATATCAGCTAGAGCACGAATAACTTCGGCATCGACGAGCAGCTTGCTCATTAATTGTCCTCTTCTAGAATAAGATCAGCCATCGCAGCCAAGGCCAGGGCATATCCTTGCAGACCTAGTCCACAGATAATTCCTGTTGCTGCATGCGAAACATAAGAATGATGTCGAAAGGATTCTCGACGATAGATATTTGAAATATGTACCTCTATAACTGGTAATTCAACAGATAGTAACGCGTCCAAAACTGCAATAGAAGTATGGCTATATGCTCCGGCATTAATAATAATCCCTTTTGCTTTACCCCTACACTCTTGTATCCAAGATACTAGCTCTCCCTCGTCGTTCGTTTGACGAAAATCAATTGCAATCTCAAGCTGCTCTGCATTTTGAATACAAATTTGCTCTACATCATCCAAGGTTGCGTTCCCATATATTTTAGGTTGGCGCATTCCCAGCATATTCAAATTTGGTCCGTTCAAAACATATACAAGCGGTAATTCCATCACCAGTTACACTTTCAGATAAATTATATCCTCACTAAATATAACGACTTCATTTAATAGGCAACTGTTAAGATTACACCAAATTAAACTTTGGTTAAACTCTATATTTTACTTTGTTTCATTATTTTTCTAACATTTTTGTAAGCTTTGATGCTGCGTTCTTTTAACAGCTTATTTATCACACTTCATAAGAACCCCCTTAACAATTCATTTTTTTGCCACTATATTGTTGTTTTATGATATAATTATAACTTTAATAAATGAATATAACAGTTTAGAAAGTTTTACTGATATAATCCTCAATAGGATTTATAAAGGTAAACAGAGAGAAAAATGCGACGACATTGTACAAAATTATTAGGTCTTTGCTTAATGACTGGAATTGGATTCCAGGCTGCACAACCGGCGCAGGCACATACAGAAAATAAACTTACCAACAAAAGTGCCTTTCGTAAAATTATTAAGCACCCGAAGAAAAAAGCTAAGACACACCGTATTCGCCATTATCAAGTTTCATCTCAAAATGATGCAAATGCTGAACCAGAATCTCAAAATAATACCTATCATTTAGATGATACTCAAGCCGAGACCGGCACTGCCAGCTGGTATGGAGGGCGTCATAACAAAACAAGAACAGCCTCCGGCAGACAATTTAATAGCAAACAAATGACCGCAGCACACCCGACACTGCCATTGGGAACCAAAGTATTAGTTCGCTCTGACGATAGTGGTAATGCCGTTGTCGTAACGATTAATGATAGAGGCCCTTATAAAGGCAATCGTATCATTGATTTATCCAAAGCGGCCGCAGCTAAAATTGGAATGGTTCATAAAGGAACTGCGCACGTAACCATAACCCCACTTGACAATACAGAAGTTGCAATGGCTCCCGAATAACCAACAATCTTACTTATAAGTATTATTGCCTTTTTTAAAACAGTCTCACCTAGTTTCCCTTAGGTTGAGGCTTTTTTAATGACATATTCCTCTATTTTTGAATTAAACTGCGCACCAAGCAAAATAACATAGCAAGAAACCCAGAACCACATCATAATAGCAGCAATAGTGCCCAAAGGACCATAAGTACTGGTAAAATTAGCTAGATGTGCAACGTAAAAAGAAAAACCAAAAGCAGATAACAACCATAAAAGAGTTGATAATATTGCCCCTGGCAAAATCCATCTCCAAAAAACCAATTTGCGACAAGGTCCAAAACGATAAAATAATGAAAATGTCCAAATTACGAAAAATATAACAACAATATTACTAACTGTTCTTGCGATATTGATTACTGGAAAATAATCATCAAGATTAGGAAAATAATTCATAATATCGTAAAAAACATTCAACGGTAATAATTTCACAATAGCTGGGACCGCAACGACAATAGCCAAAGTCAAAGACGTTCCCAGAATCGCACAAAAGGTCAAAGATAATGCTAGAATTTGAAATTTAAAAAAATTTCTTGCCTCTTTTTGATCATAAGCCACATTTAATCCTGTAATTAACCCTTTAGTTCCTACAGCAGAGGCCCACAAAGCCAATAGAATTGAAATGCCTAATTGTATCGTTAATGTAGAATCTGTTTGATCAACAATATTATGAATCATTTGCTGTAAAAAATTATAAACTGATGGTGGCAAAAAATGTTGTAAAAACTCTAATTGTGGCTCAACGGTTTGTGGGTCAAAAACTAACCCATACATTGATATCAAACTACTAATTGTGGGAAACAATGAAAGCGTTGAAAAAAATGCACATCCTGCCGCAACCAACATAGATGGACCGTTAATCAATGTCTTAATTGTATTCACTATAATCGTATACCAACCGCGAAAAGAAATTTTCCAAGGAGAATATTGCTTTTCCCTTAGAATTTCCTCTGCTAGCGGTTTATTAAGTTCATCCATTACTTTTATTTTCCAAACTCTTAATTATCGATAAAGTGAATAACTATTAAAAATTTAATATGCAATAATTTTACACGGTTTTTCTTTTACAAACAATATCTCATAAAATAAGTATCATAGTGCAACAACAAAGATAGTAATCTTATTGCTTTATATTTTGTTTTAAATCAAATTAATTAATTAAGTAAACAGATATACAAAACACTTAGACTTATTATTGAATAAGAAAAAATTATATTTAAAATATCCTATTAAAACCAATTGCACGCTTTAATAGAGCGTCATATATGTTTAATGATAAACCCTTTTAAATCACATCGTTAATTATGCTAAAGATGATTATGATATATTTGTTTCAATATAAAAAATATATACTATATGCCCTCATGGGGTGTATTTTGTGCCTATCTTACACCTCCTCTTATGGTCAAGTTACAGAAAAATTATATATTGGAAAAAGCCCAACAGGATCAATAGGGTATCTATTTATTCAAACGCGCCCAATCAATCAAATTTATACAGTTCTAAATATAAAAAATATTCAATGCAGCAATTTTGTCCAAGGCTATACAGAGCGACAAGCAAACAGATTTATTCTTCGTACAGACATTCCTGATCCTAGAAAAGATGATCAACATCAATGTCAGGTTACCTTTATACAAAAGAATCAAAACCTACTTGTTACAAATGAACAAAATTGCTTTAAATTACAAGAGGCAGGATGTAGCTTTACCTCAATGAGGTTTTCTCCAACTCCCCTATCGGGTCAATAAAAATAAAGCTTGCTCGCCGAAAAAGTTAGCCAACTTAACATAACGTCGCCACGGTGCACGCTCTCCTTGTTCATCAATGGCCATCCAACGTTCAATCCGATGCCCTTCGACTTCACATAAATGCACAAAATCTGTCATAGTACATGGATGAATATTAGGGGTTTCGTACCAGTATTTCCCCCAGACTGTTGTCATTGGCATCCGCCCTTTTAACAAAAGCTGCAACCTTAATGTCCAATGTCCAAAATTAGGAAAAGAAATGATCGCATGCCGACCAATCCGTAGCATTTGCTGTAAAACTTCCTTGGGATGATTCACCGCTTGTAACGTTCTGGATAACACCACATAATCAAAACCATTTGTTGGGTAATGTTGCAAATCAAAATCAGCATTCCCTTGAATAACAGGTAACCCTTTGGCAACTGTCTTAGTCACATAAGACATATCGAGCTCTATGCCCCTGGCATCGCATTGATGATGACGACATAAATAATCAATCAAAGAACCATCGCCACAACCAATATCTAATACTTTTGATTGTGGCTTAATCATATCGACTATACAGCGTTGATCAAGACGCATAATTTTCTAACCGCCTTTGCTCTTCAATCCCTGATAAAAATCCTTGGATAGTTATATCCAAATCAGGCTCTTCTAATAAAAACGCATCATGACCTTTATCCGTTGCAATTTCAACAAAAGAAACTTTTGCACCTACACGATTAAGAGCTTGAACAATAGCTCTTGATCTTGAGGTCGGAAATAACCAATCCGATGATAAAGAAATCACACAAAATCTCGATTTGACATGTGCAACAGCTTTTACTAAATCCCCGTCATGCGTCTGGGATAAATCAAACCAATCCATAGCCTGGGTAATCGTCACATAAGAATTAGCATCAAAGCGCCTAACAAAATTAGAACCTTGATACTGTAGATAACTTTGAACCTGAAACATCTCCCCAAAAATTGGAGCAGAAGAATCTTTTAAACTTTCTTGCAACCTACGACCGAATTTACGACTTAATGCATCCTCGGATAAGTAGGTAATATGCGCCATCATTCTGGCAACTGCTAACCCACGATAAGGAGATACTCCATAACGCCAATACTCTCCATCCCTCCAATCGGGATCTGAGAAAATAGCCTGCCTTCCCACTTCATTAAATGCAATATTTTGCGCGGAGTGAAAAGAAGAGGTAGCAATAGGTATCACCGCATAAACTTGATCTGGGTAACTGACTGCCCATTGCAAGACCTGCATTCCCCCCATCGACCCACCAATAACTGCAAATAAACGCTCAATTCCCCACGAATCAACAAGTATCTTTTGCGTATTCACCATATCTTTGATTGTAATTGCAGGAAAATCAGAACCCCAACGCCGTGCCTGGGTTATATCCTCTCTAATAGAACGCGGTCCTGTTGTTCCTAAACAGCTTCCTAAAACATTAGTGCAAATAACAAAATATTTATTCGTATCAATAGGCAGCCCAGGCCCTACCATTTTGCTCCACCAACCTAGCTTTTTCGTAATTGGATGAACGCCAGCAACATATTGATCGCCTGTCAACGCATGACAGATTAAAATAGCGTTATCTTTTGCTTGAGAAAGCTGACCATAAGTCTGATAAGCAATTTCTAAAGGAGCTATTTTTTGTCCATTTTCTAATAATATACCTTCTGGAAATACCATTTTTTGAATCAATTCATCTTGATTCGTTTTGCTTCCCGCCTCTTGTTTCTCTGATATAACCATAAATATTAACGATTATCCCCCTAATAACAATCAAGATAAAATGACTTTTAAAACATCATAAACTGATGACTTTATATCTTTATTTCTTGATAGAATATACATGTTAAGATAATTTATCAAAGTTAGAAACGATTTGAACCTTAATATTTCGATATTCTGTAATATTTATAAAACTTTACTGTAAATCCACGTATATTAAAGAAGTGTCGATATTTTTTAGAATGAAACATACCATGAAACACCATCGATATGCGCCTTACTCTAAATTCTTCCACTATCTTGTAATGTTTTTAGTTTCAGGATTTATATTTTCTGCTTCTGCACAAGCTGTTACCCATCATCATAAGAAAAAAACCAGCACACAACATGCACAAAAAGCACCTTTAGGCAAAGTTAAATTAACTTCTCAACCAGGAACAGCCCTAGAAAATACCGCACGGTTATTAAATCAATCAGATATGAATTTTGCTATTCAACGCAACGAACAACCTTTGTTATTAATTGGCAGTCTAAATTTATCCAGCACTAAAAAGCCCAAAACGATTTTATTCACACAGATTCAGACCGCCAGTCTGTGTGGTTCAGGGGGCTGTTCTACTACAGGATATATTAAAAGAAATAATCAATGGGTTAAAGTGTTAGATGCTGTCACTGGCGATATTACAGTTGAAAAAGCAACGCACAAAGGAATGCATGATCTCTCTGTCAGTGCTTCTGATGTATGGAGATGGAATGGAAAGACTTATATTGAAACACAAAAAGGCCCGAACTTAAAAGGTCTTAAACAATCCATTGAAAAACACCAAAAGAGCAATAATTCATTGTAAAAATGTATATTTGTTTTTCTTGATAAATATGCACATAAACGACAAAGTAATGATGTTGAATTTTGTATAATCCCAGAATTCTACAATCATAAGATATATTTCTACTGCTAAGAATATTCTTTGTTTTGGAGTTTTCTTAAAACTGTTGGGGATTTTAACAAAGCTTGTAATGTTATATTACAAAAAAAGGGATTATTCCTGCTATTCTGGGATAAATCCCCGCCAACAAGTTAATTGAGTATATTGATACCTACACGAATATGATGCAACTGGCAAAAAAATAACTTATATTTACTTGTGACAAATATAAGTTATTTTATATTCTAATAATAAAAAATTAAACTTTCCCAATAACTTTTTCAATTTCCTCGGGTTTATCGTGAGTACCAAAACGATCAATAATCGTCGCACTGGCTTCATTTATTCCTTTTATTTCAACAGGAATACCAACCTTTCTAAATTGAATAATAACTTTGTCCAACGCCTCAACCGAGCTAATATCCCAAAAATGCGCATGGGTTACATCAATCACAATATTTTTAATATTCTCTTTATAATCAAAACTATCGATAAAACGCTTTGCACAAGCAAAGAAAACCTGTCCATTCACAAAATAGATCCGTGTTGTACCAGACAAGTCTGAACGCACCATCATAAAATGAGAAACTTTATTTGCGAATGTAAGAGATGCAACTAAAACCCCAGCAAACACGCCATATGCCAAATTTCCTGTAGCTACAACAATAACAACCGTTAATATCATGATAAAACTGGTTGATAAGGGATGCGTGCGTAAATCCAATAAAGACTGCCAAGAAAACGTACTGACTGAAACCATTATCATCACAGCAACCAAAGCTGCCATTGGAATCTTTGCAACCCAATCTTTTAAAAATACAACCAGAATTAATAAGAAAACCCCAGCAACCATTGTTGATAAACGGCCACGACCACCTGATTTAATATTAATTACTGACTGGCCAATCATCGCACACCCAGCCATACCACCAAAAAAACTGGTGATAATATTGGCAATACCTTGACCTTTACACTCACGATTTTTATCGCTGCCCGTTTCTGTAAATTCATCAACAATCGTTGCTGTCATCATCGTTTCTAGCAGCCCAACCGCAGCCAAGCCAAAAGAATAGGGTAAAATAATCCATAAAGTATCTAAGTTAAAAGGAACATTGGGAAGCAATAAAGCTGGCAATCCATCTGGCAAATGCCCTTTACTGCCCACAGTTGGAACATGCCATCCCAAACCAATTGCAATACCAGTAATAATTAAAATACAGATCAAAGGTGATGGAATCACTTTTGTTATATATGGAAACAAATAAACGATGGCTAGTCCACCAAGGGTCAATGCATAAACATGCCAACCACCACCCATAATTTCTCTCATTTGTGCCATGAAAATTAAAATAGCTAACGCATTTACAAAACCTGTCACAACAGAATGTGATACAAAACGCATTAAATTTCCAAGCTTTAAATATCCAGCGATAATTTGAAAGATCCCTGCTAAAATACCAGCAACGAGCAAATAATTAAGTCCATGATCATGAACCAATCCCCCCATCAACAATGCCATTGACCCCGTCGAGGAAGAAATCATTGCTGGCCTACCACCAAACAAGGCTAAGACACAGGGAATACAAAACGCAGAATATAGCCCAACACTGGGGTCTACCCCAGCAAAAATAGAAAAAGCAATTGATTCAGGAATCAACGCAAGAGCAACAACAATCCCAGCCAAAACATCCGCACGAATGTTGCCCAGCCAGTCCTGTCGAGTTGAGGACAATAGCATACAAGAACCCTATATAATATTCTAAATAACCTTTTTAACAGGCTACTTTATTGGAAAAAATTTAAGTAAATACCCTCTCTCTTTTCACATAACAAAAAGAGATTATTTAATTTCGACAAAAGTCTAAATTATCTTATAAAAATCAATTTTATAATCAGGGTGGTGTAATACACATACAAATTCTAATTTCTGCGTTAAAAATAAAAGCTACTTAACAACTTTTATAATCCATAGATGTTTTTTTATAGTAACCTATTCAACAAATATCAAGATAAATCGCGATCTTATTCATTTTATTCGCATAAAAAAGGCACCCTTTGATCTCAAGGGTGCCTCTTAATCATTCAAATGATATGAACTTACTATTTCTTTATGACAGGAGATTGAACCGTATTTTGTGCCGTTGTAGAATTCTGGAATGCATCTTCTGCACTCCAACCTCCACCCAAGGTCCGATATAATGTTGAAAGACTTTGCATATACTGCAAACGAGATTGAATAGCTGTTACTTTAGCATTTAACAAGGTTCTTTGTGCGACCAAAGTCGGTAGGAAACTATCAATGCCATTTTTATACCGTGCCAAAGAAATATTGTAATCTTTTTGACTGGCTCTAACAGCTTCCAATTCTGCTTGCCATTTTTGCTTTAATGTTGTTCTAGCAGCAAGAGAATCTGCAACCTCTTTAAATGCCACTTGAACAACAGATTGATAATGAGCAGCTGCTGCACGTGTTTTTGCTTTTGCAGCTCTTAATTGAGCTATATTTTTACCCCAGTCCAACAAAGGTACAGTTACTGTTGGCATGACGCTCCAAGCAGCAGAAAAAGGTCCAAACATTTGTGCGAATGTAGATCCTGCAGTTCCTCCTGATGTAGTTAACTGAATAGAAGGGAAAAATGCAGAACGTGCAAAACCAACATTGGCATTCGCTTCTTTAAGCTGATGCTCTGCTAAACGAATATCAGGGCGACGTTCTAACAAATCAGAAGGCATACCCGAACCGACCTCTGGCATTGAAACAAAACGATCCAAAGAAGGATTAGGACCAGCTTGTTGTAACAAAGATTGCGGAATAGGCTGCCCAACTAATTGTGTTAAGCTGTTCATATCATTCGCAGCTGTCTTTAAATAAGTCTGCTCTTGACTTTTTGCTTCTTGCAACAACTCTACTGCCTGAGCAACAGCCTGAGCATTTTGTTGCCCATATCGATTCATTCCTTGAACTAAAGCAAGGTTTTTCTCACGATTACGAACACTTTCCTGAATGGTCTGCAAACTATTCATATCTGCAAGCCAAGCCATATAGTTATTTGCAACTTCACTAACCAAAGAAATTTGAACGGAAATCGTAGTTTCTTGTTGTGCTAAATATTGTTCTCTAGCAGCACGCGTTAAACTACGAATACGATCAAACAAGTCAATTTCATAGTTTGAAATTCCAAACCCTGTTGAAAGCTGATTGGCATGTAAATAACCACGGCCTCCACCAAAACCTGTAGTACCACCAGGAGTTGTTTGATACGAAGCACCAGCATTAGCATTAACTTGGGGGAATAACTCCCCTCTTTGTTGAATGTAACTGGCATGCGTTGCGGTAATATTTTCAATTGCTTCACGCAAATCACGGTTATTTGTCAAAGCCATAGAAATTAACTGACTTAATACAGGATCTTTAAAGAAGACTTTCCACCCAACATTATACGCCTGTGGTAATCTTGCCCCATCCATCAAAGGCGCACCATAAGCAGGCCCAATGGGCCATTCTTGCGCAACAGAAGAAGCTGGACGTTTATATTCTGGACTCAAAGTACACGCAGTAACAGAGAGCAGCATTAGCGAGGCTGCTGCTCCTTGCAAAGATCGCTTCCAAGTTTTTTTATTTTTCACGACCATTGTCCTATTCCTCTGTTTTATTCGCAGTAACAGCCTGAGGAGCTGCAGCATTGTTTTTATGAATTAAATGTGGTTTTACTCTAAAGAGCTTTAACACAACAATAAAGAAAATAGGCACAAAATATAAAGCCAATACTGTTGCAGTAATAACCCCACCAACCACAGCCACACCAATGGCAACGTGACTAGATGCACCAGCACCTGTAGCGATAGCTAAAGGGATTACCCCAAGCACAAATGCTAAAGACGTCATCAAAATAGGGCGAATACGTTCTTGCGCCGAAAGAAGTGCCGATTCCACCAATGATTTTCCGCTATCATAATGTTCCTTAGCAAATTCAACAATTAAAATAGCATTCTTTGCCGCCAAGCCAACTGTAGTTAATAATCCAACTTGAAAGTAAATATCATTATCTAACCCATGTAAATAAGTCGCTGTCGCAGCACCAATAACACCTAAAGGTACCACTAACAATACTGCAAATGGAATAGCCCAACTTTCATACAACGCCGCCAAAGACAAGAACACTGCTAAGATCGACAAAGCGTATAACTTTCCAGCTTGTCCAGAAGATTTAACCTGCTCGTAAGACATCCCTGTCCATTCATAGTCAATTCCATGAATCTCTTTGGCAATTTCGTTGGTATAACCCTCTATAATTTGCATGGCAGTACCATTACTAACGCCACGAGCACCTTGTCCCATAATTTCAAAGGAAGGATACCCATTATAGGTTTCAACTTTTTGAGGCGTGCTTTTCCATTGACCTGTAATGAAAGACGTTAAAGGTACCATTTCCCCATTATTATTACGAACAAACCAACGGCGCAAATCGTCTGGTGTCATACGTGATTTCATATTTCCTTGAACAAATACATGTTTAACACGATTACGTAAGTTAAATAATCCAGCATCACCAGATCCTAAAGCAATAGATAATGTTTGATTAATTGAATCAATACTAACACCTTGCGTATGGGCTTTATCACGATCAATATTAAAATAGTATTGAGGGGCTTCTGGCAAACCATTTAAACGGACAGCCACTAAACGTTTATCTGCTTTAGCTTTCGCTAAAAGCATATCTCTGGCTTTTCCAAAGGTAGCATTATCTAAATGTCCACGATTTAATAACTCAAAGTCAAATCCTGTTGCTGACCCCAAATCCATCACAGGAGGAGGAAGAACAGCCAACACATTTGCACCAGGGATACCCGATAATGCCTTCATTGCACGTGCAGCTATTGCCTGTGCAGAGGCTTCATAACTTCCACTACGCTGATTAAAATCTTTTAACCTAGCAACACCAAAAGACGCGCTTTGCGCTTGCCCACCAAAGTTAAATCCAATCGCAGTATAAACAAACTGAACATATTTTTTTTCATGCTTTAAAAAATACTCCGTCAGCTGTTTATTTACACCCGCCGTCATCGCAGCAGATGAACCTGGACTCAGTGATGCTTGTGTAAATATGACCCCTTGATCCTCATCAGGAAGAAACCCTTCAGGCAAAATATGAAACATTGCTAATGCTCCACCTGTTAGACCAAGATATACAATCATAACTATACGAGTATGACGAATCATTCCTTTGACACCCGCAATATACCCTGCAACCATCTTTTCAAAAGTTCTGTTAAACCATCTAAAAAACCGCCCTTTCTTGGCATTCGGATCATGAGGTTTTAACATTGTTGCACATAATGCGGGGGTAAATATCAATGCAACCACAACAGACAACGTCATTGCGGCAACGATAGAAATAGAAAATTGTCGATAAACAACACCAGCTGAGCCACTGAAAAATGCCATTGGAATAAACACAACTGATAAAACCAAAGCAATACCTACCAAGGCACCACTAATTTGATCCATTGATTTTTGTGTTGCCGTCTTTGGATCACAATGATCCTCTTCCATCACACGCTCGACATTTTCAACAACAACGATCGCATCATCCACCAACAACCCAATCGCCAATACCATCGCCAACATTGTCAATGTATTAATAGAAAAACCTGCCATTTCTAAAATCGCAAATGTCCCTAATAACACTACGGGCACAGCAATAGTCGGTACAAAGGTTGCTCTGAAGTTTTGTAAGAAAACGTACATCACAACAATGACCAGAATAATTGCTTCTACCAAAGTGTGAACGACTTCTTCCATTGATTCAATAACATAAGTCGATGTATCCAACGGATATAAATACTCTGTATTAGATGGAAAATACTTAGAAAGCTCTTGAATTTTATTATGAATTGCATCAGATAGTGCTAACTGATTAAACCCAGGAGATAATTTAACACCAAATGCGGCAACAGGTTGGTTATCTAACAGCCCAACCGGCGAGTATGACATAGGTCCTAATCCAACATCTGCAACGTCTTTTAAACGAATACGCGCACCATTTGTTTGAGTTTTAATAACAATGTTGGAAAATTCTTCTGGTGTTACTAGACGTCTAATCCCTCCAGTATAAATATCAAATCGTTGATCAGCAAGAGCAGGTAACTTACCAAATTCACCTAAAGGTTGTTCAGAGTTCTGAGCAGCAATCTCATTCATAACATCAGTTGGATTTAATTGATAATTATGAAGTTTATCAGGATCCAACCATACACGCATCGCATATTCAGACGAAAACGCTGTATAATCCCCCAAACCATTTAAACGCGTCACAGGGTTTTGCACATCACTTGCCAAATAATCCCCTAGCGCCCCTTCAGTCAAAGAATTATCTGATGTTTTAATTGCAAAGATCATCATAAAACTTTTATTTGATTTAGAAATACGAATTCCTTGCAAAGCAACAGTAGAAGGTAATAAAGAACGCGCCACATCAACACGATTCAATACTTGAACCTGTGCAACATCAGGATTTGTTCCTTGACCAAAAGTCAACGTAATTGTTGCAGTACCATCAGCATTAGCAACTGTTGACAAATACTCTAAATGATCCACCCCATACAAGTTCTGACTAACTGGATCAACAACCGTACGTTGCACCGTATCAGCCGTTGCGCCAGGATATGTAAAAGTTAACGTAATCGGCGGTGGAGCAATATTTGGCCACTGTGCAATAGGTAAAGTAACAATAGCAATCATTCCCATAAGCGAGATAAGAATTGCAATTACCCAAGCAAAAATCGGCCTATCAATAAAAAAACGAGATAAAGACATATAAATATTCCAAATTTTACTTTTTATTCAGGCACTTCACCAACAGGAGTACGACCTTCTTCTGATTGTACTTTTTGCCCCGGTCGGTAGGATGTGGGATTACTCACTAAGATTTTTTCACCGGCATTTATCCCTTTGGTTGTAACCCAAAAAGTTTCTTGCATTCGTTGAGTCTCAATATCACGGCGTTCTACTACATTATCTTTATTAATAATATATAAGTATGGTTTCTCATCTAAACCACGCATAACGGCTTCTTGAGGAATTAAGAATCCCTTTTCCATACCTTCATGCATCACTGCACGAACATACATTCCAGAAAGTAAGAGTTTATCCGGATTACGCACAATAGCACGCTGAATAACAGAACCCGTTTCCTGATTGCTGACAACTTCTGTAAATAACAAATTAGCCTGCAAAGGATAACGTGAGTTATCCTCTAAAATTAAATCAACAGGCACATGAGCAGCACCACGCAAGGTCTCTAATTTTCCATTAGCCATACGGTTGCGCAAACGCAGTTGTTCTGCAGTAGGTTGAATAATATCGACAAAGACTGGATCTAATTGTGTGATAATCGCAACAGGATTCGTTTGGTTCGTTGCCATTAATGCGCCCTGTGTTTGTATAGAGCGACTGATACGACCTGAAATCGTAGCATTAATCCCTGTATATTCCAGGTTTAACTGTGCTTGTCGAACATTTGCACGGTCACTTTCTATGATGGCTTTTGTTGCTTCTTGAGCAGCTAGTGTGTCGTCATAGTCTTGACGACTAACTGCATCCATATTTTTCAAAGGCCCGTAACGTTTTAATTTTAAGGTTTGAGTTCTTAATGTTGCAAGATCACTATTTAACTTGCCTTGGGCATTATCTAATGCGGCTTGATAAGGACGAGGATCAACTTGATAAAGCTGTTGATCTTTTGTGACATCCGTTCCCTCTTCAAACAATCTTTTATAAAGATAACCATTAACCTGAGGGCGTACTTCGGATACGCGCATTGGAGTAATACGACCTGTCAGATCGACCAATAACTCTACATCCTGAGGATGTGCCAATATGAAATTAGCCTTAGCTGCTGGCTTTGGAGCCTGCTTTTGTTCTTTACACGCAGTAAGTGGTAACAATAAAACACAAAATGCGGCACATCCTTTATGCCATTTAGTAAAGAAAGAATCTGTTATTGTCACTTCTCTTCCCTATTTCCCTTAAATATATAGACAAATCTTTGCTTACAAAAACAACAAATGCTATAATAAATTAACTATTTTTGATCTTGTAAAAGAGACAGTTAAGACTCTTTATTAACGTATCATATAAATACATACACTACTGATACGCAATAGATATTTTTTTTTTTTGAAATATGTTCAATATTTATACAATAAATTTCAACATAATAAAAAGCTAATTATTCATATTAATTATAAAATCAAATAGTTTTCATGTTTTTATCTCAATATAGATATGAATTGATTTCATATATTATTTTTGATCAAAATTATTATTATTCTATTAATTTCTGTATCTATTGATATCGTTTAAAATCAATATAAATAAAGAATTGTCTAATAAGTCCCTTTTCTTATATAAAGATCAATCAGCAAGATTGATACAAGGAAAAATATTATGCTTGAGTTATATAAACTCTTAAATTCATTACTAGAGCTCTATATGCTCATCTTACTCGCTTATTGTATCTTTAGCTTTTTACTAAGTTTTGGTGTAGTAAACCCCAGCAGCAATATCGTCCGAGGAATATATATGTTCCTTAGCCGAGCATGTGATCCTGTTCTCAATGTAATCAGACAAGCCCTTCCATCTCTTGGCACGCTAGATATAAGCCCAATTGTCGTGTTCCTAGCCATTAATTACCTAATACGACCTTTACTATTTTCCCTCCTAGTTGCACATTAAATACACTTGTTTAAGGCTTAAAACGAAAAGGCGCCCTAAAGCGCCTTTTTATTATAATTTGTCTATTGAATTACTTTGTATAAACCTAAATTAAGCTGTTTGCCATTCGAATAATTTAGGCCATGGACTCGTCCCAACTCTTTTACGGTTAAACCATCCTTGTCTAAAAAATCCATAAATTTCTTTTGATCACGTTGATCAACAAGCGCTAAACCACAAGTTTGATTTTCTTTTAAAAATTGTGCTGTAAGCTCTACATTAATCAGCTTTGTCTCTTTTCCAACCAAGAATACTAAACTTGGCTCTGAATAAGAAGCCGATGCAACAACACTATTTTCACAAGGTTTTAAAAGATTAACTGTTTGCGCTACTTTCCCACTTAACCATTCCGAACTAAGCCCAGGAATCAAAATAACAAAAAGCTCTAAATAAACAATAATTGCAGCACCAATCGCAACTAACGAAGCGCGCTGCATATTATATTTTAAAATACAAACAACGGTGTAGCCTATTAAAAGTAATACACCCACAGCACCAATAATTGCTGCCCAAAACAACATACCTGTCATATAATATGCATATATAATACCACCCACAGCCAATAAAACACCAATAACAATCCAAAGCACCATATAGATATAAAACAGGCAACGCCCCCACTTGGAAGTTGGTCCATCCCATGTCTTTGAAATATTCCAAAGCGCGGCTGATGTTAAAATTGCAATTGCAGGATATGTTGGTAATACATAATGAGGCAACTTTGTTGCTATCAACTCAAAAACTAACCAATGAGGGATAATCCAACATAATAAGAAGCAAACAGATTCTGCTTTACGTTCTTTCCAAATAAAAGGTAAAGCCCAAGCGGTAAATAAAGATCCCGGCCAAAACGTAATTAAGAAAATACCCAAATATAAGCCTGGAGGAGCTCCATGTGCCTCTTTCCCCGAGGCAACTTTACCAAGGAAATTTGTTCCAATAGCATCTGTAAAAAATTTACCATCGCTAATAACCCAAATTGCTACACACCAAGGAATTACAATCAAAAGGGCTAGAACCCACCCCCATTTAGGATGCAAATGTTTCCACCAAGTCTTGTCTTTTTTTACCCAAGCCAAAATAATCGGAGGTAATAAAGTCGGAATTAGCACAACAGGACCTTTTAACATCAGCCCACAACCTATTGCCACCCAATAAATAATCCCAACAGACACAGGTAGTTTTTCAGAAGTTAACCTAACCATCCAAGATCGAGCTAAACTGCTCTGAGCAAGAAGTATGAAAAATAATAAGGTCGTATCAATCGTAGCCATCCGACCTTCACCCATCAACAAAACAGATACAGCTAAAAATAATCCTGCGAGTAGCCCGATATACGAATCAAATAATATACTACCAATTAAAACAGTTAATAAAACAGAGCCAACTGCTGCTAACAAAGAAGGAATTCTATATGCCCATACCGCTTTATCATGCAATGTTCCCGTTGCTTTAACAGCCACAGCCTCCAGCCAATAAATACCAGCAGGCTGTAAATAGCGAGGCTTGTCTTGAAAACGAACATCAATATAGTTTTGACTTTCAATCATTTGAGAAGTCGCTTGCATATATCGTGCCTCATCACGATCAAGAGGGGGTAACGTCGCACGGCCTGGTAAAAACAACATAAAAACAAACAAGGCAAGCCATGTATATTGACTTGCCTTCATACGAAAAGACTTTTCAGGAAAAGAAGAAAGGGTCATTTTATCCCTTTGTAATGATTAATATTTTGTAATTTTTTTAGGTAGACGAATTCGGTTAAGCAGCCATATAACGCCCAGCATATCACGAATACCAACAAGAGCTCTGTTGAAATTAGTATATTTAGAAACCCCGTGCAACCTTTGTCTATGATGAACCTCATGACAAACCAAAGGAACCCCATGATGTGCTAGTAAAGCGGGCAAAAAACGATGTAATCCCTCGAAATGAGGCAATTTCATAAAATCATCTCTAAGAAATAACTTCATCGGAGCACCTGTATCGACACAACCATCTTTGAGTAAATAACGGCGCAACCCATTCGCAAAAGTCGTTGCAAAACGACGAGAAAAATTATCATTTCTCTTTAAACGAACCCCAACCACCAACGGCTCACGCCCATTATACTGTTGGGATAACTTCCACATTGAAATTATTTCTTTGGGATCATCTTGCCCATCCCCATCCATGGTTGCAATCCAAGAGCCTTGTGCCGCAGCAATAGCTGTCAATAAAGCACTGGATTTTCCACAACAATGATTATGAGATAAAATAACCAAAGAAGGTAAAAAATTCTTTTTTACCTCTAATAATTGATTTAACGTTTGATCTTTACTGCCATCATCAACAAAAATAACTTCACACTCAGGTAGCAGAGGAATGACCGCTGCAATTTCGCGGCAGACAGGAATAATATTTTCCGCCTCGTTTAAAACCGTAACAACAATAGAGATTACACTGGCCATTGGACCCTAACGAGACGAAAAAATTTAAGCGACGTGACGATCAGCAGCAAGAGCTTTTGGTAAGTCAGCAATTGCATTATCAATCAAAGGAGTATCTTTTTCTTCGGTTAACACAGAAGAAATCACTTCATAGGCAGCTTTAACCGCTATATCTGCTGCCTCACGGCGAACCATATTGACGGCCTCTTGCTCAGAAGCTGCTAAACGAAGGCGAACCAACTCTTCATGACGATGAGCAGCGGCATCAGCTTCTTTTTTAGCATTTTCAGCAATTCGCTCTGCAGCCTCTTTAGAGGCAGCTAACATTTTTTCAGCTTCGAACTTTGCTGCTTCATGTTCTTTTTGAGCGGCTGTATAAATCTCTTCAGCCTCACGACGTAAACGACTTGCTTCTTCAAGCTCCTGTCTTACTTGGTTTGTTCGATTATCCATCGCCGCAGCCAATGGACGCCAAAGCTTTTTACCAAAAAAAACAAAAAATAGAACAAAAGCAACCGCAGACCAAAAATGAGGTTCTTGTAATAAATGCATTTTTCTCTCTGCCTACTAAGACTTCACCGACAAGATTTGTTGAACTTTATTATCAATAATTTCGTCTTTAACGTCCTCATTTAACAATTGTTTCACCAAACTTTGCGCGACATCTTTCGCCATTTGATCAACTTGTTTCAATGCACTATTACGTGCTTGAACAATACGAGTTTCTGCTTCACGTGTTTCATTGTCAAGACGAGCTTGCAACTCTTGCATTTGCTTTGCAGAAGAAACTCTCGTTTCTTGAATGATTGTATCAATTTTTGCTTGTGCTTCTGCTGCAGCTTCACTGCGTGTTTTATTTAACGCTTCCACAGCTTTATCTGCTTGAGCTTTCGCTTGTCTAGCAGAATCCATATCTCCATCAATTTTTGAACGGCGATTATGAATAACTTGCTCAACTTGTGGAATAGAAAAATATTTTACAGCAAGATACAAACAAAAAAAGATGACTAAAACCCAGCCAATCTGAGCAATAACCAGTGGGTTTTTAAAATCCATCTGTGGCATGCCAGCAGCCATGGCATTCGTAGACAAGGCAGGCGCCAACAATATGCTAAGCGCCACCCCACCCACGAGAGACGCCACCAGACGGGGAAAACGGACTGAAAAGCGTCTCACGTAAAGACCCCCCTTACATAAAGAGAATAAGGAAAGCGATAAGAAGAGCGTAAAGCGCTACAGCTTCCGTGAGAGCAAATCCCAACATACCCAAACCAAATACATGTGGGCGAGAAGCAGGATTGCGTGCAATGCTGCTAACTAATGTTGCAAAAATATTACCAATACCGATACCAACACCAGACAATGCGATAACAGCAAGACCAGCACCAATTTGTTTTGCAGCTGTAATAAGGGTAAGATCCATTTGATTTCTTTCCTTGGATACTAGAAAATAAAGTTAATACGAAACTGAAGTTAATGCTCTATTGCTTCTTGTAAATACATACAAGTCAAAATTGCAAAAACATAGGCTTGAAGCGCACCAACCAAAAGTTCAAGTGCAACCAAAGCCATATTCAACAAAATAGGGAGAATCCCCAATGGGCCACCCAATGCCAACCCTAAGCCTGAGACTAACAAAATTGTAAAGCCTGCAAACATTTCTAACATCACATGTCCAGCAACCATATTCGCAAACAAACGAATTGAAAGGCTGATCGGTCTGGATAAGTAAGATAGAATTTCAATAGGAACAAGCAAAGGTGCCATCGCTATCGGCGCCCCTGCAGGCATAAAGTGAGCAAAAAACTTCAACCCTTGATTTTTTAACGAAACAAGAATTGATAATAAAAACACCAATAAAGCTAATGTTACAGTCACCACAATATGACTGGTAAAAGCAAATGAGAACGGCAAAAGCCCCAGATAGTTACCTGTTAATATAAAAAAGAACAATGCAAATATAAATGGGAAAAAGGCTTTGCCTTTGATCCCCATCGTCCCCATAGCCATGCCATGAATAAATTCATAACACATCTCTGTTGCGCTCTGATAACGACCAGGCACAACAGCCTTATGACGCATTCCGAAATAAATCGCAACGGGAACAATAATTGCTGCAATAACCATCATTAATTCGGACTGAGTAAAATAAATACCCAAACCTCCGAACACTGGATGCAATTCAAATTGACCGAGTGCGTCTATCTTGTGACCGGCCACTACTTTTCTCCCAACACCAAATCGAATCTTTTACGACGAAACAAAATCATTCTGATCTTATATCACCTGGTTTAACAATACGCCAGACATTAAGCACGCCCGCACCCATTCCTAACGCAGAAAATATGATAATAAATAACGGACGAGTTAACAGCCAATAATCCAATCCATACCCTATCATAACCCCAACTAGAAACGCCGAGAACAGCTCTACTCCTGACCTTAAGACAAACTTCCATAAATCATTATCGCCCCCAGTTAACTGAGAGTGATCTTGTTTTTTCGAAGGATTCAATCGCGATTCAAAATCTTGTAATTTCTTGTCAAAAGAATCGAGCTGTTTCTTTTTTGCATCTTTTTCCAAAGATACCCCCTCTTCTTCATCTGATCCATACAAGCTAACTAAGTTCGTAAAAAAGACTATTTACGCAAGAAAGGCAATATTTTTTTTATTTTTTAGCAAAGCTAATTCTTTACTTTGGCAAATAGGCAACTAATTTAGATAGCTTACAACAAAATATTATTACATAATAATTACAATTTACTTAAAATTTCTATACAAAAACACCATTTTTTAAAGATTATCCGAATAATCTTTCTTAAACAAAGAAATACCATAAAATTTAACCCAAACTATAATCGTAAAAATTGGGGTTATAAAACATTAGCTATTGTGGGATATAATCATAAGCAGGACTGCCAGCAGGTGCACCAAAAGGTGGGGCATTAATTTGTAACAACTCTATCATATGATTTTGTGTCTGACCAATTAACCGAGCTTGCAACGCTTTCCCCATAGACGTAGAACTGCCCATTCCCCGAACATACAAAGAGACACCTGGTTGCAACTCAAACCCCAATTTACCAATATCAGATGGACGGATATATACCACCGTGCCATCTTTAAGCACAACACCCATCACTTGGCCTTGCAAATTATGTAATAATTGCGCAATTTGTCCTTGTACAAACAAGTCTGGTCCAGTAATTGGCACAGGAGAGAACCCCGCCTCTGGGCTGTCTTCTTCGATTTTTCGGCCATTTTTATTCTCAATTAAAAAAGCCTGCAACAACGGCAATTTACGCGCTTTTAACCCTCGAATAGTAACCTCTTGCCCGGGACGAACAAATGATTTTACTGCTTCACCAAACATTGTGGAAAACATAACTTGAGTGCCATCATTAAATAATAACCCTCCTAAATTTCCATAAGGTGTGGGTAAATACTGCTTTACGCTCCCTTTAACTGCTGGCAACACAGACAAATCCATAACACCAACAGAAGCGTTTTGATTATCATCATACGCAACAGCAGAAGCTGGAGCTTTTTTTTGTGTTTTAGCAGACGCATTACTGATATGCGACGTCACAAACGTTATCACCATTAAAAAATAGGCAGCACCTTGTAACCATTTATTTTTTTCTATATTAGAAAACATCTTCATCATCATAAAACTAAAAAAACTTCAAAATACTATAGTAATTCTATATTAATCTATTCATACGATATAGCTACGAATATTTAAACAAATTTATAATTGAATATTTTTCATCGTAATAAATTATTCACTTTGACTTAGGCAAATATTGTGACGACATCCCCTTCCATTAAAAAGAAAAATAGTGCTTTTTCTGTTGTCTTATTCATTGAGCTTTGGGAGCGCTTTGGTTATTACGGCATGCAAAGTATTTTAGCTTTGTTCCTTAGCCAACATATGAAATTTAGTGATTATGATGCCAATCTTTTAATCGCAGCCTTTGGCACAATGACCTATGCTGCCCCAGCTCTTGGGGGATGGATTGGCGATAAAATCTTAGGGAATCAAAGGGCTATGTTGTTTGGCAGTATTATCTTGGCCCTTGGTTACTTACTGTTGGCCTCTGCCATGCATTATACGGGTGGCATCTACATAACCATGGCGATTATCAGCACGGGAAATGGTTTATTCAAACCCAATGCGGCCACCTTGGTTCGTCGTATTTATGAAGATAATGACAGTCAACTTGATATTGCATTTACACTATATTATATGGCCGTCAATGTAGGGTCTACAGTCTCAATGCTGTTATGCCCGTATCTGAAAGATCATTACGGATGGGATGCCGCTTTTATTGCCTGTTTTGTTGGGTTAGTGTTGGGTATTATTAACTATTCACTGACGAAAAAAAGGCTTACCCCTTACGTCTCTCAAAAAGATCAATTACCAATACCTAAATTTGTTTCAAGTTGTATTTTCTTAGGCATCATCGCCTCTGTCACTTTGATTACCGTAATCCTAACATTTCCAGTGGTTGCAAAATGGTGTGTCGTTGGAGCAGTAATCTTAGTTCTAGGTTTATGGATACAAATGTATGTTAAAATGGATTTTGCCTATCGCTCTGGTTTGAAAATCGTTTATTTACTGACCTTCGAAGGCATGCTGTATTTTGTTTTTTACCAACAAATGTCGACTTCGTTAACATTTTTTGCCCTACGTAATGTAGATTTATCATTTTCAATTGGTTCATATCATCTCTTTGATTGGTCACCAGGGCAATTTCAGGCATTAAATCCTATTTGGATTATGATCCTAAGCCCTTTACTGGCCAAACTTTATGCTAGTCTTGGGCGTAAACAGAAAGATTTTTCTATCGCAACCAAATTTATTACAGGATTTTTCTTTGTCAGTATCGGATTTTTTGTGTGGTGGGCCGCCTGTTTTTACAGTAGCACCCCTTATGTATCGTCATGGGTAATGGTTAGTGGATATTTCTTTTTATCATTAGGAGAGCTGCTTACCAGTGGTCTAGGCTTGGCCGTTATCGCACGGTATGTTCCATCGTCCATGAACGGATTTATGACGGGATCTTATTTAATGGCATCTGGTACTGCTATGTATCTGGGAGGGGTTGTTGCCAATATTGCCGCACGTCCAGATATGAATCACTTTAGCCCAGATAAAACACTTGTCATTTATCAAGGGTTATTCCTGAATCTGGTCTGTTTAGCTGGTATTACATTCGTTATTTTAATGTTATTTTTACCGCTTCTTCATAAATGGAACAAAAAATACAAACAAGACATGCTTGCTTTAAAATAAAGCAAAACATTGCTTTTATTATATTGGTCTGTCCATTCGAATATTTTTGATCACAAAGAATGCGCAACAGACCGCCATAATTCCAAATGGAACAACGCCTAAAGCTTGGCCTATTAATACTCCTTGTGGGCCATAAGACATCCCAATAGACACAAAAGGGATTGTTCCCAAGGTTGCACGTCCCCAATTAAAGAATGTGGCAAACAAAGGATATCCCAAATTATTAAAAGCTGTATTAGAAACGAATAACATTCCTAAAAACAAATTATTAATAATCACCCAATGGCAGAAAAGACGCATCAATGCTTCGCCTTCTGCTTTCAGAGAAAACATCCTGACAAATAAATCTTGGCTTAAAAAGAAAATGACCCAAGCACATAAAACACATAAACAGACTAACTTCAAAGAAACGATCAGTGTTTCTTGCATCCTTTCTCTGAGCCCTGCACCGTAATTTTGAGAAATAATAGGACCTACTGATCCCGTTAACGCAAATACAAACGCAAAAGCCACAGGAATAATACGATCAATCGCAGTTTGACCAGAAATCGCATCACTACTAAAATTGGACATTGTATGAATAACAAACAACCCACCAACAGGAGTTGCTAAATTCGTTAAAATCGCTGGAAAAGAGATTTTTAAAATCTTTAACGAGTCAGGAATAAAAAAATTCCATTGTGGTTTTTCTAATAATTCATAGCGCCTTAAACTGTAAAAACCTAGTAATGCAACCCCTAATCGAGAACAAACAGTACTGATTGCTGCCCCTTCTAACCCTAGATGAAAAACAAGAATAAATATAGGATCTAAAATGCCAGCAATCAACGCACCGATTATAGTCACATTCATTGAGCGTTTCGCATCTCCCATCGCTCGTAACAGGCCAGATAATACCATTCCCAAACCAATCAGGAATAAAAAAGGCGAAACAATTACTATAAAGTGACTGGCCTGATTTAAAACAATACCTCTGGCACCCAAAAGATATAAAATTTCTCGATTAAAAAATGCAACGGTTAAACCAATAAGAATCATTATAATCGTGGTAAATATTACAAAAGATGAAACCATCCGTTTGGCACGCTCATACTGACCAGCACCGATTAGGCGTGCGGTGACTACCACCGTGCCAATAGACATACCAATACAAATACCCATTTGTAGGAAACCAATAGCATTTGAAAAGCCAATAGCCGCTGTAAAATGGGAATTCCCCAGTCTTGAAATATAAAAAAGATTTAGGAAATCAACAAGAAATACAGCCATTAATCCAACCGTACCTGTTCCAGCCATTACAATCACATGCCGCATGATTGAGCCTTCACAAAAACGCGGTTTGTGAATGGCTTTTGTATCAGCAGACTTTTTCATCTTTATCCAACAATTTTATTCAATCACATAAATAATAAATTCGAGCCGACTGTATCAGCTTTTATCATTTTTTATGATCTTTTTTTGCAAATAAGGTAAATAAAGCCGTTCCAACAACCTGACAGGCAATAAATCAATTACTCTGGCCAAGATTATCATCCATACAGGAAAAATAACTCTTCTTTTATTATCAAGCACTCCTTGAACGATCAGCTTTGCTGCTTTGTCAGAGCTCATTAGCCCTGGCATAACAAACTTATGCTTGGCAGTCATGGGAGTACGAATAAATCCACAACAAATACTAGACAAATAAATGCCTAATCTTTCCAAACCTCCACCGCTGGAAACCATAAAACGATCGACTGCTGCCTTGGATGCACAATAAGAAGGTGCCCAAGCTGAATTTACCAACCCCGCGACCGAAGCAATCGCTGCAATACGACCTCGTATATTTTCCCCGTTTCGATTCTGCTGTTTCATCACCTCAATTGCAGGTAAAACTGTATTTAAAACCCCATCAATATTCGTTTGCATAATTTGGCGTACACGATAAGCACTTTCGGGTAAATTATGCTCGGCAGATTGATCTGTTGTACCAATCGATACGCCAGCACTAGCAAGAACAAAATCAAGCTGACCTACGGAATAAACCCACTCTTCCATTTCTTGCTGGTCACAAACGTCCAAAGTTTTGGTTTCTACAACAGCCCCTCTGCGAATACATTCATCTGCCACCTGCATAAGTGCATTTTGGTTTCGGCCTCCTAAATATAAACGCACTCTGGGTGCGGCAAGATATAAAGCCACAGCACGCCCTATTCCCGACGATGCTCCTGTAATCAAAATCGAGTTTAATTCGGTATAACGCATCATTTCTGCTTTAAATCAATTGTTTACTATAGAAGATATTTTCAGATTCATAATCACTTAAACTATATTTCGTATAATTTAACTCTCGATAGGTTCGAACATATAAATGCCCTCTTTCTAAATCAGAAAGACTGGTCCATTCCGTATATTCTGTTTTACCATTTAGGCCGACCGTCATATTTTTGGGTCGATCGAATTTATTCATAATGTGAGATAGTTCGATAATTGCCATATCAGAACTTTGTGCTTTTAAAGCATAAGAAGTATAAAATACCCCCCTGACGAAACGTCCAACCGATGTATCATCTGCAGGGAGTCCAGCTGTTGCATTTCCTATATCAGGCTCTTGTAAGGACAAGCTTCCCAGTTCAGTTGAGGCAATACTGTCTTTATTAGTAAGCATTGTATAATTATGCATATTGGTTAAGTGCCAAGAAAATTCTGGCGCATTGGTCAAAACCCCAGTGGGATTATCATAAATATGCAACTCACCTTTGGTATATTCCACGACAATTGACTTTCCAGTCTTGTCGTAAAAAATAAAATGAAAAGGACATTGACTATTTTCAAATAAAGGCAAAGCAGGAGACCATACAGGTTGGTTTAGCAAAGCTTGCTTAACCTCATTCACAGACTGAAAGAGTGCCAATCCCCAGCTTCCTATTTTAACCAAAGGAAGAGCTTGTTTATATTCCTCTTGTTTTAATGGCGGAGTTTGAGAAAGCGCATACATATTCGCGGAAAATGAAAGCCCTGCATTATTCATCCCTTCTATGACAGAGCGATCCTCTGATGAAAATGCAGGCATCGTAATACATAAAATATTATATTTCGCAGTATATTGAAGCCCCTGCAAACCATCCGGATCTATATTATTAAACACAGACCCTTTGGGATAATAAGTTAAATAAGAGGGATAATCCACCATAAATTCCAAAGTGCGACCATGATAAATCCGTTGATCAGCATCTTTTATTATCAGAGACGTACAAGCAAACGACATCTTTTTTTCCTTTAGGTTGCTTACTAATAATCACAATCACTTCATTATTACGTATTAAAAAAAAACTAGCATAGTTGTGATTTGCTGCAAAATTTAAAAATACTTAACGTGAAATAATGTTTTTAATTTCAGCATAAGAATGATCCGTATGAACAAATGGTCTAAAAATCAAATTAATACTGTTTTCGCCGCTGTAAGTAGTTGGGGATTAGATGCTTTTGACTTTTTCCTCCTCATTTTTGTTATCAGCGATATTGCTCACACTTTTTCTGTTACAAACAAAGAAATCTCTCTAGCTATTTTTATAACTTTAGCTTGCCGTCCAGTTGGCGCTATTTTTATTGGAAAAATGGCAGAAAAATATGGACGAAAACCCGTATTAATGGCCAATGTTGCAGCATTTTCTATTCTTAGTGGATTATCTGCCTTTGCCCCAACATTAACGATATTTCTTGCTATTCGATGTTTATATGGCATTGCAATGGGAGGAATTTGGGGCGTTGCCTCGGCATTGGCATTTGAAACCATTCCTTCCAAAGCAAAAGGCTTTGTTTCTGGATTATTCCAAGCAGGATATCCCCTTGGATATCTAAGTGCAGCTGTTGTTTACGGGTTATTTTTTGATCATGTTGGTTGGAGAAATCTGTTCTTAATTGGTACATTTCCTGTTTTCTTGGTTGCTTTTATCTATTTCTTTGTCGAGGAATCTTCTGTCTGGAAACAGGCTAAAAATGAAAAAAGACAGAATTTACCAATTATCCCCATCATGATACAAAACTGGCATATTTGTATTTTCGCCATTATCCTTATGATGTGTTTTAATTTTTTCAGCCATGGGACCCAAGATGTCTATCCTCTTTTCTTAAAAGAACAACATCATTTAAATACACATACAGTCAGTATCATAGCAATTTGCTATAATATTGCGTCTATTATTGGTGGGATTTCTTTTGGAACTTTATCTCAAAAAATTGGCCGCCCCAAAGCCATTATAATCGCTTCCTTTTTTGCACTTTGTGCAATCCCTTTATGGGCATTTTCAAGCAACCTCGTCCTCTTAGGGCTAGGCGCTGTTATGATGCAACTTATGGTACAAGGCGCATGGGGAATTATTCCAATTTACCTAACAGAGTTAATGCCTCACAATACAAGGGCTGTTTTACCTGGTGTTGCCTACCAACTTGGAAACTTACTGGCTTCTGTTAACCTTCCATTACAAGTCTATATTGCTGAAACTTATGGTGGTAATTACAGTATTGCGCTTGCTTCTATCGCCATGATGGCATCAATTTGTATTATGCTTTTAATGTTTTTTAATATAAAAAGAGCTTCATCACTGATTTCAATATAAAAGGACTTCTTAGGGTGGAATTTATAAAAACACGCGCTGCGGTTGCATGGAATGCAAAAGAACCTTTAACCATTGAAGAGGTCGATTTAATGCCTCCTCAAAAAGGCGAAATATTAATTCGTATCGTTGCAACTGGTGTTTGTCATACAGATGCCTATACATTATCTGGGGCTGATCCTGAAGGAATCTTTCCGACTATTCTAGGACATGAAGGGGCTGGTATTGTTCAAGCTGTTGGTGAAGGTGTTACCAGTATTTCTGTAGGCGATCATGTTATTCCTCTTTACACCCCAGAATGTGGAAAATGTGACTATTGTCTTTCAGGTAAAACCAATTTATGCCAAGCCATTCGTATAACCCAGGGCAAAGGGCTTATGCCTGATGGAACCACACGTTTTTTTAAAGATGGTAAACCTATTTTTCATTATATGGGCACATCAACTTTCTCTGAATATACAGTCGTTCCTGAAATTGCTGTTGCTAAGATCAGCAAAGATGCGCCTTTGGAAAAAGTATGTTTATTAGGCTGTGGTATCACAACAGGTATGGGGGCCGTCACCAATACTGCCAAAGTCCAACCAGGCGATTCTGTTGCTGTTTTTGGGCTGGGTGGGATTGGCTTATCCGTCATTATGGGCGCAAAAACTGCACAAGCAGGCCGTATTATTGCGATTGATATTAATACTGACAAATTCGATCTGGCTAAAAAACTTGGGGCAACAGATTGTATTAATCCAAAGGATTACCAAGACTCTATTCAAGACGTAATCATTAAATTAACCAACGGTGGGGTAGATTTTTCTTTTGAATGTATCGGTAATGTCAAAGTTATGCGCTCTGCTTTGGAATGCTGCCACAAAGGTTGGGGTGAATCTATCATCATTGGTGTTGCTGGTGCTGGCGAAGAAATATCAACCCGCCCTTTCCAACTGGTGACAGGGCGTGTATGGCGCGGCTCTGCGTTTGGAGGGGTCAAAGGACGTTCTCAATTACCAGGTATTGTAAATGACTATCTACAAGGTAAGTTTAAACTGGAGGATTTTATTACCCATGAATTACCTCTTGATGAAATAAACAAAGCGTTTGACCTCATGCATGAAGGAAAATCTATTCGTACTGTCATTCGCTACTAGCTTTATCGATCACTCATCTCCCAACAAAATGAATTGGGAGATGAAGAATAGTCTTCTAATTTTTAATAATTATTTTTAAAAAATTACCTTTATCTTCCTTATTTATGAAATAAACAATTTCTGCTATAAACAAACAGAATTGACGCTTCATGAAGGAATTTTTTATGCTAGAGCTCCCCTCTCAATCCACACAACCCTCAACTAGAGGAATTTGTTTTGTTCTTTCTGCCCCTTCTGGTGCAGGAAAATCAACGATTGCTAATGCACTTAGAGCTTCTCAGAAAAATCTTTTTCCTTCTATCTCTGTAACCACACGCCTACCTCGCCCTGGAGAAACACACGGTATACATTATCATTTTATTTCCAAGGAACAATTTGAAGATCAGGCTAAGAATGGTGAGCTTTTAGAATGGGCAACTGTTTTCGATAAAGGGTATGGCACTCCCAAAGCCGCAGTAGAACAACAATTAGCCGAAGGAAAAGACCTGATTTTTGATATTGACTGGCAAGGCCATCGTCAAATCAGAGAAGCATTACCCAATGATGTCGTCAGTATTTTTATTCTCCCTCCTTCTATTGAAGAGTTAGAAAAGCGCTTAACCAACCGAGCCTCAGACCATGTCAATGAAATTAATAAACGCATGGACGCCGCGTTAAACGAAATTTCACATTGGAGAGAGTTCGATTATGTTATTATTAATAATAAATTAGACATTGCTATTTCTGAATGTGAAACTATTCTGTCTTGTGAACGCTTAAAAACAAAACGTCAAACTTTTCTAACCAATTTTACCAACAGCTTTTCACGTTAACTCTATCTAAATAAAGAAAGTTACCAAGATGGACTTCTCCAAAATTACGATTTTATGTATTGGTGATGTCATGCTAGACCGTTTCATATATGGCAATGTTCAGCGCATATCTCCTGAAGCTCCTGTTCCTGTTCTACAATTAAATAATAAAAAGGAAATGCTAGGAGGAGCAGGAAACGTTACTAATAATATTCTATCTCTTGGAGGAAAAGCCATCTTGATCGGCCTTATTGGTCAAGATGAGTATGCAGGAAACATTAAAAGACTAACGAACGAGAAAAATATTACCGATCATTACCTCGTTAAATCTCAATACCGTCCTACCATTTGTAAATCTCGCTTTATTGCTGCCAATCAACAAGTTATTCGTGCGGATGAAGAAAGTCTAATTCCCTTACATCATGAAGAAATTGCACAACTTTTAAACTCGATTGATCAAACTATTTCACAAGCAGACGCCATCATCATTTCAGATTATGGTAAAGGTGTATGCCATCCAATTGTTATAAAACATACAATGGAACAAGCTAAACAGCATCAAATTCCTGTTTTTGTAGACCCCAAATCTTCTGATTTCTCACTTTATCAATATGCAACCTGTGTTACCCCTAATACCAAAGAGGCCAGTGCCGCTGCACAATATATTCTAGAAAATGATGAAGATTTTGAGCAGGCTGGTGAAGCATTATTAAATGCTACTCAAGGACAAGCAATCCTTATTACCAGATCAGAAAAAGGCATGACCCTTGTTGAACGAGGCAAACCCGTTACAACGATTCCGTCTCGTGCTAGAGAAGTTTTCGATGTTTCTGGTGCTGGGGATACGGTTATCGCAACCTTAACTCTGGGTTATGCTGCGGGATATAGCCTGTCCGAAGCGATGCATATCGCGAATGCTGCAGCTGGAGTGGTCGTTGCCAAAGCAGGCACCTCTACCACCTCTATTGCAGAGGTTTTAAACGAACTCAAAGCACAAGATCCACGCAGTTTTTCTGAAACTATTGCTCCGACTTTGCTACATCCAGACCAATTGCTGGAACAAGTCAAATTATGGAAAAAACAAAATCTTGTTGTTGGATTTACGAACGGATGTTTTGATATTATTCATCCAGGTCATATCGCACTGCTTAAAAATGCACGCACCCAATGTGATCGTTTAATCGTTGCTTTAAACACTGACCGCAGTATCAAGGCTCTTAAAGGTGAGCAAAGACCTATTAATAACTTAATCAGCAGATCTCAAGTCATGGCTGCAATACGATACGTAGATGCTGTCGTTGCCTTTGATGAAGATACACCTTTTAATCTGATTCACCTTTTTAAACCTGATATCTTGGTCAAAGGGGCGGATTATTATAATAAAGAAGTGGTTGGTCGCGACATCGTTGAACAAAATGGCGGAAAAGTTATCTTGGCAGATTTACAAGAAGGCTTTTCTACAACCAATATTATTGATAAGATTGCTGGTTCTTAGGGCTTTTGACGTTTATACATCATGGAAAAAAAATGAGCATTCCCCATCATATTCGTTATCAACATGACCTTTTTACTCGTTGGTTATTTGATTCTGCTCTTCCTTATTGGGGAACAATTGGTGGGGATGGCTCTTCATACAAACCGTTTCAATGGGGAGCACATGAACAGCTACAAATGGATGGCTCTCCTGATTTTCCTGGGTATAAACGTCTCCGTGTTCAGGCTCGTCAATTATATAGCTTTACCCAAGGTGCCTTAATGGGTTGGACACAAGCAAATTCTATTACCGAGCAAATCTATAACTTTATGCAAAATGCTCAATTAGGCGAAGGCCATTGGGCCAAGACCTTAACTCGTGAAGGAAAAGTTCTAGATTCATCCTCTGATTTATACGATCTAGCTTTTACTATTTTTTCTTTGGCTTGGTATGCTCGTCTCAGCAATAATCAACGCCCTATCCAACAAGCCCGTCAAACAATTCAGTGGATTGAACGTTTTATGTCATACCCCCAAGGAGGATATAAAAATATTATTCCTCTAACTCACGGATATAGGCAACAAAACCCACATATGCATTTACTAGAAGCTGCTTTGGCACTGTATGAAACAACAGGTGCAGAGCAAGACCTTATTATGGCGCATAAACTCATCCATCTATTTAAAACTAAATTCTTTAATCATCAATCTGGTGTTTTAGAGGAATATTTTGTTGAGAACTGGGCTCCAGTTCCTTGCCCACCCGCAACAGAGGTCGAACCAGGCCATCAGTATGAATGGATATGGCTTTTGTCTGAATATAAACGATTAACTGGTATCAACCATGACGCGGAAATGCAGAGAATGTATTATTTTAACGAGCATTATGCGGTTGATCAAGTAACAGGGCTAGTTGCAGATAAGGTTCAAAAAGATGGTACTTCTGTTAATAAATCTGCGCGTCTTTGGGTGCAAACCGAAGCTATTCGTGCTACCAGTTTAATGCATGACGAAAAAAGTTATCAACACCTCTCTAAAATCATAGATAACTTACTTCGTCGCTATTTTAAAAACTGTCCAAATGGCACATGGCAAGACCAACTAACCCATTGTTATGATTATAAAAATAATAAAATTCCAACCAGCTCTTTTTATCATATTATCAGTGGGTACGTGCAACTGCATCACACTTTACAATAATCCACATTATCCACAGATTTCCCCACAATTCACAGCCGACAATAATTCCAAAAAGTGATAATATAAAAACGTGAAAAATATAGAATCGAAATCAGAGTCTCCTTTTTCCCTACTAGGCATTTCTCAACGCCTTCCTCCTGCGAATATTCAAGCAGAACAGTCATTACTAGGGGCGTTACTTACCAATAATAAAGCCTATGAAAAAGTTGCTGAATTTTTAATTAGCGAACATTTTGCAGATCCCATTAATGGAAAAATCTATGATGCCATTGTTCGTCGCATTGAGGCTGGACAAATTGCTGATGCTGTTACGCTAAAAGCTGAATTTGAACATGCAGGCATTCTTGATGAGGTCGGTGGGATTGCCTATCTAGGACAGCTTTTAAAATCTATGGTGGGTATTATTAATGCCAAAGACTATGGGAAAACCATTCATGATGCATGGATCAGAAGACAGTTAATCGATATTGGTGAAGAAATCGTCAATGGTGCATTTGAATCCAATATAGAAGCGACTGGGTCTGATCAAATCTCTATTGGTGAAGAAAAACTTTTTAAGCTTGCTACTCATAAAGGACAAGAAGGTGGATTTGTTTCATTTGAAAATGCACTGACAGAAGCAATCAATATAGCCAATCATGCTTTTTCTAATTCCAGTGGTGTGGCTGGTCTTTCAACAGGCTTAAAAGATCTTGATAAAAGAACGGGTGGATTACATCCTGCTGATTTAATTATCCTTGCGGGACGCCCTGCTATGGGCAAAACGGCTTTGGCAACAAAAATTGCATTTAATGCAGCCAAAAGCCTGTTACGAAATGCTGAAACACAACAAAATGCCAATAAGCCTGTTGGTACAGTCGCTATTTTTTCTTTGGAAATGTCCTCTGAACAATTAGCCACTCGACTTTTATCCGAAGAATCTAGGGTTTCTAGCGAGCGTATTCGTCGTGGAGAAATTGGACAAAAAGAATTCGATAAATTTGTACTCGTAAGTCGTGAACTCTC
Organism: Commensalibacter papalotli (ex Botero et al. 2024); assembly: GCF_947179115.1. Lineage (NCBI taxonomy): Bacteria > Pseudomonadati > Pseudomonadota > Alphaproteobacteria > Acetobacterales > Acetobacteraceae > Commensalibacter > Commensalibacter papalotli (ex Botero et al. 2024). Next base: position 64,535 of record NZ_CAMXCI010000002.1, read on the forward strand.
ACAACTGCCTTTATATATTGATGATACCCCAGCAATCAGCTTATCCGTTATGCGCACACGATGCCGAAGGTTGGCACGAACCAGAGGGCTAAACCTCATTGTCGTCGATTACCTTCAATTAATGCGCCCATCAATTGGTAGTCGCACAGAAAGCCGAGTTTTAGAAATATCTCAAATCACCCAAGGGTTAAAAGCTCTTGCCAAAGAGTTTGAAATTCCCGTCATCGCTTTATCACAGCTCTCTCGACAAGTTGAAAACCGTGAAGATAAACGCCCTCAACTCTCTGATCTTCGTGAATCTGGATCTATTGAACAAGATGCCGATGCCGTGATGTTCGTCTATCGTGATGAATATTACCTGCAGCAACGCATGCCGAAACCCATTGCTTTTGAAAGCGAAGATAAATATCAAATTGCTTTGGAAAAATGGCAAGCCGATATGAATAAAGTTCATAACAAAGCCGAATTAATCCTAGAAAAACAACGTCATGGCCCTACTGGTAAAGTTGACCTCTTCTTCGAAGGAGAATTTACACGCTTTAGCGATCTTGATGATATTCATGATTTTTAGAAGAAATAAAAACGTTTTTTCTTCATTTTTTCTTCTGTTTCTTTTTGTAGGATAGCTATTTCTAAAATGGCTATCTTATATTTATATGGATTCAACTTCTCCTTAAACATAAAACGTGCAAATGCAAAAGTTACAAATAGTATAAAGCTTATTACAACAAGCAATATAAATATCATTAAAATAATAAACCACCCTCCTTTTGTATTATTCATCAAATTAGTTATTACATCTCTATTTAACAACAATGTTATAATAGGTGCGATAAACCCTAGCCAACCAACATTATAATTATCAATTCTATTTTCTTCTCTTTGGAAAATAATTTGTATTCTATTTAAAGCATACTGAAGCTCATATAGTTTATACTTTTCACACAACTCAAAAGCTCTATCTTCATAGTATTGTATATAATATGAAGACAAAAATATAAAATTTACCTTTTGTTTTCTTAGTTGTTTGAACTCTTTGAAGCTATCAAATAAAATAACTACAACAACATAAATAAACAATACATAACTCATACCTAGGACGATAACAGTGTAAATTTTATTATTGGTTTGACTTTGCCAAAATAAATATTGCAACACCGCTATGGCCAGCGCAATAAGACTTAACAATACCGCAACACCTAATAACCATTTGAGATAATATGGTTGCTTTTTTAAATTAGTAAAAGGCTCTGTTTTTATTAAAATATCCCAAATCTCATTAAATCTATACATATAACTGCGTCCATATAATTAAATTATGAAATAGTTTTAATTAGCAAATGAGTTGATGTAACGTATTATTATTACAGTTTTAAAATTAAATTCATTTCTCTACTTTCGATAACGTCAATACTTTCCTACCTTTTTCTGATAACCTTAACTTTTGTAATGATGTCTCTTAAGATTGATTGTACGAAAATAAATGCGGGTTTTTAAAATAAGCCTCTAATGATTCAACAAAAAAGGTTAAGATATATCTTCAAAAAGATTATCATTATCGCCCTCTTATTCTATATCTTTATGAAATACGCCCTCTAAAAATTGTTCAAATGTATCTGATAGCAGCACTAAATCAACATTGTGTGGTAGATAAGTATTTGGTTGCTTTAAATCCAAATATAAATCATTTACCTCATGACCCCAATAATAAGTCTTTCCACTGGAATAAAACAAAGCCAGTCACTCTCATTCACCAATGCAATAGCCATAACATCTTCTGGAATTTTATCTTGATAATCATAATTGACAGAATATAAATCCTCTTATTCATCCTTAGAAAACCCTAAAAACATATCAATCGATACATCGCTTTCCCCAGCTATAAGGTTTTCTTTTAAGAGAAATGCAAAATCCTCATTACATTCTACCACATTAAATTTTTTGAGAAAATTTACATATGGACTCTCAAAAATCATTCCAAAGTCTTTTTCTAACTTTTTAATTTTCTTCTCTATGGCACGAGAAACTTTATACTTAGTTCGAAACATATTTGATATTCATTATCAAAAGACAATCCATATTGGAAGTTGGTGATTATAAACTTTACTAAGAACGGAGTTATTCATCATCTATATCATTTTTCTACAAAATATATTTGAATATCGTCGTTATTTTGACAAAAACGTAAGTTATGTTTCATTTAAATTATCTCTATTTGTGAAAGCATTATCTTATGAAAATTATGCATATTGATACAAGTGCTAAAATTGCCGAAAAATCTAACTCTCGAATGTTAGGTCAATTTTTTTTAAAACAGTTACAACAACAAAATATTGATCTTGATATAGATTATTTAGACCTTACAAAAGATGTTCAACCACATCTGACATCAGAGTTTGTTGTCGCAACTTACAAACCTGCAAACGAGCGCACGACTGAAATGAAACAAGTCCTTGCTGCTTCTGATGTTATGTGCCAACGTGTTATCGATGCCGATGCATTGGTATGTGCCATGCCTATGTATAATTGGACAATTCCTGCAACTTTTAAAACATTTATCGATACCATTATCAGAACAGGAGTTACCTACGACCTATTTCCTGATGGCACAACACAAGGGAAACTAAAAAATAAGAAAGTTTTGTTTATTACCACCCGTGGTGCTGATTTACGTTCAGGTGATTTCCAACATATGGATGCAATGACCCCTGTATTAAAAGCCTCTTTTGGATTTTTAGGCGTAGAAAATCCTCAGTTTGTAAATGCACAGCCTTTACAATTTGCTGATCAAGAAGCTCGCACCCAAGCACTGGCAAGAGCAAAAGAAGAGCTTACATATATTGCACATAAGTGGGCATCAGAACTATAAAATAAACGATTTTATAAAAGGTCAATATGTTATATTTCATTGAAAAGGATCAAAACTTAATTATTAAGCTGATAAAAAGGAATGGTTATGGTTAAAGAAAATTTTTCTGAGCCTCCTCGAAAAAAAAGTCGCGTACAGAGTAAAAGCTTTGATTACTCTTTAGATTTTGAAAAAATTAATTTTAAAGAACACCCAGAGCTTTATCGTATAGGTAAAGGAGAACAGGGCGTTTTATCTGTTGAACCTTATAAATCAGAAATACTGCCTTATTGGCGTTTTGCGAGTGTTGAAAAGGCAGAAGAAAGTAGTAATAAGATCTACGATTTATTTTTGGAATATATTAAAAATCAAGATTTTGTTGGTGCTGATATGGCCAGAAAATTTTTACAAATGGGTTATACGCGCGCTCGACGTTACGCGAACCATAAAGGGGGGGAAAAATATGATGGCCCCGTACCAACAGACAAAAAAGGTCTAAGTGGTTCCCATGGTCGTCAAGAACTCCCCAGAACTTCCGAAGATAAGATAAAGGCAGAAGCTGCACGTATTTTCAAACAAAAATGGGACGATGCACGCGCAAATCCCGATTATCTTGCTTTAAAGGAAGTTTTTCTGAGACGATTTACAGAAAATAAATCAGAATGTCACGATTATTAGTGCGAATACTTCATAGCGTTCATGATAATATTCTTAGATATTTTTTAAAAGAATAATAATTTCGTATTCTTTTATATATGATAACTAATAAATACGAAATACGCTATAATTCAATAAAAAATTAATGCTCTTCTACATCGCCTTGCACTAATTGAACTGAATTTACTTTTCCAGCAGTTATACTGACAATACGATATAAAATACCATTACCCTGACCAGCGGCATTCGTTAAATCAGATGACTTGTCATAAGAAGAGTAATCCTCTTTATTTTTAACCACAGGGATATTCATGACAAAAATCCATTTTCCCTCTGGTAGTCCTGTTAGTTTAAAATCTCCATTTACATCACAAGGCACTTTAAAAGCATAGTCATTCATACGAGAATCAAAGTTCTTAATTTTTTTGATATCTCGTATCTTCGTTTGTAAAGATTCTATAATATAGGGATCATAAGGGTAATAAGTAATTTGTTGTCCCGCACAGCTTTTCATCGTTCCATCAACTTCCCGATAAATTCCCATACCAGCAACCATCGCAGTGCCAGAACCTTTAGACCATTGCACCATTGATGGGGTAAATTGGCTTGTAAATTTATATTCTTTGGCCTTTACAGAATGACCGACAAATACAGAAGCTAATAAAACAATAAAAAGCATGCGTTTCATAAGTTTATATCCAAAAATTAATGACGGAAGTGACGCATAGACGTAAAGACCATTGCGATTCCAGCTTCGTCCGCTGCCGCAATCACTTCATCATCGCGCATAGATCCACCAGGCTGAATCACTGCCGTTGCACCCGCAGCAATCGCTGCTTGTAATCCATCTGCGAATGGAAAAAATGCATCAGAAGCAACCACACTGCCTTTGCTCAACGGTTCGGACAATCCAGCTGCCTCAGCAGCTTCGGCACTTTTATGTGCAGCAATACGTGCAGAATCAACACGGCTCATTTGACCAGCGCCCACCCCAACCGTTGCTTTATCTTTTACGTACACGATCGCATTGGACTTTACATGTTTACCCACACGGAAAGCAAAAATCATATCTTCCATTTCTTGGGCTGTAGGTTGTCTTTTAGTCACTACCTTGAAATCAGAAGGGCGACCATTATCACGATTTTGCAATAAAAACCCACCAGCCAATGTTTTAACCATCACCCCTTGTGCCAATGAATCAGGCATTGATCCAGTTTCCAGCACGCGAACATTTTTCTTTTTGGATAAAATGGCTAATGCATCTGCATTCACTTTCGGTGCAATAATCACTTCACTAAAGATCGATACAATTTTACCAGCTAGCTCTGCATCCAAAGGACGATTCATCGCAATGATGCCACCAAAAGCAGATACTGGATCACAACGCAAAGCCAGATCCCATGCCTCGGACAAAGTTTTGGCACTGGCAACACCACAAGGATTGGCATGTTTCACAATCACAATCGAAGGTTCATCAAACTCTGACACCGCTTCAAATGCAGCATCTGTATCATTTAAATTATTATAAGAAAGCTCTTTGCCTTGTAATTGCTTTGCCGTTGCAACGCCTGGTCGGTTTTCATCATTTGTATAAAACGCTGCTTGTTGATGAGGATTTTCACCATAACGTAACACTTCTTTACGTTGACCACTAAAGACAACACGTTCTGGGAATTGCTCTTGGGCTTCTCTGGCAAACCATGCAGAAATCGCTGCATCATAAGCACCCGTTCTGGCATAAGCTGCTTGTGCCCATGCGCGACGTTGTGCAAAAGTTGATCCACCTGTTTTAGTTAAACTCTCAATAAAAGGTCCATATTGTGCTGCATCGGTAAGCACTGCAACATGACTATGATTTTTAGAAGCTGCCCGAATAAGGGCTGGTCCACCAATATCAATATTTTCAATCACATCTTCTTCACCCGCACCAGAAGAAACCGTTGCTTCGAACGGGTATAAATTCACGCATAATAGATCAATTGGTAGAATACCATGTGCTTTCATTTGATCTTGATGATCTTGCAAATCTCTGCGTCCCAATAAACCACCATGGATTTGAGGAACTAAAGTTTTCACACGCCCGTCCAAAATTTCAGGAAAACCTGTAAAATCAGAAACCTCTATCACTCTAATTCCAGCATCACGAATAGACTTAGCCGTTCCACCCGTAGATAGAATCTCTACATTTTGCGCAGCCAAAGCTTTGGCCAACTCAAGTAAACCTGTTTTGTCAGAAACGGAAATTAACGCACGGCGAACAGGAATAACTTTTTGATCCATTACTCAATCCCTAAAATATTTTATTAATAATTAAAAAAACTTATATTACTTGCTCTTGTGGACGAGCAACCCACCGCCAAGTTTGAACGCCTTGACGTGCTAACTCACGATGCATCACCAAAACAGGTAAACCCGCTTGACCCTTTTTAGGATAAGCAAGGCGTTCTGCTAAATCCTCGACAATGGTTACAGACCGATGCCGCCCCCCAGAACATCCGACTGCAATCGTGGCATATTTTTTACCCTCTAAAACAAAACGAGGGAAAATTAAATTCAACATTTCGTCAATCTGATGAACATATTTTTGATAATCTGGATCTTTCTCTACATATTCCTGAACATCTTTATCCAGTCCAGTCTTTTTAGATAATTCTGGAATATAATATGGATTATGCAAAAACCTAGCATCAAAAACCATATCTGCTTCACGTGGAACACCACTTGGAAATGCAAAAGACATCAAAGTTAAGGTCAGAAGTCCCTGATTTTTATCTCGCCCTAGACTGTAACGTGTTTCTACCAGTAACCTCAATTCAAATGGAGGCAAATCTGATGTATCAATCACTAAATCAGCCACTTGCCTTAACGGCTCCATCAATATAATTTCAGCTTCAATGCCTTCTTTGACCGTTCCACCAGCTGCCATTGGATGACGCCTGCGTGTAGCGGTATAACGGCGTAATAATACGTCCGTTTCAGAAGTGGCGTAAATTAATTGAATATGCAAAGAGGGATTTAATCGTAATCTGGTTAATAACTCTATAACGGTAGCAGCCTCGAAACCATTTGTTCTGGAATCAAGGCCAATAACAATGGGTCCCTCGACCTTGCCAACTATATCGCTGATGACCTGCACAGGGGCATTATCAACCAGCTCATACCCTAAATCCTCTAAAGCACGAAGAATGGTCGATTTCCCAGCACCAGACAAACCCGTTACGAAAACTACGGGCTGTTTAATTATATTTGTATTTAGCACATCATCTTGCATCAGAAAAAATCGATCTTGGTAACACATCAATAAAATGTAATATTAAGCAACAATACGTCCTGATACAATAGAATAGTTATAAAATATCAGTTGAAAAAACTTTCATTAAACACTTCGTAACGAATATCAGCTTTTTCTAATGACGTTGAGTTTCCTCTCTTAATTGAACTATGCTTTAATCATAGAAACAGAGCATAAGAACGTAAGTAACAGAAATCTAATTTGTATTTACCACTCATGTGGATATTAGGGATGATCTTGTTTACAGGTTCGATTGGAATGGGCTACGAACTCTTTGGTTAATCGATCCAAATCGTCACTATGGTACAAATCCATACATTTAAATATATATAATTTTGATTTTGGATGCATTTGTGATTTATAAGTTTGTTTTAGATAGTTTTCAATTAATTTGTCTAGCTTTCCCTGTATTTTATTGGGCTGCCCAAAATTATAATCCATCCACAATTCTAAAAAAAACCCGTTGTTGCTTTTGCGTCCTCATTTAAAGTAGGATCGCGACTTCCAAATGCTTTTTGAAAACAAAGAGTCAAAGCATAATCTTTAAAATTAGAGCCATAGGTACGATACCCAATATCTGCTTTGTCATAATGAATTTGGGTTATTTTTTTCTTCTCTTAAGCTCCCAAAATAATACTTAGTTAATTAGTTTTATTTTCTTATAAAAAGATAAATTTTTACTGAATAACAACGAAACCAAATAGACCACAAAGCTTAATAAGCTAATCCAAAAAGAAACAGGGTAATCCGTAATCCATGCCATGATAATCCCTCCCCATGCTTCTGCAACCGCCAGAAAAATAGACAGGAATATCCCTCGCCAAATCGTTGTGCTCAACTGACGCGCAACCGCCGCTGGCCCTACCATCAAGGAAAATGTTAATAAGATCCCCGTAACTTGCACACATGCAGCCGTAACACACGCAACCAACGCTAAAAATAGAATAGAAACACAGCGCAAAGAAACGCCTTTTGCTTCGGCCAAATCTGGCTGCAAAGATGCAAATAACAAAGGGCGCATAAAAAACAGCATAACGATACAACAAATAATACTTAGAATAATTAATCCATATAACGTTTGTATATTAACAGCAAAGATATTACCAAAAAGTAACCCCGTTACTTGAGAGGCATATCGCGTGTAAAAATGCAAAAATAATAGCCCGAGCCCCATCGAAGTTGATAAGACTAAGCCAATAGCAATATCTCTATCTTTTAATTTCGGACCAATGGCTCCAATTAATCCACCTGCACACAGACTAAATAACAATAATCCCAGAAATGGTGATAACCCGACTAGGCTTGCTCCCGTTGCGCCTGCAAATCCAACATGAGACAATGCATGCCCAGCAAAGGCTTCTCTGCGAATTAATAAAAAATATCCAATCAAACCACAAATAATCGCAACAATACCAGATGCAATAAATGCAGTTTGCATAAACTCAAGAGAAAACATCCTCGAACAAACTTTCAAATGAATAAATTAGCAGGATGTTGTTACAAAAAGATGTTGATCCGTTTTAACAACCTCAATAGGAAACCCATATAGTCCACTTAATACCTCAGAAGTCATCACATGATCAACATCCCCCAAGACCGCCTGTTGATTACCAATGCAAATGACTTGATCCATAATTTTCATTAACGGGTTTAAATCATGCGTTGACAGTAAAATGGTTAATTTTCTTTGTGCTTGCAATTCTTTGATAAGAGATAAAATAAGTTTCACCCACTTGGGGTCAAGATTACTAAAAGGTTCATCCATAATAATAAGCTTAGGATTACCTAATAATGCTTGTGCCAACAAAAGGCGTTGCCTTTGCCCCCCAGACATTTCAGAAAGCGGCGTAAAAGCCAGGTCTCTGGCATGAACCTGGTCGAGAACATTATCAATTTGATATAAATCTTTTTTAGTTAAAAAGGGCAACCCCAATTTATGCCCGTGAATACTTGTAGCAATAAAATCCTTTCCCTTTAAACGAAAAGATTCCATCTCGCGATATTGAGGAATATATCCAATTTGTTTCCTAGCTTTTACAGGTGTTTTACCAAGAATTTTAATCTTATTTTCGGAACACGGGATAATACCTAATAACGCTTTCATAAAAGTCGTCTTGCCCGATCCATTCGGGCCAAAAATACCAACAAACTGATTTTCTTGTATCTGCAGATTAAGCCTAGATAAAATTAAATGTGTCCCTAATCGAATATCAAGATTTTGACATTCAATGACATTCATGGATGTTTACTTTTTAAAGCAGCCTCTACTTTATCCAAAACCTGATTCATCCATTGCTGATAGGTCAAATTCGCTGGCATTGTTTCTGAAACTCCAACCACAGCAACGCCTGCTTCCATAGCAATCTTTTTTAACTGTTGCGTTGCAGGGGTAACCACTTGCTCATTATAAAACAAAATTTGGATTTGATGTGTTTTTAAATCCTGAATAAACCCAGCAACCTGCTTTGGTGTTGGCTCGCCACCGTTCATTACGACCCATTGATAGGGTTCTTCTAACATCTCAAAGCCTAATTTTTGCGCCATTAGCCCAAAAACAGGTTCTGTTGCTGCTACTTTGATATGAACGTGTTTTTGCTTAATAGTCTCAATACGCTCTTTGATTTTGTTTAAATCAGTTTGAAAAGAACTTAATTTGCTTTCAAAAACCAACTTTTCATGTGGTTCAAGTTTTACATAAAGCTGCTCTAATCGCCCAGACAAGGCATCAATTGCATCAACATCATACCATAAATGGGGATTATCACCTTCTTTACGGTTTAATAAAGCTTGCACGGAAACAATATCTTGATGATTAAAATGATATTTTGTTAATAAACGATTCATCCAAGAATCATAACCTAACCCATTCACAATAATCAAATCAGCATCAGCAATTTTCTTGCCTATACTGGGGGTTAATTCAAACAAATGAGGATCTTGATCTGGATTGTTTAAAATAGAATCAACTTGTACATATTTGCCCCCCAGTTGCTGAGCAATATCCCCATACATATTCTCTGCTGCAATCACATGAAGCACTTTAGATACTGGTTCAGCATAAGCAGCTGTACAGCTGCTATATATTATAATTCCTGCCAGAATAATTTTTCGATACTGAGAAAAAAACATATTACTTAAACTTTGACTTCAAATTAACTGTTTAGGTTCCATGCACCCCACATCATTAAACCAAGGACAACTATCAATATTCCATGCAAAATCAAAAGCCATTTAATATTAATAACAGGTACATAATATTTATCCTTTGGTATTTCTAGTTCCCATTTCATAATGAATATCCTTATTAATTTAATCTGGTTAAACTATTCTTATTATTATTTTCAAATACTTTTTTTTAAACTAAAAAAGTATTTGAATTAAATTATCTAGCTTTTAAAGCTGCCTCTAATTGAGGTAAAATTTCAAAAAGATCACCCACAATACCATAGTCTGATACTTTAAACATAGGGGCTTCTGGATCTTTGTTAATAGCAACAACGATTTTGCTATCTTTCATTCCAGCAAGATGCTGAATGGCACCAGAAATCGCCACGGCAATATAAAGCTCTGGCGCTACAATCTTACCTGTTTGGCCAACTTGGAAATCATTACTGACAAATCCTGCATCAACAGCTGCTCTGGAAGCACCAATCGCACCTTCTAATTGATCGGCAATTTTTTCAAGCAATACAAAATTTTCAGCACTTTGCATTCCACGGCCACCAGAAACAACAACGCGCGCACCTTCAAGCTCAGGTCTATCGGATTGAGAAAGTTTTAACTCTTTAAATATTGAAAGTTGCTTTTCAGAAAGTGGTAAATTTTCAATTTTTTCAACTACAGCACTGCCACCTGTTTCTGCAACAGCTTCGAAAGTCGTTCCACGAACGGATAAAAGTTTCTTAGCATCTTTAGAAGCTACTGTCGCAAGTATACTGCCTGCATAGATAGGACGTACAAACGTTGACGTATCAATAATTTCTACAACATCAGAAATCGGTTGGACATCCAATAAACCTGCCAAACGAGGAAGAATATCTTTTCCTTCTGCGTTTGCTGGTGCAATAATAAACTCATAAGATTCAGCTATTGAAGCAATCAAATTTGCCACAGGTTCTGCTGGCATATGCGCATATGCAGAATGTTCTGCAACAAGCAATTTTTGCACACCATTTAACTGAGATGCTTTTTGAGATAAGATTTCTAGATTTTCACCAACAAGCAGTGCATGTACTTCTGTATCCAACTGAGTTGCAGCAGTAATCGCAGAACGGCTAATCGGGCGGATTTTATCGCCTTTTTCATAACTTAATAAAACTAAAACAGCCATTTTTAAATTACCTTTGCTTCATTTTGAAGTTTATCCATAAGCTCTTCAACAGAACTAACAATAACACCCTCACGAACAGAAGAAGATTCCGCTACAGATTTTACTTCTAGACGAACAGCTGTATCAATTCCAAGGTCAGCAAGAGCAACGGTCTCGATAGGTTTCTTTTTTGCCTTCATAATATTCGGCAAAGATGCAAAACGTGGCTCATTTAAGCGTAAATCAGTTGTAATTACAGCTGGTAATACAAGCTCTAAAATTTCTTGGCCATCATCGATTTCACGCGTAATTTGCGCTTTACCTTCAGACAGCTCTAATTTACTAACAAACGTTCCTTGAGCCCACCCAAGTTTCGCTGCCAAGATCTGACCAGTCGCATTCATATCATCATCAGATGCTTGCTTACCCATTAAAACAATATCAGGTTGTTCTTTGGTAACAAAATGCTGTAAAATTTTCGCAACACTCAAAGATTCTAGCGCATCTTCAGAAGTAACTAAAACACCTCTATCCGCACCCATTGCCATCGCTGTACGCAAAGTGTCTTGGCTTTTGGCTTCTCCAATAGAGATAACAACAACTTCAGAAACAATTTTTTGTTCTTTAAGGCGAACTGCTTCTTCAACCGCAGTTTCATCAAAAGGATTCATGGACATTTTAACGCCACCAACCTCTACACCAGAATTGTCGGACTTTACCAACGGTTTAATATTAGAATCAACAACCCGTTTCACCGGAACTAATATTTTCATAACACCCTTTCGTTACGATATTATTAACTAAATTAAAATCTTACATTCCACCTGGATAATTCGGACCACTGCCACCTTCTGGCGTTTCCCAATCTATATTTTGTGTGGGGTCTTTAATATCACAAGTTTTACAATGAATACAATTCTGAGAATTAATTTGCAATTTAGGTTCTTTATCAATATCTACTGCCTCATATACGCCTGCAGGGCAATATCTTGATTCAGGAGATTTAAAAGTCTCCCAATTCACTGTTTTCCAAATTGACATATTTTTTAATTTTAAGTGTACTGGCTGGTTATCCCGATGATCAATATTAGCCAAAAAAACTGATGATTCACGGGTAAATGTTAATTCATCATCTGCTTTAGGATACTCAATTTTTTGACATAAAGAGGCTGCCTTTAGTTTTTCATTATCCCCTAAACGATGATGGAACGTCCAAGGAACCTTACCACGAACCATAGAATCAAAACCTGTATATAATGTCGCAATTTTTGCGCCAAACTTAGCAAAAGCAGGACGAATATTACGGACTTGATGTAACTCTTTGTAAACCCATGATTTTCGCATACGAAACTGGTAAGAGATTGGCTCTATTTCTTGTGTAGTCAACGCTTCAACAATCGCTTCTGCTGCAACCATTCCAGACTTCATAGACGTATGTGTACCCTTGATTTTAGGTACATTTAAGAAACCAGCTGCATCACCAACCAGCAATCCCCCTGGAAAAGAGAGTTTAGGAACGGATTGTAATCCTCCTTCAGATAATGCACGAGCAGAATAACTGATCCTTCTTCCTCCCTCTAGATGATATTTAATCACAGGATGGTTTTTAGAACGTTGCATTTCTTCAAATGGAGATAACCAAGGATTGCTATAATCAAGCCCAACCACAAAACCAAAGGAAACAAGATTATCACCAAAATGATACAACCAAGACCCACCATAAGTAAGATCATCTAATGGCCAACCAAAACTATGTTGTATATACCCTGGTTTGTGCTTGTGTTCAGGAATTTCCCATAACTCTTTAATCCCAATTCCATAGGTTTGAGGGTCAACAGATTGTCTTAATTTAAATTGATCCATTAATTTTTTTGATAAAGATCCCCGACATCCTTCTGCAAAAATCGTATATTTAGCCCTCAATTCCATTCCTGGTTCAAAATTCGATCCTTGACTACCGTCTTTCTCAAGGCCCATATCCCCTGTAATGACACCAACAACTTTGTCATCTTCAATAATAAGTTCCCGGCCAGAAAATCCAGGAAAGACCTCAACCCCTAATTCCTCTGCCTGAGCGGCAAGCCAACGACAAAAATCACCCAAACTTACGATAAAATTACCATGATTATTCATCGCTGGCATCAATGGTTTAATAATAGGTATGGCTGTCGATTTCTCTTCATTAGATAAGTAAAACATACGCTCATGATTAACTGGTGTATCTAATGGAGCATTTCTTTGTTTCCAATCTGGAAATAATTCATTTAACGCGGTTGGTTCAAGAACAGCGCCCGAAACAATGTGCGCACCAATTTCAGAAGCTTTCTCAATCAAGCAAATTTCAACAGACGGTGCCAATTGTTTTAATCGAATAGCCGCAGATAGTCCTGCTGGGCCACCCCCGATAATTAAAACATCAAACTCCATTTGTTCACGTGCGATATTACTCATGCTTCTTTATCCTATTTTCTGCCATAACCATAAATATTATAGGAATTTATGACACAACTTTTAATATAAATATAAAAAAAACTAATAAAAATATAAATTATTTCTAAAATCAATAATTAAATGCAAGCTCATGCTTGGCTCGCCAGCTTTGAGATACATAATTTATAATCAAAGTACGACGAATACCACTCATAGGGCGCTTTTGATACCCATGCCATGTATCTTTTCCTGGAATAAAAAGAAAGGCTGAGTTGAATTTGCCAGAGCTTCGAGCCAATGAATCTCCTTGAGCATTCATAATATCAGTACCCCAACTTTCAGCATCTTCTCCTAAAGATAAAGAAACCAGAAAAGTTAGTTTCTTGGCACCAATATCTGTATGATGCTCCAACCAAAACCCCTCTTTATCCAAACAAAGCTCTAGCCTTAACCAAGTATCAGTAAGATCAGCCCCTGTCATTTGCGTAAAAAGATCTCTTGTTTCTTGAGCTTCAAAAGCTTGTGCTAATGCTGCACAACGTTGATCCTCTTTCTGCTTTTGTGAATTTACAAACACACGGTTTTGATTGTTATTTTCACGTCGCCCCTGAATATCCCCCGATACAGCCTTGGCATCAGGCATCCATTCAACCAAAGAATCACAAACATAATCAGGCAATACATCCTTTAATAACCAGTGTTTATAAGGTTTTGTATATTCTGATGCTTGTCCAATAGAATGGCGCACAAACTGACCAGCATCGCTATTTTGAATACTCATTTAAACATCCCTTTGAACTTATATTGCTTGGGCATGGCGTTGTGGAGCAACACGGTAATAAGTATCAAAAACAACCGCTATATTTCTCAAGAAACAGCGCCCTTCTTCTGTTACTATAATCTTATAGCCCGAGATTTTTACTAAAGCATCTTCTTCAAATGGTTTTAATTTGGCAATTGCTTCATCAAAAAAATGCTCTGGTTTATTATATTGCCGCGTTACTAATTCTAAATCAATATGCAAATCACACATTAATCTTTCTATAACGTGCCAACGCAGCAAATCCTCTTCATCACGCTTCAAGCCACGCGCTACAGGAAGCCCCTCTTGGGTCATTGCTTTTTGATACATCGCTACTGCTGAATGATTTTGCACAATCCCCTGAGGAACAATCGATACTGATGAAGCCCCAACACCTAATAAAGCAGGTGCATCATCAACTGTATATCCTTGGAAATTACGATGCAAAGTGCCTTTATCAGCAGCTATACTCATCGAGTCGTGAGGTAAAGCATAATGATCCAAACCAATCACTTGATACCCTGCCCCTTGCAAAATTTCATCAATAACTTGACGCTGTTGAAAACGCTCAACACTATCAGGTAGCACGTCACCTTCCAATAATGTTTGTCGCTTAAATTTCCATGGCACATGAGCATACCCAAAAACAGCCAATCGATCTGGTTTCAACTCCACAACTGATCGAATCGTTGCCCGCAAGCTTTCAACTGTTTGATTAGGCAATCCATATATCAAGTCAACATTCACAGACTGAATATTATTCTGACGTACAACCTTAATACAATGCGCGGTTAACTCTTTACTTTGAATACGTCCACAGGCTTTTTGCACTTTGGGATCTAAATCCTGCACACCAAAACTGACTCTGGTAAACCCCAAAGGATGCAACATGGAAAAATACTCGACAGAAACATGCCTAGGATCAAGTTCAATTGAAATATCAGCATTTTTTTGAATGTCGAATAAAGAATATATTGTTTGCATTACCTTTTTCATTGCATTCATAGGTAATGTTGTCGGAGTTCCGCCCCCGAAATGAATAAAACTTACTGAACGACGCGCTTGAAGCAACCCCGCCAGTCGTTTCAGCTCTTCACACAACAAATCACCATAAGCACTACGCACCAACTCTTGATGAACGACTTGTGTGTTACAAGCACAAAATTTACATAGCTCATCACAAAAAGGAACATGTAAATACAACGAAACAGGCTCCCCCTCTGGAAGAGCCTGTAACCATTCTTTATATTGGTTAAATCCAACAGCTTCTGTAAACTGTACAGCTGTTGGATAACTTGTATATCGCGGTAGATTTCCTTCGTACCGCGCAAGACGGTCAAAGGAAACACCCTTTGTCATTCCGAACTCCGCAAATGGTTAAAAGCGATACCCAATACCCCCACTAACCACTGTAGGGTTCAAAGAAGTACGAGCATCAATTCTGCCTGGACTGTCATTAAGATGCGCACGTTGATTTAACAACATTTGTTTTGCATCGACATTAAAGAACCAGTTTCCAACAAGTTGATAGTCAAACCCTACATTGAAAGATGGTCCAACCGTGGTTTCCATGCCCAATTTTTGAACAATGCCACCACCTGGTTTAATATTATGCCAGAAAGCAACCGTTAAGCCAACACCAACATATGGATTAAATGCTTTATGTGGACGAAAATGCCATTGTGCAGTAAGTGTAGGAGGAAGAACCCATGCTTTACCAACATGAACATCTCCAGCAGCTGTTCCTTTGGCCCAGATACTGTGGCGAGTACTAGATGCAATCAATTCAAAAGCTAAGTTATCAGTAACAAAGTAATTTGCACTTAATTCTGCCATTACGCCGTTAGATGCTGTAACACGTCCACCAACTGAAGTCCGGCTGCTTGTGTTATTAGCAATTGTTGCTAATGCGCCTAAACGTACAATAAAGTCACCCTTTCCAAGACCAATTTTAGTTACACCAGGACAAGTTTGAAACACACCGCAATGTGGCTTTGGTGCTTTTGGTGTTTTATACATTGGAACATCACGATATTGGACTTTTCCACTCCAACCTGATGCCCAAATTTCTTCTCTCACCATTGGCACTGATGCTGAATTTTGTGCTTGGTTAACAGCTGGACCCAAATTTGTATTTGAGTAATTTTGCGCATAACCTGCTGCAGGAGCAAGCATAGCAGCAGCTATAGCGATACGACTTAATGACTTTTTCATATTCGAAAAACCTTACTGACTTAGCAAAGGAACTATACCTCTTTTTAATAAAATCTAGTCGCTATCTAATCAATCAAAAAAACTCATATTCAGCTTCAACAAAAAAACATGTTGCTTAAAAACAACTGTTTTTCAAATTTAGAAAAACTACTTTCCTAGAGCACCCCTTGAAAACTGCAAAAAAAACAAAAAAAATCAATTTTTTAAAGCATTTTTAATGCATGTTTTCAAAATATATAAAGCGCAAAACGAATCGAAAAAAATGTATCCTATTTACACCATTAACCCACATTGTATCGTGATATATTTATCATATCACCCTAGGCAAGGAAACAATAAAACGAGCACCAACAATTTTTCCTTGCGCATCATGTTGATTGTGCGCCTGAATCGTTCCTTTTAATGCAACAACAATTTGTCTACAAATAGAAAGCCCCAACCCTGAATGTTGTCCAAAATTTTCACCCTCTGGACGTTCTGTATAAAACCGTTCAAAAATACTATTTAATTTATTTTCTGGAATACCAGGCCCCTGATCACTTACAATCAACTCAACCCGATCCTTAGTTGCTTTAACTGACAAAGAAATCAAACCATTAGGAGGGGAAAACGAGATTGCGTTTCCAATAAGATTACGCAAAACTTGTACTAATCGGTCTTCCACTGCTAATACTTTTAAATTTTGCTGATGAGGATCGGAATCTATTTCAACGATAATATGGGGATCATTTGGTTTATATGTTGCCTCATATAACTCGGATAATAATTTATAAATTGGCATCACTTCAACAGCCTCTGGAGTCGTACGAGACATTTCTGTTTCAATGCGACTAGAACTGGCAATATCTGTAATTAAACGATCTAATCTACTCACATCATCACGAACCACATAAAATAAACGCTTTTTATGCTCTGGATCAGAAATTCTGGGTAATAACTCTATAGCAGATCGAATCGAAGATAGAGGGTTTTTTAACTCATGACTGACATCTGCTGCAAATCGTTCAATAGCCCCCATTCTAGTCCATAAGGCCTTAGCACTATCCTGTAATGCCCTGGCCAAATCACCAATTTCATCCTTTCGACTTAACAGCTGCTGAGGAACCATACCTGTTGGACGAACAGAATCGCGCATTCTGTGCGTTGCAATAGCCAAAACCAATAAAGGCCTAGCGATCGTTAGCGACAAATACCAAGACATTAAAACGGTAATGACTAAGGCAAGTAAAAATAAAACTAAAATTGAAGAGCGAACTGCAAATAAAGCCTTATCTACATTGGTTGCCTCTCTGGTTAACTGGATAATTCCAACCGTTTTTCCTTGATGTACAATAGGCTCTGAAATCGTAATTAATAAACGATGATCCACAGCCCTACGAATATAAGGGGGCATTTCTTGACTATTAGGATCATTTGTAAATTGTAAATATTTTTTTACAGCATTGGGTACAGCCTCTGGGTCAGCATTCACTGACAAATTCTTAATTTTCCGTTCTCCAGAATAGGGCATCCAACTTAATAAATGAGTATAAACCTTTTCCAACACAGTATCATATCGTGTATTAATTACCTTCTCATTCTCTGTATTTACCTTATGAAATTCATTTTTATATTTTTTATTATAAGAGGGTAAAGATGATTGCGCTCCCTGTTTATATAAATATTGTTTCTCCTTACCTTCAACACCACTATCAACAACTAACTGACCATCTGGGGCATAAACGCGTGCACGGACATTAGGGCTTGGCTCTGTCAAGCTTAACAACAGAGGCCGTGCCAATTCAACAGATAAAAAATGAATATCTATTGGTTTTTGGGTAAACATCACCTCAAAACCACCCTCAGAGATCATTTGATCTTTAATTTTACGCGTTGCACTTTGTCCCAAGGCACCAGCATAAATCTTCGCTTGCTCTCGCAATGCTGTAACTTCTGTTTCCAAAAGGCTATTTTGAAATTGATTTAAATAAAGGAGTGTTGCTACTAAAACGACCAATGGCAGAGCATTAACCAATAAAATGCGCCGCATTAAAAGGGATGAAAAGCGTGCTTTATAATTTATTTTAGAGGTTAAATCCGCTTTATCACGCCTTAAACAGGAAAAAATATGCTTCATCTTTAATTAAAGTGACCTGACTTATTGATCAGTCTTCCTTATATCGATATCCAATACCGTATAATGTTTCTATTTTATTAAACTCAGAATCAACCTGACGAAACTTCTTACGAATCCGTTTAATATGACTGTCTATGGTCCGATCATCAACATAAATATTCTCACCATAAGCAGCATCAATCAACTGGTCTCTTGATTTAACCAAACCAGGACGCATCGCCAGCGCTTTGGTTAACAAAAACTCGGTAACGGTTAATTGGATATCTTCGTTATTCCAACGACATTGATGACGCAAATCATCCAAAGTCAAAGATCCGCGCACCACCATCCCATTGGCAGCACCTCCCCCTTCTACTTCTATTTTATTTACATCATTACGCCTTAATAACGCTCGGATACGTTCCAATAATAAACGTTGTGAAAAAGGTTTGGTAATATAATCATCAGCACCCAAACGCAAACCCATTAGCTGATCTATTTCTTCATCTTTAGAAGACAACATAATCACTGGCATTTGAGAACGATTACGAAGTCTTTGTAAAAGTTCAATTCCATCCATACGAGGCATTTTAATATCTAGGACGGCCAAATCTACAGGGCGTGACAATAACCCCTGCAAAGCACTTTCACCATCTGTATATGTTTGCACAGCAAAACCATCAGCTTCTAACATCATAAAGACAGAGGTTAAAATATTGCGATCATCATCTACTAACGCAATCACATATTTTCCTGCTTCCATATCGATTACTCCATTCATGAAAATCAAAATTATATATACAAACCAATAATGGCAAAAAATACGCATTACGCCCTAATTACCATATATATTTAAAATAAAAACCATTTAACTTGGTCAGCATATTGTAATTCTTATTTGAATTCCTTGTTATCTTTTATAAATTTTATTAAAATAGAAGTATGATAGTTTTAGATTCTAAATTATCTGCAAGTTTGTTATGAAAAATAAGAGCTTGTTTTTATCATAAATGTTAACAACAAAAGTACATAAATTATTATGACACAACAAGAACATGAAAAAAATGAAACAGAGGCTAGCAATGGCTCTGTACAAGAAGATGTGTCCTCTGGACATGAAAGCATTTTTAATCAAACCTCCACAGAAACAAAAAACGCTGCCGAGGATGTTGCTGTTGAAATAGATCCAGTTGAAAAACTGCAAACTGAATTACAAGAAGCCAAAGACAGCTGGTTGCGTTCAGAAGCAGAAAACCAAAATCTCCGCAACCGCCATAAAAAAGAGCTCGAAGATACACGTTTATACGCAGTGCAGAAATTCGCTCGTGACGTTGTTGAGGCAGCTGAAAATCTACGCCGTGGCATCGATAGCCTTCCTCCAAAATCGGAAGACGAGGATCCAATTCTTACCAAAATGCGTGAAGGTTTTGAAAGCACAGAACGTTCATTTCTTCAAGTCCTAGAAAAAAATGGTATTAAATATGAAGATCCAACTGGGGCTGCATTCGATGCCAACAAACATCAAGCTATGGCAGAACAACCTTCTGATGAGCATCCCGCGGGAACTGTTATACAAAGCTGGACGCCTACATGGACATTAAATAACCGTCTATTAAAACCCGCAATGGTTATTGTATCCAAAGCAGGCGAGAAAAAAGAATAAAAACTGATATTAACTTTGATTAAGTTGCTGACTTAATGAAAGTTTTATGTATAATATAGTATTAGATAATTTTTCCTTGAATCAAAACTCAAGGATACATATTTATAGTTTATATCACTCCTGTGGCTTAGCCAAAATTGGGAGATCATAGTAGTGATAATATTTTAAAAAAAAGGACTTTTGCAAGACGCTTCGGGTCTTATAAAAGTTGCTAAAAGGAGCTTATTAATGAGTAAAGTTATTGGTATCGATTTAGGTACAACAAACTCTTGTATTTCAATCCGTGAAGGGAATGAAACAAAAGTTATCGAAAACAGCGAAGGCGCACGTACAACCCCATCAATGGTTGCTTTCACTGAAGGTGACGAAATGTTGGTTGGTCAATCTGCAAAAAGACAAGCTGTAACCAATCCTACAAACACTTTATATGCTGTAAAAAGATTAATTGGTCGTCGTTATGACGATAAACTAGTAGAACGCGATAAAAAACTCGTTGCTTATGACATTGTCAAAGGCGACAATGGCGACGCATGGGTTGAAGCACGCGGCAAAAAATATGCACCATCACAAATCTCTGCATTCATTCTTGGAAAAATGAAAGAAACAGCAGAATCTTATCTTGGTGAAAAAGTTACACAAGCTGTTATTACCGTTCCTGCTTACTTTAACGATGCACAACGTCAAGCAACCAAAGATGCTGGCAGAATCGCAGGACTAGAAGTTCTTCGTATTATTAACGAACCAACAGCTGCTGCATTGGCTTATGGGTTAGAAAAGAAAAACAGTGGCACCATTGCAGTGTATGACTTGGGTGGTGGTACTTTTGATATTTCTGTTTTGGAAATCTCTGACGGTGTGATCGAAGTTAAATCAACCAACGGTGACACATTCCTTGGGGGTGAAGATTTCGATTCTCGTATTATTGAATTCCTTGCAGATGAATTCAAAAAAGAACAAGGAATTGATCTTCGTGGCGACAAACTCGCACTTCAACGTTTAAAAGAAGCTGCTGAAAAAGCTAAAATTGAACTATCTTCATCTAAAGAAACCGAAATCAACCTTCCATTTATCACTGCTGATGCTTCTGGACCAAAACATTTGGTACTTAAACTAAGCCGTGCAAAATTAGAAAGCTTGGTTGAAGATTTAATCAAAAGAACACTTGATCCTTGTAAAGCTGCATTGAAAGATGCTGCATTATCTGCTGGTGGTATTGACGAAGTAATCTTGGTGGGTGGTATGACCCGTATGCCTAAGGTTATTGAAACCGTTAAAGAATTCTTTGGTAAAGAACCTGCACGTAACGTAAACCCTGATGAAGTTGTTGCTATTGGAGCTGCTATTCAAGGTGCGGTATTAAAAGGTGATGTTAAAGACGTTCTTTTATTAGACGTTACCCCACTATCTTTGGGTATTGAAACTTTGGGTGGTGTATTTACCCGTTTAATCGACAGAAATACAACGATTCCAACAAAGAAAAGCCAAACTTTCTCTACTGCTGAAGACAACCAAAGCGCTGTTACCATTCGCGTATGTCAAGGCGAACGTGAAATGGCCGCCGACAATAAATTGCTAGGTAACTTCGACTTAACAGGTATTGCCCCTGCACCTCGTGGCGTTCCTCAGATTGAAGTAACATTTGATATTGATGCGAACGGTATTGTTTCTGTATCTGCAAAAGACAAAGCAACAGGTAAAGAACAACAAATTAAAATCCAAGCTTCTGGTGGTTTATCAGATGCGGATATTGAAACCATGGTTAAAGATGCAGAAGCAAATGCTGATGCAGACAAAGCCAAAAAAGAAATGGTTGAAACCCGCAATCAAGCAGATTCATTGGTTGCTCAAGTAGAGAAAAATCTACAAGAACATGGTGATAAACTTGATGACGCAACAAAAACAGAAATTGAAACTGCTGTTGCTGATGTTAAAGGCAAAAAAGAAACCAATGATGTCGCTGAACTTAAAGCAGCAACAGAAAAGCTTTCTCAACTATTAATGAAAATTGGTGAAACAATTTACAAAGCAACTGGCGGTGCTGATGCTGCGGGTTCAGCAGGCAACCAAGAAAATTCTGAAAAACCTGAAGAAAATGTTGTTGATGCAGACTTTGAAGATGTCAGCAATAACGATAAAAAGTCTACCTGATCATTTCGCAGGTATCTAAATAAATAAGATATATAGCTATATATATATCTTAAATTAATTTGAGGCCCGCGCTTCTTTCCGAAGGCGGGCTAATTTATTATACACCAAAATAAGTTGTTTTGAGAGTATCAATGTCTAAACGTGATTATTATGAAGTGCTGAAAATCAGCCGCACTGCGACCCAAGTAGAAATAAAACAGGCCTATCGTAAAAAGGCAATGAAATATCATCCCGATCGTAACCAAGGGGATCCAGAAGCAGAAGCTAAGTTTAAAGAGATTAACGAAGCCTATGACATTTTAAAAGACGAGCAAAAAAAGGCTGCCTATGACCAATATGGTCATGATGCTTTCCAAAATGGTGGACCTGGTGCTGGTGGTTTTGGCGCGGGTGGTTTTGGTGATATCTTTGATATGTTTGGCGACATGATGGGGATGCGCCGTGGTGGTCAAGGACAAAGACGCACTGGGGCAGATATTCAAGTTCAAACAGAAATTCAACTGACTGAAGCTTTTTCAGGTATAAAGAAAACAGTTAAATATCAAAGCAAGAAATCTTGTTCAAGCTGTGATGGATCGGGTTCAGAAGATAAAAATCAAGGTAGTAAAACATGTCCGACATGTCATGGTGCTGGGAAAATCAGGTCTCAACAAGGTTTCTTCCTTGTGGAACGCCCATGTCATACCTGTCATGGATCAGGTCAAGTCATCAGCAACCCTTGTAAAAAGTGTCAAGGTACTGGCTTGGAAAGTCAAGAAAAAGAGCTTGAAATTGATATTCCAGCAGGAATTGAAGATGGAACCCGAATCCGCATCGCTGGTGAAGGTGAAGCCGGCAGCAATGGCACCCCACCTGGTGATTTATACGTTCATGTGAGTGTATTACCGCATGAAATATTTCAACGTGATGGTGGAACAATTTTCTGTCGTATTCCTGTAAGAATGACCCAAGCAGCATTGGGGGCAGAAATTGAAGTTCCCATTATTGACGGCGGCAGAACCAAAGTTAAAATTCCAACAGGAACACAATCTGGCAAACAATTTCGCCTCCGTGGCAAAGGGTTCTCTGTATTAAGATCTTCTTCTCGTGGTGATATGTATATTGAGGTCAAAGTTGAAACGCCTCAAAACCTTACGAAACGTCAAAAAGAACTTCTTGAAGAATTTGAAAATGAATCTCAAGACGGACACGATCACGGCAGCCCAGAAACATCGGGATTCTTTAGCAAGGTTAGAGATTTCTTTGAGGGTAAATCTTAATTCTATTTCTTAATATGAAAGTTTTAAAATGACATCATCTCCTTTACGAATTGGTATTGCTGGTATTACTGGGCGTGTTGGGCGTTTATTAGTAGAAGAAGTCCAACAACAAGAAAACGCAATTTTATCAGGTGGGACATCTTTATCCAAAGATATCAAAAATGCATCTGATACCATTCCAGTCTTTGATACTATTGATGCGCTGATCCAAGTGAGTGATGTCATTATTGACTTTACCAATGCAGCGATTACTGCAACTCATGCCAAAGCCTTTAAAAACAGCGATGTTGCATGGGTTTTGGGAACAACTGGAATTGATGAAGAAACTCAACGATTAATTCGTGAAGCCGCAAGCACAATACCTGTGATACAAGCCGCGAATTTTTCACCAGGTGTAACATTAATGATGCGCCTTGCAGGTGAATTGGCAAAGGCATTACCTGCCAATCAATATGATGCCGAAATTATTGAAACCCATCATCGTCAAAAAGTGGATGCCCCTTCTGGTACAGCTTTGGCTATTGGGGAATCTATTGCCAAAGCAAGAAATGTGCAACTTAAAGATGTAAAAGAATCTGGGCGTGACGGTGTGACTGGCGCCCGTAAAGAAGGTGCCATCGGATTTGCAGCCCTTCGTGGTGGACAAATTGTGGGGGAACATAGTGCTCTTTTCTTGTCTGATGTCGAAGAAATTAGCCTGACTCATAAAGCATTTGATCGTCGTATTTTTGCCAAAGGGGCTGTTCGTTCTGCTTTTTGGAGTGCAGGAAAACCAGCAAATTTATATGGTATGACCCATGTTTTGGGACTTGATCCTGTGCAATAAACAAAGTTTTTTTTACTTTTGCTCTTGACGTAGAGGTCACAAAAGGGTCTGTTAACAAATTCGTTTTTTTACATTTAATTAGATGGGATAGCAGAAAAATTATGCGAAACAATAGCGATTTTCTGTTCGCTTCTGAATCAGTATCTGAAGGACATCCAGACAAAGTTGCTGATCGTATCAGTGATGCCGTATTGGATACATATCTTGCAGCCGATCCAGAAGCTCGCGTAGCTTGTGAAACTCTTGTCACCACAAACCAAATTATTTTGGCTGGTGAAGTTCGTGGCCCAGAAAGCATTACCAAAGAATTGCTTATTGAAAAGGCTCGTGAAACCGTAAAAGAAATCGGTTACGATCAAGAGGGCTTTTCATGGAGAAATGCTAGTGCCTTAAACCTTCTTCATGCACAGTCTGCTCATATTGCTATGGGTGTGGACAGTGGTGAAGGTAAAGATGAAGGTGCTGGTGACCAAGGGATCATGTTTGGGTATGCTACCACAGAAACAGACAGCTTAATGCCTGCACCAATTTACTATGCTCATAAGATTTTACAAAATCTAAATGATCTTCGTAAATCCAGTGATCCAAAAGGAAAAGGTTTCCTTCCTGACGCAAAAAGCCAAGTTACTTTACAATATGTAAATGGTAAACCTGTTAAGGCGACTTCTATTGTGTTGTCAACTCAACATGAAGAAGCCATGAAACAAAGTGATATTCGTGATACATTACGCGAATTAATCACAAATACGCTTCCAGAAGGTTGGATGTGTCCTGAAAATGAATTCTATGTCAATCCAACAGGCCTATTTATTATTGGTGGCCCTGATGGCGATTGTGGGTTAACAGGACGTAAAATTATCGTTGATACTTATGGTGGGGCTGCACCACATGGTGGTGGGGCATTCTCTGGTAAAGATCCAACCAAAGTTGATCGTTCTGCAGCTTATGCTTGTCGTTATTTAGCAAAGAATATCGTTGCAGCAGGACTTGCAGATAGCTGTACGTTACAAATTTCTTATGCTATTGGTGTTTCTCATCCTTTATCTGTTTATGTTGATTTACATAATAGTGGTAAAGATATTAACGAAGAGAAATTGGAAAAAGTTCTTCGTGAAGTGATGGATTTATCTCCACGAGGAATCCGTAAACATTTACGTTTAAATCGCCCAATTTACAGAGAAACTGCAGCTTATGGTCATTTTGGTCGCACGCCTGATCTCAAGAAAGATAATTTTACTTGGGAACAGACTGACCTTGTTGACACTTTACGTAATGCGTTCAATCGTTAATTTGTAAAGACTGGTTGTTATGAATACTACAAAGAAAAGCTCCTCTGAGAAGGAGCTTCTCTTTTCATTAGAAAATGAAAAGCCCGCAACTGAACGTTTATATGGTCGCCGCCGTGGTCATCCACTTCGTGATCGTCAACAACGTTTATATGATGATTATCTACCCAGAATAAAATTTCCACAATCTGCTTTGAAAAATCCGAAAGATGCCTTTGGTCAAATACCCGAAGAAGTCTGGATGGAAGTTGGCTTTGGTGGTGGGGAACACAGTATTGCCCGACACCGTGCAAATCCTGATGTTGGTTATATTGCCTGTGAAGTTTTTGAAAATGGAGTTTGTTCGCTTTTATCGAACCTATTAGATGAAACTGACGATGAAAAAACAGCACCCATTCCAGATATGCTACGGCTTTGGAATGAAGATGCACGTATTTTAATTCGTGAATTTCCAGATCAATCTATTGATAAACTCTTTTTAATGTTTCCAGATCCTTGGCCAAAAGCTCGTCATTCTAAACGACGTTTTGTGCATCCTGATCGTATTCCTTTGTTACATCGGATTTTACGTCCTGGTGCGCATTGGCATGTTGCCAGTGATGATCCTACTTACCAAGAATGGGTATTGGAGGTCATGGGAAATCAGTCTTATTTCGAAAAAGTTTTAGAAACGTCTGAACGCCCATCTAATTGGCCATCTACGCGATACGAACAAAAAGCATATCAAGCAGGTAGACAGCCTATTTTTTGGATATTTAAAAAAGTCTAATTATTTATACTATGATCTAACTCGGCAGACTCACGCTCAGCTTCTTTCTGAGCGTGTTCAATTAATCTCTTTTCATTTTTATGAATAAACCAGATAAATGAGAGTAAAATAACACCCCCAATAACCCCTAATATAATTCCGATAGTTCCTTCAAGCTGTAAAATTTGTTTACCAAGGAAATAGGAAATATAGCTATATCCGCCAGCCCATGCTATGCCACCCAAGGCATTATAGAACATAAATCCCCTCCAAGGCATTTTATTAGCACCAGCTAATAGCGCTGTAAATAAACGCAACAGCACCATAAAACGTCCAATAAAAACAACTTTACCGCCATGATGCTTAAATAAATATTGACCAAGTAATAAACGCTCTGGGGTTAATTTAAATTTAGGGCCATATTTTTTTAAAAGACGATATCCAATCTTATGCCCAATTAAATATCCAAAATTATCCCCCATAATCGCGCCAATAATTGCAGAAAGTGCAATTAAATTAATATTTAAACCACTTTGATGAGAGGCTGCATAAATAGAAGCAGCAATCAATAATGTCTCGGCAGGAAGCAACAGCCCCATACTTTCCAACATAATCACCAAACCAACAAGCAAATATCCGTAATAACTATAATCACGGATAAAATCCATAAATTGTTCTACCAGTGTTCTATACCCATCAATATATTATAGAGTTATTTAAAATAGCTTTACCTCATTATTTGTCTTTATGAAACCAAAAACTACATATCTACGACATACAAAAGGTTCTATTAAAATTCTTTTACCTCATCAAACCATTCCTTCACTTGATCCTCTAAAATATCCAAATGACACTCTTTTACCAATTGGTAGACAGCATTCCTCGTATCTTCTCGTTCAGTTGTTTCAATATATGGTAATGTATTTATAAATTGAATGAATTCAAAAAATAACATCTTTTACTTCGTTGTTGGCGTTAGCTGCTTCCCTAGCAGCTAATTTATAAGCTCTAGATGCTTTTTTTCATTTTCCACAGACCAACCCGAAAATAAACATCAGTCTCTGTCATAAACCATAATTTACTTTTTAATTTACTGACCGAGAAATAAATATCATCTGTATCAGGTAACTCCTTACAAATTATTTTTATGATATAGTATTATTTCAATAGTAACAGATAATTTAAAGATACTTGTAAAGGTTGTATTGATGACTGATTTGAAAACACCAAGCTTATGCGGCAGCTGGATATCTTCCTTTACCCCTCAAATTGTTAACGGAAAAAATATTATATTTTCAGAACTAACCAGGGATCATCATGATATTTACTGGCTCGAACGTCGCCCAGCAGAGCAAGGTCGAACCGTGTTGGTTAAATGGAATAAGCAAGAGGGGATTAAAGATATCACACTTTCTCCATTTTCAGTGGGTAGCCAAGTGCATGAATATGGTGGAGGGGCATATCATGTTCATAATCACCAAATTGTTTTTAGCGATCAAAAGACAGGATCTGTTTGGTTTATTGATAACAAGCAAGAGCCTGTTCTTATTTTTCAAAATGATCAATATCGCTTTGCCGATTTTCAAATCAAAGGCCAGTAT
This sequence comes from Commensalibacter papalotli (ex Botero et al. 2024), assembly GCF_947179115.1. NCBI lineage: Bacteria > Pseudomonadati > Pseudomonadota > Alphaproteobacteria > Acetobacterales > Acetobacteraceae > Commensalibacter > Commensalibacter papalotli (ex Botero et al. 2024). The sequence goes on from NZ_CAMXCI010000002.1 coordinate 92,713, forward strand.
ATTCTATGTGTGGCTGAACGTCATCAACAAAAGCAGGTCAAAAATAGTCTTGTTGCTTTGTCTATATCTACACCTCAGCAAATAACAATAATAACAGAAGGTGCAGATTTTTACAGCTTCCCTCGTCTTTCCCCAGACCAACAACATCTAGCATGGATTGAATGGGATCATCCCCATATGCCTTGGGAAGCAACCCGTTTATGTATCGCACATATCAATCAAGCATCTCACCTAGAAAATAAAAAAATCGTTGCTGGTATTGATCAAGAAGAATCTTTAATCCAACCCGGTTGGACATCTGATAATCAGTTAATTGTTTGTAGTGATCGCAATAATTATTGGAATTTATACCAAGTTGACAGAATTAATCTTCAATTAACCCCTATTGCCCCTATGGAGGCTGAAATTGGCTTACCTGCATGGGTGTTTGGACAACAAAGCTGGTATTTCATCCAAAATAATCATTTTATTGCACAAAAAATTACCAATGGCTGTGCTGAAACAATTCTTATCAACAACAATAAAATTACCCCTATTGATTTAGATTATCCCAATACTTGCCCTGTTCCTTTGCAAGATCAAAACAGTTTTGCTTGGATTAATAACTCACCTTATCGGCCCGCACAAATCATGATGCAAGATTCAGCTGGCAAGCAGCATATATTAGCTCAGGCAACCTCTATTAAATTCGACCAAAAAGATATCTCTTATGGTCAGCCTATTTGTTTTTCCACGCAAGACCGTCAAAAAGCCCATGCCTTCTTTTATCCTCCGACCAATAAAGACTATTGCTCTATCCAAGGAGAACTCCCTCCTTTACTCGTACTAGCTCATGGTGGACCAACAGGACAGACAACCAATGCTTTTTCACCACGCATTCAATTTTGGACCAGTCGAGGATTTAGCGTTATTGATGTAAATTATCGAGGCTCTACAGGGTTTGGTAAAGAATATCGTAATGCTTTACAAAAAAATTGGGGCATTCTTGATGTGCAAGATTGTATTGATGCATGCCAATATCTGATTGACCAAGGCAAAGTCGACCCCAAACGAATTGTAATCAGGGGCAGCAGTGCGGGTGGTTTTACCGTTTTAACTGCTTTAATTCAATCCCAACTATTTGCTGCTGGTTCTTGTCTTTATGGTGTAGGCGATTTAACCGCCATGGCCGAGGATACGCATAAATTCGAAGCACGATATCTTGATGGATTAATTGGAAAGTATCCTGAAGAAAAACATATTTATAAAGAACGCTCTCCCCTCAATCATATCCACAACATCAAATCTCCCTCAATTATTTTTCAGGGGTTAAAAGATAAAGTTGTTCCTCCATCTCAAGCCGAAGCAATTATCAACGCATTAAAAGAAAATCATATCCCTTATGCCTATTATACATTTCCAGAAGAAGGACATGGTTTTCGACAAGAGGAAACTTTAACAAAAGTATTAGAAATGGAACTTTCCTTTTTTGGTAAAATCCTTGGGTTTATCCCTGCTGATTTAAACGAAGAAGTTAGTATTTATCGAAAGAGTTAATAAAATAAAAGCACTCTAGACATCACTGAACTTCTCATTAAATTACAAGGATATTTAATTACCAACATTATTGCTTTGGATAAGTGTATATTAACAAATGGTGTCATTTTGGGTTATGTTAATCCTTGACCTATAACGCATCAAATTTGACAAGTTACAGCAATGATCTCAGCAATAACTCATTAATATTGAACTTAATTGCACAGATCCATAGCAACACCGTCAAATAAAAGAGGAAAGTGATATTCCAGAACATATTCAACCTAACTCGAATAATATTATGAATAGAAAATATATCCCATGGCATGATGCAGTCATCAAGAAAATTCAACCTCATATTTGCCATAAAAATAGTTAAATATTTGTAAAATAAACCTTATGAGTATTATTGTCATACTCTTATGTAAAAGATTAAAAATATGAACCGTCGTGATTTTTTAAAACTAACATCTCTCTTAGGTATGGCTGGAACAGGGCTTTTCCCCTATCATCCTGCATTGGCAACACAAGATAGAACAATTTTGCCTATTCCACCGCTATTACATCCTGACGCACAGGGTAATATAAACCTTACTTTACAAGAGGGCAGCAGCCAATTTATCAATGGTAAACGGACAAAAACATGGGGAATCAATCAAGCTTTTCTGGGTCCTGCATTGATATTAGATGTTAATCAAAAAATCTCTGTCACAATTAATAACCAACTACCCGATCCAACTACCCTTCATTGGCATGGATTAATTATTCCCGGATCTTCTGACGGTGGCCCCCAAGATTTAATTCCATCCAAACAAAGCCAAACCGTTCACTTTATCCTTCAACAACCAGCATCGACTTGTTGGGTACACCCACATCTTCATGGACAAACTGGCAAGCAAGTTACGATGGGCTTGGCAGGATTAGTCTTAATACAAGATGAACAAAGCAAAAAACTGCCTTTACCTACAAATTGGGGCAAAGATGATATCCCTGTTATCTTACAAGACCGACAATTTAATACTCAAGGACAATTTGAATACAAGCTGGATATTATGAGTGCTGCTTTGGGATGGTTTGGTAATCATATGCTTACCAACGGCGCATCCTATCCCCGACACATTGCACCCAAAGGATGGTTACGCCTGAGATTCTTAAATGGGTGTAATGCACGAACGTTAAATCTTGCTACTAGTGATGGCAGACCTTTTTATGTAATCGCCAGCGATGGCGGTTTTTTACCACAACCTGTCCAATTAGATCATCTTCCCCTTTGGATGGGAGAGCGTTTTGAAGTGTTAGTCAATACTTCAGATGGCAAAGCATTTGATATTATCACAACACCTACGAACCAAATGGGAATGACACTTGCTCCATTCAATCAAGCTGTTCCTGTTTTAACTATACAGCCTTCTTCGGAAAGTCATCATACAAAACTTCCAGATCATTTAATGAATATATCTGTAATTCCAGAGTTGAGCCATATTCCCGAACGCAAACTACATCTCATGATGAACCCCAAACTCGATATATTGGGCATGCAGGCTTTCTCAAATCGTTATGGCCAACACTCCATGCATCACATGGATATGGCACATGATATGCATTCTGTATCCCAACATTCAGATCAACCATTTAATTTCCACGCTGGAAATATGATTAATGGCGTTCCCTATCATATGAATCAACCTCTTTTTAATGTAAAGCAAGGACAATATGAAAGATGGGTTATATCAGGAAAAGGGGATATGATGGTTCATCCTTTCCATATTCATGGCACTCAGTTCCGTATTTTATCAGAAAATGATGCCCCCCCTGCGCCACACAGAGCTGGGTGGAAAGATGTTGTTCACGTCGAAGGAAAGACTAGTGAGGTCTTAGTTAAATTTGATCATTTAGCTGATCAAAAAAGAGCCTATATGGCACATTGTCACTTGCTGGAGCATGAAGATACAGGCATGATGTGCGGTTTTACAGTGAGTGCCTAGCTTATTTAGATAAAGAATGATCTCTTCGGTATAAAGCCCATTCTTCTATTAGTTCACCACTGGGCAATTTACAATTTGCATATTGCCCCTGTGGATTATTCATCAATATTGATTTTCCATGTAATTCTACACAATAAACAGATGCTGGGTTTGGCATACCAATCACCTTATTATTTTCTGAATGGTGACATCCGCTTATTGCTAGAAAAAGAAAGATTGGATATATAACTCTAAAATTCATAATGACTAACTTTTACTTATAATACTATATATAGCATAATTTTGAACTAAATATTGGGCAAAAACACTTAAAAATCGAAATGACACACATTTTTCTCAAATTGTCAGAAATCTTGTTTGTCATAGAGACAGAATAACTAATGCTATACATAATGGCTCATTATATTATGACCCTATGTATGAAATAATCTTTATAAAGTAACTTAGCTAATTCAAATCAAAATAAAGACTAGCACAGTCTTTGTTCTAATTGTGTTAATCTAGCTTATATTTTCGATTTTCATGACGGCCATATAAATAATAATGCTTAGCAGGATCAACACCAGCTGCCTTAACATCTGGATACATATTTAGATAAAATTCACGATCGAAATCCTTTAAAATCTCCCATTCTGGTATTGTAATTTTATGCCCAAAATCTTTAAACTCAGATAAAAATTCATGTCGTTGTTGTTCGTTAAACCAGGGTTGGCGATATAAAGATTCTTGATTAAGGCCATATAATAAATGCTCATTCTTCTTAGCCTCATCTGGACTACCATTTGAAGGAAGCAGACTTAATTCCAAACCACTATTCATTACCGCATATAATATTGAATTATCTTCTCGGATAAGACCTCCAAATCCAGCTTTAATAAAACGATTAGTATATTCTGTATGTTCGTGACCATAACGACCAAAACGGCTATCCATATAGCCTATCAAAGGGAAGCTCTCTTTACTAATTCCAATAGCAGGCCCCTGTAACGCAGGGCATAATCCTGGGCTTTGAGCTATACATTGACCAAATGACACCTGAGGTTTTACAAAATCAGAAACATAATTAATATGCCCATGAAGTAATGTTCCTTGACACCACTCGACGTCCCATCCGTACATACATGGTAAAATATCATCGTCAAGTAATAAAAAAGCATCTGAAGATGTATAATTAGCTAAATAATACAAACCTCTATTTTTATTCCAAGCAACTCCTTTATTTACACCTGAAATATACGGAATATTTTCCTTTTCCAAGAGATCAAGCGTATTATCAGACGATCCATCATCACAAACAATTATTTCATACTCATTCAAAGAAAATTTGCGAATAAGGCGAATTTGTTTAATTATATGCTCGGCTCTATTAAACGTAGTAATAGCAATTCCAAGTTTCATTTTTACACTTCAAAATTGATTTTTGATTAAAGTCAAATTATATCATAAAAAAATATTATATCTCTAATATTTTCATTAAGTAAATATTAATAATTAATTATTTTTTTTAGAATAAATAATCATTCTTATCCCTTTTTTTTTTAAAAAAAATTATTATCTGAAGTATTATAAATAACAATTACATCTAATTTAAAAATTAAATAGGAAATTACGCAATGATAAAACCAATATTATTCTTAGCTGCATGCATTTTATCTATCGGAACAGTAACTGCTGCAAATGCTATAGAAAAAAAACAAGAAGTAAAACCGGTTGGGCAATTAACCTGCCAAGATTTTTTGATGTTAGATGACAGTTTTAGACCAACAGCTGTCGCGTTTGCTGAGGGTGTGACAAAAAAAGATAAAATTGTAGATCCTACATTAGATGTACAAGGAATTGCCAAAGTCGTTCCTGTTTTAGTTCAAGAGTGTAAGAATACCCCAAAAGATAATTTTGTACATAAAGTCAAAACTCATCTGAATAATAAAAAATAATAACCTAATACATAAACTTTACCTGTATTTTAACCTGATTACTTTTCGTCAGGTTATTTTTTGCCCATCACAACAGTGTGATAGGCAAAAAAACATTACTATCTATCACGAAAATGTCATATAGTTAAGTCATACTAATTTTACTTTTAAAAAGATTTAAGAACATGACAAATATATGGATGCATATTGGTGCTGGATCATTTCATCGTGCTCACCAAGCTTGGTATTTACACCGTTTATTACAAGAGGTTTCCTCAGCAGATCAGTGGAAAATTGCCATAGGTGGTATTCGCAATGATGTTGTACCGCTTCTTACCGCTCTTTCACAACAAAATAACGAATATATTTTAGAAACCGTTACTCCACAAGGTGTACGTAAATACGAAAAAATCACCTCAATTGCTAAAGTTCTACATTGGGATGAAAAAATGACTTCCTTGATTGAACAAGGTGCAAAAACAGAAACTAAAGTCATCGGATTTACAGTAACCGAAGGTGGTTATTATTTAGATACAAGTCATAATTTAGACCCCAACAGTGCTGATATTCAAACAGAACTCAGCGGTAAAATTTGTACAATTTATGGCGCTTTACGAGCAATTTTAAAAGAACGTATTAAACAAAATGGTAATCCTGTTACCTTGTTAAGCTGCGATAATTTACGTCATAATGGGGATCGTTTTCGACATGGCTTCCTACAATTTCTTGAACTTTGCAAAGATCAAGAATTACTTGAATGGGTAAAGAAAAACACCACATCTCCGAATGATATGGTTGATCGTATTGTTCCGCGTCCTGCTGCTGACCTTGCTCCTCGTGTAAAAAAAGAAACAGGTGTTGATGATAAAGCCCCTGTTATGGGTGAAGCTTTCATTCAATGGGTTATTGAAGACAGATTTATCGATGGCCGCCCAGATCTTGAAAAGGTCGGTGCAGAAATGGTTAAAGATGTTCAACCTTATGAAGAAGCAAAAATTCGCATCTTAAATGCTAGCCACAGTTGTATTGCTTGGGCAGGAACCTTAGTTGGATTGAATTATATTCATGAAGGTACGCAAACCCCTGAAATTAAACAATTGGCATGGAATTATGTTACTGAAGATGTCATTCCCTGTTTAACGCCATGCCCATTAGATCTTGAAAAATATCGAGATGTAGTATTAGAACGTTTCAGTAACCCAGATATTCAAGATACCAATCAACGTGTTGCAGCTGATGGATTATCTAAACTTCCAGGGTTTATTACCCCAACGCTTGTGGAATGTTACGAACGTGGTGCTGAACCAAAAGCAACAGCTGTACTTCCAGCTTTATTCTATGTGTTCCTAGAAGAGTGGCACAAAGGAAATATTCCTTATGAATACCAAGACGGCATCCTAGATGCAAAAGCAATGCACACAATGCTTGATAGTAAAGATCCAATTGCACAATTTGCAGGGGATAAAGCATTATTTGGCAGCATCGCTGGGAAACCAGAATTTGTCTCTTTGATGCGTCAAACAATTGAAAAAATGAGAAATTGGAAAAATAACTTTAAAAAGTAATTTTTAATAATGCTCATAAGGCAACACAGATTAAGTGTTGCCTTTTTTTACGCATGAATTTGCTAATTTTTCTAATGGACTTCATCTGTCAAAGAGCATCTTATGAACTCACAAAAAATCTTATTTGGTTTTATGCCTGCAACATTAATTTGGGGCTATATTGCCATTGCCATTTTTATGGCGGGAGACGGTTTCGAACTGGCTTTCCTATCCAAATATATTACGAATATGGGTTTTTCCCAAGAGCAAGCAACCTTTGTTTTTACCGTCTATGCTTTTGCTGCCGCAATTGCTGCGTGGAGCTCTGGAGTTATTGCAGAGATCATTACACCTCAAAAAGCAATGTTCACAGGCTTTGCAATATGGGTTATTTTCCATATTCTATTTATGACTCTTGGAATAGGTCTGCATAGCTATCCATTAATCGTTATTTTTTATGGATTACGTGGATTTGGATATCCTTTATTTATCTATTCTTTTATTATTTTACTTATACACAACCTTCCAGCAAGTAAGATTTCCACAGCAATGGGTTGGTTTTGGGCCGCGTATTCAATTGGTCTAGGAACAATTGGTGGGTTACTTCCTGGATTTACCAATACATCAATTGGTGAACATGGCACGTTATGGCTAGCATTAATTTGGGTTGCCGTTGGTGGGTTGCTGGCACTTTTCACATTACGCAAAGTTAAAATATCTGAGGATAAGGCCAATTTATCCACTTCGGAAAAATTACACGAACTTACCAAGGCAATCACAATTTTATTTACCAATAAATATATTTTTATGTCTGCGTTAATTCGAATTATTAATACAATTCCTTTATTTGGTGTTGCAATTATTATGCCTTGGTTCTTGGAAGGTGATCCAAAACATAACATTGCTGGCCTTGGATTTTCAAATGAAGAATGGCAACAAATTTGGGCATTATTTTTAACCATTACCATTTTCACCAATATCTTATGGGGAATTATGGGGGATCATATTGGTTGGTTAAAACAAGTTCGTTGGGTTGGATGTTTTTGTGGTATATTCTCCTGCTTATCATTCTATTATGTACCTATTTATTTTGGTCATAATTATTATGCAGCCATGATTCCTGCTGTTCTATTAGGTATCACTGTCGCAGCCTTCGTACCAATGACAGCCGTTTTCACAACTCTTGAACCTAATCACCAAGGAGCCGCAGTCTCTATTTATAACTTATCAGCCTCTCTAAGCCAAAGCGTTGCTGCTATTATAGCAGGACTCGTTATTGGTATTTGGGGAGTTTCAGGTGTGTTATGGACATATGCCGCTTTGTATGTTTTTGCAGCAATTTTGACTTACTTTATCAAAGTTGAACAACCGAAAATTACAAAACTTGCTAAAAACTAAACTAAACATTTTAAACCCCCTGTAAAGGGGGTTTATTTTATTCATCACGCATAGGCGTATAAGGGATAATAAACAAATCATTACATCGTTCATCTTTACAACCAAAATATTTTATTCCTTTTCCCTTGTGTCAAGTTGCCGTTTTGCACCACCATTAATATAAAAATCCCATTTTTCCCATTACGAACCTAATTTAATTACATAGGCAAAATACATAAAAACAATAATGAAGAATAATATTTTATTAAGATAGAATAAAAAGCCTACTTTAATATGATTATTTCTATTTTTATTATAAAAACTCTTGTCTTTTTCTTTTTTTCCACTGTAAACAGAAAAGAGTGATTCCAAGGAGAGCCTTCATGAATAAATATGCGTTATATTTAGCTTCCATAATAACTATGTCTTGTATTTCATTTGCACAAGCCAAGGATAATGATCCTCTATTTATTAAACAAGATAAATATGATTCTTGGTTATTATCAGAATATTATAATGCGGTTACGCTAACTAGTGATAAAGGAGCTTCTCCAATCACAGTAGAAATTAAACCCTATGGATACTCTCTTATAATTAACGTTACTCTTGATCAAAAACAAAATAACTTCCCTGCAACTATAGAATTAGATGTTGGAGATTTTACAACAGAACTAAAAAGAGTAAGTCAAACAAATAACTATAATACTACATTAGAACCTATGCCTGCTTTGACTTTAATCAACAGTTTAAAAGAAAATAAGAATATTATTCTTTATACCGATAATAATGATCAAACCATAAATATCCCTTTAAACGGTATTAACAAAGCTATGGACGTTATGGATGGTTTCGCCAAAGATCATTATATTCCACTACCTCAACCCTTTTCATCAAAAATAGATATCTACGCAACCATGTCTATCCCTGATTTTATTCCTTTTGATCTTTATCCTGTTGTTCGTCAACAAAGCTATTATTATGATATTTGTAATGAAAAGGATGAAAAGAAAAGTAAGGGCCAAAATAAACAAGAAGCTTGTAAACAAGATAAACTATTAGTTGATATTTTGAATAAAAAAGGATTTTGTATAAAAGAAAATATTCAGCTTCCACAAAGCTTTATGCAAACTTCTAAAGTCTCCTATGAGTGGGTTGAATGCTCCAAAAAATAATTTTGTGTAGATAGAGTGTTAAAAAACGACCTATAACAGGTCGTTAATAAATTTAACAATTACATAATAGATATGATGTCTTCTCTACATATTTAGTTCGAAATTTTAATTAATCAACGAAGATAATCCACAAAATTTTTATTCACAAACTAACTGATACAAAACCGTATGACGTGACTTACAATCCTCTAACTCTAATGTTGTAGGAATATCATAAGTACATACTGGGTTCAGCTCTTTTTTAGGTAGATAGCTTCGCCCTGGGTCAGCAATAAACACAGTTGCACCTTGTTGTGCACATTGCTTTAACCATGGCCAGATATGCTGGGTCATCGGGGCCTCATAACAGACATCTCCACAAAAAATTATATCCCATTCACAAAGCTGCCCTACGACATCATTGGAATTTTTATCAAGTAAGACATGATTAACTTTGGCATTTAAAGCACAGACCTTTTGTGCCAAAGGGTCAATATCTGCAACCTCTATATACGCAGCCTCGCATTTAGCTGCAGCAATTGCTGCAATTCCACATCCTGCAGCAAAATCAAGAATTTTTTTCCCTTTAACCATTTTTGGATTATCCAAAATATAGCGTGCCAGTGCTTTTCCCCCAGGCCAAGCAAAAGCCCAAAAAGGAGGCTCAATATTTTGATGATTTAACCAAGCCTCTGTAACTTGCCAAATAGGCGTAATTTCACTGGCTTGGTAAAGAGTAATCTCTGGAACAAAATCGGTTTTTTCTAAAATTGTATATTCTGTAATTAAGTTCTCGAACTGGGAAAAATTATTCATTAAATTAAATTGCCTATAAGAAGAGCCAAGGCAATTAGAAGCCCTGCGTCCCTGTTAGATTTAAATAAAGTTAAGCAAATTTTAGGATCGTGTAAATCAAATTTTATAATCTGCCATACGAAATGAATAACAGGAAACAATAAAGCCAACATTGCTATGGATGAATTATGATTTAAAATACTAGTAATCAACAAACAAGCAATACACAGTCCATAATTAACTGCTACAAATTGTTTACCAGCTTCGCCAGCCCAGCGCGCTGTTGATTTTACACCAACACGTTGATCGTCCTCTATGTCTTGATAGCCATATATTGTATCAAATCCGATTTGCCAAAAAATCGTGGCTGAATATAAAGCAGCTTGTGTCCATGATAAATATCCTGTTGCTGCAGCATATCCCAAGGGGGCTCCGAACCCAAAAGTAAATCCTAGTACTAATTGAGGCCACCAAGTAATTCTTTTTGCCCCTGGGTAAAGTGCTACCAAAATCAATGAAGAAGCCCCTAAAACCCATGATAAAGGATTAAGTTGTAATAATATAACGAACCCAATCATCAATAAAAAAAACAAAAATATAAGTGCTTTCTTAACTGAAATCGTGCCATTTGCGATGGGACGCTGTTGAGTACGTGCAACTTGTCGGTCAATATCCCGATCCCAAATATCATTTACCACACATCCTGCACTACGCATGACGACACTGCCAATAGCAAATAGGATAATCAATTTTATACGTGTCATTATGGGAATATCATGAGGCAACAAAATACCCCACATTCCAGGTAAAAACAGTAGCCAACTACCAATCGGGCGATCTATACGAGACAGTAACGCGTAGGGTTGCAAAGATTGAGGAAGAAAACGCACCCAAGACAAATTAATATCTGAACGTGATGAAGACTGATTCACAACAAATCCTGATAAAATAAAAAGAACAATAGAAAACAAGAATACAAGTTTTTATTCTTATAGTAATATCAAATTGTTTTCATTCTTTTTATGACCCAGATTCGATTGAGATTATATGTCTTTTACTCCGCGACTTTACCTTGACCCTTGTGATTTTGAAGCTTTGGCAACAGAAAAAATATTTCCTATTCCCACTGCAACAGCTCATTATTTGGGAAATGTTTTACGCTTAAGACCCTCAGATCAAGTCATTTTCTTTAATGAACGTGATGGTGAGTGGCATTGCGAGATTAGTCAAATAACCAAAAATAAAGGAACTATCACGGCTCAAAAGCAACTGCGTCAACCAATTATCCTTTGTGGCCCAACACTCGTTTTTGCACCTTTAAAACGAGATGCTACGGATTTGGCTGTTCGTATGGCGACTGAACTAGGGGTGCAAACCATTCAGCCTGTCAAAACTCTGCGCACCAATACGATTAAAATTAAAGAAGAACGTTTACGCACCATTACCATTGAAGCCGCCGAACAAAGTAATCGATTAACCATTCCACAAATAAGATCATTACAATCTTTGTTTGATTTTTGTGAGACTTGGCCAAAAAATAAGACCTTGTGGGTCGCAATAGAACGTTGTGTTGATTATCAAATACCCATTGATAAGGCACAAGAATATCGCAGGGATGATGGAATTTTAATTGGACCCGAAGGGGGCTTTGATCCTAATGAAATAAAAAATTTACTTCTTTATGATTTTGTGCGACCTTTATCTCTTGGAAGTTTAGTATTAAAAGCAGAAACTGCTATAGTTGCTGGGTTATCTCGGTTTACTGAGCAGATTTGTGCTTAAGACACTAAATTTTTTTATTTTTTATACATAGACCAGAATAGATCGTTTTTTAAATGTCCAGTATTTTAGATCAAGACCAAACACCAATTACCTCAACCACTCAGTTAGCCGAACATTTAGCTGAAGGCTGTAAGCCCACTTCAAAATGGCGCATTGGTACTGAGCACGAAAAATTCGGCTTTATTCTTAATCAAGAAAATGAACGCTATTTATTGCCTCCAGCTTATGAACCTAATGGAATCAATGCCATTCTAACGTCTATGCAAAGACGCAACTCTGAATGGAAAGGAATCTATGACCAAGGTAACCTTATTGGGTTTGATACGGATCGGGGTGCTATTTCATTAGAACCTGCGGGACAATTTGAACTGTCTGGCGCACCTGTTAATGATATCCATGCAGCAAAACAAGAAATCGAATTGCATTTTCAAGATGTGCACCAAGCTGCTGATCCTTTGAATATTGGTTTTGCACCCATAGGATTCCATCCTTTTGCAACGCGTGCACAAATGCCTTGGATGCCAAAAGAACGTTATAAAATCATGAAAGCCTATATGCCAAAAGTCGGCACTTTAGGTCTAGATATGATGACCAGAACTTGCACAGTCCAAGTCAATCTTGATTTTTCTTCTGAAGAAGACATGGCACGTAAAATGCGTGTTTCTTTGGCTTTACAACCACTGGCCACGGCACTTTTTGCCAATTCTCCTTTTTATGAAGGCAAGCCCAGTGGATATCAATCAACACGTGCTCATATTTGGACTGATACAGATAATAACCGTTCAGGAATGCCACCCGCTTTCTTTGAGGAAGGTTTTGGATTTGAGCAATATGTAGAATGGTTGATTGACGTTCCCATGTATTTTGTTATTCGTGATGGCAAAATGATTGATGTAGCTGGAGAATCTTTTCGAAATTGGTTAAACGGTAAAGCCCCCAATGGGTTCGAAAATCAACCTGTAACGATGGGCGATTTTAAAAACCATATTACGACAGCGTTTCCAGATGTGCGGTTAAAGCAATATATCGAAATGCGCGGTGCTGATGCAGGCTCGCAAGAAATGATGTTAGCAATGTCTGCATTTTGGACAGGATTATTATATGATTCAGCAACATTGATCGCAGCAGAAAAGCTGGTTAAAGAATATTCTTGGCAAGAATATATTGAACTGCGCCCTCAGGTCATCAAAAGTGGTTTATCCGTTTTATTAGGTAAAGAAAATTTACGCCATTTTGGTAAGCGTATCTTAGCTTTGGCAATGGATGGGTTAAAAGCTCGTCACCTTCAGAACCTTCAGGGACAAGATGAGCGTATTTTCTTGGCACCATTAGAAGAAATCGTTCATGGCGGTCCTTGCCAAGCAGAATACTGGTTACAACGTTATGCCACCGTTTGGCAAGGCAACGTAAAACATATATTAGACGAAGCTAAAATATAGTTTATTCTTCACAAAAATTAATAAAGTGGAGAGTGTAAGAGATGCATATATTAAAATATTTTTTATTAATTACTACTTGCACCGCTTATTTTTTTCCACAGACTTTTGCTGTTGAAGTTACTAAAGTAAACATTACCAAGTTAGAGCATAGAGCAAACCAAGACTCGGCAGAAGATCAATATAATCTTGGCCAATTATATGAAAAGACAAATAACCAAGGTATAACTCAAGATTATTTCAAAGCAATCGAATGGTATACAAAAGCAGCTAATCAAGGACTAGCTAAAGCTCAATATAGTCTTGGAAAACTATATGAAAAAAGTCAAGGTGTCCCCCAAGATTATGCTAAAGCAGTTGAATTGTATACAAAAGCAGCCAATCAAGGGCTAGTTGATGCACAATATAGCCTTGGGCAACTATATGAAAAAAAACATCAAAATATGCCTCAAGATTATACCAAAGCAATCGAATGGTATACAAAAGCCGCTAACCAAAAAATTATATTGAATAAAAACAATATAGCTTCTTATGCTATTCCCAGAAACTCTTATTATAGGATTGTTAACTTAATATCATCTGCAGATTTTAAGAAATCACAAAATATACCAATTATTAAAGAGTTTTTTTAAACAAGACTGTTTAAAACAACATCAAAATTCTTGTGATTTTTATAAAAAGCTAAATAATTAAATCTGCTATAAGAGAAATACTATTCCAATAACAAAGAATCCAACTCCAACCCTTCAATCTCTTGTAAAGATTGTCCAACTATGCCTTGTAAATCACCATACATACCAATAGTAGACTCCATCACTCGGTTAATTTGCTCTTCGCGCTTGGACCATTGCTTGGTAATCACTTTTTTCTCTTTATTTAAATCATCTTGCATTGAGTTAAACGCTTCAACAATTGCCTCTACACGTTGGCGAAAACGAGTTCCTGTCAGATAATCATAGATCATACCAGCTTTGGTTTCTTGGCCTTTGGCGCTTTGGCGTGCAAAGTAAATCTGGATCAAAGACTCTCTGAGTAACGACGCAACAGGAAGAATAACTTTGGGGTGGATCACCCATACACCGTCAATACAATCAAAAGATTCAACATTCTGGGGCAAAGCATGGCTGACCATAATGGCAATATCTGCCTTAGCTGTACGTTGATCATCTTTCAGTTTGCTTAACCACTCATTATTCCAATGTTTAGTTCGTTTAGCCTCCCAAATTAGCAACCCACAATTCACACCTTGGGGATTAAAAACTCGTTGCAATATATCCCCACCAAACTCACCTTTGGGTACAGGGGAAATTTGGTCCATGTAAAATTGAGATTGCAAAGTTTGTTCCAACAACAGCTCTTGCACCTCACCTTGTGATTGCTGAGAACCTTGTTCTGCCTTTTGTTTCAACTCTTCAATTTTACGCTGCATTGATTGCATTTTTAATTCATTTTCAGAAATTTTATATTGAAAACTTTCTTCTATTTCCTTGCGGGCTTTCTCATGAATAGCTTGCACATTCTCTTGAACACGTTTTTCAACGGTTAATTCTAATTCTCGTTTTTGATCCTCTAATTCCCGTTGCTTTTTCATAAAATCTGCTTGAGATTGTTGTGCCTCTTGCAATTTTTTATCATTTGTTTCTAAGACCGCTTGCAACTCTTTGATTTCAACGGACTTGCGATGCAGTTCATCCGCATTTTCTTTTTGTAATTTTTGTTTAGCTTCTTCAATAAGCTTTAATCTCTCACCCTCCAACGAAGCTGCAACTTTGTCTCTTATTTCCTCAGCCATCTTTTGTTGATGTTGTTGCAGTTCATTTTCTTTAGACAATAAGAACTGTTCACGCTCTGACATGCTCTTGATCAATTGAGATTTTTTCTGCTCATATTCTTTCTTTACTTCAGTCACCAAAGGTGCAGCAAGAGATTCCGTTAACAAAATATCTGTATGACAATGTGGGCAAGTAATTACGGGTTCAGTCATTAAAAAAGCCTTAGTTTATATAAATTATTAAAATATCAGCATTATATAAAGATTATATCATCATATAATTTAACAATTATTTTCACAGATCAATTACATTCTTATCGAAACTTATCGTAGATTAATGAATATATTGGTTTTAGACGAGCAAATATTGTGTAACATTATATACCATTAAAGGCCCCTCAAGAAAAACCGTTTAATAAGACACCAAACAGAGATTAACCACACAAATTTTCATACTGGTTCAATTAAAATTTCCTTGGCCATGCTATATATAGTCAGGTCAAGATAAATTAACGCATCCCAAAACGTTTTTTCCAAAAAACACTCAATATCACCTTGGCAAAAGGTCATTCAACTGTATATGCTATATACAGAGTATTAAAAGCTATAAATTAAGCTATAAATCTTGATTATACAAAAACCATCATTCCTTTTAATATATGTATAATGCAATGATTTATGCCCCAAAGGAAAAAATAATGAAAATTTGTGTATTGGGTGGAGCTGGCTTTATAGGATCTCATATCGTCAGTGCGTTAATAAAGAATAATCATCAAGTCATTATTGGTTGTCGAGATACTGAAAGAGCTAAAAGTATTTTTCCTAATATACAAGCAATTAAAATTATTGCTGGGGCATCTGACCAAAATCTTATTAATGCTTTGCAAGAATGTGACGTTGTCATTAATACCATTGGTGTCTTGGGAAAACCTGGAACTTCGATTGCCAATGATGCGCATATCGGATTAGTGCAAGAGTTAATAAAAGCATGCCAACAAACCAATACAAAGCGTATTATCCATATTTCTGCTTTGTCTCTAGAGGAAAACCTAACCAGTGAATATGCAGATACAAAGTTAAAGGGCGAGCAAATTTTATGTAATTCAAGCATTGAAACTATTATTTTACGGGCTTCTTTTGTATATTCAACAGGAAGTTACGGTGGCAGTAGTGCTCTACGAGGATTGTGCGCAATGCCTTTCATTGCTTTTTTACCCAATGGAGGCAAACAAAAATTCCAACCTCTTTGGGCATATGATCTTGCAAAAGTTGTATTACAAGCTTGTCGCTCGCCTCTTCCAGCTGACAAAAATTATCAAATTGCGCATGTTGTTGGACCTGAAACGTTGGGTTTTGGTGAAATTATGCAAAAAACTCGTCGTTGGTTAGGAATGAAATCCTGCAAGATTTTTGAGATGCCTATGTTTGCAGTAAAGTTAATGGGAAGGATTGGGGATTATTTTCCTTTATGGGGATTTTCTGCAGGGGTAGTCAGCCAACTGAATACTGATTTTATTGTTCCAGAGGATAAAGTGAATACGCTGGGCATTACGATGCGTTCAATGGATCAAGTTTACCATACACATCCATCTTTTGTACAAGATCGGTGGCATAGTAAACTATTCCTAGCCAGACCTATACTCGCATTATTTTTAGCAATTATTTGGCTAGGCTCTGGCATTGCAGGATTTTTTACCTCAACAGAAACTTTAAAAACCATTTTGCCATCTTTTTTGGCAACAAGTTCAATATCACCTTTTCTGGTATATTTATGCTCTGTAATAGATCTGTATTTTGCCGGCATGATTTTACTTGGTAAATGGTCCAATAAATTATGGCTTTCCCAAATTGCACTCGTTGTCGTTTACACAATTGGATTAACGACATTTGCTCCTGTTTTATGGTTGGATTTATTAGGTTCGCTTTTGAAAAACTTTGCCGTTATTGGGCTAATTACAACTATGTTGTTTATAGCGGATGATCGATAAATGATTGGTTTGTTAAAAACCTTACATGTTCTATGTGCCGTGATGGTAACAGGCATGGGATTTGGAGTATTTGTACATACTATCTTATTGATAAAACAAGGACAAAAAAGACAAAGCTTACAACTGCAAATCGTTGCTTTATGCTCCAGCTTTATTTTATTTTTCCCTGCCTTAATTGCGTTAACTCTTTCAGGCTTTTACCTAAGCTATCTTAGCCAATTTTTGATAACAGAGCCTTGGATTATTCTTGCTATCATCATCGGTATAATCTTTGGCACACTATGCTTGTCCATTGCTTATTTCTGTCTTGCATTGCCGTTTCAAAAAAAGTCTTTTTTTTTAAAAATAGCCAGTGTTTTTAGTTGTATTGGCTGGATAGCGTTTGCTTTTGCAATGGCTGCAATGATTTTAAAACAACCTTTAATAGGATAATTACATGAGCTATTTTCCTATTATTGTGTTTATCCATGTGCTCAGTGCAACCATTTTATTTGCCTCAGGCATTATCACTGCAATAGTGATGATTGAAGCATTTATCAGAAAACATCCCAAAGATATGGCTTTATCTTCACAACGTGTCGTTAGGGCAGATTGGTATATGACCTTACCAAGTGCAATAACTCAAGCCGCTACTGGGATAATTTTAGTCCATCTCATGAATATTCACTTTTCCACCTTGTGGGTTGTATGGACAATTATTTTATATAGTTTTTCCATCATTTTATGGGTTATTGTCGTACAATTACAAATCCATATTGCCGAACTTGCCCAAATCTCGTGGCATCAAAAAACACCTTTTCCAAAAATCGGATGGACTTATTTTAAATGGTGGGTTGCTTTAGGGTGGCCAACTTTTTTTTGTTTTCTTATTATTTTTTGGTTAATGGTTACTCGTCCAATATAACCATAATACATAAATAAATTAACAACCTTAACTGAACTCAGAAATACTCATATCTGCACGATTCCACCAACACTGGTCTGATGGGCGACAATTAGGTATGAACTCAGACGGATTACCCATAAAGCGCACCGTATTTGTCGGTGTTTCCATGATTTCAATTTGGTGACAATATAATCCTGATTGTTCAGCAGATAAGAAACAATTAAGCTTACTCATAAATAAACATGCCAAAAGCTCTGTTGTAGGGTCACCTGGCGTGATTAATAATCTAGGTAAACGCTCTGGCTCATATTGCTTGAACCACTCAACCAAAGGATCATTTTCGGCCAATTGAAAGGCGTGATCGACAGACTGATCAATAAAGCGATGCCACGTTGTTTTGGCTTGTTGAAAAGGTATAACTACATTCATTTTTCCATCGAGGGCTTTGAAATTTTGAGATTTCAGATAAACTTTAACCTCTTCATTATGGCCATGCGGGGTGGCACAAATCTCGCTAGACCCATGAATTAATCGATGTGCCATTGCAAAACGACGTGTAAAAACAAGCTCTAACACTTATTGCTCCTTTTGCTGCACATAATTGTTCCATCCTGCACGACGCAATTCACAAGCAGGGCATTCTCCACAACCATAGCCCCATTCATGATAATGAGAGCGATCCCCCAAATAGCAGCTATGTGTATCTTTATTGATAAGCTCTATCAAAGACATACCGCCTAGTTGTTCAGCCATTTGCCATTCTTGGGCTTTATCTAACCACATCAAAGGTGTTTGCAATACAAAACGATTACTCATCCCAAGATTGATCGCCACTTGTAAAGCCTTGATTGTATCATCCCTGCAATCAGGATAGCCTGAATAATCTGTCTCGCACATCCCCCCTACAATATGTTTCAAGTGGCGACGATCAGCAATAATGGCAGCATAAGTTAAAAAAAGTAAATTACGCCCAGGTACAAAGGTAGAAGGCAGCCCTTGTTTATCCCACTCTATTGCTGTTTCACGTGTTAAAGCTGTATCAGAAATCGCCCCAAGGTCAGAAAGATTCATGACATGGTCTTCACCCAAGCGTCTTTGCCATAAAGGATTGATTTGTTGGATTTTTTTACGAATCTCATGCCGACATTCCATCTCGATACTATGGCGTTGTCCATAATTAAAACCTAAAGTCTCGACCTTTTGAAATCTCTGCAATGCCCATGCAAGACAAGTCGTTGAATCTTGCCCGCCAGAAAATAAAACCAAAGCACTATTGGAAAATAAGGGATTTACTATTTCTGTCATTATGGAATTCCTATAAGCTTATGGGTTTGAAGAGAAAGATGCCACAAAGGGTGTTCCTGACAATATTTAATTGCTTTTTTTATATGCTCTGTCTTGTTCATATCATCTTTGGGTTGCAAACGAAAAGTAGTAAAATCCAATGATGTAAAACGATGAGGATCTAGACCTTCCTGAGGATATATTAATTTAAGCTCATCTCCAGAAATTTGTATTAATTCCGCGCCTGCTTTGGGACTGACACAAATCCAGTCCACACCTTGAGGAACAGGCAGAGTGCCATTAGTCTCAACAGCTATGTAAAACCCTTTTTGCTTTATAGCTTCGATCAAAACCTCATCTAGCTGTAATAAGGGTTCCCCCCCTGTAAAGACAACAAAACGTTGTTTAGGGTCACGTATTGTCCCCCAACAAGCTTCTATTGCATTTGCCAAGGATTGAGCATCAGGAAAACGGCCACCATTTTCACCGTCCATTCCAACGAAATTCGTATCACAAAATTGGCAAACTGCGTCCTTGCGATCAGCCTCTTGACCAGACCATAAATTACACCCTGTAAAACGACAAAATACGGACGTACGTCCTATTTGCCCACCTTCACCTTGAAGCGTTAAAAATATTTCTTTGACTGCGTAACTCATGAAATTGATATCCAGAAAATCCTATAAAGCATAAGCTTATTTAAAATCACTTATGATGAATGTCTTTAATATTAAGCTTATCCAATATCTTTTCAATATCATCGAATAGTAAATTGATCTATATTTTAAACACTCAATCTATAATAACTCTTGATAGCGATAATCATAAATAAGATCAAGTTGCTTGCTTTTAAATTGGCTGGCAGGGGTTACTGTGAGACGTTTCCAAGGAATAAAACCAAAGAACCATATTTTCCAAAAGCGCAGACCATATTCAGGGTTTTTAGACAGTAATTTTTGAAAACTTTCCACTGCTCCTACTTCAATATTGGTGGCTTCTTTAATGACTTCATATACAAACCGAGAGCAAAACTGACCCCGTGAATTAAAATTAAATCCTGTATCATAAATAATATTCATACGTGTTTTACTAGCACGCACAAGAGCCTTTTTTTGCTCGTTACTTAAAGGCTGCTTTAAGCGTGCAATCACAAAAGACTTCTCTTTGGATCTACTGATAAATTTAGATAATGATGTTATTTTTGAAAAAGGAATCGTGCTCTCTGCGACCCAATATTGATTATTTTTAAAACCAACAATCACTCCAACATGATTAACCCAAGAGGAAGTTGCCGTAGCAACATTATTAAAAATAAAATTATCAATACGGATAAAAACAACATCCCCAATTTGTAAATTATCAGGGTGATATCGCATTTGAGTATTTTTCATTAAAAAACAGGCCTATATTAAAATATATACCTGTTAGCTTATCATACTCTGATGATTTGAATATCTTTAGTTTCTAACAAAAATCTATTCGTTATCACCGAAATCCATCTTAAATAATTTATTTTTAACAGAAACACCTGGCTGTAAATCATATAAATCAACCATCGTCGTGCGCCCTTGAGCATCCAGAACACGCCAAGCTTTTAACATGATTGGATTTTGATTGAAGATCAAGGTTAAACTGCCATCAGAAGGCGAGGCTGTACGCACAACCGTAATCTGAAACAATCCATTATTAGGAGGTATAAAATTAGTAACTGTCACATCTCCAGAAAAGCTGAGCTGTGGCTTTAATAATAAACCTAAAGGACTTTGATCAAGAGGAATAGTCGTTGTTTGTCCTACCTCAGCATCATGAAAAACCATTTTACCATCATTGGCCACCAACAATAATTCGCTGGGTTTATTATATTCAAAACGAATACGGCCTGGTTTTTTAATCCATACGACGCCTGTGCTGCGTTGTCCATCAGGGGCAATTTGTTGAAATTTGGCCTGAAGGGTCGTTAATTGATTTATCCAAGTTTGTGCTTGATCAGATAATACTTGATCTTGTGCAGAAATCTGCAATGCCCCATTACCAGGGGCACTGGTAGATACAACAACATCTGCTAACGCTTGATTACTGGAACCTGTTATTCCAAGACAAGCCATTCCTAATAAACTAATACAGCCATAAATAAGACGTATAGACTTCATAAACAGGTTCCTTTTCCTCTATAATGACTTTTCTTTATAGAGGTTTTTTATATTAAAGACTAGCCTCAACAATGCGACGACTAACTTCTAAAGTAATATCCCCGTTTTCTCCTAGAGCTGTTAAGTTATGACGCTTTAATTGCTCAACAACTTTCTCAACAGCAGAGCTATCAACATCATATTCTTTTAAATGAGTTTTGATACCGATACTTTCAAAGAATGTTCGGGTTTTAGCAATGGCTTCATCAATGATCTTTTCTTCATCACTACCCTGTAACCCCCATACTCTGCGACCATATTGTATCAATTTCTCACGTTTTTCTTTGCGCATTTCATTCAACAAAGAAGGTAATAAAATTGATAATGTACGACCATGGTCAATTCCATATAAAATAGTCAATTCATGACCAATCATATGGGTTGCCCAATCCTGTGGAACACCGGCTCCAATTAAGCCATTTAACGCCATCGTCGCAGCCCAGATAAAATTAGCACGAGATTCATAATCTTGTGGATTTTTTAAAGTTTTAGGGCCTTCTTCAATAAGGGTTAGTAATAACCCTTCAGCAAAGCGATCTTGCACCGCAGCATGAACAGAGTAAGTAAGATATTGTTCCATCACATGTACAAATGCATCAGCAACCCCATTGGCAACTTGCCGTTCTGGTAAACTGTATGTCTTGGTTGGGTCGATAACAGAGAATAAAGGAGAAAAAAGTGGGTTAGCAATCCCAATTTTATCAAAAGTCGTTTTGCGAGAAATCACTGCGTTTGTATTCATTTCTGAACCTGTTGCAGGTAATGTTGGAACAAATCCAAAAGGTATAACTTGATTGACCTTTTTACCCTTGCTCGTAATAATTTCCCATGTATCCCCAGAATATTTAACAGCACCTGCAATAAATTTAGTGGCATCCATTACAGATCCACCACCAACACCAAGAACAAAATTGAAATTGTCATGGCGAATTTTTTCAACTGCTTGCATAGAAGTTTCAAATGTTGGATTGGCTTCGATACCTTCAAAAACATCAAAATGGCGTTTACCTAATGCTGTTTCCACTTCTGATAATGTTCCATTTTTTCGAACACTACCACCACCAATAATAATTAAAACCTTAGCGTCTTGAGGAATTAAATCATTTAATCTTTGAATTGTTTCTTTACCAAAAATAATACGCGTTGGATTACAAAAGTCAAAATTTTGAACTGACATCATATACCTCGTTTAATGTAAATTATTTACAATGAATATAACACATCTTGTAT
Organism: Commensalibacter papalotli (ex Botero et al. 2024); assembly: GCF_947179115.1. NCBI lineage: Bacteria > Pseudomonadati > Pseudomonadota > Alphaproteobacteria > Acetobacterales > Acetobacteraceae > Commensalibacter > Commensalibacter papalotli (ex Botero et al. 2024). The sequence continues at coordinate 115,559 of NZ_CAMXCI010000002.1, forward strand.
TCAATTAGAGATGAAAAATATTCATAATTATGATTAGTATTTATAATTAAAAATCGATATTTACCAATAATATTATTTTAGAACTAAACAAAAAAAGAGGGAATCTCTTCCCTCTTTTATAATGAATTACAATATGTTATCTAATAATAATTAAAACTAGCTATTTGTAGAACCTGCTGCAGGCTTAATAACAGAAGGTGTAGAAATTATTTTTCCACCACCAGAAGGTTGAATTTGAAAAATTTGTAAATCACGTTTTACATGTCCATCAGGCTGTAAAACAAATAAACCATCAACCCCATCAAATCCATCAGCACGAGTTAAATTCTTCGTCGTGTATCCGCCAATTTTACTAAGAGAATTAGCCAAGGCCGCAGTATCATAGGTTAAATCAGCCAAAGGCTTGGGTGTAACCCCGTATTTTACTCGATATTGTTGTGCAAAGAATTTTCTTTTTTGAGGATCTGGCGAAGCATACCACGCGCCCTGCAATTTACCCAATTTAGATGCAAAAGCCCCCCATAATCCAGGACCCATAATTCTGACTTTATCAGAGGAAACTTGTGTTTCCCCTAATGCATCAATTACTGATTGTAACTGTAAACCTGTATCAGATAATAATAATGCATCAAATGGAGGGGCACCCAAATTTATTTTTTCAACAGCCTTTGCACCATCAGTAGGTTTTGCTTCAGAGGGTGCTAATTCATCTAACAAATTACTATCATTACTAGCGGTATCGGTTGGTGTTTTTGATATATTTTGTGATGCAGGGTTACTTTTCGCGGCTTGTACACGGGCATCATAATTTGATAAATTTTTCAATTGTTGAGTAATATCATCCTTAGAAGCCGTATGATACGTAATCGTAGGTACCATTAACCCTAAATCAGCACAAGCTTTGGTTAATGCAGCCCCCATTGCTTTTCCCATTGGATTTTCAGGCAATAAAGCTGCAAATTTTGTTCTTCCTTCATTTTTTGCAGCACGCACCATCGTTAATACTTGTTGTTCAGGGGTCACTCCAAAAGCCCAAACATTCGGGCCCGCCACAGAAACATCACTGGTATAAGCAATCACAGGCACATTTTGAGATGCGGTTACAGATGCAACTTCAGTAGTATTTGTTGCTGTTAATGGGCCTAGGATAATACCATCCCCAGCAGCAATTGCTTTGCGTGCAGCTTCCGCAGCACCACCTGCTTGTTCGGTATCAAATACATCAAGTTTGGGTGCAGTGGGATCACTGAGTGCTAGCTTAGCCGCTTGCATCATATTTGTACCCAAAGGTCCATTACGGCCACTAAGCGGTAATAATAATCCAATTTGTTTATTTGTATTTTCACTGTTTGAAATTACCGGTTTATTACCACCATTTCCATCAGAGGAACAAGCTGCTATGATCAATATCGGAACACAAGCACTTAATTTTAATAATTTTGACACGATATCCATTTGATTAAAAATCCCTTGCTTTACAGGATTAAGGCTCTTATTCAATACTTTTGCTCCTTGATGTAACCGAACTCATATAAATTTAGATTGCTATTATTATGAAACAAGAAAAACCTATGTCATCAAATACTTCCTTACCCTTTCCAGATCAACAAAATTCTAGAAATTCAATGATAAATATAGGTGAATTTATTCTTGTTTCTACCCCTATTGGTAATTTAAATGATTTCAGCCTCAGAGCAAAGCAAACTCTTCAAGAAGTCGATATTTTACTCTGCGAAGATACACGTGTTACAGCCAAGCTGCTTGCAGCCTATGGAATTTCTGTGCATATGGAAAGTGTTCATGAACATAACGAGGGCAAACGTATCCAACAAATTATTTCCTGGATGCAACAAGGAAAAAAAATAGCACTTGTTTCTGATGCAGGTACGCCATTACTTTCTGATCCTGGATATCGTGTAACCCGAGCTATTATCGAGGCTGATCTGCCAATTACAGCTATTCCTGGCCCCAATGCAGCTTTAACCGCGTTAACACTTTCTGGATTACCCCCTCATCCTTATATGTTTATTGGATTTCCCCCACCAAAATCTCAAGCCAGACAAAATAACTTTGCCATTCTAAAGGCCTCTGAGCGTGCGGGGCTTAAAGCAACCTTTATTTGGCACGAGGCACCCCACCGCTTGCTTGATATGTTAATCGATTTAAAATTTATTTTTGGTGATAATCGCCCTGCAGCTGTTGCCAGAGAGCTCACTAAAAAATTTGAAGAACTTCAACGCAACTCTATCCAAGGACTAATTGAGCATTTTACCCATACCCCTCCTAGAGGAGAAATTACGGTTTTGCTCGGCCCTGCTCTTGAAGAGGAAGAAGTTAGCGAAGATGATTTAGACCAACAGCTTCAAGGTGCTTTAAAGACAATGTCCGTCAAGGATGCTGCTGCATTGGTTGCTACTGCTGTTCATTTACCTAAAAAAATTGTTTATCAACGTGCTTTGGAACTTAGTAAAAAATAGGTTTTTCCAGTTTGTTTAAATTAACTGGGAGAAAATCAAGCATCCAATCAGTCCACAAACAGAAATAATGGTTTCCAGTACTGACCAAGAACGAATGGTTTCTCCAATAGTTAAATTAAAATACTCTTTGAATAACCAAAAACCTGGGTCATTGACATGAGAAAAAATAACACTGCCAGATCCTATAGCGATCACCATTAATTCTGGACTTACACCTGCTGTTAAAATTAATGGAGCAACAATCCCGCCAGCTGTCATTGCGGCAACCGTTGCTGAACCTAACGCAATCCTTAACAAAGCAGCAATAAGCCATGCCATTAATAAAGGAGATAAATGACTATTATGCATCATATTGGTAATATAGTGATCAATATGACTATCTACCAAGATTTGCTTAAACGCTCCACCACCCCCAATAATTAGCAAAATCATGGCTATTACTTTGATTGCGACGGTCATCGTGTCTGAAATTTCACTCATCGTTCTACCGCGATGAAGACCGAAGGTAAAAATAGCAATCAACACCGCCATTAACGTCGCAATAATTGGATTTCCCAAAAAATCTGCATAAGCAAGCAAAAAATGATTATGAGGTAAAACCATCTCTGCTACTGCACGTAAAGCCATCAAAAAAACAGGAACCAAGGCTGTTAAAATACTAATTGCAAATCCTGGCATTTCTTCTTCAGCAAATTCCTTATGAGAATACAATCCTGGTGGAACAGGTTTATCAATATTCTTTAAAAAATGTGCATAAACAGGCCCCGCCAAAATGACTGTTGGGATAGCAATGCATATACCATATAAAAGTGTTTTACCCATATCTGCGTGAAAAATTGCCGCAATTGCTGTGGGGGCGGGGTGAGGCGGTAAAAATCCATGCGTTACCGATAACGCTGCTGCCATAGGGGCACCTACATATAAAATCGGAATGCGTGCAGATACCGCAATAGTACAAACCAGAGGCAACAATAATACAAACCCAACCTCATAAAACAGCGCAAACCCTAATATAAATCCTGTTAAAACTACTGCCCATTGAATATATTTATATCCAAAAATAGTAATCAAAGTTGTTGCGATACGTTGAGCACCTCCACAATCAGCCAATAGTTTTCCTAATATCGCACCAAAACCGATAATCAGTGCCAGTTCCCCAAGCGTATTACCAACCCCTGTTTTAATAGATGAAATTACCTGCATAACAGGCATGCCCTCTAAGACACCCACAAACAAAGAAACAATAATCAAAGAAAGAAAGCCGTTTAACTTTAACTGAGTTACTAAAATCAGTAACAGAATAATCCCAAAGAATACGATTAATAATGGCATATTATTCTCGATATGTTTTATAGTTTTAAAAAGCATACAATCAAATATGTTAAAATTGAAACATTTAAATAATAACAAGAATGGAGCAACAAATGACAATTTATAAAAATCTAGTTAATACAGTTATTCAAGAAAATCTTGAAACATTACTTGCTGTCGATCCAAAACAAATTCAAAATCTTATCAGCGAAATCAAACAAGCAAAAACTATCCAACTTTACGGAATGGGCAGGATGCAATTATCGGTGCGTGGATTTGCGATGCGTTTAAAACATATGGGATTTGACAGTTACGTTGTTTATGATACGACCACACCCTGCATTGGCAAAGGAGACTTGTTGATCGTGCATTGTGCCGTTACCAATGCTGAGCTTAATGTTATTCAACTGGCCAAAAATGCAGGGGCAAAAATTGTTTTATTAACAGCACATCCAGAAAATAAACATGGGCAATATGCTGATCTATGCGTAAGAGTGCCCGGACAAATTTTTGGAACAAATACCGAAATTCACTCTATTCAACCCATGTCTACTTTACTGGAACAGTCCTTATTTTTATTTACCGATATTATCACCTTAATGTTGATGAAAGAATGTAATATTTCACTCGAAAAAATGAAAAATAAGCATACAAACCTTGAAGGACTTCCTGGCGATTTTGCCTAAGCAATATTGATTTTATTAGAGATACTATTTGTATAGTAACATTATCTTTGTTTTTTATAATGCCGTTATAAAAGCAATTAAACCAAACAAAATTCCTGGTGCATTTGATGCAACAACAGGCCAGATTTTTGCTTTGGTTCCATAAATAACCCAAAGTAGGCAATTTGCAACAGCCGCCGCAGGTTGCCAGGGTTGTGTAACGTGCCCGTGTAAATTATCTATGATTTGAGGAATATAAAAAACATACATACAACAAGCAGTAAACGTTCCGATCCATCCAATCCACTGAACATATTTTGGAAGCTCTGAATTTTCCATAGTGCACCTTAAAAAACTTAAAAATTATCTAAATTTATAAAAAATTAGTAGAAGTAAGCTTTTATCTATTTTAGCTTAGAAACAATCATATCACGTTTTTGTGTAATAATGAAATTTACCTTTAATATGTTTATTCCTTTATTTGACCATTTTTCTATTTTTTACTAGTTTTAGTAAAACCATAAAAGTTAGTGAGATCAAAATGAATAAAAAAACTATTTTGTTTTATGGAGACAGCAATACTTATGGTACAAAACCTATGTCTGGTTTTGGTAAAAGTGAACGTTTTAACCAAAATGAACGATGGATAGGAATACTACGCGAACAATTAAAAGATAATTATTTTCTTATCGAAGAAGGTTTACCTGCACGAACAACTGTTCATAATGATCCTATTGAAGGTATCCACAAAAATGGATTGACCTATCTACAACCCTGTTTAGAAAGTCATTCCCCAATTAATATATTTGTTTTAATGCTGGGGACAAATGATTTAAAAACACGTTTTTCAGTAACACCTGCTGATATTGCTTTTTCTGTTGATCAATTAATCTTAATGGTTAAATCCTGCAAAATTGGACCCAATCAAACTTGCCCTAAACTGGTTTTATTGTGTCCCCCTCCTATCAAAGAAGTCATAGGGAGTTTAGGAGATATTTTTGTTGGAGGTGAAGAAAAATCTAAAATGCTGGGGCATTATTATAAGCAAGTTGCTCAAAAGCATCATGCTGCCTTTTTAGACCTTGCTTCTATCGTTACCGTCAGTGATATAGACGGGATTCATTATGATAAAGATCAACACTTAATATTGGCACAATCCGTAAAAAAAATAATAGAAAACTTATAAAATATTGCCATATTTTCTTTTTAACTTCTATTTAGGACTAAATATTCAGGAGGATAAAAATGCTGAAATCCATCATAAAGATAAGCTGCCTTTCGACAATATTCATTGCGACTGTTCCTGCTTTTGCGGATGACTATTATCATTTTGAAACATGTAAAGAAAAAGTAACTGAAATAGAACAAAAAATCACTTACGAAAAACAACAGCAAAAGCAATATAAGGTTGAGCAATTAGAAAAGAAGCTAAGTTATATAAAAACAAAATGCCAGGATACAGAGCTGCAAAAAGGCTATCAGTTGAAAGTTAATCACAAACAAGCAAAAGTAACAGAAAGAACTGAAGAGCTCAAACAAGCCCAACAAGATGGAAAAACAACGAAAATTAGAGAAAAAGAAGCAAAACTACATGAGGCACAAACTGAGTTAAAGGCGGCTCAAGATGCACTTGAAAGCTTTAAAAAGAATGTAAATTCTAATTAAATTATTATATTCAATATTATAACTAATGTAATAGGTTTATTAAGAAAATTCTTGATAAACCTATCTATTTTCGCAAATGACTAATTACAATGTAATATATGCACGCTTATTTTTAATATTTTCTAATAACATTAATTATTTCATCATGGTTAAAACAAGTAATCGAATACGATTTTCCACATCTTGATTAGTCCCACCTAATCTGGAATCTAATCCTAATACAACAATACCATGAACTGCTTCATACATAGTTCTGGCCAGCATAATATTTTTCTCTTTATCTTGCATATCTTTTGAAAATAAAGTGGTAATTTTTAATAATAAATTACCACGAACCTCCAAATATTCAGTAGGTAAATCCCCTTGAGAAAAACGAAAAGCAAAAAGAGCTTCCCACTGATTAAAATATTCTCTAGCATAAGTTAAATAAGCAACAGCTAAAGCAGTTAAACGATCAACCACTTCTTCCCTTTGTTCTGCTTGGGCTTGTTCAAACATATACTCACCCATTTCTCTTAGCGTTCGCGTGTTTACCGCCAGAACCACGTCATCCAAGCCAGTAAATAAATAGCCCAATGCACCAAGTGCACAACCCGCTTTTTTAGTAATGGCACGTACCGTACATTTTCTCAGCCCTTCTGTTGCGATAATATTCTGAGCAACATCAATGATTTTTTGACGTAGCTCTTCTGGATCTCTACCTTTACGTCCCATTAATTCCTCTGTGTTTACTGATTATTATTTAGTTATGCACTTTATAAGTCAAAAACAAAAGAAGTAAATTTTATTGAACAACGTTCAAAAAGTTCTTGATTTTATCCTCCAAATGTATTTAATGAACATTGTTCAATTAACAGAAAAGGAATCGAAAATGATAAAACAATCAAACACTACAACAACAAACAGCTGGATTATATTTACATGGGTTAACTTTACTATCTCCATCATTGCAATCGCTTTTGCCGTTTTTTATATGCCAATAAATGATTGGCTCAGAGCTTGTCTGGGCCTATCAAGCTTGTTCTTAATTCAATCATCAATCTCTTTATCCAAAACATTACGTGATCAAGCAGAATATCAATCAGAACATTAAAATAAAACATATAACAAATAAGGCAAACCTATTATGCCAAAAACATCCAATTCATCCCAACGCTCTTTATGGTTTTTATGTTTGGCACAATCTTGCGGTGTACTAAATGAAAACATGATTAAAAATGCTATGCTCGTTATGGCACTATTTGTTATGGGGTATGAAAATACAGGAATAGCAGCAATCGCTGGAGGATTATTTATTCTACCTTATGCATGTTTCTCTGCAACCGCTGGACAAATTGCAGACAAATTCTCAAAACAACGTTTAATGATCGCCGTTAAAATTGTACAAATTCTCCTTATACCATTTTCTTTTACAGGATTTATCCATCAACATATCCCTCTTTTATTGGGATGCATATTTTTACTGGGTACAGCCGAAGCTTTTTACTGCCCATTAAAGTACAGTATTATCCCTGAAATTGTCGAAAAGAAAAAAATCCTTTTTGGCAATAGCTTAATCGAAACCTCTACTTTTGTTTCCGTATTAATCGGGATGTTAATTGGTGGATCTGTAATTTTATTGCCTGGTGGTTTATATTGGGTTTGTGGGTCTGCTTTTATCTTATCTATCCTAAGTTTAATTTCAGTTTTAAAAATCGATAAAGTTGCACCAGCAGATCAAAACCTCATATTAAATATTAATATTATTCAAGAAACTTACAGAACAATTCTGTTATCAAATAAAAATCGTAGTATCTGGTTATGTATCTTGGGTATATCTTGGTTTTGGACAATCGGATCTATGGTTGGCGCTGGTATCTTTGATCTCTCTGCACAAATTATTCACCATAATGGTCATTATTTAACCAATTTATTTATCAGCTGTTTCTCTTTAGGCGTTGCTGGAGGGTCTATCTTGTGCTCTCGTTTACTTAGAGGAAATATTTCTGCACGATTTGTTCCTGTCGCTGCGATTGGAATTTCTCTATTTTGTTTCGATTTTGGTTATGCAATCATATCTATTCAAACAGTGTCTTCTTTATCCTTTTTCGTCTCCTCATTTACAGGAATACGTATTCTTGTTGATTTAACCTTGATGGCAATCTGTTGTGGTATTTACTCAGTTCCACTTTATGCCATTATACAAGAAAAATCCCCTAAAAGTAGTAAAGCTAGAATTATTGCTGGTAACAACATTATTAATGCCATCATGATGGTCATAGGCGCTTTTATCTGGGCAAAAGCAAGCTCTTTTGGAGTTTCTTCTGCATCTCTATTCATATCTCTTTCAATCATTAATATATTTGTGGCTGTATATATCATGCGTTTTTTTACTTCCAAAATTCTTCAATTTATATTCAAAATCTATTTCAAAATTTTTCATAAAGTAACTGTCACAGGAATTGAAAACTTTCATCAAGCAGGCAATAAGGTTGTCATTGTTTGCAATCATACCTCTTTTGCTGATGCCAGCTTGTTATCTTGTCTTCTTCCTGAACAACCTGCTTTTGCTATTTATACTAAAACAGCACAAAAATGGTGGGCTCGTCCTTTCTTGGCATTTGTAAAAACATTTACCGTAGATATTCAATCCCCATATACCATTAAAGAAATGGTTCAAGCTGTTCGTGATAAAAACCAAAAACTAGTTATTTTCCCCGAAGGGCGCCTGACTAAAACGGGAAATTTGATGAAATTATATGAAGGTGCAGGCATCGTTTCTTATAACGCAAACGCAAAGATATTGCCTATTTACATAAATGGATTACAATTCAGTATTTTGGGACGCATGAAAGGCAAGTTACCACTCCGATTATTCCCTCGAGTATCCATAACCATTAGACCACCAGTTGACTTAAACGACCACCTTAACCACAATCTTTCTCATCAAGAGAATAGAAATTATATTGGTAATATTCTAGAACAAATTATGATTAACACTTCCTTTGCTGCAAAAAACACTGAAAAAACACTTTTTAAGGCACTGATTGATGCAAAGGATCTCTATGGCAAAAAAAGAGAAATTATTGAAGATATCAAACGTGAACCTTTTACTTATGATCGTTTATGTATAGGGGCGATTTTATTCGGTCGAAAATTAGAAAAAGAAACTACTTTAAGTGAGTGTATTGGCTTATTACTTCCTAACTCTTGTGGTGCTATTGTCTCATTTATGGCTCTTTCTGCTTTTGGTCGCGTGCCACACCCAATCAACATCTCGACTGGCGCAGAAAATATTTTGAATATATTTCAAACTGCACAAATCAAGACCATTATTTCAAGCCATCTATTTATCGACAAAGGAGGGTTACAAGAGTTAGAAGCAAAACTTTTACAAAAAGTTAAAATTATTTACATAGAAGATATTATCAAAAATCTTACCTTATCAGATAAAGCCAAAGCAAAATTAGATTTATTACGTCCAGAAAACCTTCCCGGAATGAAGGCTTCTTATCAGTCACCCGCAGTTATTTTGTCGACCTCTGGCTCGGAAGGCCACCCAAAAGCTGTTGTATTAAGCCATCACAATATTTTAACCAACTGCCAACAAGTAGCCTCAGTAATTGACTTTAGCTGTGCAGATCATGTCTTTAACGCCATGCCTTTTTTCCACTCTCTTGGATTAACTGGAGCTACATTACTACCTTTATTCAATGGAGTTCGTACTTTCCATTACCCTAACCCTTTACATTATAAAACTATCCCCTCTATGATTTATGATACAGATGCAACCATATGCTTTGGTACCGATACTTTTTTAAATGCATGGGCTAAATATGCACATACTTATGATTTTTATGCCATGCGATACATTATTACCGGTGGAGAAAAAGTCAAAGAAGAAACACATAAATTATATGCTGAAAAATTTGGTGTCCGTATTTTCGAAGGGTATGGTGCAACAGAGAGCTCTCCTGTCATTGCTTTAAACACGCCAATGAATCATCGTAATGGAACCGTAGGGCACTTCTTGCCTGGGATTGATCATAAAATCACTCCTGTTCCAGGAATTAGTATAGGAGGAAAACTGTCAATAAAAGGCCATAATATCATGATGGGTTATATGTTAAATACAAACCCTGGCGTTATACAACCTATTGAAAATGAATGGTATGATACAGGGGATATTGTTTCAATTGATAGTGATAACTTTATTACGATTTCTGGTCGTGTAAAACGTTTTGCAAAAATTGGCGGTGAAATGATTTCCATGAGTGCTGTGGAAAGCATGACGACAAAAATATGGCCAACTGCAACGAATGCTGTAGTAAATTTAACGGATGAGAAAAAAGGAGAACAATTATTGTTGATTACAACGCAACAAGATGCGACAATTGAGCAAATGTTATCCTATAGCAAGAAGCATGATATTGCAAAAATCATGATTCCTAAAACTGTTAAAATTGTTAAAGAAATCCCTTTATTTGCAACAGGGAAAATCAATTATCCAGAATTACAAAAACAATTACATTTATTAAAATTGGAGAATTCGACAAAATGAGAAAAAAACAAATCGTTGTCCTAGGCGGTGGGATTGCAGGAATTGAATTCTTGGTCAGAATTAATAAACAAATCGATCATTCTCAATATGAACTTTCTTTAATTGATAAAAATGAATTTCATACTTGGAAGCCTATGTTACATACTTTTGCTGCTGGAACAGCATCTCCTCAAGAACAAGGAATGCCATTTTTAATCCAAGCAAAACGTCACAATTTTACGTTTCAACCTGGTGAAGTGTCAGAGGTCAATACAGAAAAAAAAGAAATTATACTGGCCCCATATATTGATAAACATGACGATGAAATCTTACCCCAAAGAACTGTTCATTATGACTATCTTGTTGTCGCGTTAGGCAGCAGGGCAAATGATTTTAACACTAAAGGCGTAAAAGAGTTTGCTTATACAATTGATGACGTTGGATATGCGATTGAGTTTTACGATGACCTCAAAAAATACACCATACAATCAACATTATTGCAAAAAAAACATCATATAATTATTGTTGGTGCTGGAGCCACTGGAATTGAGCTTGCAGGTGAAGTCGTTCATGTTTTACAGCAATCCTCGCAATATACGAATCATAATTTAGAAAAATATATAGATATAACCGTTATTCAATCAGGAGACAGAGTATTACCTAGTTTTAAAAAACCAATCAGTCGATCTGTGCAAAAAACAATGGATCGAATTGGGGTAAAAACTTTATTATCAACCAGAGTAACCGAGGTTACTAAAGATCATGTTGTTTTAAGTTCAGGAGAAACGTTACCTGCAAATCAGGTAGTTTGGACGACGGGTATCAAAGCTACTGAAATTTCTGGCGATATTTCCAATGGAGAGCGCTCTAAGAATTTACAACTTATTGTCAATTCACAATTTCAGCTTTTAAATCATCCTGATATTTTTGTAATTGGGGATTGTTCTTTTATGCAAGATAAGCCTTTGGCACCAACAGCACAAGTTGCACGCCAACAAGCTATTTATCTAAGCAAAAATTTTATAAAAATTATTCATAAAGAAACTAATATTCCACGTTTTATGTATAAAGATTACGGATCTTTAATCAGTGTAGGTCGTTATGGCTCTTTTGGCTCTTTTGGTTCGACAGGACAAGTCAAAGGCATATTAGCACATTTAGCTCATATTTTGTTATATCGCACTCATCAAATGAATATCCTAGGTACATTCAGAGGGATAAGTGCAATTTTAGCTGACTTATTGCGCAACCTCTCCAGATAAAATCACTATCCAAGCAGAGAAAAAGAATGAACCTTTTTGTATCTCTGCTTTTCTCTTAATATTCTCTTAACGCTTTTAATGATATTAAATACCAAGATATTTCCTCTAGTAACACTCCTATTTATTGAATAATATATATTGTTTAAATAATGTTATAGTTAATTGATTAAAAATATAAATTCAGTATTGTAAAAGATTAAGGTATAATTTTATTAACTATTCTCTTCCTTTTTATAATGTAGTATCATCTTGGATATTGTTTAAAATGCTGATTAATCAAGTGCAACGAACTCGAATATATTGGTGTGCTATTATTTTTATAGGAACAATTTTTCTATTGCAAAGTAAAGCTTATGCACAAGAGAGCCCTATTAAAACTATTCAAGATATTTATTCTTCTTATCAACCTCAATCAGATAATGGAATAAGTAATATTGATCCAGCTGATCTACAAAACAGTCATTTTTTTTCACCTGATTTCCTAAATGTGATTAAGGAAGATGAAAAATTAACGTCCGCACAAGGAGATAATAGTATCATCGATTATGATTTTATCTGCAATTGTCAAGATACAATGGATGGTATTATTGTAAGGAAAATAGAAACATTACAGCAAACCCAAAATACAGCACGAGTAAAGGTTTCTTTTGATTTTATTCTAAATGGCAGCGATAATTTCCAAAAAGATGAACTTTTTTCTAACGAGCATCCTGGTCAACAACAAACTTACTTTAATTTAATCAAGCGCCAAAATCATTGGCTTATCGATGATGTGACCGATGAAAAAAATGTTGGTATCAAAAATGGATGGAAAGAAGAGCTTCGTAAATATTACCACAGCTCTATTAAATAATTTTATAACATCACCTTCACTTGTTTGTGTTTTTATTACGAAAAGATTAGGTTTCAAAAACTTAAATCTATGTCAGAATAAATTAAACCTATTTTTTACCAATAGATAAAATTATATACATGACAGAAAAAAAAACCGAAAAAACACTAACTCAATTATTAGAAGGAAAATGTAATGACCCTTTTTCTCTTTTAGGGCCTCATTTTATAAAAGGTTATTTGGAGTTTCGTGTTTTTTTACCTGGCGCAAAACAAGTTTGCATTCTTGAAAAAGCGACTCACAAAGAAATCTTGCCATTAAAACAAACACATCCTGAAGGTTTCTTTGAAGGTAAAATTAAACAAGATATCTATTTCCCATATTTAGTTAAAATCAATTGGGAAAATAGTGAACAAATTATAGAAGACCCTTATCGTTTTGGTAAAATCTTGACAGAATATGATACCTGGTTACTTAACAGTGGCAAGGATATCTATTCCTATGAAAAACTTGGTGCTCATAAAACAACAATTGATGGTATTTCAGGGGTCAGTTTTATTGTATGGGCTCCTAATGCCCAGCGTGTTTCTGTTATCGGAGATTTCAATGCTTGGGATGGACGCAGGCATCCAATGAGATTGCGCCCAGAAAGTGGTTTTTGGGAAATTTTCATGCCTGATCTTGTACAAGGACAACTCTATAAATACGAAATTTTAACGCAAGCAAACGAAATCCTTTTTAAATCTGACCCTTATTCCTTTTTTAATCAATTACGCCCTGAAACAGCTTCCATTATCCATAATCCTCCCCCTGTAAAACGACGTCAACCAGAACAAAATCAAGCCAATCAATTAAATCAACCTATTTCTATTTATGAAGTGCATTTAGGATCATGGAAACTTAATGCAAAAACAAATAAATGGTTAACTTATAGGGAGCTTGCTGAGCAACTCATTCCTTATGTCAAAAAAATGGGTTTTACGCATATTGAAATTCTCCCTATACAAGAACATCCTTTTGATGGATCTTGGGGATATCAACCTGTTAATATTTATGCCCCCACTTGTCGCTTTGGACCTCCAGAAGACCTTATTTACTTTATTGAAACAGCACATAGAAATAATATTAATATCATTCTTGATTGGGTTTCTGGGCATTTTCCCAAAGACCCATATGGTTTAGAATTCTTTGATGGTACTAATCTTTATGAATATCCTGATCCCAAAGAGGGATATCATCCTGACTGGAATACACTTATTTACAATTACAACAGCCCCTTTATCTGTAATTTTTTATCCAGTAATGCCCTATATTGGATAGAAAGATTTGGGTTTGATGGTCTTCGAGTTGATGCGGTTGCCTCAATGATTTATCGCGACTATAGCCGCAAAGATGGAGAATGGATTGCCAATAAATTTGGTGGCAATATTAATCTTGAAGCTGTCGACTTCCTACGTTATACAAATAACTTACTGCACAAACATACGCCTGAAATTGCTATGATTGCAGAAGAATCTACTAATTTTTATGGCGTAACCCTCCCTCCTGAACAAGATGGTCTGGGTTTTAATTATAAATGGAATATGGGCTGGATGCATGACACACTGGATTATATGCAACAGGATCCCATTTACCGTAAATTCAATCATAATAAAATGACTTTTGGCATTTTATATGCTTGGAGTGAAAATTTTATCCTGCCTTTATCTCATGATGAAGTCGTGCATGGAAAGAAATCTTTAGTAGAAAAAATGTCTGGTTTAGGTGACGAAAAATTTGCAAATCTTCGTGCTTATTACGCCTTTATGTGGGCATACCCAGGGAAAAAACTACTCTTTATGGGTTGTGAATTTGCACAATATAATGAATGGAATCATAATACTCAATTAGACTGGCATCTATTAGATAACCCGACACACAATTTACATAAAGGTGTGCAATCTTTAATCAAAGACCTTAATCATCTTTATAAAAACACGCCCCCCTTATATGAATATGATCATAATATAAAAAGTTTTGAATGGATCATTACTGATGACCATGACAACTCTGTTTTTGCATTTATTAGAAAAGATCAAAATGATAATTTTATTTTGATTATTAGCCACTTTACTCCTACCATCTGTGAAAACTACCGAGTTGGAGTCCCCCATCATGGGGTTTATGAAATTATTTTAAATACAGATCATGCGATGTATTATGGAAAAAATACATTTGATAAACGTAAAATAATCAGTGAACCTATAAAGTCACACAATTTTGAATGGTCTTTATCAATATCACTACCACCTTTTTGTACGTTTTATATTAAGCTTAAAAATATATTTTAAATCTATATTATATTATTAATTTAATGTAATGATTAATCATGGTTTAGAATATATTTATTAATATATTATATATAAAGTGTTCTTGATGAATATATTACATGTTTGTTCTGAATTTTTTCCGTTATTAAAAACAGGTGGCCTAGCCGACGTCATGGCTGCTTTACCTGCGGCACAACGCCGTTTAACTGTTGATGCACGGATTTTACTACCTGGGTTCCCAAATATTATTAACCATGTTCCAGGCAAAGAAAAAGTAACAGATCTTCATAGTTTCGCTGGAAATATAACTTTATATTACGCTGTCTATGATACAATCCCTTTATATATCATTGATGCCCCTAATTTATACGATCGACCAGGCAGCCCTTATCACGATCAAAATAAAAATGCATATAATGATAATCATATTCGTTTTGCTTTATTAGGTTTTGTTGCTTGTGAGCTGGCCAAAGGTTGTGATTCTTTTTGGAAACCAGATATTGTTCATGCTCATGATTGGCACGCGGGATTATCTTGTGCTTATCTCGCTGCGAATAACTATCCTGCTAAATGTGTTTTTACCATCCATAATATCGCCTTTCCTGGCATGTTTTCTCCTCATCACTTGCGTGAGCTATGGCTACCAGACAGCTTTTATAATATTGATGGTTTAGAGTTTTATGGGCAAATTTCATTTTTAAAAGCCGCCTTATATTATGCTAATCATTCTACCACCGTAAGCCCTACCTATGCTCAAGAGATACTTAATCCTCGTTACTCTCATGGATTTGACGGTTTATTACAACAACGATATCATGAGCATCGTTTTAGCGGTATTTTAAATCAGGTTGACGAAAATATATGGGCACCTGACAAAGATCCTTTAATAACACAACCTTATTCCGTACGTAACTTAAGAGATAAAATCAAAAACAAACAAGCTCTTCAACAAGAACTTGGGCTCCCATTACTACAAGGGTCTCCACTCTTTACCATCGTCAGCAGAATGAGTTATCAAAAAGGTCTGGATATGGTCTTGGAAATCCTACCTAAAATGATGGATGCTGGCCTACAATTCGTTATCTTAGGGCAAGGAGATCCTCATCTAGAGCATGCTTTCAGTCAACTTGCTTATAAATATCCCAATAATATGAGAGCAATCATTGGGTATACAGAACCAGAATCTCACCGTTTTATTGCCGGAGCTGATATTTTAATGGTTCCCAGTCGTTTTGAACCTTGTGGATTAACCCAACTCTATGCACAAAAATATGGGACGTTACCTTTAGTCAGGCGAACAGGAGGATTAGCAGACACTGTAACTGATTGTTCTTTAGAAGCGATGGCCACTAATCAAGCCACAGGTTTTGTCTTCAATGAAAGCACCATCCACGATCTTGGTAACGCAATTCATCGCTCTTTGATCTTATGGAAAACCCAAAGGAAATGGCGCCAATTACAAAAAAGCGCCATGACCAAAGATTTTAGCTGGAATACCACCGCTCAAAGTTACATCTCCCTATATAATGAAATATTACATAAGGGATAAAGTAAAACTTTAGGTTACGGGGACTTCCCAATTTCTTCCTTCCCACCCATTATTTTCAAAATGACGTGTAAAATTAATTCTTTTCCCAGCAAGATTTTTAAGATTTAAACAAACACCATACATTCCAAACCCTAAAGGCTGACTTGACTGATCTTGGATATCATTCCATCCATCAAATCCATAATGTAAATTAAAAGGGCTGCTAGCCTGTATCCACAATTTATATTTTGAAGAAACAAAGCCACAAGCAATCGTATCATACCAATAAATAGCATCAGATTTTTGATTGTTTTTTAAATAGCGATCTGTAACGCAAGCAAACTGCTCTATAGGTTTTTGAGATATATGGATATAAATAAGTTTAATAAATTCTGCATGTGCCCAAATTAATGGCATAGCACTGCCTGAAGGACGTCCTTTATATAATCCATATCTTCGAATATCCTCTTGATCCCAAATTTGTTCTGGAAGCATTCCCCCTTTACTGGCAGAGGCAAGAATAGCTTTGATATAATCTGTTGCGTCTTCTTTACATAAAACAGCTTGATGGCCTCGTTCACCACTTAATAATGGCCATAACCGCCCAATACCACTACCATCAAACGCACTACCATCTTCATGCTCGCCATAACCGTCTTCGTTATACCGATAATAATAAGGACCATGGGGCAAATTGACGCATAAAGCTTTATCAATCAACTTTGTTGTATCAACAATACGCTTATCCGTAGGATGACGTAATCCTAGCCTAGCTAAATAAAGATATTCCAGTCCAAGAAGTTTATATGTTTCAATAGATTGCCCATTTCTATTTTTAAGATCAACATATCCATATTTTGCAGGACAATTATTCGGATTAATGCGAACATAGTGACCATCAATTTGATGCTCTTGATCTAAATCTGTATTTTCTACATAAACCCACTCCTCTAGACGATTATTCCAGTCATCTGCCAGCTTTAACGCATACTCCGCATCGTTTTTATCAAGAAATTTAGAATGCGCACCTGTAACCAAAGCTGCTATCATTAAAGATAACGTAAAAGCATTAATTCCTGAATTCTCTTCCCAACGATCTTGAGGGCTAGTAGGGCCATTATGAACTATAAAAGCAATCGCTTTTTGAATCATATTCTCAACGGCTGCTTCCATACCATCAATTAAATTTTCCTCTTGCAATTTTACCGCAAATAATACAGGAAAGGCCACCTCATCAAGTTGTAATCCTTGCCAATATGGGCGACCATCAGTAAAATTATTTTGCATCCAATGGCCATCAGGCAATTGAATAGAAATTAAATAGGAAAGGATTTGCTTAGCCTCTAATAGCATTCCACAAGTTAACATGGAAAAGCCAACTTCGACTAAATCTCTTGGCCAGACTAGATGATATCCCCCTGTATCTTTATGAGCATACCCCCAAGGAATACTTAAACTTGCAACCAAAGCGCCTGGAAAAGTTCCTCCAGCATGACTTTTTATAACCGCCATAGACCTTTTAATAGCATCTAATAAAACGTCAGGAAGTTTATCACTTTTGGGAAAGTTAAAAAACTTGAACCATTCTGTCCAACAAATAACATATTGTTCTCGAACATTAGGATAACCCGTCGCTAACGAGCTATAAGCCAACGTTTGAGCGCCTTCTTTAGTATTGGCAAAAGAAAGAGCTAAAACCCCATTATTTTCAGTAAGCTCGCCCATCATTGCAATATTTCCAGGGCCTGCTTGTTCATATTCCCATGTCATTTGACCATTTTGATGAAAATCTTGCCAACCATCAGAGTTACCTACATACCCAACACTGGAACGATTAAACCCACTATCTGCTGCAAGCATAATGGCGTAATCATCTTTTTCAGCAATCATTCCTTTGGATGTAATAAATCCTATATTACTTTCACTATTTCCACTTAAGTGAGGGGATAATAAAGAGTAAAGTTTTGCACCATTTCCTTCTAACTTATACTGAATTAATAAGACATCTCTGAGGGGATCAACAATAATTTCAAGCTCTAAGGTAAAAAGTTGATGTTTATGTGTAATTTTAGGAAGTAATAATTCTGCAGAAGGGGTGCTTAATGTATAATTATGCAAGCGTTTTACTTCGAACCACTCACCATTAACAGCAACAATAAAGCCTAAATCTCGGATTTGAGGTTTGCTACAAGATGGCCAATAAATTTCGTTAAGTATACCATATCCAACAGTAAACCAAACACGACTTTTTAATAAAGACGTTCCAATAATATCTTTTGCGCTACTTGTCCAAGTAGGGGATATTCCAGGTCCTCCAGGAGCTATTTTAGACATTATATTTCCTTTCTGATTTATAATTACTTGGTTTAATTTTTTACAGTGAGAAAGGGACTATAAAATAAATAAAAACAGTTACTTGATTTCGTAACACTTTATTTATAAACGATAATTACAAATAATAATTTAGTATATAAAGTTAAACATATAGCAAGCAATATATTATAAACTTAATGTAATGTTATTTCTATTCTCCTTAAGAGTCAAAGGCTTAAACTCTTTACCAACAAATTATTAGTATTTGTCTAATATTTAAAAATAAAAAAATAAAAAAATTATCAGAAATAATTTTTTGTATTTAAAATCTATATTAAAATAATACATAGAATAATTTATAAATATTATGCCAGTAATATCATATTGCAAACACCCTAAATTTAGTGAATAAAAGATATTAATATATATATTTAAAACCACAAAATTAAGGATGAATTTTTTATGCAGTTTTTACAGTTTCTATGCTTATTGCCAATTAAAATTCTCCGATTTTTATGGAAATCTATTCTTTTTATTCTCAGACCTATCATAGGTCAGGTTAATTTTACATGGTCAGCCCCAACATGGATGGCACCTTGCCGCAAAAATAAAAAACTTTTTGCATATGGGATTCCTTCTTTTCTTGTAATGATTGCACTTGGTTATTCTGGAATCTATTGGTACCAACATCGTCCTATTCCACCAATTCCCAATTTGGTAAAAATATACGCTATTGCACCCTCTATTACAGATTATAAAAAAACACCTCCAACTATTTATCCATTAAGGATTAATTTCTCAGGATCGGCTGCTCCATTAAATAAAATGGGAAAGAAATTTCCTAATCTTTTTCCGATTACTCCAGAAATCAAAGGCGTTTGGCAATGGACCAGTGACCATGCATTAAGTTTTCAACCTCAAACAGATTGGAACGCTGGGCAAACTTACAGCATCAATTTTACTAAACCAAACGAGTTTAATCCAAATGTCATTATTCGCAGCGCACAAGATATCAATAATACAAACCCTACGGTTAAGTTTACCACAGTTGCTTTTGATGCAAAATTAAATGATAAAGCTTTTCAACAGGATGATCAGCATCCTATGATTAAAAAAGGAATCTTTACACTCAGCTTTAATATGCTTGTTGACCCGATTAGTTTTGAGAAAAATATACATTTATCCTTAGTTACCTACACTAAAAAGAAAAACACTTCTTTATTTAGTGGTGATAAAGACAAAGAAATTATAGAAAAAACTGAACAAAAAATACCTTTTAACGTTATTTATGATAAACAAAAACTGACCGCGACTATTGCTTCTGAAAATCTGCCAATCCCGAATGATAACAGCAAACTTGAATTAACAATTGATCCAGGAACAACTTCTCAACTAGGTCATGGTAATCTTACCAATAAGATCACTGCCTCTGTTAATGTTCCCAGTAAATACACATTAACTATTAATGATCTTAGTACGCATATTGTAACAGATGAGAAAAATACCTCTGATCAAATTTTAGAAGTGAAATTCAACTCTCCCGTCAATGATGAGCAAGTGGCTAAGAATATTTCTGCTTGGATTTTACCTGCTCTTAGCGATCGTGATGAACCATGGAATACGAAAACCCTAACCCCTCAAACCATTAGTCATTTCACACCTCTTAAACTAACTTTAATTCCCGCTGAAAATAACGCTCAAGCAATTCAAAGTTTTAAATATAAAACAGATCCTAATCAGCAAATTCTAGTTAAAATTAATGTCGGCATACAATCAACAGGCGGATATATTCTTAATAACCCTCATATAAAAATCCTTAATACGCCAGATTATCCTAAGCGTTTAAATTTTATGTCTGATGGTGCTTTGTTGTCCCTGCATGGCAGCAATAAAGTCTCTGTTGCTTCACAAAATTTAACTGGTGTAAAAATGGTTATCGGGCAATTACGTCCGAACCAAATACAACATCTTGTCAGCTTCCGAGATAGTGATGAAAATTATAATAAAGTAAACTTTAAATCTCCTTTTACAAAAGACCATATTATTAATCGCTATCAACAAAAAATCAGCTTTGGCAACAAGCCCTCGCATGACATTCGATATGATGGGTTTGATCTTTCATCATACTTGCACAAAGGATTACATGGTGTCTTTATCTTGCACTTATCAGAATATGATCAAAAAGCAGAAAGAAAAGAAAAACAAGCCAAACGCCAACGTGATCGAATTAATAGTCAAAGAACCTTTGCTATCGGTAATACCCCATCAAATATAGATGATAATGACTCTGATGAAGAAGAATCTTCTTTAAGCGATAGTCGTCTTATTGTTATTACTGATCTGGGTATGATTGTTAAGAAATCCCTTGATGGCAGCCAAGATGTATTTATCCAATCCATCAACAGTGGCAGCCCAGTGGCCAATGCAGAGGTTTCTGTGATGGGATTAAACGGGGATAAACTCATTACAAAAACAACAGACGATTCTGGCATTGTTCATTTTCCTAATTTGCAAGGGTTTACAAAAGATAAACTTCCTACTCTTTACATTGTTAATAAAGATGATGACCTATCCTTTTTACCCATTAATACAACTAATAGAAGTCTAGATTTTTCACGTTTTAATGTCGGTGGAGATATCAATACCATCCACAAAAAGGAGATTTCTGCTTATCTATTCTCGGATAGAGGTATTTATCGTACTGGCGAAGACTTCCACATTGGTATGGTAATCAAAACAGCTGATTGGCAAAATTCTATAAAAAATCTTCCATTAAAAATGATTATTACGGATCCTACTGGGAAAAGCTATGAATCTGCAGTGACGGTTGGTCAAGATGGATTTAATGAATACACCAACACTATTGGTGAAAATGACCCCAACGGTACATGGCAAATCAGTTTATTAACCATAGATCCCAAAGATAAAGATTGGTCACAAGAAATTGGATCAACAACGATCAAAGTCAAAGATTTTCTTCCTGAGCAAACGCGGGTTTCAGCTGAATTTTCTGCAAATAACCCTAAAGGATGGGTTAAACCTGAACAATTAAAAGCTATTGTTCAAGCCAAAAACCTATTTGGAACTCCAGCTGGAAACAGACGTGTTGAAGCTAGTATCAAAGTCAGTCCTTTTGTTCCTCAGTTTGAGCAATGGAAAGATTATCAATTCAGTATTGCTGATCGACTAAAAGAAAGCTTTGAAGATACATTACAAGAAGAAAAAACCAATGATCAAGGAAAAGCAACCTTTGATCTAAATCTTAAAAAATATACAAACTCCAGCTATAGCCTATCTTTCCTAGGACAGGTCTATGAACCTGATTCTGGGCGCAGTGTGGCGGCAACAGCTCAAACAATTGTCTCCTCCAATAATTATATGGTGGGATATCATTCAACAGACGATATCAGCAATATTAAGATCAACAGTGCTGTCAAAGCTGTACATTTAATTGCGATTAACCAACAGGTTGAATTAATACCATTACCTGACCTTAAAATCAGATTAATTGAAAAACGCTATGTTTCAGTTTTGGTAAAACAATCTTCTGGGCTTTACAAATATGAATCAAAACCCAGAGAAACAATTTTAAGTGAAACGCCTTTTTCTATTGATAAAAATGGTAGTGACTATTCAATTAACACAAATAAAGCTGGAGACTATAAAGCAGTTGTTTTGGATAAAGACAATAACGAGCTCAATACTATCAATTTCTCTATTATTGGTGCAGGTAATTTATCACGCTCCTTAGAAAGAAATGCTGAGCTTAATATTAGCCTTAATAAAAAAGCTTATAAACCAGGTGAAGAAATCGAAGTTGCTATTCGAGCTCCTTATATAGGCAGTGGATTAATTACCATTGAAAAAGACAAAGTCTATGCGCATACTTGGTTCCATACAGATACCACCAGCTCCATTCAACATATTACTGTTCCACCAGAGTTGGATGGAAACGGATATATTAATGTCCAGTTCGTTCGTGACCCCTCTTCTGATGAAATCTTTATGAGTCCTCTAAGCTATGGGGTTGTCCCTTTTTCTATTGATCTTGAACAACATCAAAACGCTTTGGCAATCACAGCACCTGAAATTACCAAAGACCGTAAAATTACTTTTACAGTAACCTCTGAACGCCCAACACGTGTAATCTTATGGGCGGTAGATAAAGGGATTTTACAAGTTTCCAAATATAAACTACCTAATCCTTTAGGATATTTTTTCAGTAAGAAAATGCTTGATGTGCAAACTTTGCAAATTCTCGACCAAATTCTTCCTGAATTTAGTCAATTATTAAAAGTAGCTGCCGCCGCCGGCGGAGATGAAGATTCCCCGTTTACACAACGTGTTAATCCATTCAAACGCAAACAAGATAAACCTGTTGTCTTTTGGTCTGGAATTGTTGACATCAATGGCAGCAGAGACTTTACCTATGATGCGCCAGATTATTTTAATGGCACATTACAAGTCATGGCTTTATCCGTTTCAAATGAGCAAATTGGTGTAACTAGCAAAGAAAGCATTGTCAGAGATGATTTTGTTTTAAAACCCAACGCACCAACAACGCTTACCCCAGGAGATGAAAGTGAAGTCAGCGTTCTTGTTGCCAATAATCTGGACAAACTCAATGGACAAAAAGTTCCCGTAAGTGTTAGCCTAAAAACAACCTCTCAATTCCAAGTCATAGGGAATAATATCCAAACGCTCTCTTTGGGTGAAAAACAAGATAGTGTTGTTCAATTCCGTATCAAAGCGCTTAATCGTAATCTTGGTTCAGGGGATTTAATATTCTCGGTGAACTATAATCAATCCATAACTCGTAACACAACGCATGTTTTATTACGACCAGCCTCAACCTATCGCACTCAAGTAAATATGAATAAACTTGACGCTGGAGCAACAAAAACTTTTACGGATTTACGTAGTGTTTATCCGAATAACGCTTTGCATTATGCTTCTTTTTCCAACCTACCGATGGTGATTATCCAAGGACTAGGCACTTATCTTATGGACTATGAACATTTATGCTCAGAACAAATTGTTAGCCGTGCTTTTGCTTTGCTAACTATTCAAAATAAACCTGAGTTAAAAAATATTTTTGCTCAGACAGATCCGAACCAAGTCAAAAATCTTAATGCATCACTTGATCAAATTATTACGACTTTACAAGAGCGGCAAAATAGTGCAGGTGCGTTTGGCTTATGGAGATCCACACCCAATGCCGATAACTTTGTTACCAGCTATGTTACTTTCTTCTTACAAAATGCAGCAGATCAAGGAAAAAATGTTTCTCAAAGTGCTTTAAATAAAGCCTATGCTTATTTAAAAGATTATGCTGTAAATGGCAGCAATGACAATTTGACTGATATGCGTAATAAAGCGTTTGCTATTTATATCCTTACAAAACAAGGCAATGTTACCACCAGTGCCATCTCTAGCCTTGTGAAAGATCTAAATACAAAATACAAAGAATCTTGGAAACAAGATTCCACCGCTGCATGGTTAGCCGCCTCTATGAAGCTTATGAAGCAAGATGAAGCTGCAGGACAGATGATGGCGGAATCCTTAAAAAGACTGCAACGAGATCCTAAGGCTTCTAATATAGGTTGGAATTACGAAGGTTATGATGGTGGGGATTTAGCCCAAGATGCTACCATTTTATATCTTGTGTCACAGCATTTCCCAAGTCTATTACCAAACTTGTCTGAAAATGCTTTTACCAACATTTTAAGCACGATTGAACAAGGCTATTATAATACTTTGTCATCATCATTAACCGTAATGGCATTTGATGCTTATTCTGCAAATATTAAAGATGATACGAAAAACTTGTTAATCCAAGCAATGGGAACAGATAGTCAAAAACAATCAACCATTTTGAAAACCAGTCAACTTAAAAATGGCATACAGATATTAAACTGGCAGCAAGGACCTACTACTTCTTTGAGCTTCAACAATCAATCCAGTATCAAAGCTTGGTATAGTGTTATTCAAAGAGGTTTTGACCAAAACCCTCCTAAAACAGCACTCCAACAAAAAATGGAGATTATTAGAGATTATACCGATCAAAAGAATAATCCAGTCTCTGATGTCAAAGTGGGTCAAGAAATCTTGGTTCATGTTAAATTCCGTTCAACAGACAATAAAACACACAATAATATCGCTATTACTGATTTATTACCTGGTGGATTTGACCTTGTTGCTGACAAGACAGAAGCTGTTGATTCAACCACAGAAAATAATAGTTTCTATCCTGATTTTATTAATAAACAAGAAGATAAAGTTATGATTTATACTTCGGTTACTAAAAATATTCAGGAATATGTCTATCGGATTAAAGCAACCAATGCAGGAAAATACATCATTCCGCCAGCTTATGGTGAAGGAATGTATAATCCAACCATTCAGGCAAGATCCCTTTCAGGTGGATATCTTGCTGTTACTTCGGCTAAATGATCCATTTTTTAAAAAAATGGCAAAACTGGATTTGTGCTGGCAGCTTGATTATTATTATCATTATCGGCTGTCGGCTATATCCACATCCTGCACTAAAAGATTCCCTTCCTATTTCTCGTACGGTTTATGATCAGTCTGGAAAACTGCTGCGATTAACCTTGGCAAAAGATGATCGTTATCGATTATGGGTGCCTTTAAACAAGATATCCCCAACCTTAATTAATGCCGTTCTGCTTCACGAAGATCAGTGGTTTTATTATCATTTAGGCACGAACCCTTATGGCATAGCCAGAGGCGCTTTGGTTACCTATATTTTGCATGGGCACAGACAGGGTGGCTCAACCATTACTATGCAACTTGCACGCCTTTTATATCAGCTCAATACCAAAAAACCTTGGGGTAAAGTAAAACAAATCTATTATGCTACCAAGCTTGAGTTACTTTATTCCAAAAAAGAGATTTTAGAAGCTTATTTAAATATCGCTCCTTATGGAGGGAACGTTGAAGGTATACAAACAGCAAGCCTTATCTATTTTAATAAAAATGCTTCTGAGTTAAATATTCCTGAAACTCTTTTATTAGCTGTTATCCCCCAAGAACCTAATCTAAGACTACGTTGTAAAAATAAGGATACTTGTCTGATTACCAACAAAAATATTCTTAAGGCAAGATCACTTTTATACAATCAATGGATTAAAACTTATCCAACAGATAACAACGTAGCTGCGTTTATAAAATTGCCATTACCGTTACGCCCCGTTTCAAAGCTTCCTTTTGAAGCACCACATTTCTCTGAGCAAGTTCTTAATCAATACCCCACAAAATCTAACCTAATGACAACGCTTGATTTAAGCCTGCAACATATTCTTGAACAACAAATTACTAATTATGTGAGTTCGAATGGTCAATTAGGAATTCATAATGCGGCAGCATTATTAGTTGATACAAATGACATGAGCATCAAAGCTATGATAGGCTCAGCAAATTATTTTAACCAAACCATATCTGGACAAATTAACGGAACATCAATCAAAAGATCCCCAGGATCATCGTTAAAACCCTTTATTTATGGGCTTGGATTTGATCAAGGGATATTACATCCGCAAAGTATTTTATATGATATTCCCATGACTTTTTCTGGATATGCACCTGAAAATTTTGATAGACATTTTGAAGGGCCTTTAACCGCAACTAAAGCCTTAAATCTAAGCCGAAATATCCCTGCTGTTTGGGTTGAATCAAAATTATCAAACCCTAATTTTTATCAGTTCCTTGCGAATGCAACTATTCATCATCTTAAAAGCCAACAATATTATGGGTTATCCTTAGCTCTTGGTGGAGAAGAAATTTCAATGCAACAAGAAGCCAACTTGTATGCTTTATTGGCCAATCAAGGAAAATTACAGCCATTACGTTTTCTTTTAACCGATCCTATAAAAGATGGAAAATCATTACTAAGTAATGAAGCCCGATTTATGGTAATCGATATTTTATCACAAAATAAACGGCCTGATGAAACGACCTCAGCCATACATTCTCCGTTCCCAATTGCTTGGAAGACAGGTACGTCTTCTGGATTTCGTGATGCATGGACTGCTGGACTATTCAGTCATTATGTTTTAATTGTTTGGGTCGGTAATTTTGATAATTCCAGCAATAGCAATTCAACAGGTGTTAAAACAGCAGCCCCTTTATTTTTTAATATTATAGATGCTTTACAGCCTAAAGTTACTTCAAAAGACCTTACAGCTTGGCAAGCACCTCAAACACTTAAAAAAGTGCAAGTTTGCCTTGCCAGTGGCGATTTACCCAATCATTGGTGCCCGCAAACAGGATATACATGGTTTATTCCAGGCGTATCTCCTATAAAAGTCAGCACTTTGCATCAACCAGTAATCATTGATAAAAACACTGGAAAAGTGGCATGCCCTCCTTTTGAAGGAAAGCAAATTCATACAGAAATCTTTGAGTTTTGGCCATCAGAAATACAATCTATTTTTAAAAGAGCAGGCTTATCTTATCGTTCCCCACCCTCTGATAAATCTTGTAAAAAAACATTTAAGAATACACACCCACCGCATATTCGCTCTCCTCATGCTTATCAAACTTATCTGTTACGTTCAAAATTGAAAGATCATGATCAAACTTTTATTGCTTTAACCGCCAACGCAGATGGAAATATTTCGCGCTTATATTGGTTTGCAAATAACAATTTTCTTGGAGAAACCCCACCCAATAGTGCTCTGTTTTGGCAGCCTGAACTGATTGGAAACTATCATATATCTGTTACCGATGATCAAGGGCAAAGTGATAGTGTAAATATCACTATTGATTCGATTCAGTAAATTTAAATAAAATCCATTGAAATATAATTTTTGAATAAAAGACAATATTTTATTAAGTGAACGGTTATGAATACTGTAAATATTGATATTTACGTTATTGTTAGAGTTACAGAAATACAGCGAATTTATTTCTATATCGTGATGTAAAATCGATTATAGCACATTAACTGAATGGATATTACACAATCACCTCTCTTCGACAAACTGTGCATTAGTTTGAAAAACTCCACAAAAAGTATAATCGCTTAATAAAGGATTCTAATTCTTTTTATATAGTATGATGTATACCATATATTCACAACATCGTTATTTGTTAGATATTTTCTTGACCAATTTCATTTTAAAAGGTCATATCTATATATGAATAAATTATCACTATGTGAATAAATATTCATATATAAAATTGATTTGTTATTTGAGGTGGTTAAATGGCTAAAGTTCAAGAGGTTTTGAATAATAATGACAAGGATCGCCTGCTAAAGTTAAGTCAAATTGCTTCTGAAATTCGTGTTGATATCGTGAATACCATTGCCGCGGCAAAGATGGGGCATATTGGGGGTGACTTTTCTGTCACTGATATTTTAGTTTCCTTATTTTTTGGCGTGATGAACTATAAATCACAAGATCCAAATTGGGCAGACAGAGATAGATTCATTCTGTCAAAAGGGCATTGTGCAGCAGCTTTATATTCTGTGATGGCCAAAGCTGGCTATTTCAAACATGAACAGCTGGGTGAATTTATGAAGCCTTTATCTTTTTTAGGAGGGCATCCTAATCGCCGTAAACTTGCAGGTATTGAAGCGAATACAGGCCCATTAGGTCATGGATTACCTATCGGGGTCGGATGTGCAATTGGAGCAAAGTTAGCAAAAAAATCATATAGAACTTTTGTTATATTAGGAGATGGTGAGTTACAAGAGGGCTCTAATTGGGAAGCCGCAATGTATGCAGGCCATCGTAAGCTCGGCAATTTAATGGCCATTGTTGATCGTAACCGCTTACAACAAGGTGCAGGCACCGAAGATACCAATTCACTTGATCCCTTAGCAGATAAATGGCGTGCTTTTGGTTGGGATACGTATGAGCTGAACGGGCATTGTTTTGAAGAATTATTAAAAGTTATGGAAGCTCCTTCTACAGGTAAACCCAAAGTTATTATCGCGAACACAATCAAAGGAAAAGGGGTCTCCTTTATTGAAAATAGAGTGGAATGGCATCACAAAGTTCCTTCTGCCGAACAAAATATCCAAGCTATTAAGGAGTTAACACACTCATGACGTCTTTATCTCAACAAGAAACATTTGATTGTCGCAAAATATTTGCTGAAACCTTAATAGAGTTGGCTCGTCAAGATGAGCGTATTGTCGCTGTTTGTAATGACTCTGTTGGTTCATCTAATTTAAATGATTTTAAAAAAGAATTCTCAGATCGTTTAATTAATGTCGGTATCGCTGAACAAAATATGATTGGAGTTGCCGCAGGGCTGGCCAATAGTGGTTTTATTCCATTTGTAAGCTGTGCTGGACCTTTTTTAAGTGGTCGTGCTTTGGAACAGGTTAAGGCTGACGTTGCATATAATATGTATCCAATTATTTTATGTGCGCAAAGCCCTGGAATGTCTTATGGAGAATTGGGGCCAACCCATCACTCTATCGAAGATTTCTCTTGGATCCGAGCATTAACAGATATTACATTGCTAAGCCCTGCTGACCCTAAGCAAACTAAGGATGCAATTCTTTGGGCGGTTAGAGCAAATAAACCTGTTTATATGCGTATTAATCGCTTTAAAATTCCTCAGACCACACCAAATAATGCCCCTTTTGAAGTGGGTAAAGCATTGGTTTTAAAAGAGGGAAAAGATGTTACGTTGATTACAACAGGTATCCTCGTTCCTCGTGCTTTAGAGGCCGCAGTTTTATTGGAACAACAAGGCATTTCAGCCAGAGTTTTAAATATGCACACGATTAATCCATTGGATAAAAAAGCCATTCTTGCTGCGGCCAGTCAAACGCGTGGTATCGTAACTATGGAAGAAGCCATCACAACGGGTGGTTTGGGCGCAGCAGTTGCCGAGGTAGTTGTTGAGCATCATCCAACCAAGATGCGAATTTTAGGCGTTTCACATTTTGCGCCAACAGGTTCTGCATCATTTTTATTAGACCATTTTGGGCTAAGTGTAGAAAATATTGTTAAGTCTGCTTGTGAATTAGCGAGGTAGCATCATGGGCGATCCATTAGTTCTGGCCATTGATCAAGGTAGCAGCTCTACAAAGTGCGTTATTGTTGATTACAAAGGTAAAATTATTGCGTGTGGTAAGATTGAAATTGGGGAAACCCATCCTTTTCCCGGTCACGTGGAACAAGACGGAGAGGAAATCTGGCAAAGTGTAGGAAAGGTTGTTTCTAAAACACTTGAAAACTTGCCTAATGGTTATATAGCTGCTGATGTTATTGTTGCCGGGATCAGCACACAACGAGAATCTTTTCTATTATGGGATCGCCAGACAGGGAAACCATTGCATCCGCTAATTTCTTGGCAAGATCAACGCCAAGTCGATTTATCATCAAAATGTTCAGATGAAGCTGTGCAGAACAAGGTAAAGTTTCTTACAGGCCTTCCTTTGGACCCCATGTTTTCTGCATCAAAAGCTAAATGGTTATTAGATCATTATGATAAAGACCGTAATCGCTCTTTGAAGGGTGAGCTCTGCCTTGGTACAATTGATTCATGGTTGCTATTCAACATTTATGGCGAGCATTTAATCGAAGCAGGCAATGCATCACGTACTCAATTAATCAATGTTCATGAATGTGATTGGGACGATGACTTACTGGCCTTATTTGATGTGCCGAGAGCATGTTTACCTAAAGTTATTTCTTCTAATGGTCCTTTTCCAAAAGAGATTAAACAATCTTTGGGTCCATTAAAAATTCCTGTTGGTGCAGTAATGGGAGATAGTCATTCTGCTTTATTTGGACATCAAGCATTTAATATTGGGCAAGTCAAAGCAACTTATGGCACAGGCTCTTCAATTATGGGGCTTATTCGTAAAGAAGACGAGCTGCATTCTGGTTTATGTTTAACCATTGGTTGGAAAACTGGTGATAAGATTGCTTATGCTGCTGAAGGAAACATTCGCTCTTTAGGAGCTACCTTACGTTGGATGGCAGGAATATTGGATATTTCTGTGACTGAACTCGTTGAATTGGGTATGAAAAGTCAAAGTGACTCTGTTGTGTTAGTTCCTGGTTTTGGAGGGCTGGGCGCCCCTTGGTGGGATGAAAAAGCAGTTGGTTTAATTACCAATTTGACCCTCGGAACCAGCAGGCAGACTTTGGCCAGAGCTACTATAGACAGTGTGGTTTATCAAGTTGCGGACGTAGTAAATGCTATTCGTCGTAATGTGGGTGAAATTCATCAACTTTTTGTAGATGGTGGACCAACCAGTCATGACGGTTTGATGCAGTTACAAGCACAGATACTGAATTGTTCTGTATTTAGAGCAGAAAGACCAGAATTATCAGCTTTGGGGGTTGCTTATATGGCAGGGTTAACCGAAGAAATTTGGACTCAAGCAGGTTTAGATAAACTCAATCGAGCTTATGATTTGTTTGAACCAAAATCACAGCAAGATGAACAGAACATTGATTTAGAAAAGTGGCATAAAGCCGTTAACCAATCCCGTCAGCTATATTCTATCTAATATTTGTTAAAGAGAATATTTATTATAAAGGAATACAATTATGGAACTTTTTTCTCTTGCAGGTCAAAACGCTTTTGTAACAGGATCAGGAAGCGGAATTGGACAAAGAATTGCCGTTAATCTTGCTAAAGCTGGGGCTAATGTAGGATGTTTTGATTTACCTAACAGTGCTGGCTTATCAGATACGATTGCACAAATCGAAAAACTAGGCCGTAAAGCTATTGCATTAACAGGGGACGTTACCAATCCTAATGATTTGGCTGAAGCAGTAAAAGCTGTTGATGAAAAATTAGGGAACTTATCCTTAGCGGTAAATGCCGCTGGAATTGCGAATGCTAATCCGGTCGAGGAAATGGAGCTAGAACAATGGCAACGTTTGTATGACATCAATGTTAAAGGTGTTTTTTTATCTTGCCAAGCAGAAGCACGGATAATGCTAAAACATGGTAAAGGGGCTATTGTTAATATTGCTTCTATGTCTGGTGTGATTGTTAATCGTGGATTGATGCAAGCACATTATAATTCTGCCAAAGCAGCTGTTATTCATATGAGTAAAAGTATGGCAATGGAATGGGCAGAAAAAGGTGTACGTGTTAATACAATCAGCCCAGGATATACCGCAACGCCAATGAATACACGTCCTGAAATGGTTAACCAAATGAAGCAATTTGCATCAGAAACACCGATGCAACGTATTGCCGATCCTGATGAAATGGCTGGGCCAGCAATATTCTTATTATCCGAAGCAGCATCTTTTTGCACAGGCGTTAATTTACTGGTCGATGGTGGATTCTGCTGTTGGTAAGCCTTTTGTAGATCAAAATCATAATAATATATAAAGCTGTTTTTTAAATAAAATATAAACAGCTTTACCTTAAAAGGGACAAGAATATGTGTTTTAAAACCAAATTATTCTTGAAGGGGAAGTTGCGTCTTCTTTTTAGAAAAACGGCTATAAACTCTAAATTATCTTGTAAAGAAACAGGAGATAATTATGTGGAGTAGTTTTGTAGAAAAGGTATTTATCACGCCAAAATTAATGTTGGGATACATAGGTGTGATGATTTTTATGGCTGGTGAAGGGCTAGAACAAGGATGGTTATCTCCTTATCTCATTAAAAATGGATTATCGATTGAACAATCATCCTTATTATTTAGTGTGTATGGATTAACAGCTTCTTTTTCAGCATTTCTTTCTGGTGTTTTAACAGAAATGTTTGGTGTCAGACGCGTTATGTTTGCAGGATTGATTATGTTCTGTATTGGCTCCTTTTTCTTTTTGACGTTTGGTATTCCAAGTCATAATTTTGCAGTGATGTTGCCATCTTATGCGTTAAGAGGACTAAGTTATCCTTTGTTTGTTTATGGATTCCTAGTATATGTGACTTATGAAGCACCAGTAGATAGACTTTCAACAGCAGGTGGTATTTTCTGGTCATGTTATGCTTGTGGTTTAAGTGTGCTTGGGGTGATGTATTCCAGCGTTACACTTAAATTTATGACCGAAATCCACGTGTTGTGGAGTGCCTTAGTCTTTGTTTGTTTAGGCGGAGCTATTGCACTATTAGTCGATAAAGATGCTATTAAATCTAAGAAAAGAGCAAATTCTGAAGAAAAAACATCTATTTTATATTTGCTTAAAGGAATTACGATTATTTTCGAAGTTCCTAAACTTGGGCTGTGTGGTTATGTCAGAATAGTCAATACGCTTGCAAGTTATGGTTTTCCGATTTTCTTACCCCTAGTTTTACAAAATTTAGGGTTTACGATTAGTCAATGGCTACAAATGCTTGCTTCATTATGGATTACCAATATGATTACCAATTATTTTTGGGGAATGTTGGGTGATAAATGGGGTTGGAAAAATACTGTTGCATGGGGAGGATGTGTTGGTTGTGGATTAACAACACTTTTATTCTTCTATATTCCTACATGGGGCGGTGGATATTTTGTAACTTGGCTTGCAGCATGTGCATATGGGGCCTGTCTGGCTGCTTATACTCCAATCAATGCGATTATGCCAATGTTGGCACCAGAAAATAAAGGTGCTGCGATGTCTGTACTAACCCTTGCGGCTGGTCTCAGTACATTCTTTGGCCCAGGTATTGTTGGCATATTTATTCATTCTATTGGTGCTGTTGGTGTTATTTGGATTTATGCAGCTCTTTATTTCTCAGCAGCTATTGTGATGGCTTTTGTGAACATTGACCACCGTAGTTTTATCAAAAAAAAGGATGATAATAATCCTGCTTCGCCCCCAATAGTGGCAAAGAGTTAGTTAATTTTTAGTTTATTAATATTTTTACATAGTTTAGAGGAGAGATCCCATGAGTTTACAAAATAAAGTTGCTGTTATTACAGGCGCAAGTCGTGGTATTGGTGCAGCGATTGCAGAACGTTTATCAAAAGATGGTGCCAAAGTTGTAGTTGCATCCAATGAAGCCAAAGTAAATGAAGTTGCCGAGCGTATTAATAAAAATGGCGGCCAAGCTGTTGCTTTTGAAATGGACGTAACGAACAAAGAGGACGTTATTCGTTTATACGATTTTGCCGAAGAACAATTTGGTCGTGTCGATATCTCAGTTCAAAATGCAGGGGTGATTACTATTGCTAAGATTGAAAATCTGACCGAGCAAGAATGGAAAAAAGTCCTAGATGTGAACACGACAGGTGTCTTTTTATGTTGCCAGGAAGCTATTGCTAGAATTCGTAAACATGGTCAAGGTGGACGTTTAATTAATACTGCCTCTGGTCAAGCACGCCAAGGATTTATTTATACCCCTCATTATGCAGCCAGTAAATTCGGAGTCATGGGGATCACGCAAAGTTTGGCACACGAAGTTGCCAAAGAAGGTATTACTGTAAATGCTTTTTGCCCAGGAATAATCGAAACTGATATGTGGGCATATAATGATGAGCATTGGGGAAAAATGTTAGGGAATTATAAACCAGGCGAATTAATGGCTGAATGGGTATCAAAAATTCCTATGGGTCGTGCAGGTACAGGCGAAGACGTCGCAAATGTTATCTCATTCTTGGCAGGACCGCAATCAGCTTATGTAACGGGTCAAACCATCAATATTGATGGTGGTATGTTTATGTCTTAATCGCCTGTCATACACTGCTATTATAATAATAATAACAGTGTATGACAATGCTTATTCAACACTGTAAAATTTCTCTTGTTGAATACACCAATTATTTTCTTTAACCAGTTCATACATATGTTTTCCAACACGGTAATTGTGTGATAAACTTTTTATGTCAGTTATAAGTTCAGACATATCTGTATGTAATAAATTACCTAATGCTAGAATATCTTACTTGGACATCTATAAATAGCTTTTTTTTGTTTTTTGCCCTTTATTCCATACCATATTTTATTTTTTTTTTTGTAATTTAGGTGCAATACTTTGAAGAATACGCATTGCTGTATATTGGTCTGTAATTAAAATATTAATTAAACGTCCAGATAATGCACCAAGAATAGCATCGGTCTTATTTTTCCCTCCAGCAACACCAATAACACGAGGGATTTTTTTTAATTGATCCAAGGTAATCCCGATAATACGTTGATCGATAGCTGTTTCTAAAGGCTTACCTTTATTATTATAAAAATGTAAACAAATGTCACCAACAGCTTTTTTCTGTGTAATTGTGTTCATTTCAGCTTTGGTTAAGATGTTGCCACTATCCGCCAGAAGTTTAGCTAGAGAAATAGGGCCAATACCAACCAATGCCATGGTAATCTCGTTGAATTGAGACAATGTCGCTTTGACATAAGGGTCATCCATTAAAATAGTTTTAGCCTTTGTTGAGCCAAAAATTCCTTGTGCAGGTAATAAAACTGTTTCTGCATGAGTAATTTTTGCAAGTTTTGAACTGAGTATAGCAGCATGTTTTTTTACTGTTAGACTGCCAATTCCACCTTGAATTTGGATGATTTTTTTTGCTGATATTTTAAAATTATGGTTTAAATGATTAACCATACTAAGCAAGGATTCACTCCAAGATGAAATACCAATAACCTCATCTTGTTGCATGGTAGCAGAAAAAAATTGTGCTGCAGCCTGTCCAATATGTAAAAAAATTTGTTCTTCTTGATCTTGCTCACAAGCAGCAATAACAACTTCTGACAATCCAAAATAATTTTTAATTTGTTCTTCTAGCTCTAGAAATGTATTTTCTGGTTCATTAATTGAAATTTGTACAATATTTTTTGCCACTGCTTTTTTTAATAAACGCGATACTGTTGCTTGTGAAATATATAAATGTTTTGCAATATCAGGCTGTTTCATATTATCGAGGTAGTACATTCGGGCTACTCTAGCGATAAATCTCAATTCATTTGGTGTTGTCATATGTTCTTTTAAGTTTAATAAAATGATTATAATATGTTTGACAACATATTTTATTCAATCGAATTGCTTGGTTTAGGTTTAATCATACATCAATTATAAAAATTTGAGAATTCTATATTAAAATTAATATAAATTTTATTGATATTTATACATTGAAATTATAGTTAGATATTGTACAAATCACCCTTAGACTTTAAAATAAACTTTTTTATTTATTAAACAAGCATTGTCCGTTCATAAACAAAAATATCTTAATTATAAACTATATTCTTAACAGATTAAAATGTAATTCTGAATTGTACAACAAATACAGAATGAATTGTAAAATTAAATTTTTACAAGTTATTACTGCTAGCTTTAAACCAACAAAAACTAAAAGGTGTTGATGAATAACGGCATACTTAATTTAAAAAATTATACACTCAGTTTTATGAGAATCTACATGAATTTTTAAATATTTAATAAAATTAATATATTTTAAAATGGTGGAGTCAAGGGGAATCGAACCCCTGGCCTTCTGAATGCCATCCAGACGCTCTCCCAACTGAGCTATGACCCCATTGTCAAAAACATATAAACAGTAAATAATAAAAAATCAACGATTAAATATAAAATTATAATCTTTAAATTTCCATCGATTTTATAAACAACTTCAAACTATTGTCGTAATTATATTATTTCAACGTAAAGAAGATTATTATAAAATCTGACTATTTCTTCAGACTATTCTGCTTTCATAGCTAAACCAACACCAAAACGATTCCATGCATTAATAACTGCAATCATAACAGTTAATTCTGCTAGCTCTTGATCATTAAATTGATCCGAAACTTTTTGATATATCTCATCTGAAGCTTCTTTTTCCGACAATAAAGTTAATGTTTCAGTCCATAATAATGCAGCACGTTCACGGTCTGTAAAAAAAGAGCTTTCTTTCCATACACTAATTGCCATTAATCTATTAATTTCTTCACCAGCTTTTAAAGCGTCTTTGGTATGCATATTCAAGCAAAACGCACAGTTATTTAATTGAGAAGCGCGGATTTTTACTAATTCTCTTAGAGAAAGAGGTAAAATAGATTCATGAGTTGTTTTTTCAAGATCCATCATAGCCTTCATCATCACAGGCGCTGTTTTATATTGATTGATGCGCTTTATACTCATATCGAATATCCTTTTATTTATTTTCACTATGATCTTTATCTTGTAGCAAAAAAGAATTCTTTAAATCAAACCTAATTCATATTTTAAAACCGATTCTATAATAATTTTTAAGTAAGTATAACTTGTATTTGTGTCTGTGGTACATTGAGGTACATGGGGATTGTACGACAGTAAAAAGATAGGGGTACCGAGTACTGGGGATTGTACTCTCTTTTTTGAATTCAGTGAGTTGTACACAGGGGTAGGGTGATAATATCTGGATAACTCAGTTTTGTTAAATAAAATCAATCTGTTAAAAACTGTACACTCTGTGATAAAAATGGGGTACATTTTTTGAAAGCTGGGTACCACAGTACTAACAGGCAACAATAAACAAACACTATAAATTTAAATTTTCTTTTTATTTTTTAAGGGAATGTAAAAAAGGAAAACTTTTGCTAAACTTGTAAAAGAGAAAAAACAAATGAAAAAAATAAACAGAAAGTTTCCTTAATGTCCTCAACAAACAAAAAACTTTTAACCGTTCTTAATGGTCAATCTGTGTGGCCACCTCCTGTCTGGTTAATGAGACAAGCAGGAAGATATTTACCAGAATTTAGGCTCTTAAGGCAACAAGCTGATTTTTTAACACGTTGTTTAACACCTGATATTGCTGTGGAAATTACATTACAACCTATTCGACGGTTTGCTTTTGATGCAGCAATTCTATTTTCAGATATTTTAATTTTACCTTGGGCTTTGGGACAAGATTTACAATTTATTGAAGGAAAAGGACCTGTATTACCTCCCATTCAATCAGAACAAGATTTACAGAAACTTAATCCAAATCAAATAGAAGAAAAAACAGAGCCTGTTCTAGAAGCAATAAGACGATTAAATAAAATTATAAATGGTCAAGACTCAATTGGAACAGCAGCAGCGAAGACGGTAACTTTAATTGGGTTTACAGGATCACCTTTTACCGTTGCTTGTTATATGGTTGAAGGAGGAAGTTCTAAGGATTTTGGCAATGTCTTTAAGATGATGTATGAAAATCCCACTTTATTTAAGAAAATTATTAATTTACTTGTTCAAACAACGACCGATTATCTTTGTCGTCAAATTGAAGCTGGTGCTGAAGCTGTTAAGCTATTTGATAGTTGGGGTGGATTATTACCTGTCTCTTTATTTAATGAATATGTTATTCAACCAACACGCCAAATTGTTGAAGCAATTCAACAAAAATACCCTCATATTCCTATTATTGGTTTTCCTCGTTTAGCAGGAACGAAATTGCAATCTTATATTGATGGAACAGGATTAAAAACAGTTGGGATTGATCAAACTGCTGATATTACCTTACTCAATAAAACAATTAATCCAGAAATAGCTTTTCAAGGAAATATTGATCCTTTATGTTTATTGCATAATCCAAATGTTTTGCAACAAGAAGTTCACAATATATGTCTTGAATTAAAAAATAGACGGCATATCCTTAATTTAGGACATGGTGTTCTTCCAACAACGCCTGTTGAACATGTTTATGAACTGGTAAATACTGTTCGTAATTTAAAATAAAGGGATTTAAAAATGAGAGAAGATATTAAAAAAGCTATTGCACAAGCTCCCAAAGGAGTACATGCCGATGGACAATTGAAACTTGTTATTTTTGATTGTGATGGAGTACTTGTCGAGAGCGAGCATCTTGTTGGTGATGTGTTAGGTAAAGAGGCCAGAAAACACGGTTGGAATATTACAGGTCCAGAAGCCAGAGCATTATTCACAGGCGTTCAATTAGTTGATATTGAAAAAGAAATGAAAAAACATGTGACAATGCCTTTACCAATACATTGGCGAGAACATGCACATGATCTTATTGTAGAAGCCATGCATCATGATATTCACCCTATTGAGGGTGTAGAAACTATTTTACAAACATTAAAAGACTTAAATATTCCTTATCGTATAGGATCAAATTCTTCTCATGAAGAAATGAAAATCAAATTCAATACATCAAAACTAGCACATTGGTTTGAAAAAGATCGTACTCATTCAGGATGTGATATGGAACGTCCAAAACCTTTTCCTGATTTATATTTACATGCAGCTGAACAGGAAGGCGTTAACCCAGAAGATTGTATTGTTGTCGAGGATTCTGATACAGGATTAAAAGCAGCTTATGATGCAGGATCTGTTTGTATTTTATTAAGAGATCTGGATAAACCAGCTCCTGATTATCGTGGATTAATTCGTGTAGCGTCTTTAAATGAAGCCACAGACTTCATTAAAGAAGTTGTTCAAAGTCAAAAGAAATAAAGGTTTATTATGCTGATCGCACTTGCACCTTATTATTTATGGATAAAAGCATTTCATATCATAGCAATTATTGCATGGATGGCGGGACAATTTTATTTGCCTAGATTATTTGTTTATCATTGCCAAACCAAGGTTGGATCTGAAGAAAGTGAACGTTTCAAAATTATGGAACGTAAACTTCAACGGATTATAATTAATCCAGCAATGATTTGTTCATTTATTTTGGGTGCATTATTGGCATCAATTCCAGGCATAGTTGATATGCATTCTGGATGGTGGATCACAAAAATTATTGCTGTATTGCTTTTATTTGCATTTCATGGAGCTTGTTCTCGGTGGCGCAAGCAGTTTTTAAATGATAAAAACAAGCATTCTGAAAAATTTTATCGTTATATGAATGAAATTCCAACAATTTTAATGATTATTATTGTGATCATGGTTGTGATTAAACCTTTTTAAGAGAATAAAATGAAATTATCTGTGACGTATCAAGATGTAGAAGCTGCTGCTTTAAGACTTGAAAATAAAGCATTTCGAACGCCCGTTTTGACATCAAGAACTGCGGATCAGTTAAGTAAAGCACATCTTTATTTTAAATGTGAAAATTATCAACATGTTGGTGCTTTTAAATTTAGAGGGGCTTTTAATGCTATTGCTTGTTTAACAGATGAGCAACGTAAGGCGGGTGTAATTACTTATTCTTCTGGTAATCATGCTCAAGCGATCGCTTATGCCAGCCAATT
This sequence comes from Commensalibacter papalotli (ex Botero et al. 2024), assembly GCF_947179115.1. Taxonomy (NCBI): domain Bacteria; kingdom Pseudomonadati; phylum Pseudomonadota; class Alphaproteobacteria; order Acetobacterales; family Acetobacteraceae; genus Commensalibacter; species Commensalibacter papalotli (ex Botero et al. 2024). Next base: position 155,505 of record NZ_CAMXCI010000002.1, read on the forward strand.
ACATCAAACAAGGGCATTAATTGTTATGCCCAAGGATGCGCCGCAAATTAAAATGGCAGCAACCAAAGGATATGGCGCAGAAATATATTTATATGATCGCTATACAGAGGATAGAGAAGCTATAGCTCAGCAATTATCCCATGAACAAGGTTTAACACTTATCCCCCCTTATGATCATCCTGACGTTATTGCAGGTCAGGGAACAGCTGTTAAGGAACTAATAGAAGATGTTGGATCCTTAGACTATTTATTTGTGCCTTTGGGTGGTGGGGGATTATTAGCAGGATCTTTATTATCAGCCAAGCATTTACTACCTAATATCAAAGTCATTGGGGTTGAGCCTGAGGCTGGAAATGATGGACAACAATCTTTACGTAAAGGCAAGATAGTGACTATTCCCGCACCAAAATCCATAGCTGATGGTGCGGTAACAACGCATTTAGGACAATATAATTTTCCTATTATTCGAAAATTAGTGGATGATATTATTACTGTTTCTGATCCAGAATTAATCTCTATGATGCATTTTTTTGCAGAACGTATGAAAATGATTGTAGAACCCACAGGATGTTTGGCTGCTGCTGCTGTAATAAAAAAAACGATACCAATTGAAGGAAAAAAAATAGGTATAGTGCTTAGTGGTGGTAATGTTGATTTAAAACAGTTTGCATTATGGGTTAAATAATTAATAAAATTAATAATTCGAATAAGATGCTAAGATTAAAAGTAATTTGAAAAGTTTTTTATTAAATAGTAAATGAATACTTTTTCTTTATTTATTCAAACTATTGAACAAATATGAGATTATATAAATAGAGTAATATACTCGTATTTTATATTAGAAACGACCTATTTAAAGGTCGTTTTTTTATGCCAATTTTCCAAATTAAGAAAATACTTCAATCAAGACGCCATAGCTGCGTTTTTTTTTATATTTTTATCATTATTTTTAAAAGGATCAATTAAATGACAATCAAAAAAACACACACTCAAGTAATAGCCAAAGCCTCAAAGGATCAAGATTTTCCAGAATTAAAAACATTAACTTACAAAGAAATGTATAATTTAGTCGGCAAGTTTTTACAAAAAGCCATCCCGATTAAAGGAGTAAAATTAAAAATCATCAAAGGATTGGTGAACAGAGTTTCTCCACCTAAACCGCCTTATGTTATTTTGCAAGTGATTGATGAAAATCAACTGTCCAGCACAGAAACGCGTTATACCGATAAATATAAAATTCTATGGGCTAGGTCAGAAATAACCATGAATATGCGCTTTGTAGGCACAGGGAATGTTGCTGCCCTGCAAATGGCCAAAGCCTTTACCGTCAGATTTAATGATGCATGGGCAACGGAACAATTTAAACAATATAGCGATATTTTATTTCCTCTTTATTGTGACGATGTGAAAATCGAAAAATTCTCGATTAATGCCGAAGATCAATATGATGATTCTTGCTCTGTGGTGAGCTATTTCGAATATCACCCAGAATTTGGTGTTTGTACAGACAGCGCCAAAGAAATCGTGATGGATGTCATTAATGCGGATAGCAATACAGAAAATTAATTGTAGAAAAGGATTAAATGATGCCCACATGGCAAGATAAACATAAAAAGCACTCTGCTAGACAGATGAAAAATACAGCAAATAACTTACAACCTTGGCAAAATCAAAAAAATCAATTTAATTTACTGACCGTACCAATTAGAGTGCATACTGGCTTAGGCGATGGAGTCGATCGATATGCTTCTTTATCACCAACATTGGTTCGTCAAATTAAAGAGCTACAAGATCATAAATGGGCATTTGAATGGAATGCACCAGGAAAAGGATCTATAACTTATTTTGATAAAGATAATAAGCAAAATAAAATTTTGATTAATATACAATATAATCCTCAAAATGATCCTGACCCATCTTATGCGATACAAAAAGAAAAATATGTAACATCAATATTGGCGCATGAGGTCGGACATGCTCAACATGAAATACAATATGATACTTCCTCTATGGAGGCATGTATTGCTTCTGCAATGAAAGGGCCAGGGAGCGAGGCAGAGGCTGTTTATAATAGTGTTATTGTGCGCAAAGAAATTTTGAAGAATAGTAATAATATTGTTGATATTTTTAATAATGGTAATGATTCTTTAGAAGAAATGAATAATTTTCAAAAAATTATGGAACAGAATAATAGATCAGATGCTATAAATCAGATAGGAGATTTATACTCAATGCATCAAGTAAGTTCTAAACCTTTTCCAACATATACGAAATATTATGGTGATTATTGTGCAAATATTGTTAAAAAACATTAAATATATTTTATTATCTATAACATTAGTTTTTTGTTTATTAGCCGCAGGATGTTCCCAACAGCTCTATCGATATTCTGCACCAATAGAAGCACAACACTATCCTGTGCTCAAATATACATTAGTCGAATTGATTGGTAATTTGCCAAAACCTCTACCGATTACCTTGAAGCAAGCACAGGTATTATTTAATAATCAATTACATTTAAAAAATAAAAATGAGCTATTTGGTTTTTATACTGCTGGTCCTTTTATTACGCGTGATGGTGTGATTGTAACGAATGTTGATTTAATTACTAGGAAAAATAGTAAAATTCCTGTTGAGAATATTAATTTTTTTCTTGATCAAAGGCAATGTGTGAGTACAAAATTATTAAAAAATAGATATAATTTAAATATTCGTTCCTTATTAACTCTTCATCCAGTAGAGAATCCAGCTATTGGTTATAGTGCAAATTTAGATTGGGGAGGTTTTGGCGTTGGAACTACATTAGATAATGAAGATTGTGCAACAAGTATTGGCGTTGGTTTAAAGTAATCATATAATAAATACATAGGGCAATACTGATGATAAAGTTGTTGAGGAACATTGGAAATCTTTTGCCATTAGTATTAGGAACCTTTTTTTATTTGTAAATTCTAATCTAAAATACTAGATCGAAATTGCCCAATTTGTCCGCGATGCCTTAACCAATGATCGGCGAGGATACATGCCATCATCGCTTCACCGACTGGCACCGCACGAATACCAACGCAAGGGTCATGTCTTCCTTTGGTAATCACGTCTGTGGCATTGCCTTCGGAATCAATAGAAGGTTGTGGAATTAAAATAGAGCTGGTTGGTTTAACCGCAAAGCGTACATTAATGGGCTGCCCTGTTGAAATCCCGCCTAGAATCCCCCCAGCATGATTGGATGAGAATGATAGCTTGCCATCATTCACATAAATAGGATCGGCATTTTCTTCACCACGTAAAGTGGCGGCATTAAAGCCTTCACCAATTTCAACACCCTTAACAGCATTAATACTCATCATTGCCTGCGCAATATCTGAATCTAGTTTGCCATAAATAGGTGCACCCAATCCCGCAGGAACTCCCTCAGCAACAATCTCAATGACAGCACCAATCGAAGAGCCTTGCTTGCGAATACAATTTAAATAATCTTGCCATTGAGGCACCATTTCACCATCAGGGCAAAAGAATTCATTCTTCTTTACTTCATCCCAAGACCAACGATCACGATTAATTTTGCGATCCCCAATTTGTACCAAAGCACCGCGGATGGTTATTTGATCACCCAGAATTAATCGAGCAATAGCACCAGCAGCAACCCGCATTGCCGTTTCTCTGGCTGAAGATCGCCCACCACCCCGATAATCACGAATGCCATACTTTAAATCATAAGCAATGTCTGCATGTCCTGGGCGATAAGATTGGGCAATATTGGAATAATCTTTGGAGCGTTGATTGGTATTTTCAATCAACAAAGAAATTGGCGTGCCTGTTGTTTTGCCCTCAAATACTCCAGACAAGATCTTAACACGGTCAGGTTCATTCCGAGACGTTGTAAATTTAGATTGCCCAGGTCTACGCAAATTAAGCCAAGGTTGAATCATTTCTTCGGTCAAAGGAATTTGTGGGGGGCATCCATCCACAACACACCCGATTGCAGGTCCGTGACTTTCCCCCCATGTCGTTACACGAAACAAAGTTCCAAAACTATTACACGACATGGTTTATATGCTCACTTGTATATTAAAGTTAAAATTAGTCTTCAGAAGCCAAAGCGATATCAGGTGCTGTTGGATTTTTCATACCAACCATATGATATCCACAATCAACGTGATGGATTTCTCCTGTGACACCACGAGAAAGGTCAGAAAGGAAATAAACCCCTGCGCCACCAACTTCGTCAATGGTAACATTGCGTTGCAGTGGAGAGTTTAATTGATTCCATTTTAAAATATAACGGAAATCCCCAATTCCACTAGCAGCCAAGGTTTTGATCGGGCCTGCGGAAATTGCATTTACGCGAATATTATCTATACCTAAATCTGCGGCCATATATTGCACAGATGATTCTAGTGCAGCTTTGGCAATACCCATCACGTTATAATGAGGCATGACACGTTCTGCACCTAAATAGGTCAGCGTTAATAACGAACCGCCGTGTTTCATAAGTTTAGAGGCCTCTTTGGCAACAGCTGTAAATGAAAAACAAGAAATATCCAATGCGGTTAAGAAAGCTTCTCTAGGTGTATCAACATAACGTCCACGTAGATATTGTTTATCTGCCCAACCAATTGCATGCACGACAAAGTCAAGTTTCCCCCATTTTTCTTCTATATTTTTAAATGTTTTTTCAATATCTTTATCATCACCAACATCACATTGGATTAAATAATCAGAACCTAGGCTTGCAGCCAAAGGTCTAACTCTTTTTTCTAGGGCTTCACCTTGATATGCAAATGCTAACTCTGCTCCTTGTAAAGCACAAGCCCTTGCAATTCCCCAAGCGATAGAGTGATTATTAGCCATTCCCATAATCAATCCACGTTTGCCCTGCATTAACTTCCCTTCTAATGGAAGTACAGCGTTTTCATTTGACATGACAAATTCCTAGCTTTAAGCCAATTTATAAATTTCTATGTATTAGCAGTTATTATAATTAATAAAGAGAAAAAACCGCAATTATATTTTTAATACCTGATTTACAATAGAAAGAAAAGAGGTGGATTATTTCTAAAGTTTTGTTGTTTTTAGACAAATCACAAAAACGTTAAAGCGTATAATAACCGTGAATATAAATACTCTTTGCTAGATTTTTTGATTTCTGTCATAATTTTAATTTATAAAAATAAGTATATCTTATTGAGCTTGAGCTACTAACGGAGCAATAGACCCTGTCTTTTTTGAATATCTATCCTTCATCATCTAATTCTTTATTAAGGAATATTTAATATGATTAAAGTTAAAAAAGTTCTTGTTCCTATTCAAGGAACGCCTTTAACTGATGCGACTTTGGCTACGGCAAATTTACTATGTGAAGGATATGACGCGCATTTGGCAGTAATGCATATTCGCCCAGATAAAAAAGATATTATTCCTTTGACGGGTGAGGGACTATCTGGAACCATGATTGAAGAAGTGATGGCGATAGCAGAACATGAAGGTACAAAACGTTTAAGATTTGCGCGTAAAATGTTTGATGATTTCGTGGATCAAAATAATATCAAAGTGGTTGATGCAGAAGCAAGCCAAGTTGCAGAAAAAGGGAAGACAGCTAGTTTTAGAGCATTAGCAGGCAGAGAAACCGAAGTCGCGACTTATTGGTCTCGGTTATCTGATATTACAGTTGTTGCGCATCCAAGTTCAAATGAGCATATTTCTTCTTCTGAAATGTTACATGCGCTTTTATTTGAAAGTGGTCGTCCTATTCTTATTGCGCCAAAAGAAAGACCAGCAAGTGTTGGTAAGCGTATCTGTATTGCATGGAATGGCAGTGTCGAAGCAGCAGCAGCGTTACATACAGCCTTAAGATGGATGAATTCTGCGGAAAAAGTTGCTATTTTATATAGTGATGATTATCCAAAGCGTGGTCTGGATATTCAAGATGTTGCTGATTATCTTAAATTTTATGACGTTAATGTTGAGCTTTGTGTGATTAAAGGGGAAAGAAGCACTGGTGAAAGTATGATTTCAAAATGTCATGAATTTGGTGCTGATATGCTTTGTATGGGTGCTTATTCTCATCCACGTTGGAAACAAATGATTTTGGGTGGGGTTACAAGCTATATGTTAGAAAATGCAAATTTGGCCGTATTAATGAATCGCTAAATTATAGAACAGCATACAGATTAATATTTTTTTGTAGTGAAGGATTTTAATAATCTTTCACTATATTTTTTGGTAGTATAAAAATACTCGTAAAATTATTTGTATATTATAAGAATAAGAGTATATAGTATAAGAAACGATTATTACTATCTACTGATAAGGACATCAAATTGTGGTTACTATAAATAAAAATGCAAAAGAAGAATTAAAGTCGGTAATCACAGCAAATCGTTTTGCTGATGGGCGTGTTGTGTGGTTGACTGATCAAGGGTATTGGAGCGTTAAACTTGAAGAAGCACAAGTAACTTCTTCACAATCTGACCTTGAGTTCGCACAAGAACAAGCCAAGAAAGATGTGGCAGCACAATATATTATTGATCCTTATTCTGTAGAGTTAAATTCCAATAATATTCCACTTACAACACGAGAACAAGTTAGAGCCTTTGGGCCCAGCACTCATCCAGAATTTAACCCTCGTTCAATACAAGAAACAATACCAAATGAATAATAATCCTATTTCTTCTAATCCGTCTTTGGCGGTTGGTCGGTATAATTACGATCAAGTTGACCATGATTTTTTAAAAGAACGTATTAACCAGTTTCGTTCGCAAATTGAACGCAGGTTAAGTGGCGAGTTATCAGAAGATGAATTTAAACCATTACGGTTAATGAATGGTGTTTATTTGCAGCTTCATTCTTATATGTTACGTGTTGCGATCCCTTATGGGATTTTATCTTCGACAATGTTACGAGGGCTGGCTTACATTTCTCAATATTATGATCGTGGTTATGGACATTTTACAACCCGACAAAATATACAATTTCACTGGGTTAAACTCGAAGAAATGCCAGATATTTTAACGCATCTGGCCTCTGTCGAAATGCATGCGTTGCAAACCAGTGGGAACTGTATTCGTAATATTACCAGTGATGAGTTCGCAGGTTTGGCAGAGGATGAAATCATTGATCCTCGAGTTTACGCAGAAATTATGCGTCAATGGTCAACGTTGCACCCAGAATTTACCTTCTTACCGCGCAAGTTTAAAATAGCAATTAGTGGCTCGTCGAACGATCGTGTTGCAGCATGTTTTTATGATATCGGTATTTTAACACGGTTAAATGATGATCAAAAACCTGTTTTCGAGGTTTGGGTCGGGGGTGGTTTGGGGCGTATTCCTTATAAAGGGAAAATCATTCGTGATGATTTGCCTCCTGAACATTTAATTGCTTATATAGAGGCGATTATTCGAGTATATAACCTTCATGGTTCTCGTAATAACCTTTATAAATCTCGGATTAAAATCCTGGTTGAAAACCTAGGGATTGATGCTTATCGAGAGCAAGTTGAAAAAGAATTTGCTACGATGGATTTGGATCAATATCGCTTATCCGATGATTTAGTTGTTCAAATCCAAGAGCGTTTTGGTCGTCCTAATCTGAAAAATCATCCACAAGCTTCTGAAGTTTTAGAAGCGCATCGTGCTCAAGATAAAGAATTTGATCGTTGGGTAAAAAATAATACACATCCTCATTTTCATAATGATTATATTGCTGCGGTAATTTCTTTGAAAGAAGTGGGAAAAACCCCTGGGGATGCATCAACTGAACAAATGCATGCTTTGGCTGACTTAGCAGATCAATATGCTTTTGGTGAAGTTCGCGTAACCCATTTACAAAACGTAGTATTGGGACATGTGCAAAAAGACAAGCTTTATGAGTTATGGCAAGGGTTGAAAAAACAGCAACTTGCGACAGCGAATTTAGGGTTGATTACCGATATTGTGTGTTGTCCAGGCATGGATTATTGTGCGCTTGCGAATGCACGCTCTATTCCTGTGGCTAAGCAAATTGCAGCTTTGTTTGAAGATATAGAACTGCAAGAAAAAATTGGTCCTGTGAATATTGGGGTTGATGGATGTATTAACTCTTGTGCGCATCATCATATTATGAATATTGGTGTTTTGGGCGTTGATAAAAAAGGTGAAGAATTTTATCAAATTAAACTTGGTGGATCTTCTTATAAAGAAGGGGCTGCGATTGGCTCTATTCTAGGGGCTGCGGTAAAAGCAGAAGAAGCTGTAAAAGCTGTCGAAAAGCTGATTTATTTTTACCTTGAGCAACGTCAAGCTAATGAGCATTTTATTGATACGTATCGCCGTCTGGGCACAGCACCATTTAAGGAGATTGTTTATGCCACTGCTTAGAAATGGAGAAATTATGCCTGATTCTTGGAAGATGCTAGAGGGGGATATTCCTTCTCCTTTGCCTCAAGGATCAATTATTGTGCCTTTCGCATATTTAACTGAAATTGACGTCAACACTATCAGCCAACCATTAGGGGTTATTTTCCCCTGTGATCAGGATGTGGATACGTTAAAACCCTATATTGATCGATTGGAAGTTATCGTTTTGAACTTTCCTGTTTTCAAGGATGGCAGAGCTTTTTCTCAAGCCAGAAAAATCCGTGAGCAATTAAAATTTATGGGAGAGATCAGAGCAACAGGTAAAATAATTTCTGATCAGTATCAGTTTTTAATCCGTACAGGATTTACCACAGTTGCTTTGCCTGAAACAGCAAATGTGCAAAGCTGGCAAAAGGCAATGCATGATTTTAAAGAGGCGTATCAGCCCTCTGTTTTAAAAGAAAAACGACTTTCTGGATTACGTTGGAAAGTTTAATTACGATTACAAGCGATATAGTAAAAGCTATATCGCTTTTTTTATATGAGAGTGATCTTTCTGAGATACACATCTAAGAAGCTTTTTAGAAATTTCTTTCCTTTATTAATAAAAAATCATTTAAAATATTTTTTAAATTGCATTATTTTTATAATTTAATTAGCATTTTAAGAAGATTTTGAAACTATATAAAGGATTGCTAATGTTGTCCTCAAATTCGTCTCTTAAACAAACATTAAGTGGTTTTCATCTGTGGGGAATTGCTGTTGGATTAGTAATTTCAGGGTCTTTTTTTGGATGGAGCTATGGTTGGGCCTCTGCTGGGACATTAGGTTTTTTAATAGTTGTCCTTTTAATTGCATTAATGTATTGCTGCTTTATTTTCAGCTTAACAGAACTTAGTACAGCTATTCCACATGCTGGTGGTCCTTTTGCTTATGCTTTAAGGGCTTTTGGACCCACAATTGGTTTTTTTGCGGGATTTGCCACATTAATTGAATTTGTCTTTGCGCCCCCTGCGATTGCTATGGCAATTGGGGCTTATATCAATGTTCAATTTCCTTTTATTAATACAAAATTAATTGCTTGTACGGCATTTTTGCTCTTTATGGGGTTGAATATTATTGGTGTGCATATTGCAGCAACCTTTGAATTAGTTGTGACATTACTCGCTATTTTCGCGCTGATTCTTTTTATGGTAATCGTTGCACCCACTTTTTCGTGGGAACATTTTGCCAATAACGGATGGGGTGGACAAAATCAATTTCATTTCTCTACGATTGAAGGAATGCTGGCTGCAACCCCTTTTGCAATTTGGTTTTTCCTTGCCATTGAGGGGGCATCTATGGCAGCAGAAGAAGCCAAAGACCCACAACGCACAATTCCAAAAGCACTAGGCGCTGGCATTATTACGGTTACTATACTTGCTTTATTCATTATGTTGTTTGCAGGCGGTGCAAAAGGCGACTGGCGTTTATTAGCCAATATTAATGATCCCCTGCCACAAGCAATGAAAGCTGTTGTTGGTGGGAAAAGTATATGGTTAACTATGTTGGTTTGGTTGGGGCTTTTTGGATTGATTGCCTCTTTGCACGGGATTATTATGGGTTATTCTCGACAAATCTTTTCTTTGGCAAGAGAGGGTTATTTACCTTCATGTTTAGCAAAAGTAAATAAATACACCCATACGCCTTATCTTGCTATTCTTGCAGGAGGATTTGTTGGTATTGGCGCAATTTTCTCAGACTCGCTTATTATCATTGCCAATCAACCCTTAACAGCAAGTATCATGACCGTAGCTGCATTTGGTGCTTTGTTGATGTATATTATTTCAATGGCATCTTTATTTAAATTACGCCGCAGTGAACCAAACCTCCATCGACCTTTTAAAGCACTCTTATACCCTTTTGCACCATTCTTTGCGATGGTAATGTCTATGTTATGCTTGATTACAATGGCGCTCTATAATCTTGAGCTGGCAGGATGTTTTATTGGATTTATGGGCATAGGATATCTTTATTTTTTAGCTACTCAATCATCCAGAAATAAACTAAATCAATAAAATCCAACACATACTTAGCAACATTCAGCAGGTAAAGATGATGTATAAAACAATTTTAGCCAATCAAACTTGGGTTTTTGAAGATTTAAAAACAGTCATGGCAAAAGCCTCTCCCCTACGATCAGGTGATGTGTTGGCTGGTGTTGCTGCAAGTTGCGATGAAGAGCGTGCTGCTGCAAAAATGGCGCTGGCTGATATTCCGTTAAAAACTTTTCTAGAGGATCAGTTAATCCCTTATGAACAAGATGAAGTCACACGTCTTATCGTGGATAGTCATGACAAAGATAAATTTCAGCCTATAAGTCATTTAACGGTTGGTGATTTTCGTGATTGGATCTTAGATGATACAACCACACCAGAAATGATTACTTCTGCAAGTCTTGCGATTACACCTGAAATGGCAGCAGCGGTCAGTAAATTAATGCGCAATCAAGATCTTATTATTGCAGCAAAAAAATGCCATGTGGTAACAAAATTTCGTAATACTATAGGGTTGCCAGGACATCTGAGCACTCGATTACAACCCAATAGTCCGACTGATAATTTACAAGAAATTGCTGCTGGCATGTTAGATGGATTACTTTATGGCAGTGGTGATGCTGTCATTGGAATTAATCCTGCAAGTGATAGCTTACCGATATTAGGAAAAATTAATCAAATGTTGGATGAGGTCATTCAACGCTTTGAAATTCCTACACAAACATGCGTACTAACTCATGTTACAAATACAATACAACTTATAGAAAAAAATATTCCTGTCGATCTCGTTTTCCAATCAATTGCAGGAACAGAAAAAGCCAATACCAGCTTTGGAATTAATCTTAATATCTTGCAAGAATCTTACGAAGCTGCTCTTTCTTTAAAGAGAGGCACCGTTGGAAACAATGTAATGTATTTTGAAACAGGCCAAGGCAGCTGTTTATCCGCTGATGCACATCATGGGGTTGACCAACAAACATGTGAAGTCAGAGCTTATGCTGTAGCAAGACATTATCACCCTTTATTAGTGAATACAGTTGTTGGATTTATTGGTCCGGAATATTTATATGATGGTAAACAGATTATCAGAGCAGGTTTAGAGGATCATTTCTGTGGAAAATTGTTAGGTTTACCTTTGGGATGTGATATTTGCTATACAAATCATGCTCAAACAGATCAAGATGATATGGATACATTGCTCACTTTATTAGGGGCTGCCAGTATCCCCTTCATTATCAGTGTTCCTGGCGCCGACGATATTATGTTAAATTATCAAAGTACCTCTTTTCATGATGCCTTATATCTTCGTCGTTTACTAAACCTTAAACATGCGCCTGAATTCGGCAAATGGTTAGAAAAAATGCATATCACCGATAAAATGGGGCAATTACAAGCGACTAACTCTAATCACCCTTTACTAGCAGCTTTACCTACAGGAGAATAAACATGACACTTCCTGATAATTGGTTATTTTTAAAACAATTTACCAAAGCTCGAATTGCATTGGGACGTCATGGGGTCAGTTTACCAACCAAGGAAATTTTAAATTTCTCTCTCTCTCATGCACAGGCAAGAGATGCTGTTCATCAGCCTTTTAATAGCGATAAGATCCAAGGCGAATTACATGCAATGGGTTTATCCACACTTACGGTTCATAGTTGTGTAAAAGATCAAGAGGAATATTTACGACGTCCCGATTTAGGACGAAAATTAAACCAAGAAAGTATTAAAAATCTACAAGAGGCGTATCAAAAACCATTTGATTTAATCATTATCATCGGAGATGGTTTATCTTCCTATGCCGTTGACCGTCAGGCTGTGGGCGTTATTCGTGCATTACTACCTTATTTAGAGAAATTAAATATCCAGTTAGGGCCAATTATTCTTGCCCATCAGGCTAGAGTGGCTCTTGGCGATCAAATAGGTAGTATCTTACATGCAAAATCAATTGCTATGCTTATTGGTGAACGCCCTGGATTATCCTCGGCGGATAGTCTTGGTATTTATATGACGTGGCAGCCAGACAATACACGCAATGACGCAGACCGTAATTGCATTTCAAATGTTCGCCCAGAGGGGTTAAAACATGATCTTGCTGCATTTAAACTTGCATGGTTATTAGAGCAAAGTTTTATCAAGCAAATAAGTGGCGTTCGTTTAAAAGATGAAAGCGATAATACTGCTTTATCCGATACAATTAAACCTCTTTATATTAGCTGAATAAAGCTGTTTATGAAACAATATTAAATGACTATATATCTTTTGAAATCTTCAGAATATAAATTCATTCTTTTATTAATTATAATAATTATTTATAGTTAATTTAATTTTTATTATAACGATGCAAATTTATGATCGCCTTTTTTTTTAAACAGAATTTTATTCACAACAGTTTAGTTAGTATTTTACGTGCTTATTTAAAATTTGCTTTGAAAACGACACGATGGCAGTTTGATATAGCATCAGAGGCTTATCCTCTATTAACTTGTCAACAAGGTGAGCCTGCTTTGGTGGTATTATGGCATGAATATTTAACATTGGGTTCTCGTTTATGGTGGTGGGGATTATCCCAAAATCCCGATTTACAATTTTATGTCTTAATCAGTCGTAATCGTGAAGGGCGTTTAATATCACAACTGATTAATCCTTGGCGTATTCAAACAGTGCAAGGATCATCTAATAAGCGCGGTCAAGATAAAGGGGGTGCAGCTGCATTTAGAGAGTTATTAAAACATACTAGAGCAGGCCATGTTATAGCTATCACTCCCGATGGTCCAAGAGGCCCTAGGCATCAATGCCATGAAGGTGTTTTAAAACTGGCTTTACTATCAAAAAGAAAAATTGTTCCTATGGGTGCATACTGTCATTCTATTCGATTAAATACATGGGATAAACTGGTTATTCCGTTGCCTTTTGGTAAGGGTAAAATAGTTTGTGGGGAACCTATTGCTGTAACTAAAGATAATTATGATGATTTTGGAAAAAAAATAGTGTCTATGATCGATGATGTTACTCGTAAAGCGCAAGAATAATGTCATTATATTTTAAAAAACGATCTCTTCTTTTACTTTTTTGGAAAATAACTGCAACCTTATTATCTCCGTTACTACCTTTATATTTACGCCACCGTTGTAAAAAAGGAAAAGAAATTAAAGAGCGCTTGTCAGAGCGTATGGGGATTGCTTCTTTGCCGCGCAAGCCTGAAAATATAATCCATTTTCATGCGGCCAGCGTAGGGGAAATTATTTCTTTATTTCCGATTATCACAGCAATTTATCATATTGATCATCATCAGAATTTTTTGATTACTACAGGCACATTAACCTCTTATCGTATTGTCCAAAAATATTGCGAAGAACATCCAGAGTTTGGAGCTTATATTCAACATCAATTTGTTCCTTTGGATGTTCCTTATTGGACAGAACGTTTTGTTATTTATTGGCGACCATCTTTGAGTGTGATTGTGGAAAGCGAGTTATGGCCTAATTTTATTGATGCTTTGTATAAACATCATATACCTGTGGTCTTATTAAATGCACGTTTGTCAGATCGTTCTTTCAAACTATGGTATCGTTTTGGCAAGACGGCTTATGCATTACTCTCAAAATTTAAGTGGATTGCTGCACGCTCACGGCAAGATCAATTAAATTTTAAAAAATTAGGTGTAGAAGCAGATTTTTTAGGGGACATTAAACAAATTGCTCCAGAGTTAGCTTTTGATCGAACAGAGCTTGAACAACTCAAAGTGCATTTTCATAATAAATCATTGTGGTTGGCAGCGTCTACCCACCAAAATGAAGAGGTTTTGATTGTTAAAGCACATCATCAATTACAAAAGAAATATCCTAATTTAATAACAATTATTGTGCCGCGCCATCCAGAACGAGCTAAAGAAATCATAGAGCAAATAGGACCGATGCCTAGGCGCAGTTTGAACCAATTTCCAGATGCGCAAGGCCTATGGTTATGTGATACGTTAGGAGAATTGGGGTTATTTTATCGATTATGCGATATTGTTTTTATAGGCAATAGTTTTGATGTAACGCCTAAAGGTGGTGGGCATAACCCTTATGAACCAGCCAAATTAAATTGTGTCATTGCTTCGGGCAATAAGATTCATAACTTTGTTCAGGCTTATCAATTTTTGGATCAAGCAGTTACGATTATTTCTGATTTAAATTCTTTAGTGGCTTGGGTAGATGATATGCTTTGTAATTCAGATAAACGTAATGCATATGCTGTAAAATCATTATCTTTGATGGGGCAACAAAATGAACAGGCTCAACAAATTGCATTGAGATTATATAATTTAAAGAAGGATGCATCATGAAAGCACCCTTGTTTTGGCAAATAACCCCTCCAACTTTGATAGCAAAAATATTAACGCCTTTTTCTTATATTACTGATTATATAACGCAACAACGTTTATCTAAACCCAGTTATAAGGCTTCAATCCCTGTTATTTGCTGCGGAAATCTAAGCGTTGGTGGCACAGGAAAAACAACAGTTGTATTAGAATTGGGGAAGTATTTTCAACAATTTTATAAAATTGCTTTTTTAATTCGCGGTTATAAACGTAAAAATCAGAATCAGAATCCTGTTTTAGTCAATATTACACAGCATAATGTTGATGATGTAGGGGATGAAGCGTTATTATTAGCACGATTAGCGCCTACTTGGGTTGGGGCTAATCGTGCAGATTCTGCAAAAGCAGCCATTCAAAACGGGGCAGAATTATTAATTATGGATGATGGGTTTCAAAATCCTACCCTTTATCAAGATTTGCCTATTATTATCATTGATGGCGCTGTGGGGTTTGGTAATCAAAAGGCACTGCCGGCAGGGCCTTTACGAGAATTTTTGCATC
Organism: Commensalibacter papalotli (ex Botero et al. 2024); assembly: GCF_947179115.1. Taxonomy (NCBI): domain Bacteria; kingdom Pseudomonadati; phylum Pseudomonadota; class Alphaproteobacteria; order Acetobacterales; family Acetobacteraceae; genus Commensalibacter; species Commensalibacter papalotli (ex Botero et al. 2024). Next base: position 170,741 of record NZ_CAMXCI010000002.1, read on the forward strand.
ATGGTCTATCACGCGCCAAGGCCTGTATTTTAATTGGTGAAGACCAAATGGATATAAAAAAATTACTTCCTAAAAAGCTTCCTGTTGTTCATGCATCCTTAGAAATGGATGCTCGAATTATTTGCTATTCTGGAAAATCGGTTATTGCTTTTGCTGGTATTGGACGGCCTGAGAAATTCTTTCGTGCTTTACAACAAAACCAATTATATCTCACGGAGCAAATAGCTTTTCCTGACCATCATTTTTATAGCAATATAGACATAGAGAAATTACTGTATTTGAAATACAAACATCAAACTTCCTTGGTAACCACACCAAAGGATTACGCTCGTTTGCCAGTATCATTCAAAGAGCATGTTATCCCTTTAGGAGTTCATTTGAGATGGCAGGATCAACGGGCTTTGCCTCACCTTCAGGAGCTTCTGCATTCCACGTTTGCCCAGGGCGCAAAGGGATAAACTGGTCTACTGATAATAAATGATCCCTTAAAACACCATATAAAGTATGCACAGGCTCATAAGCTTCCTCACTGCTTAATTGAAAAGTTCCCCAGTGAATTCCCAGAGCTTGTTTGGCACCACAATCTTGGAAAATATCAACAGCTTCTTTTGGATCATTATGATGGCTTTTTAATAAAGCTCTTGGAGCATAAGCCCCTATATTAATAATGGCGGCATCTAAGGACGGAAAATGTTCTTTGATTTGTTTAAAAATACTGCCATCTCCGTAACTGGTATCCCCTGTGAAATAGGTATTATAATGGGGGGATGATATAACAAATCCTCCCCACAAAGAGCGATTGCGATCATAAAGTCCACGTGCTGACCAGTGATATGCAGGCCATAAAGTGATTTTAAGTTGATGCTTGAACAATTTTTCTTCAAACCAATCCATCGCATGAATAGTCATATTATGAGAAATATGTTTTTTTAAAATCAGATCATTACCCAAGGGAGTATAAAATATTGGATGATATTTTTTATAAAGGCGACGTAAGGTTCGGATGTCCATATGATCATAGTGATTATGTGTGATTAAAACTACGTCAATACGTGGCAAATGAGAAAAGGCAACACCAGGAGGGTTAACTCGTTTTTTACCTATAAAGAATACAGGTCCTATTCTAGGTGACCATACAGGATCAACTAAAATATTAAAGCCCTCAATTTGTAATAAAACGCTGGCATGGCCAATCATGGTAATCTTTAAGCCTGCTTCTTGGGTTTTTGGATCTGATTGCACGACATGAGGTGTTAATCCTGTCCAAGCGTGGGTCATCATATGAATATACCATTTAAACCCATCAAACGCGTTTAAATACTTAATTTTACCGGCTGTAAATAAATTATAAAATACATTTCCATTAAAATGGTCACTAATTGGGCCTTTATAATATTTTTGTGTCATAATATTTCCTTAAAGCCCTCTTGCACTTTTTAAACAAACACTCGTAGAATAGCACATGATCTCATTTATAAAATATAGTCATGATGCCAAATTTTAAACCTAAGAAGATATCCTCTTATTTTCATCAGTTTTTACAATATAACGAATATATATTGGCAAAAGGATGTCTTTCTTTATTACGTGCATTATCTCCACGAACAGCTTCTAATGTTGGTGCTTTTATTTGTCGTGAAATTGGGACCAGATTACCTGTGTCTAAAACAGCTGATACCAATTTGCGTTTGGTTATGCCAGAATTAACATCAACCCAAAGACAGAGGGTGATCAAAGGTGTTTGGGAAAATTTAGGTAGGACAGTAGCAGAATTTCCACATCTTGCAGATTTGAACCATAATACGTCTGTAGGGCCAGGATGGGAAGTTGTGGGTGCAGAATATTTAACAGAGCAATCTAAAAAGACAGGGCCTGTTTTATTCGTTTCTGGACATATTGGGAACTGGGAAATGCTGCCGTTAGGTGTGGCAAAATATGGAACGCCTTTTTCTTCTTTTTTTAGGGCGGCAAGTAATCCATATGTCAATCAGTTGATTTTGCAATTGCGTGACGAAGCAATGGGAGAAAAAATTCCAATGTTCGCCAAAGGATCGAAAGGTGCAAGGCAAGCCCTTAAACATTTATTGCAAGGGCAAAGGTTGGGTGTATTAAGTGATCAAAAAATGAATGATGGTATAGAAGTTCAGTTTTTTGGCAGGCCTGCGATGACCTCTTCTGCAGTAGCCAGCTTAGCATTGAAATTAAAGTGCCCCATTATTCCAGGGTATGTAGAACGTTTGGGACCTGCACGATTACGTATTGTTGTTGAGCCACCGATTGATTATTCAGAATTTTCGGAAAATAATTTGGAGAATATTCATCGTTTAACACAGGTGATTAATGATAAATTAGAAGGTTGGATTAAACAAAACCCAGAGCAATGGTTGTGGTTACACAAACGGTGGCCAAAAGAGTTTTATAAATAAAAACGGTATGGGATTATTTATTGTTAATCAGGCCGTGCTTAGCAAAATAATATTCGTTATCAGTATTTATTTTAAATAGCTACTTAGTGAGGCGATAATAAGTAATAATTTTTTATGGGTATAGATACTGAATTTGCAATATTAATATGTATTTTTTTGGAGAAAAAAGTGTAAAATAGTGAAGAAAAATAGAGAACGGCTTTTTGTGATAAGGGCAAAAATGCTATGTTTAATAAAAGCAATTATTTTATACGATATAAAGGCACTTAATAATGACTGAAGACACACAAAAAGATCCTTATTTTGCAAAGAAATTTGTAGAAGCAAAGCTTATACAAATCGCTAAAGAAGCAGCAGGAGTAGGAATCTCTGCAGATGTGTTTGAAGCTTTGATTATTGCTTTGACAGATGAACTTGATTTTAAAGATATAGTGAAAAATTAAAAGGAACCAGTGCAGTGAGTACAGATCCTTATAAAATACTGGGTATTGCTAAGACCGCTACTCAAGATGAGATCCGTAAAGCTTATCGAAAGTTAGCCAAGAAACATCATCCAGATTTAAATCCTGGGGATAAAAAAGCCGAAGAGCAATTTAAATTGGTCAGTATGGCGCATGATTTATTGTCTGATGCAGAGAAACGCGCCCGTTTTGATCGTGGTGAAATTGATATTCATGGTCAAGAACAGGGTTTTGCTGGGGGCGGAAGTCGTTACCAGCGCCATGGAGATGGCTCTCAAGGATTTAGATATAGCCAACAAGGTGGACCACAAGGTAATTTCTCTGAAGATGATTTACAAGATATTTTCAGTATGTTTGGTGGTGGTGCAGGCAGAGGGCCTTTTCAACAAGGCGGAGGCGGTGGTTTTCGTGCACAAAAAGGACAGGATCGTCGTTATAATCTAGATGTTGATTTTCTTGATACCGTTAATGGTACAAAGTCACGCATTATTTTACCTGGTGGGGGTGAGCTTGATGTATCTATTCCTGTGGGGATAGAAGATGGCCAAGTTTTAAGATTAAAAGGAAAAGGGGATTCTGGGTTTAATAATGCCCCTGCTGGAGATGCATTAATCACTATTCATGTTCGTCCTCATGAGTACTTTAAACGTGAAGGCAGAAATATTCGTCTTACTTGGCCAATGGATTTAAAAACAGCTGTTCTAGGTGGAAAAATAAATGTTCCTACGCCTAAAGGGGAAGTTGCTTTAAATGTTCCAGCTGGATCTGATACGGGCAGTGTATTAAGGTTGAAGGGGCGTGGTTTACCAGAAAAAGGCAGCCAAGAAGCAGGGGATTTATATGTGTCTTTGCAAGTGAAACTTGGAACAGTTGATCCTGCTCTAGAGGAATTTTTACGTAATACATCTAATAGTGATCAAAAGTAAATAAAGGGAGAAGAGTAGATGATGACGTTTGAAATGTTTTGTCTTAATCTTCCAGAAGTAACATCAGCAGAAATTAAGATCTGGATTGAAAATCAATGGTTAAGACCTCAAGAAAAAGATGGTAATTATTTATTTCAAGAGATTGATGAAGCCAGAGTTCACTTGATTATTGAGCTACGTGATGATTTGGGTATTACAGAGGATGCAATGTCTGTGGTATTAAACCTTCTTGATCAGCTTTATACTACACGTAGACAGATGAAGTATCTATGCGAAGTGATTGCTACGGATCATTACCCAGATACACAGCAAAAACTTCGTCATATGATGACTCAGCAAGTTATCGTTGATTTATAATCCCAATGTAGAGGGGCGATTAAGAGTCATTAAGAGTTCATTTCTGGTTGTTGGATCGTCTCTGAATATTCCCAACATTTTAGACGTGATCATTGAAACACCTGTATTATGAACCCCTCGGGTAGTCATACATTGATGACTACCTTCAATAATAACGGCAACCCCTTTAGGTTCTAGAACTTCTTGGATCACATTGGCAATTTCAGAGGTCATACGTTCTTGGATTTGTAAACGTTTGGCAAAAATTTCTACAACTCGAGCAAGCTTTGAAATACCTACCACACGTGAGTGCGGAAAATAAGCAATATGCGCTGTACCGATAATAGGCACCATATGATGCTCACAATGGCTTTCAAAACGAATGTCTCTTAATAAAACTGTTTCTTTATACCCACCAACTTCGTCAAAGGTGCGTGACAAGACTTCTCTGGGATCTTCTTTATATCCAGAAAAGAACTCGTCATAAGAATTAACCACACGGGCAGGGGTGTCTAATAATCCTTCTCTTTCGGGATTATCTCCAGCCCAGCGAATTAATGTGCGAATAGCCTCTTCTGCATCTTGGCGGGTTGGGGCAGAATTATTTTTTGAGTTCATATTGCTTCATCTTTAATTAATTGAAAATAAGTCATGTGGATTATCAAGGTTAAAAGAGGGAATATCGATATTCATTATATTTCCTGTATGATCTGAAATCGTATAATAACCTTTTACAATATTTGAGGGTGTATCCAAGGTTATACAAGATGTATAATCGCATGCTTCACCAGCATTGAGCTTAGCATCATCATTTTCAATGATTTTGGTATCAATGGTTGTAATACGGCTGTTGGTTTTAATAATGTCCCAATGTTGTCTTGTGATAGAAATTGGGGTAACATTATGGTTTTCGATACGAACATGATAACCCCAACTAAATATATTTCTTCTGGGAAAGGAATATTCCTCTAACCAAAAAGGATAAATAGCAATATAAATATGATGCGTGCTTGCTTCAAACACGTCATATTCTTGAAATAGATCTTGGTATTGCTCTTTATTAGTTTGGGCAATTGATGAAAAAAGTAAACGTGGTATATGATAATTCATTGCAGATAGATTTATTTTATGAGGGTGATAACGCAGCAACGGCATCAAGGCCTCGTTGCAAATCTTCGATAATGTCTTGAACGTCTTCTATACCTACAGAAAAACGAATAGATCCATCAGTAATCCCTAAATGTAGACGTTCCTTCTCCCCAATTTTCATATGGGTTGTCGTAGCAGGATGGGTCATAATACAACGGTTATCACCAAGATTATTGGAAATTAAAATTAGTTCCAAAGCATTCATAAATGTAAAAGCAGCTTTTTTCCCTCCTTTAATTTCAAAACCAATCATGGTGCTGGATGCAGACATTTGTTTTTGACCTAGCTCATAATGAGGGTGCGATTTTAATCCAGGATATAATACACGAGAAATTAAAGGAGATTTTTCGAGAAACTCTGAACAAGCTTGTGCATTTTGCGTCATTTTTTCAACGCGTAAAGGCAAGGTTTCCAATCCTTTGAATAATACCCATGCATTAAATGGAGACAGGCCAATACCAGTATTTCTGACAAAAGGAGTGATATTATCTTCAATAGTTTCTTTGTTGCCTAATACAGCCCCTCCTAAAACACGTCCTTGACCATCAATATGCTTTGTACAAGAATAAACAACAATATCAGCCCCCCATTGCAAAGGGTGTTGATATAAAGGAGTTGCAAAGACATTATCAACAATTAGCTTTCCGCCAGCTTTATGAGTTAAATCTGCAATAGCTTTGATATCTAAAATATCTAACATTGGGTTAGATGGTGTTTCAATTAAAACTGCAGCAGTTGGTTTGCTTAGTGCTTCTTGCCACTGGTCTAATTTTGTTCCATCAACAAAAACGGTTTCGATACCTAATTTTGGTAATAGATTTTCAACAATCCAATAACTTGATCCAAATAAAGCACGTGATGCAACAACGCGGTCACCAGTTTTTATCAAAGGCATGAGGCTGGCATAAATAGCACTCATTCCAGTAGAGGTCAGCACACAGGCTTCTGCATTTTCTAGTACTGATAGGCGATTTTGCAAAGAGGTTAGATTTGGATTATTGAAACGGCTATATTGATATCGATCCTCTTCACCAGTAAAGGTTCGTTCTGCTTGTTCTGCACTATCGTAAATAAAGCCAGAAGTTAAAAAAACAGCATCACTGGTTTCATCAAAAGAAGTTCTTTCAACCCCACCATGTATTAATTGTGTGGCGGGTCTATATGTTTTGGCGCGTTTCATAAAATTATCCCTTATAAATATTTTTAGGTAAAATAGAGGAGAAAATAATAAAGATAAAAGATCTTTTTTAATACATATATTTGTTTTGATTGATTTTTAATGAGATAGCAAGAAAAAATATCAAACTTGTATTTTCAATAAAAGGGTTTACTGATTAATAAGAATATATTCTACAGATTGAATATAGTGCGAATACTCATCATTTGTTTGCGCTGGCGATAATATCATATTGTTTTATCTTAAAAGGATTAACTCACCTAATTTACAAATATTTGAGTTAAATGAAAATCTATAATTATTATAAGTATGCTTATTAATAAATTTTATTAGCCAGATTTAATAATCTATACTGTTATAATAAAACTATCACAGTATAGATTATCTATAAAAATTATTCTACTTCTAACAAAGCTTGTCTTAAGGCATGTTGCCAGCCTTTAAGTTTTTTTACTCTTTCTTCTTCTTGCATATGAGATCTAAAGCTTGCACCTTGTCTCCAATGATGTTGAATGTCAGAAAGATTTGTCCAAATACCACTGGCCATTCCTGCTAAGTAAGCCGCCCCGATAGCAGTTGTTTCGATATAAGATGGGCGCTCAACAGTGATATTCATAATATTGGCAAGAAATTGACAGAACCAATCATTGGCAGACATTCCGCCATCAACACGTATGGTAAGAATATCTTTGCCACTATCTTTTTTCATTGCTTCGGATAGATCATAAGTTTGATAAGCAATAGATTCTAACGCAGCCCTTGCAAGATGCGCAGCGGTTGCATTAAGAGTTAATCCTGTAATTATAGCCCTAGCATCAGGTGCCCAATGAGGTGCTCCTAATCCTACAAAAGCAGGAACCATATAAACTTGGTGGTTATCGTTCACTTGGGTTGCCATATCGTGCGTTTGAGAGGCATGGGTTATTAATCCCAGTCCATCGCGTAGCCATTTAATTGCAGCACCTGCAACAAAAATAGATCCTTCTAGTGCGTATGTTGGTTTACCATTCAAGCGATAAGCTGTGGTAGTTAACATACGGTTTTTAGAGATCACCATTTGATCACCCGTATTAAGCAACATAAAACAACCCGTACCATAGGTAGCTTTGGTCATACCAGGTTCAAAACAAGCTTGCCCAATTAACGCAGCTTGTTGGTCACCTGCCATTCCCATAATAGGAATGGGATGTCCAAATAAATTAACATCTGTAACTCCAAATAAGGTACTATTATCTTTAACTTCAGGTAAAAGTGATTCTGGAATATTAAATAATTTTAAAAGCTCTTCATCCCAAGATTGTGTTTTAATATTAAATAATAGGGTTCTGCTGGCATTGGTTGCATCGGTTGCATGTACTTTACCACCAGTTAATCGCCACAAAAGAAAACTATCAATCGTTCCAAAGGCTAATTCTCCACGTTGTGCTGCTGCTCTGGCACCTTTAACATTGTCTAACAGCCAAGCTAGTTTAGTTGCAGAGAAATAAGGATCAAGTAAAAGCCCTGTTTTATCATGAACCGTTTTTTCTGCTCCGTCTGCTTTTAATTTTTGACAAAACGCAGAAGTACGACGATCTTGCCATACAATGGCGTTATAAAGAGGTTTACCTGTGACTTTGTCCCATAAAACGACGGTTTCACGTTGATTAGTAATGCCAATAGCAGCAATAGAACCAAGATCTCGATCAAGCTTTGCTTCTGTCAATGCTGATTTAATTGTATAAACAGCATCATTCCAAATATCTTCAGGATTATGTTCTACCCATCCCAGTTCTGGATAATGTTGGGCGAACTCTCGCCTACTTATAGAAATAGATTCCCCTTTATGGTTAAAAATTATGCAACGTGTAGAAGTCGTTCCTTGATCTAGGGCAATAATATATTGAGTTTTACTCATGGTTTTTTTATGTCCATTTCACTATCAGAGAATATTGTTTATAAAGGGCGAGGTAAAAAGGGTCTGATTAAAAATTGATAGGCTCCTCCTCCAAGAACACCTCCAATTAATGGGGCAAAAACGGGAACCCACCAATAGTTGGTTACTCCAGGAAATGCAGATGATCCCCAACCCCCTAAATAAATGAAAATCCTGGGACCTAAATCGCGGGCTGGGTTAATAGCCCATCCTTCTAAATATCCAGCAGAAGCACCAATGACAGCAACAACAAGACCAATCATAAAAGCACCACTATTCGCCTGAGGGGCAACAGTATTATAGCTTTCAGTAATTGCAAAAATACTGAAAACTAAAAAAGCAGTTAAAAGAACTTCGTTAGAAAAAGCATGCCAAGTAGTAATAGATAATCCAGGAGATGTAACGAAAACACCAGCTGCACCACCCATCATGCGGGTTAGTTGGTGTACTTCGTTATAATGATCAATCACAGAGTAATATAAGCAATAGACTAGGATAGCTCCACAAAAACCACCAAAGATTTGCGCCACACAATAAGCAGGCACTTTTTTCCAAGAGAAACCTCTATATAACGCCAAGGCTAAAGTTACTGCTGGATTGGCATGGGTCCCACTGACGCTTCCTGTTGCGTAAATTGCAAAGGTCACAGACAAACCCCACGTAATAGCCACCCCCCAATAGGCATGTTGGTAAGGGCTGGGATCATATAAAATTAACATTGCCGCTGCAGAGCAACCAATAAAGATAATGATGGCAACGGCAATTGCCTCAGCAATTAGCTCACCAACAAATTGTTTTTTAGAAGACATGGGTTAAAGACTTTCTAGCATCAAGAAAAACCTATTGGAGTTTTTCTTTCAAATAATTTTGCAATGTTTGTGTTTCATCTTTGGAAAAATACAAACCGAGTTTTGTTCTTCTCCATAGAATGTCTTCGACAGTTGTAGCCCATTCTTGCTCAATTAAATAATCAACTTCACGTTGGGTTAACCCATGTCCAAAATCAGCTCCCAAATCTTCTTTATTAGTTGCTTTATTTAAGACTTCAAAAACCTCTGTTCCATAAGCACGAGCCATCCGTTTGGCTGTCATTTCGTCTAAAAAGGGAACATGTTTACGGAAATTTATAAAAAATAAATTAAAATCACCATTAGTGATATGCCCACCAGGTAGAGGCTCTGATCCAGTCCATGATTGGCGGTTATACTGGAAGAAAGGAGCCAGTTGCTCCATACTATGTTCTGCTAAGCGTCTGTATGTTGTAATCTTTCCACCAAATATAGAAAGAAGGGGTGCTTTACCCACCGCTTGGTTTAAATCAAGATGGTAATCTCTGGTTACGGCTGATGCGTTGCTAGACGCATCATCATACAATGGTCTGACCCCAGAATAATCCCAAATAACATCGTCTGGAGTGATATTTTTTGTAAAATAATTATTAATAGATTCACACAAATATTGGGTCTCATCTTGATCAATATTAGGGAGTGCATTAGGCGACTTATCCCACGAAACATCCGTTGTTCCAACAAGTGTGAATTCATCATGATAAGGAATAGCAAACACAATACGCTTATCTGCGTTTTGCAGAATATAGGCTTGTGGTCCATCAAAGAGTTTCTTAACAACTATATGACTGCCTTTAACCAGCCTGACATTCATAGAACTTTGGACTTGCAGATCTTGTAGAATATCTGCAACCCAGGGGCCAGCAGCATTTACAATAGCTTTAGCTTGAACAGTTGATTGGGTTTGCGTTTTATTATCCTGTAAGGTTGCTGCCCATAAATCTTGTGTTCGTTGAGCTTTTAATAATGTCGTTTGTGTTCGAACGTCAGCCCCTTTATCACGAGCCCCTTTGGCATTCAAAACGACGAGACGGCTATCATCAACAGCACAATCTGAATAGGTAAATCCTTTTTGGATATCATTGCGCAAAGGTTGTCCATAAGGGGATTTTTGTAATGAAATTTGTTGGGCATTAGGAAGTTTTGGATGGCATGCTAAATGATCATATAAGAATAAACCTGCACGGATCATCCATGCTGGGCGTACAGCATTACGATGTGGCAGAACAAATTTCAAAGGATGAATTATATGAGGTGCAAGGTTAAGTAAACGTTCTCGTTCCTGTAAAGATTCTCTGACCAGTTTGAACTCATAATATTCCAAGTAGCGTAACCCACCATGGATTAGTTTTGTGCTGGCAGAGGATGTGTGTTGGGCAAGGTCGTCTTTTTCAACCAGCAACACTTTTAATCCCCGACCTGCAGCATCTCTGGCAATTCCAGTACCATTGACGCCACCGCCAATAATTAACAGGTCATAAGGCGTTTGAGCAGACATTCAAATCTCCTAGTTATCATAGTATGGATTATTAAATATTTTTATTTTTGAATTTTAAAAATGATTAAATTAATAGTGATACGTTGTGAATAGATCATAAAGTCTTTATGAATTAAATGTAAAGATCATAGATTTACATAAAAAATCAAGAGTTAAAAAAATCTATAAATCACAAGGATAAAGCTTCTTTTTATTGATAAAAAACAATTATCACAAATACTTTACCTAGAGTTAACAAGACTATCCATCTCATTGGTCACCACAACATAAATAGCATCCTCTTGAACAGCAATATCATCGGGTCAACGCTGGCAAAATTACTTTACTTATTGGCAATAATCTTATGAATACTGTTCAACTCATAAGCAAATTCTTTCTCACCTAAAACCTTAACGATTTTAGTTGAGGTATTTCATGGTGATTTACCAAAGATTAAACGAGCGTTATATAGGCTTGAGATTAGTGTAAGAATGATATTAAAGAGAAGAATGCCTTAAATATTTATTGATCTTGTTTTAAAACACTACCCGCTAAATACAAACTACCACATATTAAAATACGCACAGGGGATGTTGCCTGTTTTTTAATAACAGATAATGCTTCCTTAACAGTTCCCCCAGAGATTGCATAATTATCAGACGCTTTGATAATCTCAGTAATGGGCATGGCTAAATGTTGATCGGGTTCCATAACCGCTTGAATCGAAGCACTTAACGGAATTAAAGGGGCGAGATATTCACGGACATTTTTATTGTCTTTCATGCCCACAATTAAGTGTAATGGCTTGTCTTGCCATTTCTTCTGAATCATTTGTGCAAGAACTTGCCCTGCATCAGGGTTATGTCCACCATCAAGCCAAATTTCACAGTCTGAAGGAACTAAATTGATTAATTGACCATAAAGTCTTTGTAATCTTGCTGGCCAGACAGCCTTGGCAATTCCTTGATAAGCATGATCGGGGATCGGTAATTGGCTGGTTCTTAAAGCTGTAATTGCAAGCCCTGCATTTCTGAATTGATGTTCCCCCAAAAGGCTGGGCAAGGGAAGCTCTAGTTCTCCTTTAGCATCTTTGTAAAAGAGCTTGGTTTCAGTAGGAATGATTGACCAATCTTGATTCTTAATTAAACAAGGGGCGTTTAACGATTGAGCAACCTCTTTAATAACGCGTAGGGCCTCTGGCTTTTGTTGATCAACAATAACAGGGATATTTTCTTTAATAATTCCAGCCTTTTCATGAGCAATTTTTGCCAAATTAGCACCCAGGAAAGCTTCATGATCCATTGATATAGAGGTGATAATACTAATCATAGGGGTTATTACATTGGTCGCATCAAAACGCCCACCAAGGCCAACCTCGATGATTGCTAGATCAGCACGGTTCTTAGAAAATAAGACAAAGGCGGCTGCGGTTAAAACCTCAAAAACAGTAATTGGTTGTTGGTTATTAACACGTTCAATTTCCATTAAAACTTCAGATAGTTCATTTTCACTGACGAGTTCTCCCGCAATACGAAATCGTTCAGTGACATCAACAAGGTGAGGGGACGTTGAAACATGAACCTTTAAACCGGCCTCTTCTCCTATAGCTCGAAGGAACGCACAAGTGCTTCCTTTACCATTCGTACCAGCCACATGAATGATTGGTGGCATTTTTTGCTGAGGATTACCCAAATCATTTAATAATCTTTTTAATCGATCCAAAGAAAGATCAATTAATGCTGGATATAATGTATTCAGGCGTTCCAAAATTTGACCAGAACGACCTGAAAATTCGGTTAGAATAGAAGAGGATGAGGAAGACATAAAATTATGCTACTTGTTCAGAATTTTCAGTTTTTTTTGATAATAAGCGTATAATTTTTGCCAAAGTAGGGCGCAACTCTTTTCTGTTGGCGACAATGTCGATCATCCCATGAGCCAACAAATATTCAGAACGTTGAAAACCTTCTGGCAATTTTTCATGCACAGTGTTTTCAATAACCCGAGGGCCTGCAAAACCAATTAAGGCATTAGGTTCCGCAATATGAATATCACCCAGCATTGCAAAAGAGGCTGTAACACCACCAGTAGTAGGGTCTGTGAAAACTACAATAAACGGGATTTGCGCTTCTTTTAATAGTTCAACGGCAATAACAGTTCTGGGCATTTGCATAAGACTTAACATGCCCTCTTGCATTCTGGCGCCACCAGAAGCAGTATAAACGATCAAAGGTATCTTTTGTAATAAAGCTAAACGTGCCGCTGCGATAAAACCTTCACCAAAAGCGGCCCCCATAGTGCCTGCCATAAACTCAAAAGCCATAACAGCAATAACGGCTTTTTCACCTTCGATGGTCCCATGAGCAACAGCAATAGATTCATCAAGTTGAGATTTGGTTTTATTTTCTTTTAAACGATCTGCATATTTCTTTTTATCTCTGAATAATAAAGGATCAACAGGCGCTTTGGGTAACTCAATACGCGTGTAAGATTCATGATCAAAGGTCCATTCAAAGCGTTGCGCAACAGAAGCACGCATATGATGGCCGCAATGAGGGCAAATATTAAGATTTTTTTCCAAATCTTTGATTAATAACATCTGACTGCAAGAATCACAGTTCTTCCAGATATTGTCAGGAACATCTTTTTTAAGAAGCCCTTGGATTTTTGGGCGGACATATTCGGTAAGCCAACTCATGAGGTAAACCTTTTAATTTCGTAAATACTTAAATAATCTATCAGAATTTATTGTTTAAGAACACTATGTGCACCATCAGCAAGGCATTTTGTATGTTCAATTACTTTTGTAACTGTATCTTGAGTTGCGTGATTATGACTGTCTAAAGTGGATTCAAGTGTTTTTAAAAGCGCAGAACCAACCACTGCTCCGTCAGCAATTTTCGCTGCATTCGCCGTATGTTCTGGGGTATTTAACCCAAAACCAATCACAATAGGTAAATCAGAAGCAGCTTTAATCATTGGAATTGCTTTTTCCAAACTTTCGTTTGTTGCTGTACTTGTTCCTGTTGTTCCTGTAATGCTGACATAATAAATAAAACCAGAAGCTTCTTTTAATATAGTCGTAAGACGATCAGCAGAAGTTGTTGGAGCAACTAAGTAAATAATATCTATTTGATTTTTAATTGCATAAGGTTTGATATTTTCGATTTCTTCAGGAGGCATATCGACGATTATTAACCCATCAACACCTGCTTTGGCAGCATCTTGGCAGAATTTTTCATACCCATAATATTCAATAGGATTTGTATATCCCATTAAAATAAGTGGGGTATGTTGATTTTCCATTCTGAATTCTGTGACCATTTGCAACGTTTTTTTCATTGTTGCACCAGCTTTTAATGCACGAATGGCGGCTTTTTGTACGGCTGAACCATCAGCCATCGGATCACTGAATGGCATACCAATTTCAATGATATCTGCCCCAGCCTTGGGCATTGCCTTTAAAAGCGATAAAGAGGTTTGATAGTCAGGATCATGTGCCTCAAGATAAGGGATAAAAGCACCACATTTTTTTTGTTTTAATGTGGCAAAACATTTTGAAATACGGCTCACAATTCCACCTTTAAGTATTTAGCGACACTATCAATATCTTTATCTCCACGCCCAGAGAGATTGACAATGATGATTTCTTCTTTGTCCATTGTTGGAGCGATTTTTAAGGCATGTGCCAAAGCATGTGCGCTTTCAAGTGCAGGAATAATCCCTTCTTTTGTCGTGCATGTTTGGAATGCTTGGACGGCTTCGTCGTCATTAATGGCAACATATTCAACGCGTTTGATATCATTTAACCATGAATGCTCAGGGCCAACACCAGGGTAATCGAGCCCGGCACTAATGCTATAAGGTTCAATAATTTGACCATCTTCATCTTGTAGTAGGTAAGTACGATTGCCATGTAAAACACCAGGAAAACCACGTTCAATAGAGGCAGCAGTCTCACCACTATCAAGTCCCATACCACCAGCTTCTACACCGATTAATTCAACAGAAGAATCATCAAGGAAAGGATGAAAAATACCCATAGCGTTAGAACCACCACCAATGGCAGCAATAATCTTATGAGGAAGTTTACCTTCAGCGTCCATGATTTGTGCTTTGGTTTCTTTACCAATAATACATTGGAAATCACGTACCATTGCAGGATAAGGATGAGGGCCAGCAACGGTTCCCATCAAATAATAACTGTTATGAACATTGGTTACCCAATCACGCATACCTTCATTAATAGCATCTTTAAGTGTGCCATTGCCTGAGGTTACAGGAACAACTTTAGCCCCTAATAATTTCATACGAAAAACATTGGGTTTTTGGCGCTCAATATCAACAGCACCCATATAAACAACGCATTCCATACCAAAAAGCGCACAAACAGTGGCTGTGGCCACACCATGTTGTCCAGCACCTGTTTCAGCAATGATACGAGTTTTCCCCATGCGTCGAGCCAACAGGATCTGTCCCATCACATTATTAATTTTATGAGCGCCTGTATGATTTAAATCTTCACGTTTTAAATAGATTTTGGCACCTTGTCCAAGATCAGTTAGTCTTTGAGCAAGCCATAAGGGGCTGGGGCGTCCGACATAGTCTTTTAAATAATAATTTAATTCTTTATGAAATTCTGGATCTTTTTGAATTTCATCATACGCCTGTTGTAATTCAAGAATTAAAGGCATTAATGTTTCTGAAACAAAAACACCACCAAAAACGCCAAAGCGACCATTTTCATCAGGTCCTTGACGCAAGCTATTTAAAGGCAGGTCAGATGCAGGCCTCACGTTTGTCTCCTAAAAGGTAACCTAAAATTATTAAGATAAATAAAGTATATAAGTATAATATATCATTAAACACAAAGTTAGTCTAAATTATATGAATAGCAAGTCTAAATGACTGTAAAAGATCTATGTTCGTCAGTTGAGAGAGAGATTGATAAAAGTGCTTGACACTTGAAAAAAATAAAAGTATTTTTTAACCAATTTAGATAGTCATATCTAGACCCTGCCTCGTATGGAATTATGTATTTTTACTTTTAATAATTTATTCAAAATAAAAATCACCGTTCATTCAATCCAATATTAATGGTGTTTGATCGATATTTCCTTTTTCATTCATGATTTTCTATAATTAGAGCCATCTATGCAACTTGCCGACCTTAAGGCTCAGTCTCCAGCAGAACTTCTTGCGTATGCGGAAAGTTTAGAGATTGAGAATGCATCTTCACTGCGCAAACAGGATATGATGTTTGCGATCCTCAAAAAATTCGCGGAAAATAATCAAGCAATTTACGGAGAAGGCACATTAGAAATCCGTCCTGATGGCTTTGGATATTTACGCTCTTCCGAGTCTAATTACTTGCCTGGTCCTGATGATATTTATGTATCTCCTGCCCAGATAAGACGTTTTAGCCTCAGAACTGGTGATACGGTTTCAGGAGAAATTCGTGCACCCAAAGAGGGGGAACGTTATTTTTCTTTATTAAAAGTAGATTCCATTAATTTCCAAGATCCAGAAGCTGTCCGCCATCGGATTAACTTTGATGATTTAACGCCATTATTTCCTAATGAGCGATTGAAAATGGAAATCCCTGCGCTGATGGAAGGTAAAAATCCAAATAAAGATTTTACCCATCGAGTGATCGATTTGGTTACCCCTATCGGCAAGGGACAACGTGCATTGGTTGTTGCACCTCCCAGAACGGGTAAAACCGTCATGTTGCAAAATATCGCAACAGCAATTGCAATCAATCATCCAGAAGCTGTTTTAATCGTATTGTTGATTGATGAGCGTCCAGAAGAAGTCACAGATATGATTCGTTCTGTCAAAGGTGAAGTGGTTTCTTCGACGTTTGATGAACCAGCCAATCGGCACGTTCAAGTGGCCGAAATGGTGTTGGAAAAAGCCAAGCGCTTGGTCGAGCATAAACGCGATGTGGTGATTTTATTAGATTCGATTACTCGTTTAGCACGTGCTTATAA
The DNA here is from genome assembly GCF_947179115.1 of Commensalibacter papalotli (ex Botero et al. 2024). Lineage (NCBI taxonomy): Bacteria > Pseudomonadati > Pseudomonadota > Alphaproteobacteria > Acetobacterales > Acetobacteraceae > Commensalibacter > Commensalibacter papalotli (ex Botero et al. 2024). Next base: position 187,449 of record NZ_CAMXCI010000002.1, read on the forward strand.
CACTGTTGTTCCTTCATCTGGTAAAGTGTTAACAGGTGGTGTTGATGCCAATGCGTTGCAACGCCCAAAACGTTTTTTTGGTGCTGCGCGTAATATCGAAGAAGGTGGTTCTTTAACTATTATTGCAACAGCTTTGATCGATACAGGAAGCCGTATGGACGAAGTGATCTTTGAAGAGTTCAAAGGGACAGGTAATGCCGAATTAATCTTGGATCGTAAATTGGCGGATAAACGTACGTTCCCTGCGATTGATATTACCAAGAGTGGTACTCGTAAGGAAGAATTACTCGTCGATCGTGCGAGTCTTTCTAAGATATGGGTATTACGTCGTATTCTTGCCCCAATGGGAACGATGGATGCGATGGACTTCTTGCTCGATAAGTTGAAATATAGCAAGAATAACCAAGATTTTTTTGATGCGATGAATACTTAATTCATACTCATTTTTTCAAAAGCCAGTATTTAACTAGACACTGGCTTTTTTTGTTTTTTGCTAGGATATTTACTATTTTACCGTTTAGGTAAATCGTTATAAGCCTTAATCAGACCCTTGTAATCTATGCAATGGAGAAATCTGTTTCGAATTTTTATATTCGCTAGCATTCTGGTTATATTAAATTAAATTTTGAAAAGTTGTTCCATATTTAACAGATATTGTTTGGTCTCAATGCCTTCTCCACCGGAATAACCACCTAGACTGCTTTTTCCAATCACTCTGTGACAAGGAATGATGATGGGAATAGGATTGGCTCCATTGGCTCCACCAATAGAGCGAGGGCTACCTCCTGTAATGTGTACAAGATCTTGGTAAGAGCGCGTTTCGCCATAAGGAATGGTTTGTAAAGCCTCCCAAACTTTTAATTGGTAATTTGTGCCAAAAGGGCGAATAGGCAAATTAAATTGTTTTAATTTACCATCAAAATAGGCATCAAACTGCTTTTTCGCTTCGATTAGCAATGGTGTTTCTTCTTGTAGACTCCCCCATCCCCAATCGACAGAAACGATAAAGCCATTATCTTCGGCAATGCTGAGTTCTCCTGTGGGAGAGTGAAAAGATATTTGAGACATAAGTGTGATTTTTCTTTACATGGAAAATTAAATTAAAATAACTCTCTGGTAATATAAATTATTATTAAAAGGCTTGAAAAGAAATTATTTGATATGTTTTTGGGTAGATAGTGTTTTTAATACTTGGCAGGCTTGTTCATTGTTTAATGAGCAAGCATCTTCAAGATAATTTTTGGCAATTTTGTTGTTTTTTTTCACGCCTAATCCCTGTTGATACATTGTTCCAAGAAGGTGTTGAGTCTCTGCGCTTTGTGATCGTAGTAAATATTTTAATGAATTTTCTAAAATATTTCTGGCTTTATGGTAATCGCGAGGTACATATGTTCCGTTTATGTATAATTGAGCTAGAAATACTGAAGGAAATCCTTTGGATAAATGGCTAGTAAGCTCTAAATAATATTTGTTATATATTTCTAGTTCTTTTACTCCTTGTTGTATCTCGCTTTGAGAGTGATGTAGGTGAATAGCAATGATCCCTGATAGACTACTAATAGTTTTATATAAAGGTTCACCTTCTATCCATGCATCACATATTATATTGATATTTTTCTCTTTTGACATTTTTTCAGCATATTGATAACAAGCTTTTTCCTGCAGATCTAACAAGGTATGATATTGATCTAATAAGGTTTGGGCTTTTTTATAATTATTAATAGTCTTTGCATTCTGTATGAGAAAAATGATGTAATCAAATAGTTTTGAAGGGCGATTATTTTTTTTTAATTTTTTAAAATAATCCTGTGCTTTTTTCTCATCTTGTGGCACACCTTGCCCATGAGCGTATAGTGTCATAAGTGTTATTAAAGAGTCTGAATTTTCTTGTTCTGCTGCTTTATTAAGAAGGGGGATCGCTAAGGGTATACTACCTTGGTTGATATATTTATTTGCTAAAATATTTAATATATCTGGATTGTTATTGGGAATCTTTGCATATTCTATCTTTTTTTCGGGACTATGTTCAATAGCGGAAGCATTGGGTAAAAAGTAGCTAAGAATTGTACAGACTATCATAAGTTTATGTTTAAATTGCATTTTATTAACCCTAAATTGCAACAGTTTGCAGTTCAAAATATCAGTATAATAAATCAATTGTTTTTGATGAATAATTAAGTACAATATATACTTAAATGTGAGTATAAGTTTTTTCTGCTTGTTAGATCATTAAAAAATATATAAATACTCTGGAAAAATACTTTCTTTTTGATATAAAGAAAGGTTACTTTACTATAAAGTAATTGTAAAATTTCAAATAACTCTCTGGTCAAATCGTTATTCATGAATATACCCCTTTCAAACTCTACAATTTTTGCTTTGGCAACGGCTTCTGGTCGCGGTGCTGTTGCGATTATGCGCATTAGTGGCCCTCAAACATTATCTATTTTGGAAAAACTCTGTCATAGCGTGCCAAAAGTAAGACAAGCCTCTGTTCGACAGTTGTGGAGAAGAGGTGATAAAGATGAGTTGTTGGATCAGGCACTGGCTATTTGGTTTAAGGGGCCGAATAGTTATACGGGTGAAGATAGTGCAGAGCTTCATTTGCATGCTGGCCCAGCGGTGATAGACGCAGTTGCTGATGCATTGGTAGCTTATGGGGCAAGACCTGCACAGGCAGGTGAGTTTAGTAAGCGTGCTTTTTTAAATGGTAAGGTGGATTTATTGCAGGCAGAAGGGATCTCTGATCTTGTGGAGGCAGAGACTCAAGCGCAACGACGACAAGCTCTTGAGCAAACAGAGGGTGGATTAAGTGTTGTTTATCAAGGATGGGCGCAAAAGCTACGTGAAGTTCTGGCTTTTCAGGAAGCATTGATTGATTTTCCAGATGAAGATTTGCCTGAAGAAGTAGAGCAAAATTTAAAAAGCACGATTGAAACATTATACGAAGAAATGAAAGCGCATCTTGATGATGCAGGTCGTGGTGAGCGTTTGCGTCGTGGATTAGTGTTTGCGATTTTAGGTGCGCCAAATGCTGGCAAGTCAAGTTTATTAAATCTGTTGGCTGATCGTGATGCGGCGATTGTAACCGAGCAAGCAGGAACAACGCGTGATGCAATTGAAGTGAGAGTTGTATTGGGGGATGTGCCTGTTACATTGGTAGATACGGCAGGCTTGCGTGAAACAGAAGATTTAATCGAAGCGGAGGGAATTCGGCGTGCCCAAAAAATTGGTCGTGAAGCAGATTGTGTTTTATGTTTAACAGATGCTTCTATTGATGTGTTGGAGCCAGAGGTTAAATGTGATTTTTGGATTAGAACCAAAAAAGACATAGATGTTTCACGTGAAACATTGGATCGAAATGATAACAAAATTTTATTTATTAGTGTTAAAACCGGCGAAGGTATTGATCACTTAAAACAAGTCTTAGCTGAAAAGGCCAAGTTTTTAACAGCAAGGCAGGGGCCACCACCTTTAACAAGGGTGCGGCATCGTTTGGGGATAGAGGAGTGTGTTCAACATCTGGAAGAAGCTCAACGACTTGATTGGCCAGAATTAAGAGGTGAAGAATTAAGGCTTGCGATGCAAAGTTTGGGTAGATTAACAGGCACGATTGGTGTAGAGGATTTGTTGGATACAATTTTTAGTCAATTCTGTATTGGGAAATAAGAGTTGATTGATAAAATAATGAAAATGAGCAAAAGATAATGGTTAATGTAAAATATGATGTCATTGTTGTTGGTGGTGGTCATGCTGGCAGTGAGGCTGCGGCAGCTTCTGCACGAATGGGGGCAAAAACATTACTGTTAACACATTATCAGCATACTGTTGGGACGATGTCTTGTAATCCAGCGATAGGTGGTATTGGAAAGGGGCACTTGGTGCGTGAAATTGATGCCATGGATGGTATTATGGCGCAAGCAGCAGACCGTGCAGGCATTCATTTTAAACTCCTAAATCGATCCAAAGGCCCAGCAGTACATGGACCACGAGCACAGGCAGATCGTATTTTATATCGTCAGGCGATACAAGATTTATTAGCTGCCACACCCAATTTAACAATTGCCGAAGGGGCTGTTGCTGATCTTCGTGTTGGGCCAGGAAATTGTGTTGAAGGGGTTGTTTGTGAAGATGGTAGAGAATTTATTTCTGGTGCTGTTGTCTTAACAACAGGAACCTTTTTACGTGGTGTCATTCATATTGGTGAAAAAAGCAGCCCCGCTGGGCGTGTAGGTGAAGCCCCTGCAACATTATTGGGTGCACGTTTGGAAGCTTTAGGGTTGAGAATGGGGCGTTTAAAAACAGGGACACCACCTCGTTTATTAAGATCCAGCATTGATATGGAAAGTTTAGCTGAAGATAAAGGAGATGAAGAACCAGAATTCTTTAGTCGATTTACTTCAAAAGCATATAACCCAATGGTATCTTGTCGTATCACAGCGACTACGCCAGAAACGCATCAAATTATTCAAGACAATATTCATCGCTCAGCAATGTATGGTGGATCAATCACTGGCAAAGGGCCTCGTTATTGTCCTTCTATTGAGGATAAAATTGTTCGTTTTGCTGGACGTGATCGTCACCAATTATTCTTAGAACCAGAGGGACTTCCTCATCATGAGGGGGGGGATCTCATTTACCCTAATGGCATTTCAACAAGTTTAGCTGAAGAGATCCAAGAAAGAATGGTTCATTCTATTCCCGGATTGGAAAAGGCTGTAATTGTGCGCCCTGGATATGCGGTTGAGTATGATTTTATTGACCCACGTTCGTTAAATCCAACATTAGAGCTTCCTGTGTTTCCAGGTCTGTTTTTGGCTGGGCAAATTAATGGCACAACTGGGTATGAAGAGGCTGCCGCTCAAGGGTTATTAGCAGGACTAAATGCGGCATTACATGCAAGTGGTTCTAATAAAATTACGATTGATCGCAGTCAAGCTTATATTGGGGTAATGATTGATGATTTGACCACTCAAGGGGTTACCGAACCCTATCGTATGTTTACATCCCGTGCAGAATATCGCTTAACATTGCGTGCGGATAATGCAGCGGTCAGGTTAACACCAATGGGGGAAAAGTTGGGTTGCGTAGGTGCTGAACGTTTGGCATTATATCGTCAAGATCAAAATTATATTCAACAAGCGGTCGAACGTGCTAGGGAAGAGAAATTTTTACCTAAAACTTTATTACAACAAGGGTTAACGGTTTCTCCCGATGGGCGCTGGCGTTCTTTTTTTGAAGTGCTCTCTTTGATACCTTCACAAGAATCTGTTTCTCAGCTAGCTCCTTGGTTTGTAGAGCTTCCTAAAAATATTCAAGATTATGTTCGAACAGAAGCACGTTATGATGGGTATTTGGTCAGACAAGCCAGAGAAATACGACAATTAGATCAAGAAGCAAAAATTACTTTTCCACCCAACTTAGATTATAAACAAATTGGTGGATTAAGTCGTGAAATGCAAGAACGTTTAGAGGCAGTAAGACCAGTCAGTTTTAGTGCAGCCCAACGTATTCCAGGGGTAACACCTTCGGCTTTGATGGCAATTTTGGCGCATATTCGTAGTTTAGATGGGGTATCAAAATATGCAGCCAAAGAATGAAGACGCTGATTTGTTGAAAAATGTTTCACGTGAAACAAAAGAAAAATTAGAATTATACGTTTCATTGTTACAGCAATGGAATACAAAGATAAATCTGGTTTCAAAGCAAACTGTTGATCAAGTTTGGGATCGTCATATTTTGGATAGTTTGCAGTTAGCAAGTTTTATCGAACCATCAGTGGGATCTATTGCTGATTTTGGTACTGGGGGTGGCTTTCCTGGATTGGTGTTGGCAATTGTTACAGGAATACCGATAACGCTAATTGAATCGGATATACGTAAAACTGTCTTTTTGCGTGAAGTTGCCAGACAAACGCAATTAAACGTAAATATATTATGCAAACGGATAGAGCAGGTGGATATTCCCCCTGTAGATTTAATTACAGCAAGAGCCTTGGCCTCTTTAGAAATATTGCTTTCTTTTTCTGAATATAGGGTAAAAAGAAATGGATATTGTTTATTTCTGAAAGGTCGACAGGTTGATGATGAAATTGCAGAAGCACAGCAAAATTGGGAATTTGATTATCTGAAAATTCCTAGCAAGACAAGCTCCGATGGGGTTATAGTAAAAATCAATCAATTTAGACATATTGTGTAAGAAGTATGACCGAGAAAAATATAAAACTAAAAACACCACATATTTTAGCGATTGCCAATCAAAAAGGTGGGGTTGGAAAAACAACAACCGCAATTAATTTGGCAACAGCATTGGCAGAAAAGAAAAAGGTTCTATTGATTGATTTGGATTCTCAGGGCAACAGTTCAACAGCGTTAGGTATTGATTATAATGATCGTGCTGTTGGTACGTATAACCTGCTCATTGATGGTGCTGTAAGTGAAGGTATGATTAAACAAGGAATTGTTCCTAATTTATCATTAATTACGGCCGATGGGAATCTGGCTGGTGCAGAGTTGGAATTGATTGATGTTGAAAGTCGTGAATTCCGCTTGAAAAATGCATTGGCAACATTACCTCAACATTACGATTATATTTTAATTGACTGTCCACCCAGTTTGGGGATGTTAACGTTAAATGCTTTGGTCGCGGCTAATGGGCTGATCGTGCCATTACAATGTGAATTTTTGGCGTTAGAGGGGATCAGTCATCTTGTTAAAACGGTTACAAGAGTGCAAAAATCTCTAAATCCTGAATTAGATATCAGAGCAATTGTTTTAACCATGTATGATAAGCGTAATAAGCTTTCTGAATTAGTTGCTGAGGATACAAAAGCATTCTTTGGGGAAAAAGTCTGTAAAACGGTTATTCCCAGAAATATTCGCATTTCAGAAGCCCAAAGTTATGGTAAGCCAATTATGTTGTACGATCGTAGGTCAGCAGGAGCTGTGGCTTATATAAATCTTGCCAAAGAATTAATGCGTCGCTTCAAATAAAAAAATAAAAGGTAAGAGTTATTATGGCTGGCAAAAAAAATCATGAAAAGGCACGTTTAGGCAGAGGTCTTGCTGCTTTGTTAGGAAATGCGGTTGAGGATAAAATACACACATCTATACCTCACGAGATAACACAACAAAGTAATGCAGTTTCTTTGTTAAATCTACCAATTGAATTTGTAGAACCAGGACCTTTTCAACCACGTCAAGTGATGATGCCAGAGTCTTTACAGGAACTTGCAGATTCCATTAAACATCATGGAATATTGCAGCCTTTATTGGTAAGAGAAAAGCCAGGTCATAAAGGGCACTATCAAATTATTGCTGGGGAACGTCGTTGGCGTGCTGCTCAACTAGCTACTATTCATGAAGTGCCAGTGCGCGTTTGTGAGCTTAGCGACAGTGATGCGATGGCAGCAGCATTGGTAGAAAATCTGCAACGCGCAGATTTAAATATCATTGAAGAGGCTGAAGGATTTGCAAGGTTATTAGAAGAATTTGAGCTCACCCAAGAAGATTTAGCAGCTGCGGTAGGGAAATCACGTCCTCATATTGCTAATACTATTCGTTTATTACACCTTCCTGCAGAAGTGAGGGTTTATTTAAAAGAAGGAAAAATAAGTGCTGGTCATGCACGTGCACTATTAATGCATCCTAATCCAGTTGCTGCTGCAAAAGAAGTCATTTCGCGTGGTTTAACCGTTCGACAAACAGAAGAGTTAGTTAAAAGAGATCTGGAAAAAAAGCCAAAGAAACATAAAGAGCATGAGCCTTTGGATTCAGAGCTTAAATTATTAGAAAAGGACTTGCGTAGTAAGCTTGGCTTGAACGTACAGATTAAATTTGATGGTAAAGGGGGAACTGTTCAAATTTATTATAAATCTTTGGAACAGTTTGATGAGTTGTTGAGCTTACTCAAAAAATAAATGGTAAGATAAAACATATCTTTTATGTATTCATGATAATTAACTGATTGATTTTGATTGCAATATAAAAGGTTAATCTCTTTTCAAGAAAAGCTCTTATCTAAATTGATAAAGTTTTTAATAATTATGTAAATATTTTACATGTTATTATAAATAAAGGAAATTTATTGTATAAAATGTCTATGTGTAAGATAGATTAATTTTGTATGACGTTAAATAAAAATAAATAAACTGTTTATTAGGACTAATATTGAATTTGAACTTGTATTTTAAATGATGCTTTGATATTGATAGTGTCAATAATTATTGGGTGCATAGCTCAGTTGGTAGAGCAGCTGACTCTTAATCAGCGGGCCCAAGGTTCGAACCCTTGTGCACCCACCAATTTCAAGTTTAAGGTCGTTGTAATTTTTTCTTTTTGCGAGCTAATAGAATAAAGAAAGCTTGGAAGAAAATCAGGATAAAAGCAGCGATTACTGTTGCAGGACCAACACCTGTCATTCCCCACCATTGAATAGATAATAATAACATTGGTAAGAAAATTAAAACATCTATACCTCTGGCATAAATGGCACCACTAGTATTTCCTGTTGTGATTAAAATAGGTTCAAGAGACATTCCCCAAATTAAAACAAGTTCTGCACCTGCAAGCCAATATAACAAAGTTAATGTTTCAGGTGTTGGGTCTTTATGCAACAAGATATGCATAATTGGAACAGCAATATAGGGTAAAATTAAAAGTAATATGCTTGTAAATACGCCTGTAAGCAAGGTAATTTGTAAGGCCATTTTGTAGAGATGGGAGGGTTTGTTACTCTGCCAAGAGCGCACCATTTCTGGATATAAAGTCGATTGTAATAAGACAATAGGTTTGGCCATTGCTTCTGCTATTTTATTGGCAATATTATAATATCCAGCAGCAATAGGCCCCAGTGTTCCCCCAATAACCAGGGTGGTAATTTGTTTGAAAGCCAAAGAAAAAGTCATATTTAAATTTGTATTCCATGCAAATTTCCATATGCCAGGCAAGTCTTTGGTAAGGCCTTCATGAATACCATTTAGAAACCCTTTGAGTAAGCCGTGGCGATGTAATTGATACAAAGCAAAAGTTAAAAACGATGAAAAGCTGACAATAGAAGCTAACATCCATATTCCAACAGCACCTGTAAGGCCGCCTCCAACTAGGATTAAACATAAAATTCCTAAAAGTCGAGTAGAGGTTGAGACCGTTCCTTGGATAGCAATTAAATCATATCGATTAAGCAATCTTAAAATACCATTAGAAGTGGCACTGGTTGTAAAGATAACGCTAAAACTGTAAAAAATCCCTAAATAGCGCCATTCTGGCGGCCACCCCAGATAAGAGCTAAAGTAAACAGCACACAGAATGCCAACGATAAAAGCAAAAATTGCACTACAAATATCTAAAAGAAAGGAAAATCTTAAGACACGTTGTACCAAGGGTATATTTTTATTTTCGTATGGTTTAAGGCCATAGTGTAAAACGGTTTGCCAAGATTGAAACTCTGCGAGATCACCTATAGTCTGAGAAAATGAATGTATCAGAATAAGAAAACCGTATCCTTTATCCCCTAAAAGATGAATGGTTAAAGAAATTTGTAAAAGGCCTAAAGGCGCATTGATGGCTTTTCCACTAAGTAATTTAAGCAGATTACGCCCTGAACGCCTTAAACTACCTCTATTTGAGGGAATAGTTGTATCAGACACGATAGTTTCCCAAATCGTTAATAATATTCACTTCATATAAGATAATTTAAGATTTAGTAACCTTAAATTATTGAATTGACCAATGTAATTTTTACCAAGAGAACAAATCGTATCAAGTTGTTGGATATTCGTTAATGGTTAATGCACGCCAATTATCTTTATTTTTCTCTAGGATGGTTATAGAAAGGTTTAAAATAGATAGTGATAAAGCGGAATCAAGAGGTATTCTTAAACTATAAGCAATTGCGGCTCGGATAGCACCACCATGGGAGACAATAATAATATCCTGCCCTTGATTAATATCGGCAAGCTGTTTCAATCGTGGACCAACACGGTGAATTACATCATACATATTTTCCCCATGAGGTGGGCGTTCTTTGGCGCAAAAAGGCCAAAAAGGATGTGACGGATATTGACAATATTTGCTTGCGATACCATGTGTTAGTCCTTGCCACTCTCCTAAATCTTGTTCCAAAAAGGAATTATCAATTTGAAAGGGATGATGACCATATCCAGCATTTTGGATTAAACGAGCTGTATCTTGGGTTCTAGAAAGAGACGAAGTAATCCAAGATTTGGTTTGAGGTAATCTTTTTGCCAAGTGATGATAAATATGTTGTTGTTGTTTGATATGGTCAGGACAAAGAGGGACATCCATAGAGCCATAAAGATAATTTCTATCTGTTTGATTAACAATGGCATGGCGGATAAACCAAAAGCGTGTTGAGCTTTGTATCAGAGCAGGATTATCAAGAAATTGATAAATATTTTTTGTCATTTTAAGATTCTATATGAATAAACTAGATTATAATAACACAGTCATTAAATATACGTTATTACCTCTTATATTAGAAGGTAAATAGCTTGATATTATATATATAGACGTTTACAAAAGAAGAAAGTTTTAACTTTAAAGTTTTTTAAAGGTGTATCCTATTATGCAAATTCTTGTTACGGGCGGATGTGGTTTTATTGGTTCTGCTGTTGTTCGTCATTTAATTCATAATACTCAACATTCTGTTGTGAATGTTGATGTGTTAACTTACTCAGCCTCTCCAGAAACAGTAGCAGAAATTGAAAAGGATGAGCGATATCATTTTTGTCAGATAAATATTACAGATGCAGCAGCATTAAAAAAAGTATTCGAACAATATAAGCCTGATGCAATTATGCATTTAGCTGCTGAATCACATGTGGATCGTTCCATTGATGGGCCTGGTATTTTCGTAGAGACGAACGTTGTTGGTACTTATACCTTATTAAACGTTGCTTATGAATATTGGAAAGATTTGTCCGAAGATCAAAAAAAGAATTTTCGTTTTCATCATATTTCAACAGATGAAGTATTTGGCCATCTTGAACTTAATGACCCTCCATTTACAGAAACAACACCTTATGATCCTCGTAGTCCATATTCAGCATCAAAAGCGGCTTCTGATCATTTAGTACGCGCTTGGTTCCATACATATGGATTGCCGACTTTTGTAACCAATACGACGAATAATTATGGGATTTGGCATTTTCCTGAAAAATTAGTTCCTTTGATTATTATTAATGCCCTAGAAGGCAAAGAATTACCTGTTTATGGTAAGGGCGATAATATACGTGACTGGTTATTTGTCGAAGATCATGCCGAAGCATTGGTGAAAGCTGTTGAAATTGGTGAACCAGGTGAAACCTATGCCATTGGTGCAAGACAACCCCGAACCAATTTAGATGTTGTGAAGGCGATTTGCTCTATTTTGGATGAGTTAAAACCTGATTCAAAAGGGAAATATGAACGGTTAATTAAATTTGTTGGGGATCGCCCTGGCCATGATTTCCGATATGAAATTGATCCTTCTCATGCGGAAAAAACGTTGAATTGGAAAGCACAACATAACTTTGAGACAGGTATTCGCAAAACTGTTCAATGGTATTTAAATAATCAAGATTGGTGGCAATCTATTCGTGATAAACGATATAGTGGTCAACGCCTAGGAACAAAATAAGGAAATCAAGATGCAAGCAAAACCAATGAAAGGAATTGTACTCGCAGGAGGTTCTGGAACGCGTTTACATCCATTAACTTTGGCATCAAGTAAACAGTTATTACCTGTTTATGACAAACCGATGATTTACTATTCTTTATCTACGTTAATGTTAGCAGGTATTCGGGATATTATGATTATTTCGACACCACAAGACATCCCTCAATTTAAAAGATTGTTAGGTGATGGTTCTGATTGGGGAGTCAGTTTTGAATATTGTATTCAACCGAAACCAGATGGATTAGCACAAGCATTTGTTTTGGGTGAGGGTTGGTTGGATGGGGCCCCTTGCGCTTTGGTTCTAGGTGATAATTTAATTTTTGCTGATCATTTAAGTGTTTTATTACAACAAGCTGCACAACGACAAAATGGTGCGACTGTTTTTGCCTATCAGGTTCGTGATCCAGAAAGATACGGTGTTGTTTCTTTTGATGAAGATGGGAAAGCGCAGCAAATTATTGAAAAGCCGATTGATCCACCTTCTAATTGGGCCGTAACAGGGTTATATTTTTATGATTCAAAAGTTACTCAATACGCAAAAGAGGTAAAGCTATCTCCTCGTGGAGAGTATGAAATCACAGATTTAAATAAAATGTATCTAGATAATGAAGAGTTACGCGTTGAACTTTTAGGGCGTGGTTGTGCTTGGTTAGATGCTGGAATGCCTGATAGTTTGATGCAAGCGGGGACCTTTGTACAAACAATTCAATCTCGTCAAGGAATGTTAGTTGGCTCACCTGAAGAAGTAGCATATCGTCGTGGTTTTATAGATGCCAATCAATTGCGTACATTGGCTAAACGTGTTCAAAAGACTGAATTAGGTCGGATGTTATTTGAATTGTCTAATGAACCTCAAGAGGGTTAAGGAAATTAATAATGAAAATAGAATTTTTAGCTATTCCTGAAGTTGCATTGATTACTCCACCTCGTTTTCAGGATAATCGTGGTTTTTTTTCTGAAACTTATAATGCAGAACGTTTAAAAGAAGCTGGTATTCATCTTCCTTTTGTTCAAGATAATCAAAGTCTTTCTACGCAAAGAGGTGTGGTCCGAGGTTTACATTGTCAGTTGGCGCCTTATGCACAAGGTAAATTAGTTCGTTGTACCCAAGGTTCAATCTGGGATGTTGCGATTGATGCACGCACGGGATCACCAACTTATGGACAATGGGTTGGAGCTGAGCTTTCTGCAGATAATTGGTCACAGCTTTGGGTTCCACCAGGATTTTTACATGGCTTTTGTACTTTAACGGATAATGTGATGGTACAATATAAATGCACGGGCTTATTTAATAAAGCCAGTGAACGTGCAGTACGTTGGGATTGTAAGGATTTGGCAATAGATTGGCCAATTAAAAAAGAAGAGGCTATTTTATCGGAAAAAGATGCACAAAACCCTGGTTTTTCCGAAGCAAAAGGCTGGTTTTCATATCCATAAGAGGTAAAAATAAATGACTATTCTGGTTATTGGTGGAAAAGACGGTCAGTTAGCAACTTCTTTTCTAAATTTAAAAGATGATCGATTGACGTTTCTTGGACGTCCAGAGTTGGATTTTACGAATGTTGACACGTTAAAAGCTGCTTTTGCGGGCGAGAAGCCTGATTTGATTATTAATACGGCGGCTTGGACCGCTGTCGATGCCGCTGAAACACAACAAGAAGATACTTATTTGGTTAATCGTGATGGCCCTGCACAGCTGGCTAAATTGTGTGCGGTTAACAATGTTCCTTTTATTCATGTATCTACAGATTATGTTTTTGCTGGTGATAAAGGCTCTCCTTATGTTGAAACTGATCCTGTTTCTCCTGAAACTGTTTATGGGGCCAGTAAAGCTGAGGGTGAACAAGCGATTTTAGCAGCACAACCAAACGCTGTTATTCTAAGAACGGCTTGGGTGTATTCTGCACACGGTAAAAACTTTGTTCGCACAATGCTTAATGCAGGCGCTAAAAATCCGGCATTAAAAGTCGTTGGTGATCAATATGGAAACCCAACTTGTTCAGATGATTTGGCATGTGCAATTATGCAAATTGCGGATCGTTATTTAAAAGAAGGATGGAATTCTCAGTGGAATGGTATTTACCATGCTGTTGGAACTGGAGATACAACTTGGCACGGATTGGCTGTTGAGGCTTTACAACAAGCTTCTCTATATGGTCAAAAAATGCCAGAAGTGACTGCTATTAAGACAGAAGACTGGCCAACTCCTGCAAAGCGTCCTCAAGATTCACGGTTAAATACAGATAAATTATATCAAACATTTAACATACGTTTGCCTACATGGCAGGATAGTGTTGCAAAAGTTGTAAAAACATTGTTGAGTGCTTAAGGTGTTTTAATAGTTATAATAAAAAGCCCTGAAATATTCAGGGTTTTTTTATAAGTGGCACTTTTTTAAAAAGTCTAACATATGTGCTGGCGGTTCAGCTTGAGCGAATAGGGGAGGGGATAGAGGGAGATTTATTTCCCTACTAAAGAGTTGTAAAAATTCATTTTTATTACTAACAGGATTATAAATACGATCCCCAATAATTGGATTTCCTAATAATGCACAATGAGCTCTTGCTTGGTGAGTTCTGCCCGTTAAAAGTTGTAATTCAAGACAAGTAATGATTCCATTTGTCCCTAGTATTTTCCATTTTGTTAAAGCTGATTGCCCTTTGGGATCGTGCTGCATAGACCATTTTTTGTTTTTAGTAACTTTTGCAAGTGGTAGTTTAACTAATCCAGAATTCTCATTAGGCTTTCCTTGTACGATTGCCCAATAGATTTTAGTAACATTTTTATTTTCAAAACAGGCTTGTGCGTTGATCAAAGCTTGCTTGCGTAAAGCAATGACCAAGCATCCAGCAGTATCTTGATCTAATCTATGTACTAACCAAGGCCCTTCTTTGCGTTTAGAAAGAAGGGGAAAATAATCCTCAACAGACTGTTGTTCAGAGTGTCTGTTGCTATAAACAGGCATCCCAGCAGGTTTGTTGATAATAATAAAATGGTTATTTTGAAATATAATGGGAAAGGGAAGCTCTGTCATGGTTAATCGTCTGAAGCTCTATTGGCCAAAATTTCTCTTTTGCCAACATGATTTGCGGGGCTGACAATACGTTCTTTTTCCATTTGTTCGATAATCTTGGCGGCACGATTATAACCAATAGATAAATGGCGTTGAATAAAAGAGGTTGATGCTTTGCCTTCTTTGACAACTAGAGCAATGGCTTGATTATAAAGTTCATCACTATTATTACCAGAACGTCCACCAGAGTTATTATTTTCTTCTGCAGGCTCTGCGGTTACATCCTCTACATAAATAGGCTCTCCTTGGCTGCGTAAATGTTGAACCACTTTATCAACTTCATCGTCTGAAACAAATGGGCCATGAACGCGTTGAATGCGACCACCAGCTTGCATGAACAACATATCGCCCTGACCTAATAATTGTTCAGCACCTTGTTCTCCAAGAATGGTTCGGCTGTCGAATTTACTAATCACTTGAAAAGAAATACGGGTTGGGAAATTGGCTTTAATCGTTCCTGTAATCACATCAACAGAAGGGCGTTGGGTTGCCATAATAACGTGAATTCCAGCTGCACGCGCCATTTGAGCTAGACGCTGAACAGCCACTTCGATTTCTTTACCCGCCACCATCATTAAATCAGCCATTTCATCAATAATAACGACAATATATGGGAAATGTTCCAAAGGAATTTGTTGTTCTTCAAACGTTGGACGGCCAGTTTCTGTATCAAATCCTGTTTGTACCCTGCGGGTCATAGTTTTGCTTTGATTGCGTGCATTGGTAATCCGTTGATTAAAACCATCAATATTTCGAACGCCTAGTTGAGACATAAGGCGGTAACGGCGTTCCATTTCCCTGACGGCCCATTTAAGTGCAGATAATGCTTTGTGAGGATCTGTGACAACTGGTGTTAAAAGGTGGGGGATCCCTTCGTAAACAGAAAGCTCCAGCATCTTTGGGTCAATCAAGATCAAACGGCATTCATCAGGAGATAAACGGTAAAGTAAGGACAGGATCATTGAGTTGACCCCAACAGACTTTCCAGATCCTGTTGTTCCAGCAATCAGAAGATGTGGCATCTTGGCAAGGTTTGTATAAATAGGTTCACCAAAAATGTTTTTACCCAAAGCAAGACAAAGTCTTGCTGTATGTCGGTGCCAAGTTTCTGTGGTTAACATTTCAGAGAAATAAACCATTTCTCTTGTATTGTTTGGCACTTCAATACCAATAATATTGCGCCCAGGAACAGTAGCAATACGCACAGAGATAACCGATAAAGAACGCGCAATATCATCAGATAATCCGACCACTCTGGCAGAGCGGATACCTGGTGCGGGTTCTAATTCATACAAGGTAACAACGGGCCCACATAGAATTTCACCAATAGTACCCTTGACCCCATAATCATCTAAAATATTTTCCAACATACGGGCATTTGCTTGCAACATTTGTTCGCTAGGTCGGTTATTATTTCCTTCTGGATTTTTCCTCAGTAAAGAGACAGGAGGAAATGCCCAAGAGTTTTCACTAGGGTATTGTTCTTCTTGTTTATAAGGATCGGCTGCCTGTAAAGTTTCTTTGATGGGTGTAATATGTTCGTTAACAATATGCTCTTTAATGGGGGTTAAGCGCTCTTTAATTGGTTTATGAAACAGTGAAAAAATCCCTTTTGCCTTAGGGGGATTAATTGCTTCTGTTTCTTCAAATACAGAGCTATCCTCGTTATACTCTTGATGAGTAACTGGCATAGCAGGAGGGGATGCAAGCTGTGCTGGTGGCGTCGGAGCATATGCAGTATTTTTAATGTTTTTATCTTGAGGATTTTGAGGATCAAAAATAGGGGTATTATCTGGCGCTAAAGAGCTTGCCTCTTGTTTCCTTTGCGCAGTTGCAGGATAGGGATTTTGTGTCGTTGTCCTAATAGATTCTTGATATGAACGTGGTGTATATTCTTGTTCAGATGCTGTTTTTGGATCAGATTTAAATGGTGACTTGTCGTAAGAGCGAACAGGAGAAGAATAGGTACTATTCGTATATTGGTCTGATTCTGGTGCTGCTTTTTTTCGTTTAAAGATTAAATAAGTAATAATTCCAAACGTGCGTTTAAAGAATCTGAGAATGCGATACCATTCTTGTTTTGATAATCCCATCGATAAAGGAACGAGTAACAAACAAAGAATAATTCCAAGCGTCCAAATAAGGATTTTACCAGAAAGCCCCAAAGCGTCAGAAGCTGCGGTAAAAGAGGTTTGTGCAATAACAAATCCTACAGAGCCACCAATTCCTGATTCACTGGGCCATTGTGGAGAAAAATCGTTGGAAACAAATAACGGAATAGCAGCAATAACCGCAGCACAGGCAGGTAACGCAAATAATGTTGTGATAATTCGCAAGACAAAACCTTGCAAATGCTGGTGCCTAATAATTCGCCATCCCCATGCCATAAAAACAATAACGGGGAAAAAACTGGCTATTCCAACCCATTGAATCAACATATCGGACAAATGTGCCCCAATATACCCCAACAAATTAGTAGGAGGCTGTGTCGAGGAGGTATTAAAAGAGGGATCAGATGGATTATAACTGATTAATGCCAAGGTTAACAAAAATGCAAAAACCCACAGAATCCAACCACTTAGCTGCACGATTCGTTTTCCAAATGCAGATTGTAATTCAGAAGAAATAATTTTTTCTGTTTTATTATGGCCGATCACTATGATTATCCATTTGTTAGTATGATGATAAAGGGTTCGTAACGGATAGAGACAATCAAATTTACTCTATTATATTGTTTTGTTTCCAAAATTTTAAATATGCAGCACCTATTTTTCGCTCGTTTATCATATCAAATGATTGATTTATAGGTAGTTCCTCATTAATGGCTGTCTCTGTAATAATCAATGCATCTGGCAAGATCCATTTTTGTTGTTGCAGTTTTTTCAATGCAATAGGAATTAATTCCTGATGGTAAGGGGGATCAAGAAAAAGCAAATTACATGAACAGGGGCTTAATGGAGGTGTTAAGACATCCTTATATAGGATGCTTACAGAATTTGCACGGCAAAGTTGAATGTTTTTTTCTAAGGTTTGTCTAGTTTGTACATTTTTTTCAAAAAAATATGCTTTTTGTGCACCTCGGGAAATGGCTTCCAACCCCAAAGCACCTGTGCCAGCAAATGCATCGAGAATAATTGCATTTTCCATAAATTTTTTTCCTGCCCAAGGCGCATGCATTAATATATCAAACAATGTTTGTCGCGCACGATCTGAAGTTGGCCGTGTTTCTTTACCTATAGGTGTAAATAAAGTGGTGCCTTTATAATTTCCTGCAATGATGCGCATCTCAAAATTTACTTTTTTCGAGGTTCAATAGAGGCAAGTCCAATTTGCTCTTTGATAACTTTTAAAGTCACTTCGTCAAGGCCACCTTTGGCTAAAGTTCCTAGTTGAAATGGGCCATAGGCAATTCTAATCAATCGATTTACTTGCAGGTTAATATGCTGCATTACTCGTCTGATTTCACGGTTACGCCCTTCTTGAAGGGAGACTGTTAACCAAGTATTATTGCCTTTGTGCGAATCAACTTTGACATCAATCGGGGCATAATGGATCCCTTCAACCGTAATTCCTTTTTTCAGCTTATTAAAATCATCATGATTAATCGTGCCAAAGACCCTTACTCGATAACGTCTGATCCATTGGCTGGTGGGCATTTCTAGTTTTCTGGCTAAAGCACCATCATTGGTTAGTAATAATAGGCCTTCACTATTTAAATCCAAACGGCCCACGCTGATCACACGTGGCATGGTTTCTGGTAAAGCCTCAAAAACTGTTTTACGTCCTTCAGGATCTTTGTGCGTGGTGATTAACCCAACAGGTTTATGATAACGCCATAAACGTGTACGGTCTGGAGGAGAGATAACTTGTCCATCAACGCGAATAATATCTTGTTCTTGTACAAAGGTCGCAGGTTTTGTTACGGTTTCATTATTTAAAGAGATTTTACCTTCTTCGATCATGACTTCTGCTTCTCGGCGAGATGCCACACCTGCTCTGGCTAGCCATTTAGCGATACGCTCCCCTTTGTTTGGAGAATCAGAAACAGAATCATTATTGGGGTTGTGCATAGAGTTTCGCCTTGGCAATTAAAGCAGAGAAAATTTTACGATCAGGATATTCAATTCCGAATTCGGGATGCCATTGTACACCAACAAAGAAGGATCGTGAAGGATCTTCGATAGCTTCAATCAGATTATCTTCGGCAATGGCACTGACTATCCCTCTTCCTGCGGATTTAATTCCTTGATGATGAGAGGAATTAACAGCCCAGCTTTTTCTTGGGCTTAATGTGGATAAAAAAGTATCAGGTTGAATTAAGACAGAGTGACTTCCTTGATGAGGGGGTAATTGTTGTTCATGAGGGAGTGCATCAGGCATATCATCAGGAAGATGTTGATAAAGTTCTCCACCTAAAAATACAGCCATTAATTGTGCCCCACCACAAATACCTAAGACAGGTATATTTTTCCCCCAGGCGGCTTTTACAAGGGCGAGTTCGAATTCTGTACGTACTTTATTGAGTTTTACATTTTTATGAATATTTTGGGCGCCATAAAGATGTGGAGAAATATCAAAATTTCCTCCACTGATGATTAATCCATCCAGTTTTTCAAGTATAAAATCTATATTTTTAGGGTTTAAAGGGGGAAGACCTATCGGAATACCGCCTGCCTCAATGGTAATGGTTGTATAATTTTTACGCAGAGCCATCCATGGATATGCAGAATATTCATGCTCTGAACCGTTTAATACATCAAGGGTAATGCCAATCAAAGGCGGAGAAAGAAATGTCGTCAATATAATTAATCTATGTTGTTATTAGGAGTTATAATATCTTCTTTAAGAATAAGTAACCTGTTTGTCAAAGTCTCTTTATCTGTTTAATAAAGAATGTGTGGGGTCAGGGGTAATTATAAACATAGTCATTGATTTCTCTTTTCCTGTTTTTCGTGGCAACAAAATTCTTGCAGAGTTAGAATGTTTATCCGTGTAATGTAACTAGAAGACGTAATGGCAACAATACATATTAAGTTTCCTAAGTAGATCATTTTAAAAGTGTTATAGGTTTGGTTTATGTTTATACACAGATTAAAAAAAGGCTTTTTAATGATAATTCAAGATATGAATATTGAGCGTTTAGTCTAAACAGGAAAAATAAATTTTTCTTTAATTATTATAAGGTGATAGGTCATTGCAAAGCATATCTTCTTATTGGAGAATGGATCAAGCGTTAAAGCTAGCTAATAAAGCTTTTAACAAAGGGGAAGTTCCAGTAGGGGCTTTAGTTCTGTCATCAGATAGACAAATCATTTCCCAAGCTTTTAATCAGGTAGAGCAATTACAAGATCCTACAGCGCACGCAGAAATGTTGGCGCTTAAAGAAGCATGTGCAATTCTCAATAAAAAACGCCTGGTTGGGTATACGTTGGTTGTAAATTTAGAGCCTTGTCCAATGTGTGCAGCCGCCGCGATGCATTATCGGGTGGAGCGTATAGTATTTGGAGCTTATGACCCTAAGGGTGGTGGAATAGATCATGGGGCTTGTTTATTTTCCCATCGACAAACGTTGCATTGTCCAGAAATTATTGCTGGGGTAAGAGAGCAAGAAAGTCAAAAGTTACTTAGATTTTTTTTTCAATCTCTTCGATAAATATTTTGTTAATTTTTGCCATAATTATCAATCATATTAAGTCTGTATTCATTTAAATGAATTTAAAAAATAGGTGTTGAATGATTAATATTTTAGATAAAAACAAATTGGTTAAAGCTTTTTCTCAGGTAACTCCATATATAAAGCAAGGACTTTTAGCCTCATTATTAGTTGGCAGCTCTATTTCTATGGTGAATGTGAATTCTGCTCGTGCTGCTGATTTGTTAAATGAACATGCTGGGGCGATCAAACCTGTTACATCGACACAAAATCTTCCTAATTTTGTGAATTTGGTTAAACAGGTCAGACCTGCGGTGGTATCTATTACGTCAAAGATGACCGCTGGTGGCGAGGATCAAATGATTAGTGGTTTTCCTGATGGAGGAAACTTTCCAGGTGGTAGTGGTGGGTTTTCATCGCCTTTTCCCTTTCCTATGTTTCCTCAGCAAATGCCTAAACAAATTATAGAGGCTCGAGGGTCTGGGTTTATTATTTCCCCTGATGGGTATGTAGTTACTAATAATCATGTTGTTAAAGGGGCAAAAATCATTACAGTTTCCCTTGAAGATGGTTCAAAATATCAGGCAAAAATTATCGGCCTTGATCCAAAAACAGATTTGGCATTATTAAAAATTAAATCAGATAAACCGTTTTCATTTATACAACTTGGCGATTCTAATGGTGTCGAGGCAGGGGAATGGGTCGTTGCTGTGGGTGATCCATATGGTCTTGGGGGAACGGTAACGGCGGGAATTGTATCTGCACGTGGAAGAGATATTGGTGATGGTCCTTACGATTCTTTTATTCAAATTGACGCACCGATTAATCGAGGAAACTCTGGAGGACCTTTATTCTCTCAGGATGGTAAAGTGATTGGTGTGAATACCGCAATTTTATCCCCATCAGGGGGGTCTATTGGAATTGGATTTGCCATTCCATCGAATACAGTTAAGAGCATTATCGGCCAACTAGAGAAAAATGGTCATGTGACCCGTGGTTATATCGGTGTCGCAGCACAATCGGTAACTTCTTCTATGATTAAGGCATTAAAACTGCCTGCTGTTGATCATGATAAAGCGCCACAAGGCGCCTTGATTGCATCAATTTCTCCAGATAGCCCTGCTGAAAAAGGAGGGCTGAATGTTGGGGATGTGGTGTTAAGTTTGGATGGTAAAGATGTTAAAGACCCTCGTGAATTAGCAGTTCGAGTAGCAAGTATCATACCAGGAACCACAATTAAACTGGTTGTTTTACGTGATGGTGTTAAAAAAGACATCACCATTAAAGTTGCTAATTTAAATGATGACAAGCAAGATAATAAAGAAATCGTTAAAAAGCCCAGTAATATTGGGGTTGCTTTGTCTCCTTTAACCCCTGATATCAGACAACAAATTGGGGTTGAAGAAACAGTAAAAGGGGTTGTAATAAGTGGGATTAAAAGTAACTCTCCTGCTGATCGTGCAGGATTACAAACAGGGGATGTGATTGTTTCGGTGGATAATCATCCTGTTGATAACCCCAGTGCAGCTACAGATACAATTGCCAGTGTTTTGAAAAAAGACACAAATGTTTTATTGCGTATTGTTCGTGGCGGACAAAGTCTTTTTGTTCCTGTTACATCTGGTGATAATAATTAATTTGTAGCAAACAAATAGATTATTTTAATAAGGCCGAATTTAGTATGAGTTCGGCCTTATATAATTAAATGCGGTTTTTAATATTTTAAGGTACAATGGAAAAATCTTTTGACAGTTTTTTTTGATTGGATTACTTAATAATATTAATGAAATAGGAGATGATATCCTCCTTGTAAACCGCCGCTTTATGCGGATGATGATATCTACGCGGGGCCGGTTTTGTACGGATGCGTAGGTCTGTACCTATCTGGCAGATTATTTTATAAGGATAGGCATATGTTTAATTCAGTTATCATGATCAGTATTGGTGGGGCTTTGGGATGTTTGCTGCGTTGGTGGTTGGGATTATCGCTTAACGCTTTATTTCCTTATATGCCTTTGGGAACATTTGCGGCCAATTGTATTGCAGGATATCTAATTGGCGTTTCTATGGCGGTGTTTTTATTGATACCCGCTTTGGCTCCATGGCGATTATTTATTATTACAGGATTTTTGGGCGGACTTTCTACATTTTCTACTTTTTCTGCTGAAATTGCGATGTCTTTGCAACAAGGACGTTTTTTTTGGGCTGGAACAGAAATTGTGACCCATGTTGTATGCTCTGTTGCATTAACCATCTTGGGAATGATGACGGTTTATTCTTTGCGGTAATAAGTATAAAGGTCTTCTCTGTTTAATCTTATATTTTGACCATAGTGATTATGGTAATTAATTAACTAACAAACCAATTATATAAATAATCTTCCAAAAAAATTGCATCGTATGATTAAAATCAAAGCAAACAAATATAATAAATATTTTTAGTCATAATTATTGTAGGTTGAGTATGTAATGTTTTTATCAGAGATATCTTTATCGATTGATCATAATATGACACTATAATTTATATTTTTAATAGGATTGGTTAAATATGCTAAGGAATATAGCAGCCTGTTTTTTTATAATGATAATGCTCTTAGGCGGTGAAGAAGTCTTTGCTCAACCGTCTGAAGGATCTGCCCCTTTTAATGAATCAGTTTGGCGTATAGAGAAATTGCATAATCAGACAAAAACAATTCAAACCTATCAAGGGGAAAAGAATTATGTTGCTATTTCTTTTAATCCATATACGCACAAAGTGACAGGGCGTGGATTATGTAATAAGTTTATGGCAAAGTTTGAAAATAAAAATAATGTTGTTACCATTAAAGATGTGATTACAACACATGAAACATGCCTTTCTGATGATGTGAATGCACAAGATAAGCTTTTTTTTAGTTATTTAAAATCTATTAAATCTTATTCGATTCATGGAAAAATCTTGCGATTAAAAGATGCACAAAATCAATCTTTGATTATTGCGCGTTGGGCTAAATAAAAACTATAAATTTGTGACTTGTTGTTGAAGGTAAATAGATGATTATTAAAACAGATGAAACGATTGATTTAAAAACCCCAACAGGATTAATGCGTTGTCATATTTTTCGTCCTGTTGCAGAGGGAAAATATTCTAGTGTTATTTTTTATTCCGAGATTTATCAAGTTACACAACCTATTCGTAGGCTGGCATCTTATATAGCTGGGCAAGGATATATTGTGATTGTACCAGAAGTTTATCATGAATATGAGCCTTTAGGGACAGTGTTTGAATATGACAAAGAGGGCACAGACCGAGGAAATTGCTTAAAATTTGAAAAGCCAATTTCAGCCTATGATTCGGATGCATATACGGTGATAGAATGGGCTAAAACTTATGAACATTGCAATGGCAAAGTTGGTACAATGGGAGTTTGTTTAGGTGGACACTTGGCATTGCGCGCAGCATTACATCCAAACGTGTTGGCGGCAGCGTGTTTCTATGCAACAAACGTGCATGATTCAACACTTGGTCAAGGAAAAAAAGATGATACTATTCATCGTTTGTCAGAATTAAAAGGGGAAACTATGTTTGTTTTTGGCAGACAAGATCCACATGTTCCTTTTGAAGGTAGACTTCAAATTCAACAAGCTTTGTACAAAGCAGAAGCTTCTTATGAGTGGCATGAATTCAATGCCCAGCATGCCTTTTTACGTGATGAAGGCCCACGTTATGATGCTGCTTTATTTCATACATGTATGGGATTAGTCACTAGCTTATTTGCACGTAATTTATAGGCAAATAAAAAGCATTATACTTTTGATATAATGCTTTTAAAATTACTTTTCTTCGTCTGTTTTTTCTTTGACGTAAGCTTCAACGGGACCGTTTAATTTCATGGTCATAGGTGTGCCATCTCGTTTTGTGGTATTGCCAACGGTCACTTTGACCCATTGTTCGCTGATGCAATATTCTAAGATATTATCTTTTTCAACACCCTTAAAACGAATACCAACTCCACGGTTAAGGAGTTCTTCGTTATAATAAGGGCTGCTGGGATCAGCAGAAAGGCGATCTGGAAGAGTATCAGTCATGACAGAGATTCCTTTGGTTATAATCTATATATAGGTTTATCTATTACAAAAAAATCTTGAAACATGACAAGAGAAATCGTCTTTTGATTGATTGTTTATCAATATTACATGCAAAAAAGTTCACTATTTGTGAGTTTTATATTGAATTGGTTGTGTTAATGTGTTACATCTAATCTCACGAGTGGGTGTTTCACCCATCTACTTTGTTCTTTGAATTATTAAAACGAATAGATCTTTAAAATTAAGCTTGATTTGTGCCTTTCGGGCGCTGGTTCTGCCAGATTTTACAAACTATATAAGGTTTTACCTAGCTTATTTTGGTAATGATTACCTTACAACGCAATATGCTTGTATAAAGTAATTATGTATTTTAACGGGTAACAACATTTATGTGGGACATGTAATAGTAAAACTTTTCTAGATGTAAGGTGGGTAACTGGGCATCACAGAATTCTTTGCGGCTTAATTGTTTTGGGACATGGCAATGTTGCCTGATTAGAAGGGAATATAATTATTCCCCTCATGTACAAAAGGAGACTCTAAATGAGTTTTAATAAACCAAAGCAAGCGGTGCAAGTATTACAACGTTTGCTTGAGGAACATGGTGGTTCTTTTGATGCCCAAACAAGATTGGCTTTTGAAATTGAAATACAGGGATTGTTACTAGAGAGTGATGAGAAAAATGAAAGGAGGAAACAAGAGCTTAAAGTAGCTTATTTGAAACTATTAGCAAGACTATTATCTGCTTTACCAGTTTTCAAAGAGTTGTTGGATATGTTTCATCATCATTTTTAAGGTAATCCCATGTTTCAATACTCAAGAGTGAGCTTGTTTAAAAGTTGCTCACCCTATTCTAACTTTTAATTTGATTGGATTTTATTATGAATGTAGCTCATGCGATAAAATTATGTAGAGCTGCTAAAAATCTTTCTATTGAGGCACTTTCTAATGAATCAGGTCTTTCAAAATCATATATTTCAATGATTGAAAATGGCAAGCGTAAGCCTTCTATGGAAGCGATTGAAAAAATATCAGAAACATTAGGGGTACCTGTAGTCGTTTTATTGATGCTGGCTGCTGAAAAAGGTGAGGTTTCTACGTTAAGCCCAGAGCTCGTATTTGAATTACAAAAATCTGTATTGGATGTTTTAGGCAGTTAATTCTATGCAATATCTTGCTTATACAAAAGAAAATAGAATTCAAAATCTTTCTTCATTATGTTTGGCATTAAAGATTAATCAAGACGATTTATTAGAAATTGCAAATAATGTGCAGGCTTATTACAAACCCCCATATTTTATTGATAAAAAAAATGGTGGGCAGCGCTGTATTATTGATACAGTTGATCCGTTAAAATCCTTGTTAAAGTCAATTAACAAAGTCTTTTTTAAAAATGTTTATTTTCCTGAATATTTAACAGGCTCTGTTTCAGGAAGCGATTATATTTCAAATGCGCAGATTCATAGTGGTTTGAAAAATGTTATTACAGAGGATATATCTTCGTTTTTTGATCATATTACAGCACAACATGTATATGGTATTTGGAAGAATTTCTTCAAATTTTCTGATCCAGTTTCTCAGATGTTAACTCAATTAACGACTAAAGATACAAAATTATATCATGGTGAGATAGATCAAGAGGAAATAAAACAAGGGAGAATATATCAGGGTGTTCCAACAAGCTCTTATCTAGCGAATCTTTCATTATGGCGAAATGAGCAATGGCTAGTTAATGAATTACACAAAAAAGGGTTTGTTTATAGTCGATATGTTGATGATATGACGATATCATCTCCCAATGTGATTAGTAGAGAAGATAAAACATGGGTTATTTCACATTTGATTGGTATGTTGTCTGCTAATGGGTTACGTATAAAACGCTCTAAGCACGCGGTATTAACAAATAATAAACAAATGAATATTATGGGGTTAAATATCAACGGTTCTAAACCAACAATCCCAGAAAAAGAACGTGATATTATTAGGGCAACATTGCATCGTTTTGATAAGCATCCAGCCTCTTTTTCAGTAGAAGATTTACGTAGTTTACAGGGGAAGATTATAAATATTCGGCGTATTCATGTATCAAAAGGTGAGAAATTTTTTAAGCAATTTAAAGCAATACTACGTAAAAATCATATTACTATATAAGATTCATTTTAATATAAATCTGTATATTTAAAATTGAAGTATATTTGCTTTGTAAATAAGCATTTTATTTAATAAAGTTATAAATAATTTTAGTTTAGGGAGAAAGACATACCAATGGTTCGGATCAGTCGATGGAAAACATTATTATTAAGTACCATGCTCGCACAAGTTGGAGCTATTGGTTATGGTATGATCTTTATGCCTGTATTGGCAGAGGAAGAAAGTAAAACAGCACAAGAGGCTGTAAAAGAGCCCGTAAAAGAACAAGCCTTAATGCGTTATCCAACCTTACATGGGGATAAGATTGCTTTTGTTGCGCGTGGTAATGTCTGGGAGGTTCCTAAAGCTGGAGGTGTTGCACGTCGGTTAACTGCAGATACAGGTGAGGATTTGATGCCTCGCTTTTCTCCTGATGGAAAATGGTTGGCTTTTACAGCCAGTTATCAAGGAAACCGTGATGTTTACTTGATCCCTGCTGCTGGTGGAGCAGTAAAAAGATTAACTTATCACTCTGATGTAGTTGCTTCAGCCCCAGAACGTTGGGGACCTGATAATATGGTTGTTACCTGGACACCCGATTCCAAAGAAATAGTATTTTTATCACGCCGTAATGCGTGGAACAGCTGGATGAGCTTGCCTTTTACGGTTTCAATTGATGGCGGTTTACCAAAGCAATTACCATTGGATCGCTCTGGCTTTATAAGTTATGGCCCTTCTGGTAAAGATATTGCTTATACCCGTATTTATCGTGATTTCCGCACTTGGAAACGTTATGATGGTGGCTTGGCTCAAGATGTCTATACGTATAATTTTGATACAAAAAAATTAGATCAAATTACCCATTGGAAAGGTACGGATACCATCCCAATGTGGTATCAAAATAAGATCTATTTCTTATCTGACAGAGATTCAAATCGTCGTTTAAATCTGTGGGTCTATGACAAAGCAACAGGCCAACAGAAGCAAGTTACGCATTTTACCGATTATGATATCGATTTTCCATCGCTTGGGGATAATGGGATTGTTTTCCAACAAGGGGGTAAGCTCTATGTGTTGGATTTACCTTCAGAACAACTTCATACGGTTGCAGTCAAAGTACCAGATGATGGCACCCGCACAATGCCACGGTTTGTGGATGTAAGTGACTCCATTCGCAAAATTGATGCTGCACAACAACCCGACTACTCAATCTCTCCAAATGGGAAACGTGCTGCTTTTGCTGCTCGAGGAAACATATTTACGGTTCCAGTTGAGCACGGGGCTATTCGTAATTTAATTTATTCCAGTGATGTTGATGCGGATCATCCAGTATGGTCTCCTGATGGGCAATGGATTGCTTATACAACGGATAAAAATGGTGAGCAAAATATTGCTATTCGTCCATCTGTTGGGGGTGAAGAAAAAATCTTAACTGATTTTAAAACAGGGTATTATTATGCGCCTCGTTTTTCTCCTGATGGTACAAAACTAGCTTTTTCTGATGGTAACCATAATTTATGGCTGGTTAATAATGATGGTAGTGATTTAAAGAAAATTGCTGTTGACCGTAATGCTGAAATTCATGATTTTAATTTTTCCCCTGATGGAAAATGGGTGGTTTATAGCCTAACACAACTCAATCAACAACGTGCATTGTGGGTGTATAATATTGAAAAAAAGATGCCTTCTCGACTAACTTTGGGTCAAAATAATGATTATTTACCTGTGTTTTCCTCGGATGGTAAATATTTATATTTTGTTTCTAATCGTTATGAAAATACCGTTTTTGCAGATAATGAAATGAATGCGTTAACTGTAAAAAGTGCTGGGATTTACATTGCTACATTGAGCTTAGAAACACCTTCACCTTTTGCGGCACGTTCAGATGAAGGACAAATTGTTAAAGAGACCAAAGAGCAAGCTGGTAATGATAATAAAAAAGATGCAGTTTTATCGATAAAAATTGAGACGAAGGGATTTGAAGATCGAATTGCGCCTGTGCCAATGACGGGTGGAGAAATTACCGATATGCAGGCTGTTGGAGACAAAATTTATTATTTATTGTCTCCTCCTCAAACCATGTCAGGGGAATTTTCTGGTGAGAAGCCTGAGTTACACGTCTATGATTTAAAAGAACGCAAAGATACAGTCATTGAAAAAGGCATTGATAATTATAGCCTTTCCTATGATGGAAAGAAGGTTTTATATAATCAAAAAGACTCTTGGATTATTGCTGATGCCAAAGAAAAACATGCAGATGATAAAACTTTGGATGTTAGCTCTATGCGCATGCGTATAGAGCCATCTAAAGAATGGAAGGAAATGTTTGAAAATGCTTGGCGTCTGCAACGGGATTTATTTGTAAATCCTAAAATGAATGGTCAAGATTGGCAAGCAGTTCATGATAAATACGCAGCGTTGATTCCTTTGGCTGGCTCTCGTGCTGATGTAAATTATATTATCGGGCAAATGGTTGGTGAGATTGGTAATTCACATACTTATGTTGGTGGTGGTGATCAACAAGATCCAGTTAAAGCTGTTCCCACGGCTCTATTAGGTGTTGATTTTGCGTATGATGCACAAAAAGAGCGCTTTGCACTGGCGAAAATCTATCAAGGGGATAACAGTCGTAAACAATATCGCAGTCCGTTGACAGAACCAGGTTTGAATATTCATGAGGGCGATTATTTATTGTCTGTGAATGGGCAAGAGGTCAAAGGAAGTGTAAATCCATATCAATTCTTTGTCGGGGTTTCTAATCCTGTACAGCTTTCTTTCGAGGATAAAGACTCAGGTAAAGTCAAAACAGTTGAAGTCAATACGCTTAAAAATGAACTTTCTTTAAAAGAAAGAGCATGGGTAGAGCATAATCGCGAGTTAGTTGATCGTTTATCTGGGGGTAAAATTGCTTATATTTATCTTTCTGATATGGAAGAGCTGGGAATGCAGCAATTTATTCGCCAATTCTATTCTCAGTTGGATAAAGAAGCCGTTATTATTGATGATCGTTGGAATGGTGGTGGCTTCATTGATCAAATATTGCTGGAAAGATTGCGTAGAATA
Organism: Commensalibacter papalotli (ex Botero et al. 2024); assembly: GCF_947179115.1. Lineage (NCBI taxonomy): Bacteria > Pseudomonadati > Pseudomonadota > Alphaproteobacteria > Acetobacterales > Acetobacteraceae > Commensalibacter > Commensalibacter papalotli (ex Botero et al. 2024). Next base: position 217,111 of record NZ_CAMXCI010000002.1, read on the forward strand.
TTAGTTGGAATGACGACTAATCGTGAAAATATGCAAGCAACCTTGCCTCAACAGTTGATTCATGGTCCAAAAGTTACGTTAATCAATCAATATTCTGCATCTGATGGGGATATTTTTCCTTATTATTTCCGCAAATATGGATTGGGAAAAGTGATTGGTAAGCGCACATGGGGCGGTGTTCGCGGTATTCGTGGATATTGGCCTTTACGCGATGGTGGGTATATTACCATTCCAGAGGAAAGTTTGTATGGTTTAAATTCTGAATGGATTATTGAAAATCATGGCGTAGAGCCTGATATCGAAGTCGAAAATACGCCTGGTGAGTTACAGGAGGGGAAAGATCGTCAGCTTGAAACAGCGGTTAATTATTTACTTAAAGAATTAAAAGATCATCCAGTTTCTTTGCCTAACCCTCCAAGTTGGGATACGGCTTATCCCCCTCAAGGGGAACCTTTTGCAAAGGATCATCCTAGTAAAAACTAAAATAAAATATTTTTAATAAAAGGCATTATTTTTATAAATATGCCTTTTATTATATCTTGGTGATTACTTGATAAAACGAACTAATATTTTATTAAGGTAAGAAATATAACTGTAGAAAAAAGCCATGATAAAATACTTTTTTCTCTGGGGTTCATGTTCCAGAAAAAATAGTAATTGAGTACTTTGATAGAGTAAATATGTAACCAGCAAGCCATTCAGACACTTAATCTTATTGGGGATATATTTTTATCAATATTGTGTATTAGTATTAATGTAATTTGAACGGTAATTATATTAAAATAGCAAGATTATATGCAGCAATATCAAAGGATTATTTAATCAATAAAATAACCCTTTGATAGATATATACTTTAATTTACGATGCAACCGACTTGAAATAATTGAAGGTGCTCCCAATTACCATGAGTGATTGTAACAACATTATTGTTATCGGCACATAAATGCGCATCATCTTTTTTAAATAATAATCTGTCGTAATGGCATTCATAATTGATGATACCATCATGTGAGTGAAAAGGATCAACATAGAAAATATTGTTACAGATTTTAATGAAAAATTTAATTTTATTGTTGCCTAGGGATGCAATATTGACAACATAAATATCTGGTAATCCAATTTTATCGAGTTTAAAAGGCTGGAATAGATTATCTACTGTATTATAGCACAAAATGCTTTCATTATAGCTAAAAAGTGCTAGTGTTTTGTTTTCTGTTTTTACATTTTTATCAAAGAAAATATTTTTCTGTATGATATCAGCACCAGTATTTGGTTTGATAAGGAATATCTTCTTATGTTGAGAATTTTTATTGAAATCTTGTTCTAGTTTTTTTTGAAGTTTCTCACAATCAAATTGATTGATAATTTCTGATTTTTGAAAAAGAAAAGGTGTTGTATCCAAAAGCTCTGGATGGCAGAAGGTAAAACCAGTGACTGCAATTGTTGTATTTTCTTCTGGATGAGGCTCTTTTCTGGAACCCAAACCATGATAATCAACATTTTCATTTGTTGCTGGGCGTATACGGATTTCATCAACTAAGAGGCTTTCTGGTATCGGTACAAAAATTTTAACAATATTATCTGCATGAGCATAGTTGAGAGCGATTGAAAAAACACGTTGGTTATTGAAAAACAAATCCATAATACAATTTGTTTTTGTAATATTAATATAAAAACCAATCAGCAATTTTGCATCATTAAAACGAATGTTATTTCCATCACCTAAAATCGTATAGATATCACTTACCAATGAATTTGTGTATAATTTTTGAGGGTACTGATCCGTAGGCCACCAATAAGAAAAGGGATTTTGTTTTTTGGTGGGTAATGGAATAAAATTATCATCAGATAAAGCTGATAAATGCTCACCAATTGAATTACCAATAATATTCATTATACATCTATCTGGATGTGAGGGATGGTAATCATAAATAATATCAGGGTTAATACCGTTTGCTTTAACAAACGTGTTAATAAGAGGCTTTGTATCTACAAAATAAGCGTTAGCATTTCGGGCAAAGGCTATACGGTTATTATAAAATTCTGAATTACAGTTAAAGTAAGCTTGTTCTTCTATACATAAAACAATAAGCTTGGTTTCACTGGCAATTCTTTTAATAATTTCAAAAGTTATTTGATGAAAGAATGCTGTGTTTTTTGCATCATAATGTATTAAGTTTTGATCATGATATGTTTGATCATTGGGTATGCTATCAAAAAAAACAAAATCATAATCTGCAAAGTTGGTTTTCTCAAGATTTACACTAAACTGAATTCCTGGAGAGGCGCCAATCGACATGTTTTCTATTGTAGCGTCTGGAAGAGATTGGCGAAGGCCATAAACCCACCCAGGGTAGATAATTGAATTGGATGTCCCTAATATCAAGATGCGCATTATTATATTATTCCTTATTTTATAGTAATGGGAAATGCGGAACAAAAATTGTGTAATATCCAGTGGCAAGGGTACAGTGATCCAAATTTTTACCATTTCGAATAGGGCATTGATACCAGCGATGATCGGTTAGGATCATGGCAAACCCGTCTTCTTGCTTGCAATCTTTTTTGAGTGCTCCACTGGCTACTGTACATTTTTTATAGTGATCTTTTTCTTTGATATAATAATGACCATCTCCTGGATTACAGTTAATGGTTGCAATCCCATTATCAATCCAACATCTTTTATAATTCGCAAGGGCGGAATATGATCCAGAAAAACTGGCAAAACATATTCCAAAAACAGTTAATAAAGCGATATGTTGGCAAGACATGATACTGGATATTTCCTATAATAAAGCACAGAATACAAAGAATAATATTGTTTTCGAGGAACAAGATAGCTTAGGATGCAAAAGGAATAAATTCTTTTTTATAAATAAAGGATAAAAAAGTGCAAAAAAATAATAAAAGGATATGTTTTTCTTTGATCGCAGCGGTGGGAGTAATCACGAGTGGAATATCTGCTTATGCGATTGACGTGAAAAGTTCTATTCCAAAAGCCAATCAAATTTTACAAGCAGGTAATCAAGAGATCATGGTTAAATATGATCATGAGTTTAACCCTTTTCGCAGCAGGCTATTATTGGTCGGGGAAACAGGGGAGCCAAAGTTAATTCCTGCAACAGTATCTTTGGATCATACAGAGGTTAAAACAACGTATCCGTTAAAAGCCGGCAAGTATAAATTACAGTGGCAGATCTGGACGTGGAAAGGGGAGGAAAGCTCTGGTGAAATTCCGTTTATTGTTTTAGGCAATGCACCTCAGAATGATCATTCTACAGCAAGTTTAAGCCCAGCCCCTGCAACAAATGGGCAAAGTGGTAATGCCAATGCAAAGCAAGCCCCTAGTAACTGAAGATGGGGTATAAAGTTGAGGTGATGAAGCTGTGCATCAGTTACCATAGCACCAAAGATTAAAATCGGGGTCAGTAGAGGGAAGGTGAGTAACGGTAATAAAAAAGCGTTCCTTCTAGCTCCAAGAGCAATACAAGTTGCCATGCCCCCTAATAAGGATAAACATGCTGTGCCAATCATAAGGCTGAATAATAGCAAAGGAATAGTCTTATAAGGCAAATCAAACATGAATGCCAAGGGGATACTGGCAATGAGCAAAGGTAACCCTGTGGTTAACCAATGCCCTGTCATTTTCGCTAATGCGACTCCATAAGCGGGCAGGCCGAGCAACAAGAGTTGTTCCAAAGATCCATCTTCATATTCATGATTAAACAAGCGTTCTATGGGTAATAAAGCAGCTAGTAAAATACACACCCAAAGAATTCCCGGAGCCATTTGGCGTAGTAATTGTGGTTCTGGCCCCAAAGCTAAAGGGAATAAAGACGCTGTTAAAATAAAAAATAAAATTGTACCCAGACTATCTGTGCTGTACCTGAGGGATAGTTGTATTTCACGGCGAATAAAGAGGAAAAAAATACGCATGTTACAAAGGCCGTGCCACAGAAATAGAGGGGGTAAGGTAAAGAATTTTACTGTTTTCCAAAGGAAGAGGAACATGTGTTGTGGTAATGATCATTCCGCCTTGATTAGTGAAATCTTTAAAGATATGTCCTAATAGTTCAATAGTTTCTTGATCCAGACCAACGGATGGTTCGTCTAGTAACCATAATTGTGCAGGTTTTAATAAAATACGAGCCAGGGCTGTACGTCGTTTTTGCCCTGCGGATAACATACGAGCAGGAATATCTGCCATATGATCAATTTTGATGGTTTTCAGGGCGGATTCAATATCTGTTTGATAAAGCTGACTGATCAATTGGAGGTTCTCTTTGACGGTCAAAGCAGGTTTTAAAGAGTCTTGATGGCTAAGCCAAGCAATGCGTTGGGTGTGTTCTGTGTAATGCTCGGTAATATTATCGTTATTCCAGGTGATTGTTCCAGCATCAATTGACCTTAACCCTGCTAATACTCGTAATAATGTGCTTTTGCCTGCACCATTTGGTCCTTGGATGATCAAAGACTGGCCAGAGGAGAGAGAGAAGTTGACTTTTTTAAAAATCAATTTTTCTCCACGAAAAGCACTGATATTGTCAATTTTAAAAATATTAGTGGGTTTTATCGACAGCGTTTAGATCCTTTTGACGGTTTAGTACACACGTAAGTGAAAAAACAATACAGCTCTCATAATTGCTTTTATTCTATTCGAGATATAAAAACTATATGGTAAGTGATAAATTCAAAAAAATAGTTTAATCTATTCATTGTTCAGAAATAAAATATAAAAATTAAGGATGCCATTATGAAATTGATAGGCCAAGACAGCTTAAAAACTCTCCGCACATTGGATGTTGATGGAAAAACCTATCATTATTTTTCTTTGCCAGAAGCAGAAAAACATATAGGATCGGTAAAGCATTTACCAAATACATTAAAAGTATTACTAGAAAATATTTTGCGCTTTGAGAATGGTAAAGCTTTTACAGTTGAAAATGCCAAGTCAGTTGTCGAATGGTTAAAAAACCATCGTAGTGATTCTGAAGTCCCATTTCGTCCTGCTCGTATTTTAATGCAAGATTTTACTGGTGTTCCAGCCGTTGTGGATTTGGCTGCAATGCGTGAAGGTATGATCCATTTAAAAGGTGATCCCCAAAAAGTTAATCCATTAATTCCTGTGAATCTAGTGATTGATCATTCTGTAATGGTTGATTATTCAGCTTCTTCAACTGCATTGACACAAAATATTACGTTGGAATTTAAACGTAATGCAGAACGTTATGCGTTCTTACGATGGGGTCAGGAGGCATTTAAAGATTTCTCTGTTGTGCCACCTGATACTGGGATTTGTCACCAAGTTAATTTGGAACATATTGCTAAAGTGGTTTGGCATAATGAAGAAGATGGTAAAACTTACGCTTATCCAGACACTTTATACGGAACAGATTCTCATACAACCATGATTAATGGTCTTGGTGTTCTCGGTTGGGGTGTTGGTGGTATTGAAGCCGAAGCAGCGATGCTAGGGCAACCAATTACGATGTTAATTCCTGATGTCATTGGGTTTAAATTAACAGGTAAATTGGCTGCGGGTGTGACTGCAACAGACTTGGTTTTAAAAGTTACCGAAATGCTTCGTAAAAAAGGCGTTGTTGGTAAGTTTGTTGAATTTTTTGGTCCAGCTTTGGATCATTTACCACTTTATACCCGTGCAACGATTGCGAATATGGCACCTGAATATGGGGCAACTTGTGGGTTCTTCCCTGTTGACCAACAAGCACTTGATTATTTGCGTTTAACAGGTCGTGATGAACATCAAATTAAATTAGTGGAAGCTTATCTTAAAGCTCAAGGTATGTTCCGTGACAATAATAGTGTTGATCCAGAATTTACGGATACTTTGGAGCTTGATATTGGTACGGTTGTTCCATCTATTTCTGGTCCCAGCCGCCCACAAGATCGTATTGATCTGTCCAGTGCAACCAATGTTTTTGAAAAAGCATTAACGGATACCTTTAATGTTCCAGATCAAGATAAATCTTATCCTGTTGCAAATGCTGATTATGAATTAGAACATGGTTCTGTTGTTATTGCTGCGATTACGTCTTGTACCAATACATCAAATGCAGAAGTCATGATGGCCGCAGGTTTATTGGCCAAAAAAGCGCATGCGTTGGGATTAACCCGTAAACCTTGGGTTAAAACTTCTTTGGCTCCTGGATCAAAAGTTGCAACGAATTATCTTGAAAATGCTGGTTTAATCGAGCCTTTGAACGCATTGGGCTTTAATATTGTTGGATATGGATGTACAACCTGCATTGGAAATTCAGGTCCGTTAGAAGATGATATCATTGATACGATTGAAAATAATAAAATGGTAGCCACAGCCGTTCTATCTGGTAACCGTAATTTTGAAGGGCGTATTTCTCCGAACGTTCGTGCGAACTATCTTGCAAGTCCTCCATTGGTCATTGCTTATGCGATTTTGGGAACATTGCGTAAAGATATTACCAAAGACCCAATTGGTGTTTCCAAAGATGGAAAAGAAATCTATTTGAAAGATATTTGGCCATCTGCCAAAGAAATTTCTGATGCAATGGCTTCCTCGATTACTCAAAAAGAATTCCTTCAAGGCTATGATGGCGTTGAAAAAGGTCCTAAAGAATGGCAAGCTTTGTCTGTTGCAACAGGGTCTCAAACTTATAGTTGGAATGAAAAATCAACGTATGTGCGTAACCCACCTTATTTTGATGGAATGGGTCAAGAAGCTCCAGCGAAACGTCCTGATATTAAGGGGGCAAGAGTATTGGCAATCTTGGCTGATAATGTCACAACTGATCATATTTCTCCAGCAGGTTCTATTCGTAAAGATTCACCAGCAGGCAGATATTTGACAGAGAATGGTGTTGGGGAAGGTGATTTTAACTCTTATGGATCTCGTCGTGGTAATCATGAGGTGATGATGCGCGGAACTTTTGCCAATATTCGTATTCGCAATGAAATGGTTCCAGGGGTTGAAGGTGGTTATAGTAAACATTATCCAGATGGCAAAGAAGGCGCTATTTATGATGTTGCTATGCAATATATGCAAGAAAATACACCGTTAATTGTCTTTGGTGGTAAAGAGTATGGTATGGGTTCTTCTCGTGACTGGGCAGCAAAAGGTACAAATCTTTTGGGTGTAAAAGCGGTTGTGGCAGAAAGTTTCGAGCGTATTCATCGTTCTAACCTTGTTGGTATGGGCGTTTTACCTTTATTGTTTGAAGAAGGCACAACACGTAAAACATTGAACCTCAGAGGCGATGAACAAATTGATATTCTTGGTGTGGAAACATTACAGCCACGCCAAAAAATGATAATGCGTATTCATCGTGCCGATGGTTCTAGCCAAGATGTTTCATTGGTTTGTCGTGTGGATACTCAAGAAGAAGTTGAATATTATCGTCATGGCGGTATTTTACCTTATGTTCTTCGTTTGATGGCTGAATAAGGTTTGTTGTTATAAACATTAAAAAGGAGGCTTTATGCCTCCTTTTTTTTGTTATTAATAGTTTTTCTTAATTTGAAGAGTGAGTAGTATCAGCACTTTTACAAGAATTCATCAGTTGCACTAAGAAAATAGCAGCATCTTGTTTGTAATAGTTAACAATTTGCTTTAATGGTTTATTCGGAAATTGTGGAAGTACGTAGTAACTAAGGCGTTTTTGGAAAGCTGAGGAAGATAAAAAAGGATACTCTTGACTAATATCGGGTTTTCCCAGAGCGGCTCTTTTTTCATGATCTAATAAAATCTGGCTTGTAATGCCAATATCAGCAAGAATACATTGCTGTATTTCAGGGGATGTTCTATCCGTATTTTCAAAACAATCTGACATTGCATTAACTAGACCCTCGATATCCCCTTTGCATAAAAAAGGAGAAAATCTTTTTGATGCAGCTTCTATAGTGTCAAAAGTTAAAGGTTTTTTTATATTTGCTGCATAAAGATTCATAGGTAAAGCAATGAATAAAGTTGCTGCAATTAATATTTTTTTCATAAGAAATCCTATTATATTCATTATCATTCAGTGAATATACATATAAATATAATAGCTATAAAATAGTTTAATTAAAGAAACATTTTTTTGATAATATAGTGTCTGATATACAATTGGCTTTTGTATTTTATCATAAAGATCAGTAAATAACTTTATGCCCATAGCCTTGCAAAATAGATTGTAATCGCTTTAAAGTATCAGCAGATGGGGGTTCGACACCTTCTAATTTATATACTTTGCCTAAAGTTTTCCATTTATGCGCGCCCATTTGATGGAAAGGCAACATTTCTATACGCTCAATATTATCCATATCTTTGGTAAATTGTCCCAGTAAATGTGCTGATTCATCGTCATCTGTCCATCCTGGTACTACGACATAACGTATCCATGTGCGTTGGTTTTGTTTATGTAAATACTCTGCAAATCGTTTTGCGTGTTGGTTGGATATCCCAGTGAGTTTTTTATGAATTTCGTCATTCATTTGTTTAAGATCAAGCATAACAAGATCAGATTCATTGACAAGGTCAATGATATCTTGATTATAGTCTCGAACATAACCATTCGTATCAAGACAAGTGGTAAGTTCTTCTTTATGTGCTGCTTTAAAAAAATCTGTAACAAATTTTGCTTGTAATACAGCTTCTCCACCCGAGGCGGTAACCCCACCACCATTGGGCTTTAAAAAAGCTTTGTAGGTCACAATTTCCTGCATTAACTCTGGAACTGTGACGATCCGTCCCCCTTTAATATCTAATGCATCAGGATTATGACAATATAAACATTGCATTAAACAACCTTGGACAAAAACAATAAAACGAATTCCATCCCCATCAACCGTACCAAAAGACTCAACTGAATGAATGCGTCCTGTAATAAGGTCTGCTGACATGGTTATACTTTCATTTTGTAATGTTTAAAGAGTGCTTTATTCTTTTAAAGAAAGGCCCCTCTCAGGACCTTCCTTTATTATCTTATAGGTATCAAAATAATGAATTTCAGTTACATCGTTGCTGTAAAGGTACGATGAATTACATCATTTTGTTGTTCTCTGGTTAAAGAGTTAAAACGTACTGCATATCCAGAAACACGAATGGTTAAGCTTGGATATTTTTCTGGATGTTCTTGGGCATCAACCAACGTTTCACGGTTAAAGACGTTCACATTTAGATGTTGTCCACCTTCGCGATTATCATTGTGATGGAAATATCCATCCATCATACCTGCTAAGTTTGCTTTACGTAAGGAATCATCTTTACCCAGTGCATTTGGAATAATAGAGAAAGTATAAGAGATCCCATCTTTGGCATATGCATAAGGGAGTTTTGCAACAGAAGTCAAAGAAGCAACAGCACCTTTTTTATCACGGCCATGCATTGGGTTTGCACCAGGCCCGAATGGGGCACCAGAACGACGGCCATCAGGTGTATTGCCTGTTTTCTTACCATATACAACATTAGATGTAATCGTAAGCACAGATTGCGTTGGAATAGCATTGCGATAAGTATTTAGTTTCTTAATTTTTTTCATGAAACGTTCAACAAGATCACAAGCCATATCGTCAACACGAGGATCATTATTACCAAATTGAGGATATTCACCTTCAATTTCGAAATCAACAGCAACACCGTTTTCATCACGAATTGGACGAACTTTTGCGTATTTGATTGCAGATAAAGAGTCAGCAGCAACGGAAAGCCCAGCAATACCACAAGCCATAGTACGAACTACGTCACGATCATGTAATGCCATAAGAGCTGCTTCATAGCTATATTTGTCATGCATGTAGTGAATACAATTTAATGCTGTGACATAGCTTTTGGCTAACCAATCCATAAAATTGTCCATACCAGCCATGACTTTATCATAATCCAGCACATCATCCATCATAGGGGCAGTTTTAGGGCCAACTTGAGCTTTGGATTTTTCATCAACGCCACCATTGATCACATAAAGCAAGGTTTTGGCAAGATTTGCACGTGCACCAAAGAACTGCATTTGTTTCCCAACAACCATTGGGCTAACACAACAAGCGATCGCATAATCATCACTGTTAAAATCTGGACGCATCAGATCATCATTCTCATATTGTAAAGATGATGTATCGATGGAAACTTTACTGGTAAATTCTTTAAAAGCTTGTGGAAGTTTTTCAGACCATAAAACCGTAATATTGGGTTCGGGTGAAGGCCCCATTGTGTATAAGGTATTTAAGAAACGAAAAGAGTTTTTGGTAACTAATGTACGACCGTCAAGTCCCATACCACCAACGGATTCTGTTGCCCAAATCGGGTCGCCAGAGAAAAGCTCATCATATTCTGGTGTACGAAGGAAACGAACCATGCGTAATTTCATGACGAAATGATCAATGAATTCTTGAGCTTGCTCTTCGGTAATAACACCATTATCAAGATCACGTTGAATATAAATATCCAAGAATGTGGAAGTGCGCCCTAAAGACATGGCAGCACCATTTTGAGATTTTACCGCAGCTAAATATCCAAAATAGGTCCATTGAATAGCTTCTTGTGCGTTTGTTGCTGGACCTGAAATGTCGCAACCATCATATGTTGCTGCCATAATTTTCATATCATTTAAAGCATGATATTGATCTGTAATTTCTTCGCGTTTACGAATGGTTTCCTCTAGATTATTGCCATTTTCAAGATCTTCTTGCAAAGAATCAAACTGTTTACGTTTGTCGGCCATTAAAAAGTCAATACCATATAGGGCAACACGACGATAATCACCAATAATACGACCACGACCATAAGCATCAGGTAACCCTGTTAAAATACCTGATTTACGACAAGCCATAATTTCAGGAGTATAGATATCAAACACGCCTTGGTTATGGGTTTTACGATATTTCGTAAAGATTTCTAGAACTTCTGGATCTAGGGTTTTATCATATGCTTTACAAGAGCTTTCAATCATACGAATACCACCATTAGGCATAATCGCACGTTTTAGAGGCTTATCTGTTTGCAGACCAACGATTTTCTCTAGAGATTGATCAATATATCCTGCGTCATGTGAAGTAATGGTTGATATAATTTTTGTATCGAAATCCAAAGGGGCCTTGGTAGCATTTTCGATTTTAATTCCTTCCATGACCTCAGCCCACAATTTATCTGTTGCTTTGGTAGCAGAAGCTAAAAAGGACTCATCTCCTTCGTAAGGAATGTAATTGTCTTGGATAAAGTCGCGCACTTCGACTTTGCTTTGCCAAGATTGACCTTTAAAGCCTTTCCAGGCAACGGTTTGTTTTTCAGTGAGGTTAGACATATTCATCTCCTTAAGTAGAATAGATAAGAGAAAGTCATTTTCATTTATGCTATAAAATGATAGGCAAATCCTTTTTTGAAATCTCTTTGGGATTATATTCAAGCTTATTTGTGAAGAAATAAGAGAGGCCTTTAAAAGCAGAAATAGTCTTGAATATACAAAATTCAATAAAACAGCGTAGATTGGCGAAGCCTCTTAATGATGGAAAAGAGGAGTATAAATTTATTTTATGCTTAGCCAGTCTCTCCATAGATTTTAACTCTATACAACGTTTACTGTTCGCTTATAACGTCTTGGATACACGTTATCGTGATTAGCATTTTAAGATTAAAATTGAATCTTTTCAAGGTTAAACTGTTATATTTATTAATTAATGTTTTAAATTTATCATTAATTACAAAATTTGTTACATTAATATTTTGTTTGAAAAAAAATATCTAAGATAAGGAAATAATCATGCCACATCTTCCTCGTACGGTTACGTCTCCTAAGAAATTTATTATTGGGAGTGGAATTTTAAAAGAGCTGCATGAATATATCAAAGATTTTGGTGATAATGCGTTGTTGCTTTGCGATGAGTTTATTCTTGAGCGTGTTACTCAAAATACATTACCATATTTGCATATGGCTGGATTAAAAGGTAAAGCTGAAAAATTTAATTGTGAATGTACTGATGCCGAGATCAAACGGGTTATGGGTATAATGGATGAAGTATCTGCCAATGTGATTGTGGGAATTGGTGGAGGGAAAACGCTTGATACCGCCAAAGCAGTTGCATTTTATAAAAAGATCCCTGTCATTATTTTTCCAACGATTGCTTCTACTGATGCACCATGTACAGCGTTGACTGTGATTTATAAAGAAGGGGGTGCATTTGATCGTTATTTATATCTTCCGCAAAATCCTGATGTTGTGATCGCGGACACATCCATTATCGCGCAAGCGCCAGTACGTTTCTTTGCAGCAGGGGTTGGAGATGCGTTGGCGACTTATTTTGAAGCCAGAGCCTGTTATGCTGTTGATGGGGTTAATTTGGTATTAAAAAGACCTTCAAGAACAGGGATGGGGCTTGCACAATTGTGCTATCAAGTTTTACAAGAAAATGTTGAATGTGCTATGGATGCGGTGCGTAATAAAATTACTACTCCAGCGCTAGAGCAGGTCATTGAGGCTACAATTTACCTGAGTGGTGTAGGTGCCGAGTCTGGTGGATTAGCTGCGGCACATGCAATTAATAATGGGATGTCAGTCGTCCCTGATTTACACAAAGCACAACATGGTGAAAAAGTAGCTTTTGGATTACTTACGCAATTAGTGTTGGAAAATGCTCCTAAACACGAGTTTGATGAAGTTATTCGCATTATGAAAATAGTTGGTCTTCCATTAACCCTACAGGATATGGGGCTAGTTAATTTCGTTGAGGCAGAATGGCGCAAGGCTGCAGAGATTGCTTGTGATAAGCATGATACGATGCAAAATATGCCTAAGAAAGTGACTCCAGAGGCTGTTTATCAAGCTATTATTGCCGCAAATAGTTTGGCAGAACGTTATAAATAATTGTTTTATAAAGAATAAAAAAACAGGCAAAGCTTTTTTAAAATAAGTTAATGCTTGTATAGTATAATTATTTTTGGTATGTTGAATAAAATTTATCTTCCTTATTGTGGGGGGTGGCCTTAGTCGGCCGCCTTTTTTGTTTTGGATTCATTAGAAATTTCAGATAGTCGCCTTGAACATCGTATTGCTGCATTAATCGAACCAACTTTGGTTGATATGGGGTACGAAGTTGTCAGAATCATGATCTTGGGTAAAGTATCGTTGACCTTGCAAATTATGGTCGATCGTGCTGATGGCTCTTTGATCAATGTCGAGGATTGCGAACAGATTAGTCACGCAGTCAGTGCAATTATGGATGTCGAAGATCCAATTGAAGCAGCTTGGACCCTTGAGGTATCTTCTGCTGGGATTGATCGCCCTTTGGTTCGTCCCAAAGATTGGAATCGGTTTTCTGGGCATTTAGCAAAAGCTGAAACAATGATCCCCGTTGAGAGTAGAAGACGCTTTTCTGGTGTTGTTTTAGGGGCAGATGATGCGTTTGCACGTATGCGTCTGGATGATGGGGTCGAGGTTGCACTGCCGTTTTCTGAAATTCGCAAAGCAAAATTAGTTTTGACAGATGCATTAATCGATGCATGCCAGCATATGATTACTCCTAGTAAAAGCGAAGCTGAAGAATCTGTCGAAGAAGATACACAGCACCAGTCTAGTGGATTTGGTGAAAATAATCGTTTTAAAACGCATTGAGAGGTTTCAATGGATACGTCTGTTTCTCGTCCTGAGTTATTATTAGTTGCGGATGCGGTTGCTCGTGAAAAAGCAATCAGTCGAGATGAAGTGCTTGAGGCCATGGAACAGGCCATTCAAAAGGCTGGTCGTGCGAAATATGGTCATGAAAAAGATATTCGTGCAGTTATTGATCGTAAAACAGGTGAGGTGCGCCTTTCTCGTTGGACCGAAGTTGTCGAAGAAGTTGAGCACGAAGATTCTCAAATCCCTCATTATATTGCGATTAAAATTCAACCTAATATCCAAATTGGTGAATTTATTATTGATCCATTACCGCCTATTGATTTTGGACGAATCGCTGCGCAAACAGCTAAGCAAGTTATTGTGCAACGTGTTCGCGAATTTGAGCGTAATCGCCAATATGAAGATTTCAAAGATCGTGTAGGTGAAATTGTTAATGGTACCATTAAGCGTACTGAGTATGGTAATCTGTTGGTTGAAATTGGCAGTTCAGAGGCATTGTTACGTCGTGATGAGCTTATTCCTCGTGAAAATTTCCGCAACTCTGAACGGGTACGTGCTTATATTTATGATGTGCGTAAAGAGCCTCGTGGTCCACAAATTTTCTTATCTCGCTCTCATCCAGCATTTTTGGCAAAACTATTTGCTCAAGAAGTACCTGAAATTTATGATGGTATTATAGAGATTAAAGCAGTTGCTAGAGATCCAGGCTCTCGCGCTAAAATGGCTGTGACTTCTAAAGATGCTACTATTGATCCAGTGGGTGCATGCGTAGGTGTCAGAGGTTCTCGCGTTCAAGCTGTTGTGCAAGAGTTGCAAGGTGAAAAAATTGATATCGTTCCTTGGAGTGGTCAGGCAGCAACCTTTGTTGTGAACGCACTTGCTCCAGCTGAAGTAACTAAAGTGGTTATGGATGAGGAGGCTGGTCGAGTTGAAGTGGTTGTTCCAGATGATCAACTTAGTTTAGCGATTGGTCGCCGTGGTCAAAATGTCCGCTTAGCAAGTCAATTAACCCGTTGGGATATTGATATTCTAACGGAAACCGAAGAATCAGAACGCAGACAAGAAGAGTTCAAAACAAGAACGTCAGCACTTGTTAATGATTTAGATGTTGATGATGTTATTGCGGGTCTATTAGTTACAGAAGGTTTCCAAAATATTGACGAGCTCGCTTTTGCAGCACCAGAAGAAATTGCTGAGATTGATGGGTTTGATGAAAATATTGCTCAAGAGTTAGTGCAACGTGCAGAAGAGTTCTTGGTTAAACAGCAAGATTCTTTGGATCAACAACGTCAAGAGCTTGGTGTAACAGATGATATTGTTGAGCTTGATTGTTTTACTCCACAAATGTTAATATTATTAGGTGAAAAGGGTGTGAAAACACTTGATGACCTTGCTGACCTTGCTAGTGATGAGCTGATTGAGATCTTGGGTGCAGATTCTTTGGATGAAGAAACTGCAAATGCGATTATTATGAGTGCCAGAGAGCATTGGTTTGAAGATGAAGAAGTCGATAAAACACAGGAAGAAGAAAAGTAATTAAGTATATTGTCGTAATATTTAGTGCTGTTTTGATTAAACCTCTTTTAATTCTTGATGAACTGCGGTATTGATGAAGAAATCTGAAGCACCAAAAGAGCAACGATGTTGTTTGGTCACAAGAGAGAAAGGTCGTCCAGAAGAATTGATTCGTTTTGTTGTCTCACCCGATGAAATGGTGGTTCCTGATTTGACAGAACGTCTTCCTGGGCGTGGAATGTGGTTGCAAGCAAGTCAAAATGTGCTACATACGGCTATACAGCGTCGCGTGTTTTCTAGAGCAGCACAGTGCCAAGTAAAAATTCCTGATAATTTGTTATCGATGATCGTTGATGGGTTAAAGTTCAGGATAAAAGATGGCTTAGGTCTTGCAAGACGTGCTGGACAGATTACATATGGTTTTGTAAAAGTAAGGGAAAAGATTTCTCAAAATAATGTTGGGTTAATCATACAAGCCACAGATGGTAGTGAAGACGAAAAAAAACGTTTACTCTCTGGGGCTAAACATTTGCCAGTAGTAACAATTTTTACGAGTGAAGAATTAGGCAAGTTCTTTGGTCGTGATCATATAGTTCATGCGGCAATTCACGCAGGCCCGTTTACTGATCGTCTTTTAAATGACAGTAAACGTTTGGCAGGGTTTATTAATTAAGGGTTGGATTTAACGAGATTACTCGTTAATGGGATAAAGAACAGGCAGGTATATGAGCGAAGGCAACGATCAAGAACAAGGACAAGGTAAAAAACGTCTATCTTTACGTTCGTCAGTAAGGCAAGATTCAGGACATACTGTCGATGCCGGGTCAATTAGACAAAGTTTTAGTCACGGGCGGACTAAAGTTGTACAAGTTGAAGTGCGAAAAAAACGTGGTGCGTCTGGTGGTAATGAAAAAGCTCCAGGAAGCACAACTGGGGTTGCACGTAAACCCGCAGCAAAGAAAACGGCAGGTAGTGTTTCTGGTAAACGCGCATTAACAGCGTCTGAATTAGCAACACGTCAACGCGTATTAGATGAACAACGCCTTGATATACAACGCAAAGAAGTAGAGCGCAGAGAGCAAGAAAAAATTGCGATTCTATCTGCTGCTGAAGAAGCAAAGCGTCGTGAAGAAGAGAAGTTACAGCAAGAAACAGAAGCTGCTTTAGCTGCAAAAGAAGCCGAAAAAGCCCGTCTGGAAGCTGCAGCCGTAGCGGTGAAAGCCGAAGTTGAAAAAAGAAGTATAGCTAAAGAAGCAGCTACAAAGCAACAAACAGCACCTGAGGTAAGAAAACCTCAAGGTCAATCTTTGACAGCTCGCAGAACAAAAGTTTCACATACACCGATTCCTGGTGAGGTAACGCTTGCTCCGACTCCAAGAAGAGTTGAGCCGCTTGCAAAACGTGCTGTTATGTCAAGTAGGCCTGTTGCGAAAACAACCCCTGTTATTCCTGGTATGGAAAACGAGAAAAACGCAGGATATGGCGGACGCAATAAGGCGGATAAAGATGATAAAGTTGTAAAAAAATCTAACGACTTTGTGCGTGCCCGTCCTGAATTGCGTGGTGATGCAGAAGGTGAAGATAGTGATGGTCGTCGTGGAGCTCGCCGTGGCGCTGGCGCCGGGGCTGGTCCAGGTGCTGGTGTTGGTGCTGGACGTAAAGCAGGTAGTGGACGTGGAAAAAGCGGTGATAACCGCCGTTCAGGAAAAATTGATATTCAAGCAGCAATAGAGGGCGAAGATGATAAAGTTCGTTCTTTAGCATCTGTTCGTCGTCAAAGAGAACGTGAACGTCGTCAAGCTGAGCTTGAAAAGTTGCGTGCAGACCAAGTTAAAGTGGTTCGAGATGTAACATTGCCTGAAACAATTACTGTGCAAGAACTTGCTAACCGTATGGCTGCTCGTCAAGGGGATGTTATCAAAGCCTTGATGAAAATGGGCGTGATGGCTACAGTTAACCAGTCTTTGGATGCCGATACCGCTGAATTAGTGATTGAAGAATTTGGTCATCGTGTTCATAGGGTTGCAGATAGTGATGTTGAACTCGGTATTGAAAAATTTGCAGATACTGATGAAAATCAAGTTTCACGACCACCTGTAGTTACGGTCATGGGGCATGTTGATCATGGTAAAACGTCGCTATTAGATGCATTACGTACAACCGATACAGCCAGAGGCGAAGCAGGGGGAATTACCCAGCATATTGGTGCATACCAAATAAAATTACCTTCTGGTGCAAGAATTACATTCCTTGATACACCAGGTCACGAAGCCTTTACGGCAATGCGTTCTCGTGGTGCATCTGTGACGGATATTGTTGTGTTGGTTGTTGCTGCGGATGATGGTGTAATGCCCCAAACAATTGAAGCAATTAAACATGCTAAAGCTGCTGGGGTTCCAATTATTGTTGCAATCAACAAATGTGATCTTCCTGGTGCTAATCCTGATCGTGTTCGACAAGAATTATTGCAACATGAAATTGTTGTCGAGCAAATGGGTGGTGATACTCAGGATGTTGAAGTTTCAGCTAAAAAACGTATTGGTTTAGATAAACTTGAGGAAGCTATTATTTTATTAGCAGAATTGCAAGAGTTGAAGGCCAATCCAAATCGTATCGCCGAAGGTGCTGTTATTGAAAGTCGTTTGGACAAAGGACGTGGACCTGTTGCAACATTATTAGTACAAAAAGGAACCTTGAATAAAGGGGATGTGGTTGTTGCTGGTGCTGAATGGGGTCGTGTTCGTGCGATGCTTGACGATAAAAACGTTAATATGAAGCACGCGGGTCCATCTGCTCCTGTTGAGTTACTTGGGTTGACCGGGGTGCCTCGTGCAGGTGAGCCTTTTGTTGTCGTTGATAGTGAAAGTAAAGCCAGAGAGATTTCTGAGTTTAGACAACGCAAAGTTCGTGAAAAGCAAGCTGCTGTTCGTCTAGCTGCGCGTGGAACTTTGGATCAAATGTTAGAGCGTATTCAAGCTGGTGAACAAAAAGAAGTTGCTGTCTTGATTAAAGCTGACGTTCAAGGTTCTGCTGAAGCTATTCAAACAACTGTAATTAAATTAGAGCATGAAGAAATTAAGGTAAATGTAATTTCTGCAACAGTTGGGCAAATCACAGAAAGTGATGTTCAATTGGCAAAGGCTTCTAATGCAATTATTGTTGCCTTTAACGTTCGTGCGACTGTTCAAGCAAGAGAGCTTGCCCAACAAGAAAATGTTGGTATTCATTATTATTCTATTATTTATCAAGTTATTGATGATATCGAAAAAATAATTAAAGGACGTATTGCGCCTAAACAGCGTGAAAAATTCTTGGGTTATGCTGAAATCCGCAAAGTATTCTCTATTGGCAAGACTGTTAAGGTTGCAGGTTGTTATGTAACACAAGGCGTCGTCCGTCGTGGATGTGGTGTACGTTTGTTACGTGATAATGTGGTTATCCATGCAGGTAACTTAAGTCAATTGAAACGCTTTAAAGATGACGTTAAAGAAGTAACGCATGAATATGAATGCGGTCTTTCTTTCGCAGGATTTAATGATTTACGCGAAGGCGATGTTGTTGAGTGTTACGAAATGGAAACTATTGAAGCGTAATGAGTAAGCCTTTATTTACAGGAAAAGGTTCCTTAGGCAATATGCCTAAGGGGCCATCCCAAAGACAATTACGTGTTGCAGAAGAAGTGAGGCATGTGCTTTCTGATCTCTTTGCACGTACGGAGTTCCGAGATCCTGAGTTGCGCGATAAGCGTCTAACGGTAACCGAAGTAAGAATGACTCCTGATCTACGTAATGCAATTATTTATGTGGTTCGTTTGGGGCAAAGTAATGTAGAAGAATTACTACCTGCTTTGAAAAGAGTAGCACCTTTTCTTCGTACACAATTAAGTCAAAAATTACGAATGAAATTTTCCCCTGAGCTTCGTTTTCAAGCGGATACAGGGTTGGACTATGCTGCAAAAATCGATATTTTGTTACATAGCCCTGAAGTTTTAAGAGACTTAGATAAAGAATAAAGTTCTAACGTAGTTGCTGGATAGTATTATTAATATTACCTGCTAACTGCGTTAGCGCATTTTGTTCTAATTTCACAATATCATTATCAGTTTGTATTGTTCCTTGATTAACAAAGCTTATCCTTTGTTTTTGTACAGGGGCTTGTGCGTCTTGTGGAATAATAGACCACGATGCTTCTACGGTTAAAATTCCCGTTTGATTTGCTTGGGCTTGTAAATCAAAACGTCTGATGTTGATTCTGATTTGATAAGTAGGTGGGCTGACCGGAGCTTGATCTGTAATCCACAAATTAGGATTTTTATCGGTTAGAAGGTTTGTAATTAATCCTGTAGCACCAATGGATAAAATGCTGCTCATTCTTCCATTTACACTATGGTTTAATGCCGTTCCATTACGTGTCGTAATATCAGCTGTATTGAGATAGTCAGGTACCGTTACACGTGAGATATAAATCACAGATGTATTGTTTGTATTATATACCTGAGCAGGTTTTGGTGCTGTGACACCTTCTGTTAATGTATAATATTGTAACGCAGGAGCCGCACACCCAATCAATAAAGAAAAGGTGGCGATAGCACAGCAAGGTATTAATTTATTCATTGGCGACGACCTGTCAGTAAGATTTTAGGATTGCGTTCAATTTGAGTAGAAAATCCACGTAATGAGGTAGCGGCATCTGCTAGATTTTGCAAAATAATTTCTAAATTATTACGAGCTGTAGAACGAACAGATGTCATAGATTTTAAATTTTGTAAAACATCAGAAGCATTGGATAAAGTTTTATTGGTATTTATTAATACCTTGTGGATTTCAGCACCTTTACTCTTGATTTGTTGGTCTCCATCAATAAGTAATGTATTTAAATTAACAAATAATTTATCAAGTTTATGATCTACATTTGCAATTAATTTATTACTACTTTCTGATGTTTTGGTAACATTATTTAACAAAGGTGGGATTTGTTCATTTAATGTGTCTGCAAGTTTTCCAACTTTTAGAATTGTTTCATTTAAATCGTTAGACAATTTTTCTAATTGTAGATTCATCAATTCAGATTTGATTTGTTGAATCGTCGATGGATGAGATGGAATCTCAATTAATCCATTGATTAATTGCGGATGAAAAATAGGTTTATCATTCGGATAAAAATCTAAAAATATATTAGATGATCCAGTTACAAAACTTTCAGTGCTAATTTCAGCACGCAAGCCGTTTGCTATCATCGTATCCATAAAGTCTTTATAATTTTTATAGTGTGTATCAAGACGTATTTTTTTTGGATCAATACTGACGACAACAGGGATATAGGCTTGGTGATCTTTGGGATCAAATTGCAACGTAATAGAATTGACTGTTCCGACTTGCACCCCTCTAAAATTAACTGGAGCACCGATAGATAGCCCTGTCACAGACCCCGGAAATACAACAATTGCTTGTTTTTTAGAAGAAAATAAGTTGAAATTTCCAAAAAGGATAATCGCCGCCAAAGCAAGAATAATCCCTCCTAGAACAAATGCTCCAATAGATGTTTGTTTAGTGATTGCCATAATGGATAGTCTTTCTATTTCGGATTTTGAACGGTTTGGCGATGCATGAAATCATTGACCAATTCACAGGGTGGATTATCTCGTAATGCTCTGGGGGAACCATGAGCAATAGGTCTTTTCGTTTCTGCATCAAGGAATATCCCATCATCAGCAATGGTGAAAAGACTGGGTAATTCATGACTGACAATAATAATTGTTGTTCCCAACCCATCGCGCAGATTTAAAATTAGATCATCCAGCCGTTTTGAGGTAATAGGGTCTAATCCCGCAGAAGGTTCGTCAAAAAATAATATTTCTGGGTCTAATGCTAGTGCTCGAGCCAAGCCACATCGTTTTTTCATTCCGCCACTCAGTTCGGAGGGATATAAATTAACTGCATGGCTCATTCCAACAAGACCCAATTTCATTTCAACCAAGCGTTGTATCATAGTCGAAGAAAGTTTTGTGAATAGTTGTAGTGGTAAAGCAATATTTTCACCGACGGTCATGGAGCTCCATAAGGCAGCACTTTGAAATAAAACCCCAAATTTGCGCCCGATTTCAACACGATGATTTTTGTTTGCTCGCCAGTAATTTTCACCTTTAACTAAAAAATCACCGTTTTTGGGTGGTAGCAGACCAATCATGGATTTTAATAATGTGCTTTTACCACACCCGCTGCCGCCCATTAAAGCAAATATGCTGCCTTTTTTTACAGTGAAAGTAAGATCTTGTTGAATAATACGTTCGCCATAACCAACAGTTAGATTTTCAACCGATAATAAGATATTTTGAGGAGATGTTGCGTTCATAATTATATACCAATAATGTCGGCTAGAACTGCAAAAACAGCATCCAAAGCAATCACCCCAACAATACCCGCCACAACGGCTTTTGTTGCAGCAACACCCACATCAGCGGCACTGCGTCCAGATTTCATTCCTATGTAACAGCTACTAACCCCAATGAACATTGCAAAAGCAATAGTTTTAGTTCCACCAAAGATAAATTGGTTAAATGGAACGGCGCCAAATGTTTGGTATAAAAAGCCAATAACTGAGACTTTTAACATTAAAATAGAGACTATTAATCCACCGAAAATGCTCATCAAACATGCATATAAATACATGAATGGCATTGTGATGACTAATGATAACATAGAAGGTAAAATTAAATATTCAGTTACTGGAATACCAAATACTTTCAATGCATCAATCTCTTCATTCCCTTGCATAGTTGCAATACGAGCAGCATAAGCGCCACCTGTTCGACCAGAAATGACGATAGCCGTCATCACAGCAGCCAGTTCTCTGACCGTTGCAATCCCGACAAGGTTTGCCACATAAGCATCAGCCGAGAATTTGCGTAATTGCACTGCACCAACAAAGGCTAGAATAGAACCCATCAAGAAATTAACTACACTGATAATGATTAAAGCAGAAGGCCCAGCAGCTTTAATATCTCTGAGTAAATCATTGAGGCGCATATAAGAACGCCCCATAAAGAATTTAAAAACGCCTTTTAAAGCAAAAATAAAAAGTTGAAACGTCATGCCTAGACTATTTAAAGAGTTAATAGTCCATTCCCCTAGATCGTATATAGGACGGAATCTAGATTTTGGAGGTGATGTTGGTTCTGGCTTTCTGTCATTAAGAAGACCAACCAATTGCTGTGCGGCAACGGGTAAACTGTCTTTATCAATAGAAATTTCTTTGAGGGTTGCAAGATTTTTTACATCCCACAAAAAAACTACTAAACCGCTGTCCCATGATCCCAGTTGATCTGTATTCATTTGAACAGATACATTTACAGAACAGTTCTTGAAAATATCATCTGGTAATTGTGGTATGTTATTGTTTTTTGCCAGCCAATCCCCACTTATAACAAGTATTGGTTTATTATTTTCGAACTTTAACGTCCATTGAGGTGGTTGAGATGGAGAACTTGATTTATTATTAATCGTCAAGTGAAAACCTTACTGATATATATAATCCCATTGTAATAAATATGTTTATTATTAGAATAAACACAATCATTTGGTATTGCTTTTTCTGATTTCCCGTTACCATATTATAAAATTCTTGCTTTGTATAGAATATATCATTTTATTTTCATCGCTTACCGTGGTAATGAATACAAAAGATTAAGATGTTCTTGATTATTGAGTCAGGATATTAGGAGAGATATCGTATTCATGCGTAATAGGCGTGGACAAACTGTTGATGGTTGGTTGTTAATTGATAAGCCACTAGAGAAAACATCAGCTTTTATTGTAAATAAGGTAAAATATGCTTTTGATGCACGTAAAGTTGGACATAGTGGTACTCTTGACCCTTTGGCAACAGGGCTATTACCGATTGCTTTTGGAAAAGCGACTAAAACTATTCCTTATATTTTAGACAAAGAAAAAAAATATCATTTTACACTGACCTTTGGGGAATCACGGACAACGGATGATGCCGAGGGTGAAGTGCTTGCACGTTCTGATATCAGACCTAGTGATGAAGAAATCAATAAAGCCCTTGAGTTGTTTCAAGGTGAAATTTTACAAGTGCCTCCTATCTTTTCTGCGATAAAAGTAGAAGGGAAACGTTCTTATGATCTTGCCCGACAAGGGGAAATTCCAGAGCTTAAGAAACGTCCAGCGCGTATTGATTCTTTTCGTTTAATCAAGCGTTTGGACAAAGATCGTGCTAAATTTGAAGTTATTTCTGGAAAAGGCGTCTATATGCGCTCTTTAGCCAGAGATTTAGCGGTTGCATGTCGATCTGTTGGATATATATCCGAGTTGCGCCGTCTAAAAGTTGGTCCTTTTGATGTAGCAGATGCATTTTTACTGGACAAAATTGTCGGAAACGACAACAAAGGAGAAGCTTCTTTGGATTTGATTCTGCCTGTTGAGACTGCGCTGGACGACATCCCGGCTCTAGCCCTAACGTCAGATGAAGCCACAGAGCTTGGTTTTGGCCGTGTTCTAGAACGGGGTCAAATCGAGGATCGCGTTTCACAATTTACGAATATTCCTGATGGAATTGTTCGTGCTGTGGATGGGAAGCGTTTTGTTGGATTATGCCGTTTAGATAATGAATGTCTACGTCCAATTCGTATATTTTAATTTTTAGAAAAAAGGATATCACGATGTCGATTACAGCAGTACGTCGTACAGAGTTAATGAAAGAATACCAAACCAAAGAGAACGATACAGGTTCTCCAGAAGTTCAAGTGGCTTTATTAACTGAGAGAATTGTTAACTTAACCGAACATATGAAAGAACATGCAAAAGACTTTCATTCACGTCGTGGTTTGTTAAAATTGGTTGGACAACGTCGCCGTTTATTAAGCTATTTGCGTAATAAAGACCAAGGTCGTTATGAAAACTTAATCAAACGTCTAGGTTTACGCCGTTAGTTATTATTAGGGGCTGGCTTGATATATAATTAAGTCAGCTCCTATTTTGAAATTATACAAAGAGGATAGATAAAGGTTAAAGAGAAATATTTAGATCCCGTTTACAGCGTTTCAGGCCACATGGTGCGATTAATTAATAAATGCAAAATAAAGTTCCATGCCGTCCGAGACGCTGTCATTTGCAGCCTAAGGTGTAAGAGTGATTTAAATTTTTCCTATAATTTATCTTAAAATAGGACATAATTAATGTTTAAATATTATCGTAAAGAAATTGAATGGGGCGGTCGCCCTCTTATCCTGGAAACAGGAAAAATTGCTCGTCAGGCTGATGGTGCTGTTGTTGTGACTTATGGTGGAACGGTTGTTTTATGTACAGCTGTTGGGGATAAAAAAGCTAAACCAGGTCAGGATTTTTTTCCATTAACAGTGCACTATCAAGAAAAAGCATTTGCTGTTGGTAAAATTCCAGGTGGGTTCTTCAAACGCGAAGGACGTGCTTCTGAGGCAGAAACGTTAAACTCTCGTTTAATTGACCGTCCTATTCGTCCATTATTTCCTGAAAATTTCAAGAATGAAGTGCAAGTTATTGCAACCGTATTAAGTCATGACCTTGAAAATGATCCAGCGATTGTTGCTTTGATTGGTTGTTCTGCTGCATTGACTTTATCAGGTATTCCTTTCTTGGGTCCAATTGCAGGTTGTCGCGTTGGTTATAAAAATGGCGAGTACATTTTAAACCCAACGTTATCCGAAGTTGAAGATAGTGAACTTGATTTGGTGGTTGCTGGTACAACTGAAGGCGTTTTGATGGTTGAATCAGAAGCTAAAGAATTAAGTGAAGAAGTGATGTTGGGTGCGGTTAATTTCGGTCACCAAGCAGGACAAGCTGTGATTGACGCGATTATTGCATTGGCTGAACATGCAGCGCGTCAACCTTGGGATTTAATTGAACCTACTGCTGAAGAGAAAAAATTAAAAACACGTGTTGATAAAGTCGGTCGTAAGATTTTGGCAGATGCGTATAAAGAAAAAGAAAAACAAAAACGATATGCTGCCCTTGGTGAAGCTCGTGCTAAAATTATTGAGAAGATCACAGAAGAAGAGTTGGATGCAGAAAAAGCTGTTTCTGTGATTGATAATCTTGAAGCAGATATCGTTCGTACATCAGTGTTAAAAACAGGTATTCGTATTGATGGCCGTGATTTAACAACGGTTCGCCCTATTATTGGTGAAGTTGGTATTTTACCAAGAACACATGGTTCTGCACTATTTACTCGTGGTGAAACGCAAGCATTGGTGGTCACAACATTGGGTACTGCTCAAGATGAGCAAATTGTTGATGCATTAGAGGGTGAACATCGTTCTAACTTTATGTTGCACTATAATTTCCCTCCATACTCTGTTGGTGAATGTGGCCGTATGGGTGCGCCTGGTCGCCGTGAAATTGGCCATGGCAAGCTTGCTTGGCGTGCAATTCGCCCTTTACTCCCTAATAAAGAGCAATTCCCATATACAATGCGTGTTGTTTCAGAAATTACCGAAAGTAATGGCTCATCTTCTATGGCAACCGTTTGCGGTACATCCTTATCCTTGATGGATGCTGGGGTTCCTATGGCTCGTCCAGTTGCAGGGATTGCAATGGGGCTGATCAAAGAAGATAAAGGCGTTGCAGTCTTAACCGATATTCTTGGGGATGAAGATCATCTTGGGGATATGGATTTTAAAGTTGCAGGAACAGACCAGGGTATCACCGCGTTACAGATGGATATTAAAATTACGTCTATTACGCCTGATATTATGAAACAAGCATTGGCACAGGCCAAAGACGGTCGTATGCATATTCTTGGTGAAATGGCTAAAGCATTAACGGAAAGCCGTGCTGAAATTTCTGAAAATGCACCTCATGTTATTATTATGAATATTCCAAAAGAAAAAATCAGAGATCTGATTGGCGCTGGCGGAAAAACTATTCGTGAGATTGTTGAATATGCGGGTTGTAAGATCGATATTGAAGATGATGGTACGATAAAAATTGCGGTTACTTCAAGTGATCAAGAAGCAAGAGCAAGAGAACGTATCGAAGCTATTGTTGTTGAGCCAGAAGTGGGCCGTGTTTACTCTGGTAAAGTTGTAAAAGTTGCTGATTTTGGTGCCTTTGTAAACTTTATGGGTGCACGTGACGGATTGGTTCATATTTCTGAGCTTGCAGAAGGTCGTGTTGCCCGTACCAGCGATATTGTTAAAGTTGATGATATTGTTAAAGTTAAAGTGGTTGGTTTTGATGATCGTGGTAAGATTAAACTTTCTATGCGAGAAGTTGATCAAGAAACTGGAGCTGATATCAGCGAAAGTCTCCCTCCACGCGCGCCATCACCAAGCCGTAATAGAACAGATCGTCCTCAAAGAAGGTCATAAAATAAAAAAACTGGTGGGAAAAGGAATGAAAGTTTTTCTTTTTTCCACTAGAAAAAAATATTTTATATGAGTAAAAGACTTTACTTTAAGAATTTATGTTAGGTATTTGCATTGTGAGCTGGAGCAGTAATGAAATCAGTTAATCCAATTCTCATGGGTGGTAAAGAAGTTTTACCATTAATTGAAGGGGGCAAAGGGGTCGCAATTTCCACAGGAGTCTCTGCAGGACATTGGTCTGCTGCTGGTGGTGTTGGTACTGTTTCTATTGTGAATGCAGATAGCTATGATGTTCATGGACATATTATTCCCCAAGTTTATCATAAAAAAACACGACGCGAACGTCATGAGGAATTGATACAATACGCAATTTCTGGTGGTATTAACCAAGCTAAGATAGCACGTGAGATTGCAGGCCCTGATGCTCCTATTCATGCCAATGTAATGTGGGAAATGGGTGGGTGTGAGCCTGTTATTTCAGCAGTATTAGAGCAAGCCAAAGGAACGATTACGGGTGTTACCTGTGGTGCTGGTATGCCGTTCAGATTATCTGAAATTGCATCTCAATATGGTGTATATTATTACCCGATTATTTCTTCTGGCCGTGCGTTTAATGCGTTATGGCGCAGATCTTATAAAAAAAATCCTGAATGGTTGGGTGGGGTTGTGTATGAAGATCCTTGGCGGGCTGGCGGACATAATGGACTATCAAATAGTGAAGATCCATTAGTACCTCAAGATCCATTCCCAAGGGTTTTAGAGTTGAGACGCGTCATGCGTCAATATGGATTGGATAATACGCCTATTATTATGGCAGGAAGTGTTTGGTGGTTGTCAGAATATGAGGATTGGATCGATAATCCAGATCTTGGCCCGATTGCTTTTCAATTTGGAACGCGGCCTTTGTTAACCAAAGAAAGTCCTATTCCACAAGCATGGAAAAATCGGTTACGCACGCTAAAACAAGGTGATATTTATCTTAATCAATTCTCGCCAACTGGGTTTTACTCTTCTGCGGTTAAAAATAGCTTTTTGTTGGATTTAAAAGCACGTTCAGAACGTCAGGTTTCTTTTGCCAAAGAACCAGAAGGAGAGATGACTGTTCCTTATGAATATGGTGCACGAGGTCGTGTGATTTATGTGACCTCTACGGATCGTGAACATATTGAGCAATGGGAACAACAAGGGTTTAGACAAATGATGTTAACCCCAGACAATACTTATGTTTTTGTAACGCCTGAACAAGCGAAATCTATTCAAAAAGATCAAGCTGATTGTATGGGTTGTTTATCCATGTGTCGTTTTTCTAATTGGTCACAACATAGCCCAGAATATACAACAGGGAATCGTCCAGATCCTCGATCCTTTTGTATTCAAAGAACATTGCAAGATATTGCACATGCTTCTGGTGACAATGCAGATTACATCGTTGATAATAATTTGATGTTCAGTGGAACTCAAGGTTGGCGTTTTGGTTCTGATCCATTTTATGCGAATGGATTTACCCCGACGGTCAAAGAGTTAGTTGACCGTATTTTAACAGGATATTAAAAACGTTTGCAAAGCCCTCTAATAATTTAGAGGGCTTTTTTGATATCGAACAATAAATTTGGCATTTAGGAAAAATAACTTTTTATTAGGGAAAAAAAAGATAAATATATTTAAAATAAGTTCGATAAAATGAAGTTTATTACAGATAACACTTTTTCATTAAAACCTATTTTGAAATGGAACGGTTCATTTAGTGAGAAAAGTCGTGTTTTGATCAATGGACATCTTACTCGTTATAAAGTTTATGGAGAAATTTTATATAAGTGCATTCAAGTTTATTCTTATTATTTATTATTTATAACTTATGAAGAGGATATGATATATGTGTCGAATGTTTATTTGTTTAATAATAAAGAAAAGAAAATAGATAAAGCCAAAATTTATGCTTCTTATTTACAAGATGATTTAAATGCTCTTTTTGGTTTAATAGATGAAGACACATATTCTGGAGAGTTAACAGATTTTAAGTTTGTATCTTCTAATGAAATGACTTTTAAGTTTTTTAAAAGTATTTGGAAGTTAGAAATTTTAGAAAAACCACGTTGTTATTTATATTCAGATATGGTTGATAGATCTTGTGGTCGTTTATTAGAGAGACCACCAGGATTAAGGACATATCTAAAATTTAATATTGTTCACAATTAATCCCTTTAGTTTTGCCTACAAACTGTATTTTAGTTCATAGGCAATATTAAAAAAAAGTAATTATTTTCTTAACGCGCGATTACCAATATCATTGCGCCAAATGCCATCTTTCCATTCAATTTTACGAACAGCTTGATAAGCAATCTCTTGGGCTTTAGCTAGATCATCGTGTAAGACAGAGACGCATAATACACGTCCCCCCGCAGCACAAAGTTCGTTATTATTCATAGTCGTTCCAGCGTGAAATACTTTGACATTGGGTAATGCTTCTGCTGCTTCTATATTGGAAATAACACCACCTGTTGTTGGGGTTCCAGGATAGCCTTTGGCAGCCATAATAATACAAATCCCAGCTTGATCAGAGAATTTGATTTCTGATTGAGAAAGTTTGCCTTGGCTAAGGTTAAACAAAATTTCTAATAGATCAGATTGTAAACGCGGTAAAAGCACTTCGGCTTCTGGATCTCCAAAACGAGTATTATACTCGATTAATGCAGGTCCTTTTGCGGTTAACATCAACCCAGCAAAGATCACGCCACGGAATGGCGTGCCTCTGTTGCTCATTTCTTTAAGCATCGGACGAACGGTTAAATCCAAAGCATGTTCTTGAGCAGCTTTATCAAAGAAAGGTGGAGGAGATACCGCACCCATTCCGCCTGTATTGGGGCCAGTATCGCCATCACCAATACGTTTATGATCTTGCGCAGCACCAATAAGCACGGCTGTTTCTCCATCACAAAATGCGAATAGGGAAACTTCTTCACCCGTTAGGAATTCTTCAATAACGACCTTGTGCCCAGCTTGTCCGAAAGCAGAGCCTCCCAGCATATCTTTAACTGTTTGTTCGGCTTCTGTAAAATCAGCGGCGATAATAACACCTTTACCTGCGGCCAAGCCATCAGCCTTGATAACAATTGGGAAAGTTTGTGTTTTAAGATAGGAAATTGCGGCATCACAATTGGTAAATTCTTGCCATTGAGCTGTTGGTATATTGGCAGCATCACAAACGATTTTAGTAAAGCTTTTACTGCCTTCTAATTGTGCGGCTTCTTGCGTAGGCCCTGCGCAGAGTATATTGACAGCATTACACGCATCGGTTAACCCTTTGACAAGTGGTAATTCTGGGCCAGGAATGACAAGGTCAACATGATTTTCTTGTGCAAATTTTATTAAATCAGTGATATTATCGACTTTGATATCAATATTTTTACCATATTGAGCAGTACCTGGATTTCCTGGTGCGATAAATAGCTCTGTAAGTTTTGGGGAACGGGCAATAGCCATGGCAATGGCGTGTTCTCTGCCTCCTGAACCGACCAGTAAAACTCGCATTGTGATTTCTTTCCTTTTTTATATTCTTTACTTAAGTAAGGTTTATCATATTTTATGTCTATGAATGACCAACTTTCTGATTCGATGACTGATAATATACCAGAATTTACCGTAGGGGATATCTCTACAGCGATTAAACGTATTTTAGAAGGGAATTTTTCACGGGTAAAAGTTCGTGGAGAAGTTACAGAGTTAAAGCAATATCCTTCGGGTCATATTTATTTTTCATTGAAAGATGAGCAAGGGAAACTGACCGCAATTATTTGGCGCTTTACAGCCGCCAAATTGAAAATGCAGCTGGAAAATGGAATTGAAATTGTTGCCACAGGTAAAATCTCTTCTTATGGTGAGCGTTCTTCGTATCAGTTGATTGTGGATCAAGTCGATTATGCAGGTGAGGGAGCAATGCTTGCCCGAATCGAAAAGCTGCGTAAAAAATTAGAAGAAGAGGGACTTTTTGCTCAGGAACGAAAACGGTTAATTCCTTTATTGCCTCAAACGGTTGGTGTGATTACTTCTCCCAAAGGGGCGGTTTTACATGATATTAAAACAACGATTGCACGGCGCTTTCCCAGAGACATTATTATTTGGCCTGTTGCTGTTCAGGGAGATGGAGCTGCAGAGCAAATTGCTTTAGCGATTGAAGGGTTTAATCAGTTTAACTCGGAAACGCAAATTTCTCGTCCGGATATTCTTATCGTTGCCAGAGGGGGTGGTTCTCTTGAAGATTTGATGGCGTTTAATGATGAACGCGTCGTCAGAGCGGCTGCGAACTCGCAAATTCCGTTGATTTCTGCTGTGGGGCATGAAACAGATACAACTTTAATTGACTTTGCGTCTGATCGTAGAGCACCAACACCGACGGCTGCTGCTGAAATGGCTGTGCCATCAAAAGCGGATATGATCGCAGGATTGATGCAATATACCACACGGTTAAGTAAAGGATTGATTCATCTTAATCAGGCTTATCGTTTGCAGCTTAATAAAGCAGTTGCTAAACTTCCTGATATTCCTACCTTACTGGCACAAAGTCGGATGCGTTTGGATGATCGTTCATATCGCTTGGATTTGGCATTGCCTGCTTTGGTGATGAAACGCCGTCATCGCTTATCAGCTATAAAACCTGTAGATCAATATGTTGTTGGTCTAATTCATCGTTTTAAAAATTATCTAGAAATGAATAAGATGCAAATGGCGTCCTCTTGGCGACATTATGTGCAACAGCAGAAAAGCGCACTTCCATTTTTTTCTGTATCAACTATTAAAACATTATCTAGAGAGAAAACCTTGCGTTTGGAAGGTTTATCTGCACGTTTAGAAGCGTTATCACCTCATGCTGTGCTGTCGCGCGGTTATGTGTTTGTTAAAGATAAACATGGGAATACGGTTACTCAAGCTAGGAAATTGAGAGCAGGTTCTGAACTAAACTTGATTTTTTATGACGGAGAAAAAACAGTTCGGGTTGTTAAAGAGCAAGATAAACGTCAAGAAATGTTAGATATATAATAATTATTTGATGTAATTTAGGACAGGTAATTGATTGATTACGTGATCTTAAGAGGACAAATATAATTTTAATTTATATTATTTTGTTATAAGAGATTATTTTAAATCATACATATCCGATTAGATAATACAAAAGCTCTTTATTTAAATCTGGAATTGTATAGTACATATAAAAGATTGAGATTATATTTTTGGTGTTAATAAATAATATGGAAACATACTGGCAGGAACTATCTCTTGAGCAGATGGATAAAGAGCAATGGGAGGCTCTGTGTGATCGTTGTGGTCGCTGTTGTTTGCATAAATTACGTGATGAAGACACAAATGAAATTGCTTATACCAATGTTGCGTGTCGATTATTAGATACGCAAACAGGGCAATGTTCGGATTATTGTCGCAGAAAAATTCGTATTCCTGATTGCATTCAGCTGACTCAAGAAATGCTATCTGAAATTGATTGGTTGCCTCCTACATGTGCGTATCGTCTTGTTTCAGAAGGAAAAAATTTGCCTGAATGGCATTATTTGCGTTCTGGAAGTTTTGATACAGTCCATAGCTCAGGAATTTCCGTTAAGGGGCGCGTAATTAACGAACGAGATGCTGGTGATATAGAGGATTATATTGTTGATTGGCCAGCACAAGAATCGTAAGTTAAAGCAACATAAAGTGGCGGTTTAACCTTTACCCTTTGAAAATTTTAGTTTTTTTAATAGCAATAAAAAAAATTGTTTTTTTTGCAATTATTTATTTGACCTTTTAGATCTTCATGCTATTAATACCATACAAACATCAAGAGCGAGCTTGGCGGAATGGTAGACGCTCAAGACTTAAAATCTTGTGTCCAATTGGACGTGTGGGTTCAAGTCCCACAGTTCGCACCATTGATGTTTGTTTTAATCCATTGATAATGCTGGTTTTGTCAGGTTACTCATAACCTCAGCTTGCTTTTTGTCAGATCAACTTATAAAATATAAAAGTTCCGATATTTGCAAAAAGATCTGCAATAATTTCCTATATTAAAAAAATTTCTCATTATATTAAATAGTCGGAAAAAGTGTAATTCATTTTTTTAGTTATAAAAAATAATAAAGTTGCTGATAATTTAATATTGAACCTTATCGTTTAATGAATGAATAATTTGAAAGATTAAGACCTATCTCAATCAAAGTAATGAAATTGATAATGATATTATAATATCATTCGAGGAATTACTGAGTTTTGTGGTGAAAAAGAACCTCATTATTCAACAGGGCTGGGTGCAAGAAATTGTAAATAGTTGATTGAGTAGCTGCCTGACAATAATGGCAGCAACGCAAAAAATAAAAAAACAGCATATTTATGATATTAAAATAAAAGAGTTTTATAATAAAGCTGTTAATGTTTAAGATTAAATGGGGTTGCCTATTATAAAAAAACAGTAATCTATACCCCATAATCTATTGTTAAAACTTAAATCTAGAATCTAAAATCTAGGGTTTCCATAACAAAAGCACCATTTTTTGCACCAGCATTTCTTATTGATTTAGACCCAATAAACCCTGCAAAATCATTCGTTAAAACAAGATGAGGCGCAATGGCATAAGCAAAGGTAAATTGAGGTAAAGCACCAACAAATCCGCCTGAAAAATTTTCTCTGAGGGGATAATTAATACCAATACCATAAATCGTATCATTAGTGCTTGCTCTCCACATCACAGGAGCATGAAGTTTAAGTAAAGTTTTTGGTGTTGGGTTATAAGTAATTAAAGGCCCTGTACTAATAACGTTAGATAAATTCATATAAAGAGTCATATCTTGATAATTGGCTGTTGGGAAATAAGGGGAGGCAAAATTATGAATAGCACCTTTTGTTTTTTTATAATTTCCCCCAGAGTAATAGTCACTTTGTAACCCTAGGGTTGGTTTACCTGCAATGTTTGTAAAAGTGTAAGAAAACAACGTATTGAATGCAAAAGCACTTACAGGGCGTGAATCTCCTCCTTTTGCAGGTCTGAATTCTCCTCCTTGATAGATACCAATGATTTCAAGGTTAATATCTCCAATATTTCCACCTATTCTTCCACCAATATTATCTCGGCGGCTTGATCCCTTTTGCCAACCTCCAATACTTGATGTTGGAATAGAGGCCGGTGTTCCACTGTATAAATATCCCATAAAGAAACTATCAACATAAAGCTGGCTTTTTTTCCCAAAAGCAGTAAATGTTGGTAGGGCTAAGCTTGCATATCCACCATAAAGTCGAGCATTCCAGCTGGGACCGTATCCAAAAATTTTTCTATCGGTTAAATCTGTTTGCCAAAAATCAAAAAGGTCAACGCGAAAACGCTCCCATATGGCGTAACCTCTGACTCCATCCCAACTTTGCCTGACGTTTGTAATTTCGCGTGGTGAGGTTAGAGATAGTGGAGCATCCACAAAAAATTGTCTTCCCCCCATAACCCCCATCTTAGCCCCAAGCAAGTTTACTTTTAACTCTAAAAAACCTTGTTGAAGATCAAGCCTTTTACGTTGAAAACCTGTTTGATATCCAAAAGTATTGCTGCCTCCAGCAACGGCATTAATAAGCTCGGCATATGCACGAACATGTTGGCCAATATGTAGATCAGCACCATATAAACTGCGTAAAAGAAGCTTATTAGAATTCTTTTTGGTTGTATATCCTAGATAAGGCTGAGAATCATAAACATAACGTAAACGCTCATTTCCATTTAAACTTAGCCAAATTGTACCAGAATCATTAAGAGGAATATATTTTAAGCGATTAAACCAATCTTTGTTTCTATTGGGGTCATTGCATAATCCACTCCAGTCTTCAGCCCAGCGCGCTTGTGCATATGGTGCATTATTTCCAAAACCATACCATGAATAGTTACCGACGGCACCAAAACCAGCAGCAGCTCCTTTATTATTGTTAAAGGCACTTCCCCAATCTGGATGCCTGCTTTCTCCATATTTTCCTGCAGCAGTAACAACTTTTTTACAACGCTTATCAATCAATGTGTTATCATCAATGGAACTATTAGCAGAGGAGCTTATTTTTGTAACGGTTTGTGCAAAGCTAGGTGAAAAAGAGATAAAAGTACAAGATAGCAATAAAGTGATTGTTTTTAATTTTTTATAAATAAGCATTTGGTTATCATTCATGATATAACGTCGCTTTTTAATTAGAGTAACTTTATCTTATCTTATCTTTTTAAATTTTTAATCCTATTGGCTTGAAGTGTATAAATTATAGTTATTGAGCACAGACAAACTATATACTTTTGAATAATACGAACTACCTATTTTAGTAATAGAATATTCAAGAAAAAAAAGACTATAATTAAATTTTTATTTTTATAGTAATAACCAAATGGATGATTCTCAATTAATACGATATAGCCGACATATATTATTGCCCCAAATTGATTTAAAAGGGCAACGAACGCTATTGAACAGTAAAATACTCATCATCGGCTGTGGGGGATTAGGGTGTGCTGTTATTCCTTTACTAGCAGCTGCGGGTATTGGGGGTTTAACTTGTGTTGATGATGACAAAGTGGATTTATCAAATTTGCAAAGGCAAACACATTATATACATGCTGATATTGGGAAATATAAAGCAGAGGTAATGAAAGCCTTTATACAAAAGCAAAATCAAGATGTACAAGTCCATACCATAACTCAAAGATTAATCGTAGATGACTTGATTTTATTATGTAAACAGCATGATATCGTAATTGATTGCAGTGATAATTTACAAACTCGACATAATGTTAATCAGGCGGCTTTTACCAGTAAAACTCCACTGGTATTTGGCTCAGCACTTCGTTTTGAAGGACAGTTAAGCGTTTTTAATAGTCGCAATATATCGTCTCCATGTTATGCTTGTTTATTCGATGGACAGGATAATGGGCAAGATAGTTGTTCTTTTTCAGGTGTTTTTTCGCCGCTGGTCAGCGTTATTGGTTCAATGCAAGCTGCAGAAGCTTTGAAAATTATTTTAAATATTGGCGATATTGTTACAGGAAGATTACTTCATTATAATGCATTAAATGCACAGTTTTACCAAGTTGCTTTTGATCGTAATCCTAGCTGTAAAATCTGTGGTCATTAATTTATATTTTATTAAACCCGTGTTCAAGTGCAAAAACAGCTGCCTGAACGCGGCTATGTATATTTAATTTGCGTAAAATATTTTGCACATGCAATTTGATTGTGCTTTCGGACAAATTAAAAAAACGAGCAATTTCTTTATTGCTGACACCTTTGGTTAACCATGCCAGAATTTCTTTTTCTCTTGGCGTTAATGTTTCGTACAGGTTATAAGGTTCATCATTATGTTGTTTTGAGGATTTAAATTGCCCAATTAACTTCGTTGTCATTTCAGGGGATAAGATATTATTGCCCTCTAATGTTTTGCGAATGCTATTTAATAAAAAATCGGTATCGATATTTTTTAATAGATATCCTTTGGCTCCAATTTTCATACATTCCAACAAATCTTCATCATCTTCAGAAACAGTTAAAATTAATATTTTTAAAGTAGGATCAGTATTTAATAATTGTTGTAATGTTTCTTTACCAGCCATAACAGGCATGTCAAGGTCAAGTAAAATAATATCTGGATGGAGGGCTCCAGCAAGTTTTACCCCTTGCAGGCCATCTTGTGCTTCACCAACGATTTCAAAATCTTTTTCAGTTTCGAGTAAAAATTTTAATCCCGAGCGAAAAAGAGCATGATCGTCAATTAATAAAATTTTGATTATAGGATGGGTCATAGTTATTTCCATTATTGTTGTGGAATTATTAATTCAATGGTTGTTCCATGTTGTAAAATAGAGGTTATATTAATGATTCCACAGGCTTTTTCAGTTCTTTCTTTCATGATAGATAAACCTACATGACTTAATTTTTTCTTTTTAATTATCTCTATATCAAAACCAATACCATCATCTTCGATACGCATAATAAAGTTTTTTCCATTTTCAAAAGTAACTTTTGCTTGGCTGCAAGAGGAGTGTTTGCG
The DNA here is from genome assembly GCF_947179115.1 of Commensalibacter papalotli (ex Botero et al. 2024). Classification (NCBI taxonomy): domain Bacteria; kingdom Pseudomonadati; phylum Pseudomonadota; class Alphaproteobacteria; order Acetobacterales; family Acetobacteraceae; genus Commensalibacter; species Commensalibacter papalotli (ex Botero et al. 2024). Next base: position 253,608 of record NZ_CAMXCI010000002.1, read on the forward strand.
GATATTGGACAATGCTTCTTGCAAAATAAAAACAACTTGTAATTGTTGTTGTTGGGTTAGAAAAAAATGTTGATTTAGATTATTGGTTTCAATTGGTATTGAAGTTTGAGCTTTAAAACGTTTTAAGACTTTTTGAACGACTTCTTGAAAATTTTCAGTATGGTTGATTTTAGTTCTGAAATTTAAAAGGAGCTCTCTGACATCTTCATAGGATTCTTGGATACCTTTTTGTATGAAATTTAGATTTTGTAGAATTCTATTATAATCTTTTTGATTAATTGCTTTTTCTAGCATTTGCGTTTGTAAATTCAAAAAGGAAAGGGATTGCGCTATACTGTCATGTAAGCCTTGTGCAATCATATTTCTTTCTTCGAGAATAGCAAGTTGTTTTTCTTTTAGTGTAAGTTGTTGATTTTCTATAGAAATTGCTAATTGCTTGGTTAGTGTTTTAATTAAATAATGATTTTGATTTTCTTTTTCAGAAGAAGTTCTTGGATTCTTAAAATACAAAACAACCATTCCTATTTCATTATTATTATGCCAAATAGGAAAAATAACAAAATGGTCAAAAGCTGCTTCTATACAATTTGGAATTGAAAGGTCTAATTTATTTTGTTGTTTGGTTTGAATATATATAGGGTTTGGATTTTTAGGTAATACAGTTACATCAAAAAAACAATGTGAAGAAAAATAGCATTTTTTTACAATGTCTGATTGTTTTGGCAGTCCTTGACTATATAGAAAATCAAGAGAGGTCTTATCCTTATTAAGAACCCCGATAAAACCACCATCTGCATATCCTAGTGAAATGATTTTATTTAGAAAACTTTCTAAAATAGTATCTTGCATATGACTTTCATGTAAAAAAATTGTCATATCATACAGAATCGCAAGTTCGTGGTTTTTTTCTTCTAATGCAATTGTTTTTTGAGATACTTTTTGTTCAAGATTATTATATAAATCTTGTAAATTATCTGCCATTTTATTGAAACCAGCTGATACAACGCTAAACTCATCTTTGTTTGTAATAACGATACGTTCAGATAAATTGCCAATGCTTAATTGTTGAATGGCATTTTGTAAGCGTGTTAAGGGACTTATTACAAACTTATATAAAAGATAAATGGCAGAAAAAGCAGTAAAAATAACCATAATAATTAAGATGGTTTGTATAAATCTTAACCAAATAATATTTTGAGTATTTTGATTTTCAATTAATTTTACGAGTTGATTAATATACCCTACAAACTGATCTGCAACTTGTAACTCTTTTGGGGATAAAATAGTATTAAAAGCATAGGGCTTGTTTAGTAAGGGTAAGACATTTTTTTGATAATATTGTTCTATAACCTCTATTTGTTTATCAATTTTGGCATTATTTGGAAAAATAAAATTATTTCTGTCTGATTTTAACAAATTATTCAGAATAAATACAAAATCATTTTGTTCAGATTGTAATGCTTTTTGATGATCAGGTTGAGAAACTAAGGTAATCATATGATAGATTTTCATGCGTAAACTACCTGCATAATTAATATCTTTACCTGCATTTTCTAGCTGCCAAAGTAAGGTAAGAGCATATCCTGTAAAAAAAATAGCTCCTGTTACCCATACAATAATTGAAATGAGTAATTTAAGAGAGAGGCTATGTCGTCTTGATATTTTTTTCATCTCATTTTTTGTATGGTTAATTTTTTGAGTAACTGTCATATTTTATTTGATATAAGTGTTCGTCAGTATATTTAAAGTCAAGTTTTGATGTAAATTGATGTGTTCACGTTAATTATGTATCGGTATTAATAGAACCTGTTGGACCTTGGTCTTTTCTTTATTGTGGAGAATAAGGCAATAGCATAAGCAATTTTTTTTATAGATTACAAGATACCAATAAACCCAATAAAAAATTAATTAATAACTGAGAGATATTGTTACTCTTAATTTATTTTATACTTTTCCAACCATTATACTAAATATGAATTTTAATCTATAACATTAAAAACAATAACAAAAACTAGTCCGAAAGTACTAGATAATACCTAGCCAAATATATGGTTTTTTTTGCCCCTTAGTTGAATAGGTTTACAATTTCAAATGTATTAAATTGATATGTAATTTTAAGCCAGAATAAGAAATATTAACTATATTGAATCCTTTATTTGGCAAATTACACAAGAAATTATCTTGTAATAGGAAATTATACATGTCCAAATATATAACCAACTGGGAGCCAGAAAATAAAGATTTTTGGCAAAAGCAAGGGAAAAAGATAGCAACACGAAATCTATGGATTTCAGTACCAGCACTTTTACTTGCTTTTGTCGTATGGTCTTTGTGGAGTGTAGTTGTCATTTATTTGCCCAAACTTGGTTTTAATTACGATTCAAATCAATTGATGTTATTAACTGCTTTACCTGCATTATCGGGTGCAACATTACGAATATTCTATGCATTTATGGTGCCTATTTTTGGTGGCAGAAAATGGACATTTTTTTCTACTGCATTGACAATAATTCCATTGGTTTGGTTTGGAATATGTGTTCAAAATCCAGAAACAAGTTTCACAACAATGGCGATTATCGCCTTACTATGTGGTTTTGGTGGTGGGAATTTTAGTTCATCTATGGCGAATATTGGATATTTCTTTCCAAAGACAGAAAAAGGGTATGCAACTGGGGTTAATGCAGGTTTAGGAAATCTTGGGGTTTCTGTATTGCAATTTGCAGCACCTTTAGTGATCGGTGTCGGAATTTTTGGTTCTTTTGGTGGTGATCCTAAAACAATCGTGCAACATGGGCATGAAACATCTATATGGTTACAAAATATAGGGTTCATATGGATTCCTATGATTGTATTAGCCTTAGTCTTTATTTGGTTTGGAATGAATGATCTGGCATCTGCAAAAGCATCCTTTTCCGAACAGTCTGCAATTTTTAAACGCAAAGATAATTGGCTTTTATGTTGGTTATATCTGGGAATGTTCGGGTCTTTTATTGGGTATTCTGCGGTATTTCCGATATTTGTTAAACATTCATTTCCTGATATTGATCCTTTGACATATGCATTTTTAGGACCTTTGCTTGGGTCAATCTTTAGAGTTGTTGGGGGAATGATTTCTGATAAAATTAGACCAACAATCGTTACACAAATTTCTTATGTAGGTGTGATTATTTTTACGGTTGCTGTGTTGTATTTCATTCCTCAAAACGGGCAGCCTGGGCATTTTATGGGTTTTTTCATAAGCTTTATGTTGATCTTTGTTTTTGTTGGGTTGGGAAATGGGTCGGTATTCGCGCAAACTCCGGTCGTTTTTGCACGCTTTCATCGTAAATTGGCAGCTTCAACAAATATGAATGCAGAAGATTCTGCTAAGATTGCTGTTAAAGAAACAGGTGCTGTTCTTGGGTTTATGGGTGCTATTGGTGCTTATGGTGGATTTATTATTCCAAAATTTTGTGGAACGGCAGTTGCTTACACTGGATCATTTAATCTGGCGTTTTACTGTTTTATTGCTTTTTACTGTACGTGTCTCTTGGTGAATTGGTGGTTCTATCTTCGTAAAAGCGCAACGAGTGCATGTTAATTGGTATTATAGCTTAAGGATTGGAAAAAATTATGAGTCACTTATTAGATCGTTTATCCTTTTTTAAAAGAACTAAAAGTAATTTCGCCAATGGTCATGGTGCTGTTGTTCAAGAAGATAGAAAATGGGAGGACGCATACCGTCAACGTTGGCAACATGATAAAATTGTTCGTTCAACACATGGTGTGAATTGCACGGGTTCTTGTAGCTGGCAAATTTATGTAAAAAGTGGATTGATTACATGGGAAACGCAACAAGTAAACTATCCTCGCACGCGCCCTGATTTACCCAATCATGAACCCAGGGGATGTCCTCGTGGTGCTTCCTATAGTTGGTATGTTTATTCAGCTCAACGCGTAAAATATCCAATGTTAAGAGGGAGGCTTGCTCAATTATGGCGTGAGGTTCGTAAGAGTAAAGATCCAATTGCAGCTTGGGAATATATTAGCCAAACTCCAGATATTGCGAAATCTTATAAATCTCGTCGTGGTTTGGGAGGGTTTGTTCGTTCTAACTGGGATGAAGTGAACGAGATTATAGCAGCTGCTAATAGTTTTACAGTCAAAGAATTTGGTCCTGATCGTGTTGTTGGTTTTTCTCCAATCCCTGCAATGTCAATGGTCAGTTATGCTTCTGGTTCCAGATATTTGTCTTTAATTGGTGGTGTTCCTTTATCTTTTTATGACTGGTATTGTGACTTACCTCCTGCTAGCCCTCAAGTTTGGGGAGAGCAAACGGATGTTCCAGAATCTGCAGATTGGTATAATTCTACTTATTTAATGGTTTGGGGATCAAATGTTCCTATGACCAGAACCCCTGATGCTCATTTTTATACAGAGGTTCGTTATAAAGGTACGAAAACTGTTGCTGTATCTTCTGATTATGGGGAAATGGTAAAATTTGGTGATATCTGGTTAGCACCAAAACAAGGAACAGATGCCGCCCTTGCGATGGCAATGGGGCATGTAATTTTTAAAGAGTTTCACTTAGATAAGCCTTCAGAATATTTTACAAATTATTGTCGTCAATATACAGATATGCCCATGTTGGTTATGTTGGACAATAAAGGGGATCATTATCTACCCAATTATTTCCTAAGAGCTAGTCATTTAGATGACAATTTAAATGAAAAAACGAACCCAGAATGGAAAACCCTAGTTATTGATGGTGCAACAGGGAATATTGTTGCTCCCAAAGGATCTATTGGGTTTAGATGGGGTGATGATGGTAAATGGAACTTGCAAGAGCAAGATAGTCAAGGAAGAGCTGTTGAAGCACAACTTTCCCTTTTAGATACGCATGATCAAGTTCTGGATGTTGCTTTTGACTATTTTGCTGGTGAGGGAAATAATGAGCAATTTGTGCGTAAAGTTCCTGTAAAAAAAATCAAATTAGCAGATGGGTCAGAAGCTTTTGTAACCACTGTCTTTGATTTAATGGCTGCAAATTACAGTATTGATCGTGGATTAGGAGATGGGGCAAAGGATTATTTTGATGACGTTCCTTATACTCCTGCATGGCAACAAAAACATACTGGGGTAAAGCCAGACCTTGTTATTCAAGTGGCTCGTGAATTTGCACAAAATGCAGACCAAACCCAGGGTAAAAGTATGGTTATCGTTGGGGCAGCTTTAAACCATTGGTATCATATGGATATGACCTATCGTGGTATTATTAATATGCTCATGATGTGTGGTTGTATTGGACAAAGTGGTGGGGGTTGGTGCCATTATGTGGGACAAGAAAAGTTAAGACCACAAACAGGGTGGACACCGCTTGCTTTTGGTTTGGATTGGTATCGCCCAGCACGTCAAATGAACGGAACCTCATTCTTTTATAACCATACCAGCCAATGGCGTCATGAAAAATTACATCTTGATGAAATTACCTCTTCAACAGCATTGAGTGATTTTGAAGGATTATCATTAATTGATTGTAATGCCAAAGCTGAACGGATGGGGTGGTTACCTTCTGCGCCACAATTAACAACTAACCCGTTACAAGTTACGCAACAGGCAATTGCTGCGTCAAAAGATCCAATTGCTTATGCCGTAGATGGATTAAAAGATGGTTCATTGGATATGTCTTGTAATGATCCTGACAATCCAAAGAATTTTCCAAGAAATATGTTTGTGTGGCGTTCAAATATATTGGGATCCTCTGGAAAAGGACATGAATATTTTCTGAAATATTTACTAGGCACACAAAATGCAGTGTTGAGTGAAGAGACACAATGTATTAAACCACAAGAAATCACAGTAAGACCTGCTGCTGAAGGCAAGTTAGATTTGATGGTTGTACTTGATTTCCGTATGTCCACGACGTGTTTATATGCTGATGTGATTTTACCAACAGCAACTTGGTATGAAAAAGACGACTTAAATACCTCAGATATGCATCCTTTTATTCACCCATTAAGTGAAGCTGTACAACCTTTATGGCAAAGCAAAAGTGATTGGGAAATCTTTAAAGGGATTTCCAAGAAATTCTCTGAATTAGCAGAAGATTACTTGGGTGTTCAAAAAGATTTAGTTTTAACCCCGTTAATGCATGATACGCCTCAAGAGCTCGGACAGCCTTTTGATGTTAAAGATTGGAAGAAAGGTGAATGTGATCCTATTCCAGGAAAAACAATGCCGGCAATGACGGTTGTTGAACGCAATTATGGTGCTGTTTACCAACAATTTACGTCTATTGGGCCTTTGCTAGAGAAAATAGGGAATGGTGGTAAAGGAATCAGTTGGGATACAAAACACGAAGTAGAAGTTTTACGTGGGCTAAATAAAACTGTTTCGGAAGGAATAGCCAAGGGGCAACCTAAGCTGGATACAGCAATTGATGCTGCAGAAATGATTTTGACGCTGGCACCTGAAACAAATGGTCATATTGCGGTGAAGGCATGGGGTGCTTTGTCTAAGATTACAGGCTTAGATCATACACCATTGGCTTTACCCAGAGAGCATGACACTATTCGCTTTAGAGATATACAAGCACAACCTCGTAAGATTATTTCGTCTCCTACTTGGTCTGGTTTGGAAAGTGAAACTGTCAGTTATAATGCTGGTTATACCAATGTTCATGAGTTAATACCCTGGAGAACTATTACAGGGCGTCAACAATTTTATCAAGATCATCAATGGATGCGTGCTTTTGGTGAAAGCTTATGTGTATATAAACCTGCTGTTGATCTCAAGACGACAAAACAAGTATTGGGCAAACATGGAAATGGCAATACCGAAATTGTATTGAACTTTATTACACCACACCAAAAATGGGGCATTCATAGTACTTATTCTGACAATATTAGAATGCTTACTTTATCACGTGGTGGGCCTCATGTTTGGATTTCTGAGATTGACGCTAGAAAAGCTGGAATTGTTGATAATGATTGGATTGAGGCCTTCAACCTAAATGGCACTTTAACTGCAAGAGCTGTGGTCAGCCAACGTGTTCCAGAAGGAATGACCTTGATGTACCATGCTCAAGAAAAAATTATTAATGTTCCAGGCGCTGAAGTTTCTAAAAAACGCGGCGGTATTCATAATTCTGTGACGAGAACTGTTTTGAAACCAACGCATATGATTGGTGGTTATGCTCAGCTTTCTTATGGATTTAACTATTATGGAACGGTTGGTTCTAATCGTGATGAATTCGTGGTTATTCGTAAAATGAAAAATGTTGATTGGTTACAAGAAACCGCTGATTTAGCTCAACAAAATGTCAAAGCGTAATAAGAGGTCAGTATTATGAAAATTAGAGCACAAATTGGTATGGTGTTAAATCTGGACAAATGTATTGGATGTCATACTTGTTCAGTAACTTGTAAAAATGTTTGGACCAGCCGTGATGGTGTTGAATATGCATGGTTTAACAATGTTGAAACAAAGCCTGGTGTTGGTTATCCAAAAGAGTGGGAGAATCAAGATAAATATAATGGTGGATGGGTTTTAAAAAATAATAAGTTAAAACCTCGCCAAGGGGGTAAGTTAAAAATTATGGCAAATATATTTGCCAATCCAGACTTGCCTCAAATTGATGATTATTATGAGCCATTTACGTATGATTATGAACATCTACAAAATGCTCCTGATATGAAAACCCCACCAACGGCACGCCCTGTTTCTGTCTTAACTGGCAAAAAAATGGATAAGATTAAATGGGGGCCAAACTGGGAAGATGATCTTGGAGGAGAATTTTCTAAAAGATCAAAAGATGCACTGTTTGAGGGCATTCAAAAGGAAATGATGTCCACATTCGAAAATACATTTATGATGTATTTACCAAGATTGTGTGAACATTGTTTAAATCCAGCTTGTGTTGCAAGTTGTCCTTCTGGATCTATTTATAAACGTGAAGATGACGGTATTGTTTTGATCGATCAAGATAAATGTCGTGGTTGGCGTATGTGCGTTTCTGGATGTCCATATAAAAAAATTTATTATAACTGGGTTTCTGGAAAATCTGAAAAATGTATTTTCTGCTATCCAAGAATTGAGGGCGGTCAACCAACAGTTTGTTCTGAAACTTGTGTAGGACGTATTCGTTACCTTGGTGTTTTATTGTATGATGCTGATAAAATTGAAGATGCAGCTTCTGCTGAAGATCCAAAAGATTTATATCAATCTCAATTAGATTTATTTTTGGATCCTAATGATCCAGAAGTGATTGCTGAAGCATTGAAGCAAGGAATTCCACAAAGTTGGTTGGACGCTGCAAAGAAATCACCTGTTTATAAAATGGCAGTGGATTGGAAAGTTGCTTTCCCACTACATCCCGAATATCGTACATTACCAATGGTTTGGTATATTCCACCTCTATCTCCGATTCAATCAGCTGTTGAACAAGGCGTCATTGGGGAAAAAGGAATTATTCCTGGTATTAAAGAGCTACGTATTCCTGTTCGCTATCTTGCTAATCTATTAACAGCTGGCAAAGAAGAACCAATTGTTGAAGCATTAGAAACAATGATTGCAATGCGTCGTTACATGCGTAGCAAATCAGTTGATTCTCAAGCAGATTTATCAACAATAGAAAATCTTCATGTATCTGAAGAACAAATTAATGAAATGTATCAAATTATGGCGATTGCCAATTATGAAGATCGTTTTGTTATTCCCTCCTCTCATAAAGAAATGGTTGAGGATGCGTTTAAAGATAAAGCTTCTTGTGGTTTTTCTTTTGGAAACGGATGCTCTGATGGCGTTAGTAAAGAAAATCTATTTGGTAAAAAACAATCTCCTATTATTTTCACAGATATGATGAATGATCGTAACCATAACAAAGAAAAAGAAAGTAATAGCTAATGGAAATTTTTAAAATCCTTTCAGTGCTTCTTTGTTATCCAGAGCAAGATCTTATTGATGCTGTTCCTGAGTTGGTTGCACGCTTGGAAAAACTAAAAATAGATCCTAATTTTCTTTCTCCTTTACTAAAAGAGTTAGGCGAGCAAGATTTGCTTGTTTTACAAGAAAATTATGTAAATATTTTTGACCGTAGTCGTAATCACTCTTTACATATGTTTGAGCATATTCATGGAGAGGATCGCATTCGCGGACAAGCTCTGGTTGATTTAATGAACGAATATAAAAATCATGGGTTTGAGCTTTCTGTGATAGATGAGCTTCCTGATTATTTACCTTTATTTTTGGAATATTTATCTGTTTGTGAAAAAAAACAAGCAATAGAACTATTAACATCAGCAATTGATGTCATTGGTCATATTGGTAAAAAGCTGCAAGAGACAAAATCTGCTTACATTGGTATTTTTTCACTCTTAGAGCAATATTCAACAGCAAAACCAGTTCCCTTGGTAACTCCTCCTATTCGAGATATGGATGAGGCATTAGAAAAATTTGGACCGAACATAGAAGGTGTAGAGCCTTTATTACAACCAAATGCTTGTAAAATTTGTCCAACCTATGATCAAAATAAAGGAGGAAGTCATGGATTATCTAGATAAATTTATTTTTGGAATTTATCCCTATATTGTATTAGTAATTTTTGTTGTTGGCTGCCTTGTTCGGTTTGAACGTGAACAGTATTCTTGGAAAAGTGATTCCAGCCAGTTATTATATCGTGGGCAATTACGTGTTGGCAGTATCTTATTTCATGTAGGCATATTAGGTTTATTTTTTGGTCATCTCGTAGGGTTATTAACCCCAGTGATTGTATGGGATACATTAGGGGTCAGCCACTCTTTAAAACAAATGGTGGCAATGACTGCTGGTGGAATTATGGGCAGCATGTGCTTTATTGGGTTGGTTATCTTAATACACAGACGTTTTTCTGTAGATCGATTGGTACAAAACAGCAACTGGCGTGATAAATTATTACTTTTATGGTTATTTGTTACGTTATGTCTTGGGCTATCAACGATTGTTGTTTCTGCTCAACATTTAGATGGTCATGAAATGGTGCGTTTGATGACATGGGCACAACATGTAGTGACAGTACGTGGGGATGCAGCAAATTATGTTATGAACGCATCTATTATTTTTAAAATTCACTTATTTATGGGAATGAGTTTATTTGCTATTTTCCCATTTACTCGACTAGTACATATTTTTAGTGGATTTGGGATGGTCACCTATATTACACGTAAATGGCAATTGGTAAGGCCTCGTTAATGTAAAGAGCAAATGAAAATTATGAAAAAATACTATTTTCTCCAAAGGGTTGTTCGACAATTTTTAGTTATAGCAACTATTCTTTTTAGTGGGTTACATTATGCGAAAGCAAATGAAATTAATGTTTCAGCTGCAATCAGTCTCAGTAATGCTTTTAAAGAAATAGCTGCTTTATATGAGGCAAAACACCCTATGGATAAAATTTTATTTAACTTTGGTGCTTCTGGCAGTTTGCTTCAGCAAATTGACCAAGGCGCACCAACGGATATTTTTGCTTCTGCTGATGAAGAAACCATGGATCAGGCTGTAAAAAAAGGCCTGATTATAGAGAATAGTCGAAAAGATTTTACTAATAATAGTCTTGTATTGATTGCTCCGATTCATAGTAATTTAGATATACACAATGCAGGAAATTTATTACAGCCTACCGTTCAAAAAATTGCTGTAGGTCAGCCAAAGATTGTTCCAGCAGGTAGATATACACAAAAATTTTTACAACAAAATCAGTTGTGGGATAAATTGCAAAATAAGTTAATTATTGGGCAAAATGTCAGACAAGTTTTGGATTATGTTGCGCGTGATGAGGTAAATGTTGGATTTGTTTACCACAGTGATGCTACGATTTTATCGAATAAGGTTAAAATCTTGCTAGATTTTCCTTTAAGCCATTCTATCCGCTATCCAATTGCATTGGTTAAACAAAAGACAGAAAATACAAAAGCTCAAGGGTTTATTGATTTTATTTTATCCTCTACAGGGCAAAATATTTTAAATAAATATGGTTTCACCAGTGTTTCTCGATAGAAAAATATAATGAATTTTGCTTGGGGTGCATTATTATTATCATTAAAAGTTGCTGGATGCTCAGTTGTTGTTAATTTTCTGATTGCTGTTCCAATTGGTTTTTTACTTGCTCGTAAAAAATTTGTTGGTAAAGAATTTTTAGATACAATTTTAACATTGCCTATGGTAATGCCGCCAACCGTTTTAGGATATTATTTATTGGTTCTTTTAGGTCGGCATGGCTGGGTTGGACAGATTTTAGAGATTTATTTTGATATTAATTTAATTTTCACATGGCAAGGGGCGGTAATCGCCGCAACAATTGTTACTTTTCCGTTGGTTTTTAAACCAACTCGAACCGCTTTTGAAAGTGTAAATCCTTGTTACGAGCAAGCGGCAAGAGTGCTTGGAGTATCAGATATTTCTATTTTCTTTCGAATTACCTTGCCACTTGCTTGGCGAGGAATTTTTGCAGGATTATTATTATCTTTTGCCAGAGCTTTGGGAGAATTTGGAGCAACCTTAATGGTCGCAGGAAGTATTCCAGGAAAGACAGAAACATTATCCATATCCATTTATGAAGCAGTTCAAGAGGGAAATGATCATGCTGCAAATATAGCTGTGATTATTTTATCTTTTGTTTGTATTGTTGTTTTATTTATTGCCAAAAAACTAACTGGCTATAAGATATTTTATTAAAGATTTAATATGAATTTTAATTGGAATATTCAAAAAACATTGTTGACCAATCAATCTTCTTTTCAATTAAACCTTGAATATGCTTCATCTTGCCAATCTATTGCGATTTTTGGTCCATCAGGTGCAGGAAAAACAACTTTAATTAAAATAATAGCAGGGTTAATGATCCCTGATGCAGGGTCTATTACAATTAAAAATAATGTTTTTTTTGACGATAAACAAAAGATTAATTTAAAACCACAACAAAGAAATTTAGCGTATTTTTTTCAAACTTATAGTTTATTTCCTCATTTGACAGTGCAACAAAATATTGCATTTTCTCTTAAAAAAGGGTTTTTAAATCCATGCAAACACCGATATAATACAGAGGTTTCTGAGTTATTAGAACAGTTTGAATTATCGAATTTAGCGCATCAATATCCTCATGAATTATCGGGTGGACAACAACAAAGAGTTGCCTTGGCAAGAGCATTAATAACTAAGCCTAAACTTCTCTTACTTGATGAACCTTTTTCAATGTTGGATTATCAGTTACGCCAACGGTTACGTGTTGAAGTAAAATACATTCAACAGCAAATAAATTGTTTATTACTTATTATTTCTCATGATCCAGAAGATATAAATTTTTTTGCTGATGACGTTTTGTCTTTAAAGAATGGAAAAATGGAACGTTAAAGATTAAATACTTAGTGTGAAAATGTAGAATATATATAATTTTAAAATATAGTTTTGAGAACGGTCTGTATGATGCTCATAGATGATTTTGGTAGAAAAATAGATTACTTAAGAATATCTGTTACAGATCGTTGTAATTTAAGATGTAATTATTGTATTCCTAAAGGTTTTAAGGGGTTTGAAGCCTCTGATAATTGGATATCTACTGAAGAAATTTTAAGAATTGTTTATAATTTCTCTGTATTAGGAACACATCATTTTCGCCTGACAGGTGGAGAGCCTTTACTTCGCAAAAATATTGTCGAATTGGTGCGTGATATGAAGGCAATGGATCAGGTCAAAGATTTGTCTATGACAACCAATGCGACTTTATTGGCAGATAAAGCCGAATCATTATTTGAAGCAGGTTTGGATCGATTAAATATTAGTCTTGATTCTCTTAGCTCTAAACATATGGAGGAAATAACAGGAAGTAATTGTTTAGATACTATTTTGGCTGGGTTATCTGCAGCTAAAAAAGCAGGGTTTCAAAAGGTTCGCATTAATATGGTTGTGATGCCAGATCGTAACTTTGATGAAGTCGAGGAAATGCTACGGTTTTGTATTCAACATCAATATATTTTATGTTTGATTGAAGTCATGCCGATGGGCGAAAGTGGGCGGAGTACAGCTTCTGTCTATTTGCAAGAGAGCGTTAAAAAACTAGAAATAAAGTTTAACCTACAGCCAACAACCAAGAAAATCGGGAATGGGCCTGCTCGGTATTGGGAAACAGCAAGCGGGTTTGTTAATCTAGGATTGATTACCCCATTATCTCAGCATTTTTGTGAAACTTGTAATCGCGTTCGATTAACTGTTGATGGCACATTATTGATGTGCTTAGGTCAAGATAGTAGTTTTCAGTTGAAACCTTTTCTAAGAAATCAATGTAGCGATGAGGAATTACAAAATGCTATAATGCAAGCAATTAAGTTAAAACCTCAATCTCATGATTTCCTAGAAAAGCCAAAAAAAATCAACCGTATAATGTCAATGACAGGGGGCTGATTTATATTTTAGGTAAAAAGGCTTTGACGATTTTTTCGTCTGTTTCCATTCTGGGGCCGCCAATGACTTCTATGCACATTGGAACAGAAGCAAAAACGCCATGAATTTTTATCTTTCCATTGTCGTCTTTAACGCCCTCTAAGGTTTCTTTGATGGCATTTGGACGGCCAGGAAGATTTAAGATTAAGCTTTGCTTACGAATAACCCCAACTTGTCTGGATAGAATTGCTGTCGGTACATAATATAAGCTTACTTGCCGCATTTGCTCACCAAATCCTGGCATAACTTTATCTGCAACAGCTAAGGTTGCATCTGGTGTTACGTCACGAATATAAGGGCCAGTTCCACCTGTTGTTAATACAAGAGGGCATTTTTCTTGGTCAACCAGTTCAATCAGTGTTTTCTCGATAAGATCTTGCTCATCTGGGATTAGATGCTCAACATATTCTTTGTCGTTTAAAACAGCAAGGTCAAGCCAGTCTTTCAGTGCAGGGAGGCCTTTATCTTCGTAGATGCCTTTGCTAGCTCTGTCACTGATAGAAATAAGACCAATTTTAATTTTTTCCATAATAAATACTCAGATAATTTTAAGCGTTGAAATTGTAAGAAAGAGGATAGACTTTGATATAGTCATTTTCATGAACCAGTGTATTTTCTGGTATTTCTGCCAAAGCATCGGCTTGAGTGAATGCAGATAGCATTGCAGACCCTTGATGTGAAAGCAGTTTTACATAAAGTCCAGTTGCACTCGGTTGTAATTGAACCCTAAGAAACTCTTTGCGGCTTTGTGTTTTCTTGGTAGAGAATGTTGCTTTGGCCATGATGGCTTTTGGCATACATTGTTCAATATCAATTCCTGATAATCTTTTTAGGGCTGGAACGACGAGCTGTTGGAAAGTCACAAAGGTACTGACAGGATTTCCAGGAAGCATAAAGACCGTTGTGTTATCAATTTCTCCCCATGCGAAAGGTTTTCCTGGTTTGATAGCAAGTTTCCATAAAGTAAGCTTACCTAATTTTGTAATCGCTGTATGGACGTGATCTTCCTCCCCAACAGAAACACCACCTGAAGTGATAATAATATCTGCTTTTTGACTGGCGTTGCTGAGTGCTTGTTCTGTTGCTTCTTTGTTATCAGGTAAAGTGCCTGCATCAATGATTTGATGAGGTGTTTGTTTTAACCATGACAATAGTAAATAGCGATTAGCATCATAAATTTTTCCAGCAGTTAGAGCTTCTCCTGGATTTAGCAGTTCATTTCCTGTTGAAAATACATAAATCGTTAACGGCTTAAATACAGGGATTTCAGCGTATCCTTGGCTGGCTAATAAAGCGATGACAGCAGGGGTAATATACTGGCCAGAAGATAGGAATACATCTCCCTTTTTTAACTCTTCCGCTTGATAGCGAATATTCTGCCCTTTTCTAAGTGCTGAAGTAACGGTTAAAACATTACCATTAACTTCAGTATTTTCTTGTTGAATAACAGCGGCTGTTCCCTCTGGGATGGGGGCTCCTGTAAATATTCTTGCTGCTTCGCCAGTTTTTAAAGTCATTGATTGTGCTGTATCGCCTGCTGCAATACGATGAATGATTGTCCATTCTTGACATGCGTCAATATCACCGCCTAGAGCATAACCATCCATTGCACTATTGCTAAAAAAAGGGGTGTCATATTGGACGGTTAAATTTTCAGCTAAAATAAGGCGATCCGCTTCGGTTAAAGGAACAGTTTGTTTTGTTAAAGAAGGGGTGTTTTGGGTTAATAAATTATGGAGTGCTTGATAATAATCGAGCATGATAGGTTCCTATTGGTTTTGGTGAAGTGTTTTCATGTCATTCATATTTGTAAATGCATGCTCATCTTCAAAAACAGTTTTAATTGCATTATGTTTAAAAATCCAAGATTTCAAACTATAGTGTTGTTGCCTTATATGCTCTGCTAATTGATTGTTAATTGTTGGCTTATATAGAAAGATGCTGGGATGAATCTGGGATGGTGTTGCAGCATACGCGATCTCATGTTCTGCTTGATTATATAAAGCATTTGTTAATGTAGATACTAGATGAATGGGTAGGAAAGGGGTATCACAAGGTACAGTTAGAATGGCATCAGTATCTTGGGGAATAAAAGGAGTGGTGCTGAGAATACCAGCAAGAGGTCCTTTGTTTTGCCATTCAGTTTGATCCGAAATAACAGGAAACCCAAAGTTTTGATATGTTGAAATGTCCTCATTAGCACTGATGATGATGTGATCTAGTTGAGGGCGTAATTGTTGAATAACATAGTGAATAAGAGGTAAGTTATTGAAAGGAATGAGCCCTTTATTTTTCCTTCCCATACGTTGTCCCTCACCGCCTGCTAGGATAATGCCTGTAATAACAAGTTTTGGTTTCATGACGGAAGTTGCCAGCGTTTTTTTTGTTCTATGTCTGACTCTTTGGCTTTAACCCAACGAGATGTTTCATTTTGAAAAAATTCCTTTTTCCAGAATGGTGCTTCTGTTTTTAAATAATCCATAATAAATTGAGATGCTTCAAAGGCCGCTTTACGATGAGAAGCCGCAACCATAACCAGCACAATGCTTTCCCCTATGTTTAGTCTGCCAACACGGTGGATTACAATTGCACTTTCTATTGCCCAATATTCTTTTGCTTGTTGTAAAATACGTTCAATTTCCTGTTCGGTAACTCCAGGAAAATGTTCCAAATAAAGGTGGCTTAATGGTTCTTGTTCATCATACCCACGGACAATGCCTTTAAAACTGACGATTGCGCCACAATTATTAATTTGGATTTGTTGATCTAGAACTGGAATTTCTGCATCAAAAGGGGACTCTTGGATTTTTATCCAAAACATTTTTATCCTCCTGTAACGGGAGGGAGGATAGCGACTTCATCTCCTGAAGAAATGGGGGAAGTCTGATAAATAATTTTTTGATTAATGGCCAAGCGGAAAATATTTTGTTCAGAAAGGCTTTCTGCCCAAAAATCGCTGCGGGATCTTAAATAGGTTAATAAAGCTTGTGAATCGCCCTGTGGCCATTCTATTTGTTCTTCTTCAAGGTTTAAAATTTCTTTTAAAAATCCAAAATAACGAATTTTAATCATGGTTTCCTTCGTATCATATGTTTATGATGGTTAAAGCAAATTATAATAGGAAAAACACATGACTAAGTTATCTCATTTTGATGCTTCAGGGCAAGCGCATATGGTCGATATTGCGAATAAAGAAGCAACAAAACGTACAGCGATTGCTACTGGTACAATTATAATGTGTGCAGAGGCATTTCAATTATTAGAATTCAATGCCAGCCATAAAGGAGATGTATTGGGGATTGCTCGTATTGCAGCAATTCAGGGGACAAAGATGACTGCCACTATTATTCCTTTATGTCATCCTTTGTCTTTAAGTCATGTGCATGTTGAGTTTTACAAAGATGAAATCAACTCAAGCGTCACCATTGAGGTCACTGCTGAAACGGTTGGTAAAACAGGTGTTGAAATGGAAGCTTTAACAGGAGCGTCTGCAGGGTTATTAACAATTTATGATATGTTAAAAGCAGTAGATAAAAAAATGATCATTCAAGATATTCATTTAGTTAAAAAGCAAGGGGGAAAAAGTGGAGAGTTTAATTTTTAAATTAGAACGCTGCACCTAATATACAAATCTCAATTTAACATAGAAATTCCGTCCTTGCTCTGGGTATCCTGCGGCGAGTTGATAGTTTTGATCAAGCAAGTTTTTAGCACCAACCCCAAGCTCTAGTTGATCTGTGACTTGATAGAGAGCATTCATGGATAGATTCACATAATGACCTGTTTTAAAGTAATCTATCCCTGTGCTATCAGTAGTCCAACGATTTGAGGCGATATCCAACGTGGGTAAAAATTGTAATTTCTTAATGGGTTTCCATGTCGCATAAACAAAGGCTTTATGTTTTGGCACATCAGTAGGGTGATAATTTTGAATATTGGGATCATTCAAGTTGCGATGAATATAGGTATAGTTACCACCCACTGATAAATTCTTTAAAATTTCAATTTCGGTAGAAATCTCGAACCCATAATAATCTCCGTGTCCTACATTACGGTTTTGGTTGACTGAAACACCTTCGTACAGCATCGGAAAAGCAACAATTGCATTGGTTAATTGAGAATAAAATAAAGCTGCTGTAATGTTAACTCGATTGAAATTATGACTTATTCCAATTTCATAATTTTTGGCTCGTTCTGGCTTTAATGCTGGGTTGGAAACTGCGCCACCAAAACGCGTGCTGAATCGCTCAAACAAAGAGGGAAATCTTACCCTATCGGAAAAACTGATATAAGAACTAGTTTTGGTATTTATTTGCCATGCTAATCTTGCCTGACCGTTCAAAGCGCCTTTGTTTTTGGTTGGATAAGAAATAATATTTTTTGTATCTGAGGAGAAACCCTCCGCTTGATCTAACTTTCGCCAATCGTAACTGCCTCCTGTAGTTAATTTTAACTCTGGTAGAATATAGAACGTATTTTCAAGGGCAGTACTATAACTTTCTTCGATTGATTTTTGGTTTGGTTGATTATATCCCCCAGGAAAATTTTGAGTATGTTCGTTATGTTGATCCAGACGGCCATAAAATGCAAAATTAAGTGAATCTCGCTGGCTGATATCCCATGT
Source organism: Commensalibacter papalotli (ex Botero et al. 2024) (assembly GCF_947179115.1). NCBI lineage: Bacteria > Pseudomonadati > Pseudomonadota > Alphaproteobacteria > Acetobacterales > Acetobacteraceae > Commensalibacter > Commensalibacter papalotli (ex Botero et al. 2024). Next base: position 271,681 of record NZ_CAMXCI010000002.1, read on the forward strand.
TAAACGTGTGTCCCCACCATATCCTACATCGTAGTAATAGCTGTTAAATGATTTTTTCATATTTTGAGTAGTCTGAGAAATATTATCAAAACTACGTAAAAGATTGTCAAATGTATTTCGATAAAGGCGGAATTTAAGAGTTAAATTATCTTTTAATTTTGTATTCGTCATAATTGATAATGAATCGATATTCCAGGTTGGCCATGACCAAACCTTTTGATATGACGGCGGGTCGATCGTGTTTAATGGAGCGTTTTTTTGTCCTTCTTGCCTAGTATAACTTAATACATACTCATCGGTATCATTGGGGGTAATACCAATTTTTGTATTAATTCTCCAATCCAAAGAATCAGACAGTAATCGCCTACCTTTGCCTTGTGAGGCAGTTGGGGTATATTTAGATGATACATCTGTATGATCAATATTATTCTCATCAAAGCTGAATTGAGTATACCATTTTTCCTGACGAGTACCGATAAAGCCAAAAACATTATATCCACCATATTCAGCGTTATGGCCAAGATTGACGTTGCTTCGAACTTCGGCATCAATTTCTTTTTTTGGCTTACGGGTAACGAGGTTGATTAATCCGCCCATGCCATCTGGTCCATCAATGACTGAGGCATATCCTTTGCTAATTTGAATTTCACTAATATCAGGGGTTACGAAACGACCAAAATCTAGTCGATTATCATAAGGTAAATAAATCCTAATTCCATCAAGTAGCAAAGGGACCTGCAAACGACTGAAACCACGTACATAAATTGTACGTTCATTACGTGAGTTTCCTGTTGATCCTATATTGACACCAGGCAAAATATTAACAGCTTCATCTAATGTGTTTAAGTTCAGCTTATCCATAGCCTTTTGTGTTACAACAGAGTTACCAATGAGTGTTTTATTCTGTTTTCCATAGACTGTTATTTCCTCAGAAGATGGTTGTGGGGAATCTGTCTTCACATCAGAAATATTTTTGTACTGATCATTCGAGGGAATTAATTTTTTATTCTTTTCTTTTGTTGATACAGAATCTGTATCTTTAGATCTTGTAGTTTCTTCTGCGATTGCATTAGAGGATGCAATTAAAAATAATGAACATGTCGAAATACAAAAAAATCTAAAAGTATTATTCATAATAATTCTACGTTCAAATAATTCGTTGGTGCATACTCTGAGATGTAATGAATATTATGTATATGGTTTCAGTCAATACACCAAAAGGATTAGTCCAAAAGGGGTATTTCCTATATTCATATTTTTTGTAAAATCGTTTTATATAAAAATATTGAAGGGTTTTTTATGTCATACCGTCATTATCTATTTTTACTTGTTTCATTCACAACTTATTTAGCTATAGGTTCTGCAACTGTATATGCTCATGAAGATCATTCTTGTACGCCACTTACTGGAAATTTGGCATCATGGAATAAACCTCTTATAGTAAAAACCTCTCAAACGATTGCAAATTTAAAACAAGCAAATCCTGTTCCTATTTCACAAACTGTTGAAGCCTCTTTGTTTCCTGCACGTTCAGTAGAATTTCCTGTTTCACCACAAGAGCGTGGAGGAAGTGTGAGTTTTGCGGGAACTTTAAAATTCGATATTACTAAGAAATCAACCTATCGCATTATTACTAATGGTCGTCCTTGGGTAGAAATTGTTCAAAATGGTAAAATTATAGACTCTAGTAAACATCAGCATGGTGAAAAATGTTGGGGAATGGAAAAAGTATTAGATTTTCCTCTTACTCCTGGCCGTTATGTGATTGAATTAACAGCCAATGGTAAAGAGACTATTAAATTCATGATTATCCCAGTCACTCAATAACCATTAAAAAAGCTAGCTTTGTTACAATGAACCTCAAAATAATATTCGCAACTTTTTGTATCATAGGCACAAGCACAGGCGCTTTGCTTTATGCACAACCAAGAAAAACAGAGATTCATTCAGCACAGGTTCCTGCTGATCAAGAAAAAATAAAGCTGGGGCGTTATCTGTTTTATGATGGTGATTTGTCTAAGGATGGCAGCATGTCATGTGGCACCTGTCACAGGCAAAAACACGCCTTCACTGATGGAAATAAAACACATCCCGGAGTGAATAATGATGAGGGGATTTTCAATGTTCCTACATTGGGAAATATAGGTGAGTTCAACCATCTTACGTGGGAAAATCAAAATGTAAGAACTCTTGAACAACATGCTGTTATTCCAATTACAGGAACTATTCCTGTTGAAATGGGAATGAATCAACAAGAAAAAGAAATTGAACGGCGTATTGCTGCTAATCCTTGTTATGTTGAGTTGTTTAATAAGACTTTTCCTGATGCTCAAGGGGATAGTAAAAACAAGGTTACCATAGATCACATTATACAGGCCATTAGTGATTTTGAGCGAACTTTAATTACAAATCAGAGTATTTGGGATACAAAAAAAGGATTCTCCTTTGAAATGCAACAGGGTGAAACAATCTTTTTTGGTAAAGGACAATGTACAAATTGTCATACGCCACCCCTTTTTACAGATCAAAAATTTTATAAGATTAATGATCACATAAAATCAGAAATTCGCACTCCAACTTTACGTAATATTGAATTAACAGCTCCATATTTTCACGATGGCTCTATAGCAACGATACAAGAGGCCATTATAGGTCACAGCCCAAGCAAAACAAATGTCCCAAAACTTTCTCAGCAAGAAATAAATGAATTAATCGCGTTTTTAAACTCTCTCACTGATCAGAATTTTATTACCAATCCTAACTTTTCACTTCCTCCAGATGTTTGTGAAAAAACAAAAAGTAGTAAATAAAAAGTAATAAATAAAAAGTAATAAATAAATTGAGTGGGCCTATTTTTGGAATAAAGTGATTTTGATACCAATGCTTGCATTTATAATTGATTAAAACCCTTTTCAATGCCTACAGAGTTATTATTTTGTCTTGTCTGGATTTAACTTGTTCCAGCGTATGGAGGTGAGCAAAGCAAGGATAATGAAAGCAGCCCCAATTAAGCCCGTTACAACTTCAGGGATTTCTTTACAGACGCTGGCGAACATTAATCCTGACAAAGCCAAGATCGCCCAAAAAGCACCATGTTCTAAATAGCGATATTTGGTTAAGGTATTTAACTGTACTAACATAATGGTCAAGGATCGTACAAACATTGCTCCAATACTGAGACCCAGTACAATAATAAATAAATTATTAGACAATGCAAACGCCCCAATAACCCCATCAAAGCTAAAGGATGCATCAAGGATTTCAAGATAAATAAATGTTCCTAAGCCAGCTTTGGCAACTGTCGTTGTTGTGTTTTCTTTTTCAAGTAAAACTCCCAAAGCTTCAACCAACACAAATACGATAATTCCAAAAATACCCGCAGTGATAAAAGTCAGAGCTTCTTCATTGGGGATGAATTTTGCAACCCCTAATAGAGACAAAAGTACAACGACGACTTCAATAGATTGGACTCTTGAAAATTTTGTTAAAAATTGCTCGATATATGCAACCCAATGTACATCTTTCTCTGCGTTAAAAAAGAATTTTAATCCGACTAGTCCTAAGAAAGAACCTCCAAATCCCATAATACCAATATGTGCCCCAGACAAAATCTGAGCATATTGACTAGGTTGTTCAATAGCCAGTTTTAAAGCGGAAATTGGATTAAGATGTGCTGCAATCCCCACGATAATCAATGGGAATAATAATCGCATTCCAAATACAGCAATTAAAATCCCCCAGGTTAAAAAACGTCTTTGCCATAATGGGCTCATATCTCTTAAAACCGTAGCATTCACTACCGCATTATCAAATGATAATGAGACTTCTAAGACACCTAAGATTGCACAGATAAACACGGTTGATAATGTACCTGATAACGTGCCCGTCATATTGTATCCAAGCACTGCGGCCAAGCCCAGGCAAATAAATGTAAAGACAAAAGAGCCTTTAAAATATTTCATTTGTGCATATCCAGTAAGTGAGGTCGATAAAAGTTGGTAATAAGCGTTTATTAATGAAATTACCAGCATTATTCACAATTTCTATCGTAATAGAATATTAAAGACGATTATTAAATTATAGAGAAATATAAAGATTTTGTATTTGTTTCTTATAATTTACATCATATATACTATTTAAGAAGATTGAAAGAAAAGGTAAAATGGAAGATTATTTTTTATTAAAAAGCTTATCTCATGCTTTAATTGCATTACTACTAGGTATTATTTTAACTTTTACAGATCTTGTGTATATAGCAATGCATATTTATGTAGATGGTTATTCTTTGACTATTCCAATTATTCTAACAATTATAGGAATTGTTTTAATTGCTTGGTCGAGTTATCGGATTGCAATTATGGGGCGTGATAACGAAATATAATCGTTATCAGTGCTGTTATTGTTTAATAGCCTTTGCCCATATATTTTGTTGTTCCAAAGTAACCGGCAGTTCTGTTTTAGTGATATCCACTCCTTGCCATCCTGCACCTAATGCAGTGAATAAGTTAACAGCATCTTGGAAGCGATCTAAAATTGCAACTGCTTCTGCATTGGCAGCTGTGGTAGCTGTTCTTTGAGAGGTAAGAACGTCCAAATATCCTGTCAAACCCGCTTTATAAAGTTTTTGAGCGCGCTCTAAAGCTAATTGGCTGCTTAACTTTGATTTGTGCAACAGTTCTACATGCTCTGAATCATCACCCCATGCCGCGATGACATCTTCAACTTCTTTCAGAGCGTTTAGGATGGTTTGGCGATATTGTAACCTTGCTGCTTCTGCATCAGCTTGCGCACCTTTAACCTGGGCACTTAAACGACCACCATGTAATCCTGGAATGGACATGTTAATAAAGCTGCTTGATACTAAGCTGGCAATGTTAGCCATTTGACTGGTAAAAGAAGTCGTCGGCATTGCGCTCATATCAATAGAGAATTGTGGATAGAGTTGAGAAACCGCAACACCAATATTAGCTGTAGCCATTGCGTATTGCCGCTCTGCCATTCTAACGTCAGGACGGTTGGCAAGGGCAATGGAGGGTATAGAGGGTGGATAAGGAGGAAGATCAGGCTGAGGTTTTTCTTCTTTAAGTAAAGCCTCGGTTGTTCCTGGAACTTGCCCAATCAGAACGTCAATGGCATGTGTAATTTGTGTAATGCTGGTTTTAATTGGCTCTCTGGATGCTCTTTGAGCTTCCAACTCGGCCTGAGCTTGCGCTGTGCTTAGTGTTGTACCAGTACCTTCAAGATATTGTTTTTGGGCTAAATTGTAAACATATTGAGCAATAGCAACATTTTCATCTGCAATTCTAAGGCGAAGTTGCATATTGCGTAACGTTACGTAATTATTTGCCAATTGAGAAAGCATCGTTAATAAAATAGAGCGTCTTTCTTCAATAGAAACTTTAACAGCTTCTTCTTGAGATTGAACCATACGCCTTATTTGTCCAAAAGCATCAATCTGCCAACTGAAAGTGGCGCCATAACGTCTGATAGCAGCGTTATTCGCATTACCGTTTTGTGCAATGGTTTGCGATGTTGTATAGGAAGTTGTTTGATAGCCATATCCTGCAGAGCCATCTAATTGCGGGTACCAACTGGCTGCATTTTTATCTCTTAAGGCCTGAGCCGATAAGATACGTTGCCCCGCCGTTTTAAGATCATAGTTATTATTGATGGCTTCTTCAACAAGGTGGTTTAACAACGGATCATGAAATTGTTCCCACCAACGTTTCATATCATTGGTTGCTTGAGCAATTTGTTCCGCGGTAGCAGGTTTTTTCCAAACTTTTTCTGTCCATTGGTCTGGGATCTTCATGTGATCTCGACGAAAATCAGGGCCGACTGTACATGCTGCTAATCCACATAAAAGAACAATTGGCGTTGTATAACGAAGAAATTGTTTATACATAAAATTGTTCCTTATAAATGATTTTGCAACCATGAGGCCAAAATACCTCTGCGCCCTTTGGTTTCAGGGCCAATACTGACGGTTGCAGTCATACCAGCAGACAAGTGCATAGTATCAGGAACATGATCAATATGAATTCTAACGGGAATACGTTGGGCTAATCTGACCCAAGTAAAGATTGGGTTAACATTTTGCAATCCAAAAGCATCCGTATCAGCATTGGCATCATTAATACCGCGAGCAATACTGACTACATGCCCAGGCAGAATTTGTTTATATCCCATTAATTTGATCCGGGCGACGTCACCTACGTGAATACCCCACATCTTGGTTTCTTCAAAATATCCATAAACCCAAAAAGAATCGGCATCGACAACTGATAAATAGGATTGTCCTGTACTGACGTAATCCCCAACCCGTAAGTTCAAGTTGGTAATATAGCCATTAACAGGCGAGTACAAAATAGAGCGCTGCAAATTCAATTTAGCTTCGTCTAATGAAGCTTTTGCACTATCAACGCTGGCCTGCGCGGTTGCAACTTTAGTATTAAAATCTTCTTTTTCTTCAGTTGATACGATGCCTTCAAGCCCTTTACGACGCATTGCGTTACGACGTTGTAAGGTTAGGTTTGCTTCTGCATTTTCCAAGCTTGCCTGTGCTTGCTGAATAGCAATCCTGAAACGTGCAGGATCAATAATAAATAAAGGCTCGCCTTTACGGACATATTGGTTATCTTTAACAGGAACTTGAACAACAGTCCCAGCAACTTCGGGGGCGATTTTAACAACATAAACCCTGACCCGTCCGTCACGTGTCCATGGGGCAATCATATACGTATCCCAAAGGGTAACCCCTAGAATAATGGCAATGATAACAACAATAAGTGTTAAACTGATACGGATGATATTGCTAAGAGAAAACATGATATAGGATCAAAACTTATAGGAATAAAAGGGTTATACGTAAAGAATAAGCAAACATAGAATACAAAAATATAAGGCTACTTCAAACAAAGCAAGGTGCCAAAACATTTTTATTAAACCCGTTCTCCATAAAATAGAGCGTATAATCATTGTCACCACCAAGGCAAGCAATGCGTATACAATAAAAGGGGCAATAAAAATGCCAAAAAAATCAAATTCTGCGATCATTTCATAGGAACTAACAGGGTATTTTTATGGTTTTTTATAATATGAATTATTTCAAAAAAAGTAAGAATACAGTTTACAGACAACGTAACATAAGAAAAGAAGATAACTACGATAGAGGAAGTAATAGATAATAATCTACATACCTTTACTAGCAAAGATAATTGAAAAAAACTTGCGATAAGATTATGTATAAAAGACATAAGAAGCATCATAAAACTGTTTCGATATATCTGTTTTTTTAAAAGGTGCAGATATATATTCCATTTTTCTAAATATACTATGCGAATAAGTCTTTGTTCTTTTTCAGTCAAGAGATTTTCATCACTTTTAGTTAATTAATTGACTTATTGTTTTGTTAAATGAAGCCACTCATCAAATATTTCATCTAAAGAAACAGAAGATTGTTGAGGGGAGATGGATTCCTGTGGAATGCTTGTATGCCATATGCGATGTTTTGGATTAGAAGTGGAAAATGGATGTAAAGGATGTGTTTTTAGTAAATCATTAATCATTTTAATTCGATGTGTCTGTATAGTAACAGGAATACTTAATACAATGGGACTTTCAACGGTATTTTGATGTTGAAATTGAAAGTGTGATAATGGGTGCTGTTGTTGAAACGCATTGATACTTAGGACAGAGGCGCTGGTCATTAATACTTGGTTTTTATATAATAAAAAATTAGCTTCATTGGGAGTTGTCCACCAAACAATATAAGGACGAAGCTGATTTAATTTTTTGAAAGCGCGTAGAATCCCCGATGGGGTCGATAAAACCTCTATAACATCCTCAGAAGAGACCCCATCAGCTAATAGCGCGATGGATAAAGCACTAAGTGCGTCTTTTTGTAATCCTCTTTTTCCTGGATATTGTGTGATATTCCAGAAATCTTTCCAAGTAGGGTTAAAATGTAATTTTTGTGTATCCCATGCAAGAGCAATATGATCAGTGAATGTTTGAAAATCACATTGTTTATTATTAGACGATAGTAAATCATCATGAAGAGGTATTAGTAATCCTAGATTACATGCCTGTTCTGCTGTTTTTTTGTTTAATAGCAAAAGATCTATAATTTTATTATTTAATGAAAGTGCTTGTTGTAGTGTCTGAATATTACCATCCCAAGTGATGAAATGATATCTGTTTGAATATTTTTTAAAATAAAATTGATAACCATTTAATACACCTAAACTCGCTCTTTTTTCTCTGGTATTTCCAAAGCAAAAAGAAGGGGTTAATATTATTGAAACTAAAAATAAAAGCAAAAATCGAGATGAGAACATGTAAAGTTTATAAATATTACGTGAAAATAATTTTTAAACTATAAATTGTTTATGTTAGTATGTAAAATTAATTTATAAAAAAACAAAGAAACATTCATTTTTTATATATAAATTATTAAAATATAGTTATACTAGGTTCGTAAGATAATTGTAATGAGTGTTTTGTTGTAAGTAATTGAGATTTTCAGTATTCAATATAAAGGAAACGGCAATGTTTTTTAGTAAAAAAGATAAGAAAAAAGTGGCTGCATTGCAAAAAAATGCACAAGAAGAAATCAAATCTTTGAAAAATCAAGTTGAAGAGTTGCTAAATGATCGTGTAACACCAGCAATTGTTCAAGCAGCGGATAAAGCTGATCAGGTTGTTCACAATACAAAAGAAATGACCGATCATCAAATTAAGCACGTTTCTGATAAAGTTCAATCAAAGCCTTTAATTGCTATTGTTCTATCTATTGTCATTGGGTATTTATTAGGAAGAGTTATTCGTTAATTTCATCCTAATTAGAAAGTGATTTTAAAAACCATGAAGATTGCTGAATACGGTAAGGCCGCAGTCGATGCTGAGGTTATGCTTCTTAAGAAAAAGTCAATTAGAATTAGCAAGCAAGTTATTTTATGTTTGGTTGGAGCCCTTTTTGGTTTATTTGCTTTGATTTCTATTCATGCCGTTGTGGCAGCACTTTGTTTGAGTTTGCTTCATACAGGATTTTTGGGAACATCTTTAATTGTTTTTGCTTTTGATCTTGTATGTATGTTGCTTTTATTTTTGTGCGCATTCAGACAAAGAATTGGTGAAGCAGAGATTGAGGCAAAAATTGTTCGTAATCATAATTTAAAAGAATTACGGAATTCGTTGGCTATTACAGCATTAATAGGTGCACTTAGTGGTCCTTTAGGTGGTTATCTACGAGGATTTATTTGGCAATTTATTAAAAAAATATTTGGAAAAAGTTAATTCTTAACGAGTATTATTGAGGTTATAAAGTAACCTTAATAATACTCTATAAATAATAGATTCATATTTATTATAACTTTATTAAGTTTTAATTGATTTATTTTCAACCTATGGTAGTAATTAATTATAAAGAACTATCTGGAGTAGATATAATGCATGTTCTTCTTATGGGCGAAATATTTTTTTCCGAACATGATTTCTATCAAGAGTTGAAGGCAACTGGTTTTTCTATCGATCGTGTCGGATATGATCCACAGATTTTGTCAGCCTCTCGGTTTTATGATTATGATATGATTATTGTTGAGCTAGATGCTTTAGACAAGCAGTTTTTCGCGACAATTAAGTTGTTAAGATCAATCAATGATAAACTGCCTATGCTTGTTGTCTCTAAAAAAGCAGACGTAGAATTAAAAGTGCAAGCATTTCAAGCTGGAGTCGATGATTATGTTGTTATCCCTTTTGCGACGCAAGAGTTATTAGCTCGGTGTAAGGCTGTTTTAAGACGCTCAGATAAAGTTGTTGCTGATCGTATTATTAAGGTTGATCAATTACAGATCAATTTAGAAACACGTGAAGTTTTCGTGAATGGTAATATTGTTCGTCTAACGGGTAAAGAATATGCCATTTTAGAAATGTTGATTTTAAGACGTGGTGTTTTAATTAGTAAAATAACAATTTTAAATTATTTATATCCTGAGGGTGTAGACGAGCCAGATATGAAAATTATTGATGTTTTTGTTTGTAAGCTTAGAAAAAAGCTACAAAATGCTGGTGCAGGAGATTTGATTTCAACCATGTGGGGGCAGGGCTATATTTTCCGTCAATCTAACCCTGCTGTAAAAGATAATTTGCATCAAGCATAATTATTAAGCAGTAAATTGTTCTGCTACAATCCTATCGGATAATTCATGTCCTGGATTAAATAAAATCTGAGATTTGATATATCGATTTTCTCTGACAAAAACTTTGGTAACATCTCTTATTTCTGTAAAGTCAGCAACAGCTGCAATAGGACGCTTTTGTTCTTCAATTGTTAAAAATTGAATTGAAGTATTAGATGGTAATAATGCCCCTCTCCATCGACGAGGGCGGAAAGGACAGATAGGTGTTAATGGTAAAAGGCCTGAGTTAAGCGGAACAATAGGGCCATGTGCTGATAAGTTGTAAGCTGTTGACCCGGCTGGAGTTGATACAATAATGCCATCACAAATTAACTCAGATAATCTTATTTCATCATTAGTTATAATTTGAATTTTTGCAGCCTGCCTCGTTTGTCGATAAAGGAAAATATCATTAAAGGCTAATGCTGTATGTGTTTTCCCGTCTGCCGTATAAGCGGTCATCGATAAAGGATGCAGACAGGTTGGTTGGGCTTCATGTAAAATAAGTGGCAAATCTTTTTCTAAGGTCACGATGGGATTGGTTAAAAAACCAACAGAGCCAAAATTAATACTATAAATAGGTATTTGATAATTCAGATAATTATGCAATGTTTCAAGCATAAAACCATCACCACCAATGCAAATGATGACTTCTGTATTATTAATATCTGAATTTCCATATTTTTTAATCAAGTTTCTTTTGTATTGTACCGCTTTTGGATTAGCTACAGATAAGAAATGTATTTTTTTTGGTGGATCAATTGGTGGCCACATAATATTTCCAAAATTAATTTAGATGAGTGCGTTATTATTTATATAAAGATATGTTGAACAAATGATTCTACAAAAAATATTTACAACGGAAAAACTATAATACTTAGTTTTTAAAATAATCATAGATAGGTAGACTAAATTAGTCCTTTTGGAAAGAAATAAAATATCAAAAACAAAAAATGATTATTAGGTATGGTTATTATTTATTAAGTCATTATAAATAACTAACTGTTACAAAATCTATTTGTAAGCACCGATAAAATACAATTTATAGTTTTATTTTTCAACCTTTAGTAAATATAATAAATATTTTTAATGTATATTTTATTTTTGAGATAAGTAGATCAAATTAAACTAACTATACTTGAATTTATTTTCCATTGCTGTTAATTATTAATTTATTAATATTCAGTTATTATTCAAATGAAATTTTTTTTTTGTTTAACAATTCTTTTCGCTATGAGAGTAAGTGTTTTTATGACTACAAATCAAGAATCTCCGAATCTTCATTCGAAAGAAAATAATACGGACTCTAGTTCAATTGATAAAAGAGTCGGGGGGCGGATTCGTTTAAGAAGAAGATTGTTAGGATACTCTCAAGAAAAATTGGCTTTAGCCTTAGGGCTTTCTTTTCAGCAAGTTCAAAAATATGAAAAGGGCAGTAATCGTGTAGGTGCTTCAAGGCTGTTTGATATTGCACAAATATTACAAGTGCCTATTAATTTTTTCTTTGATGAGTTATTAAACCCTATTTATATAGAAGAAAAAATATTACCTACAAACTCTACTTCTGCCGCTACAGCACAAGACGTAGAAAATATTATAGATGATACAATAGTTGATATGTCTTTATGTCATAATGAAAATACTTTCGATTTGATGAATAATAAAGAAACGACAAACTTGTTAAAGGCTTATTATGCTATTCAAGAACCAGAAGTGCGTCAAAAACTTTTACATTTAATTCATGTTATGGGTCATCAGAAATAAAACAAGTTATTCTCTGTGAAGAATTTTATCTGTTATAAAAGAAAAAGTTTTTTTTGCTTTAAATTGTTCTCTTAAAGCATCTTCATGATAATGATGTTGAACCCAAGTTAAAAAATTACTTTTACCGTGGGTTTCTTGAAAATAATAAACAAAAAACTGATCTAAAATTCCAGTTTTGGCTTGTTTAAAGTGACCATATTTCCAAGAAAGTTGGCTAATAGCCTTTTCTATCGTTTTATGCTCAAATAACATGATTAAAGCTGAGACCAAACCTGCACGATCTGCGCCAGATTTACAATGAATTAAAATTGGAAATTCGAGTGTTGGATAAATTGCAGCAAGATTCAAGATACGATCTTTATGAGGAGCGCCACGGCTTTCAAATGGTAAATCAAGCTGTGTTATCCCAAGTTGTTTTGCAGCATTACGAGATAAAGCATCTGATCCACAATCTCGTTGACCACGTAGATTAATAATCGTTTTTATATGATATTTTTGCGAAAATTTGCGTAATCGGCTGGGCGTTGGATGGTTACAACGATATACTTTATTTGGGATTACGGTGTTAAAATTTGTCCATACCAGTCTAAAAATTGAATGATCAATAAATAGGCTGTCTAACCATGCTTTAAAATGGTCAGAGAAACGTATAAGGGATGGATCAAATGGAATTTTCTTGCTCATGATCCATCCTTATAGGATTTACATCTTACGTTCAACCTGTAAATGCTTTAACTCAGCAATTGCTTTTGCAGGGTTTAATCCTTTTGGACAGGTTTGTGTACAGTTCATAATTGTACGACAAGCATATAAACGCATAGAATCTTCTAACTCACTTAGACGCTCTCCAGCGTATTCATCACGGCTATCTGAAACCCAACGCATGGCAGCCAATAAAACTGCTGGGCCTAAATACTTGTCACCATTCCACCAATAAGATGGGCAGGATGTTGAACAACAAAAACATAAAACGCATTCATAAAGACCATCAAGCTTTTTGCGTTCATCTTCACTTTGCAAACGCTCTTTATCAGGTGGAGGAGGCGTATCTGCTTTTAACCAAGGATCGATTTCGCGTAATTGCGCATAGGGGCCACTAAGATCCGGGATAAGATCTTTGACTACAGGCATATGAGGCAAAGGATAAATTGGCACGTCAGAGTTAATATCTTTGATATATTTCAAACATGCCAGCGTGTTATGCCCGTCAATATTCATTGCACATGAACCACAAACCCCTTCGCGACAAGAACGGCGGAATGATAGAGTGGGGTCAATTTCATTTTTGATATAAATCAGTGCATCCAATACCATAGGGCCGATTTTATCTAAATCAACTTCATAAGTATCTGTAACAGGATTACGATCATCGTCAGGACTCCAACGATAGATTTTAAACCGTTTAACATTTTTTGCATCAGGCGCCGCGTGGAAAGTTTTACCAACACCAATACGGCTATTTTGAGGTAATCTTAATTCAACCATAATTTTTTAGCCTTTCTTTATCTTAATATACCCGTTTTTTTGGTGGAAAGGTTTGAACCTCATCCGTCAGTGTGTTCATATGAACAGGACGATAGCTTAAGGAAACTTCACCCTTGTTATTAAGGAAAGAAACAGTGTGTTTTAACCAATCTTTGTCATCACGTTCTTCATAATCATCATGAGCGTGCGCACCACGGCTTTCTTTGCGAGCTTCAGCACTGACCATGGTTACGGTTGCATTGGCTAGAAGGTTTTCGAATTCAAGCGCCTCCATTAAATCTGTATTCCAAATTAATGATTCATCTGCAACAGAAATATCAGCAAGCTCAGGCCAAAGTTTTTCGATTTTCTCAACACCGCCTTTGAGGTTTTCATTATTACGGAAAACAGCTGCATGGCGTTGCATAGTGCGTTGTAATGAATCGCGCATTTGTGCCACTCTGGTATTGCCTTTGGCATATCGAAGCGCATCTAAACGTGCGATTGCGTCTTCACCAGCTTTTTCGGGTAATGGAGCAATATGGCTATTTGGTTTTACGATTTCTTTGGCACGTAATGCAGCAGCACGACCGAATACGATCAAATCAAGCAAAGAGTTTGTCCCAAGACGGTTTGCACCATGAACCGAAACGCAGGCAGCTTCACCAACGGCCATTAGGCCTGGAACTGTTGCATCAGGATTCTCTTTGGTTGGGCGGATAACTTCGGCATGGATATTGGTTGGAATTCCGCCCATATTATAATGTACGGTTGGTAATACAGGAACAGGATCTTTGGTTACATCAATCCCAGCAAAAACTTTCGACGTTTCAACGATACTAGGTAGGCGTTCATGTAAAATATCAGCACCAAGATGCTCCAAATGCAGCATAATATGGTCTTTATTTGGACCACAACCACGCCCCTCGTTAATTTCAACGATCATAGCTCGAGATACAACATCACGAGAAGCAAGATCTTTGGCGTGTGGAGCATAGCGTTCCATGAAACGTTCACCTTCAGAGTTGGTCAGATATCCACCTTCACCACGACAACCTTCGGTTAATAGACAACCTGCTGGGAAAATACCTGTTGGATGGAATTGTACGAATTCCATATCTTGAGTTGGAATGCCAGCGCGCATTGCCATTGCATTACCGTCACCAGTACAAGTATGCGCAGAAGTACAAGATTGAAAAGCACGTCCATAACCACCTGTGGCAAGCACAACGAGATTAGCACGGAAACGGTGCATAGTGCCATCATCAAGGCACCAAGCCATAACGCCTTTACAAGCCCCTTTGTCATCCATAATTAAATCAATGGCAAAATACTCAATAAAGAATTCAACATCGTGTTTTAAGCTTTGTTGGTATAAAGTGTGTAAAATTGCATGCCCTGTTCTATCTGCGGCAGCACAAGCACGTTGCACAGGCTCTTTACCGAAATCGCGCATATGCCCACCAAAAGGACGTTGATAAATTCTTCCGTCTTCGGTGCGGGTAAAAGGAACTCCCATATGTTCAAGTTCATAAACAGCAGGAACCGCCTCGCGGCACAAATATTCAATAGCGTCTTGGTCGCCCAGCCAGTCTGATCCTTTGATGGTATCATACATATGCCATTGCCAATGATCCTCTGCCATATTTCCCAAAGATGCAGCAATTCCCCCTTGGGCAGCAGTTGTATGGCTGCGTGTCGGGAAAACTTTGGTAATACAAGCAGTTTTCAGCCCAGCAGCACCCATTCCTAGTGTAGCACGAAGTCCAGAGCCACCAGCGCCAACAACAATAACGTCATATGCATGATCAACAATGCGATAACTGCGTTGTGAAGGTAAGGTTATGGTATTCATTATTTAATATATCCTGTTTCTTTTATTTTTTTGATTATTTTTTTGCAGGGGCCAAAGCAAGCTTTAGAATGGAAATAACGGATAATAACCCCAAAAAGAAAGTTCCGCCTTTGATAATTAAGTCAAGGATAGTTTTGTTTTTACCACGAGAATAGTCGCTGGTGATGACTTGTAAACCCATTTGCATATGATGAAAGGTTAAGATCATCAAAGAAAGTAAAAGAACAGTATTAACAGGTTTACCAGCCCATTGCACAACAGTTTTATGGTCTGCATCAGCTAGTCTTAACATTTGAATGACAAACCAAATGGACAAAGGTGCACTGCCAATAGCGGTAAGGCGTTCTGCTTTCCAATGCTCAACAATATGGTGGCTGGCACCTAGTTGGCGCATACGACCTAAGTTCGAGCGTAAAATTTTTGGGTGATCGAAAGAATTAGTCACTAATATTTTCTCCTAAGAAAATAAGTAATAAATTAAAGAATTATGGATGTTGAGTGATAATATAATTAAAGAATTTATTACTTTTTCTTTTTACGTAAACGCTTGCCTATAATAATGGTCCATAACCCAAGGGTTAACGCAGTAATGCTGATAATATCTATTTTACTGTCTTTGTTAATTTCTTCTTTTTCCAAACGTTTAGCAGTGCTATCCCAAACTAGATGACGGATGCCTCGGATAAAGTGCAAAAAGAATGAAACAGAAAAACCAAAAAGAACCAGTTGCCCAGGAAAACTGCCTGTTAGTTTTTGAACTTTTTTAAAGGGTTTAGGCCCCTTAGCAGCAGAAGCCAGCCATACAACCATAATGGCTGATCCAAAAGATAAGGCAGCCCCTGTGACACGATTTAAAATAGACAGTGTCATTGACGGGATTGGTTTGTAAACTTGCAAATGTGGTGACATAGGTCGTTTTTTAAGAGAGCCGTCGCTGGTATGGCCAACATAAAAAGTTTCGCGTATATCCGACATAATTAATTCCTAATGTATCATTTTCGACATGGTGCCGAGAAAAACTATTTTGATGCCAAAGTATACCGCGTAATTAAATCGGTCTAGTCAATTAATTAGGAGAAACAGGTTTTTTTGATCAAAAAATGATAATTTCTTGCATGAAAGATATTATTTGAGTTTTATCTAATTTATTTGATGATGTGACTGTTATTGTTCAATAATCTGATGAGGAAGCATTGCAGGTAATTGAGCAGTTATTTTTAAAACATGAACCAACAAACAATGTAATTTATAATATAAATAGTTCAGTGACTCATATTCCAGCACAAAATAATTTTTATATAATTATAAAAATATATGCTAGCTATAGATGGTTTTCAGACTAATTAGACAGTAAAAAAGGCGAGAATAAACTCGCCTTTAATTAATCTATAAACTTCTGAGGAGTAATTATTTTTTGGAAACTAAATTCTGTTCAACCATTGATTCTGCAATTTGCACAGTATTTAACGCAGCCCCTTTACGAAGGTTATCGGATACGCACCAAAAAGCTAAACCATTAGGAACGGTTGGATCAACGCGTAATCTGGAAACATAAGATGCGTCTTCACCAGCAGCTTCGATTTGGGTAACATAGCCTTCATCTTGGCGTTCATCGTACAAAATTACACCATCAGCATTACGCAGTGCTTTGCGCGCTTTTTCAAGATCAACAGGGCGCTCACACTCAATGGTGATTGCTTCACCATGACCAATGAAAACGGGAACACGAACACAGGTTGCAACAACAGCAATATCTGGATCCAGAATTTTTCTGGTCTCAACTGTCATTTTCCATTCTTCTTTGGTAAACCCATCATCCATAAATTTATCAATATGAGGAATACAGTTAAATGCGATTTGTTTGGTAAAATTACCGCGTGTAATGCTTTCTCCAATTAAAGAAGCTTTGGTTTGATTAAAGAGCTCATCCATCCCTTTTTTACCTGCACCACCTGTTGCTTGATAAGTAGAGACCACGACTCTTTTGATTTTAAAAAGCTCATGTAAAGGTTTTAATGCCACTACCATTTGAATGGTAGAGCAGTTGGGATTCGCAATAATATTCCGTTTTGCTTTTTTTAAAGCTTCTGGATTGACCTCTGGAACCACCAAAGGAACATCGGGTTCCATACGGAAATAAGAGGTGTTATCAACGACAATACATCCAGCTTCAGCAGCTTTGGGTGCATAAATGGCTGAAACAGAGGCTCCAGCAGAAGCTAATACGAAATCCCATCCCTTAAAGTCAAAGGTTTCAAGATTTTGAATCTTAAGAACTTTTTTATCGCCAAAAGAAATTTCTTTGCCAGTAGAACGAGGAGAGGCAAGCGCTGCAATATCATCAATTGGAAAGTCCCGTTCAGCAAGAATTTTTAAAATTTCTCTGCCAACAGCTCCTGTGGCGCCCATAACGGCTACGCGATAACCCATAGTTCTTTTATCCTTAGATTTAGGTTCTTAAATTTTAAAACGGAATTTAATACTTTACCTGTTTATTTTTGGATGTAAACGAAGAAAACCAAATTCATAAAAATAGATCACGATTGTAGGAGATATGCAAAAAAAACTATGAATTTTTATAGTTCCCTTTAAAAAGGAAAAGACAAAGTTTAACGAGTTTTGACCTAAGAATATAAAGAGTAGCGTATGAATTTGCCAAGCAATGTTTATCAGGCAAGAGTAAAGGCAGGAATTTTAAAACAAGATAATGCGCAACAAAATGTTGTTATGTTATTGGATCAGTTATGTAAATCATTAGCCACGTATCAACCATCAGTGCATTCTAGTGGAGGTATGTTTGGCTCTTTTAAAAGTCTATGGCAAAAGCCTCTTCCCCCTCCAAAAGGGATTTATTTGGTAGGTTCTGTTGGGCGGGGTAAGTCTATGTTGATGGATCTTTTTTATGAGCAGGTTCCAGTTCAGCATAAACTTAGAACTCATTTTCATATCTTTATGCAAGACACTTACAAAAGATTTCATACGTTAAAACAACAATCGGGAAAAGGGGGCGATCCAATTCCTGATTTAGCCAAAGAGTTGGCGCAAAAAGCATGGTTACTTTGTTTTGATGAGTTTCAAATTAATGATATTGCGGATGCGGTTTTATTAGGGCGTTTATTTGAGCAACTTTTTGCACTAGGTGTTGTGGTTGTTGCGACCTCTAATGTAAAAATAGAGGGGCTTTTTCAAAATAGACCTGGGTCTGATGCGTTTAAACCCTTTATAAAAGTGTTATCTCAACAAATGACTCAGATAGAACTGAATGCAGCTCAAGATTATCGTCTGGGTCGTCCCGAGGATGAAAAGCGTTGGTTGGTGCCTTGTAATCAAGAAAATAAAGAACGTTTAGATCATGTGTTTTTAAATGAAACTCATGGTCGGCCCGTCAAAGAAGAAACCTTAATGGTTATGGGTAGAGCACTTCATGTTCCTTGTGCCTGCGGGGTTGTGGCACGGTTTTCATTCCAAGATTTATGTGATGTTGCCTTGGGTGTTGGGGATTATTTGGTTCTTGCTCAACGCTTTAAAACAATTATTTTAGATGATATTCCACAGTTCAATCCTGAAAATATGAACGTTATAGAGCGTTTTACGATGTTAATTGACGTGTTATATGAGCAAAATGTTAAATTATATGTTTCTGCAGAAGCTGACTTAGAAGAGATTTATCGTAAAGAAGATCGCAGAGCTTTTTTTGAGCGTACAATTTCCCGCTTGAATGAAATGCAGGGACAAAACTGGGGAATTACAATGCGGGGCCGCTAACTATTATTACCTTGTTCATTATAATGAGGTATATAAGCGGTTGATAAAAGCTTAAAGTAAGGAAGAAAAAAGATGGCGATGAAAGATCATATTGCAAGTGTGTTCAGCGGATCGAACAGTGCCTATCTTGCGGATTTGTATGCACAGTGGGTAGAAGACCCTCACAGTGTTGATCCTTCATTTTCTGAATTGTTTGTGGCAATGGATGATGCCCAACATATTATCACAAAAGATGCCAGAGGGGCTTCTTGGTCTCCACGTCCTTTGACCGAAGTTGAGATTGAAGGAGATGAAGCTGTTAATACTGATGCTCCTAAAACCGAGAAATCTATAAAAGGACAGATCACTCAAGCCGCATATGATAGTATACGTGCTATACAGTTGATTAATGCTTATCGTGTTTTTGGACATCAATATGCACAACTTGACCCTTTACAACTTGAACAAAGACCTTTGGTTGTAGAGCTGGATCCTCAAAGATATGGTTTTACTGCTCAAGATATGAACCGCCTTATTTTTATAGGGAATAATGCGGCTCCTTTTTTATCTAAAGAGATTCATCCGTTACGTGAAATTATTGCAGGATTACAGAAAGTATATTGTCGTTCTATTGCTTGGGAATATATGTATTTGCAAGATAATGAGCAGCGTCAATGGTTAAAACAAAAAATAGAGAAACTCGGTTCTGTTACGCTGGTTAGTGATGATAAGAAAAGAATCTTACAACAACTTACCGAAGCGGTGGGGTTTGAGGCATTTTGCCAAAAAAGATATGTGGGGGTAAAGCGTTTTGGTCTTGATGGTGGTGAAGTAACGATTCCTGCATTGCATGCCTTAATTCGCCAGGCCGTTACGCAATATGATGTAAAATCAATTGCTATGGGAATGGCTCATCGTGGACGATTAAATGTATTAACCAATGTGATCGGTAAGCCTTTTGTTGCTTTGTTCCATGAGTTTTCGGGTGGTTCTTATAAACCAGATGGAATCCCTGGTGCAGCGGATGTGAAGTATCATCTGGGCTATCGTAAAAAAGTGGAAGTGGCAGGAAAAGAGGTGGAGCTTTCATTAGCTTTTAATCCATCTCATCTTGAAGCTGTTGGTGCGGTTGTCGAAGGGCAAGTTCGAGCAGAGCAAGATCGTGATCATCAAAAACATTTAGCTGTTCTTTTGCATGGTGATGCGGCTTTTGCTGGACAAGGGGTCGTATATGAGATTTTGGCAATGTCCCAATTGCCAGGTTATGAAACGGGTGGAACAATTCACGTTGTCACGAATAACCAAATTGGGTTTACAACACAACCTGATGTTGCGTTCTCAGGATATTATGGCACTGATGTTGGTAAAGTAGCGCGTGCACCGATTATTCATGTGAATGGGGATGATCCAGAGGCAGTTGTCAAGGTGATGCAATTAGCGGTGGATTTCCAAGCACAATTTGCAACAGATGTTATTATTGATTTGGTTTGTTATCGTAGGAATGGTCATAATGAATCAGACGAGCCTGCGTTTACACAACCTTTAATGTATCAAGCTATTCGTAAACGCGAAACAATTTACAAAATTTATGCAGATAAGCTTGCCCGTGAAGGGATTTTGGTCACATCAGAGAGTGAGAAAAATTGGAATTTATTTCAAGAATATTTGCAATCAAGTTATAAAGCTTCTGAAGATTACCGTGTAAATGAAATGCAATGGGTTACTTCAGAATGGCGAGAAATGAAATGGCGCGGCCAAGATCGTCAAGAAACGCCTACAGCTATTTCTGAGGAAATTGCACAAACAATAGGTAAGGCGCTTTCTTCTTATGCAGAAGGGTTTGAGTGTCACCCTAAATTAATACGTCAATTAGAGGCTAAGGCACAAATGTTTGCCAGTAAAGGCGGAATTGATTGGGCAACGGGTGAGGCTTTAGCATTCGGTAGTTTGTTGATAGAAGGCCATCCTGTGCGTATGACAGGTCAGGATTGCCAAAGGGGCACTTTCAGTCATCGAAATGCCGTATTATTTGATCAAATAACACAACAACCTTATATCTTATTAAACCATATTCAACCAGAACAGGCCAAGTTGGATATTTATAATTCATTTCTTTCTGAATTTGCCGTACTTGGGTTTGAATATGGTTATAGTTGCACCAACCCAAATACATTAGTGCTGTGGGAGGCTCAGTTTGGTGATTTTGCCAATGGGGCTCAGATCATCATTGATCAATTCATCAGTGCAGGTGAGAGTAAATGGTTGCAAATGTCTGGTCTGGTATTGTTATTGCCGCACTCTCAAGAAGGGCAAGGGGCTGAGCATTCTTCTGCTCGCTTGGAACGTTTTTTACAACTTTGTGGAGATGATAATATGCAGGTTTGTAATATCACAACGCCTGCGAATTATTTCCATGCATTACGCCGTCAGATGAAACGCAATTATCGTCAACCTTTGGTAATTATGTCTCCTAAATCTTTGTTACGACATAAATTGGCACAATCACCTTTATCAGCTTTTACAGATAATACATGTTTTATGCCTGTAATTAACGAGGTTGATCCAGTGGTTAGTGATAAGAGCAAAGTCAAACGGGTCGTTTTATGTTCGGGTAAAGTTTATTATGATTTATGGATGCGTCGTCTTGATATGCGCTGTGAGCTACAATTCGAACAAGTAGCTTTGGTACGTATAGAGCAGCTTTATCCTTTCCCAGAGCGTGAATTATCCGATATTTTGTCACAATATCCGAATGCTGAGATTGTTTGGTGTCAAGAAGAGCCCGAAAATATGGGGGCATGGAATTTTGTGGATCGTAAAATTGAAAAAATTTTACGAATACTTAATCATAAATCGCCTTGTGTACAATATACAGGAAGATTGCCTGCTGCCAGTCCTGCAACAGGATTATCTTCTGTTTATAAAACAGAGCAAGAAACTCTGATTGATGAGGCCTTAGGTCATAAAAAAGCTTAAATTTGTTACGATAAAAATCTATGCAAGACAGAATAAGAAAGTAAGTTAATAATGTCAGTAGAAATTAAAGTACCACAACTTGGAGAAAGTATCTCTGTAGCGACAATTGCTAAATGGTTGAAACAACCAGGTGAGCATGTTGAAATGGATGAAGCAGTTGTTGAGCTGGAAACAGATAAGGTAAGTGTTGAAGTGGCAGCACCCCAAGCAGGCGCTTTGGGCAATCATTTGGTTTCAGAAGGAGACGAGGTAGAGGTTGGTGCTATACTGACAACAATTGAGGCGGGTGGTTCTAAACCTGTGGCTGCACCAACAGCACCAAAGTCCGTAGAACCTCCTAAGGTCTTAGAGGTCGAAGCTCAGATAACAGAAACACATCAACCTATGCCTGCTGCACGTAAAATGATGGAAGAAAAACAAATTGCAGCATCTCAGATTGGGCATGGTACAGGTAAAGATGGCCGTATTACGCGTGATGATGTGGTTAATTTTGTTGCTGGTGGTGGTTCTAAACCAGCAGTTGCAAATGTTGCGGCGGTTTCTACACGTCGAGATGATCCTCGTGAAGAACGTGTAAAAATGACTCGCTTACGTCGTACAATTGCACGGCGTTTAAAAGATGCCCAAGAGACAGCAGCGATGCTGACCACTTTTAATGAAGTGAACATGTCTGCGGTTATGAAATTGCGTAGTCAGTATAAAGATGCATTTAATAAAAAACACGAAGGTGCGCGCCTTGGGTTTATGTCATTTTTCGTAAAAGCAACAATTTCTGCTTTACAAGAATATCCAGCTATTAATGCTCAAATTGATGGGGAAGATGTGATTTATCGCAATTTTGTTAATATGGGAATTGCGGTTGGTGGCCCTAATGGTTTGGTTGTACCAGTATTACGTGATGCTGATCAAATGAGTTTTGCGGACATCGAAAGCAATATTATTGGTTTTGCGCAAAAAGCTAAAAATAATCAGTTAAAGTTAGATGATTTATCAGGAGGTACTTTTTCCATAACCAATGGTGGAATATATGGGTCGTTGATGTCTACCCCGATTATTAATATGCCTCAATCAGGTATTTTGGGTATGCATGCGATCAAAGAGCGCCCTATTGCTGAAAATGGTCAAGTGGTCATTCGTCCCATGATGTATTTGGCACTTTCTTATGATCATCGTATTGTTGATGGTAAAGAGGCGGTGAGTTTCTTGGTCCATATTAAGGACAGAATTGAGCATCCAGAGCGTTTATTACTTGATGTCTAATCATTTCATATATCCGATATTATTCTTATTGTAAAAGAAGGAAATTGATCCTGATGGCTGAGAAAATCGTAGTTCCTGTTCTAGGCGAAAGTATTACTTCTGCTGTTGTTTCTAAATGGTTAAAGCAACCAGGAGAGTCGATCAGTGCTGATGAAGCTTTGATAGAGTTGGAAACGGATAAGGTGAATGTTGAAGTTCCAGCCCCTGTTGCAGGGATCGTTGGGCAGCATCAAGTCGCTGTTGGTGATGAGGTTGCGGTAGGTGCATTATTGGTAACGATTGGAGATACAGCTGAAGCTGGGGCTTCTATTAATACTGCGGTAGAGGTTCCCTCTGTTACTGAAGTAAAGCAGGAGTCTATTACTGCAAATCAAAATAATGATGCTGAATATGATTTAATTGTCATTGGTGCGGGCCCTGGTGGATACGTGGCGGCTATTCGTGCTGCACAGTTAGGCATGAAGGTGGCTTGTGTTGAAAAAAAGAAAACACTGGGTGGAACATGTTTAAATGTTGGATGTATTCCATCCAAAGCTTTGCTTTATGCTTCTGAACAATATGAAGCTGCGCACAAACGATTGGCTGATCTTGGTGTCATTGTCAAAGATGTAAAGCTTGATCTAGCCAAGATGCAATCTCATAAAGATGCTGTGATTAATGCCAATGTTGCTGGGATAGAATTTCTGTTAAAGAAAAACAAAATTACATGGTTAAAGGGTTCTGCAACGATTACAGCCCCAGGTCAAGTAAGCATTGATGGTAAAGAACATACAGCGCGTACCATTGTTATTGCGACAGGCAGTGAATCTGTATCTTTGCCTAACGTAGATGTTGATGAAAAGCACGTTGTTACGTCTACTGGTGCTTTGAGTCTTGAAAAAGTGCCAGAGCATATGGTTGTGATTGGTGGTGGTGTTATTGGTGTAGAGCTTGGCAGTGTATGGCATCGTTTGGGTGCCAAGGTGACTATTGTAGAGTATTTTGATCGTCTTTTGCCTGGTTTTGATAAAGAAGTATCTCTTAGTTTTGCCAAAATTTTAGAAAAGCAAGGAATGCAGTTGAAACTTGCGCATAAAGTTGAAAAGCTTGAGAGAAAAGGCAAAGAGTCCCAAATTACGATCAGCAATATTGGAGGTGATCACAAAGAAACCCTTTCTGCGGATGTGGTTTTGGTTTCAGTGGGTCGTAAACCGGTTACTCAAGGGCTAGGATTAGAAGCTTTAGGTGTGGCTTTGGACGAAAAAGGACGTATTCAAACGAATGCACAGTTCCAAACCAATATTGCTGGGATTTATGCGATTGGCGACGTTATAGCTGGCCCAATGTTGGCGCATAAAGCTGAAGAAGAGGGTGTTGCAATTGCCGAGCTTTTGGCTGGGAAAAAACCGCATATTGACTATGGGCTTATTCCGGGTGTGGTTTATACTGACCCAGAAATTGCGATGGTCGGGAAAACCGAGGAAGTATTAAAAGCGGAATCTGTTGAATATAGTGTTGGTAAATTTCCATTTAGTGCCAATGGCCGTGCCAGAGCGATGAATCAAACTGAGGGCTTTGTTAAAATTTTGGCTGATAAACGTACAAACAAAGTATTAGGTGCGCATCTTATTGGTCCTCATTGCAGTGAATTGATTGCTGAGATTGTATTGGCAATGAATTTTGGGGCTTCTGCGGAAGATATTGCGTTAACTTGTCACGCGCATCCGACATTGACAGAATCGATCAAAGAAGCGGCTTTGGGAACACAGAAAAGATCAATTCACATGTAATCTTATAGAATATTGTTTTCTTTGCTTTTACATTCTATTAAGCTACATTTTTTAAAGTTTGACCGAATAGATTTAAGGAGAAGCAGGGATGAAGCATAGTGTTATTGCTGTCAGTATGATTGGTGGATTAGCCATCTTGGCACAAATACAAACGCATGCAGTCCCTGCTTCTTTTGATATCAGAGACGATATTAAAGGTCTGGAAGATAGTTTGCCTCAAAGTTCTATTCCTGATCCGCAAGCCAATCGTTCTTATGTTCATTTTTATGAATATGCTGATCCAAATATTTCTTTATTTAAGAAGGATCATGAATTGCATGGCTTGCCTCCTTTACCTTCTTTAACTGAAGAGCAAGCCTATCAAGAGGCAGAAAAAATTACAGCACAGCTTAAAAAATCAGTGCCGAATGCTATTATTTATTCTGCTCAGCGTAATAAAAAATGGGTCGCTCTTGCCAAAGAAGAAATGGAGCGTAAAGGCCCTCCCGTCAAAAGAGCTCAGTTGTTGATTGTTGTTGATCGTAATCCCAAAGTGCAAGAGTTGTGTTTTGTCTTGGCTTTGCCTAAAGGGCAGGGGGAATGGAAAGCTTTGGGTGGAGGAAAGGTTTCTACGGGTAATACTGGGCGCAAGCTTTATTATATTACACCAACGGGTGTATTTTATAATACAATTGAGCGTATTGGTTATCGTGCCTTGGGCACCAAGAATAAAAATGGTATTCGTGGTAATGGTATCAAAGGAATGCGAGTTTGGGATTTTGGATGGCAGTGGGCAGAGAAAGGTTGGTTGCCAAGCAGAGAAAAAGGACAAATTCGTTTAGAAATGCATGCAACAGATCCTGATTATTTAGAGCAACGTCTGGGGCATCCTGCGTCCGAGGGTTGTATAAGAGTTGCTACCAAAATGAATGAATTTATTGATCAGAATGGTATCATTGACGTGCTATATAATCAAGCAGCACACAAAGATAAGCGTTTTAGCTCAGTTTTGTTAAGACAACGACAATCAACTCCACTAGCAGGGGACAAGCTGGTTGTAGTAGATTCTTCTCAGAGTATTGATCTACAAGGTAACTAATTCATTCAAGATAAGTTTGGTTGTTTATGTTTTATGGTGCCTAATAATGTATGTAAGCAGCTTTGTTGTTGATAAATAAAAGATGGATTATGTACTGATTTCAAAATAGTCGCTAAATGGAGTTTTTCATTTTTATCAAGGCTAGGCGCCTTACAAATCATATCGATATTGTTTAATGTTGAATCAGTTAAGGATAAATTTTGTAAGATAATACTAGGATTGATGAATAACGCATGTGCTATTGCATGATTTAGCTGTGTTTTCAGTCTGGTAGGGGTATGAGGAAGAATATTGGGAATTAAATTAGCCCATTCTTTGTTACCTTTGTAAATTTCATGAATAATGTTTTTCCACTCGTAATAATTTGTAATTTGCTTTGCGATTAATTGTGGAGTTTGTTGATCTACCGTTTTGTAAGGTTGATTATAGGATAAAGTTTGCTTTTGCTGATATTGTTTAGTAGAGAAATGAGCAGCAAAATTTTTATTTTGATTAGTATAGTAATGTGTATGTGTGAGTACAACTATTAAGAATATTATAGGAAACAAAATTATTATGGATCGAACGAAGTGAAATAATGGTTTTTTCATAAGCTTTTCAATATAATCACATGAATAATAAAATTATTTAAATTGTTGGATTAAAAAATGGCAGAATAATGGTATAAACTTAGCAAAAGATTGTTTTTAATCTAAGCCATTTTTCTTGTTGCTAAATTAGAGGAGTAAAATAGGGATGCCTATACAACCAAAAGAAGCTGAAACCTTAGAAAGTTATTTACAAAAAAAATTAGGAAGTAATTGTTTGAAAGTAGTTTTGCCCAAACGTGTTGGGCAACCTGTCGAATTATGTATTCAAAATAGCAAAGCCTTAGAGTCAATTGGTACGATTTACCGTGATGAAGATGAAGGCGAAGTTTCTTATGCGATCTCTCTGACTGTTTTAGAAGAAGATTTGACTTAGGATAACTTTGTTTTATTGATCTGATTGTTTAAAAAGTTGGAAAGTACGCTGTTCTGAAAATCTAAAGGAGGTTACTTTCCACTTCCAATCTTCAAGGCGTAATGTCATTTGAATTGGGTCATCCTTTGCTTCTCCTGGAATTACGATCACTGCACGCAATGACGTTGGGGATAAAAAACGGATTTGAGTTGCCATAAAAGATTGTAATAATGCTCGAGCCGTTGATATATTTTGTCGAGATGCATCTTGTTTGATTCGATTAATAAATTTGGTTAAATTATCAGGGGTCAAATTGTGATCAACAGCGTTGGAAACCGCTGTGACCGCAAAAGAATTTCCAAAATCTGGCAAATCGTCCTCTGAAGAAGGGATGTTTTGAATTGCTTTGGCAAGGTCAGTTTGTAGGTTGTTTTTGATCGAGTGCCAGTCTAAATAGGTTAATAATTTTTTTGTATCATGCGTTTCAATGGCTTTGGTAATAGACCATAATGTCATATAAGGATATGCAATATAAAGTCCACCTAGAAAAGCGAGTATAAAAATAAGCTTCCATTTTTTTAAAAATGAAAAAAACATTGAGTATTCCTTGAGCGTAAAGTTATATCTTTTAAGGTGGCGATATAATAAAATGAATATGTATAATGGTATAGCATATATTTTATCAAAAGGATGATATAGTAATATATACCAAAAGTGTTATAGTAATTCTGGTGAAAATGATACGATTTATAATCTTTTTACAAAAATCGATCTCTAGGATAATGGAATGTGTATATAAATAATCTTAAGATGTAATATTAACATTAGATCATTTTTATATTATTAATAAAGAGGCCTATAAAATTATTTATTCACTTTTCGAAATAAAAAAATTTATATCTGTGAAAGATAGGATCGTATGAAATATTGTTTTTCTAAATACTCTATACCTAAAATTGTGACCCAATATAAAACTGGTGCAGCTTTTGTACTGGCTTTATTAGCTGGAGGTTTGACTTTTCCTTTTTCTGGACATGCACAAACCCAACAAGAAAAACAATATATACCTGCAGCCCCTGCATCATCTCAGGCTGTAACACCACAAAATGGTAATTTACCTGCGGTAAGTGGTAATGGGCAAATTCTTCCTTCTGCGGGAGATGCTGCTGAAAAAGGTGCTGTTTCTGGAAAACCCATACCTTATTTTTTGTCTCTACGCGCAGATGAAGTCAATATGCGAGCAGGGCCAGGATCACGTTACCCAATTATTTGGACGTATCATCGTCGCAATATGCCAGTTAAAGTCACAAGAGAGTTTGATATCTGGCGTTTAGTTGAAGATGCTGATGGTCAGAAAGGCTGGATTCAGCAAGCTATTTTATCTGGAGGCCGTTCTTTTATTATTTTAGGAGAGCCCCTGTCTGTTGGTCAGGAAGTTCCTGACCAAAACAAGGACAAGGATAAAGATAAAAAGAAAAGTGAACACATGGACAGTCGTATTGTTGGATATATTGCCGATGCTCAATCGATACAGCCAGGTAAAAACAGTATTATTGTCAGAGCTGAACCCAAAGATACAGCAGCACCTGTAGCTGTTTTAAAGCCAGGGGTTGTTGGTAATATTAAATCATGTCCATCAGGTTCACAGTGGTGCAATGTTGCCATTAAAGGATACAATGGTTGGATACCACGAGATAGTTTTTGGGGAATTACACCTCAAGAAGTGATTGAAGCACATTAAGTTATTTGAGAATCAATTTTTATCTATGTTTATTGTTATAAAAACAAAATAACTATGATTCATTAATTTAGAATATATAAGGAATTAGATACATGGCTGATAAAATTAATTTATTAAGAAGTCGTCGTACAAAGATTGTTTCTACTTTGGGACCAGCATCTTCAACAAAAGAAATGATTAAGACTTTATTTATCGCTGGTGTGGATGTTTTTCGCCTGAATTTTTCTCATGGTTCTCATGAGGAGCAAGCTGCACGTTATCATATTATTCGTGAACTTGAAAAAGAGACAGGCAAAGTTATCGGTGTTCTTGCTGATATTCAAGGACCAAAATTACGCGTTGGTGATTTCAAAGAAGGTAAAGTTATCCTTAAAACTGGCGCAACATTCCGTTTGGATTTAGATAAAACCTTGGGAAATGAAGAGCGCGTTTGTTTACCTCATCCAGAAATTATCAATAGTGCAGAGCCTGGATGTCGTTTATTACTTGATGATGGTAAGCTATGTTTGATCGTTCGTAAAGTTGGTAAAGATTTCCTAGAAACAGAAGTTCTCGTTGGTGGTCCTTTATCTAATCATAAAGGGGTTAATGTTCCTGATATGATTTTACCAATTCCTGCATTAACTGAAAAAGATCATAAAGATCTTAAATTTGCATTGGAATTAGGGGTTGATTTCATTGGACTTTCTTTTGTTCAACGTCCAGAAGATGTTCAAGAAGCCAAAGATATTTCCAATGGTCGTGCGTGGATTGTGACCAAAATGGAAAAACCACAAGCAATGCAAAATATCGATGCGATTTTAGAATTAACTGATGGTGTTATGGTTGCTCGTGGTGATCTTGGGGTTGAAATGCCTCCTGAAGAAGTGCCATTGGCTCAAATTAAAATTATTCGTAAAGCACGTAGTTTGGGTAAACCGGTTATTGTTGCAACGCAAATGTTGGAAAGTATGATTAGTTCTCCTACACCAACACGTGCTGAGGCTTCTGATATTGCAACAGCTGTATTTGAAGGGGCGGACGCTGTGATGCTTTCTGCAGAAAGTGCTGCTGGTCAATACCCAAAAGAAGCTGTTGCTATTATGGATCGTATTATTTCTCGTGTTGAAAAAGACGAAGAGTGGCGTAAATTAATGGAAGCAACTCGTGAACAGCCTCGTCATAATGTTGCTGATGCGATTGTGGCTGCTGCTCAAACTATTTGTAATACTTTGGAAACACCTGCTGTTGTTGCTTTTACAAGAAGAGGAAAAACAGCTCAACGTATGTCAAGAGAACGTCCTAATTCAGTAATTTTCGGCGTAACACCTACAATGGATTCAGCAAGAAAGCTCGCTTTGGTTTGGGGTGTGCATCCATATCATTCTATTACAGTTGATAATCCAGCTTGTAGTGTTGAAGATATGGTATCAGAAGCTTCTCGTATTGTTGAAAGTTACCAAGTGGTGAAAAAAGGTGATCATATGGTTGTGATTGCTGGTATGCCTTTTGGTCAAGCTGGCAGTACAAATCTTATTCGTGTTATTGATATCAATTAATTAACCAGATTAAAAAAGAGAGGGGCTACTCCTCTCTTTTTGCATTCGCCTGTTTGGAATCCTCGATTGCTTTAATAGAATCCGCAATCATTGTATGGGTTATTGGTTTGCGAATAACAAAACTTTGTTCTTTAATAAATGATTTTAACATAATTGGTGTTTCCTCATATCCTGTAATAAATAAAATAGGAAGATCGGGATAATTTTCATTAATAGCGGACAAGAAATTTGTTTGTGCGTCAGATAGCAAGCGTGTATCAACAGCAATAAAACAAAAATTATTGCAGCTTTTTAATAAAGTAAAAGTTTCTTTTTCAGTTTGTGCGATTGTCATTGAATAGCCTAGATTTTCTAGGTTTTCACTTAGCAACATACATAAATGATTATCTTGTGAAATTAATAATGTTTTAAGAGTATTGGTTTTTGCAGGGTTATTATAGAGTTTTTGAATAATTAAAGGGCGGTAATAACGCGGCAAAAACAGGCTGACAATTGTTCCTGTTTTTGGGTCGGAATCAATGGTTAAATGTCCACTGGATTGTTTTGTAAAACCATAAGCCATAGATAATCCAAGTCCAGCACGTTTTCCCAAGGGTTTTGTTGTAAAGAATGGATCAGTGGCTCTGCTGATCATATCAGGGGACATCCCTGTACCATTATCTTGAATAGTAATAACAATATAATCATTAGGCTTAATAAATTTACGCAAATGATGAGCAGACGTAATTGTTATATTTTGTGTTTTAATTAAAATTGTTCCATTTGAAGCGTGAATAGCTTCGCAGGAATTTTTAAAAATATGTAAAATAGCATTTTTTAAATGTTCTGGATCACAGAATATAGACCAAATTTCGGGTTCAAGTTGTATTTGTATATTGATTGTTTGTTTAATATTATCTTCTTTAATAAGATTATTAAAACTGTCGAGTAAAGCCTGTATTGTGTGGTTTGGATCAATGACATGTGGGACAAGCGTTTGCCTTCTGGAAAAAGAAAGGAGCTGATGTGTAATATCTGTAGCTTGTGTTGTGGCTTTTTGTGCGGCTTCAATGTAACGGGGTAACATATCAAGTTTATTTTGCTTGATGCGCATTTGCATAAGCTCTAGATTACCAATAATTCCAGCCAGTAATGTATTAAAATCATGGGCTAATCCCCCAATAAGTTGTTCTATTGTTTGTGCAGGGGAAAGATTTGCTTCATGTGTCTGTGTGATTATACTTAACATTCCCTGCACTTGGTTATTTTTATCCAGAATAGGGCTAAATGCTACTTCGATTTGTGTTTGTATAGAATTAGGGTTTTGTGTTCCTGGAATTTGATAATCCGTAGTGTAACGAATGGTTTCTTTTTGATAAATAGCACTAACAATTTGATTGAAATGTGCTTTACGTTCAGGCCACATTTGAATTAATGGTCTTCCAAGTAAAGCAGGGTGTTTGACGCCAATCAGTTTTGCATAGGCATCATTATATAAAGCAATATTTTGCTTTCCCCAATAAATGACCATTGGTAAGGATGTATTTAAAATCAAGGATAATAAGGCTTGCAAGTTTGGTGACCAAGAATCTGGATCACCCAAAGAAGTGTTATTCCAGTCAAAACTGTTAATCAGTTGTTTGACAGTTAATGGCTCTGAAATGAGTATAGTCTTTGTCATTACGATAACTTTGCGAGTTTAAACACTGAATTATTATAACATCAAAGTACAGGACAAATAGCCTCAATGGCTAGTTTATTATTCTATTTATTATTGCACTTGTTTGTTATCAATCAAGGATTTACGGATACGCCGCCCTTTTTGAATAGTTTCAGTGATATACTCTTCATCTTTCCATCTGATTGCTTTGGCCATAGCTTGAGCGTCTTCGGTAAAGCGTGCTAGCATTTCTAAAATGGCTTCACGATTATTAATGAATACATCACGCCACATGGTTGGGTCCGAGGATGCGACGCGTGTAAAATCCCGAAATCCAGAAGCTGCATAGTCAAGGACTTCAGACCTTGTTTCCTCTTCTAGGCTATCGGCAGTATTACAAATTGTAAAAGCAATAAGGTGAGGTAAATGGCTGACAATGGCGCAGACTTTATCATGATGTTTAATGTCTAGGATGCGGATATTAGAACCCATTTTTTGCCAAAATTCGGTAATTTTATCGATCGCCTCTTGGGTTGTGTTTGGAGTAGGAGTGATAAGGCACCAACGATTCTCAAACAAGCTTTCGAATCCAGCATCAGGACCAGAAAATTCGGTTCCTGCCATAGGATGCGTTGGAACAAAAACAACATCAGGAGGCAAATGCGGTTCAATAGCAGCAATCACAGATGCTTTGGTAGAACCTGTATCGGTTAGGATAGCCCCTTTTTGTAAATAAGGTGCAATTTGCTTGGTCACTTCTCCCATAACACCTACAGGGACGGCTAAAATCACACAATCAGCATCTTTAACCGCAGTTTCAGGATCAGAACAAACTTCATCGGCGATTTGTAACTCTTTTACGCGATTACAAACATCTGGGTTATTATCATAAGCCACTGTATAAGTCGCAAGAGAACGATCTTTTTGGATACGTCTTAAAATAGAAGAGCCAATGAGCCCTGGTCCAATAACAGTAACACGATGGAATATTGAAGATGTCATGATGAGTAATCGATATAAAAAGGTTAAAAAGAACGAAGAGGCTAAGTTGACGTTACATCAAGTTTTTTATTTTTGTCAGGATTTTTTCGTAAATATTGAATCTCGCTGAATTGCCACAAAAGCAAAGCTGGAATACCGATAATTAAATCTCTTGCTCGGCGTAATATGGATAGGCCAAAAGATAATGAAGGATCAATTCCAAAAATGGCACCAATAAGAACATAGGCGCCTTCTTGGATACCAACACTGGCGGGAACAATAAATCCTATTGTTAAAACAACACAGACCAAAGCTTCAATGGTAATGGCTTCCATTAAGTTAATATCAGCACCCAGAAAGTGGTAACATATCCAAGTTCCGATACCGCTACCCATCCAACCAGCAAAATGAATAAAACAGCTATAGATGATTCGTGTGGGGTTAGCCCAAATTTGATCTAGTGATTCTTGTAACGATTCCGCACTGGATGCGATTTTACCATTCCATTGTTGGGCGATATTAGAGCTGAGTGAGTTGAAGATTTTTCGAAATAAGAGACTTCCTTGCCTTTGTGTCCAAATGAAAGGAATCAGTCCTAATATTAATAAAAGGATACTAAGAATAATAAACCATTTTAAGTTTACATGAATACCGAACAAAGGGAAGTCAGGTAAATGAGTATGATACCCGCCGATAAGTAGGGTAATAATTCCAATAATAATAAATAAAACCTGTCCCAGCGTTTCGGTTGTAATATCAACAATATTAGAGCTTATCCCTTGGGAAACTGATAAATCAGAAGGGTTTTTAATATATTTATATCCTTTAAAACAAACAGCACGTACTCCGAGGACAATGCCACCAATTTGTGAAAACGGTAAGCATGTTGCTGCAGATTCCCTTAGAGTTCTTGCCCAAAATAATCTGACCAACCCTAATTGTGGACAAATACAGTGCCATGCCCAACCCAGGACTACAATAATCATTAATTGCCATAAAGACAGGATTAAGAGCTTTCCAACACCTATGGAAAAGACGGACTTAAAGATACTGTCTGCACCTATCCAAGCTGCACCAGCAATAATGAGGCTGAGCCCCAAAAAGAATAGAATAATTGAAATTTTTTTCAAAATAGACCGTGTATCTTTGTAAAAGAGAAGTTATTATCTGATTTATTGGAATGCATAGTAATGATATAAAAGCCATTACTATTATGTTTGAATAACAGATTCAACGTTCTATGTGAAATTTTTATAATTTTGATCGGGGGCTTTATGACTACCTCAACTTTTATCACTGGGGTTACAGGGTTTGTTGGTTCAGCAGTTGCACGTAAACTGATTGAGAATGGACATCGTTTGAAAGTCCTGGCACGTCCCAGCAGTAATAAATCAAATTTACAGAGCTTGAACGCAGAAATTGTTGAGGGGGATTTATTGAATCCTGAAGCTTTTACGCAATCTTTACGTGGATGCAAATATCTGTTTCATGTGGCGGCAGATTATCGTCTGTGGGTTCCTGATCCCAAGCGCATGATGGAAATTAATGTTGAGGGAACACGCCGTTTAATGTTGGCCGCACAACAGGCAGGTGTTGAGAAGATCGTATATTGCTCTTCTGTTGCAGCGTTGGGATTGGTGGGCGACGGCAGTATTGCAGACGAGACAACACCTGTACATAAAATTATTGGTGTTTACAAACAATCAAAATATGAAGCAGAACAAGCGGTATTAAAATTAATTAAAGAAAATAAATTGCCAGCGGTTATTGTTAATCCGTCAACACCAATTGGTCCCAGAGATATTAAACCAACACCAACTGGTCAAATGATACTTGATTGTATCAAGGGAAAAATGCCAGCTTATGTTGATACAGGGTTGAATATAGTGCATGTTGATGATGTTGCTCAGGGGCATTTATTAGCTCTTGAAAAAGGTATCATTGGTGAAAAGTATATTCTTGGAGGTGAAAATATGTCTCTTCGAGATTTATTTGCGATGACCTCCAAGATTGCGAATGTCAGGCCTCCTTTGGTACGGTTAAATCAAAAAGTGATATGGCCCGTGGCAGTGGTTTCTGAATGGATGGCTAATCAATTCAACATTCAACCGCGCGTTACGCGTGAGATGTTATTAATGTCATATAAGAAAATGTTTTTTTCTTCTGCAAAGGCAGAAAAAGAATTGGGATATACGCATAGACCTGCACATGAGGCAATAAAAGATGCGGTTGATTGGTTTCGCCAGCAAAGATATGTAAGCTAGTGCATGAGTTTGTTATTTATATATAAAGGGTTTACGAGTTAATTTACTAATTAGAGAATTTTAAAATTATGACTATTATTGCTATTTGCTCTTTTGTGATTTGGATTTATTTATTTTTTTTGCATGGACGTTTTTGGGGAAGAGGACCTATTTTACACTCTTTTTCTCAATCAACTTTAGAGACAATGCCTGAAAAATGGCCTGATATTTATGTGGTTATTCCCGCCCGAGATGAGGCTGAGACTATAGAATGTGTTACGAACTCTTTGCTCCATCAAGATTATGTTGGTGACTATAAGGTTCTCGTTGTAGATGATGCTAGTGTTGATCATACAGGCGATATTGTTAAAAATTATAAACAAAATTTACCAGCATCCTTTCAAAACCGTTTGGACGTTATTGAAACAACCGAACGTCCCGAAGGATGGAGTGGAAAATTATGGGCATTATCCACTGGGGTTGATTATATTAAAAAAAAATACACAACGGAAAATGCTTTTTTCTTTTTTACGGATGCAGATATAGAACATGAGCCATCTCATTTAACGACCTTAGCTTGTAAGGCGTTAAAGGATCAATTAGATCAAGTCTCTGAGATGGTTAAATTAAGATGTAAGAATCTCTATGAAAAAGCGCTTATCCCAGCTTTTGTTTATTTTTTTTGTATGCTTTATCCTTTTTCCAAGGTGAATAAAAAGAGTTCTCCTGTCGCTGCGGGTGCGGGGGGAACGGTTTTACTTCGTAGCCGTATGTTAACTAAAATTGGTGGTGTTGCAGCATTAAAAAATGCTTTGATTGATGATGTTACTTTGGCTTTTTTAGTTAAAAGGAACGGTGGTAATATTTACCTAGGGCATAGCAGTTTGGCTCGCTCATTAAGACCTTATGACAAATTAAGTGATATTTGGAATATGATTACACGCACAGCTTATGTGCAGTTGCGCTATTCTTTTGCTATGCTATTAGTGACAGTTATTTTAATGTCATTGATGTGGTTTGTTCCTTTTATACAAATATTAATAGCCCATGGAACAGCTCAAAAATTTGCAATTGTTACATATGTTATTTCGATTTGCTCTTTTATTCCAACTTTATCGAGATTCAACCTATCCTTTTTATGGATGATTGCACTGCCAATTGTGGCTTTATTTTATTTACTGGCAACGATTGGGTCTGCGTTAAATTATTATCTTGGCAAAGGAATGATGTGGAAGGGACGGGCTTATGTTACCCCTGCGATTGGGGGGGATAAAAAAGAATTACAAATCGAATTAGAAAATATGGTAAGCTCTGAAGACAATAATCAAACTATAGAGCAAAAGGATAATTCATGACGGCTGCCAAGCAAAGTAAATCGTATTTATATGATTCTTCTCTTTGGGGGGATAAGGATGTTTCCTCTGGAAAAGCGGCCAAAGATGAAAATTTTCCTGTTGGCTCACTGTTAATTAGCCGTCAACTAAGGCCCCATGTGCAAGCGTATTATGATTTTGCTAGGGTTATAGATGATATTGCTGATGCAGAAACGTTGTCTTCTGAGGAAAAAATTAACCGTTTAAATGCGATGGAAGCTGTTGTATGTAAGGATGTCCCTGCGCCTGATCGTGCTGATGTTTTAACGGCTCGATATTTGTATAACAGTTTTATTGAAACGGGCGTTCCTGTTGATACAGCAACCGATCTGCTGATTGCTTTTCGTCAAGATGCGGTAAAAAATCGTTATGAAACTATGGATGAATTGATGCAGTATTGTTGCTATTCTGCTAATCCTGTGGGGCGTTTTTTACTTCATTTACATAAAGAGGGACCAGATACCTTTCCTGCTTCTGATGCATTATGTACTTCATTACAAATTTTAAACCATTTGCAAGATTGCAAGACAGATTTAATTAAATTAGATCGCTGTTATATACCTCTTGAGTTAATGAAAAAATATAATGTTAAGGTAGAGGATTTGCTTGCCCCTCAAATGAGTTTTTCTTTGAGAAAAGTATTTCACGTTTTATTAGATCATGTTGATGTGCTTAATAGAGAGGCTGAGTTTTTGCCACGGTTAACACAAGATCGACGCTTGCGTCTAGAAGCAGCAGTCATCGTATATTTAGCCAAATTTTTGGCACAAAGATTACGGAATGAAGATCCTTTGGCGGCTGATGTTAAATTAAGCAAAAAAAATGTTTTATATTCTGTTTTAAAGTCATTTCGTTATTTTATGTAAAAATATGTGATGAGATAGATGATATTTGTTTGTATCCAATTAAAAGAAAAGGATATATAGCTTAAAGCTGTATTTTTTTTCAAAATTGACAGTTGTGCACTGAGTTTTATTGTCATTAAAGAAAGGTCTGATCAAATTATGCCTAAGCCGTTAGCTGAAGCAGCACAGATAATGGGGTGCAGCGCACTTGATTTGACTGAGGTAGAAAAGATTGTTCGCAAATCCAAGACCTCTTTTGCTACGGGGATGCAAATATTACCCCCAGAGCGTCGTTATGGAATGTATGCGCTTTATAGTTTTTGTCGTATTGTTGATGATATTGCAGATGAAGACGGAGATGTCCCAACAAAACATCGTTTGTTACAAGAATGGCGTGACAGGCTTGATGGTTTATACGCAGGACAAGCTACAGATGCAGTTGAACGAGTATTATTAGCAACGATTCAGCGTTTTAATTTAAAGCAACAGGATTTTATCGATATCATTAATGGTATGGAGATGGATGTTGAACATCCTATTGTTGCCCCAGATGAACAGACTTTCGATCTTTATTGCGATCGTGTTGCTTCTGCTGTGGGTCGTCTGGCTGTACGTATTTTTGGTGATAGCTCTGATGCTGCCCAAAAAGTAGCGTATCATTTAGGCAGAGCTTTGCAAATCACGAATATTTTGCGTGATATACAAGAAGATGCAGAGCGTGGCCGTTTATATTTACCAAAAGAGTTGTTGGAACGCTTTCACCTTCCTTTAACACCCAAAGAATGTGTTAACAGCGTTTATGTTGATCATGTATGTCATATTTTGGCGTATAGAGCTTTGGATCATTTTAGGTTATCACGTGAGTTTATGGCACAATGTAGTCCAACGGCCTTACGTCCAGCCAAAATTATGGCAATTACGTATAAATTTTTACTGGCTAAGCAAAAAAAAGTTGGGTGGAAACCACCCTTTAAGAGAGTCTCTTTGTCTTTGATTGAAAAAATCGGAGTTGCAGGAGTTGGAGTACTCATGAGTTATATTGGTTTGAAGAGATAGATTTTTGGGATGGCAAAAAAACATATTCATATTATTGGTGGCGGGTTAGCAGGGCTGGCAGCTGCGGTTTCTTTATCTCAAAGATCTGATGCTCAGGTTATTCTATATGAAAGCAGTCCGTCTTTGGGGGGCAGAGCACGTTCTTTTTATGATGCTAATCTAGATCGTACGATCGATAATGGTAATCATCTGATTTTATCAGGCAATGACGCTGTTTTTAAATATTTAAATTTAATTGA
Organism: Commensalibacter papalotli (ex Botero et al. 2024); assembly: GCF_947179115.1. Taxonomy (NCBI): domain Bacteria; kingdom Pseudomonadati; phylum Pseudomonadota; class Alphaproteobacteria; order Acetobacterales; family Acetobacteraceae; genus Commensalibacter; species Commensalibacter papalotli (ex Botero et al. 2024). The sequence goes on from NZ_CAMXCI010000002.1 coordinate 310,366, forward strand.
CGCAACCAATAGTTTGACTGGATCTGGGTATCCTTTATTTCCTTTCGTTGATTTAGAAGAAGGAAAACGTTGGGATTTATTATTATCAAAAGGTCGTTTTCCTTGGTGGTTATTTTTTGCCAAACATCGCGTGCCAGATTTTAAATTTCCAGAATTGTTGGCGTTATGGAAATTATTAAAAGCGGATACTCAAAAAACTGTTGCTGATTGTTTGGTAAATGGACAGCTATCACGTCGGTTATTACAACCTTTTGCAGTTTCTGCATTAAATACGTCTTGTGATGCTGGCAGTGCTTTATTAATGGGCTCTGTGGTGCGTCAGTCTTTGATGAAAGGTGGGAAGGGATGTATTCCTTATTTTCCTAAAATAGGCCTTTCTGAAAGTTTCGTGCAGCCAGCAGTATCTTTGATTGCTTTGCAAGGTGGTATAATTAATACTAAATCAAGGCTTTCAGAGTTACATGTCCAAGACGGTAAGATTGATTATTTTATTATGAATAATAATAAAATAGATGTGGGCCCAGAAGATACTGTTATCCTAGCATTAAGTGCGCATGTCGCAGAGCAAATACTTGGTGCTGTGTGTCCTAAGGTTAAAGTTCCTAATCAATTTGAAAGTATATTAAATCTACATTACGCAGTAGATCCAAATTTGCGGATTAAAGGTAGTATAGATAAAGCTAAATTTGTGGGTGTCATTGGTGGTATAAGCGAATGGATTTTTGTAAGGCCTGGTGTCATTTCAATTACGGTCAGTGCGGCTAATCGTTTTACAGGATGTCAGCATGAAAATCTTGCCTCGTTAATTTGGCAAGAAGTTTGTGAGGTTTTATCTCCTGTTATAGAAACACCTTTACCTCAAGCCATCCCTAATCATCGTTTATTATGGGAAAAAAGGGCAAGTTTTGTTGCTACAGTTGAGCAAAATCATCGCAGGCCTTCTTGTTACACACCATATCAAAATCTATTTTTGGCGGGTGATTGGGTTGCAACGGGGCTTCCTGCAACAATTGAGGGGGCTATTCGTTCTGGGTTTGGGGCTGCTGAAGCAGTTTTTTCTTCTAAAATCGTTTAAGAATATATATGATTATAATTGTTGAAAGATGTTCATTCGCTTTCAACACTTTGTATTGAATCAATAAAAAGGAAATATTTGACTATGCTGAATCATGTTGACTCTTTAGAAAAGCCAATAAAAGACGAAGCATTGGATCGTGCTATTTTGCAGGCACAAAATATCTTAGCAAATCGTCAAAACGAGGATGGACATTGGGTTTTTGAATTAGAAGCTGACGCAACAATTCCTGCAGAATATGTATTATTAGAACATTTTCTTGATCGTATTGATACAGAATTACAAGAAAAAATAGGTGTATATTTACGTCGAATTCAAGGGGATCATGGCGGATGGCCACTTTATTATGGTGGTAAATTCGATATTTCAGCCTCTGTCAAAGCATATTTTGCATTAAAAGCGATTGGCGATGATGTTGATGCACCGCATATGATACGTGCCAGAACGGCAATTTTGGCTCATGGTGGCGCGGAAACGGCAAATGTTTTTACACGTACTCAGTTAGCCTTGTTTGGTGAAGTCCCTTGGCATGCAACCCCTGCAATGCCTATTGAATTGATGTTAATGCCAAAATGGGCTTTATTCTCAGTCTGGAATATGTCTTACTGGTCCAGAGCAGTGATTGCACCATTGGTTTTGTTGGTTTCTTTGAAGGGTAGAGCTGTTAATCGTTATAATATTCATGTTCAAGAACTTTTTATAACACCACCTGATCAAATTAAAGAATGGATTAAAGGTCCATTTCGTTCTCAATGGGGATATTTATTTAAATATCTTGATAAAGTTGTTCGTCCTATGGAAAAACTATTTCCTATTTTTTTACGTAAACATGCACAAAAGAAAACAGTAGAATTTATTGAAAAACGTTTGAACGGCGAGGATGGATTGGGTGCGATTTATCCAGCAATGGCGAATTCTGTGATGGCATTTCGTTGTATGGGTATGCGTGATGATGATCCTCGCGCAGTAATTGCCTGGAAATCAGTAAAAAAACTGATGGTTGTCAAGGATGATGAGGCATATTGCCAACCTTGTGTTTCTCCAGTTTGGGATACAGCATTGACAGGGCATGCCATGATGGAAACGGCTTCTGGTATTCGTGCAGAAGATCGTGAAAAAACAATGGATAAGCTTGCCAAGGCATCTAAGTGGTTAAAAGAGCGTCAGATTTTGGATGTAAAGGGCGATTGGGCAATTAATTGTCCAGATGTTGCCCCTGGTGGATGGGCATTCCAATATAATAACGATTATTATCCGGATGTTGATGATACTGCTGTTGTTGGGATGTTATTACATCGAGAAGGAAAACCAGAGCATCAAGAATCAATTGAACGTGCGCGTCATTGGATTATTGGAATGCAAAGCTCTAATGGTGGCTGGGGTGCATTTGATATTGATAATGATAAAATGCTGTTGAATCATATACCATTCTCAGATCATGGTGCATTGCTTGACCCACCAACAGTGGATGTTGCAGCACGTTGTATTTCTTTTCTTGCGCAATTGGGACATCCAGAGGATAAGGCAGTCATTGATCGGGGAATGAATTTTTTACGTGCTGAACAAGAGAGTTTTGGTGCGTGGTTTGGTCGTTGGGGAACGAATTATATTTATGGAACCTGGTCCGCATTATGTGCTTTCAATGCGGTCGGTATTTCTAATCAAGATCCCGCGGTAAAGAAAGCTGTTGATTGGCTGCTTTGTGTTCAGCGTCCTGATGGTGGTTGGGGTGAAGGTGAAGAATCCTATGAAGGTGGTACTCCGGGACAATATCATACCAGCCTTCCTTCTCAAACAGCTTGGGCTCTGCTTGGATTAATGGCAGCAGGTCAACATAACCATCCAGCAGTACAAAAAGGTATTCAATGGTTGATGGAAAACCAAGAGGAAGATGGGCAATGGGATGAAAAACCATATAATGCGATTGGTTTCCCAAGGGTGTTTTACCTACGTTATCATGGATATCGTCAATTTTTTCCTTTATTTGCGTTATCTCGTTTTCGTAATCTACAATCTAGTAATACTGGTAAAGTCGAGGTTGGTTTCTAATGCAACGTATTGGTGTTTTGGTTGGAATGCAATCAGAGGCGAAGTTAGCTCGTCATTTATATCCAGCAGCTATTGAAGCAAGTGGTGCAACCAAAGAAGGTGCAAAATCTGCATTAAAGCGTTTGGTTGCAGCAAAAGTTACCTCGATTGTGTCTTTTGGTCTCGCAGCAGGATTAGATCCGTTAATTAAAGCTGGAACGATTTTACTTCCTAATGTTATTCACGTAAGGGGTAAAGATTATGTTTCGGATCCTGCTTTACGGTTAAAGCTAGGTGCCGAAAAATCCCGAATTAAAGTTGGCGCTTTATTGCACAGCGATGAGATTATTACGGCATCTGCTGAAAAGCAAAAGCTTTTTGTGCAGACGGGTTGTGTGGCTCTGGATATGGAAAGTGGTATTGTTGCGCAATATTGTGAAGATCATAAAATCCCCTTTGCAGTTTTAAGAGTTGTTTGTGATTCTGCGGCAAGGGATTTGCCTCCGTTAGCTTGTTTGGCTTTATCTCATGACGGTAATTTAAAAATATCTCAGATGGCTAAGAGTTTACTTGTCAATCCAGCACAGATTTCTGGATTAATTAAATTAGGGGTGGATGCTGGACTTGCCTATAGGCAATTAAATAACTTTGTTCACCAAAAAAATATGTTTGAAAGTGTTTGATATTTTTAGAATATAGGCATTTATTGTTTTATTTTAAAAGATGATTGAGAATCCTGTCGTTAAATAGTGATAATTAAAATTGATAGAATTCTCAATCGATTATTTACTCAGAGAGTTTATTTTGCAAATAGTTCGGTCAAACGATTTAATGTTGTTGGAATATCGTCAATAACTTCGAATAGCTCTAGCATAGAGGGGTCGGCAAACCCTTCATCAACAATAGTTTTAAGTTGATTACAAACCGCTTCTGCCCAGTTTTGGATGTTTATAATAATAATTGGTTTTGTATGAAGATGAAGCTGTTTCCACGTTAAAATTTCAAAGAATTCATCAAAAGTTCCAATACCTCCAGGTAAACACAAAAAAGCATCAGCTTCATTATATAGGATTTCTTTACGTTGATGCATGTCTTCGGTAATAACAAGATCTTTAACGCGAGAATGTTGTCCTTCTTTTTTTTGTAAGAATTTTGGAATAATCCCTTTTACAGCACCATTCAAATCTAATACCGTATTAGAAACTGTACCCATAATACCAACATTTCCTCCTCCAAAAACGAGGCGGAAATTATTATGTACTAGCCCAATACCAAGATCCTTCCCCGCTTGTTCATAAGCAGGATGATTCCCTAGATGGGAACCACAAAAAACAGTAATAGAATGCGTATATGTAGACATTAATTTTAACTTTTTAATATTTGTTTTAATAAGATTGGGGAAGGTTACGATATTTTGATTGATAGTGCAAAATATAGGTTAAAATAGTTCCTGTAAGGGTAAAGACAGCTGCGCTAAGAAATAACCAATAATAACCCCAATGTAGGTGAATAAACCCTAATAATGGTCCGGCTATAAAAAGGGCTATATCAAGAAAAAGTCCAAAACAGGCAAGTGCCGAACCGCGATTTTCTGCACCTACGGTAGAAATAGCAATAATTCCTAAAGCAGGAAAAATCAAAGAAAATCCACATCCAGTTAGGCCTGCACCGATATAGGTGCCCACAACAGAATGACTAAATGCAATTAAGCATAATCCAATCGTTTCAACGCTCAAAGAAACAATAGAAACAATATATCCTCCAAATTTATCAATAGAGCTTTTAAAGATAAAACGGATAAGGACAAAACATCCTCCAAAAAGAGAAATAGCATAAGCAGACCCATTCCACCCATTATAAACGAAATATAATGCCATAAAAGCTTGGATACTGCCAAAGCCGATGGTTCCTAGTCCCAGACCTGCACCTGTAGGTAAAACGCGCATAAAGACTTTGGCAAAAGAAAGGCGCGGGGCGGTTGATGGGTTGGGGGGAATATTTTGAAAGGTTAATGCTAGTAATGCTCCTCCTGCGGCGAGAACTGTCGTTAAAATTGCAATACTATTTAGCCCTCCCCAAAAGCCAGGAAGTTTTGTAAGAAAAATTCCCAAAGGTGCTCCGATTGCCATTCCACCATAAGAAGTGACACCATTCCAAGAAATGACTTGAGTAGCATTTTCAACACCGACACGACTAATATTCCAAAGATTGGTTCCTGTGGATGCCCAACTTTCAGAAGCGCCCATACAAAAACGTCCTAGTATAATAATTAAAAGTGCGATTAATGGCTGACTGAGGAAGAATGAAGAACCAAGTGTAAATAATCCACCACAAGCACTGACAATAAGACCTATCACAACAGAGCTTTTAGCACCCTTGGTATCAATCCATTTACCTGCGCCTGGTCTGCTAAGGAAAGTTGCAATATATGCAATAGAAACAGCCATCCCAGCAATGACAGAGTTATAGCCTAGTTGTTGATTAACAAATAAAGGAATAACCGCAAAAGGCATTCCAACATTGATGTAACAAATCAAATTAAAAATAACAACAGAGAGGATTTTAAGCGTAATTTTACTGGGTTTAAGGCTATTAATAGGCATTTTATGGAGGCACAATTCTTCGATTTAATTATTATGTTGATTATAAAGATAGCTATAAGAGAGATTAGTTTATATTTTAAGTAAACAGCTACGATGATAAAATGATTGTGTGGATAAGGAAAGGAAATATTTGTGCAAACAATTTTAAGTGTTGTTGATCAAGAGCTACCCCAATCTTTGGATAAATTATTTGAAATTCTAAGAATACCCAGTGTTTCAGCTGATCCTGCTTATGTTCACGAGTGTCGAAATGCGGCGAATTGGTTTAAAAACTATTTAGAGTCTTTTAATTTTACAACTAAAATTTGTGAAACAGAAGGCCATCCTATTGTCTTAGCACAAGACCTCTCAGCAACAAATGCGCCACATATTTTATTTTATGGTCATTATGATGTGCAGCCTGTTGATCCAATTGAGTTATGGAAGATACCCCCATTTGAGCCTTGTCTACGTAAAGATTCAGAAGGTCGTGAAATTATTCATGGCCGAGGTTCTTCTGACGATAAAGGACAGATTTTAACATTCCTTGAGGCTTGTCGCAGAATATACCAGCAAACAGGTCAGTTTCCTGTTCGTATTACCGTGATTTTAGAAGGTGAAGAAGAAAGTGGCGGGGAGCATTTGCCAGGTTTTCTTGCTGAACAAAAAGCAAATCTTCATCCAGATATGGCTTTTATTTGTGATACGGATATGGCAACACCTGATGTGCCAGCCATTACCGCAATGGTGAGAGGTTTGGTGGGTGAAGAAGTCACCATTTATGCAGCTAATCGTGATTTACATTCAGGCCTCTATGGCAATGCCGCGCGTAACCCTATTCAAGTATTAGCAGAGATCATTACCTCTTTAAGAGATGATCAAGGTCGTGTAACAGTGCCAGATTTTTATGAAGGTGTTCCAGAAATACCCGTTAATATTAGGACCAAATGGCAAGAAATTGGGAAAACGAATGACAATCTTTTGACTCCTATCGGATTAAAAGAGCCTGCAGGTGAAAAACAGTTTAATGCTATAGAGCAAACATGGTGTCGCCCTAGTTGTGAAATCAATGGGATAAGTGGTGGTTATGAAGGTGCGGGATTTAAAACGGTTATCCCTGCCAAAGCCACAGCAAAGATTTCTTTTCGTTTGGTAGGAAAACAAGATCCAATAAAAATTAGAAAGAATTTTCGTAATTTTGTCAGCAACATTATCCCAAAAGACAGTACAGTGGAATTTGAATCACACGGAGCCTCTCGGGCAGGAATGGTGTCTTTAGATGGTCCTGTCCTAGAAACTGTATGCAATGCTTTGAAAGATGAGTGGAATTGTGAAACAGCCATTGTTGGTAGTGGTGGGGCTATTCCTGTTGTGAATGATTTGCAAAAAATATTTGGAATAGAATCTTTTTTGGTTGGGTTTGCAAATGTGGATGATTGTATTCACTCCCCTAATGAAAAATATAATCTGCGTTCTTTTCACAAGGGGATACGTTCTTGGGTACGTATTTTATATGCATTACAAGAGGTAAAGTTATAACAATACGTCTAATAAAGGAGGTAAGTATTTTTCAAGCTTAACGCGTAAAGGCATTAAATAGGTGTGATTGTTTGTTTGTTTAATGAGGGTTAATGCGCGTTTAGCAAAAGCAATATTAGCTTCTAAGGTTGGTTCAAAACGATGAGGAAAAATGACACGATTAGTGACTTCCCAATAAGATTTCGATTTTGGACCAACGACTGGAGATAACCCCCAGAAAACAGTTTTTTCGTGTAGCCAATCCATACAGAGTTCCAGCAATTTTTCATCAAAGATAGGTTGTGTAAAAAAACCTGTTGCTCCCGAAGCTTCTTTCGATTCAATATATTCCAGCTCTTCTTTGGGAGAACGGCGATAAGGATCAAAAGCTGCATATAAAGTTAAGTGTGGCAGTTCTTTTTTATAACGGCGTAAAATCGTTTCTGTAGTATTGGGATAAGTAACTTTATGTAAATCAGCTGGTGGATCTCCTTGAATAATCAAAATTTCTTTAAGGTCGTTTTGATTATGTCCAGGTAACGGGGCATCAGGATTAATATCAATGGCTCTGATATGAGGAATAGTATTAGGGTATAAGGGTGCTGTAATATCGAAAGCTTCCCAACTTCGCAAAGGAAAACGCATTAAATCAGGAATATTAATCGTATCAGCAACGGGGAAGTATTGTTTGATTAATTGGGTATCGATCAAAAGGCTTTCATTGTCCCGAGGGATTAATTCAATTGAAATGCGTGTCATTTTTTATCCTTTATTGTTTGATTTATAGTATAAAGGTTTGATAATGACTGCAAGCCACCTTGATTAAGTTTATTTTTTATTACTAATGATGATAAAGAGTATTGAAATAGGTTTTTATTATGGTTTCCCCATATCTTCATTGTATGATGATGGTTTCATCATTTCATCACTTACCCCCTAATGTTTTACCTTCCATACAACAAGTGGAAGGGGGGCGTCCTAATCTGGTTTCCGAGAATAAAAATGGAACTCAAGATCTGGGGGTAATGCAAATTAATACAAGATGGATAGAACCACTAAAGCGTACCACAGGGGAAACTGGTGCGACAATTTATAAAAGATTGAAAGAAGATACCTGTTATAATATTGCAGTGGCAGGTGCTATTATGAAGTTGTATCTTCGTGAAACAAATGGGGATATGATGCAGGCTATTGGAAATTACCATTCTCATACTCCGTATTTAAATAATCAATACCAATTAAAAATTATTAAGGCATCCTACCAAACAAACGCTTCAGCTGTTTCTTTGGGTAATCATCTATCGCCTTATCAAAGACGCTTATTAAAAGCTAAACAAAAATCAAACAAACATTATAATCGGAAGATAAAAAAACGATCATAATGTTTGTTTGGTTGTAATAATTGTTAAACTTTTATTGCTTTTTTTCTTTTTTGAGCAAGAGCAGCAGCTTTGGTCTGAGGAGCGGGTTTTCTAACTGACTTTTTACTTGTTTCGGTTTTAGGTTTGGCTTCTTTTTTAATAATTTCTTTTAGATCAGGGGCAACCAATTCCTCTTTTGTGCTTTCAATATCTTGTGAAAGTTCAGTTTCTGAATATTCTTCTTCAACTAACTCAGTTTCAAGATCTTTATTTTCGTCTTGAAGAAAGATATCAAATATAATAGCGGGTTGAGGCGGTTGATGAGAAGGACGAGGTAATCTTCCTTCTGAAGCGCCATACAGAATATAATGGACAAAAGGATTTAAATGGCATGATACAATATCAGGATAAGTTGTTAAATAAAAATCAGTATCAAAAAAACGATTAGGATTACGCCTTTCTTTATATCCAAAGGCCAGATAATGTTCTAAAGGGTCACAATTGGCTGCTGCTACATCTTGGTAAGTGGCTAAATACCAAGCAGAGTCAAATAAAAGAGAGAGAGTTTCAATTTCAGACATCGCTATTTTTGATCCGTTAATAAAGTTGTAGTTGTAACGATTAATTTAATTTTGTTGGTTCATAGATGGATAGCGTAATATTACTTTACAAGGTTTTCGACGTCAGTTTGTATAATTTTTATTACGAAATGCATTTTATATGCTTTTCAGTGGCACTTAACGTATTGTGTAATAAACATGATATTGTGACTGGTCCCACGCCTCCCGGAACAGGGGTAATTTTGCTGGCAATGCCTAGAGCCTCTTGAAAATTAACGTCTCCAACTAATTTTAGTTTTCCACTCTCTGTAATAATACGATTTATTCCTACATCAATAACCACTGCACCTTTTTTAATCCAAGAACCTTTAACAAGTTCTTTACATCCTGTCGCAACAATTAGAATATCTGCTTGTTGAGCAAGTTCAGCGGTATTACGTGTATCAATATGGGCTATAGTTACCGTACATCCTTGATTTAAAAGTAGTTGAGCCATCGGTTTTCCCATAAGATTAGAAGCACCAATTACCAAGGCATTTAATCCGCGTAGATTAGGTAACTCTTGTTGTAATAACAGTAAGCATCCTAAGGGGGTGCATGGGATAAATCCATCCATATGTCCAAGACTTACTTTCCCTGCATTATAAACGGTTAATCCATCAACGTCTTTTTGGGGTAAAATTGCCTGGATAATAGGGTCTGGATTTAGATGTTTAGGGAGCGGCAATTGTACCAAAATACCATGAATATCAGGATCATTATTCAATCTATGAATCAGGTTTAACAACTCCTGCTGGGTCGTTGTTTCTGGTAGTAAGTGCATAAAAGAACGCATACCCACTTTATGTGTTTGTTTTGTTTTATTACGAACATAAACTTCACTGGCTGGGTCATTACCAACAAGAATGACAGCAAGGCCAGGGGTTATGCCAGTCGCCTTTTGTAACTCTGCGACTTTGGATGCGACATCTTTTGTCATTTTCTCTGCAAAAGCTTTGCCGTCAATTAGTTGTGTTTTTATAGGTGTATTCATGATGTTTAATCTTTAATAAATTTAAAGAATTTAATATAAAAAGTAATTATGTCTTAGAAATGGCTTTGTTTTTATTTATATTTTTGATTAAAAGTTATAGTAACATTTTTACTTTAATACAGCTTTCTCTCTTAAAGTATCAAGAGTTTTATTAATAAAAATCATAAATAACTGATAATGAAACATTATCAGCTATTTATTATATTCTAAGATTACAATTTTATGAGAAATTATGTTGTTTTTTTGTTTCTTTTGGCTTGTTCTTTTTGGTCCCACTCTTCCGCAATTCCTGCAACAATACCATTGCCTAAAACACTAGTCGCTGTTCTTGCCATATCAAGGAATTGATCAACGGCTATAATTAAGGTCATTCCTGATGCGGGAATACCAAATCCAGGCATAACGGATTGTAGCATAACGGTTGAAGCCCTAGGAACCCCTGCGATCCCTTTGCTACTGATCATCATGACTAGTAACATCATGATTTGTTTATCCCAAGGCATATCAATATGATAAATTTGTGCAATAAAAAGAGCAGCAAAAGAGAGGAAAACCATTGTTCCACAGAGATTAAATGTATAACCTAATGGCAAAACAAAGCCAGAAATTTTCGGTGAAACACCAAATTTAGTTAGTTGTTCTAATGAACGAGGATACGCTGATTCACTGCTGGCTGTTGCAAATCCAATCATAATAGGTTCAGAAATATAAGACAATAAACTAAATATTTTTTTGCCTAATATTAAGTATCCTGTACCAATAAGTAAGGCCCACATAATAAGTACAAGAACGTAAAATTCAAATAAAAATATACCATATTGTGGAATAATTTGTATGCCATTTTTGGTTGAAATCGAAAGTAAAGAAGCAAAAACAACCAAAGGAACAATTTTCATAACCATGTCAGTGATTTTTAACATGACTTTGGCTAAAGCATCAATACCATCGCGTAAAACTTGTGCAGATTTTCCAGGTAGTTTTGCCAGAGCTAGCCCAAAAAATAATGAGAAAACAACTACCTGTATGATTTTATCATTTTTAACCATTGCACCAATGATACTGTCTGGCACAATATGCAGAATGAATTCAACAATATTAAAATGATAGTTAGAGTGTACATCTGTAATAGGTGGGGGATTTTCCATAAAGCCTACACCAGGTTTAACAATATTGGCATAAACCATACCCACAGCTAAAGAGATAAAAGAGGCTGCTATAAACCACAAAACGACTTTAATACCAATAGTTTTGAAAGTGCTGGTATCTTGAACATTGCTGATTCCAGAAATCAAAGTAGCCAGAACCAATGGTCCAACAATCATGCCAATTAATCTTAGAAAAATTTGGACGATTAGATTTGCAGTTTCTATAATAAAAGTACTTAGATCCGTAGTCTGCGTAATGAGGACATATTTACCATAAGTATGACAGATAATACCCAAAACAAGTCCGGATATCATAGCAATTCCGATAATAAGTGAATGTCTTAATAAAGAATTGGATGAAGATGGAGGAGTGTGTTCGGCTTGTTCTGTTGCCATACTTTATATACCTTTATCAAGATTAAGTGTCTTAGAAAACTATAAATTAAAATTTAAATGTCAAATTAATCTTTTACTACGCAATAAACAAAACGCAGCAATAGTGACCATACATTTTATTTCACCAGTTTCTATCATCTTTTCAAATTGTATTAATGGTACCGTATGGCAAGTCATATTTTGTTCAGTGGCTTCACGTTTTGTTGTGTGCTGTGTTAAATTTGTTGCCAAGAATACATGACCTTTTTGTGTAGAATAACCAGCACCTTGATAAAAACTGCCTGCGTGAATCATGTTTTTTGCACGAAGTCCTGTTTCTTCTTCTAATTCTCCAGCAGCAACCATTTCAGGAGTGGCATCAGGTTTTAATTCCCACATACCCATAGGTAATTCCCACATAAATTCACCAACAGGGTATCGATACTGGCGAATAAGGGTAACCATTTTCTCGCTATTTTCATTGTTCAAAGGTAAAATAACAGCAAATTCATTGCGCTCTACAACACCGAACATTCCGTCTAAATGATTAGGATATTTGATAATATCTTCTCGTATTTTAAGCCAGCGATTTTCATACGCAATTCTAGATGATATAGGTGTAATCCCTCCAGCATCAGGTTGGCCAATAATCTTGTTTGCAGTCATAATTACATATCCTGTCATGATGATAAGAAGGGAGGGGTATACCTAAAAATTTTATTCAGAGATAGTTTCTTTTTTTTTCTTTCCACATATTGTAAAAATCAATACGTTGTAAAATAACAGGGGGTAAGTTTGCATCTTTGGTGGTGTTTAAAATTATATTTCTGATTTCAGGAAATAATAAATCAGGTGTATTCACCATTAAAAGTTCCTCTAGATTAGAAGTTTCCAATGCTGGAAAAGTAACCAGTGCAGCATATTGTAGGTGCAGAGAAAAAATAGTTACCGCGTCTTCATCTTGAGAATTTTGATTTGTACTAACACAAGAGATAAAAACAGTTACATCAAAATTGGCTTCCCCTTCAATGAGCTGTTGAGCATTGACATCTACAGTAACGGTTAAATTTGGAGAAGAGGGCATATTTGTAAAAATATGAGGAGCATCAGGCGTTTTAAGGCTTATTTCTTTGATATATTGTGTTTTAAGAATAAGGTCTGATAATTTTGTTTTTGGGAGTGTTTGTTCATTGTCAGGCATGGTAATTATTTCTCTTGATAATAGTAGTAGTATAAATTGTTCTCTATTAGGTATATAGCAAGAATTACGCTTAAGTTAAAACTAAAGAATTTATTTTACGATAATTTTGTTTTTAATAAAAAACCTAAAGCAGGTAAAGGCTTCCAATTCTTGGGTAATTCTGATTGATGAACGGTGGTAACGTAATATTCAGGGATGGGTTGTTGAGCACTGATTAAAAGTTGCTTGTAGGCCTGAACTTCTTTTTGTCTCCATATACAATCCTCTATAGCTTGTTGATGAGAGCTATAGATATTTGTCACATATCTTTTCCCTTTAAGATAAAAAGCAGTTGCCCATAGTTTATTTTTACTGATCGTTTTTGCGAAGAGGATAATCTTGCTCATAATCTTTAAATCTTTATTTTGTTGAATGTAATAGAGATTAAAATTGATTTCTTAAAGTTTAAGATTACTATTTATAATTTTCTTATAAAAAATTGCTTATATATCTACAAAGATATATTATATACTATTTTGTAAGCGATACCTAATTGAATAATTAAGGAGATCTTTGTAAGTGTTGCGTTTAATAATTGTTGTACCGTTTTTAGCGGTTCTGGGTGTTTTTTTATTATTTAATGAAGAACCTGTACAAATGTATTTTCCTTTACTAAGTTGGAAGATATCTATTGGAATTTTCGCTTTATTATTAGGTCTAGCTTCTTTTGTGATTGGGGCTTTGACGATTTTTATTTCACTGGTAAAACAGTGGCGCAAAGTGAGAGCGGCAAATAAACAAATACTAGAGTTAGAGAAAAAATTAAATGAGTTGCGTGAGCAATATATTAATAATTTAACTCAACCTGTTCCTGGGCATACCCCTGCTCAAGCACCTCAAGACCCTGTTACTGTGATTGGGCAGTCAGCAGAAAAAGATGCAGAAGTATTGACATTAAGTAAATAGTAAAAAAATGGCAAAAGATACTGGATTAATCCTTGCGCTTGATACCAAAGACCTTACTCAGGCAAAGAAATGGGCAGCAATTGCTGATGCTACGGGTCAAATGATCAAAATCGGTATGGAGTTTACCTATGCTTGTGGTTTTGATGCTATAATGCAGCTAGCTAAAGGCAGAAAGATTTTTCTTGATTTAAAGCTTCATGATATTCCCAATACAGTTGCATCAGCAATTGCTAGTTTGGCACTTGTGAAACCTGCGATGCTTACCATTCATGCTTCGGGTGGCAAGGATATGATTGCTGCTGCACGAAAAGCAGTTAATGAACATTTCTCAAGTGAAAATAAACCCATTTTACTGGCTGTGACGGTGTTAACCAGCATGACCCAAGAGAATTTAAATTCTATTGGAATTGAATCCTCTCCTTTAGAACAGGTGTTATTATTGGGAAAAATGGCTTTGGCAGCAGGGGCAGATGGCCTGGTATGTTCTCCTCAAGAGGTTTCATATTTACGTCAGCATTTGGGCGAGGAAGTTATTTTAGTTGTTCCTGGTATTCGCATGCAAGATGCGGTTGCTGATGATCAGCAACGTATCATGACACCATCACAAGCCCATCAAGCAGGAGCCAGTTGGATTGTGGTTGGCCGTCCAATTACCAGAGCAGATAATCCTATGGCTATGGCAAAACGTATTATGCAGGAATTACAAGGGTAACAATGTGTCGGCGATTAAGGTCTGTGGCATTAAAACAGCTGAAACTTATGATTTACTCTTAGAACTTAAAGTAAATTGGGCAGGTTTAGTCTTTTATCCACCTTCACCTAGGTATATTACTCTGGATCAAGCACGTCAGTTGCCTGATTATAAAAATCATGGATTATTAAAAGTAGGGTTATTTGTCAAACCCACTTTGGACGATATTGCCAAAGTGCTGGATCATGTGCATTTGGATATTTTGCAGTTATATACATCAACACAAATGATTAAGACTATTCGGAATCATTTTGGGTTACCTGTATGGTTGGCTCAGGGCATTCGAACGGTTTGTGATCTTCCAGATAATTATGACGTTGATGGGTTGGTGATCGAAGCACCCTCTCATCAATCTGATTTGCATCCTGGCGGAAATGGTCGAACTTTTGATTGGCAATTAACCTCTGGATGGCAAGCGCCACGGCCTTGGTTATTGGCTGGGGGATTAACACCAACGAATGTTACTCAAGCAATTAAACAATCTGGTGCTAGAGCTGTTGATGTTTCCTCTGGTGTAGAACGTCAAAAAGGTGAGAAAGATCATGCTTTAATTCGAGAGTTTGTTAGAAATATTAATAATTTTGATTTTTAAAAAGGAGCAATATAATGCAGAGTGATCTTAGTCATCCATTAAAAACGATTGAGTTTTTTATTGAGAGTAAAAATTCAAAATTAAACATTGAAAATGTTAATGCCTTAATAAAGAATATAGAAGGGGTGATATCTGTTGGGGTTCATCCTTCATCGGGGCAAGTTACAACTGCATTAAAAGATGATTCTTTGTTCGATAAAAAATTTATTGAGATACAGAGGGCTCTTTTAATAGCAGGCTATACAGTAAAGATAAAAAATACTGATGGTGTGCAAGCTGTTTTATTCTTTGGAACAATGGCATTAGGGTTTTTGTTTGTAGCTGTTGTTATAACGCTTTGGTACTATTTTGGTTCTTTGCCGTCTTGGGTTTAAAATATTTTATCAAGACAAATAAAAAAGCTTCTTACTTAGTATTAGGTAAGGGGCTTTTTTTTAATTCTAATATTCTTTAAGATCAAGAGTAATGAACGTTATAAAGTGTAGATCAAGCCGTCAAACTATTTGCTTGCTAAGGTAATGAACGAGTTTGTAATCTCTTTCTAAGATTGTTGCTTTATTGCGTTTTAAGCACCAAAGATTATAAATTTTTTTCGTCGTATTTCATGTTTAATATTATTAGGTTCTTTTATTATGAATTCTCAATTTTTCCCTGATCCCTTTGTAAAATTACAAAAGAATAATATTCATCTGGAACCATTATCTTTGGTTCATGAAGAAGGATTGCAACAAGCATGTAAAGATGGTGAGTTATGGAATCTAAGAATTACCTCAACCCCTCATTATTCTCAAGTAAATCATTATATTCAAACAGCATTAGAAACAAGAAAACGCTTTGCTTTTGCAGTGATTAATAGCGAAAAAAAACAGGTAATTGGAACGACTAGTTATCATGATATTTTACCAGATGTTCAACGATTGGAAATTGGATATACATGGTATGCCAAGTCAGTGCAAAAAACGAGCGTGAATACAATTTGTAAATTGTTGTTACTGGAATATGCTTTTGAGCATTTACAAGCAAAAACGGTTGGATGGCGCACGGATATTTTTAACTTAAAAAGCCAACGGGCAATTGAACGGTTAGGTGCAAAAAAAGATGGTATTATCCGCGGAGATGCTTTGCGTAAAGATGGTACTATTCGGGATACAGTGATGTATAGTGTGGTTGCTGGTGAATGGTTAAATATCAAAGAACATTTAATTGGTTTACTAGAGCGTAGGTATTAAAGTAGTTCTGTATAAAGCTTGATTTTTTTATCTTTGAAATAAAAACCTCTTAATAAAGTTTAAGAGGTTTTCTTGCTTAAACTAATTCATATCCCTCTTCTTCAATCGCAGCTTTAAGCGCTGCATGATCAGGATTTCCTTTTACGGTAACGGTTTTTGCATCTAAGTTAACAGTTGCCTCATCAACATTCGGAAGAGCTTCAACAGCCTCTTTAACTGCTTTGGCACAATGTTGGCAGGTCATACCTTCAACTTTATATGTTTGCATTATCTTAACTCCGTTATTAAATTATAAATATGATAATAAGAATTATTTGTATATTAAGCTATAAAAACGGGACGAAGTAAAGATGTCTGATGAATCCTCTATGACACAAATGGTTGACTTTTCAATTTCAGGAATGACCTGTGCCTCGTGTGTAAGGCGTGTTGAAAAAGTAATCAAAAAAGTTGAGGGGATAGATGAGGTCAGTGTAAATTTAACATTAGAGCAAGCCAGAGTTGGTTTGCATGATCCCAAGTTATTGCAACAAAAAATCGGTGAAATAGAAACTGCTGTTACAAATGCGGGCTACAAAGCAACATGGATTAATCCAGAACAAAAATTAGAAGATCATTCAGAATCTGATCAAAACAAAGATTTTTGGCAATGGGTGATAGCTGGGGCATTTTCATTGCCTTTGGTCATTTCTATGATCATGGATATGGTTCATCCTGGATGGATGTTGCCGGGCTGGATACAGTTTGCGTTGGCGACCCCTGTGCAGTTTTGGTTGGGCAGGCATTTTTACGTTGCAGGGTTCCGTGCAGTTAAAGCAGGTGCGGGGAATATGGATTTGCTGGTTGCGTTGGGCTCTAGTGCTGCTTGGATTCTTAGTACAGTTTTACTAATAAATTATTACTTTTCCCCCACAACGCACATGGAGCCTCATTTATATTATGAGAGTTCTTCTTTAATTATTACTTTTATTCTGTTTGGTCACTGGTTGGAAAAAAGGGCCCGTCACAAAGCGGCATCCTCTATCCGAGCATTACAAGCATTACGTCCTGATACTGTTTGTAAACTTGTGAATGGTGAGGAGATAATTGTATCCAGTGATGCAATGATGGTGGGTGATTTTGTTGTTGTGCGCCCAGGTGAACGTATTCCTTGTGATGGTATTGTCTCTGAAGGGGAAAGTGCGGTTGATGAATCAATGTTGACGGGTGAGGCTGTTCCTGTTGAAAAAGCCAAAGGAGATGGTGTTACAGGGGGATCTTTGAATGCAAATGGTCGACTAGTTATTCAGGTGGAAAAAACAGGTAAAGAAACGCGCCTAGCAAGCATTGTCCAATTGGTTGAAAATGCCCAAGCATCTAAAGCTCCTATTCAAAAACTGGTTGATCGTATTAGTGCTGTTTTTGTACCTATTGTTATCATTGTAGCTTTGATTACTTTTTTTGGTTGGTGGGCGAATGGGTATCTAGTTGAAGGATTATTACATAGTGCAGCAGTCTTAGTAATTGCGTGTCCTTGCGCTTTGGGGTTAGCGACACCAACAGCACTGGCTACAGGATGTGGGGCTGCGGCGCGTTCGGGAATCTTAATTCGTGATGCCGAAGCCTTAGAGAGAGCAGCGCATATTCAAGTGGTAGGATTTGACAAAACAGGAACACTGACCCAAGGAAAATTATCGGTTGTTTTGGTTGTCCCAGCCAAAGATTTTAATGAACTACAGGTTTTAAAGTGGACTGCCAGTTTGTCTTTAAGTAGTGAGCACCCTTTGGCTAAGGCATTACTTCATAAAGCACAGGAGGAAAATTTAAGCTTAATTACTCCAGAATCTTTTCGAGTGATCAAAGAGCAAGGTAGAGGTATTAGTGGCCTAATAGATGGAATCCCTTATCTTTTTGGTAACCAAAAAATGCTGGAAAGTTTTGGTCTGGCGGCAAATTTATTGCCTATGGATGCTCAAGGGGCAACGCTTTCTTGGCTCGTTCGTTATCATAATAACCAGTATGAGTTATTGGGCGGGGTGGCTTTTGAAGATCATCTTCGTGAAGGGGCAAAAAAAGCTATTGCTGAGTTACAAGCCAAGCAGGTTGAAGCTGTCATCTTAACAGGAGATAATGCACAGGCCGCGCAAAAAGTGGCTGATGCGGTGGGGATACACGAATTTTATGCTAATTTAAGTCCTGAAGATAAACAGACTTATATTGTAAAATTAGGTCAAAAAAACGGTCAAAAACGCTCGGTTGCAATGGTTGGGGATGGGATTAATGATGCACCTGCTTTGGCTGCTGCGGATCTGGGTATTGCGATTGGAGAGGGCACGGATGTTGCTGCTGAGGTCGCAGGCGTTGTCTTAATGCGTAACCATCCAGGATTAGTTGCCGCTACCATAGACATTGCTCAAAAAACCCGTAAGCGGATTAAAGAGGGTTTGTTTTGGGCTTTCTTCTATAATATTATCGGTATTCCTTTGGCGGTCTTTGGATTACTCAGTCCCGCGGTAGCTGGTGGAGCTATGGCGCTTAGTAGTGTCTGTGTTGTAATGAATGCCTTGCGGTTGTTGCGTTGGAAAGCCCATATTTAATCAATCAGAAGTTTGCCAAGAGCATGGTAAAACGATAATGAAAGTGATTAATAGCAATATATTTTGGCAAATAGCAAAGGTGATAAAGCGTATGATTGGTAGGCTAAGATAATGATCAGAAAAACTGCTCTAGTAATTCTTGCACTTTTAGGTATGTTAATACTGTCTTATAGTGCTTTCGCGCTTCAACCTGATGAGATTAAAACAACCGAGCAAATGAATGCTCGATTGGATTTCTTGTATGGATCTCATGATAAATATCATGCCTTTATTGATCAATTAAAGAAAGATGTTGCACAAGAAAATAAAAAAGCTGTGGCAGGTGTTGTCAAATATCCTTTAAAAGTAGATATCCAAGGCAAGCGCATAGCAATTCAAAACCAACAGCAATTTATTCAATATTACGATAAAATCATAACGCCTAAGATTAAGCAAGCTGTGACTGATCAACAATTTGTTGGGATATTTGCCAATTATCAAGGGATTATGTTTGGCAGTGGTCAAATTTGGCTTTCTGGGATTTGTTTAGATAAAAGTTGTAGAGACCCTAAAAAATTAGTGGTTCGTATCATTGCGATTAATAACTGAAATGGCTTTATTTACAACTCGCATTTGCTTTATCAAAAAATGCTTTTACAGATTGTTCCTGATAATCTGTTTTTTGTTTGTCAGTAAAGTTTTTATATTTAGGATAAGCATTGATTTCGTCGGCCCTGTTAAGAATTGCTTCGGTCGAGTAAAATGCCATATCATCAAGAGGCTTTGGTTGCCCCATTGCTCCTGAGATGGCGCGCATTGGTTGAATGATGGAGGTAAGCACTTCATCTCCCAAGATACATTGCTCATAATCATTACTGTCTTTAGGGGTTTGTTGATAACAATTCTGTATACGGTTTGCTGTTACTCTAAGCCCTTTGATCGTTTTATCACAGAAACTAGGGCCAAATTTCTTTACAACAGCATCAATAGTTGTATCAATCATCTTTTCTGATTTATCAGTAGCTATCGCAGTGAGTGGAAGAGAAATAAAAGATAAAATAAGTATAGTTTTTTTTCATGACAAATTTCATTTATTAAAAGAAATAATTATATATTAATGCGGTATAACTCATAATCAACACATAATAACAAGCCATAACAAAAATAACAGGATCTTGGTTTTAATCAAGATCCTCTAACTTAAACAGATGCGTTAACGTTTTGATCCGCGATTTGTAATCCCAGTTTCTTGAACAGTGTTAAATCACTGCTTTTTTCTGGATTAGGACAGGTTAATAGACGTTGTCCAAGAAAGATCGAGTTAACGCCAGCTAAATAACATAATGTTTGCATTTCAGCACTCATTTCTGTGCGCCCAGCAGCAAGGCGTACGTAACTTTTTGGCATGACGATGCGAGTGACTGCAATGGTGCGTACAAAATCCAAAGGATCAATGGTTTCGGCATTTTCCAAAGGTGTCCCTTTTACTCGGATAAGCAAATTAATGGGAACGCTTTCTGGATGTTTAGGCAGATTTGCAAGACTTTTAATCATGCTGGCACGATCAATTTCATCCTCGTTCATTCCTAATATTCCACCACAACAGACTTTGATGCCTGCATCTCGAACAAAAGCCAACGTATCCAAACGATCTTGATAGGTGCGTGTAGAGATGATCTTTTCGTAATGTTCTTCGGAAGTATCTAAATTATGGTTATAATAATCTAGCCCAGCTTTTTTAAGTTTTAATGTTTGCTCTAGATTTAACATGCCTAAGGTAACACAAGTTTCAAGGCCGAGCTCTTTGACCCCTTCAATCATTGCACAAACAGTTTCAAGATCATGATCTTTGGGTGAACGCCAGGCGGCACCCATACAAAAACGTGTTGCGCCTTCGGCTTTTGCTTCTTGTGCTCTTTTTAGAACTTCATCAACGGCCATTAAACGATCAGCTTTGATTTTTTCTTCATGTTTTGCACTCTGGGGACAATAAGCACAATCTTCAGGACATCCGCCACTTTTAATAGAAAGCAGAGTCGATACTTGTATTTTTGTAGGGTCAAAGTGAAGGCGATGTGCCGATTGGGCTCTGAACATTAATTCAGGTAAAGGTAAAGCAAAAAGAGCGGTTACTTCCTCTTTGGTCCAATCATGGCGAATAGGAAAAGCCTCTGTGGTTGTAAGATCGTCAGAGGGGGGTTCGTGGGCAAGCATTGGGATATCCTTAAATGATATGATGTTGATTTGCTTTGATCAAATAGTGCTTTATATGGTTTTAAGATAACTTAAGAAAATATTTATTAAAATAAATAGCTAAAATAAAGTAAAATATAAAATATATGTTTTTATAGGCTAAGGGATAGTAAAATTTAATTCATTCTATATAAGGCTAGTTTTATGACTAAGATATATAAAGTTAGTAATAAAACGGGCAGAGGGTTGTATGAATCGGTTGATTATAATTCAGCAAAAAGGATGTTTAGGGATTTTAACCTTAAATCGTTCTAAAACATTGAATGCAATCAATGCAGAGCTTCAGCAAGAGATTATTACCAAGTTAGAAGATTGGAAAACTAATCGTTTAATAAAATCTGTTGTTATTAACAGCTCTCATTCAAAAGCTTTTTGTGCAGGTGGTGATATTCGCCAAGTAGCTTCTTTTGTAAAAGCAGGTCAATACGAACAGGCTGTTGATATATTTTTACATAATTATCAATTGGTTGATTATATTGCTCGTTATCCCAAACCTATTATCAGTATAATGGATGGTATTACGATGGGGGGAGGGGTTGGTATTGGCTGTTTTTCCTCTCATCGAATAGTTACAGAACGTGCTGTTCTGGCTATGCCAGAGGTTAAAATAGGCCTTACTCCAGATGCAGGCAGTAACTGTTTATTTGCTAAATCACCTGGTTATTCTGGGTTGCGTATGATGTTAACAGGAAAATCATTTCATGCAGAAGAAGCTGTTATTCTTGGTTTTGCGGATTATATAGTTTCTTCTTCTATTATTCAGGTTTTGTTAACACAGCTTGAAAAAAGAGAGGTTGATGATGTTCTTGGTTCTCTAAAACGTGATAAAGAATACAAACCAGCTTTATTGCAAGAAATTAATACAATTTATAATTCCCCTGATGTTGAAACTATTATTGCTAGATTAAAGCGAAGCCAGCTGTCTTGGGCTAAAGAAGATTTAAAAGAAATTTTGAAAGCTTGTCCTTTTTCTTTACAGGTTACTTATCGAGTTTGGCATAAAAAACCTGCTAATTTAAGGAATGCTTTGCAACAAGATTTAAATATTATCAGTCATTTAATATGGTGTCCTGATTTTATAGAAGGGGTCAGGGCTAGCGTTATCGATAAAGATCGTTGCCCCCAGTGGGATAAAACGCCTGTTTCCCCTCAAAAAGTTGAGACCTGCTTTGTTTCGTCTTATAAATTATACGCTTAATTATTTTCGATATTTTCTTTTGCCCTATAGCTTTCAAAATTATATAGTTTAAAGAATAAAAATATCATTAATTTTCAAGGTATGAAATTATGAAACATTGGGATATTGAGCAAATCAAATGGGATCGGTTTGATCCGTCTCTTATTGATCCAAAAATTGTGCCTTTAATCAAAGCGGCTTCGGTGGTTGAGCGCAACAGCGTAGATTATACAGTTTATTTAAATAATGTCTTTGCCCATGATGCCGAGTTGATGGAACTGTTCCAACAATGGGAAACAGAAGAAGTTCAACATGGTGAGGTATTGGGTCGATGGGCGATGATGGCTGATCCAAATTGGGATTATCATAAAAGCTTTGATCGATTTAAAGATTTTTATAAAATTGACCTGAACACCGATAACTCTATTCGTGGTTCTTATACTGGAGAGTTCATTGCTCGTGCAATGGTAGAGGTTGGGACATCATCATATTATAGTGCTTTGGCAGATTATGTAAAGGAACCCGTATTAAAGGAAATTTGTCGTAAAATTGCAGGGGACGAGTTTCGTCATTATAAATTATTCTATGATTGTATGAAACGATTTTTGTATCAAGATAATTTATCAAAATGGGCGCGTGCAAAAATTGCATTGGGGCGTATCGTTGAAAGTCAAGATGATGAATTAGCATCAGCATATCATATTACGAATGAACCCGAGGGAATGCCCTATAATCATAAACGTTGTATAGCACTTTATATGGATAAAGCGGCGCCATTATATCAACGTCATCACGTAACGCGTGTCGTGAATATGGTGTTTAAAACAATTGGCTGGATGCCTTCGACAAAGTTTCAAGAATTTTTTGCCAAAGTGATGATGACGATCATAAAGTTTCAGCATAAATCATATTCCAAACAAATTTCGGGCTTAGTTTAAAGTCCATAAGTATCAATTTTAAAAGCGAGGTAGAGACACAGTGGATCAAGAATGTTTGGCATTAGGTTTTTTTGATATTCCTGTTCATGAAGCAGCAGCAGCAGCTGTTTTGCGTGTATTAGAGGCTCATGGCATTATGGATATAGAGCTGATCACAGGTGAAAATGCAGCTATGTTCCAAGAGTTGAGTTCTGGAGGGATAGATATATTCACGACGCTATGGACACCTGATGTGCATCAAGATACGCTAAATTCTGCTTCTTCTATGAAAGCTATTGGAAATTTGTATCAACCCTCTTTATTCCTTGCTTTACCAACAAAATTCAAAGATCGAGCGACTTTTATTGACCAATTGGGGTTACTCTCTGAAATTGATCGACAGGTTACTGTGCCAGAAACTATTTATAATCGTTTACAGTTGGTTTTTGAAAGTTACGGGTTAATAAATGCAGGGTATAGTTTAAAAGCCATCCCTGATGAAGAGGCGATCAGTCAATATAAAGATATTATGAGTTCTCAAGAGAATAAAATAATAGCCTTATACTCCCCAAGTTTTATCGAAGATTCCGATATGATGTATAAATTGCAGGATCCCAAGAATTTATTAAGTGAGGAACAAAAGGCCGTAATTTTGGTTAAAAAAGATCTTATTGATTCTTTGGGGGCTGACTTGATTGATGAGCTTGAAGAAATGACTCTGGGAAATCAAGTGATTAAACTTATGGAACAAGCAATGCGTGTTGATGGTATGGATGCACATGAAGCTGCAGAAGCTTGGCAACGTGGAAAGTTGGTAGTAAGAACATAATGACAACAGAACATGATCAACAAGATATCAGTCTTGCACAACAATACGAAGCGTATCCTTACCCAGAACGTAATCCACTAGATGAGAAGAAACGTCTATTTATTGGCAGTCCTAGTCATTTGAACGAGATTGATTATTGGGTTTTTGGTGGTTACAGAAAAGCAACAGACCCATTGAAAATATTAGTTGCTGGATGTGGCACTGGGGATGCAGCCATTATGATGGCTCAACAAATAAGCCGTCAAAATTGTGCTGGTGAAGTAGTTTGTCTTGATCGTGCCGAGGCTGTTTTAAATATTGTCAAAGAACGTGCTAAGGTGCGTGAGTTAACAAACTTACGCTTTGTGCAGGGGTCTATTTTTGATTTGCCTAGTCTTGATCTGGGCAAGTTTGATTATATTGATTGTTGCGGCGTATTGCACCATTTACCTGATCCTGACAAAGCATTACGTATTTTAAAAGGGACATTGAATATTGGTGGTGGCATAGGTTTAATGGTTTATGCTCCACATGGTCGTACTGGCGTATATATGCTTCAAGATGCGCTTTCATATCTTGCTCCAATTCAAGAAAAACCAGCTCAACGTTTAGAGATGGCGAAACGGATTATGCGTCATCTTCCGCAAACAGCGTGGTTGCGTGCTAATCAAAATTTTGGCGATCATTTAACAGGTGGTGATGCTGGGTTGTATGACTTGCTCCTTAATCCAAGAGATCGTGCTTATACTGTTGATGCGTTGTGGGATCTTATTCAGCAAACGGGTTTTGAAATTAATGCTTTTATTGAGCCTGCTCGTTATGATCCCAAATATCTCATTACCGATCCTAAATTCCGTGAAAGAGTAGAACAACTTGATTTGCGTACGCAAGCGGTTGTTGCCGAAGGGTTGGTAGGCAATATGGCAACACATGTTGTTTATATTCGTAGGTCTGAAGATGAGTTATCTTTTGTGGATCCATTAGATCTAGAATCGATTCCTTTTATGCGGGAAATGCCAGGAGACATCTTGGCCAATCAAATATTACCCTCTAATTTACTGCCATTTTCTTTTGGTACATTAACAGTGATGATTCCATTGCCTGCTCAAGCCAGGGGATTTTTGGGACTCATTGATGGGAAGCGTTCTTTGGGTGAAATTATAGAAGTTGTTCGAGCTAGAGGTGTGCCAGAGAAAAAAATATTGCCATTGTGGCAAGAAACCTTTGAAAAATTACGATCTATTAACCAATTATTTGTCAGAGTTTCTGAATGAACAGGCAGCCGATCCTTGTTTTTGGTGCAGCATTAAAAGCGGATGGAACGCCACAAAATGTTTTGATTGCCAGGGTTAAGGCTGCGGTTGCCTATGGAAATTCATCCTTGTCATCTTTATATATTGTCACTGGTGGAAATCCAAAACAAGGAATAACTGAAGCAGAAATGATGAAGCGTCTTTTGATACAAAGTGGCGTAAATGAAGATCAGATTATTTGTGAAGATAAAGCAGCTAAAACAATTGAATCTGTTATTTTGTGCAGTGCTTTATTAATTAAATTGGGTTTCTCACAAAAGAAAACGCGTATTGTTGTTGTTTCAAATGCATATCATCTGCCTCGATGTTGTTGGTTGCTCTATTTATCAGGGTGGCGTACGCGCTCTGTGGCAGCATTAGGAAATGCTTCTCGAAATTTTTATAAATGCTGGAGCTGGCGTTTACGTGAAATTCCTGCAATAGTATGGAATAGTTTTCGTATTTTACTTTATTGATTTTGGTTTTTAATAATTTATTATTTTATAGTTGAATTTAGGAATAATTAATGACGGTTTGTGCTTTTCTTTTCCCTGGTCAGGGTAGCCAATATGTTGGAATGGGTAAAGAGCTTGCTAAAGCTTTTCCGATAGCACGTGAGGTTTTTCAAGAGCTTGATGAAACTTTAAAACAACCTTTATCTAAAATAATGATGGACGGACCAGAGGATGAGTTGATGCTGACGCAAAATGCTCAGCCCGCATTAATGGCGCATTCAATGGCTGTAATTCGTGTTTTGGAAAAAGAGGCAGGGTTAAATCTTGCTCAAAATATAGCTTTTGCAGCAGGGCATTCTTTGGGAGAATATTCTGCTTTATGTATGGCAGGTGTATTTGATTTTGCGACAACAGCATCCTTGTTACGTTTGCGCGGAGATGCCATGCAAAATGCGCTTGCCAAAGGTACGGGCGGAATGGCAGCGCTACTAGGTACAGATATGGAGCAAGCCCAAATGATTTGCCTTCATAGTAGTGAACCTAATTCTATAGTTGCTGTTGCAAATGATAATGGTGCAGGTCAGGTGGTTATTTCTGGGCATATTGATGCGATTGATCGTGCAATAACTTTTGCAGCAGAACAAGGGATTCGCAGAGTCGTTAAGTTGACCGTTTCAGCACCTTTTCATAGTCCCTTGATGCGCCCAGCAGCAGAAAAAATGCAAGAGGCACTCTCTGATACTTTGTTAAAACCGTATAATTGTTCTGTTTTGGCAAATGTAACTGCTCAACCTTATACGAGCCTTCCAGAAATTCAAGAACTATTGGTTAAGCAAGTAACAGCACCAGTTCGTTGGGCCGAGACAATGCAGTTTATGATCGATAAAGAGGTAGAAGTTTTTTTTGAAATAGGGTCAGGTAAAGTATTATCCAATCTGATGCGCCGTACTGCCAAAGATCGTCAAGTATATTCCATAGGGGAACCTGCTGATATTGATCAATTTGTTTCTATTTTTTCAAATTCTAAAAGCTAATCAGAGGAATTGTTATGTTTAGATTAGAAGGTAAAGTTGCATTAGTTACCGGGGCATCTGGTGGTATTGGTAGTGCTATTGCAAAAGCATTTATTGTTCAAGGGGCAAAAGTTGTTTTGTCAGGCACCAGAGAAAGCGTGCTTAAAGAAGTGCAACAACAGTTGGGTGGCGAAGAAAAAGCTAAAATCCAAGTGGCGAATTTGACAGATTCAGAATCTGTCGCTGCGTTAATCCCCAACGCTGAAACTCTTTTTGATGCTCCTATTGATATTTTGGTAAATAACGCGGGATTAACCAGAGATGCATTGGCATTGCGAATGAAAGAGGCTGATTGGCAAACTGTTTTAGATGTGGATTTATCAGTTCCTTTTCGTTTAAGTCAGATTGCGGTTAAAGGGATGATGCGTCGTCGTTATGGACGTATTATAAATATTGCCTCTATTGTGGGTGTAACAGGCAATGCAGGGCAAACTAATTATTCTGCTGCGAAAGCAGGGCTGATTGGGATGAGTAAATCTTTGGCTTTAGAGGTGGCCAGTCGTGGAATCACAGTAAATGTGGTAGCCCCTGGCTTTATTGAAACGGCCATGACCGATCAATTGGCAGAAGCACAACGCGACAAACTATTGGAAAAAATTCCTTGTACGCGTATGGGTAAAGTTGAAGATATTGCTGCAGCTGTTATTTACTTGGCTTCTGATGAAGCACAATGGGTTACAGGTTCAACACTTCATGTGAATGGAGGGATGGCAATGATTTAAGCAACCAGGTGTTGTAAAAATCATATATTGACGTTATCTTAATAAAGAATTATTGGGTTACTTATAGACTAAGGATATGTAAATATTAAGTTTGGCTTGGCTATTTATCATTAATGTGATATGCCCCTTGCTGATATGTTGCATAATAAAGATTTGCTATGACAGCAAGCCTTTGAAATATAACAGAGTTAAGACCACTATAATCATTGCTTATAACAAGCAGAAGGAATTAAATTAGATGAGCGATATCGCCGATAAAGTTAAAAAAATCGTTGTTGAACATCTTGGTGTTGAAGAAGCAAAAGTAACACCAGAAGCTTCTTTTATTGATGATTTGGGCGCAGATAGCTTGGATACAGTTGAATTAGTTATGGCTTTTGAAGAAGCATTCAGTGTTGAAATTCCAGAAGATGCAGCTGAAAAAATTGCAACTGTTAAAGATGCTATTGATTATATCGAAAAACAAAAGCAATCAGCTTAGTTTTCAAGATAATTACACTTAATTTCAAGAGGCGTATAGGTTAACCAGATGGCAGAAAATAAATCAATTTTTCAGCGTCGAGTAGTAGTTACTGGTATGGGGATCGTTAGTCCTCTTGGAATTGGTATTGATAACGTATGGAATCGTCTGATTGCTGGTCAAAGCGGTATTAACGCTATTTCCAGCTTTGACGCATCTAACCTTCCTGCCCGTGTTGCGGGTGAAGTGCCTGTCGGGACGAAAAGTGAAGGTAAGCTGGATCTTGGGGAATGGATCCCCGTTAAAGATCAAAAAAAGATGGATCGTTTTATTCATTTAGGTCTTGTTGCAGCGATGCAAGCTGTTGAGGATTCTGGATGGATGCCACAAACAGAAGACGAACGTTGTGCGACAGGCGTAATGATTGGTTCTGGTATTGGTGGATTACAAACGATTTATGAAGCCTCAGTGAAGGTTCATGAAGGAGAAAGCCGCCGAATTTCTCCGTTTTTCATACCATCTTCTTTAATTAATTTAGTTTCAGGCTATGTTTCTATAAAATATGGCTTTAAAGGTCCTAATCATGCTGCTGCAACGGCGTGTGCTTCTGGTGTTCATGCTATTGGGGATGCGAGCCGATTAATTGCTTTGGGTGATGCTGATGTAATGGTTGCTGGTGGTGCCGAAGCTGCAGTGTGTCCGTTGGGAATCGCTGGTTTTGCTTCTGCAAGGGCATTATCAACGGGATTTAATGATACCCCAACAAAAGCTTCTCGTACTTGGGATAAGGACAGAGATGGTTTTGTTATGGGTGAAGGTTCAGGCATTGTTGTACTAGAAGAATATGAACATGCCAAAGCGCGTGGTGCAAAGATTTATGGAGAAGTCATTGGATATGGAATGTCTGGTGATGCCTACCATATTACTGCACCAGCCGAGGGTCATGATGGTGCTTATAGAGCAATGCGTGCAGCTATTAAAAATGCAGGGATTTCAGTCGAAGATATTAACTATGTTAATGCTCATGGAACCTCTACCAAAGCTGATGATTTAGAGCTAGAGGCTGTTGAACGTCTTTTTGGTGATGCTGGAAAAAAACTAGCAATGTCATCCACTAAGACATCTACGGGTCATTTATTAGGTGCAGCAGGGGCAGTAGAAGCAATTTTCTCATTACTTGCTATTCGTGATAATGTAGTGCCGCCCACGTTGAACCTTGATAACCCATCACAGGAAACTGTTATCGATCGTGTCGCACATGAAGCTCAACAACGCCAAGTGAATATTGCTTTATCGAATAGCTTTGGTTTTGGCGGAACAAATGCTTCTTTGTTGTTTAAAAAAGTTTAAAAAATAACTACTTCAAGGATAATCAGTATGCGTAAATTCGTCATTGTTTTGGGCGCGTTGCTGGTTTTCCTTGGGGTTGTTTTTGTCTTTGGTAAAAGTATTTATTCTAAACCAGGAATATTAGAAGCAACTAAAAATGTTGTTATTCCAAAAGGAAATACTAATACTGTTTTAAGCCATTTGCAAAAAGAGCATGTGCTTGCTCAAGGTTTTCTTAATAAATTTGTCTTTCAAGCCGCTGTTCGAATAACGGCGGATCAGGGTGCATTACGTGCAGCTGAATTTTCTATTCCTAAGCAAGCTTCTATACAACAAATTTTACAAATTTTGCGTCATGCAAAGCCTGTACAACATGAATTAATGATTCCTGAGGGATTAACTAGATATCAAGTTGTAGATTTAATCAATCAAGCCCCTTTTTTAGTAGGAAAGATAGAGGTTCCAGCGGAGGGGAGTATTTTACCACAAACATATGCATATGAGTTTGGCTATTCTAGAGAAAAGCTATTGGCACATATGCAAGATGCTCTACAAAAAACTTTAAATCAGGTTTGGAAAGATAGAAAGCCCTTAGAGGCAGTTAAAACGCCGCAAGATTTATTAACCATTGCATCTATTGTGGAAAAAGAAACAGCTGTTTCTAGGGAACGACCAATGATTGCACGTGTTTTTATTAATCGTTTGCAAAAAAAGATGCGGTTACAGTCTGACCCTACAGTAATTTATGCTTTAACTGATGGTCATGGTAAACTAGATCGATTGTTGACGCGAAAAGATTGGGAAATAGAAAGTCCTTATAATACTTATTGGACGGATGCCTTACCTCCAACTCCAATTTGCTCTCCTGGTAAAGCAGCGTTAGAGGCTGTCGCGCATCCTGCAGATGGGAATATGATATATTTTGTTGCTAATGGAACAGGAGGGCATAGTTTTTCAAGTTCTTTAAGTGAACATAATCATAATGTTGCTTTGCGTAAGCAAAAAAAATAGCCAAGACTACCTTGGCTATCGATCAAATTAATATTTTTTTGTAGCTGGGGGTGGTGCTAGATTTTCTGATTTTATGCTGCCACTACCTCCGCTAGGTGCCAGTTTAATGGCACCAGAATCTATGTCATTGTTATCACTATCATTTTTTTTGCTTACGTTTGTTTTTGTAGCTTTTGTTGATGTAGTTGCTTCGCTGCTCAGTTTCATTAAAATTCGACGCAGCGGATCTGCCCCAGAATTATTGACGCGCATAGCAATTACAATGTCTTCTGGCCCTACAGTTTCATTGTAATAATTATGATTAGATTTACTGTTGATTTTAAGCTTAGACCCTTTCAAAGAAGCACCGGCAAATAATCCAGAACTTTTTTGAATTGTATAAATATTGGATGCACCACTATCAGCACTGCTATTGGCGTTTGCAGCCGTTGCAGCAGCAGCGGCACCCATTGTAAATTGGCTATCTAAAAGAGAGCGTAAGCTGGTCTCGTTCATAATAAATAGCATAATTTCTGTATTTTCGACACCTAGTTGTATTCCAAAAGACCCACTGGACATCTGATAAAATGCAGGGCTAGACCAAGAGCCTTGCGCATCTCTGGATAAAAGAACACATTTTCCACCAGAGCCACCAAAAACTAGAGAAATATGCGTAATAGATGGACATATCATGACAGCTCTTGCTTCTTTAAGTCTATTATAAAGCTTGTCATCAGTAGAGACACCACTATAAATGTCTTGAACGGCCAAGGTTGCATGATCAACTAGGGATTGTTCTGATTTTGTGCTTGCATATGCGCCATTTCCCAACATCAGACCAAGGGTTGCGGTAAAGCAAAGAGAAAGATATTTATAAGAATTAATGTGTTTCATCTTTTAAAGTAACGTAAATAAGGTTCAAGATAATATGAATTAAGAAGAACTTAATGGCATATTTATGGTGCTTGATAGTAAATCAGCTAAACCAGGGGCTGCGGTTAATAAAGGTGTTGGTTGATGTAATCCCCCGTCTTTTAAGAATGGAGAAACTTTTGCTCCTGCTTCTTGCAGTAAAACCAGTGCCGCAGCAACGTCCCATAAATTAATAGACATTTCAAAATGCCCATCCAGCCTGCCGCTTGCAACATCGACCAAAGACATTGTTCCTGATCCTAGGGTGCGGATCATAGCACCTGTTTCAAGAATAGCATTGGCGTATTTTAAAAAATCTTCTTTTTTACTGACGTGACTCCAACCTAATTCCACCATAGATATTTTAGGATCGGTAACTGGTGAAGCGTGGATTTGTTTACCGTTCATAAAGGCACCATGTCCAAGTCTAGCAGTGTAAAATTCTTTTACAGGTGGTGCTGAAATAATACCTAATATTGGGGTATTGCCTTCCATGAGCCCCAAGGAAACACACCATCGGTTACGGCCTCTGGCATAATTCGACGTACCATCAATTGGATCAACAATCCATCTTAAAGCACCAGTTCTTGTTTCACCTTCTTCTTCACCTTGAAACCCATCTTCAGGAAAAAGTTTTTTTATTTCAGCAGAAATAAAGGCTTCAACCTTGCCATCAGTTTCAGTTAACCAGTCTTGTGCATGTTTCAGCGATCCTTGAGGGCCTCCTGGAGGAGGGCGCATTGTCAAGGCCATTTCAGCGGCTTTTTGAACAATAGCTTGTGCTGCTTCAAAGCGATGAGAAAGGGCGTCCGTCATAATAAGTTAACCTTCAAGATGAGCATTTCAAAAAAATATAGAATGGAAGTAATCATTATATATAGTTTCTGTTATGCTAAAAAAATGTTAAAAGTGAATGAAATTTACAAGTTCATTTTGAATAAATGATGGCGTATATCAATTTTAAACATAAAGTTTATGCTTTTTAAAGTTGGATATCAATAGAAGATAGGTGTTTAATAGAAAAACACTGTGTTAAATTAAATATTGAGAAGGAATAAATAATGTCACAAGAATTTAAATTAATCGCCACGCTAGATTTAAAACAAGATGTATGGGAAAAGATCTCTGCTGTTGTTAATGAATGTGTTGCTTTAACCCGTCAAGAAGAGGGTAACCAATTTTATGCAGCTCATTTTGAACGAGGCAATCAAAATCGTGTTGTATTTATTGAGCATTGGGCCAATCAAGAAGCTTTTGATTTACATATGCAAACAGATCATTTTTTAAATCTTTCTAAAACGGTTGAGCCTTACTTAGAGCGTCCTATGCAAATTTTGTTTTTAACCGAGATTAAAGAGTAATAGGGTTATTAAGCGTGTCGATTTATGAGACAGATATCTGGCGTTTAGGCATTATCAAAGCGCCAATGGCTGAGGTCGTGACAAAAGGCGTTGATCATGTGCATTGGCTGGATGAAGAACCAGCCTTTCAGTTTTTAGCAGATCCTTTTGGTTTATGTTTAGATGAAAAACTTTACGTTTTTGCAGAAAGTTATAATTACAGGGATCGGCACGGACGTATAGAAGTCCTGGTTTATAATAAATCAATGCAGCTGTTAGATAGAGCCTTGGTTCTTGAGGAAGCTTGGCACTTGTCTTATCCAATTTTAATAGAAGATAAAGGCAATATCTATATGTTGCCTGAGGCATTTAAATCTGGAAAAACGACATTATACAAAGCGACTTTATTTCCTTATCAATGGCAACCAGTTCAAGAATTTTCTTTCCCAGACATTGTTATTGATCCGAGTGTCTTTTTCCATAATGGTCTTTGGTGGATGTTTTATACGCCTGCCGATTCAGGTTATAGTCGTCAAAGTGTATTATCTGTTGCGTATTCTGAAAGTCTAGTAGGTCCATGGCAGTTACATCCATGTAATCCTGTTCGAATAACACCCTCTAGCTCTCGACCAGGGGGTAGTGTTTTAGTAATTAATGGTGACATTATTTTACCAACCCAAGATTGTACAAAGACTTATGGAGGAAGTTTATCTTTTCTGAGAATATCAAAATTAACACCAGATGATTTTGAAGCTCATGTTATAAATCAATTATTTCCACAGGCTTCAATATTTCAAGATTACTGCCAAGGTGTTCATACATTAAGTGCTATGGGGGAATATACTTTGATCGATGCCAAGAAGATGGCAGTATCTCCAATAGAGCGATTAAAGATAGATATTGGTTATCACGCAAAAAAGAAATTGGGATTATTGCGGGGCTTATAATTTTGAGCAAATAAAAGATTAGCGTTATTAATATTGCATATTTTATGTAGATGTAAAACTTTGCATACGGTTAAAAACTTCAAATCCGATCGTATTAAAATGTTTTGTTGAAAATTGTGTGATTACGGTTTCTCTGGCTAGCTGTCCCATCGCATAAAGATCTTGTGGTTGAAGAAGCAACTTGTATAACGCATCAGCTAACGCAGACGGATTCTCTGGAGAAATAGTTAGGCCTGATTTATGGTTTTCAATAGTAAAAGGTAACTCACCAACAGCACTGGCTACGACAGGTAACCCAGCTTGCATAGCTTCATGAGCAGCAACACAAAAACCTTCTGAACGAGAAGGCTGAACATAAAGGTTATATTGGGAGAGAGTTTGCGCCACACAAGAGGTAAATCCCCTTAACTCAATATGGTTTTGTAATTGATATTGATGGATAAGATTATATAAATTTTTATATTCAATCCCTTCCCCATAAATAGAAATATGATAAGCAGGAACGTTTGAGTATTGATTTAATAAATGACAAGCTTGGATTAAAATATCATAGCCTTTGACAGGATGTAATCGTCCCATAGAAACGATTTTTACAGTATGATCTGATTGGCAAACTTTTGCCTTCAAAACATTTGGATTTGCCTTGAAAATAGGCCAAGTCATTATTTTTTCTTTAGGAATATGTAGGCGTTGTTGTGTAAATTGTGTAACTCTTTGAGAATCACCTAACCATAATTTAGAGAAAGAGCGAGTTGTTTTGAGAAGTCGAAGATTCCAAGGTTTTAAATAGGCTGCATGTTGCCAACTTATAACTGGAATATTGTGTCTCAATCCTACAAGTTGCCCTAACAAAGTGGCTCTGGTTAAAGAGGTCCATAAGTGAGTAGGTTTATAGTTGCGAATCTGCTGGTTAAGCCAAAGTAATGTTTGAAAGTGATCTTTGATACCACCCTCTCTTATTGAGACAGGTATATTTGCTTTGTGTATAGCAGGTAAAGCTTTACCATTTTTTTGCGTCAAAGCAAAGACTTTCACCTCAGCGCCATAGTCACGCATCAAAGACAAAATAGAAGGGACGGGAAAGGCTGCTCCACCACCTTCAAGAGAGTTAATAATATATGCGATGCGCATCAAAGCATTTAATCTTGAATAAGTTTATTTACGAGAATTAAATCTTCGGGTTTGTCGACATCAACAGCGGCTTGCCCCCAAGGCATAAATATAAAATGTGTTTTCGCTTTGGTTAATTTATAAATTCTTTTTTTAAGTGCATTGCGCGTAAGGCATTTTAATAGATACCGTAAAATAATTGGGTATCCTAACAAACATCCCATTTTGATGGGTTTTTTACGATGTTGCTCAAGTTTTTGCCATAATCGTGCGACTTGTATGGCTTGGGGTGTTCTGAATAAGAATAAGTTACATCCTGAAAAAGAACCATCAGCAAGATTGATATAAGTTCTTTTTGTATCGGGCACGTCGGCTTCGATTTGCTCTTTTAATGCAACACCAACAGCAACATCACATTGTGCCCGTTCTGCTTCTTTTAAGAAAAAATCAGCCCATTCAGGCTTTAATAACGGATTATCGGCTGTTGTTACTAGTAAAGGAGTCCCTAATTCCTTAATAGCCTCAATTACACTGTCACTGGGGCCAAGAGCCGCAGGTAAATAGTGAATATATTCAGGTAGGATATCTTTGACAATTGATTTGTTTTCAATAATAACAGCAATTTTGTCAACTTGGCTGATTTGAGACAAAGCTTGGACGACGTAATGAATCATTGGTCGTCCCAATATAGGAAGAATAGCTTTGTGAGAAACGTGGGCTTGTTTTGCCAGAGGATCTTGTTTGCCTTCTCTGGATCCAGCTAAAATTAAAACATTAACAGTTTCACGTTTCATATTTTATCCTAAGCAGCCTTTTGGTTTTCTTCAGCTGCGGCTTTTTTCTGACCACGAAAATTAGAGCCTGCAGGGCGATCACGAGGGGGTGCACCCGTTTTAAGCATTACCCAAGGATAGTGTTCAGCCTGTTTTATATCATATCCCATGTTGAATACGGTTGGGCTACGAGTACGACTTTTTGCATCTTCATAATAAGTCCCAAATAGCTTATCCCAAAAATAATTAGTAATCCCGTAATTGCCTTTTTCATCATGAAAATGGTGTAAAACGTGGACTTGTTTAATATGAAGAACATATTTTGATTTTGGTTTATACCCAAGATGTTGAATACAATGGAAAAATTCATAAAAGCAAGACATGTAAAGAGCAGTTCCTATTGCAGCAAAAAAGCCAGGGAATCCACCAACAAGGTATCCCAGTCCACCTGGAACAATTAAAATCGTTGGAAGTGTATTCAAAGGAGAGCCAAATAAAACATTTAATAGATGTGGGTCTTGATGATGATCAAAATGGATTCTTTTCCATAATGAAGCTGTCCATTTGATACGATATAAAATAGAAACATGCATAATCCAGCGATGGATAATATACCAAATCAAAGGGAAGCCGAAAATCATTAACAAAACGGCACTAATAACGGGAACCCATCCTGTGAATGTATAGTAAACACCCACAATACTGGCGAGAATAAGGCCAAAATAAAGCAAAATGGTGCCGTGTGTTAGATAGGCGACCCATAATTCTTTTAAGTTCATTTTACCTAGATCGTAGCTGCGCCCAGATTTGAGATCTTTATTGCGCATGATTTCGAGAATAGATTGGTTTTTCATGGTTTTTCTTCAATCATTAAAATAATAGCACTCATTGCAAAGATGAATATTAAGAGCGAAGGAATGACTGCTAACGGTGCAGGCAATGTCCCAGCTTTACCTAAAGCTCGTAGAACTTCCTGAAAAATAATAAATAACAATCCTGCTCCTAGACAATATATAGGCAACCAACTTTTTAATCCAGCTCTCGGTGGGATAAATATGACTGGTATGGCGACGATTAACATTATTATAAATGTAAAAGGCAAAAATAATCGTGCCCATATGGTTGTTTTAATTATATTTGTTGGGGTACGAAAAGGTTCGACCTTATCAGATAATTGTAAAAACATATTATGGAGAGTTTGTGGCAATGAGGGCATAGAAAGGTTTATTAAAGTACGAGGTGTTAAAGAAGTTTCCCAGATTTTATCCTCTGGTTTGGTAAGATCTGTATATTCAAGAGGTGTTCCTGGTGCAATATGAAGTACTTTGGCATTAACAAGAGTCCATTGTTTATTTTTATATTCTGCTGTCTCCGCAGTATAAATAGCTTCGAGGTGAGATAAATCTTTACGTTTATAAATTGTTAAACCAGATATGGTACTACCACCATAAGCAATATAATTAACACTTATAATATCTAAACCTTGATAAAAATAAAATTCTTTATCCTGCTGAGGAGTTAGGTTGGTTTTA
This sequence comes from Commensalibacter papalotli (ex Botero et al. 2024), assembly GCF_947179115.1. Classification (NCBI taxonomy): domain Bacteria; kingdom Pseudomonadati; phylum Pseudomonadota; class Alphaproteobacteria; order Acetobacterales; family Acetobacteraceae; genus Commensalibacter; species Commensalibacter papalotli (ex Botero et al. 2024). The sequence goes on from NZ_CAMXCI010000002.1 coordinate 347,406, forward strand.
TTCCACCAAATTGCTAAATTTAGTTCTGTTTTCGGTGTAATATAGTTATGAAAAATAAAACAGATGACACCAAGTAACAAAGTTGCAGGTAATAGTTTTTTTATCAGCCCCACAGTTGATAATCCAGCTGAACGTAAAATAGTGATCTCACTGTTTAAAGTCAGCTGCGTTAACATAACAATGGAACCAATTAACATACTTAAAGGTAGAACAGAACTAAAAAGTAAAGGTAAATGGAGCCCCATATAATGGACTATTCCTTTCCATCCTAAATGTCTTTCTAAAATAGGAGACATTTGTTCAAGAAGGGTTAAGGCTTCCATAATTATGGTTAATATCAGTGCAGACCCTAAAACTGTACTTAATAGTCGTGCAGAAAGATAAATAATCAACTGATGTTGTTTAAACATATTTTTCATTATTTACCTATAAGACTAGCGGGACGTTTTAATAAAAAGTTGAAAGAAAGTCCTAAAGAACCACTTTTAAAACGTAATATAGCGCAACAAAGAATGAAAAAAAGGAACAAAGGCAGCCATAAAGCAATCAGTGCTGAGTGATGCCCAGATGCAACCAATTCAGATCCTAATTGTTGAATATGATCATATGTTACTAAAGTTACTGCAGCAATTAATGGTGCCCCCCAATTACGTTTTTTACGTTTTTTAATAATGGCTAACCCTGTTGCTAGAAGGGGGATGCATAAAATTGATAATGCCCTTACAAGGCGAAAGTGAAATTCTGCTTTAATATCTAATATTTTAATTTTGCCCGTCGATACGTCAACAAAATTAGTAGGATATCGTAACCGTTGATAAAGCTCGACAATAGTTAGTTCTCTTTCATCATCTCCACGATTGCGAAAGATAACCTTCTTTCCTTCTTGTTTTAGTTGTTTTTCTGCCTGCGTAAAATCAGTAATATTATTTTTACCGTTTGAGGTTAAAGTCAAGTTTTGCCCATTGTATAAATTTAGCTGTATTTTAGAACGGTTGTCAGCTGTATAAAATGTACCTGTTTTAGCAATAATAATATGTTCGATTGGTTTTTTTTTCTCATTAAATGTTTTTTGACGAATAAAAACACCAGATAAGTGTGTGCCGTGATCTGTAGCTTGGTCTACAACCATCACAAGATTATCGCTTGGTTTAACAATGGTATGGCTTTGTATATTGGGAACCCAACCAGCATGCGACGCGTAAAAATAAGCAGCACGAAAATCATAACGTGCATAAGGTTGGATGTAACCATATAAAATAATACATGAAATACTAACCACGATTCCACTTAAGATATAAGGGCGCGAATAACGTAACAAGGAAATCCCAGAACTCAATAAAGCATCAATTTCGTTGTTAATGCTCATTTGCCGCACACTGGAGAAAACAGCAACACAAAGTGCTGCTGGAATAGCTAATCCTAGATAATGGGGAACAAGATCAGCAAGTAATCCTAAAAAAGTACTAAGAGGGCTGTTATCTGAAGCCAGTAGATCAAGCAATACAAGTAACCGTGCAAGCATTAATGCTGCAAGGATAATCCCAAGTGCAATTAGAAATGTCGGTAATGCCAGATATATACAATAATGATCCAAAGTTCCAGGAATAGGACGAGACCAAAAAAAATTTTTATGATGTGAGGATGAGTTATTATTTGACAAGGGGAGAAACTAAAGTTGGTGGTTTAGATAAAAGCAAGATTTTTCGATAAATTGTTGGTTTTTATCTATAGATCTGACTGAAAAATTAACGTGAAGGTGATCATTATGGGAGTCGATAACAATTTTTCGCCATGCAGCCTGTCTTTGCATACGAACTGCATTTGATGACGCCGAGGCAATCCCCAGCATTGGAATATTGGTATTAAGAAACTTTTGCGTCGTAGTTTTATGAGTATGGCCATACAGAATCATTTCTGCGCCTTCTTCAAGAATGATTTCTTTTAATTTACTTCTGTTTCTCAAAGCTTTTCTTTCTTTGGTAATACCAGAGACAGGGGGGTGGTGTAACATAACAATACGGAATAATTTCTTTTCTTTTGCTTTGTGTAAAGCTTCTTTAATACGTTCTAATTGATTTTGATCAATATATCCACTGGCAAAAAAAGGTAATGTTGGAACAGCAGTAGAGACTCCAATAATCGCCGTTGTATCTGTTTTTGTAATGGTTGGATAATCATCCTGACGATATGCCTTTGTCCAAGGGGTCCAATAGGCATGTGTATTATACCATTGTGTTTGAACCAAACAATCATGATTTCCTGGCACAACGCGAATATTCGGAAAAGATAATTGATGTAACCAGTCTGCGGCTTGTTTAAATTCTTCTGGCAAAGCAAGATTAGTTAAATCTCCCGAAATTAAAACAAGATCGGGCTGATTGGCTTGCATATCTTGAATGACAAGATCAAGATTCTTCTTTTGTAAAATTAACCGCCTCTTTTGCCAAGATAAGAAGCTTAAAAAACGTTTATTACAAAGGGATAGCTTTGAAAATTGAAGCGTCTCTATAGGTAAATGAAGGTCAGAAATATGAGCAATCGTAAAGCGTTTCAAAAGTAACTATCCTTTAGCTGATGATCTTTCAATCATAATAATATATAAGTTTGCCAGAATATAGTTGATTTTTTTATTGAATTTTTCATAAAAGACAAAAGAAGTATATATAAAGCGTTTAATATATACGAATGTTTTATTACGATGCTTCTGTCTGAAAAACAAGATCTATAGAATGTTGGAAACAGTTTGTGACCCAAAAAATTGCTTTGATTAGAAATCCAACCAGTCGACTAAATCAAAATAAAAACCCAGATTTCTCGGAATTTGCGTCAAGTTGGCTAGGACATCGCTATTGTGTGCCAAACACCATAGAACAATTAAATAGTATGCTGTCTCAATATGCATCAGAGAATATAGAATGTATTATTGTTGATGGTGGGGATGGAACGATCAGTCAGGTGATGACGGCTATTTATCATGCTTATCCACCAGATAAGTTACCGAAACTGGTTATTTTGCCTTCGGGTAATACTAATTTAATTGCCAAAGATATAGGTTTTGGGATTCGTGGAATGGAAGCATTACAACGAGTTAAAATTTTATCGGAAAGAGAGCGTTTAATTAACTCTGTACAACATCGTCATGCATTAAAAATAGAATGGTTAGACTCTTCAAGGCCAGCTGTATTAGGGATGTTTTCAGGTACTGCTGCTTTTACGAGAGCGATTAATATAGCCCATGATCCAAAAATTCTTAAGAATTTTGCTCATGATTGGGCTGTTGGTATTACAATTCTTTTTGCCTTGCTAAAGTTATTTGCGCCTAAAACACGGGACTTGTGGTTAAAAGGTGAGCCTTGCCAGATACAATATGACCAACAGGAAGTTACTAAAGAGAATAGTTTTTTATTTTTAGCGACAACATTACAAAGCCTTTCCAGTGGTATGTGGCCTTTTTGGGGAGGGAAATATGATGATCAACGGTTACATTATCTAAATGTGAACGCTTATCCTTCTAAACTTATATCTGCATGTTTTACGTTATTGCGTGGAAAGACTCCAATGTGGTTGCGTAATAGCCCTTCCTATCAAAGTGGAGTTGCACAGCGAATCGCTATGAATATTCAACAAGAGATTATTCTTGATGGCGAGCATTATGATACAGGGGATAATCATGAGGTTTATTTCTCGGTTGGCCCTGAATTTTCTTTTGTACGTTTATAGTTGTTCCTTATGTCGATGACCATACTTTCAGATATCGTTACTCAACTGAATACTATACCCACATGTGTCTTTAATTTTATTAAATCCATTATAAAAGAGAGGAACCCTATAGGAGTTCTGTATTATGGGTCGAGTTTGTGGAAGCAAGATTTAACAGGGTTATTAGATTTTTATATTGTATGTGAAGATCTAAGTGATTGGTATAATGACAAAACGGGCCGCTATTTTGCTAATGTGCTGTTACCTCCTAATATCGAATATCATGAATATAAAGAAGGCGAGGTTGTTTTAAGGGCTAAAGTAGCGATTCTATCGTTAAAGCAGTTAAGGCAAGCAACAGGATTGCAATCCATTGATACCACTATGTGGGCACGGTTTTGCCAACCTGTTAAAATTATGTGGAGCAGGAATGATCAAGCTTGCCAAGATTTGTTTGGCTGTCTCGTTCGTGCTGTCGCAACCGCTAGTTGGTGGGCTGCATATTTGGGTCCCAAAGAAGCAAACGGTGAAGAATTTTGGTGTAATTTATTTGCGCATACCTATAGTGCAGAATTACGAGTAGAAGCAAAAAATCGTCCTATGTCTATTTTAGAGAATAGAGAAGATTATTTTATTCAGTTGTTAGAAGTCGGTTGGAAAGGGTTATCGATTCCTTTTCAACACTCACAAACAAACTATTTTACAGTAAATATTTCGGATAAAGAGCGACAAACTGCTTATAAAAAATGGAACTTTAGGAAAAAAATGGGTCGTCCTTTGAATATTGCACGACTTATGAAGGCAGCATTTACATTTCAAGGTGGTGCTGAATATATTGCTTGGAAAATCAAGCGACATCAAGGGATAGATTTGAATTTAACACCGTTTCAAAAGAAACATCCTTTAATCAACGCACCCTGGATTCTAATAAAACTTTATCGCCAGGGTGTTTTTAACCGTTAATTTTTTTTCAAAGGAACGCCCACATCTTGAGCGGCTTGGATATAGATTTGTACAAGCTTGTCAATTTGTTCAGTTGTATGTGCAGCAGCAATACTTGCGCGCAATAATGGGCGACTGTCAGGCGTTGCAGGAGGCAGGCTGAGGTTTATATATGCCCCCAATTCTAAGACTCTATTCCAAAAACGAGAGGCTTGAACAAGATCTTCTAAAATTACAGAGATGACAGAGCTAATATCAGGTCCTGTTAAGAAGCCCGCACTTTGTAATGCATGATAGAACCGAGATGCATTATCCATTAGTTTATGCATTAACTCAGGATGATTCTTGATAATCTCCAGATTAGCTTTGGTTGCAGCAATTACTTCAGGAGGTAAAGACGCTGTAAACATATAAGGTCGAGTGCAAAGGCGTAACAGATCCATTTGTGGATGATCTGAAACACAATATCCACCAACGGTACCTAGACTTTTAGAGAATGTACCAACGGTAAAGTCAATATCCGCTTCTACTTGATCTCGTTCAGCAATTCCACGGCCATGTTCACCAAAAATACCAAAAGAATGTGCTTCATCAATCATTAAATAAGCATTTTCTTCTCTTTTAACTTGGGCAAATTCTTTTAGTGGAATAACATCACCAAACATAGAGTAAACGCCTTCGACGACAACCAGCTTAATGCCAGGAATATCGCCAAGCCTGCGCATACGTTTGCGCAAATCATCAGCGTCATTATGGCGAAAGCGAATAATCTGAGCTTGGCTCATACGACTGCCATCATAAATACTTGCATGACAATCAGCATCTAGGAACAGATAATCGTCTTTTCCTGCAAGGGTAGAGACCATACCCAAAGTTGCTTGATATCCTGTAGAGAACACCATACAAGAACGACGATTAAAAAATTTTGCTAAATCTTGTTCTAATTCTTGATGTAAAGAATAAGTACCATTAGCGATTCGTGAACCTGTCGTGCCAACCCCATATTGCATTGCTGCATCTGCAGCAGCATGACGTGCAGCATCTGATTGGCTGAGGCCAAGGTAATTATTTGTGCCAAACAGCAAAGTTTCTTTACCATTAATGATTCCGATTGTAGCCGAAATCATCTTTTCAATCGTAGTACCAAAAGGATTATGTTCTGATATAGATGAGAGATGTGCAAAGGCAGTTTCAAGCGTTTTAAATTTGGTAAAAATATCCATAAAAATTGAGCTTTTTACTTTAATGAAATAATGGCTTCGGCAAGATCACGAATTGTGCGAACGTCTGTTAAACGATCCAAAGGAACAGAGACATCCAATTTGTCTTCAATTTCCATAACAAAATTCATAACAGCCAACGAATCGAATTCTAGGTCTTCGATAATTTTGCTATCTGGAGTTATATTACGTGGAACTTTTGGATTTTCCATGAGTGTTTCTATAATCGTTTGAGAAACGCTTTCAATCGTTTCAGTCATGACGGCATACCCTTTATAATTAGATTATATTAATAATGGCTGATTATTTTTAATTCTACAACCAGCCTTTTGATCAAAAGCTTAGGCGCTTATATTAAACTCTCCATCCAATAACATTTTGCGCGCACGTGCTCGGGTTAGTTTCCCTGATGATGTCTGAGGTAAACTATGCGGAGGAACTAGGATTACAGAGACTTCAACCCCGTGTTGACGTCTGAATAGATTGACCATTTCTTCTTGCAATGTTTGACGGTCTTGAGGATCAAGAAAGCGACATTGTACTAATGCTACGATGGATTCGTGCTCATCGGTATCTACAGAAAAAACAGCAACATCACGACTTCTGAGTGCTGTAAAATGATGCTCTGCGGACCATTCTAAATCTTGAGGCCAAATATTACGTCCATTAATAATGATTAGATCTTTTTCACGTCCTGTAATCACTATTTCATTATTTAACATATAGCCAAGATCACCAGTTCTCAACCAACCATCAGCACTTAAAATACGTTTGGTTTCTTCTTCTTGATGAAAATAACCTTTCATCAAGCTGGGTCCACGAACGAAAACGCTTCCAACATGACGTTCTGGTAAAATATTTCCTTGCTCATCACGGACTTCCATTTCATGGCCAGGTAAAATAGGGCCACATAATACAAACGTGCGAACACTTTGATGAGGATCGTTGCAAGGTTTAGCAATTCCATCTGTTTCGAGAATATGCAAATCAACTGTATCTGTTTTTACCCCAGTATCCAAAGGAGCAAAGGTTAAAGCCAGTGTTGCTTCAGCCATACCATAACTGGCGACAAAAGCTTTTGGACTGAAACCATATTGTGCATATTGTATGGCAAATTGTTCTAGAATATGAGACCGGATCATGTCACCGCCGATTCCAGCAGCTCTCCAACTTGAAAGATCTAGCTCCATAGTTGATGTGGGTGCTCGGCGTGCACAAAGCTCAAATCCAAAAGATGGACTGTAAGATAAAGTGCCTTTGTTGCGACTGATAATATCTAACCAAACAAGCGGCCTTCTGGCAAAATCTCTTGTTGGGAGTAGATCAATACTTAGTTGACAGGTTACTGGAGTAATGAAAAAACCAACTAATCCCATATCATGATAAAGAGGTAGCCAAGAAACGCAGCGATCGCCAGTTTCTCTGACCACTAAACCATATTTTGCAATGGCATATACATTTGCCAGACACGCTTTTTGTGTCACAGCAACACCCATTGGGAAACGTGTGCTGCCAGATGAAAATTGTAAATAAGAAATATCATCACTATCAATAATTGGTAATTCAATATCTTTATCAGCTTTGATAGCCATAAGTTCTTCAGGAGTACCACCAAAACATAATGAGAACCCATCAATAATTTCTGGTGTCCAACTTTGTATGGTTTGTGCGGTGATGACTGCCTTAGCTGTGGCATTGTGTATCATGCCACGTAATGTATTAATATATGCAGATTTGCCAGCAAACGCTACAGGTAAAGGCATAGGAGCAGGGATAAGACCTGCATATTGGCAAGCAAAAAAGATGCGACTGAAATCGCTATCGCTTTCTGCAATAACAGCAACGCGATCCCCTTTTTTAAGGCCAAGAGTTAATAGTTTTCCAGCTGTTTCTTTGGCTTGTTCTTTTAACAAAGAATAAGGAAGTGATTCTAATAAAACTCCTTTGGCTGAATAAAAATTAATTCCAGACTGACCTTGTGCTGCATAATCTAAAGCCTCAGCAAGAGAAGTAAATTCACCTAGACGTCGCTTTAAGCCAGATTCAGTCGGAGTTGGATAATTTGCTATTTCCACAATTAAAATTCCACCAAGTTTATACAAACAATTGTTATACTCTGTTTATCTTACGCTTTTTTTAGATAATCAACAATTGCTTTTGCCCCAATGTGTGCAGTGGGACAGTTTAATGTTCCAAATGTATTGCGTATATAATCTTTTTGTAAATGAAGAAAGTTTTTTTGTAAGATAAATGCTTCATTGATTATTTTAATAATATGATTAGGCGAGGATATAACAGGCCCCAAAGCCCAAGATTGATAATTTTCATTACGCTTCCAGTGAATATTATGAGCGTTTAAAAATACACATGGTTTTAATTTAATCAGGAATTCATATAATTGGCTACTGACATCACCTAAATATAAATCTGCTGCGATTGTATATGTCATATCTATGCTACGTTCACTTCCGAGATCAATTAAAATATGAGGATGCTGTTTGTAAGCTGCAAAAACCTCGTAATCTTTCGGTGATGGGGGGTAAAACAGTCTAAAGTGTGGCGCAAAAATAAGGTTATAGTGATTTTGCTCAGCGAATTGTATTAAAATTTTATGTCCAAATTTATGCCAAGAGGATAAATGTCGTTTAAAGTGCGGGTTATACAAAATGGTAGGTTTGTCATTGTTGAATAAAACAGGTTGAGGTTGCTTCCTTAATATATGAACAATATCAAATTTCGCGTACACCCCTGTTTGGTATCGTCCAGGATGAAGAGAGTCTTGTTGTAGTAATCTTTGTTCAATCTTTTCACCTGCCATCAGGATAAAATCAAATTTACGCACATCTTTTGCGAACCCGACTGCTCTATCTCCTGCACCATGACGAGTCCATATGAGCTTCGGTTTGGTAATTCCAAATTGCTTTAAGTAAAGGGAGGTTCTCTCAGGGACAATAATAGCTGAAAATTTTTGAAAGAGATCACGGTTTAAATATAATGTTAGCAACTTTAAAATTGCATTGGTTCCATGCAGCTTAATCCTTTTACGAACAAGACTTGGAAGGGAAAAAAGATGATAATGCAAATTGGTGTTGGGATATAAAGCAATAATAGACTGAATATAATTTAAGTGTTCATGAGTAGTGCACGCAATATGCACTTTGATATTAGGGTGTTTACGCGCTATCTCAATCGCAATCGGTAGCGAGTGTAAAGTTTGATGAGGTTGAGCAATATAAGAAAACAAAAGATTCATTAAAGATTAAAACCTTTATTAAGGTTAATGTCTGAACTTATAAAAATTAAAATTTTGTCAAAATTATAGAAAAACAAAAAAAAATAAAAAAATTAAAAATAAGGGTTGATTAGTTATAATCTTTTGTGTAGATAAGTCTTCACGCCGACGATGTTAGCGTAATATACTTTCCGACTGAGTGTTGGGGTGTTCATTGACAAGTAAATAGGATGAGAAGGGGATATGCTGGTAGCGTATTTGTCTTGGGACTGAGAGATTAGTTTTGGGGTGTTT
>NZ_CAMXCI010000003.1:0-210662 GCF_947179115.1 Commensalibacter papalotli (ex Botero et al. 2024)
GTGGAACTATATTGAAAAAGAAACTGATTGGGGCAGGCCAAAGGTTGTTCATTATTTTGAAACACAACGTGCAGACGAACATCGAGGTGGGGCTGGGATTTTAACCCCGATTATTCAACGCCTGAAAATGATTACTAAATATGATCAAACAGAAATGGATGCAGCGGTTTTAAATGCGTTCCTTGCGGCCTATTTAGAAAGTCCTTTTGATCCTGCTTCGGCTGCCGATGCATTGGGGTTGGAAAATAATGAAGACTTGATGCGCTATCAACATAATCGTTCTGAATATCATCAAGGTAAAAACTTAACGATTGGGAATATGCGCCTTCCTACATTATTCCCAGGGGAAAAGATCAATACAATCAGTGCTACGCACCCTCATTCTCAATATAAAGAATTTCTTGGCTCGGCACTGCGTCATATTGCTGCGGGAACGGGGCTTTCTACCCAACAAATCAGTCAAGATTGGTCTGATGTAAATTACTCATCGGCAAGAGCAGCGATGTTGGAAGCATGGAAAACTTTAACGCGCAGGCGGGATAATTTTGCCTCTGGCTTTGCCTCACCACTACGCACGGCGTGGCTAGAGGAATGTTGTATGGTCAATGATCTTCCTTGGCCAAAAGGGGTGACGGATGAATGGTTAATCGACCATATTGATTTGTTAAAAACACCAATTTCCAGATGTAAATGGTTGGGACCAGGGCGTGGGTGGATTGATCCAGTTTCTGAACGTCAAGGCTCTATTTTAGGGATGGATGCAGGTTTATCTTCTTTGGAATCAGAAACTGCTGAAAATGCAGGCGGTGATTGGGAAGAAATTATTAATCAACGTGCTATTGAAATAGACCGATTTAAACAATTGGGTATTCCTTTGCCAGAATGGGCTGGGAATATTCAAAATGGCCAAGCCTCTTCAGCATCTCAACCGCAACAAAAACCGACTGCGTAATAAGTTAAACTGAAAGCATTATGAATTTTATAGAATTATTAAACCGACCTTTGGCGTTGGAACGCGGACGTGCGTCCTTATTAGCCGAGGAAATCATGGCTGGGGATCGGCGGTTATTAGCTGGTATAGGGCAAGCAGAGTTGCCAACTGTTGAACATTGTAAAGATATTGCAATTATTGAAATCAAGGGAATATTAGTCCCTGGGGATTTTTACTATTCTGGTTGGGCATGTGGGTATAATTATATTCGTAATCAATTGGCCAATGCGGTTAATGATCCCACGATTAAAAAAATCATCTTGTTAATTGACAGTCCTGGGGGTGTTGCTTCGGGTTGTTTTGAGCTGTCGAATATTATCTATAAAATTCGATCAGTTAAGCCAGTCATTGCCATTTGTGATGACAGTGCTTATTCCGCGGCTTATGCAATTGCCAGTGCGGCCAATGTTGTGACCGTGCCTATGGCGGGTGGGGTGGGCAGTATTGGTGTCATTACCATGCACACAGATATCACCAACGCCTTGGATAAAGCAGGGATTAAAATCACTACCATAACCTATGGTGCTTTTAAAGGTGAGAACGCACCAACGACTTCTTTGACCGAAGGTGCGTTAGGTCGCATACAGGCTGATGTCGATTTTTTGGGTGAAATGTTTGTGAAACAAGTCGCCAGAAATCGTAACTTACCTGCCCAAAAAATACGAGATATGGAGGCAGGAACTTTTCTTGGCTCTTTTGGTGTACAGGCTGGATTGGCTGATTATGTGATGTCAGCGGATGAGGCTTTTTTATATACACAACAAATAAAAGGAAAATAAAGGATGGTTAAAACATTGGCCAACAAAAAACCAAGACAGCAAAAACAAGCTCATAGTTTTGCACATTTAGTTAACGCTAGGGCAGAAGAATCTGATCCAGAAGATCAAAATGCGGATAATAATGACCAAGATAATAATGCCGAGGATGATGGCCAAAATCCCGAAGATCCAAAAGATCAAAACGGCAGAGCCAAAAAAGGCAAAAAAGCCAAGCGTGCTGAGGAAGATGATGATGGCACCAACGCTGAAGGGGATGACGACGATATTGATGCTGAAGATGAAGGCGATGACGAAACCGATGCTGAGGATGAAGAAGATACCACCACAGCTCAAGCTAGAGCAAGAGAACGGGGACGTTGTGCGGCAATCTTTGGTTGTAAAGCTGCGGCCAATAATCTGGCACTTGCGGCGGAGTTGGCATTTGGCAGCAACCTTTCACGTAAAAGTGCAATTCGTATTTTAAAGGCAGGGGCAATGACACGGCCATCATCACCAAAACGATCAAAGGCCAGTGCTTTTGATCAACGGATGGCACGCGTTACTCATCAATTTGTAAGTCCTGATGCCCCGCACCCCAGTGTTAATCAAAGTCAAGCTGCTAAAATTTTACAAGCAGCAGCAGGAACAGGTGTTGTTCTGAAAGGAAGTAAATAATGAGTGCAATAATTATGGGTGGAAGTGCTCAAATAGCTGGAAATATTGATGTCAGCTATCGCCAAGATAACTTAATTGCTGGGGATTTACAGCTTGTCACACAAAATATCACGTTGAAAACTGACCAAGGTATTTTGCAGCGTGGCACAGTGCTCAGTAAAGACGAGACTGGGGTTTATGTTATTTCTAAATTAACCTCTGCTACGAATAATGATGGCACCACTTCAACCACAACACCATCATCCATCGTGGTTTTGGCAGATACATATAACACAACAAATGGTGACGTTACTGCTGGGGCTTATTTTACGGGTGAATTTAATGCCAATCGTATCATTATAGATGATTCTTGGACGCTTGATGCATTACGAGATGCTTCCCGTCCTTTTACTATCTTTTTCAAAGATGTCGTTAATGCTGACAACCCAACCTAAGTTTATAAGAGTATAAAATGTCTGAAACACAACAAACTGGATTTACAATATATGATACCGCCACATTAATTGGCGTTGTTGAAAATTTAAAAACAGCGAATTGCTTTTTCTTGGATAGTTTCTTTCCACAAGAAGTTGTTTCCAATGATGGTCATGTTGCTATTGATATTGATGTTGGTAAACGGCGTATGTCGCCTTTCGTTTCTCCTTTAGTAGAGGGGAAGTTGGTTGAAAGTCGGCGTATTCAAACGAAACTTTTTAAACCTCCTTATATCAAAGATAAGCGTTCCCCTGATATGATGCGTCCAGTTCGTCGTATGATTGGCGAACAAATTGGTGGTAATCAACAGACTGGTCAGGAACGCTATATGGCCGTTCTTGCGATGGAATTAGCTGACCAACAAGATATGTTAAAACGCCGTATGGAATGGATGGCAACGCAAAGCTTGACGAATGGAAGCTTGACTATTCAGGGGGATGGATATGAAACGGCATTTATTGATTTTGGTCGTGATCCTGATTTAAATATTGTTCTTACTGGAACAAGCCTGTGGGATGATACGAACAGCATTGCTGATCCAACTGCAGATACACGGAGTTGGGCAAAACAAGTATTAAAATCTTCTGGTGCGCAAATTACCGATTTAGTTTTTACCAATTCAGCTTATGATGCTTTGATTAAAAATGAAAAAATTTATCAAATGTTGTTAAACTCTGCCATTCGTGCCAATGACGATGTCAATTTAAAGGGTGGACCATCGATGGCTGCGGGTGCCGTTTTGCAAGGATATTGGGGCACGTATCGCGTATGGTTGTATAATGAATGGTACGTGGATGAAAAGAATGTGGAACGTCCGATGATCCCTGATGGCATTATGATGGGGATTTCTGATCAATTGGGTGGAACGCGGGCATATGGGTTAATCTTAGATCCCGCATTAGGGTATGTGCCAGCACCATTTGCACCGAAAATGTGGTTTGAAAACGACCCAGGACAATTAATGCTGATGTTGCAATCCTCTCCCTTAACCATTCCAACCCGAATTAATGCAAGCTTTGTTGCACATGTTACCAAAGGGAATGACTAATCATGGCAAAAGATCCAAAAAATCCAGACTTCAAAGATCAAAATGAAGGCCTCCCTCCAGAGCTAAATATTGGGGATAATCCTCCAGGAGCAACGGTGGATAATAATCCATCACCATCTTTACAGAAAGGCTCTGATACTGATGTAACGAAGCAGAATGATCAAAAATCTTCTGCTTTTTTTGCGTCCACAGGAACCACTACGGTTACATTGATGCGTAATCGCACTTTATATCATAATGGGGTGCGATATAAAGGGGGAACAATCCTCGATTTGCCTCAACAAGATGCAGATCATTTGATTAAACATCATTATGCAGTTGAGGGGTCTATTTTACCAGCTGGAGGGGTCATTATTCCTCAACCCCATATCCCCAAAGAAGGAAGTGATGTCAGTTAATTTTAAAGACCTTGTGCTAATCCCTTGTATGAATTCGTTTGGCAGAGGGGTTCTTTATCACAATCAAAATGGTCAGATCCAACTAATAAAAGCGATATTTGATGATGTGACACGTCTACAAGACCCCATTACGGGAATAGACGGTGGAAACAGTGGAATTGTTGCTACGCGTGTAGTGATGGGTATTCGCCTTGATGATTTGTCCAGCAAACCAGATATGGGGGATTGGGTGACGATTGAGGGCATCGATTACTTTGTTCAAGAGGTGCAAGTTGATGGGCAAGGGGGCGCACATTTGATTTTGAATAATGCTGAGGTTTAAATGATGCAACCAAATAAGATTTTATATAGGTCTCTTTTACGCAATCGATTGGCAATTATTTTACAAGAAACGCAATTGGTTCCTGATGATCGCATCTTTAAAAACTTTCCTATCAAGGTTCCACAAGATCGATTGCCTTGCTTCTTTACATCTTCACCATCGGATCATGCAGAGGCTTTAACCGTTGGCACGCCTGTTTTTATTCGAACGGCCACTTTGGTTACTCAATATTTTTGCAGTTTTGTCAATATTGATAATGCTTCAGATCAGATAGATGCAATTTGTTATAAAATCGAAGATGCCATTCTATGCGATTATGATTTTCAAAAAATGGTCGAACAGATCCCATCTTTTGATACAGATATTGTATTTCACGGAGATACAGGTAAACAAATTGCCGAAATACGCTTTGTGATGTCATGTAAATATCGTGCAGAATTCAATCCGCAAGGTGCCATGCTTGATCATATCACAGGTCAAACCATTTAATTATTATTACAGAGAAACTTAATCATGTTTATTAAACCAGCACCAGGACGAATGGTGCGCTGGCCTACGTCCATGCGCCTTTTGTCTGATCAAGGTGAAGAGGTTCCTGATGATCTTCATTGGCAACGTCTTATTCAAACAGGGGATGTGATCATACTTCCCTCTTCAAGCTCAGAGATAAAAAAAAGCACGATGGCAATGGTAAAAAAGGAAGAAAAAGATGGCTGATACAATTTCTATTCGTGGGTATTCTAGTGAGAACCGTGTGCCTGGCCTTTTTTTTGCATTGGATGCTTCCAAAGCGAACACAGCAACAGCACGGCGCAGGGTATTATTAATTGGACAAAAACTTGTTTCAGCCAGTGGAACCCCTGATATTGCTGTTGAAGCTGCTGGCGTGACTGCTGTGCAAGGTGTCTATGGCCAAGGGTCACAAATTGCCCTAATGATAGAGGCCTATCGTAAAATCGATACGCGGGGTGAGGTCTGGATTTTACCTTTATCTGACCCAAGTGGGGGCGGTAAAGCAACAGGTTCTTTGACTTTATCGGGAATAGCTACACAAGCAGGCAAGATTACTTTTTATGTTGGAGATCAGCTTGTTGAACAATATGTGAGCAACGGCGATTCAGCAACTAATATAATTAAAAGCTTTGCCGATCGTGTGAATGCTTTTTCTAATTTACCTGTAACAGGAACAGCTAAAGATACAAAAATAACGTTTACAGCTAAAAATGCTGGAGCCTGCGGTAATGATATTGCTTTGGGGATTAATCTTCTTGGTGAAATTGCAGGGCAACGATTACCTGCAGGGATTACTGCAACAATTGCTCAAATGCAGGGTGGGGTTGGGGTGCCATCAACATTGACATCGTCTTTGTCTGGCCTTGGTAATCGTCAGTTTGATTTGTTTATTCATCCTTATGCTGATTTACAATCTTTATCGATTTTTACGGATTTATTGAATGATCAGTCTGGGCGGTGGCAAACCACGGAACAACTTTTTGGTCATTCTATTTCTGCAATCAAAGGAAGTTATGGCACGATTACACCTCTTGGTACACAGTTAAATGACCAGCATATGACGTTAATTACAACATCAGACAGTCCAACCCATCCAATGATCTGGGCGGCTCAAGTGGGGGCGCATGTGGCTGTCAGTATGCGTAATAATCCTGCTATTCCTATTACAGGGCTTATTTTAAATGTGATGCCTCCTACCGCTTTGGGAAGTTTGACGTTTAATCAACGTAACTCCTTACTTTATGATGGGATTTCCACCTTCATTGTGAATGACAATAGTGACGTTGTGATTGAACGGTTAATTACAACCTATCAACGTAATAGCTATGGCAATGACGATAACAGCTATATTAATATCGAAACCATCCTGACCGCTGCAATTTGTATCCAAGATATGAAACAATATTTGGCCTCTCAATTTCCTCGTAACATTTTATTAAGAGATGGCAGTAAAATTACTGCAGGGCAACAGGCAACCACAGCTGAATTAATTGGGAAAACCTGTATTGCAAGATATCGCACTCAAGCAAGTAATTTATGGGTGCAAGACGCAGAGGGCTTTGCCAAAGAGCTGACGGCAGAAAATGCAGGGAATGGTACGGTTAAATTATTAATGCCTTATCGTTTTTCAGATCAGCTTTTTGTTATTGCTGGCAATTGCCAATTTACCAAAGGATAATTAAAAATGGCTTCAACACAAGGTGCAATTGGTGGTTATGCAACCCTTACCATTGATGGTGAGGTTTGGAACGCCAAAGATATAAAATTTACAGTTAATGGGTTTAAACGAGAAACTGTGGTTGCGCAAACGGGCGTTGCTGGGTTTACCAAAATGCCAACCCAAGGATCGATTTCAGCAACATTAATTGATCGTAAAGACAAATCTATTGCTGAAATAATGAACAAAGAAAAAGCTACGATTATTGCCCGTTTAGGCGCTGGAAAAGTCGTCACAGGAAATGAAATGTGGCTGGTTGAGCAACCAGAACTGAATACCCAAGAGGGAACCTTTGAGGTTAAATTCGAGGGCGATGATGTGGTAGAGGATATTGCTTAATGGAACCAACAAAAAAGATTACTCTTAATTCATTAATTTTGGTTGATGGTCATGAATATAAAGAAATCAACCTCTCTGAACCGATTGCTAATGATGTCATTACAGCATTTAAGTCGATGGGGAATAAAAATTCTGGTGAGGCTTATTATGATGTGCAAATTGCTTTAATTGCGAAAGTTTCAGGAATTCCAGTTAAAGCGTTGGAGGAACTACCAACCCGTATCTTAGATGAAGCCATAGAATATATAATGGCCTTTCAAAAAAATAATGAGGTCGATTGTTCTGAAGATCGTTGGGAGATGGAACTGGATAAGCCAATATCATTATCTGGGGCTGATGGGGACATGATCGAAACATTAACTTTACAAGAACCAACTGTAAAGCAACGTAAAATGGCTATGCATCAAATGGATCAATACAGCAATCAGGTTATTGGTGGGTTCGAATTTCAAGTGTCGTTATTAACATCGGTTACAGGTCAAAAAATGGCGACTATTTTAAAGCTTCCTATCAGCAAATTTTTCAAAGCTTCGAATTATTTAATGCATTTTTTTCCAAGTGGCCAAGAAACTGGCGAGAACTTGGTCGGCAATTAATTTATTTTTTTAAATGGCCACCCAAAATCATTGATGAAATGACTGGTGAGGAATTGCTTGAAGCAGCTATGGCTGTCCAAGAAGGCCAAGAGGCTGAACGTAAAGCACAAAGGTAAGATTAATGGTAAGTCCTATTTCTTTATCAGTAACAGCAGTTGATAATGCAACAAAGATTTTTCAACAGGTCAATGCAAACATAGAACGTATGCAGGCCCCAGTTAAAAACCTGCAACGTGCTTTTGATAGGTTTTCTCAGCTATCAGGGATGACACGATTAAATGAGGGTTTTTCCCGTGTGCGTGCATCAGCGACCTCTACCTTTCGGGTGATGGGACAAATAGCTCCTGTTTTGGGAACGATTACCAGTGCTGCAAGCATTGCAGGCATGGCAAGGCTTTCCACAAACTGGGCTAATTTTGGCAGCAACCTACAAACGACCGCCCAAAATCTAGGAATGTCTGCGTCCAAACTGCAAGGCTGGCAAAACGGCGCGCGTTTAGCTGGAGTTTCTGCCGAGACCCTAACTTCATCAATGGCATCATTACAAGAAAATCTATGGAGTGCACGGGGCGGGCGTAATCCTCAATTTATTGCGAATATGAATGCAATGCATATTGCGATGAATAATGCTGATGGTTCTGCTCGTCCATTTGAAGCCATCATGGGGGACGTTGCAAATGTTATTGCAAAAATCAAAAATCCAGCAGCACAAGCTACATTAGCCATGGCTGCTTTTGGGGCCTCTGGTAAAGCAATGTTGCCTTATCTGCGTGAAGGCGCTGCTGGTATGGAACGCTATCGCCGTGAAGCGATGAAATATGGGGTTATGAATGAGGATGGGGTAAAGGCGGCCAATCGATTAAGAGAGGCGCAAGCGGGATTAACACTATCGGTTGAGGGGTTTGGTAACTCCCTTGCACAATCAATAGAGCCAGTGTTAAGTCCCATTATTTCCAATATGGCTAATTGGATCGCGGTTAATCGTGATTGGGTTGCTGGGAATATTGCGAGTTATGTGCAGCAATTTTCAAATTATCTAAAATCAATCAACTGGCAACAAGTTTCAAATGGCGTACAACAAGTTTGGAATTCTATTAAACAGTTCAGCCATACCGTACAAGAGAATATCGATAAGATCGGCGGTCTTAAAACCGTTCTTGAAGTTATTGCAGGTATTATTGGAGTCAGAGTTGTTGGCAGTGTCATGTCAACGATTGCGCCTTTTGCATCAATGGCGATGACGATTGGGAGACTCGTTGTTCCTATATTTGGGTCATTACTTGCAATTATGACCCCTGTTGGAATAGGCGTTGTTGCTGCGGGTGTGGCTATTGGCTTGGCTGCAAATTATATTTATAAACATTGGGATAGCTTTAAGCCATATTGGGAAAAATTATGGTCTGGGGTTAAAACAGTTTGGGATATTTATATCAAAGCAATCCAAGTAATTTTAAAGCCTTTTATGGGGCTTGTGGGGATTATTCAAAAAAACTGGGAACCTTTAACGATTTTTTTTAGCGGAATGCTAGATGGTATCCAAAAAGTTTTTTATAATGCTTGTCAATATATTGTGAATATTATCAGTAAAATTACATCTGCAGTTGATAAAGTCGGTAATGCGCTTGGTTTGACTAAAAAGCAAGCCGAGGATGTGTCAAATACGATGAAGATACAACCTCCATCATCTGCAAGTTATACACCATCTGTGGAAGCTGTGGCGAATGATAATGCAGGGCCTGTTCAAGCTAAGGGTGGTAGCAGTTGGCTTGGGGGTTGGTTTTCTGGTGCGAATAAAGACAAGCCAAAGTCTGATGGTGAAAAGCAATTTAATCAAATGACGGGTAAAGTTGGCAGCTTTTTTTCGTCGATGCAAAGCAAAGTTGATCAGGTAACAAAAGCTGCAACAACGCCTATGGCAACAAGCCAAGGGGGAGTTGGATCTAATATTGTCTCCTTTCCTGCAAAGCAGCAAACACAAGGAATTGTTGGAAAAACGCCTGCCTTTAATAATACGCTAAATGGGTATATTCAACAAGCTACTCAAGGAAGTCGTGTATCTGAAGCGCAGATGAAAGCATTGATTATGACGGAAAGTGGTGGACGTATGGTTGGGAATAAAACCACCTCTGCGTTTGGTTTTACACAGCTTACCAATGCTGCGGCCAAAGATATGGGGGTTGATAAATTCGATCCTTATCAAAATGTGTTGGGTGGACGTAAATATTACGAGCAAATGCTTAAAAAGGTAAATGGGAATTCTGTTGCTGCATATGGGGCTTATCATGATGGTGGAAACAGCAAAGGGGTCAAACAATTTCTTGCCTCAGGGGGAATGGACCTTTCTGGGTTTTCATCAGAGGGCATGAAAGCCATGATGAATTTCCAAAAACATCTGGGATCGGCTAATAGTGGACAGCTACAATTTAATCAGGCGGTTCCTGCAGGTGCTATTCCACCAGGATTGACAGCGAATAATAATATTGCCCAGAACATGCCCAGCATGTCGAATATGGGGGCGATATCTCCAATTACGGTAAATTCTGGCTTGGGTCAACTTGACGGCGTGGGTGGTATGAATATTCCTTCGGCTTCAGCGGTTAATTTACCGACGTTCAACAATAATAACGCGTCCTCACAAAAATTATTATTGGAAATTGATATTAAGGGGAAACCTCAAGGAATGGACATCAATGCCAAAAGCCGTAGCTCTAACCTTACTGTGGAATCTATTCAATATCAACGTGCAATGGATCCTATAAAATCAGCGAGTGGATTTTAATGCGAAAAGCATCTTTTAGAGGAGTTTCTTTTTGGGTTAATAGTAACGGTGGAGAAAATGGTCGTAAAACAGCCATCCACGAATATCCTAACAAAGATCAAGTATGGGTAGAGGATTTGGGTCGTTCTCAAAGAAAATACCATATTCAAGGGTTTGTTTTGGGTGATGATTATATCATCCAAAGTAAGTTGCTGATTAATGCAGTCGAACAAGAAGGTCCAGGCAATTTAATCCATCCGACCTTTGGGATGTTAAAGGTTTCGATAACTAATTGCGGTTGGCGTCAGCCAGATAATTTACAAAATAAGATAGAGTTCAATTTTGATTGCATTGAATATAGCAATCCTGTTGCAGGTTTTATTACAGAACTAACTGGGTCTGTTATTGGGGATTTATCGGATGCTTTATCTGATTCTGCGATTGGGGATTTTCTAAGTGATACGGTGCAACCCTTTAATCTTGGGATGATGGATAAAGCTGTTACAATCGCGAGTGATTGGGGGTCACAAGCAATCTTTCAAAGTACAGGAACAATTCCAATTGCAGCATTGGGTAATGTTGCAGCTTCTCAAATGGAAGATGCGTTGCTTAATTTAGCAACCAACAGAGATCAATTAATCAAGGCTGTTAAAGTTATTAATCCAGATTTTGATATGAACGGGATATATTAACATGGCCACACCCTATGAATTTGCAAAATCTATTATAGATTTACCAAACATTTTACTAGAATTCTCTGATGATCCAAAAACACAAATGGATTTGATTTTTCCTTTATGTAACTATCAAGTTTCTATAGTACCAACATCAGCACCTTTGGGACAGTCTGAAAATAATTTAATCAAAGCAACATCTGCCATTTGTCGAAGAGCAGCTCTTACAGGCCTTTGTAAAGCGATTGCAAATTGGCAAGCCGACAGTTGGGATGAAGTGTTAGATGTACGTGCCAAAGTTTCAAAATTATTTAATAATGAAATTCTCATAGCAACTGATGATAAAAATATGCAAACCGTAAATGCGTTACGCACACTAAGGGCAAAAGTTTTAGAATGTTTAATGAATGCTGCGGGGTCTGTTCCTCATTTGCGTACGGTGACCCGAACAGCAACTTTGCCAGCTTTACAGCTTGCACAACAATTATATGCTGATGGTAATAGAGCATCGGAGTTGATTAAACGTGTTAAACCTGTTCATCCAGCCTTTATGCCAACAGAAATAGAGGTTTTGAGCTCATGAGTATTGGATCAACAATTACCGATATATTTTCTTTAAGTAATGCAAAAATCAATGATGTAACCATTGATGTCAATAACAAACGATTATCAGGAATCAATGATGTAACCATTGATGTCAATAACAAACGATTATCAGGTTGGACACGGGTATCTATTCGTCGAGGAATAGAGATCATGCCTTCGACTTTTGAGTTGGAATGTACAGAGCCATCCGATACCCATAGTGCTTTGCCAGAAGGGGCAGATTGTGTCATTCGTATTGGTGGTCAAGCTGTAATCACAGGTTATATTTTAACCGTGACACGCAGGTTAAGTGCCAGTGAACATATTTTGTCGGTTCAAGGGACGTCAAAAACAACAGATTTATGCGAATGCTCGGCAAAGTTTCAAACTTATCAATTTAACAATATCCCTGTGATAGAATTAATTAAAGCGATTTGTAAGCCTTATGGAATTGGCGTGAAAACAATTGGTGCTGTTGATAATATCGTTATTCCGAAATTTTCGGTTATTTTAACCGAAACAGGGTATGAAATTATTGACCGTATGACCCGTGCTGCGGCCTTGTTATTTTATGATGACACAGATGGAAATATTATTGTCAGTAAAGTTGGCTCTGAGACGGCAGCATCTGGTTTTGTGGAAGGGAAAAATGTAGAGGAGGCCTCGGTCAGGCGTTCGTTGTCAGGACGGTTCAGTGCGGTTACAATGATTTTGCAAACGACTTCTCCTTTGGCGGCAATGCCAGGTGAAGATACGCAAATATCTCAACAAATGAACGATTTAACCGTGGGAAAAGATGCGATTGATCCAATGGTTAAACGCTATCGGCCTTTATTAATTTCTGCGGAAATGGGGGATGCTGGTTATATAGTTTCTCAACAACGTGCCCAATGGGAGGTTAATCGCAGATTTGGCAGGTCTCAGTCCGTGCAAATTATTACCGATAGTTGGCGGGATCAAAGCGGGAAATTATGGACACCCAACACACTGGCACCGATTTCCCTGCCAATATTAAAGGTGAATACAACCAATAAACTGTTAATCAGCGAAACAGTGTTCAGACTGGGTAACGATGGCACTCATGCAGAAATCACTTTGATGCCTGCCGAAGCCTTTATGCCTCAACCTATTGTCTTGAACGCTGCCAATAGTGGTGTCGTGCAGGCTATGGCTGAGGGATAATTTTTTAAGGTTATTTGTTTTTTGCAGCTTCGTCCATTAGTAATTTTGTTGCCGAATTGCCAATTAAATTCCAATCTGCACCTGTGCAACTTGTTAAACTTAATGAAAACAATAAATAGAAAATTTTTTTCATAGAGAAATTCTTTATTAAATATTTATATAATGAATTTTTTATCCCAAAAATATGAACTATTTAAGTCAAAACTATAATCATTAAAAGATATTTTATAAATTATACAACCACCCCAAGCGGGTGGTTTTTTTTGGAAAAATCATGGCGGATGATAGTCGAACAGCAGCCACGCGTATTCATATGTCGATGGGGATTGGTCGGATAACCAAAGGTGTGCAGCAAGGACAAAATACCCCCTCGCTACAGGCATGTTTTGCAGGGAATGAGCAACGGGATAATATTTACTTTATGCAGCACTATGGTTTTGCCAGCATGCCTGTGGTTGGGGCGGATGTGACTGTCAGTTTTCAATCAGGAGATCGGAACAAAGGGGTGGTGGTTGCCTCGAACGATCAACGTTATCGTATAAAAACCCTTAAAGATGGCGAGGTTGCGATTTATCACAAATCAGGATCTTCGGTCATTTTAAAAGAGGATGGTTCAATTGAAATGAATGCAAGCAATAAAAAAATGATCATTAACAGTGACGTGCAAATTAAAGGAGATATGACTGTAACCAAAAATGTGAATGCTCAGAATATGAAAGCCTATGATGATGTAAAGGCGGGGTCAATTAGTCTAAAATCACATCAACATCCCAAAGGGTATAATAATAGCTCTACAGGTGAACCCACATCATGACCGAAATCAAAGATATTGGTATTGTCTGGAGCAATGATACAGGTAAGGGCGAATGGCATATTAAGAATGGTGACATTGCCACAGATCATGCGCTGTACAGCGCTGTTATGGTTTCGCTTTTTTCTGATCGTGTGGCACCTTTGGAACCCTCACAAAAAGAAAAGAACGCTGCTATTGGAAAAATAGATGGGGATCGACGTGGTTGGTGGGGGGATATGTTGCGTACAGAACCGATTGGATCACGCTTGTGGCAATTAACCCGCGCGGTCAAAGCAGATCGCACCTCTATCACAGCTTTGGCACAAGATATGATTTATGAGGCCCTTTCTTGGATGACAGAAGACGGATTGGTCAACGCGATTAATGTCGAGGTCAGCTGGATCAAATCAGGATTATTAGGATTTAAAATAGAATTAATAGAACCCAGACAATATAACCCCAAAGTCTTCTTATTTTCTTGGGCGTGGGAGGGAGTATAATGTCTTTTAAGATACCAATATTAAGTGAGTTGAACGAACAAACACAACAGGATATTATCAATGCAGGTATTCCTGGAATTGATATAACATTAAAAAACTCAGTGATTGGCACGCTCGGATCAGTGCAAGCAGGGATTTCTTGGCAGCATTATGAATTTTTAGATTATATTGCCAAACAAGCCGTACCTTGGACAGCAACAGATGAATATTTAGCAGGCTGGGGTGAATTAAAAAATACCAACCAGAAAGCCCCAACTAAAGCCACGGCAACCGTTCAATTCAGCACGCTTGATGGAATTATTATTCCTAAAGGAACTATTATTAAACGTCCTGATGGGTGGAGTTATGTGACCTTAGCGGATAGCATAAATAATCAAGCCCTCATTCAATCCGTTGATTCAGGATCTAAGGGTAATGCTGGTCAAGGGATCAACTTAACTTTGGGTAATGCGTTGGCGGGTGTTGATGCTAAAGTAACTGCTTTAACGTCTATTACGGGTGGTGCAGACCTTGAGGAGCAAGAGGCATACCGCCAGCGTGTTATAGAGGCCTATCGTATATCTGGCTCTGTAGGTAGAGAGCAAGAATATATTCTATGGGCGAAATCTGTTTCTCAAGTTTCTCGTGCATGGATAGGACGTAATGGGTTTGGAATTGGCACGGTCATTATCTGGATTATGTGTGATGATGCCAATATTTCCAATAATGGCTTTCCAGTTGGTACAGATGGATCAGCAACAAAAGAATATCGCTATAATATTGCCAGTGGGGATCAATTAGCTGTTGCCAACTATATATGGCAAAAACAGCCTGTCACGGCTTTGATTATTGTTTGTTCACCCATTGCGATGCCTGTTGATTTTGTTGTTACTGATTTGGGTGTGAGCAATACCATTGAAAATCAAAACACAATTAAGGCAGCTTTAATAGATATGTTTCATAGGGAGGCAGTGCCAGGATCACAATTACATCCGAGTTCTTGGGAAAGAGCAATTGGATCAGTTTCTTCTGTAGCTCATTATAATATTGTCAGTCCTACACAAGCCATTATTCCTTTGAGTAAGGGACATTTGCCTATTTTAGGAAAAGTGACGTTTAAATCATGATTCCACATTACACTAGTAAAAATTTCAGAGATGCTTTACTCAACCTTTTGCCTATGGGACCTATATGGTCAAGGGAAGAAGGCGGTATGATTTGGGTATGGGCAACTATTATTGGTAAAAGTTATGAACGTAACAGTGATCGTGCGATTGATCTGTTAAAAGTTTCCTTTCCTGCCACAGCTACGGAATTAATTACAGAATGGGAAAACACGGTTGGGCTTCCTGATTCATGTGTTGGCCCTGTTGAGGATATTTCTGTTCGTCAAATGTTGGTTGTGGATCGTTTAGTATCCTCTGTAGAAAGTTCTATTGAGTTTTATATTGAGTATGCCAAAAAATATTTTGGGATCAATATTATCATTGATCAATATTCTCCATTTCGTTTTGGTACGTCTTTTAACAAACCTTTTGGTTATGAAGAATGGTCGCATACGTGGCGTATAAGATCAGATCAAGAATTAGGGTTTTTACATTGCATATTCAGCCGTATTGCTCCTGCACATACATGGATATTATTCGGCCCATATGTTAACGAGCTATAGTTTTAAAGAGAGAGTTAAATGGATTTAATAATTTCAGATCACAGCGTTCCTTTGGAAAAAGCTGATAGAGCTCCTAAAAAGGTTATTGATCAGACCCCACAATATGCAACTGATGGAGATCCAGCACAAGGAATTCCTGCTACTATCTTGACTGCTGCTCATTATAATTCTCTAACAGCAGAGGTCACAAATGCCATATTAGCAGGTGGGAAAAAACTCGATAAAAATGATTGGAGTCAATTAGCTTCTATTATTAAGGATTTCATAACAGAGCTTGGAAAAAAAATTGACAACAAGACCTTAAATGAAAAATTAGCAGGGCTTAACATCAATATTGATCTATCTCCTTATTATAAAAAAACTGGTGATACTTTAACAGGAGCAATGCACACTGGGGGCCAATCTCTTTGGGGGAGCGATGATAAAACTCAGCTTATTGGAAAAGGCGATGGTTGGTATATTAAAAACGATAAAAATGTTACGTTAATTTCGTTTGAAAATGGAAGCATTATTTTAAATGGTCAATATTCCTCTTTTTCTGGTTACGCTATTACAGTTAATACTGCCACCATTCAAGATAATAATGTAACTATTCAAAGCAATAATACTGTGGCTGATGGTAATGGATTTATTCATGGGAATGGTATTCATTTTGATTTACAAAAACGAGGGGTTAATGGGAACATTTATTTACAAGAACAACCTGGTATTGAAACGGCTTTAGTATTTCAAGTTTCAGGCGGTGGTCAAACATCAAGTATGGGCTTTAATAATGCTGGACTTCTTTCTGTTATTCAAATACGCACAGATAATATAAAAACAAGTAATATAGACGTAGAAAAATCTATTAAAGTTAATACCATTAAGAATAATGGTGCTGATAGCATTACTTTTGATTCGCCTGTGATGGCCAAAGGCTCCTTTCAAGTTAACGATAATGATTTATATCTAAAATCTGATAATCCTCGTCCAGATACAGGACAATATCGGAATACGAATTCTGTGATTTGGCAATTTGATGAAGATCAAACTATGCGAGGGATGGCTTATTTTCAGGAGCATGTCGGTGTTTCGAATAATTTAGTATTTTTAATTTCAGGTGGTGAAAATACTTATAATTATACTTTTGACAATTTAGGGACGTTTAGTTGCAAGTATATTAATGCGAGTTATATTCAAACCAATCATGCTACCATTCAAGATAATAATGTAACTATTCAAAGCAATAATACTGTGGCTGATGGTAATGGATTTATTCATGGGAATGGTATTCATTTTGATTTACAAAAACGAGGGGTTAATGGGAACATTTATTTACAAGAAAAACCTGGTATTGAAACAGCTTTAGTATTCCAAGTTTCAGGCGGTGGTCAAACATCAAGTATGGGATTTAATAATGCGGGGGATCTTGGTGTAAATAGCATTACGACCAGCCAAATTACTTCTTATGGTAATTTGAACTTTAATGTTACAAATGGTAGTGATTCATACAATTATTCTCTCAATGAAAAAGGAACTATTGTAGCCAAGTACTTTACGGGTGTTGCCGCTGAGGCAAATTACGCCGATTTAGCCGAATATTATCGTTCAGATCAATTATATGACCCAGGAACGATTGTTAAAATCGGAGGAGAACAAGAAATCACAACCGCCTGTAAGGGTGGTTTTTTTTTGGGAATTGTATCAACAAACCCAGCATTTCTTATGAATACTTCTATTAAAAATGAAAATTTAGCGTTGCCTGTTGCTTTGGCTGGTCGCGTTCCTGTGAAAATAATGGGTGAGATTAAAAAAGGTGACCCCATTACTTTATCGAAAATTGATGGGATTGCTACAAAAGCAAATCAATCTGAAAATATTATAGGGTTTTCGTTAGAAGATAGTTTCGATCAAAAAATAAGGTTGGTTGAATGTTCTATCAAGTCAGTGGGGAATTGTTAATGTCATTTGAATATAGAAACAACTCTTTACTGCTATCAGGTAGAATTAATGCTGATGATTATAATGAAGTGATTCATTTTTATAGTCAAATTCCACTGTTCCAATTTCAAAATTATAAATCTAAAGATTATCGAATAACTGCAAAAGATTGGCAAGATTTATCCGATCATGTCCAAACATTAAGAAACCAAAATTATACTATTCCTTGGGTTCCATCGGGATTTACTAAAGAAAATCGTGTTCAAGCAATGAGCTGGTCAAATGCGATTTACAGGGAATTAACGACACCTGGAGATTATACTTTTCAAGCACCAAATGAATCAGGGACCTTACAGTTAAGCTGGATTATGGCTGGCGGTGGATCTGGCGGTGGCGGGGATGAAGATGGGTATGGTAGAAGTGGTGGCGGCGGTGGATCTGGTGGGTATCAACAAAATATAAATTTTCCCATTTCAGGTGGATCAACGATTTCAATTTATATTGGTTCGGGTGGTGCTCCCACATCTAAATATGAAACTGAAGGCGGAAGCGGTAGTGATACTTATCTCTTAATTGATAACCAGGAAGTTATCCGTATGACGGCTGGAAAAGGGGGGCAAAATGCTCTTGCTACTAACTATACAGGTGATCATCCCAAAGGGGGTGTAGGTGGTTCGCCTAACGGATTAACAGGAGGAGACGGATTAAAGGCAAATAATAATAATAAACTTGGTGGTAATGGTGCTGATACCCCGTTGGGAACTGGTGGACAACCAACCTGGGCAGATCAGGGAGACAATGCATCTGGTTATGGGGCTGGTGGAGGGGGTGGATGTACTAAGGACAGACAAAAGCCTGGATATTGGATCGGTGGGTTCGGCACAGGTGGTTATGCGTTATTTAACCTTACGAATTAATAATTAAAATGATTGAGTAGGTAAAATGTGGACGGTCTCAAATAAACGATGCCTTCAATTGCAAAATAAAGGGGGATATTACAATACGAATACAAATTTTATTCGTAATCTGGTTTTGCCAATGCGTTATGATTGTGAGGATTTAGATTACAGCCTCGATATTTCTACATTTTTACAAGATAGTTTTGATCGTATTCGCTTTGTTTCAGCAAAACAAGAAGGAATGGAGTTGCTTTGGCTCAGCTATGCTCATGAATGTATTTTGTTTAGTTTGGGTAAGGGATCACCAGAAAAAGTGGGAATTCTTTATTGTTATGCGCAAACTTTTGGTGGGCGGTCTTTCCAAATAACGCTGACTCAATCGATAGAAATGGGGAATTTTGCCCGTCGAGATCCGCCCCCAGACTTTATTCCTAATTTAATTCAACTTCCGAATACACAGCCTCTCAGATCATCTGATGAGGCATTTTTTTTCTTTGGATAATTTATGAAAACAATAAGACCAATCAGTGATCCTGAATTAAGGATCAAAGAGGTTGCATGTGATGATTTAATCATTGTTATGAGACCTCAAAAAAATGAGCTTGGATGCGTGACCTCGTATGATACGCAAACGATTACAGCCAATGAGTTTTGTGCATCCATTATGGCACAAACATTAGAGACATTGGGGCAAATTTTACCTAGAACAGACCCCGCAGATGGAAAAACTTTATGGGTTAAAGATGGATGTCTTGCCTTTGCGTCTGGTGATCCAACGCAACTTGGAACCATTGCCCCATATGCAATGAAAAAGTCGTTACAGCAAGCATTTCAAATATTACCAACCTCTGATCCAGGAGACGGCAGCCCTTGGTTATCGGGAAATATTTTAATGCAAGGATCTCAAATTAAAACAAATAAAGGAATTTAAAATGAGTTGTTCTCCTCCGATTTTAATCGTTCCAGGTGGATGCTTAGACAAAGAAGTTATGGAAATAGCTTGTAAAAGCCCATTAGAAACAAAATCTTATTTATTTACCGTATCTAACCGTCTTTCTCCTGTTGAAGAAATTGATTATGTCATAGCTCAACCAGCTGGCAATAGTGGTGTATCTGTTCATGATATCAAGATCGATGGGCAAACCTTTAAATGTAAAATAAAAGGGGGATATTTAAACAAAAATGTTGGTATTCGATTTATTATTCAAACGAAACTTAACAATATTATTGAGTTTAATTGTAAGCTTCCTATTCGTTCAGCAGGGATTTTGTATGATGATGGATCCCAATCTATTATTTTGGACCCTTCATCACCAGCAGGAACCATTACAATTGGAAAAGTAGAGCAAGTTTTATCGGATAAGCCAGCAACGGTTACAAATATTGGCACGCCAGAGGCAGCTATTCTCAATTTCGAAATTCCACAAGGTGATGAAGGAAAAGCAGCTACTATTGAGATTGGAAAGGTTACAACAGGTGATCCTGGAAGTAAGGCGGCTGTAGTTAATAGCGGGAATTCATCAAATGCCATTTTAGATATTACTTTACCAACAGGGAAAGATGGCGAGGTTCAAACCGTTAAAATCGGAGAAACCAAGACACTGCCTGCTGGATATGCTGCCACGGTTGATGCGACTACAGTGGATAATGTCGTAACTTTAAACTTTGGCATTCCAAGTGGAACCACGGGCGAAGCTGGTCAATATATTCTTAATATTGGTGAAATTACAACACTAGCACCAGATCAACAAGCGACTGCAACAATTACTAGTGATGGGAAAGGTAATCATTCCTTAAATCTAGGTATCCCACAAGGTAAAGTTGGACAACAAGGCAATTCAATTTCCACTTTATCATTTTCTAAAGATAAAATTGTGACAACATTGTCAGACGGATCAACTTTAGAAACTACTCCACAAGGTATTTACACTCTACATGAAATTGTAATTGCTCCCGATAATATTGGGGAGCTTCCTGATGACTTGGTTTTAAATGGTAATATTTATACTGCCCCAGACGCTTATTTGAATGGAAGCAAAAAACTCCCTGAGGGTTTATCTCTCAATTCAAATATCGTGATGACTGACGGTTCTGTCTATTTCCCAACAACAATCAACAATAACGGCGTTCTTTGCGCTGCTTAATTTAATTTAAAAGGACTAATAAAAATGGCCGATACAAACACAATAGGTAAACCTATCAATCTTGATCTTTCTGCATGTTCTGCAAGTAATGATGGAGGGAAAACACTAAAAACATTGTCTCAGTTGGTTACTGATAATAACAATAATACTACTAATCAAATTAACGCTAATGAATTGAAAACAAAAGTAGATAATAATACTACTGATATTCGAAATGTTAAAGAACAAGCGGATAAAACAGACACTCAAGTTATTGCTTTAAAAACAAAAGTTGATGGTTTAAAACCAGACGCTAATTATGTTGCTGTGAACACAGCATTCCAATCAAAAGGATATTTACCATTAGACGCGAATGGTCAATTTGTGGGGCCAAATCCAAGAACTGACAATGTTGTTTTTAGTAGTTGGGGTTATAAGTTTGATGTAAATGGTAATGCAGTTGGTTCGAATTCATCACAAATTCTTAATAAATACCAAGTTGCAGCAAATAACGCTGGAACTAGCGTATCTCAAGAGGGTAGATTCGTTTACACTTCTGCATATGATAAAACCATAGCAAAGGGTAGATTTGCTTTTGATGCAGAGACAGTAGATCCTTTATCTGGCAATGTAAATTTAGGGTCAACGACTAATCCTTGGAATAATATTTATTCAAAAACAGCTCTTACTGTAACTTCTGATAAAAATGTAAAAACTGAGGTTCAATTAGAAGAAAATATTGCTGATCTATTGTTTGAGAAGTTAGAGGCAAAAACATTTACATTAAATGAAGTAGTTGCAGAAAAGGGGGATGAAGCCCGTATTCATACTGGGTATTTTGCTCAAGATGTAGCGCAAATATTACATGACGGTGGGTTTGAACCTTCTTTAATTGCTATGTGGATTCAAAATAAAAATGAAACTACTCAATTGATAGAAAAAGAAGACGGAAGTTTTGAAGAAACCACAGGAAAGATTATTGATAAAGAAGGTTTAAAGTTTATTCAATCTTTACGCTATGAAGAAATATTGGTTGCCTTATTACAAGGTACAAAGAATAAAATTTCAACGTTAGAAAGCCGTTTAGCTGCACTTGAACAAAGATAAGGTGACTAATTATGAACAATTCGAAAAAAATTATTGGCAGCAAAGGTGAAATTTTATACGAGTTTCAAATTGTTGACCGTTTGAATTCGGGTTGTCCTTCTCTTCCGATGAATATTAATGGTAATACAGAGCTTAATTTTGCAAATGTTGGAGATATTTCTTATATTTGTTCAATTACAGGTCAATCAAAAATTACCATAAAACCTGGAAAAAAGGGGCAACTCCAAAGAATGACCCTG
Source organism: Commensalibacter papalotli (ex Botero et al. 2024) (assembly GCF_947179115.1). Classification (NCBI taxonomy): domain Bacteria; kingdom Pseudomonadati; phylum Pseudomonadota; class Alphaproteobacteria; order Acetobacterales; family Acetobacteraceae; genus Commensalibacter; species Commensalibacter papalotli (ex Botero et al. 2024). Next base: position 22,260 of record NZ_CAMXCI010000003.1, read on the forward strand.
TTAATTGTTAATAATGCTAATAATTCTGTTGTAACCTTTTCTGAAAACGTCATTACAGGGAAAGATAACCTTTATATTCAATCAACAATAGGTTCTTTTTCAGTAGTTGAATTTATTTATGACGGATATTTGAAAATTTATGGAAGGTCTCTAATCAATGGCTGAGACTGGATTTATTAATAATGGCAGTCTTGTTCAATACGGACAAGGTAACACAAGTGATAGTTGGGATTATTTGATTGAAGACAAAGCGCCTTTAAGGATATTAATCTCTGGGGATTTGCCGAACTCTAAAGACGGCAGTTCTATGAATTGTAGCTTTTATTCTGGGACAATTCCTTTATTTTCTGCGGCTGGAACGTGGGGAATACAAGGCCAATCTAGCGTTAATTCTTCAAAGAAAAATTGGAAACTTAAATTAATTAATCCAAAAACAGGAAAAAAATTAAAAGTTAAGTTTGGTGATTGGTTTCCCTCAAGCTCTATTACTTTAAAAGGGTATGGCACAGATAGAACCCTTTTGCGTGACACGACCACAACAAGATTGTGGCGTAACATGTATTCTACGCATTTTAATGGTTTGTTATCGTCTGATCGTAATTATAACTATTTCAAAGATAAAAATTGTGCCTCGATGACCTCTGCGCTGTTCACAACAGATGGTTCACCTGTTGAGCTATACTTTAATGACCAATTTTTAGGTATGTATGTCATTCGATCTGATGTTGATAACGATACATTTTTGATGGATCCAGACAACCCTAATCATATTCAAACTCAACCACAAAAAGCATCTAATTTTTGGCTTTCTGGGAAATATACACAAAGTGAATGGGATTTTTATTGCCCAGGAACGGTTACGGCTGACACAACTCAAAAATTACAAGATTTTATCACTTGGGCCTGCGGCTGTGTTAATGGAACAATTGATTTACGTTCTACATACCATGACCACATAGATTTAAAATCATGGATTGATTATATTCTTTTATGTGAAGTTAGCGCATCTTATGATTCAATTCAGAATAATTTTGAGATGGCGACATGGAACGGAACAGACGCAAACCCAATTTGGTCTATTTTTCCATATGATGAAGATGAAACCTTTGGGATTGTTTATGGAAAAACAACAAGCGCTCAAACAGATCCTCTAACTATTGGTTGGGTGATGAGAGAAAAGGGCAATATTGGTAATCAACATCCAGTATTCTTTGAAAAAATATTAGATACTTTTTGGGGCGAAGTAAGGGATCGATATTATTATCTTCGTTCGAATAAAATACTGGATACCTTTACTTTTGATCAAATGATTAAATCGCAAGTGGATTTAATTAATCCTAAATCCTTAGAGCAAGATTTGAAGTTATGGAGTGCTACGGGACAGACAGGGATTGGTACGGGATTAGATGTTTCTGATTACGGTCGAAAATGGTCATTTGTCTATATCAAAAACTTTTTCTCTGATCGTTTAAAATGGCTGGACCAACAATTTAATATTTAAAACAACAATCAGGCATGAGAACGGGACGCACATAGCGTCTTTTTTTATGCCTTTTTTATGGGGAAAGACAATGGATACGGACTTAATTACTCAGATCATGCAGTATTTAATGGGTGTAATTCCAGGGGATATTGCTGGGAATATTGTTGCTGTGGTGACGGCTATCGTAACGTTGTGTACGTTGATGATGCGTTTTTGGAAAGAGCCAGAAATGACCAGTAAATGGCATAGCCTTTGGCAAGTTATTCATGTGCTGGCATCCTTTAAAAAGCCAGATGAAATTAAGGAGAATAAAGATGGTCAGAAGGATCGTTAATTCTCTGCGAAATCATGATCACTGGTTTGCTGAATGGTGGAGTTCTATTTTATTGATGGCCGTTGGGGTTTATGGGCTATGTGAGCCAACGAGCATTATTATCCAACAATCTTTTATCGATGGTTTCTTGCAATTCATGCCTGATAAGGTGTGGGAGCTTCTGTTTGTTTATACTGGCTTACTTCAATATTGTGCATTGAATTATGAAAGTTTGATAGGCAGGGGAATAACTGCATTCTTTGCATCATCATTATTAATATGGGGATTTTTAAATATTCTCTTTTATGGCCAATGGCACTTCAGCCTGATTGCATGGGGTGTATTCGCAACGATCAATCTTTACGCGCTTTGTCGGGCCATACGGGGGATAGAGAAATGCCATGAATCTCTTTGAAATCCTGCGTTGGTGGTGGGAGAGTAACGCCGAATGGATCAAAATCCATGATCCTTGGGTCATTCCCGTTGTAGCAATCAGTATTCCAATGTCATTCGTTATCCGTGCAATATGCGCTGTGATTAGAACTTGGCGGGGGAAATGAGTTTTTCCCAGAGGTAGGAAAAACTAACTACTCAATAAAATAACGCCTCAAAATTATCATTAAAAATCAACATAGGAAATGAACATGACCAAAGTCATAGGTGGAATATATATTCCGCACTTAAAGCATGAGATCGTCAAACCAGCCCTTGAGTATATTAACTTGGGTGGCTCCAGAGCCATTAACCAGGTCACTGGCACTTTTCTGGCGGAGGGATATGCTGGGGGCTGCACGTATCTCAAGCAGCTTGGCAATGGTCCTGCTGTGGGTGCGATGCAGATGGAACCAGCTACTTATAGTGATATTTGGAAGAACTTTCTCAGCACACCCAAACGCAGTCACTTAGCTGCGTTATTGAAGAATATCGCAGGCGCTTTCAATACAGATAATAACGGCATCCCAATACCCACGACAATGACGGGCAATATTTTCTTTGCCGCAGCAATGTGTCGTGTGTTTTATTTAAGAATACCCACTGCGCTGCCTGAGGCTACGGATGATACTGCAATGGCCCAGTATCACAAGAAGTATTATAATACCGATCTTGGTAAAGCAGTCTGGCAGGATAACGTTGATCGTTTCAAGCAGGCAATTGATGCTTAATCTAACCACCCGGAATTTCCGGGTAGTTCAAAGAATTTACAATAGCAGTTTTGAGCTGTTTTTTTTTATCAACTTACTAATATTAAAAAAGGAATTTTATGTTAGAGACTATTCAACCAACCGATCCGATTGCTGCCTATATTGGTGGCAAAAGGCAACTAGCAAAGCAAATAATTGCAAAAATAAATCAAACACCTCACGAAAGATACGTAGAGCCTTTTATGGGAATGGGTGGAGTATTTTTAAGGCGAACAAAAAAACCTCCTGTTGAGGTTATTAATGATATTAATAAGGACGTGATAAATTTATTTCGTGTTGTACAGCGTCATTACGATGCATTAGTAGGGCTATGTGAATATTCTCTTTCTTCACGAGATGAGTTTTATCGACTGCGAAATATTCCAAGAGATTATTTAACCGATATAGAGCGGGCTTATTGTTTCTTGTATCTACAGAAACATTCTTTTGGTGGAAAAGTTGATCATAGTGGGATAAATACTAGTCGGGGTTGTTTTAATAAATTTATCTTGGAAAAGAAAATCAAATTACTTCATAAACGGTTATCAGGTGTGTTTATTGAATGTTTACCCTATGAGGATTTTATAAAACGACAAGATAAACCAGGTACGTTATTTTACCTGGACCCACCGTATTATGGCACAGAAACGTATTACAAAAATTTCTTTACCAAAGATGATTTTCAGAAACTGGGGAGTTTACTTAGAAATATCAGAGGGTTCTTTATCTTGTCTATAAATAATGTGCCAGAGATAAGAGAAATTTTCAATGGGTTTTATTTTGAAGCCGTTCAGATTAAATATTCTTGTAATGCCAAAACCACAAAGCAAAGTCAGGAGTTGATTATCAGTAATTATCGATTCTGATTTTAATATAATTTAATGGGTAAATCTATATATTCAAAAGTGGGCATATTATAGGTCATATGTTAGTATTTATTATAATAAAATTATACTAATCAATATATTGTATTATCTAAATGAAAGACATCCCCTCCGCCATATATCTATACATTTTCCTACAAAAGACATCATAAACTCTACAACAACAGCTGTTTTTTGCTTTTATACTGAGCAAACTCGTACAAAGTTAAGCATTTCAAAGCAAAGAATTAGTTGGTATTATTGTTGGTATGGGATTAATTTTGTTGGTATTATCCTATTATGTTGACAGATAAACAAATAAAAGCCTTTAAACCAGAAGCTACTGATAAAAAGAAAACTGATGCCCAAGGACTGTATTTTCAGGTTAAGAAAAACGGGTCCAAACTTTGGCAAATGGCATATCGGTTTAATGGTAAACAAAAAGTTTTGTCTTTTGGAGCTTATCCTCTTGTATATTTAGCTGAAGCTAGACAGGTAAGAGATGATGTTAAGCGTGAGGCTGGTCGATAATATTGACCCTGGACTTACCAAGAAGCAAAGAAAAGACATTAAATCTACACAACAGGGTAATACATTTGACAATATTCGATTTATTATACTATTTTTTATTATAATATATAAATTAAAAATATCGATATTTAATATATATATATATAGATTTTTTGATCAAAATAGAGTATATTATTACTAGTATAAAATATTTATAAGTTAATTATATAGGTGCATTAAGCACCTTTTTTATTTTAAAAGCCGCTCAAATTATTGAGGCGGCTTTTTTTATTTCTAGTATATTAAAAGGAATGACACGGCATGTCTTGTAATTTAAGGCCAGTGATTGTTATATTACCCAGTGGGTGTTTAGGGAATAAGGTTATAGAATTGCCTTGTAAATCACCAATAGAAGAGATTTTCTATAATTTTTCTGTTGTTAATCGGATGAAGGCAACAGATAGTATTATTAATATTGTTGGACAGCCTTCTGATCAAAAAATGACTATTGATGAAATCACCTTTACTGGGAAAACATTTAGATGTTGTATTGGTGGGGGAAGTCTGAATACAAAAACGGGTATTCGTTTTCTTATTATGACTAAAGAAAACGAAGTTATAGAATTTGTATGCACTTTGACAGTCATGTCTGAAGGGATTATATCGCAAGAACAAGAAGATAAAATTGTTTTGGGAGATACTGGTCCTGCGGGTACGATTACGATTGGTAAAGTGTCGACAGTTTCCCCTGATCAACCAGCAGTTGTTACAAATGTTGGTATTCCAAGTGCTGCTATTTTGAATATTGATATTCCTCATGGAGAGGAAGGTGTTACCCCAACAATTATAGCAGGGACAACGACAACCTTATCTGCTGGACAAGATGCCAAGGTAACTGCGGTTACTTCTGGCACTACAACTCAGTTTAACTTTGCATTACCTCAAGGCTTTAAAGGGGATGCTGGGTCTTGGTGGTATTCTGGAATAAAAGCGCCAGATGAAACCGTCGGTCTTGAAGATAAACGTGGTATGCCTCGTCCAGGAGATATGTATTTATTACTCGATAATGATGGGCATAATGCGAGTACTTATATTTTTACCAATGATAATAAATGGGAGGGCCCTTTGGCAACAGTTGCTGGCCCTCAAGGTGCTCCTGGAAAAGATGGACTTACACCTACTATTGCTATTGGTAAGATTGAAACACTTAATTCTGATTTAGAGGCAACTGCAGAAATAATTACAGATGGTAATAACAACAATATCCTAAATCTTGGGCTGGTCAAAGGTAAACAAGGAATAACACCTACCATTCAAGTGGGAACAGTCAGTACAATATCAGATGATCAACTAGCTGCTGTAACTGCCACTACAAATCAAACTACTACGACTTTTGATTTCTCTATTCCACAAGGAAAACAAGGGGTCAGTTTTATTAATGATGGAACTGTTGATGCAAAAGTTAAATCTATTGTTTCTGATGATGGGTTAATTCAATCAGATGGTAATGGTAATCTTACATTCTATAAGAATCAAACCAATTCAACAGGAGAAGTCTCATTAGTAACAGCTTTTAAAATTACTCCAAAAGGGAATGTTATTGATGATAATAATCTCTATTCAATACTCTCAATAGTAGATGAAAAATTTACAATAGATTGTGAGGGTAATATTTATTCAAAGGGAGGAATATTTGTTGATAATGGTAATATAATTTCTGGAGGAGAGGGAACCCTAAAACTACAAGCTTTAGAAGTTGGGCAAGTAAATAATTCTGGAAAATCTGGATCTATAAGTTTAAGAGATGGAAAAACAACTAATCAATCAGATGCTTCAATTTCAGTTCTAGATGGGAGTGGTGAAAAAGACAAGTTTGATAGTGGTACTATACGATTATCATCTAAAGAGGTCAATATTGTTGGTCTTTTGTCGTTCGGAGTAAGTGGTTCAAAAATAAAAAATAATGGTGCTGCAGAGCTTTCTTGTATTGAGCTTGGTAATAATTCTACTGGGGCTGGATATATTGATTTTCATACGACTTATCTTAATGAAGATGGTAAGGCAAACGATTATGATGCCAGAGTTTCAGTAGATAATATATCAGGTTTAAATGGCAAGGGTAATTTATCTATAATTGCTGAATTAGTAAGAGCTTCATCAAATTTAACTGTTGGCAAAAATTTGATTGCAGTAGGTACAGCGAGCCTAGATAATGATAAAATTCAAACCGATGGAAAAGGAAATATAAGTATTTCAGGTAGCATCAGCGCTGCTAGTGGGTATTGTAAAATTGCGGGAAACGGTAGTTTAAATGCAAGATGTATAGAGCTTGGTGGTAATGGTATGGAGGCTGGTTATATTGATTTTCATACAACTTACTTAAATGCCGACGGCAAAGCAAATGATTATGATGTTAGAGTTATTGTAGACAATACATCAGGATTAACTTCTCCTGGAATGGGTAGGTTAAGAGTTATAGGTGATATTACAGCCACAAAATCACTTAATATTGGAGATTCATTGTCGATAAAAAACCAATTGACAGTTGGAGGTCTATTTCAAGCTCAAGGTTACTCACAATTTGATAATAATACGATTTTTACTGATGGAAAAGGTAAAATGTCGTTTTATGATCAAACCAATAAAAAAACTAAAATTTACATGAGTTATAATGATGGAATTAACGTTCAAGAAGGTTTGCCTTTAACATTAAGTAACTATACTTCTGATGGGTCCATTAAATCTGCGAGGTTGAGATATACAGGTACACTAACTGATAATATCGTAAGTATTGACAGCACAGATGGCACTGGGGCTATGATAGCATGTAATAAGATAAAGGCTAATCGTTCAATATCAACATATAATGATAATACATATACTCGATTATGCCCTGTTATTTACGATGCTTCTGTAGCTATCGGTTCGGATAATGGATTACCCAATACTGTTACAACGGGATATGTTGTTGCCTGTAAAAATCTAATGGTTAATGGAAAAGTTTCTCAAGATATACTTTTTGTTCGTGCAAATAAAGACTACCCCGCGGTGTTAACTGATTGGGATGTGATTGGTGTAAGTACTCTAGGTCTAAAAATTGATGATTTGCAAGATGGTCATATGGAGTTAAAAGTAAAAACAATTATTTCTCAACTCCCTTTAACAACTGATATAAGTACAACTGATTTAAAACCACGTATGCAAGCTTGGAATGAAGCACAGAACATGCCTTGTTGGTGGGATGGTGATCATTGGAATGGCACTATTTCATCATCAAAATCGTCTGATACGTTTACTTATATAGGGTCTGGTTTTTTATTGCTTAGTCGTGGAAATTCATATGTTCAACCAGCTTGGGTTGCTGTCAATGAAGGGGCTTTGCCCCCTAAGACCTCTATGGGTGAAGGGTATCAATTTTGGAATAACTCAGAGTCTTTATGGGTATCTCCAACGGATGGTGTTTTACATTTAGATTATAATATTTCATTTAATGATAATTCGGGGACGGGGGTTGATGGAACAATTTTCCAAGAGCATGATGAATTATGGGTATGTGTATGTAAGAAAACTAACCCTGCTATTTGGTTGCCGTCTAGTTTAGTGAAACATAGTTTAAAACCATATAGTATTTTAAAATCCGATAATAAAACAGTATATAAACCAAGTGATATTTTAAATGGATCACTTTCATATCCTGTTAAAGCTGGTGATCAATTGCAAATTAAAATAGCATGGTTTCCTAAGCAACTTTTTACATCTTCAGACTGGTCGCAAAGAATACAAATTTCTGAAGGACGATTTAGTTTTTATGTAAGCTGATGAATGGTTTGTGAAGTCATACTCAGTTAAAGTTATTTGATCGTTTGATCAAATAATCTTATTATTTTAATAAGATGGGTTAATCTATCTTTATTCTAATTTTTTCAAAGCCGTTCAATGTATTTGGACGGCTTTTTTGTTTTAATTATATAAAAGGACGAAAATTATGTCTACTAATCAAGAGTGTCTAAATAACAAAAATTTATCTAATGCACATGTTCTACAAGCCTTTCCTCTGACTGAATGGTATGGAACTGCATTTGATTTTCAGGTAAAACTCTATAATAATATTGTCATTAAATGGAATGCTAGTGAAGCAACATTAAATATTACTCATAATTGGATATATCCTCAAGAAGGAGGGTATATTGCTATTCCCAACGACAGAATATTGTTCAATGAAGATGATGGTCGTGCAATTACCTTTAATACCCCTTTGACTTTAAAAAAGGAAAAAGATCGTATGCTACGTTTTTTTAGTGTAGGAGGTGATAGTTTAAAAATCTGGTTTGGCAATAACATTCAGATTTCTTATGTGTGCGCGGGTATTGTAGAAGGTTCTTAATATTGAAGTAGATACTAACTATTAAAAAGAAGTTAATTTTATTTATAATTTTATATTAAAATATTATAAATAAAGTATAGTAATAAAGTAGTTGAAAAGATAAAGGAGTTCTTTTGTTGAAAACGAAAATTGCTTTATTACGTGAAATGGGGCTTCCCAGACCTTATACAGATTCAAAACCAATTGAAATTGTCGAAGCAGAGCTCAGTCCTCCTGCAAATGGAGAGCTTCTGGTAAAACTGGTTGCGGCAGGACTTTGTCATTCAGATTTATCAGTAATTAATGCCAATCGCCCGCGGGTGATGCCGATGGCGTTGGGACATGAGGCCTCAGGGATTGTTGAGGCTGTTGGTCCTAATGTTACTCGCTTTCAACCTGGCGATCATGTGGTGATGGTTTTTATTCCTTCCTGTGGGCATTGTATTCCTTGCGCAGAAGGCCGGCCAGCTCTTTGTGAGCCAGGTGCTGCGGCATCGGGTAAAGGTGAGCTCTTGGGGGGTACCAAACATATTCAGTATAAATGTGAAGAGGTTAATCATCATCTTGGGGTTTCTGCTTTTTCCACGCATGCGATAGTAGCTCAAGAATCTTGTGTAAAGATTGATAAATCTGTTCCTTTGGAAACAGCGGCTGTTCTTGGATGTGCTGTGTTAACCGGGGTTGGTGCGGTGCTTAATTCTGGTCAGCTACAAGCAGGGCAAACTTGTGCTATTATCGGTCTTGGTGGTGTTGGACTGGCAGCTTTATTGGGTGCATTGGCAGCAGGGGCACAGACGGTTATTGCCGTCGATATTAGTGAAGAGAAACGTCAGTTTGCTTTGGAGCTAGGTGCTGATTATGCTATTGATCCAAGTGCACCTGATGCAATAGAACAAGTGCGCAGGCTAGTACCAGGAGGCGTTGACCTTGCTGTTGAGCTGGCAGGTGCGGTTCCAGCATTAAAATTTGCTTATGATATTATTAAGCGTGGTGGACAGGCCGTTACAGGGGGATTGCCTCATCCAAAAGCAGAGATCAGTTTTCCTGCGGTCAGTTTGGCAGCAGAAGAAAAAACGTTAAAAGGATCTTATGTTGGGTCTTGTGTGCCTTTACGTGATATTCCGCGGTTTGCGAGTATGATGGTTAAAAAAAAGCTTCCTGTTGAAAAGTTAATTACACATCGTATAAAACTTGAAGATATTAATGAAGGTTTTGAGCGGTTGGCTAATGGTGAAGGAATTCGCCAACTGATTATTTTTTAATGAATGATAAAGGCGTATTTTGATATTATTTGTTCAAATACGCTTTTTATTTTATAAATCGTTTGCATAAATTCTTTTGATTTCACCGTCAGTTAAGGTTGATGCTTGTTTTGGATCATGACCAAAGATAATTTTTGCTCCTTTATCTTGTAGTTTTTTAAAGAGTTTAAAATTATTAATCATGCTTTCTGGATCATTGACGACCATGGCATCGGGCAGTGTCATATTCTCCAAAGAATGTTTTAAATAACACGCATCTGCTGTTAATATTATGGTTTGATCACCTAGTTTTACTTTTAAAGATTGATGCCCGTCTGTGTGACCATAAGTTGGAATTAAAATGATGGTGCCATCTTGAAAAACATCATACTCACCATCAACTTCAATGCGGTCATGACCAAGATCATAATGATGAGGAGAATAGATTTGTTTTTCTATATTTTCGTCTTTTTGTGCGGCTTGCCATTCTCTTTTTTGGATAATCCATCGTGCATTAGGGGCTGCAACATTCCCACCGCAATGATCAAAATGAAGGTGAGAGTTAATGATAAAATTAATTTTTTTAGGATCAATCCCAAATTTTTTTAATCTTGAAGTTACATCTTCTCCTGCTTGATATTGCACGGTAGTAATCTTGGCAAAAATACCCAAAGCCTCTTGAACTATATCAGGATTATCTGATTGTAAGGCTGTCTCTAGACCTGTATCAAATAAAATAGTACCCTTAGGGTGCTCAATAAAATAACAAGGAACAGGAACTGCTAAATTTCCGGTTTGGCCTGCAAGAAAGAACCCAGCAGGCATGGTAATCCACCCACAAGTCATCGCATATAATTTAATTTCTTGCATTATTTTCAACCTTTTCAATAAAACACACTGACAAGTTTACGCACGATCTTATATTTTGTAAGATAAACTCATTGTGACATGCATAAAAATAAAGAAATTATTCTTCTGATGGCAAGTCGATACCCTCTATATTATTAGTGTAAAATTTATTATTTTCATCACATAAAATACGTGCGATTTCTTTGTTTGCTTTTTGCACGATGATACCAGATTCAGTTTTATGGTCCTTTGTTAACCTATCCATAGAGGAGTATAGGGTATAAGTAATATGTCCGTTAGGTACATTTACCGTGTAATAAATAGACCTTCCAGCACCCATCCATTGATAAGTAGATGCTTTGCTTTTGGGGATGGAGAAAGATAATTCTGGTGTTGATTGTTGTTTTCCAAATTTATAATAGATTTTATTATGATCCATGGTCACAGTTACAATTTTACGATTGGTTGTTGTACATTCAAAAATGGTAGTATTTTTTGCTAAAGCGGGGCTAATAAACAAAGTAGCAATTAAGTAGTATATTGTCTTCATAGAGCATTTTTTCTTGTGGATAAGTTTGTTGAAAAGTAATGAATAACTTTGGTAAAAAGACAAATGAGTACGTTAATGTACCGTTAATTGCCATAAATTCGTGCGAAAATCGTAGCTTTATATCAGGAAAATCAAGCCTTGTAGAGAATTAGTCTTTGTACAGAGTACAGAATTCATAATCAAGAATAATAGATGTGTACAATTTTTAAATATTTATATTTTGCTAATAGGTAAAAACCAAGTCATTCTTTATTCGGTATAGTATAAAATAACTTTAAATAATTAACGTAAATGGGGTTATGAATGTCTGAAATAATAATTAAAAATGTGACTCAATTTGTTGAAGCCATTCGTAATATTGCAAAAAACGATCAAATAGAATTATTTTTTCGTGGTCATGCGGATCGTGCTTATGTTGCTGAACCTGTGATTTTCGAAATAAAGAACATCTGAAAAACAAAAAGCATTTGTTTAATGATATGATTACCCAATGCTCCGAAGAGTTCAAAGATTGTCAATATACATTTGAATAACTTGTTAAATGCAACATTACGGCCTGCCTAGGAGGCTGCTTGACATTACCAGTAATGCGTTGGTTGCTTTGTATTTTGCTTGTTGTTCTTTGAGTGGTGAAGCGGATTGTAAAGATGGTCAGGGTTAAAAGATAAATCCATCATCATATGGCCAGATCATGACCAAGCAGGAGAAGAGAGTTTGCAAGCGATCTTGCTGAGATTTTATATGAGATTGGCATTCAATCCCTTTGTAAAGTTACTTTACCAACAAATTTACCCAATTTAGCACCTTAACAGACTGGCAAGAGCATATTGGTAACTATCTTATTGGTAATTCTCGATTAATATTCTTTGGCAGGGAGTTTGCTGGAGATGACTCATATTGCTGGGGGTGGAGATTACATCTGGTCGGGAAAAGCCAATCAGGTAAAAGCACAGCTTTATTTGTTGCAGCATCAATCTGGGGAAAAGGTGCAAGAGATGGACAAGTCAGAAGTTGGCGACATACAGGTAATGGATTGGAAGGGATCGCCAATGAAACTTCTGATTTATGTTTGATCTTAGATGAATTTGGTGAAGCCTCAGCCAAAGAGATTGGCGATATTATCTATATGCTTGCTAATGCCATTGGCAAAGGCAGAGCCAATGAACTAGGCAATGCACGCGAAAACTCTTATCGAACCACGCAACCAGCACAGATGGTGCGATCAGAACCATTACCCAGCGTTGTGCGTTGATTAAATAAGCGGGATTATTGGCGGTTGAGTATGGAATATTCTCTTTTGATAAAACCACTATTACCCAAAAGCACTGAAAAATGCTTCAAAGACTGGATCAGCCATAATCCAAATATGCAAGAACTTCAAGAAAAAAAAGATCTTGCATATCAAACATTATCTCGAAACCCATGGAGCCAATCGGTTTATTGATATTACGTTCGCAGACACCGACCGAACACCCAACCGCGTTCGATATAAAAAAAAAAATACTAACGGTGTGTTTGATTATTTGATCCTTGCACAAAATTGTGAAAAGGAAGTGTGTAAAGGGTTTAATGCTAAAGAAGTAGCAAAAGCATTAAAGAAACAGGGGGGAGTGTAGGGAGTGTGATCTAACCAGCTATATAACTCACTATTCCAAGCATAGGATTAACATGCATTTGTCACATCAAAGCCAGTATTATCGAGTATGAATAAAATGATTTAAAACCTCAAAAAACCACTGGGGAGCACTAGGGAAGAACAATCAAATAAAAAATTATTATAAATCAATTTCTTATAAAATACTCCCCACGCTCCTCAGCCTCCCCAAGGAAAATAAAAAAGTTTTAATAATCTTATTTATGAATAACCTCTTGGGTGATTTATTTAATTTGAGATGATTTTGATTTGATTATTTGATATGTTTTTTAGTGAGAATAACACCTTGAATTATATTCAACTCATAGGAATAACGTGATCATGAATACCAGTATCCAACAACGTGCCGAATTACAACGTCGTATTTGGCAAATTGCGAACGAAGTTCGGGGGTCTGTGGATGGTTGGGATTTTAAACAATATGTTCTTGGCACGTTATTTTATCGCTTTATTAGTGAAAATTTTACGCAACATATGGAACAAGATGACGAGGATGTTCATTATGCAACATTACCTGACGATGTTATCACGGCGGAAATCAAAGCGGATGCAATTAAGGTTAAGGGCTATTTTATGTATCCCAGCCAGCTTTTTACCAATGTCGCCAAAGCAGCACATACAAATGACAGTTTGAATACGGATTTAAAACAAATATTTGATTCCATAGAAGGGTCAGCCAATGGCTATCCATCAGAAAAAGATATCAAAGGATTATTTGCGGATTTTGATACGACCAGCAATCGGTTGGGCAATACAGTTGCCGAGAAAAACAAACGCTTGGCGGCGGTTTTAAAAGGGGTTGCGGATTTAAATTTTGGCGAATTTGCGGATAATCATATTGATTTGTTTGGCGATGCTTACGAGTTTCTGATTTCCAATTATGCGGCGAATGCTGGGAAATCAGGGGGTGAGTTCTTTACCCCACAACATGTTTCTAAATTGATTGCTAAACTGGCATTGCATGGTCAGGAAGCTGTAAACAAAATCTATGACCCTGCGGCGGGATCGGGATCATTATTATTGCAGGCAAAAAAGCAATTTGATGAACATATCATTCAAGAGGGTTTTTTCGGGCAAGAAATTAATCATACGACCTATAACCTTGCTCGTATGAATATGTTTTTACATAATATTAATTATGATAAATTTAATATGGCGTTGGGAAATACGTTACTTGATCCACAATTTGGAGATGATAAACCCTTTGACGCTATTGTTTCCAACCCACCTTATTCAGTCAAATGGATTGGTTCGGATGATCCAACCTTGATCAATGATGATCGATTTGCGCCTGCGGGGGTGTTGGCACCGAAATCCAAAGCAGATTTTGCTTTTGTCATGCATGCATTGGCGTATTTATCCCCAAAGGGCAGAGCAGCGATTGTTTGTTTTCCAGGGATTTTTTACCGAGGGGGCGCGGAACAGAAAATTCGCCAATATTTAGTGGATAATAATTTTGTTGAAGCCGTGATTTCTTTGGCGCCAAATTTATTTTTTGGCACCTCAATTGCGGTGAATATTTTGGTGTTGTCGAAACATAAATATGAGTATGAGACGAAATTTATTGATGCCAGCAAATTATTTAAAAAAGAGACCAATAATAATATTCTGACAGAAGCCCATATTGCAGAGATTTTGAAATTATTTGATCAAAAAGAAGATCAGACCTATTTTTCCAAAACGGTCAGGAACGAAGATATTGCCGAGAATGGTTATAATCTATCGGTCAGTTCTTATGTCGAGGCAGAGGACACACGTGAGAAAATAGATATTACCCAATTAAATGCGGACATTAAGGAAACCGTTGCCAAGATTGATACGCTTCGCACGCAAATTGATGCCATCATCGCGGAGATTGAGGCATGAGCGATCTTATTGCGAAGTTACTGCAAGGGAAGAGTGTTGAGTGGAAAAAAGTTATAGATATATTTATATTAAAAAATGGCTATACACCTAGTAAAGCAAAAAATGAGTATTGGACAGATGGAACGATACCTTGGTTTCGTATGGAAGATTTGCGTGCAAATGGTAGCATTCTAAATGATGCTGTTCAAAAAGTGCATCAAAGTGGAATAAAAGGGAAATTATTTTCTGCTAACTCGATTATTATGGCTACCACGGCAACAATAGGCGAACATGCACTAATTACCGTTGATTATTTAAGCAATCAACAGTTCACTAATTTTTCTATTAAAGAAGAGTTTAACAATAAATTAGATATAAAATTTGTTTATTATTATTTCTTTATTTTAGATCAAAAAGCAAAACAAGATATTAGCACTTCCAGTTTTCCATCTGTGCAAATGGAAAGGTTAAAAAAATGGGATTTTCCAATTCCACCTTTATCGGTGCAGGAAGAGATTGTGCGGATTTTGGACGCATTTACCACCCATACCGCAGAGCTTACCGCAGAGCTTACCGCAGAGCTTACCATGCGTCAAAAACAATACAACCATTATCGTGACACCTTACTCGCCTTCCAAGACGGCCAAGCCGAATGGAAAACTTTGGGTGAGGTTGGGGAATTTATTCGTGGTAATGGTTTGCAAAAAGCAGATTTTACTGAAACAGGCTTTCCCGCTATACATTATGGTCAAATTTATACAAAATACGGTTTATTTGCTGATAAATCTTTTGTATTTGTTAGTAATGATTTGGCAAAAAAATTAAGAATAGCAGATAAAAATGATCTTTTGATTGCTACAACATCAGAAAATGATGAGGATGTTTTAAAATGTGTGGGATGGCTTGGTGAAAAAATTGCAATTTCAGGCGATATGATATTGTTTAGGCATGATTTAAATGTAAAATATTTAGCGTATTACTTCCAGACTAAGGTTTTTCAAGCTCAGAAACAGAAATATATTAGTGGAACAAAAGTAAAACGGATTTCAAAAGAAAATATTGCTAAATTCATTATCCCAATACCCCCATTATCCGAACAAGAACGCATTGTTGCGATCTTAGACAAATTCGACACCCTAACTACCTCAATTACCGAGGGGTTGCCTCGTGAAATTAAACTGCGTCGACAACAATATGAATATTATCGCGAACGACTCCTGAGCTTTCCAAAATAGTGGGGGATATATAAATGGGAAAAACGCTAAAAGAAATAGCGCAAGATTTAAAAGATTCCAAGAAAAAAGTGCAACTCATTTATGCTTTTAATGGCACAGGGAAAACTCGTTTATCTCGTGAATTTAAAAATTTAATCAATGGTGACCCTGATCAAGAACTGACTAGAAATAAACTGATATATTATAACGCCTATACAGAGGATCTGTTTTTTTGGGATAATGATTCGGATGGAGATACCGTTTATACATTACGAATTCAAAAAAATTCTTTTATAAAATGGGTGCTAGAGGACGAAGGAAAAGAGGGGTCTATGACTGATTATTTTCAAAGATATGTTCATAAAAATTTAACTCCAATTTTTGAAGAAGTATTCTCTAAAGTTACTTTTTCTTTTGAAGGAGGTAATGATAACCAAACAAAAAAAATTAAAATTTCAAAAGGTGAGGAAAGCTGTTTTATTTGGAGTATTTTTTATACCCTTATCGAACAGATTGTCGCAGAGCTTAATATTCCTGAAATAGATAATCGTTCGACCCACGAATATGATCAACTAGAATATGTTTTTATTGATGATCCAGTTAGTTCCCTTGATGAAAATCATTTGATTGAATTAGCGGTAGATTTGGCAGTATTAATTAAATCAAGCCAATCTAAAGAATTAAAATTTATTATTACGACCCATAATCCTCTATTTTATAATGTGTTATATAACGAATTAAGTGCAAAATCTGGAATAATATTACAACAGAATGATGATGGAACATTTGAAATTGATGAAAAACAAGGTGATTCAAATCAAAGCTTTTCATATCATTTGTTTTTAAAGACAATATTGGAAGATGCAGTTACTCAGAAAAATGTTCAAAGATATCATTTCACACTTTTGCGTAATTTATACGAAAAAACAGCTTGTTTTCTTGGCTATCAAAAATGGTCTGAATTATTGCCTGGCGAAAAACAATTGTATTTATCTAGAATGATTAATTTTACCAGTCATTCTTCATTATCAAACGAACAAATAGCAGAGCCTAATACACAAGAAAAAGAAATGGTTAATTTTTTATTAAAGCATTTGCTTAATGAATATAATTTTTATCAG
This sequence comes from Commensalibacter papalotli (ex Botero et al. 2024), assembly GCF_947179115.1. Classification (NCBI taxonomy): domain Bacteria; kingdom Pseudomonadati; phylum Pseudomonadota; class Alphaproteobacteria; order Acetobacterales; family Acetobacteraceae; genus Commensalibacter; species Commensalibacter papalotli (ex Botero et al. 2024). The sequence continues at coordinate 39,447 of NZ_CAMXCI010000003.1, forward strand.
AAAGATCAGCAGAAAGTAACAAAATGACCGTTGAAACTAAACCCATTGCTGAAACCCCTAATTTTATCATTTTGGATAAATATACCAAGATCGAACAGCTGGATGGCTCTTATCAAACTGAAGGGGATCTGGAAAAGGAACTGATCGCGGATTTACAAAAACAAGGATACGAGGTTTTACCCAAACAAAGTCATGACCAATTAAAAGCCAATCTGCGTCAGCAACTTCAAAAACTCAATAAGGTTCAATTCTCCGATCCTGAATGGCAACGGTTTTTAATCGAATATCTGGACAAGCCCAGCGAAAATTTAATCGATAAAACTCGCAAAATTCATGATGATTATATCTATGATTTTATTTTTGATGATGGGCATCTTCAAAATATTTATTTACTGGATAAAAAAAATCTGTCTCGTAATCATATCCAAGTCATGAACCAATTCGAACAAAAGGGAACTCATGCCAATCGGTATGATGTCACCCTATTAATCAATGGGTTGCCTTTGGTTCAAATAGAGTTAAAAAAACGCGGCGTTGCAATCCGTGAAGCCTTTAACCAAGTCCATCGCTATACCAAAGAAAGTTTTAATGCTGAACATTCTTTGTTTAAATATTTACAGATCTTTGTCATCTCTAACGGCACCGATACGCGCTATTTTGCCAATACGACTGAACGTAATAAAAATAGTTTTGATTTTTCTATGAATTGGGCAAAATCTGATAATAATGTCATTAAAGATTTAAAAGATTTCACCGCGACTTTTTTACAAAAAAATACGTTGTTGAATGTGCTTTGTCATTATTCCGTTTTTGATGTGAATAATATCTTGCTGATTATGCGCCCCTATCAAATTGCTGCAACTGAACGGATTTTATGGAAGATTAAAAGCTCTTTTTATGCCAAAAATTGGAACAAAAAAGAAAGCGGTGGATATATTTGGCATACGACAGGATCAGGCAAAACCTTAACCAGTTTTAAAGCCGCCAGATTGGCCACGGAGCTGGAATTTATTGATAAAGTCTTTTTCGTTGTTGATCGTAAAGACCTTGATTATCAAACCATGAAAGAATATCAACGTTTTTCCCCAGACAGCGTTAATGGGTCTAATAATACTGCCGAGTTAAAACGGAATTTGAATAAAGATGATAATAAAATCATTGTAACGACTATTCAAAAGCTTAATAACTTAATGAAAAGCGAAGATGATTTGCCCATTTATAACAAGCAAGTTGTCTTTATTTTCGATGAAGCTCATCGTTCGCAGTTTGGTGAAGCTCAAAAAAATCTAAACAAGAAATTTAAACAATTTTACCAATTTGGATTTACAGGAACGCCTATTTTTCCAGAAAATGCCCTGGGGTCAGAAACAACCGCAGGGGTGTTTGGTCGTGAATTGCACTCTTACGTCATTACGGATGCTATACGTGATGAAAAAGTCCTTAAATTCAAAGTCGATTATAATAATGTCCGTCCTAAATTTAAGGATATCGAAGCCGAACAGGATGAAAAAAAGCTGACCGCAGCTGAAAATAAACAGGCTTTGTTGCATCCTCAACGAATTGAGGAAATATCAAAATATATCCTAAGCAATTTTAAACAAAAAACACATCGCAGAATGAACGGAACGGGATTTAATGCCATGTTTGCCGTCAGCAGTGTGGAGGCCGCCAAACAATATTATGAATGTTTTAAAAAATTACAAACGGGCATTGATAAACCACTAAAAATTGCAACGATCTTTTCTTTTGCTGCGAATGAAGATCAGGATGCTTTTGGGGATATTATCGATGAAAATTTCGAACCCACCGCAATGAATACCAGTTCCAAAGAGTTCCTTGCCAACGCGATTGAAGATTATAACCGTTATTTCAAAACAAATTGGAGTATAGAAAGTAAACAATTCCAAGAATATTATAAAGATCTTGCCAAAAAGGTTCAAAGACAAGATATCGATTTACTGATTGTTGTTGGGATGTTTTTAACTGGATTTGATGCGCCAACGCTAAACACCTTATTTGTTGATAAAAACTTGCGTTATCATGGATTAATCCAAGCTTACTCTCGTACTAATCGAATTCATGATGCAACCAAAAGTTTTGGAAATATTGTGACTTTCCGTGATTTGGAACAGCCAACTATTGATGCAATTACATTGTTTGGTAATAAAAATACTAAAAATGTGGTTTTGGAAAAAAGTTATGAAGAATATATGGAGGGTTACACCGATCAAGTTACTGGTGAGGCAAGACGTGGATATTTAGACATTGTTGAAGAATTACAACAACGTTTTCCTAATCCCGAAGAAATCATTACTGAAAAAGACAAAAAAGATTTTGCCAAATTATTTGGTGAGTATTTGCGTGCTGATAATATCCTTCAAAACTATGACGAATTTGCCTGTGTACAAGATTTTCAAACGCTTGATGTGGATGATACTCAGGCCGTTGAAGAATTTAAGGATAAACATTATTTAAGTGATGATGATTTAGAAAATTTGCAAACTGTTGAAATCCCGCCAGAACGCACCCTCCAAGATTATCGATCAACGTATAATGATATTCGGGATTGGTTAAGAAAAGAAAAGTCTAGTCAAGAAAAAGAAAAAACAACCATAGATTGGGATGATATTGTTTTTGAAGTTGATTTGTTAAAATCACAAGAAATTAATCTTGATTATATTTTAGAACTCATTTTTGAGCATAATAAAAACGTTAAAGATAAGTCTGTTTTAGTTGAAGAAGTTCGTCGTTTAATTCGAGCCAGCCTTGGCAATCGTGCCAAAGAAAGTTTGGTGGTTGATTTTATTAATCAGACCGATTTGGATCAAATTTCTGATAAAGCAAATATTATTGATGCTTTTTTTCAATTTGCTCAAGTCGAACAAAAGCGTGAAGCAGAAGAGCTTATAGCGTCTGAGAAATTAACAGAACAAGCTGCAAAACGATATATTACAACCTCTTTAAAACGTGAATATGCCAGTGAAAATGGAACCGAATTAAACGACATATTACCCAAAATGAGTCCATTGAACCCTCAATATCTGATTAAGAAACAGACAATTTTTCAAAAAATATCTGCTTTTGTTGAAAAATTTAAAGGTGTTGGAGGGAGGATTTAAGCAAAAATAATATTCTACAAGATTCGTTATTGAAGGTAATGATTAAACGATTATGATGATTATAATACTTAAAAGTTATTATAATCGTTTTTAATAACCCATAAAAAGACGAATTCAATCCGTAAGATAGGTTAGATCTAATTTTAAAGAAATATATAATAAAATCAACATGTTAAATAACATGGATGGTGGAGGGGGTTGGATTCGAACCAACGTAGACGTACGTCAGCGGATTTACAGTCCGCCCCCTTTAGCCACTCGGGCACCCCTCCGTATAAGATACGAGGTTAATAACAGGTTTATTTATCAATTGTCAATAAGAGAAATAGATTTCTCTGGAGAAATTTGTTATTTTTTTATAAAGTCCTATTTTTTAATAATTTAAAGATTGATATTTCATGAGCAGACGCCCTCAACCTAATATAAATGCGAATTATAATATAAAAGGCGGTTATTGGTTATATGGCCAACATGCAGTCCAAGCTGCATTGCAAAACCGTAAGCGCCAAAAGTTGCGCTTGTTAGCTACGGCAGATGCTTATGCTACGGTATTAGCAAAATTGGATGCACCTTTAAAAATTGTCCATGAAACGATTGATCGATCAACTTTGGATACTATCTGTGGCAAAGAAGCAGTCCACCAAGGTATCGCTTTGCATGTAATGCCTTTGGGCAGTGCCAGTGCCGAAGATATGTTAGAGCGTTCTGGCCCTATTTTAATGCTGGATCAGGTAACTGACCCACGTAATATTGGGGCTATTTTACGTTCTGCGGTGGCTTTTGGCGCAGCTGGAGTGATTTTACAAGATCGTCATTCACCAGATGAAAGTGGGGCTATGGCTAAGGCAGCATCTGGTGGGTTGGATACTATCCCCATTATGCGTGCGGTTAATTTGTCTCGTGAATTGACTAAATTCAAAGAAGCAGGGTTGTGGGCAGTTGGATTGGATGCGCATGGAAATTTATTAAATGGTGCCGATTATGCTCAACGCCGTGTAATATTAGTACTAGGTGCTGAGGGCGCAGGAATCAGACAGCTTACCAAGAAAAATTGTGATGAAATTGCTAGCCTACGTATGACTGGGGATATCGACAGTTTAAATGTTTCTGTTGCAGGGGCAATTGCTTTATATGAGATCACACGTAGTTTCTTCTAGGTTAAAAAGGTTATGAGTAAAATGAAAGTTCCTCAATTTCTTCGTTTAGCTGTCAGACGGGTAATCAGAGCTTATTATCATTTTATTTTTCGCCTTAACCGTGTCGCTGTGCAAAAGGTTAAACTTGAGCAATGTGGTGCTTGTGATGGTCAAGTAACTTGGTTTGATGTTAATCGTTTAACGGATACAGAAAGATATCCTTTTTCCGATTGGAAAAGGCCAGCCAAAGCTATTTACCGTTATCGCTTGGAAAATGTTGTGTTAGATGCCTATTACATGGTTTTTTTTAAAAACGGAGGCATTATTCCCAATTGTAATCACTATATTACCGGTGAGCTTTTAAACTCTTTAAAAGTTAGGCCGAATGAAGTGATTTCATATGAAGATCAAGGGCTGGTATTTAGCTGTTCCGATCACTGGGAAAATAATTATTTTCATTGGATGGCACATGCTCTACCAGCCTTTTATGCGGCATTGCAGTCTGGTATCCAAGGAAAATTCTTAGTTCCATCACCATTATTACCTTGGCAACAGAGAACGCTAGAGTTATTAGGGATAGATTTAGAACGTTGCTGTTCTATTGATAAATATAAACAATATGCTTTGTCTTGTGTAGATTATTATGAACTAGGTACAGGAGAGGCTGATTTCGCAGTTTCCAATTTATCGGCTCAAGCTTATCAACAGATGATCAGTAACGTTAAAGTTTCAATTAAACAAGAATTATGCCATGATAAGATTTATATCAGCCGAGCTAATAAAGAACATCGTAATCTTAGTAACGAAGCAGAATTAATTGAGAGTTTAAAGCAAAAAGGATATTTTATTTTAGATCCTGAACTCTATTCTATTGATGAGCAAATTATTATCTTTCAAAATGCAAAAATGGTTGTGGCATTATTAGGTGCGGGGCTTGCCAATATTGGATTTTGTAAACCAGGAACGATTATTTATGAACTCATTCCAAGCCATCATGATAATCAATGTTTTTTAGTGATGTCTTTGCAAGGAAAGTTGCGTTATTGGGCGGATAAATTTGATACGGGTGTAGATCATAATCGCCCAGATCATTTAAGCGCATGGGTGAATGAATTGGATATCCCATTTGTTATTAAACGTTTGGATGAGTTAGAACAATTTATAAAATAATGATTAGGCAGTTTAATCTTTACCAGATAAACTCTGTTTCAAATCAAGCCTTTTTAAGAAAAAATATAAGGGTTAATATGCGTACAATTTTAAGTGCTTTTATTGCAGGGGTATGTTTATTTTCTTCTACCAGTCTTGCATGTACCAGAGCTGTCTATTTAGGCGAAAATAATCAAATCATCACTGCACGGTCTATGGATTGGAAACGCGATGTAGGAACGAATTTATGGATCTTACCTCAAGGAATGCAGCGTGATGGTGCCACAGGCGACAAAACTATCCATTGGAAGTCCAAATATGGCAGCGTGATTGCCACGGGTTACGATATTGCGACCACAGACGGAATGAATGAAAAAGGTCTGGATGTGAATATGTTGTGGTTGGTAGAGTCTGTCTATCCCACACCTGACAAAGATAAGTCAACTTTATCGATTTCTGTATGGGGGCAATATGTATTGGATAATTTTGCTACCGTTGAGGAAGCCGTCACAGCATTGGAAAAAGAACCGTTTACCGTGATAACGGATAACGTTCCAGGTGAGAAAAGAATGGCAAGTTTGCACATGTCCATTTCTGATCCTACAGGGGACAGTGCAATTATCGAATATATTGATGGCAAACAAATCATTCATCATAATCGCAAATATCAAGTTCTAACCAATTCTCCTGCATTTGACCAACAATTGGCACTGGATGCCTATTGGAAATCGATTGGGGGAACAGTGATGCTGCCTGGAACCAATCGTGCAGCCGATCGTTTTGCAAGAGCTTCCTTTTACATCAATGCTATTCCTAAAAAACTTGATGATCGGATCGCGGTGGCAAGCGTGTTCAGTGTTATTCGGAATGCGTCTGTTCCATTTGGCATTAATACAGAGAATGAGCCTAATATATCCTCTACCCGTTGGCGAACGCTTGCAGATCAAAAAAATAAACGATATTTCTTTGAGTCCGCATTAACCCCAAATATTTTTTGGGTTGATTTAAATCAAATTGATTTTTCTGAAAAAACAGGCAAAGTTAAAAAATTAGATCTTGGAAAAGATCAAACCCATATTTACTCTGGCAATGCCACCGCATCTTTTAAAGAAGCACCCATGTTTAAATTCCTGTCGATTAATAAGGTAAAATAGAATTACGTATTATTATAAACTAGGGTCTGTTCTTTAAAAAAGGCATAAAAAAAGACGCTAAATGCGCCGTGATTTATGCCTAAATATACCAAATACTAAAGAATATTTGTTATAGAATGAATGATAGTCCTAGATAGCCTGCGCATTCCTGCTGCTTTTGGGTGTAATCCATCCATTAGTTCAGATGCTTGTAAATAAGAAAAAGTATATCTCATATCGATAAAATGATTTCCATAAAATTTACATGCTTCTTTTAATACATCATCATATTTCCAAATAGTTAAAGCATATCTGTTTGGAACCAAAGCAGGAAAACCAGCAGGCCATGTAAAGTCACCTATTGGTGAAATCCATGCAAAACGTGTGTTAGGGTAATTTTTGGCTAAAGTTTCCATAGCAACACATAACGCATCTGAATAATCAGTTTGTGGATTTGGATTTTTTTTGGTGGGATCAAAAGCATTTAATGTGGATCCAGATCTAAAATCATTAACCCCAAGTAATATCAGACATAAATCAGTGTCTTTATCGATAGTATTAAGATTTGCTAATAAACAACTTGTATTTTTTTCAGGATTGCCAGCAACAGAGCGTCCACTCCATGAGTCATTTGTTCCTAAAGTCGCACCAGTTTGATTTATAACATCCATCCACCATGTTTGATTGACATCAGTAACGTCACTTGATGGATAGGAGTAAGGTCTGTTGTCATTAGGTATATAGTTTTTAAATGTTGAGATACTATCACCAATAATAGATACTTTTTTACCTTTGAGGAATTGTTTAGTGTTTGTGTTTCCTTGAGGTGTATCAAAATCAATAGTAGTAGTATTAGTAATAGTAGCTTGTTTGTATGTATCAGGAATGGTGATGTTTGAAGACGAATTTGTCATGTTAAATTACCTTTTTTGATTTAATAAAATAAAAAAAACCGCTCAAATAAAATGAACGGTTTCGAAATGAATTAATAGTATAAAAATTATATTATAGTAAATATTAACATTTTTTTGTCAAAAAGTAAATTCTACTTTATTATTTTTAGGTTTTACTTAAATCACGTAGTCAATAGGGGGCAGTGATAAATCCATTGAAATACCAGGCATGTCTTTATGTTTGACACCAACGGGGCGGGCAGGGTTGCCAACCACGGTGGTATAAGGTAACACATTTTCCAGTACAATAGAACCTGCGCCAATCTTAGCTCCTACGCCAATTTCAACATTCCCCAAAACTTTGGCTCCTGCTCCAATTAGAACACCTCTACGTACTTTTGGGTGGCGATCTTTTTCTACTTTTCCTGTTCCGCCCAAAGTTACAGCTTGTAAAATAGAAACATCGTCTTCAATGACAGCGGTTTCACCAATAACCACGCCAGTTCCATGATCAATCATGACACGTTGTCCCAATTTTGCTGCAGGATGAATATCTACCGCAAATATTTCTGAAATACGGCTTTGCATATGCAAGGCTAAAAATGGTCTATCTTGTTTCCACAACCAATGCGCAATACGATGTGCTTGAATAGAGTGAAACCCTTTAAAGAATAAAAAAGGTGTTACCAAGTTGGAACAGGCTGCATCGCGCATCATAACGGCAATCAAATCGGCCGCTGCAATAGAGACTAATGAGGGAGTGTGTTTGTAAGTTTCTTGAATTAAATGAGTTAAAGCTGAAGGGGAGATTGAGGTATCACCAAGTTTACGTCCGATATTATCCGCCAATGCTGCAGAAAAATTAGGATGACGGTGAACGCATGCATTAAAAAAGCTGCCGAGTAAAGGATCACAGCAAGCACGGCTTTCATCCATAATTTTCATCCATAAAGCATCTAAATTAATCTCATGGCTATCTGGGCCACTGGCAAGTGTGTTTCGTGGGTTATTCATAGCGTTATTTTCTGGGATAATAGGGTTAGGGTAACGCGACAAAGAATCACTCATAAAGACCTCGACCAATTGGTTTTATAAAAATTAAAAAGCTTGTGAATAGGAGTTTCACTTTATCTTTTATATTCGCAAGAAGCAATTTTTTACAACATGATTCAATTTTATAACGATTTGTATAAATTTATTATTGCCAATCACACTTTCGTGTTTAGTATAAGAATTATATGTCAAAAATAGAGTGCTTGTTGAAGTATAATTATCATTTTTGGTCATTTAAAGATTTTATATTCTTACTTGATGTATTTAATAAGGGGAGCATTTCTATGAAGGGCAGAATTCCAAAACTTACGTGGTTAAGGAGTTGTTTCTTAGTTGGGTTGTTATTTTTGATACCAATGCATGCTTACGGTGCTTCTGTTGTTTCTCCTGCGTTGGATACTGGGGATACTGCTTGGATGCTCGTAAGTGCAGCTTTGGTACTAATGATGACGATTCCAGGGCTAGCTTTGTTTTATGCTGGTATGGTCAGAAAGAAAAACGTGCTGGCCACGATGATGCAGTCTTTTTCAATTTGCTGTATCATCAGTATTTTGTGGGTAGTTATTGGCTATAGTCTGGTATTTACCACAGGCTCTCCAGTAATCGGGAATGTCTCACAATTTATGCTGAATGGTATTTTAGATCATTATCATTTTGGGATTGATAAAGGGTTTGTATTAGGTGCAGATACTGCAGCCCCCGTAATGATGACAATCCCGCAAAGCGTTTATGTCGTTTTTCAGATGACGTTTATTATTATTTCTGTGGCTATTTTAGTTGGCTCTGCCGCAGAGCGTATCAAATTTAGTGCTTTATGTATCTTTTGTGTGTTGTGGGGTTTGCTTTCTTATGTTCCGATTGCTCATTGGGTTTGGACATCAACAGGATGGTTAGCAGCACTTGGGGCGATTGACTTTGCAGGTGGTACCGTAGTGCATATTAACGCTGGGGTAGCAGGTCTGGTATGCGCGCTGATGTTGGGAAAAAGGATCGGATTTGGAAAACGTGATTTGTCCCCTCATAATGTTGGATATGCCGTTATTGGAGCCTCATTGCTTTGGGTTGGATGGTTTGGATTTAATGCAGGTTCTGCTTTGGGGGCTAATGGGCGTGCTGGTATGGCGATGTTGGTGACACAAATTGCTGCTGCTTCTGGTGGGATTGGCTGGATGTGTATTGAGTGGATTAAACGAAAAAAACCAACTGTATTAGGAATTGTTTCTGGAGCGGTTGCAGGTTTGGTTGTTATTACACCAGCCGCAGGTTTTGTTTTACCAGGTCCTGCATTGTTAATGGGTTTTATTGGTGGGGTATCGTGTTTTTGGAGTTGTTCTTATTTAAAGCATAAACTAGGATATGATGATTCTTTGGATGCTTTTGGTGTGCATGGAATAGGGGGGATTATTGGTGCTGTTTTGACAGGTGTATTTGCATTTGGTCCTTTATCAGCAACAGAGGCTGATCCTGCTGGAATTTCTGCTTCTGTTGGGTTAGTTATTGCCCAAATTGAAGCTGTTGTTGTTACCATTATCTGGAGTGGATCTATTTCCTGGATTTTATTGATATTAATTGATAAATTTATTGGGTTACGTGTTGATCAAGACGCTGAACGCGAGGGGTTAGATATGGCTTTACATAATGAACAGATTAACTCATAAAGTTTATATTATTATTTTATGAGTATACTATAAATCAATTAACTTTAAGGATGTACTAATGAAGATATTTACACAAATTCCATTATTAGGATCATATGTTGCCGTAACAGCTTTAGTTACAGGCAGTATGATCAGCTTTACTCATAATGCACGTGCAGCAGATGGAAAAGCATGTTATGAACAATTTAGTGAAGCTAAAAAGGCTGGAACTTTAAAAGAAAAGAATTTCAAAGAATATAAAGCAGCCAACTGTGATGCAAAGCAAGCAAAACCTACAGAAAAGGCAGCTGTAAAAGAGGCTAAATCAGCTTCAGAATCTCCTAAAGAGCCAGCTAAAAAAACAGCTGTAGAAAAAGCACCAGTAGTTACGGGGGATGTTGTTTTTCCAGAAAAAGTTGATCCTAAGTTTGCGAATGAAAAAGAAGGTAAAGCACGTATGATGACTTGCCAAGAGCAATATAAAGCCAACAAAGTTTCTAATAAAAATGGTGGTTTAAAATGGATTCAAAAAGGTGGTGGATATTACAGTGAATGTAATAAACATTTGAAAACTTCTGCTAAATAATACCTTCGAAGTATAAGATTAAAAAGATCTAGTTTTTATAAAAACTAGGTCTTTTTTTATATTATTCATCTGGATATAAATCTGTTCTATTTACGATTTGGACTTCACCCTTTTGAATGGTTTGAGGGTCCATGATGATAATAAGATCGCATAACGCAACTGTTGCTGGGCGATGTGCAACAATAACACGGGTAACATGCATCGTTTTTAAAGTATCAGCAATATGAGACTCTGTCAGTTCATCAAGATGGCTGGTGGCTTCATCTAAAAATAGAATGTCAGGTTGACGGTATAAAGCGCGTGCAATGATAACTCTTTGTTTTTGCCCGCCAGATAAAGAGCTGCCCATATCCCCAACAAAAGTTTCAAATTGCATAGGCATCGTCATTATATCAGCATAAATAGCTGCTTTTTTAGCACAATCCACAATACGCTCATGGTCGGGGTTATCATCAAAAGCACAAATATTATCTGCTATAGATCCCGAAAACAGACCATCATCTTGTAAAACACCTGCAATGTTCTGGCGATAAATATCCAAAGATTGTTTGGTTATATTTTTTCCTTTATAAAGTATTTCGCCTTCTTCTGGAAAAGTTAATCCCATCATGGCTTTTAACAATGTAGATTTTCCACAACCAGATGGACCTATAATAGCCACACTTTTTCCTTGAGGAATTTGAATATTTAACTTTTGAAATACCCAAGGTTCCGCAGGAGAATATCTGAACCCAAGATCACGGCACTCTAATTGCTCATAATCTTTTTTGTCTAGCAAAGCTGTTATATCATGAGTAAGAGAATAATCAGCGGTACCTTTTTCTGTAGGGGTGAGGGCAATATCAGAAATACGATCACTTTGAATAGATAACATACGAAGTTTAAAAATAGCACCAATTAAGCTGCCTATTCTGCCGGTAAATTGGTCTTTATAAGACAAGAACGCTACTAACATTCCTACAGACATTTTGTTGTCCATAACAAAGTAAGCCCCAACAACCATCATAATTAAACGGTCAGAGGCAAAAATTGCGTCATTAATTCTTCCAAAAATCAAGTCGTAACGCTGTGTTTTTAAACCAACGTTAATACTGTCTACCAATAGATTCAACCAACGTGCGCGACGACGTTCACGCAGTCCAAGTAACTTAATGCTGGCCATACCACGTAAAGTCTCAATAAAGTGAGAATCTTTTTTTGCACTATAAACAATACCTTCTTCAGAAGCTTGTTTGTAGGGACGATAAGCAATAAAGCGCACAATGGCATCAAGCGTTACAGCAATAATGGTTACTACTGCCAACCATTTTCCATAGATGAAAAGCATGATGAGCATACCCACGGCCATCAAACCGTCCATAACCGCTTGAACCATGTCAGTCGTAATGGTTGTTTGGATAATTCCCAATGATCCAAAACGGGATAAAACATCACCAACGTGACGTTTAAGGAAATAATCTAATGGTAAGCGTGTTAAATGATCAAAAAGTCCAGCATTCCATTGTACGTTAAGACGTGTACTAAATAACATTACCATCCAAGTTCGTGCGGTGGCGATAATCATTTGTAATAAAATCAGTAACCCAACCCCGACCGCAATCGTGGTTAATAAGTTTTTATCCAAGGTCACAATGACTTCATCAATAATAACCTGGGATGCCATAGGCATAATTATTGCAATAAGTTCTAGACCTAATGAAGCAAAAAACAAATAGGTTAAAGTTGTTTTTAAACCATCCGTTTTTCTGAATAAATCTCTTAATTTAAGGTTATTCCGTTCATCTTTACGTTCAAATTTTTCATTAGGGGAAACCTCTAGGGCTACGCCAGTAAATTCTTTACTAACCTCTTCCCATAGGATTTTTCTTTGGCCATGAGCGGGATCATTAATGATAATCCCATAGCTTTTAACAGCAATCAGAACAACAAAATGGTTAAGGCTCCAATGTAAAATACAAGGTAGTTTTAACTTGTTTAGTTCCTCCATTTCTAGGCGCAAAGGCCGAGTAGTCAAATTATTACGATGTGCAACATCAATAATGTTCTGTAAGGTAATGCCTTTAATAGAAATGGATTCTCGACGACGAAAGGTAGTTAAGTCAATATAGTTCTTATAATGTCCCATAATCATAGCAAGACAAGCTAAACCACACTCAGCAGCTTCTACCTGTAAAATGACAGGTGTTTTATGGCGAAAATTAAACTCAAGTTTTTTAAGAGCATCTATCATGGTGTTGGCTTAACTAATCTTGTTTTTACAGTGTCTTTGACTTTGATGAATGGATTTAACATCCATTGATATAAGCGACGATAATCAATGGCGATATCGGCTTCAACGCGCATGCCTGGTTTTAGATAAAGTTTTTGATCATGATAGCCCATAATATATTGTTCATTAGGTTTTACCCTTACGCGGTATAAATTATGGTCACCTTCTGCATTTTGATTTGCGAATTCATTTTTAAGGCGTTCGCTATCTTCTTTCCCCATTGTTTCAGAGGTAATTGGGGTATAGGTAATTTCAGAGACAATGCCTTTATACAAGCCAAACTTTTGATAAGGAAAAGCAGAATAACTTAGGACAACAGTATCGTTCTTTTTTAATAATCCCACCGCAGAGCTTGGAACGTAGAGTTCTGCTTCTAATTGTTGTCCTTCAGGAACGATACTTAGTAAGGCGGAGGTTGGGGTGACTTGTTGTCCAATATAACCTCGTAATGCGGTTATATTGCCGCTTGTGGGTGCTGTTACAATAATTGTTTGATCTTTTTCGCCTTGGATAATTTTTTCTTCGGTTTGAGCTATTTTTTGTTGAATATCATAAAGATCATGTTTTAACGTGCTGTCAAACAGACGAAGTTTAGCGATATTATCTAAAATCTGTCCTTCTATCGAAGTTTGATTTTGTAAAAATTGAGAATGAGTACTAAGGATTTGAGCGTATGTATAGAGTTGGTTTTGATATTCTATATTCGTTGCTAAAGCTAACTTTTTAGCTTTCTCAATCATCGTTAAAGAAGATTGAATCTTAGGAATAATAATATTATCTTGGTTTATTTGGTTCGTAACTTTTTGGTGTTGTCGATATAAGTTAGCTAGAGTGCTGGTTATATTCTCTTTTTCAATAGGCGCATTATTTTTGCGTAAATTGTATTGGTCTATTAATATCTGTTTTTGTTTTTTAAGAACTTTATTGATTTGTTCTTGTGCAGGACCGTTAATATTATTATTTTCCAAGCTTATGGCGAAAAGCTTTTGTCCTTTTTGAACAAATTGTCCTTCTTTAATATTTTTTTCAATAATTACACCGTTAGCTCTTGAGCCTACTGTAATTAGTCCTGAAACAGGCATCATACTGCCGATAGCGTGTGTTCTACGTGTATACCCGCCGTAATAAATATACAAAATTACTAATATCGTAAAAACTAAAGAAATAACAGATATGATTTTTATTGGGATAGGTTGAATATCTTGAACTTTGCCAAGCCAAGTATCTCTTTTTGCTTCTAAAACTTCAGGTCTAAAAAGTGAGCTCATTAATTTGCTGTATGTAATATGGTTATATATGAATAAATAAGTTAAATTATATTTAATTTAGTCTAAAGCAAATTGATTACTCTTAATAGTTTTAGAAAAATATATATAAAATGCTGATTTATTTCTTAAATATTAAATCAGCATTTTAGGGTAGATAAAGATTAAGCACGTTTTCCAAAAGCTGATTTAATACCGCTTAAGATACCAATTGTGCCAAAACCAATGCCTGTAATGGCATTAACAACATTAGAAGTGATTGATGTTGAAGATGTAGAGTGTGCTGCATCAACAATTGAACCAATACCAGCACCTAATAATGCGCCAGCAGAAGTTTGTGATGTTGAGTTTGAACCTGTTAATGCATTGTAAGCACCGTCAACAACTGACCCAATTGCTGTACCAGCTGCTGTACCAATTGCTGATCCAGAAAGTGATGGTTTTGGAAGAAGGCTACCCCAGTTAAAACCACCAGCAACATTTTGAATTTCTACAGTTGAAATTTCACGCATTTTATATTCTCCAAATAATTTAAATTAATTAAATACTGCCTTATAATTAAGCAAAGTGAAAGGCATTTGTATTGTTATCATATCTATTTATAAAAAGCAATAATAGCGATTTTGTCTATGCGATATCATTATAAATATAGCTTATTTGCTTTGTTGTTCTATTATTAAAATTATGTAAATTAATTAAATTATAAGTGTTGAAAATAATAAAATCACTATTGTTTGTTTATTTAATATTCATTTTGCCAACAATATTGTAACTCCCAATTACGAGACTTTGTATTGTAATATCAGGAGTGGAAGCATTATCTCCGTCCATACCATTTCCTTGATACTCGGTGGTGAGTTTGGGAAGAATAATTGGTTTAACAAAATTAGGATTATCACTTTTTGGCCATAACAAGACGCTACCATCTTCTTTGATTTGAATAATTTTAAGGGTCGCTTCATAGCAGTCTGTCAAAGTGTCTCGCCTAATTGTAATGACACAGTCTCCATCTTCTGGATTGCGACCGATATCTGTGAAGTTAACAGCTATAACGATGGTACCTTCAGGATATAATAAGTTCATAGAGTCTCCCTTAACTGTTAAAGCAAATGTTGTGAAATGCTTATAACGGCGATCAGAGGGAACTGTTAAGGGAATCCAATCACTTTTAGGCCATTCTACGGCAGTATTCCATTGTCCAGCTTGCACTTCTCCACGTATATAGATGGTTGTTATTGGTATCGGTGAATTAACCTTATTTTTAACGGGCTCTTTATTATTTTTTGCCGTAATAAGAAAATAGTTTAAATCAACATCTAAGGCATTGGCAAGCTTGAGCAATTTGTCCATTTTTGGAATATTGTTGTATCGTCGCAGATTTCGGATAAAATCTTCTCCTATACCAGCTTTGATAGAAGCTTTTCTGGCGCTTAGTCCTCTTTCTTTAAGGATTTTTTCAATTTGATCAAGTAAGGTTTGATTTTTCATTTTCGTTACAAGTGTTAAAAGTTCAAAAAATTATCAGGAATTAACGCCTTATTTTTATATTGACATTAAGGTATAATAACCTTATTTATATTCTATGTTACAATTTTTTCTTTTTATATCAAAGGTTTTATTGATATCTGATGTTGAGGTGTTTTTTTTGTTTCGTAAGGTGTTTCATGCTTATAAGTGAATATATTTCAAATAAAGTGAAGTTTTATTATTTGGAATTTATTGTTCATCTACAAATATTCAAGAGCTTTTACAAAATAATTAATTGTATAGAGACATCTATATCATAAAGTCAAGCAACTAAATTTATTCTTTTTTTGAAATGAAACGATAAGAAGTGGATAAAAAATTTATAAAAAAAAATTGTATGCTTACTTTATACTTGATGCATAAGTATTAAGAATATTTTTGATATATCTTTATTTAAAAACGAAAGGATAAATATTATGCTTAAATAATATGATATTAAATAACCTATATAGGTAAATTTATGAATTGGGTGATATATTAGAACATTATAATAACGAGATAAATTATATAATGTTGTGTTTAGAGGTAAACACTATGGAAAATGTAGATTTTAAATATAATTGGGGAAAATTTTATTGGGATGCTTGGTTGAATGATATTAATTTACAAAGTTGTGATTTAGCGGTGCAAGGATTATGGATCAATTTGATTGCAATGATGCATAAAAGCGATCAAATTGGCTATTTAGTTATTAATAGCCGCCCAATGACTGTATTTGATATTGCCAAACGTGTGGGTATTCGCAAAGACAGAGCTGAACGTCTATTAAAAAAATTAATAGATAATGATGTATGTTCGGTAACAGAAGAGGGGATCTTATATTGTCGTCGTATTGTACGTGAAGAAAAGCGGAGATTAAAAAATAGTCATTTATTAGGAGGATTAAAAAAGGGCGATAATCTTTATAAAAAAAACAAATTACTATCAGATTATCGCCTAAAAAGTCAAGGAGAACAAGATGTTATAAAAGATTCTTCTTTATATAAGAAAATACAAGTTGGAATACAAGATATACACATCCCCACTTATATGGGGAGAGGAGACGATAATATCAAGGGTATAATAGAAAAAAATTACAATTTTGTTGGTTATCGATTACCACAGAAATGGCTCCCTGATGAAAATTGTCGGCAATATGCTATTCGTCTTTATCTTTGTCCTGATAAAATTGCAGAAGATTTTTGCGATTACTGGCATGCAAAGACAGGTAAAGAAGCGAATAAAATGGATTGGGAAGCAGCTTGGCGCCGTTGGTGTAGGCAGCTAGTCAATCAAAAAACACAAGCTATCATTAAAAAAACTATTTAAATCCAAACTTATTTAGCTGCAGAGCAATAAAATCGGTTAGTCAATATATGAGAGTATGGATATGCATTTAAGAGCACAAATTTTAGAGATAAGTTTCATAAAATTTTTTTTATTAAATTAACAAAACTGTTCTTGCATATACTGATGCAAGAGGGAAGTTTATATAAAATTCTAATAATGTAATTTCTTTTATTGAACATCGTCAAATACATATGCGGTTAAGACAAACCAAACCAGGGTAATTTTATAATTTTTTGTAGTCGTTCTCAAAGCAACTTTAATGATTATTCACCAGGTTATTAAATCTATTTTTAATTTTAAAATTAAAATTTCTACCGTATTTTAATGAGTTGCCTTTAGTTCGTTTTTTATAAAAACATTTATAGAAAGTAAACCATTATTTTATTCATCGGAATATGAAGTTGAAAAATAATGTGAATATAAACGAAAAACGTTCAAAGAAATATAGAATTGTTACAGAGATTATTTAGAAAATTACAGTTTACAATACATGAATTCATTTTGATTGAGAGGTAATATAAAATGACAGGATATATAAAGAAAAAAACAAAAGTGAGCTTTCCCAAAATTGCTAAAAAGCAAGGGATGATTTTACCTTATTTGCGGGGTGAATATCAATTTGAAAAAGGTGAGGATCCCCAAAATTCGAAAGTAAGGGTTACACGATTACGTAGGAAATCCATTTATGATGAAATGTTAAATCGGGGCTCTATTACACAAGAACAGAGAGATAGTGCAGAAAAATATGCTATCTTATGCGAAAAAGCTTTAGGTAAAACAGGTGATCTATATGCTAGAATCAATTTATTAAGAGAAGGTAATAGTGGTCATTGGGAACCGTCAGCTGCTCAACATGAAGCTTATGAAAAGTTGTTTAAAATTTGGAATGAAATAGGACGTTATCATAGAAGTATTTTAAATATGATTGTGTTAGGAAATATGAGTACAAAAGAAATTTCTCAAACAATGAAATTAAATTTACATTACACAATGGGACAAGTGCTTTCTACTTTTATTTTACTTGAAGAAGCAATTGAAAATGAATATCTAAAATGATGATAAAATTTTAATAAAATAATACATAAATTGCTTTATATAATTATTAAATAGTAATTATATTTTTTCATGATTTATATTTGCAGAACACATATATATATGAAAGCAAGAGCAAAACCATTAAGGGTTGTTCTTGCTTTTCGCATGATGATATTATTTGCCTAATCGTGATGCCAAAGGTGAAAAGTAGCTGTTGAGAGACTAATTTTATATGTTTTATGAAGAGAAAATAAATATTCTTCATAATTGTAAATTACTCTACAAACTATGGTTCAAAAATAAAATTGAAATGTATTTATCTAAACCTTTAAGAAATGTATTCAAATATTAAAAAAAACTGTTCTCATTAATATTTTGTCGTGCTTTGTATCAATAAATAAGATCATAATTTTGTAAATATAACTTGTATTCTTGTCAAAGTTATGTTAAATTGTTTCTATAATATATTAATTGCGTCTTTATTTAAGATTAATATTATATTTATTTCCAGAAAACCATGTTTATATTATTAAGAGTTTATATTCTTTAAATTTTATTTATGTAGCCTCATTATTTTTATTAATATAATGAGGCTATTTTTATATATATTGCTCATGTAATACAATTAATAGCTACTTGTTTTATATAACATATTTATTTTGTATATTTAATGAGTTTTATTCATCAAATGCATATGTATCTGATATTGAACAAAATTTTGTAAGTTTAAAAAGTTCAACTAATTTAGAACTTATGAGATTTTGTAATTACTTTGAAAATATTTTGTGCAATTATATTCTGTTTTTCAACTAAAAAAACGAAATATAAATGATAAGTGTTAAAAACAAATTTTATTGTAACTCATTGAATTTAATATGCTTTATTGCTTATCCTATCTTTGAAGAAAAGTGAATTTTCAACTTATATCACATTTTCTTAATATTAATATAATCAGATAAAGAGATTTTTTAAGTCCTTTATTTCTTTTTAGTAATCACTCTAACTTAAATAATACTGATGGCAAAAATGACAAATTTTCAATCAATACATATTGGTATTCTACGCTATTCTGATGCCCAAGAGGTAACCATTTTGGGTTTAAGAGATATATTTATGGTAGCCAACCAATTAGCGCGGAAAATAACAGAGCAATCTTTTCCAGATTTAACGGTTAGTATAATTGATTTGGAGGATAAAATTGATTATGCAGATATTGCTTTTTTAAAAACGTATCATCCAGATAAAGAATTTACTGTAATTATTATTCCCCCAGATTTGAAGGGTATTCCTTCTATTTCTGAAGATAATTTATATATAAAATTTTTGCAATTTCATCATCAAAAAGGAACTATTTTGGCCTCTGTTGGCACAGGGGCTTTTTTATTAGCACAAACAGGATTATTAGAAAATAGGGTGGTGACGACACATTGGAAATACGGAAATATTTTTAAGCATCTATTTCCAAATATTATATTACAATTAGATCAGCTGTTGATTGATGATGTTGATATTGTAACGTCGAGTGGTGGAGTGTGCTGGGGAGATTTGGGGCTGTGTTTGATTAAACGCTTATTAGGGCCAGTTGTAATGGTTGAAACTGCTAAAATGTGCCTATTACAATCTTCCCGAAGAGAACAACGTCATTTTTGTATTTTCGATCCTTGTTTATATCATGGGGACATTGATATTTTAAGAGTCCAGAATTGGATTAAAAATGCAAATATTAAAAAAACAATATCTTTAAAAAAACTTGCCCAGATTGCTAAATTAAAGATGCGTACGTTACAAAGGCGCTTCGTAAAAGCGACAGGACTAAATATTACAGAGTATTTACAACGTTATCGTGTCCATCAATCACAAATATTTTTAGAATTTACTGAGTTATCAATTAAGCAGATTGCTTTTAATGTTGGATATTGTAATGAAAGTGCTTTTTCTAAAGTATTTACTAGAATTGTTGGTATAAAACCAAATATTTATCGTCAGATTTTTACTATTATTTGATAAAAATAGATAAAAACTAGTTCAGATGATTTAAATTTATTGATGAGCTGTTGGCGAATGTACAGTGAATTACATTCGCTTTTTTAATTGTTAAAATGGATAATATTATGAATTCGTATTGTTTTTATGACTATAGAGTAATTTTTATTGATGTATTTAATTTCGTTGCCATATGGAATAAAATTAAAGCTGAGGTAAATGTGAAATTTACAGTGGTGGAATTTAAAAGGCTAATAAGGTGGTAAAAGTTGATATTGAGAAAAGTATAATACCTAAAAAAACTGTAAAGAGAATTATAAAAAAAAAATTAGTAAAACAGTTGATCAAATACAAAAAACGCCTCTAGAAGTTATGATTTTTATTATGAATAAAAGTCTCGAAGAAGAAAATTATGATTTAGCATTAAATGTTGCTTACAAGGTTGCACCATATCTTCATGCTAAATTAACAGAGTCGAAATTAGAAGTAATGAATATAAAGCAGCCAGAGGAAATGAGTGATGAAGAGCTGCAAATCTTTATCGGCGCAAGCAAGGGTTATAGCCCTTCATGAATTAAAAAAGCGTCGATCAGCCAGAGCACACCTAATTGATTTTACAGTTTATACAAAGCAAGATTATTTTACAGGACTTCATCATCGTTTATTGTGTGAAAAACTCGAAGCTGTAGAACAAGGAAGAATAAAAAGACTTATGGTTTTTATGCCTCCTAGGCATGGTAAAAGTGAGCTTACTTCCAAACGTTTTCCTGCTTGGTTTTTGGGAAGAAATCCTACTAAACAATTAATAGTAGCCAGTTACTCAGCAAAACTTTCGGATAGTTTTGGTAAGGATGTTCGTAATATCGTTGGGTCTCGTTTATTTAAAAATATCTTTCCCGCAGTTTCTTTATCTTCCGATAGCAAAGCAAAGGATTTATGGGAAACAAATCAAGGAGGTGTCTTTTTATCTTCTGGTGTTGGTGGGTCTATTACTGGTTATGGCGGTGATTTGGCGATTATTGATGATCCTGTAAAAGATCGTCAGGATGCAGAAAGTTTGAACATACGCGACAATATCTGGGATTGGTATAAATCAGTATTACGTACCAGAATAATGCCAGGTGGAGCAATTATTTTGGCTCTTACTCGTTGGCATGTTGATGATTTAGCAGGGCGCTTAATGAATGAAATGGAAAATGGCACGGGTGAAGTTTGGGATATTTTACATTTACCTGCAAGAGCAATGGAAGATGATCCGTTAAATCGTCCTTTAAATGCACCGTTGTGGGCTGATGTTTTTGGCGAACAGGAATTATTGCAAATTGAAAAAGCAGTAGGGGAGCGCGACTGGTTATCTTTATATCAGGGTATTCCAACTTTGGTGACAGGATCATTTTTTAAAACACTCAAAGTTCCTGTGATTGATGCTCTTCCTAAATCTGTTCAGACTGTCAGACGTTGGGATTTTGCAGCTAGCCAAGCGTCAAGAGGATATGATCCTGATTGGACGGTTGGGGTCAAGATGCAGCGTAATGAGGATGGCGGTTATACTATTCTTGATGTGGTGCGTTTTCGGGGTTGTCCCGATGAGGTTTCACAAACGGTCATGAGTGTAGCCAGTCAGGATGGAATAGATGTGCGTATTATATTACCACAAGATCCAGGGCAAGCAGGTGTTGCACAGGTTCAATATTATACAAAATTACTTGCTGGTTATAAAATTCAATCAGTTAGGGAAACTGGGGACAAGGCAACTAGGGCAGATCCTTTTGCAGCTCAGGTAAATATGGGGAATGTGGCGTTAGTAAGGGCACCATGGAATAGATCGTTTTTAGAAGAGCTTGGCACATTTCCAAAGGGAGCTCATGATGATCAGGTTGATGCTGCAGCTGGAGCTTTTTCTTTTATTGCGATCAAGAAAAACTTACCCAAAATGCCTTCTTTTGCAAAATTATTAGCAATTAAAAAACAACAAAGCTGATTTAATGACCAGCATTTGCTTTTGGCAATTCAAAAATAGTTGAGAAAATAAATAATGGTTAAAAAAAATAGATTTAGAGAAATTCATATCTCTGGAATGAAGAAAAATGATCTTATAAATAAACAAGATATGTTTGCACCTTATGAAGTTCCAGATGGAATTGTTGGTGAGGAAGATGATTCTCATCATGCGATCGTGAGTGACAGTGTCTTTATTGATCAATTTCGTAATTTCAATGTTACCAATGATCCAATAACAACATTGTTTGAGGAGGGGATTGGATTTCCTGGATACCCTTATCTTGCTCAACTTTCTTTGCGAGGAGAATATCGTATGGTTGTGGAAACAAGAGCAGAAGAAGCAACAAGACAGTGGATTACTTTTAAAAGTTTAAACAAGTCAATTAATTATTCCGATAAAATAGACCAAATTAATAATGAGTTTAAACGTTTGGATATTCAAGGATTAATGCGTAGGGCGCTTTGCACAGAAGGCTATTTTGGGCAATCTTTTTTATATATTGATTTGCAAACAGCACAGCATGATCATGAAGAAAAATTGAGTCCACTTTTTTTAACCTCCAAGAAAATTAAAAAAGGTGAGCTGAAATCGATTAAATTACTTGACCCTACTTGGGTAACCCCTGTGAATTATGATGCTATTGATCCTTTTAGTGAAGATTTTTACAAACCTTCTGTATGGTGGGTTTTGGGACAACAAATTCATGCCTCTCGTCTGATTTCAATGATCTCTCAGCCCGTGCCTGATATTTTGAAACCTGCTTATAATTTCGGTGGTGTGCCATTGGCATTTATGTGTAAACCTTATGTCGATAATTGGTTACGCACACGCCAGTCAGTAGCAGATTTAATTAAATCCTTTTCAACCATGGTGTTAAAAACGGATCTATCACAATTATTAAGCCCTGGATGTGAAGAACTCAGTAAAAGAGCAGAGTTAATGGCTGCTTATCGAGATAATCGTGGCTTACAAATTGTTGATAAAGATAGTGAAGATCTAGCTAATATTTCTACTCCTTTATCGGGTTTAGATAAATTACAAGCACAATCTCAAGAACATTTAGCCTCTATTTCTGGTATCCCACTGGTGAAATTATTAGGGATTACTCCTTCTGGATTAAATGCTTCCTCTGATGGAGAAATACGCTGTTTTTATGACAAAATTTCTGCTTTACAGCAATCAGTATTGCGTGGACCAATTGATATTATATTAAAAATTGTACAATTACATTTATTTGGGTTGATTGATAAAAATATTACATTTGAATTCAACTCATTATGGCAATTAGATGAAGTCCAACAATCACAAGTTGATGTAAATACAGCAAAAATTTTATCAGATTATCTGGGTGTCGGTGCAATTGATACCAAGCAGATTAAAGAGATAATTAGTCACAAAAATCTCTAAAATTTACAATGAACAAAAGACGGTTTTGAAAGCTCCCTTATGGGGGGTTTTTTTATGCCTTTTTGTTCAATTTTTACATTTTATATAAAAAGAGACAAAAATGAAATTGTTTAAAATAACGCCAATTGCAACTTTATTTGTTGCAATATTGAGCGTAAGTGGAAATTATCAAGCACGTGCAAGTACAGCTGATGATTTAAATGCAAATTATAGCAAAATTGTTAATAATTGCGGCTCTTCCAAAAGACCAGCTTTTTTATGTTCAGGAGTTATGATTCGTTTTACAGGGTATAGTAATGATTATAACGCATGGGATCCAAGTCCAGCTTCTATCAAAAGGCAAGGTGTTTCATTTACATATATACGTAAAGATATTCCTGCACGTTTGGGTTTCGGTGGAAAACTATCTGGGGTTATTTATTATCCCAACATGTTAGCACCATTAGATAAAGTTAAACCTGAAATAACCTGTGCTTTTCCAACAGATGCTTGGACAGATGGCAGAGGGGATTCTTGTGGTCGCCCAGATTCAAATAGACGATGTCAAAATGTTTTTGCTGGTTTTAATCCTGTTACAACAGCAGAGTTATGGTATCAAAATTATATGTCTTTAGGTGGTGATGAAAATCATAAACAACAATATCAATGCGCATTTGATATGAGTATAGGTTCATTAGATTTATATGCACAACCAGCCAATACAGCAGATTTATTTAATCAGAATTTAAGAGCAATTCAGATGTATCCAAATATTGGTTCTGGTTATAATGAAATTATTGTTAAACCTTTAACAGATGCTAAATCAATGCCAATTCAAGCATTTTTCTATTTAACAGAAAATATGCAGAAAGGGGGGGCAGAAGCATTTAATATGAGAGATAGTTATTATTATAAAACAGGTATTTATCTTCCTGTTGTAAGAGTTGAGTACCGTAGCCCAACAATAGGTGTTTATTTCATGGATTCTTAACATCATAATTATTTATAGTCAAAGCCATTAATAAAAAATAAACAAATTCAATGACATTAAAAAACAGAACTTTGGTTTTTGATGCGCAGTCTATGCGTTTCGAAGACTGGAACGGGCATTTGCGCGTACATAATACGAATTTAACCAAAGCAAATGTCTGTGAATATTATGGCGCAGAAATTAACAGCCATAAACAATACGGGTTAGATCCTAATAAAAAATATCGTTTTTTACGTTCACCTGACGCTTTGGAAAAAGCGGTAGGTTCTTTTAAAGAGCGACCTATTCTTTATGTTCATAAAGCAGCAGATGCTGATCGTTTGGATAACTCTAAAGTTATTGGAACAACGGGTTCTGACCCTGCTTTTTCTTATCCTTATATTCAATCTTCTATCACGATTTGGGATGGAGATTATATTGAGGCAATTAAAAATAATACACAAGCTGAATTATCGGCCTCTTATGCGTTTACACCAGTTATGGATAAGGGTGAATTCGATGGGGAAGCATATGACGGAATTATGACAGAAATTTATGTCGATCACGTCGCATTAGTGGCAGAAGGACGGGCAGGTCCAGATGTTAGGGTTTCAGATGAAAGGTTAAATAACACAATGCCAAAACTTAATGACACAGGGCTGCAATTAACAACAGCTCTGGCAAATTTACTAGGAAAAACAGGGCTTAATCGCAGTGATGTCGAGGACGCAGTAGCAATTGCAAGTGGTACACGTCGTAAAAATCTCGGTAAAATTTTACAAGCTATTTTATCCAATAATATGACTGCAGCAGACTGTGATTGTGTAAAAGACGATCAAATTGATGCTGCTGTAGATCGTGTGGTGGATGAGGGTGAAGATTATATCGGTGATGAAGAGCCTGTAGATACTGTTTTTACAGAAGATCAAGATTTATCTGATTTAGATGTATCTGATTGTGATCATTTAGGTAAAAAAATTCTAAAAAAACGTTTTCAAGCATTTGATGCAGCTTCTTTGGAACGTTCGATTGAAAAGAAACTGAAAGCTAAATCCAAACAAGCTCAAGAAGCTCGTCAACTTGTTAAACCACTGGTTGGTGAATGGGCAATCACCGAAGATGAGGGTGAGGAAATTCTGCGCAGTGTGCTTGTAGAAATCACAGGTGAAGCCCCACCAGCATCTATGGGATATAACGGATTAAAATACGCGGTTGATTTGATTTTATCTCATAAGTCTCAAGGTAGAGCAAACGATAGTAAAAGAATGCAAAAAGGTGATTTGCAACGTTTTGGCGCAACACGGTTACGGAGTATTTAATAATGTCTTTTCAACAAAAAGTTAATTTAGGTCTAGCTAAAGGCTGGCACGGGGATTTTGCATCTAGCAATGTCAGAGTTTCATTTCTGGGTGATCCTCAAGCAGAAGAAGTATTAGTTATGAATGGTGATCTTCCTGCATATTTTATGCAAAAAGGTGCATATTATCAAGCGGGTACCGATGGTGTCAAAGCGGGGTCTTTTGTTTGGGTAGATGAAGAAACACATACTATTGTCAATAAAGGTGAGGGTAGTCCTGCGGGTTTTGTTGGGCGTGAATTAACAGGTGTTCCAGCACAATATTTAGAAGAAGCATCTATGAACATTCCTGCTGGTTTTATGGTAACCGTTTACGACAAAGGGGAATTTTTAGTGGCTTTGCCAAAAGAATCATCTGCGGTTCAACGCGGTGAAGTTGTGAATGTCGATGTAACAACAGGAAACGTAAGCGTGGGTAGTGGTACAGAGACAAAATATAAATATGTGGCGAGCGCCAAAGGTGGCGATTTGGTTGCCATTTCGGCATGGATTTAAGGAATATATCAATGACAATTCAAACAAAATCATGGGCTCGTGACAGAGCACTTTTAGCAAGTGAATTTGGTATTCATTTGCCGAATGTCATGGAATATAGCACGAATGCCAGAGTGGGAGATAGTGCATTTGCACCTGTGTCAGCTGCCAATAACACCATTCCATCACAATTTACGACTTATATTGATCCTCAAATTATTGATGTTTTAACCGCCCCTTTAAAAGCTGCTCAGATCTACGGAGAAGCAAAAAAAGGTGATTGGTTACATGACACAATGATGTTTACGGTTGTTGAACCTGCTGGTGATGTGGCTGCATACGGTGATTTTCATCAAGCTGGTTACAGTCGTATGAATACTAATTTCCCTCAACGTCAACAATTCTTGGTACAAGCTTTTGCTGAATGGGGAGATCGTGAAGTAGGTCGTGCAGGCCTTGCCAATATTGATTTGCCTTCTCGTAAGCGTTTAGCAGCAGCTTTGTTGCTTAATCACTGGCAAAACCAAAGTTATTTCTTTGGGGTAGCTAATCTTCAAAATTATGGTGCGTTAAATGATCCAAATCTTTTAACGCCAATTGCTCCACAGGCCAAGGCTAGCAACAGTCCAGTTTGGGAAAAAGCAACCGCCTTGGAGATCTATGAAGATATCCAAGCTTTATATCGTCAGTTACAATCCCAAACACAAGGTGTTGTCAACTTAGATAGTGCGGTGGATATGGATAGTCCATTAAAATTAGTAATCTCGAATAATGTGCAAGCATATTTATTAAAAACAAATGAATATGGTATTTCTGTTCTTGATTTGCTGAAAAAGAATTTTCCTAATTTAACACAAATGAGTGCACCTCAGCTTTCTTTGGATGCTAAAGGGGCTGATGATAATAATTCTAAAATTGAATTAGTACAATTATTTGTAGAGAACTATCAAGGAATTGATACGTTTACTTGTGCATTCTCTGAAAAATTGCGAAGTCACGGTATTGTTCGTGAAAGCTCTTCGATGAAAGAAAAATTGACACAAGGGTCTTGGGGAACAATTTTAACTCGTCCTGTATTAGTCGCACAAATGATTGGGGTATAAAGAATGAGTGATGATGTATTGGTTGCGTGCAAGTTACCGCACGGGATCTATTTAGATGTTGGTAAACAGCGTGTAAAATTAAATGGAGTAATGCAAAGTGGGCGCCTTGAAGCGCCTTTTTTTACGGCCCCTGCAAAGTCTGTCGGATTAACCAAAGTTCCTCGTGATTTTTGGGAAGCATGGATCAAGGATCATCAGGAATTCGAGCCTATTAAAAAGGGTCTGATTTTTGCATCTGATAAAAAGAAACGTTTGTTAGATGAAGCCGATGAAAAATCAGAGTTTAAAAGCGGTTTAGAACGGATTAATCCTTCTAAATTACCCAACTCTTTAGAGCAAGTCAAAGCAGGACAAGTGGGATGAGTGAACGATCCGAAGTAACGGATCGGGAAGTCGTTTTTGAGTGGTCGGAATGGGCAGCAAGTTTTCCAGAATTGGAAAGTTATTTTCGACCTAATAATGTGCAAAAAATTGCAGAGCGTGCTGCAATTTATTTCAACCCCAGCAGTAAAGGGGTTGTCTGCTGTCCAAAAGAGCGTCGTATTTTATTAAATTTATTGGTTTCCCATTTGGTTTTATTACAAAAGAAAACCGCAGATGGTGACCAATTGATGGGGCCTGTTTCTTCTGTTTCAGAGGGCAGCGTTTCTATGTCTGTCGATACCAAAGGCAGCATTGGAAAAATTGATCCTTGGCTGTCCCAGACCCGATATGGTCAAGAATTTTGGGCGCTTAGCAAAAGATATCGCAGCACATTTTATATTCGACCTATTCCCGATCCAAGATTAAGAATTTTTCCATAAGGAACAGTTGATGACTGATATTAAGGTAAAACCTACAAGAAAAAAAGCTGCTTCAGTTAAAAAAACGCTCAAAGTTAAAAAACTTAAAGCATCAGACAAAACCTCTGCTGCGGTTGATGGGGATTTGATTGATGAAGAGGACGATACTGACCAACTTGAAACAGAATGTTTATTACGTACAGCTTTAAGTTTGAAAAATGCTTGCTTTGAGCAAGAAGAAACTTCTGAAAATAACGTTGATATAGATAATTTTCAACCTATTGATAAATTAATGACATCTGAAGTTCATAATAAAATTTCAGATATTCATAAAACCGTATCCATAATTGAAGAAGATAATCAAGATTATATCGTAATTGGTTGTCGTTTTCCCAATGGGGTTGTTGTGAATATTGGCAATAATAAAATATTATTGCGCGGTATCAATGATATGTCAGATCAAGATAAGGCAAAGCAAGACAAAAATGTTGGTTTTACTAAGATTGCTAGACCTGTATGGAACAGTTTTTTAAAAACACATAAAAATTGGCCACCTTTATTAAATGGGTCTGTTTTTGTGATGAATAGAAAATAATAGATTTCAAATCGAATATTTTATCAGTATTTTTAATATATTAATTTTAGTCATTTATTAATGATGAATAATTGTAAATATGTATTTATTTATAATTATTCATCCTATTTTAAAAAATCTGCATTATTTTTAAAATAGGATGAATCAAGAAAAAAGGGAAGACACCATCATGAAGCTTCATGATTTAGTCAGAGGAATGATTGGGGTGGTTAACCCCAATATTATAGGGTCTTTGTATCGGTCAAAAGGGTATGAGTTAGATGGAACTCAACAAAAGCCGATTTACGAAGACCCTATTCAAGTTGAGCTGCAAATCCAATCTGTTCCAGGAGATAAACTGAGCCATTCTCATTTTTTAAACCAACAAGGTGAGCGCAAAGTTGTGTATGTCAACGGGCAAGCTTTTGGCATTGATCGTGTGCGTGGCGCAGGGGGTGATTTATTAGAGTTTTATGGGAGGCGTTGGTTAGTGGTACAGCGTCTTGAGGCATGGGAAAACTCTGATTGGTGCAAAGTTGCTGTTGTTGCGCAGCTTGATAAACCAGAAGATGATGATGCTGTGCTTGAAGATTACGTAGATTAAATTCCTTTGTAAAAAACGGTGAAAGTAATAAAATTGTCAAATTATAGATTGTCTCTTTTGATGAAAGATGCTATATTAATTACATAATAGATAATTGTATTTGACTTACAAAATTATATATTTTGAACGCAGGCTTTTAATTTGTTTGTTACAAACGAGTAAAAGCCTTTTTTATTGTTTAATTTATAAAAAAAAATTTAATTTTATAATAAAGGGTTGGACATGTCTTCTTATGACATGCCCGCAACACAGTATATTCATTGGCCAGATAGTTTTTATCAAACAACGGATATGCGTAACCAATATGATGCTGATATTCGTCAAATCGTAGAGGTGTTTAATCGCTATCTTGGAAATAAATATCCAAAGTCAAATTATCATGATTTAGACTGGCGTTTGGTCAAGGCAATGATATGGATCGAAAGCGGGCATAAACATTCTGCGTGGCGATATCGTCCTATGCAAATTGGTAATCATGGAGATGCTGGATTAATAGCATTGTTACATCTTAAAAAAATACGCCTAAAGAATGGTAATTTTCGTATTCAAAGTGAAGGTGCAGAGTTAGTTATTCCTCCTGAATATGTATCTAACTTAACCATTAAAAATAAAGAAAAAATACGTTATAATCCACAATTAAATATTCAAGCAGGTGTAGCTTATCTGTTAATGCGACATGCGAAAATTGGTTATAAAACCGTCGCAGATAATGATGCCAAGGAACATATTGTAACTATCAAAGTAGGTGATAGTTTAAATAAAATTGCGGTGACACATCAAACAACAGTTGGAATTATTAAGCAATTAAATCCAGGAATCAATAAGTGTAATTTACATATGGGTGTAAAACTTAGATATAAAAAAGCAACTGTAAAAAAAACTATTAAAGGTTGGGTGCCAATGACGTTTTCTAGTGTTGCAAGGAAATATAATGCTAAAGGTGATTATCGATATCGGCAAAAATTACGTTATGCTTTCCAAAATATAGAGTCTTCATGGTTTAAAGTAGTTTATTAATTCGTTATAACCAGAATTGATTTAGATTTGATATTGTAGGCAAGTGATTAAGATATTTTTAAGAAATTTAAACTAATTTAAAAAAATATAGTTTAATTAATTAAAGATAAATATATATTTAAACGATACTTGATTAATTATATTGCGACTTTTTAATAATTTTATTAAAATAATTTTTATTTAAAATCAGTAGGTTGTTTATGGATTTAGTAATTTTTTTAAAAGCAGGAATAGTGGGCAGTTTTGGTTTTGTTATTGCAATTGGTGTCGTTATGACATTATTGATCTCAGTTTCAAAATCCTTACAAGAAGCTTCTGTCCAGGCTCGTAAACTACCCTCTTTTATAGTTTTTTTAATTGTATTTCTAATAGAATTAGGGATAGCATATTGGTATTTTTCTTCAGTAACAGAAATATCTACTCCATCCGCCCTAGATAAATTTACAATGTATGCTTGTTTATTTTCTTTAGCACCTTCAGTTGCAATTATTATGGGGGCTCTTTTTTATTATTGTGATGCCCAAAAAACAATACAGGGAAAAGACCAAGAAAAACTATAAGATATCTCATATCAATATAGACAATTTAATCAAATTTATGCTGCGCAATATATAGTAAATATATTGCGTTTTTTTATGGTTAAAATACATGTTTTTAACACTTTATAATAACTATAATTTTTTAGGAATTTCAGAATGAATTTAAGAGGAATATTAGGACTTAGTACAAGCCTTATGGTGGTTTGTGCTGGCCTTATGTCTTCTTTTGCGCAAGCAGAAGATTACGTGGCAAAATCTCAAGTTAATGCGGCTAATGGTGTGGCAGGATTAAATGCCAGTAAGCAAATAACAGCAGATGTTAACAATAGCAAAATTTTAACAGATGGTGTTCAGTTAAACAAGAAAAATGATCGATTACGGTTTGTTACAAATAGTCTTGATAGCAATAACAATGAAATAGATATGTTCTTTAACCGTGATGCTGGTAATAAGGATAATCTGAGTAATGAATTAGATGCAAATACATTTTACTTTACCAATAACAAGTATGGTAATAAGTATAAGTTTAATGGCAGTGTTGCTACTACAGGCGATATAATCTTAAAAAATCAAAGTGTATTTTCTGCTATTAATAAGGCAAATCTTGCAATAGCAGGTAAATATGAGAATATTTCATCGTATAATGATAAAGCTGAGTTACCCTTAATTTTTATTCCCGATGACCAATATATTCGGCGAAATACATTGCAAATGGGTGGAAGAACCAGAAACGGATATGTTGGTATTAAAGCTACTTGTCAAACAACAGGTGGAGGAGACTTGGGTGGAAGTTGTTATCAATTTACGAATATGGCTGGTATTCAATCGTCACATCGTGGTGGTGCAGGAGAAACAGAGGCTATTAATATGGATGTTCGTACAACTGATAATTCACCATTAGATGTCATTGGTGGAAATACACTGGTTAAAAATTCTGATGGATCTTATGTTGTTACAGGAAATGATTATCAAATAGCTGTAGCACAGGCTTCTGGTGCTAATACTTTTCAGGTTAAAGGAACATTTGGATGTGGTATTGGTTATGATAGTGGACAAGCTCGTTGTGAAATGGATGGTGTTAATGTATTAAATGCAGAAGGGAAAGCTTTGGTTGATGAACATGGGAAAATAATACCTGTCAAAGTAACACCAGGGGTATATGACGCAAGTAAAGATATTACTATTGTTGAATTACCGATTAACTACAAGTTAGCAAATTCTTTGACAACTACAGATAACGTAAATATTAAATTTTATTCTTCTGATGGTACTGCTTATGCTATAGAATATGGAAATTCAAATGTAAAAATTTATCCTAAACTAAGCGCTAAAGAGGCTGCTCTTATTCACTCACGGATGGCTTTGTGGACCAATATTGCTAATGGTATGCATAGTACTGAAGGTGGTAATAATGAAGATGCTGCAAATGTTGATATGCCAAATTATTATTATGGATATGAAGCTGGTGGATCTGAAACTGCTGATTATTCAGTTATAAACATAGAAACTTATTATTATCCAGGAACAGGGCAGTCAGGAGGTTGGAAAACATTAAATGATGCTTCTAAGACTGGAACCGCTGGCACGCCAGGGAATATAAAGGATGCAATTCATACAAATGACCAATATGACTATCAGTTACGTTATAAGTATCCTGGTACTGATACGGATCGTTATAACACTAACTATCATCGATACAGTAAACCAACATTATTCCTTGGTTTAACAAAGAAAAATTTCAATTCTTTTTCTTTACAATCTTATACGAAAGCACCTGATTCTATTACAAGAGATTATGATAATGAGTGGGATTTTTGGATTCCTAATGATCATAATGGTGAAGTTGTTACACGAGGTTTAACTATGACCTGGGGTCACAGTGGATCGAAACTTTTCGCAACAGGTAGTTACATGTTGCGTTTGGCTGGGTTTAATAATATGCCAATTGGTTTAAAAGTTGATGGTGTTTTTAAAGGTGGAGGAAAAGTTATTGATACAGATGCTGGTTTTTCTGTTTTTAGCTGGGGTCAGACTAAGGATTCATTAAGAAATAACAATGAAGAGCAAGTTATAAGTGCTTTGGGTTCTGCTATGATTCCAGGAGGGGATACATATCAGCTGTTTTCATATATGTCTAATGATAATCCAAAAACTGCAATGGGTAAAGCTGCAGCAAATTATTCGTTACATTTTGGAGCAACAAAATCACCAGCATATAATTCGTTGGCCTATAATCATTCTCCGACATGTAATGATAAAAATATAAAAGATAAAACTCTTTGCTCTGTATTGGGGCAAGTGATTTTTGATCCGTTAAATTATAAAGGTGGTATTGCACTTGGTTCTGGTCAAGGGGAAAATACTAAACTTGGGTTAATCGTTGATAAAGATAATAACGTAAATATAATTAACAAGTTGAGTGTTAATGGTAAATCTGTGAATGATGCTATTGATAAAGTAGAAAAAGCTATACCTAAATCCAATATTGATATTGCTAATGGTGTTGCTGGGTTAAATGAAAATAAAGAGGTAACTGCTAATATTAATAGTAAACAAGTATACTCACCATTTATATTGTTATCCAATACAGGTTCCATTCGTTTTTTAACCAATAGTACTGATACTAATAATTTAGATATTAATTTTTTTTATAACCGCGATGCAAAAATCGATTCATGGAAAAATCAACTAGATGCGAATACTGTTTACTTCACAAATAACCATTATGGAAATAATTATAAATTTATAGGTAATGTTGGTGTCAGTAATCAAATTTCAGCTTCAAAATTTATAGGGAAGAGTTTTCAAGGGCAGCTTTCTACTCCTTCATCATCGACCGTTTCTTGTAATGCGGGTGAGTTTAAAGATGATACAAATTACCATTATGTTTGTGTAGCGGCTAATAAATGGAAACGCGTAGCATTATCTGATTTTTAACCATTTATAAATATTATTCATAATTAGGTCAGGCATCTTTTTAGATGTCTTTTTTATTGGAATAATCATCAAAAATTACGGGAAAAATAAAGCCCGTCAAGAAACTAGGGGCATATGAATATGCCCTTTTATTTAAATAACAATCCAAAAATAAAATAAGGATTATGAAATTTATGTCTATACCTTTAAATAATATTGTAAAGATTAATCCTGGCGTATTAGACGTCGGGAATAATGGAAACAACCTGTTTGGGTTAATGTTAACCCAAAATGTTGGTGTCCCAGCAGGGCAAACAACAGCTTTTACCAGTGCAAATCAAGTTGGTATAATTTTTGGTATGAAGTCTGAAGAATATAAACTGGCTAGTGTTTATTTTTCTGGTTTTACAAACTCAGATCGTGTTGCTGAACAATTATATATTGCTCCATATTTTAAAGAAACTACACCTTCAAGCTTAATTGGTGGATCTTTACAAAAAGTTACATTGGAACAGTTGCGTAACTTTTCAAATGATATTCATGTTAGCTTTAATTATGAACAACTATCAAATGTAAAAAAAATTGATTTAAGTGGCGCAACCAGTTTTAGCCATGCAGCTAGTATTTTAAGTTCAGCAATATTTGGTGATCAAAATCCTCCAGTATCTATAATTAATACAGATATAGATACAGATACAGATACAAATACAAATACAGATACAAATACAAATACAAATACTAGATCAGACCCTGAGGGATCTGTAACTTATTCTGAAGCTACGCAATCTATGATTATTAATAGTAAAACTACAGGAGATCATATTAGTGTATCAGGAACTTTGGCTGATCAATTAAAGCTTACAAATGGTTTGTTATGTGCAGGAAGTAATGCACCAAATCTTTCTAGTTTATTAGATGAGTTACGACAAACAAACTTATCTTTCTGTTCTGTTTTTTTAACATGGGAGGGCAGTGAAGCTGAAAAATTAGAACTTGCACAGTGGGCTAATTCTACCAAAGATGATGTCTGTGTTATTTTAAATGATACATACGATAAAGATAAGAAGTTAATACTTTCTGACATAGTTAAAAACGGTAATTATGAAGGTGTTGTTTGTGTATATAACAATCCTAATTTATGCGCATTTATTGCAGGTTATCCTGCAGCCTGGGATTTAACCAAAACAGATGGACGTTTTACGGCTGCATTTAGACGTAGTTCGTTATTAACTGCCAATGTTTTTGACGAGCAAGAAGCATTAACATTAAAAGATAAAGGTTATAATTTTTATGGTGTGTGGGCGTCTTCAACGAGTAACTTTACCTTTATGTATGAAGGCCGTATTTCAGGACAATATATTTGGTTAGATAGTTGGTTCTGCCAAGTTTGGATGCGCCGACAATTCCAATATTATTTTGTTATGACTTTGCTATCTCGAGGGCAAATTCCTTATAATACAGATGGTAAAGGAATTTTAACGACAGCGATCAAACCTGCTATTGATCAATATATGAATTTTGGTGCTGTTCGCCCAGGTGTTGCTTTGGCTGATGAACAAATTCAACAGCTTAAACAAGCAGGATTAAATCAGTCGCAAATCAACAGTATTACAACGGTAGGTTATTACCTCAAAGTGGATATGGAACGTGTTTCTCCGCAAACTCGAGTAAAACGTAACTCTCCACCGATTAATTTTTGGTATACCGATGGACAATCCGTTCAACAAATTAACATGAATAGCATAGAGATTCAGTAACATGGCAGCAAATAGAACAATTACGGCAATTAATACAAAATTAACATTAATTGCGTCTAATCCTTGGATGAATAATACAGCAGCAGATGCTGTGGGTCTGGGATCAACAGCAACAGGGTTTGTATCTCCATTGGTAGGGGTTCCTTTGAGTTTAGAGGGAATGACCTCTGATAATCCCTTCAGTTTCTCTCATCAAACGATGGTTGAAACAGCAACATCAATGGAAGGTAATTTATACGGTGGATATTTAGCTACTGCAAATACTGTCGAATTAACCATTACTTTTATTGCAGCATCTGATTCATTGGCAACGTTGCAGGCTTTGGCAAAAGTTATGCAGGTTCAACGTGAAGCCATGAAGTTTAACGGTACTATGATTGTTCCTTCACAAGGAAAAACGTTCAGCTTGAATAATGGTTACTGGATAGAATGGCAATCAATACCTACTCACGCAAAAATCTTACAACCGATTGCATGTAAATTTCGTTTTGAATCAGTGGATTCAGTTTTGGAAGTTTAATTAATAGTCTTTAGGCTATTAATTGTAAAACTATAACATAACATTGAAAGGCACTGTAACAGGTGTCTTTTTTATTGGAGAAAGATAGATGGCACGTCGTTCAATTGACATTAAAATTGAAGAAAAAGGCAGAGACCAAGGTAAACTTTTTAAAATCACAGAAATGTCCGCTTTTGATACCGAAAGCTGGGCAGAACGGGCGATTAATGCGATTTTACGTAATGCAACCTCCCAAGATTTGTCAGTATTATTACCATTGGTTTATTCCTATGTTCAACAAGTGAATGAAGATAAATCTCTTGAGGAAGTGGTTGAAGAGCGTGAAGAAGGTAAAGCTGCGATCAATCAAGCAACAGAAAGTCTTGCAATTTACTTTGCATCTATGTTTTTTCAACTGCCTTACGATGAGTTACGTGTGGTCAGTGATCCTTTGCTACAATGTTGCTCGATTTATTTAAATCCAGGGCAAACTCAGATGACTGAACCAGTGTTAAATAATCCAACCCAATATATTGAAGAAGCAAGTACTATTTTTGGATTAAAACGGGAGGCATTTAAACTTCATACTGATTTTTTTACCAGCGGCGCCAAGCGTCACTTGAGCAAATTTATCAATCAAATGGACTCTCAGACCGATCAGTTATCCGATACACCCCCAACATCCCCCAAGCTATAGGGCAAGTGGTGAGTTCTGGCTTTGCTACATTAAACGAGCTAAAAACTATTTATGGAATACAAGACTTATATGATTTCTTGGAAATCATTATGGTTAATAATTACAATGAACTGGTTCTTATGGAACAGGCGAAAATTAATGCCCAGCGAGATTAGCGATGTTCATGGGCTTAATAATGTATGAAAAGTTTAATATAGCAAAAGGATTGTTTTATCCTGAGCCATTGCCGAGAAGGGAAGGGTTAGGAGAGGTAGAAGAAAGAGGATTTTTTTCATTTTATATAGCTTTATTTACAGACATTGTTTTTATCTGCATACATTATGTTAATATCATCAATAAATTTATTTGTTGATTTTTCGAGATAAGGGGTGCGCCCTCCCAATATATAGCCACTTAATTGCGGTATTCTGATTAGATCTCCTGTGCGTTCAGCCCATTTTTTTTGCGAAAAGAATGGTACATTAAAAGGTATCGGACGTCCAAGAGCTGCAGCTTTTTGGTTTGCTTTGGTAACACCAGCAAATACATAAGTATCTCCGATCATACATTGCAGATATTTTGGATCGGTATCTTTGGTATGTTGGTAACAATCATAAACATCATTCATTAATCCTACTTCCCCTTCTTTACATAAAGTGGGGAAAAACCGTTCTGCAGTTTCTTTAATATAGGCATCGGGTGCTCTCTCTGGTTTTGATTGAGCCATAGCGGAGAAGGGAAGAGTTAGGAGGGGTAGAAGAAAGAGGATTTTTTTCATTTTATATAGCTTTATTTACAGACATTGTTTTTATCTGCATACATTATGTTAATATCATCAATAAATTTATTTGTTGATTTGACAAGATATGGAGTGCGTTCTCCCAATATATAGCCACTTAATTGAGGTATAGTGACTAGGTCTCCTGAACGACCAGCCCATTTTTCTTGCGAAAAGAATGGTACATTAAAAGGTATCGGACGTCCAAGAGCTGCAGCTTTTTTGTTAGCTTTAGAAACAGCATTAACGACATAAACATCTCCGATCATACATTGCAGATATTTTGGATCGGTATCTTTAGTATGTTGGTAACAATCGTAAACATCGTTCATTAATCCTTCTAAGCTGTCTTTACATAAATTGGGAAAAAAGCGTTCTGCAGTTTCTTTAATATAGGCATCGGGTGCTCTCTCTGGTTTTGATTGAGCCATAGCGGAGAAGGGAAGAGTTAGGAGAGATAGAAGAAAAAGGATTTTTTTCATTTTACGCAGCCTTATTATATTAACAAATTGTTTTCACTTTATTTCACTTTATTATTTTTGACAAGCTATTGCGATGATGCATTTATTTATTAAAAACAGGATAGGACTATGGCTGATATATCTTCAAACACATCTGTTCCCAGAGTAATTCCAACACATCAAGAAATTAACTCTGATACTTTGGAATATGGAAAACAGTTAGCTGCCTCTATTGCAAAATTAGATCAAACCGTAACGAATGCATATAACCATATCAATAAATTATTTGTCCTTTATGAACAAAATATTGATGAGATTGTAAAACGTCTGGCAAATGACGATTTTTCTCAAAAAGCAGAAAACAAAGGGGTTGCAGATTCTCAACAGCAAATTAATTTACAAAAGAATTATATTCAATTACTGGCAGATCAAAATGCTGCATTTCTAGAGTTCAATATTTCACTTAAACAAATCGTTTCTAAATTAACGCCAATGACGGTTTCACAAACAATGCAGGCAGATAATAATACGGCCACTGCGATGCGGGTGAGTTATGAAGAACTCATGTTTAACCGGTATATGTCAAGTAAGTTTGGTGTGGATGCTGAACATGCAGATAATTTTCAGGAAAAAAGTAAGGCAATTCTTGATATTAAGAATGATCAGAATGCTTTATTAAAAATTCCAGTGATCAATGCATTATATCAGCAAGATCAAGGAATTTTAAAACAGATTTCAGGGGCACAGGATACTAAAGCATTAATTCCTGTCTTAATTGAAGCAATGTCCAAAGCAAATGTTGCGGGAAACAAAGAGGCTGTGGCTACGGGACAAGATTATTTTGGTAAAGATGCCAATATTTTTGCCTATATGACCAGTTCGTTAGTTCAAGTATTGGAAGGTCAAAGAAGAAGTGATTTTACCAGTGAAGATTTTCGGCATCAAAGAGAGCAGGATGCTGTTTGGATGGCAGAGCAACACGCAGAGCAATCAAATCGAAATTTATCAGCCAATTTGGGTGTGTCTGATGCTCAAAGTGAATATGTAAATAATGTAACCATTACTGAACAAGGTGGGGTAACAAGATCTTCTGGTGTTCAAGAATATGCACTGAGAGAAGCATCACAAAAGATGTTCAGAAACCCTGATGAAGCAGCCGCAATTTATGGTGGAGTAGATGATTTCAATAAAACTCTAGCTTTTATGAATCAATCACTGGGGGGTATTTCCCCTATGTTTGAAGGGTTAGGTGGAAGTGCTGGAAAAGCCAGTGAGGGGATGTCGGATTTTGCAAAATATTTGGGCTTAACAGTTGAAGGACTCAAAGCTACGGGGTTATTAATGGTTACAGAGGCTAATGCTCTGAATTATGCAATGAAACCTTATGGTGAAAGACCACCAGAATATACTCTTCAAGAGCAAAAAGAAAAGTTATTGCTTGCCAATAGTGAAAAAGAGAAAAAAGAAAATCAGGTTACCTTAGATTACTTAAAAGAAAAAAAAGGTTGGAATGTCGATTATAATAATGAAATGTTTCGATTTGATATTCGTGATAAGCAAGGAAAAGTCGTTGGAAATTCAGGGGAAAGGTTAGAGGATCTTACGAAGCGTGTGAATGAATTAAGAGCCCCTGGTAATCAGGAAAAAATTAAACAGTTAGAGACTTGGTCAGGATATAAGGTTGATGTGGATCCGAAAACATTAGAGATTGGGTTGTTTACTGCTCAAGGAAAGATGGTTGCAGATATTGGCAAAAAATTAAAAGGCTCTTTTGATGATATTCAATGGGGTGTAGATAATGCTGTAAAATCACAATGGCAAGAGGATTATTGGGGACCAAAAAGAAAGCAAAATGAGCAGGATTTATCGAGTGAAGTTTATAATTTCAAAAAGAACATAAATGACGATCAGCAGAAAGTATCAGAGGGGAAAAATAAAAGCGTTATTTCTTCTTCATCTCAATTACAACAGGGGATGCCAAAGACTAATTTAAATAGTTCAGCAACCCAAGTAAGTAAACCGTCTCAGCAAGTAAATGAAGTAAGTATAACGGGTGGTAAACAGCCCCATCAGTTAGATGCAAAAAGAAAACAATATATCAATGAAAATTCGATAGTATCAGAAGGAAAAAATAAAACCATTATTTCTTTTTCATCTGAAGCACAACAGGGGATGACAAGGACTAATTTGAATGGCCCAGCGATCCAACTAAGCAAACCGTCTCAGCAAGTAAATGGAGTAAGTATAACAGTTGGTAAACAGC
The DNA here is from genome assembly GCF_947179115.1 of Commensalibacter papalotli (ex Botero et al. 2024). NCBI lineage: Bacteria > Pseudomonadati > Pseudomonadota > Alphaproteobacteria > Acetobacterales > Acetobacteraceae > Commensalibacter > Commensalibacter papalotli (ex Botero et al. 2024). Next base: position 79,719 of record NZ_CAMXCI010000003.1, read on the forward strand.
CCAATCAGCTAAATACAAAAAGAAAACGACAGATCAGTAAAAATCAGACAGTATCAGAGGGGAAAAATAAAAGTGTAATCGCTGCTCCAGCTGAAGCACAACGAGGGATGCCCAAGACTAATTTAAATAGTCCAGCGGCGCAGGTAAGCAAATCCTATCAGCAAGTAAATGAAGTAAGTATAACAGGTGATAAACAGCCCCATCAGTTAGATGCAAAAAGAAAACAACATATCGGTAAAAATCCTACAGCAGCTGATGTAAAAATGGGTAAAGACTGCTCTCATATAGAAAATTTGAGTAATACTTATAAATATGATGTAAAAATTACAGTTAATCCACCCAGTGGAGACCCAATAAAAATTGCACAACAAGTTTGTGAACAATTAAAACGTCATACATGTGGGAGTGGAATGGGAGATAGAAAATATGAGCAAAGGGCAACAGTTAAGTAGTTTTTTAATTAATTTTAGTGGGTAATGAATAAATTAAATAGGCACTTTTACGGTGCTTTTTTTATGGAGGGCCAGATGGCAAAAATAGGGGTAGGGAATGTGTTGAGTTCCTACGCACAAAGTGCTGGGTGGAAAGCACTGAATCAACTGATTAATGCGAATTCCCGTTTTGGTATTTTTGATGCTAGAGGGAATGCGTTTTACGAAAAGGGATTAAGTGCGGACGAATTACAAGGGTTAGCAAAATATTTCAAGGTGTTAAGTGTAGATACTTCAACTGAAAGTGGAGTGACTGCATTAAATTATAGTAAAAATTATAATGTTACGACAGCCCCTGTTGAAAGCAGTAAAAGCGCAGATGGTCAAATAAAGGGCGGTAGAACGATGGCTTACAACCTTGTTGAACAACCTCGACAAGGTCAAATTACTTATGTTTCTACAGGGACTGAAAAACAACGTAAATTTTTTGAAACAGCTTTGGAAACAGCTCAAAGTACAACGACTTTATATGAGCTGCATACTGCAGAGCGCACTATGAAAAATATCAAGATTACGGGATATTCTGTTAATCGCAGTCCTAGCCAAGGTGCTCAAATGGTGCAATATCAAATTACATTCCAAGAAATATTGGTTGTGCTCAATACAGTGGAGTTAAGTGGCGCTACTGATACTTATAATAACTCTAAAGCTCAAGGGCAGCTGGAAACAAATACACCTAGTGGCAGTCAATTTCAGGCCGCCAAAAAAAAACAATAAAAGAAGAATAATCATCATGAAAATCATATCTCTTAACTCTATTGATGCTCAAGAATTCTCATCTAATTTAGGTGGGATCGCTTATAATTTTCGTTTGCTTGATAAAGGTGAAGCAGGTGTTTTTTTAGATATTTATGATGGAGTTGATCCCGTATTAACAGGGATACTATGTTTGGATCGGGTGCGTTTGGTGCGTTCTGCATATTTAAATTTTCCCGGAGATTTAATGTTTGTGGATCAAGAAGGCTTTACGCATCCTGTTTATACAGGTTTTGGTTCTCGGTATTTATTATATTATTTAGCAGAAGGAGATGATGATGGAGCAGGAATGTAATGGTTAATGGTACAGATTTAAATTACTTTGTTGCAAAACCTAATATACATCATCATTCATTTGTAAAACGTTATCTTAAATTCGAGTTTGTTGGTGGTGTAGATCAAAACGGTAAACAAATTTATTTTTCAAAAAAAAAATCAGAAATAGATAAACAAACAGGTTTAAAAAAAGGGTCAATAATCGCCACTATTGAACGTTTGCAAGCTACTGTTTCAATCAGTTATAATGGTGGTACCAGTTTACCAGAGTGTGACTGTACGATTTATAACATGGATGAAACGCTAGCAAACCAGTTAACGACACTAGGACAATATCAAAAAAATGAAAAAGGATATGGCAATCAATTAATTGTTTATGCCAGTAATGATTCAGGAAATCCTGATAACCCTGTTTTTACCAAAGTATTTCAAGGAGGGATCAGTGTTGCATATACAGATTATGGTTCTGCGCCTGATGTGGTTTTTCATGTAAGAGCAATGGCTTTGGCAGGGTTAAATTTACATCCAGCTAAATCTCTGTCTTTCAGAGGTAAAGGCTCTGTAGCAGGGATCATTCAATCTATTATTGATAATTATCATCGTAAATTATCGTTAACTCCTGAAAGTCCATTATATTTAATATTAAAAGATTGTGGGGTTACTGCGACCCTAAATAATTCGAATTATCATGGAGATGTGATTGAACAAATTCGTCAATGTACGAATGATGCACATATAAGATTTAGTGTACAAAATGGAACAGTATATATCTGGCCAATGCATATGTCTTTGAATGCAGCATTGGCGCAATCAGGTTCAGGTAACAAAACACAAATAAAGCAAATGAAAACACGATTATTTTCAAATGCGACGGGAATGGTTGGTTATCCTGCTTATGCTAATGATGGTATCACTGTACGCTCTATATTTTCTGGCGATCTTTTATATGGTGAAGAGATTGAGGTTAAGTCAGTTTATGAACCTGCGTGTGGTTTATGGAAATATATGATCTCTATGCGACATGAACTTTCTTGTTTTACGCCCAATGGTGCTTGGACAACAACAATAGGGTTATCTAAAATATCTGAAGAAGAAAAAGCAAAGTTGAGTAAAAAGCAATGATGAATCCAAATAAAGGGAATAGCAGCCTAAATACTTTGGTTGGTATTATTGATAATGCGTTAAGCAGTGTTTCGACTGCGATGCCAGTTACTGTTATTCAAGTTTATGATAATCATACCGTTGATGTCGCACCAATGATTGATATGCTGGATAACGAAGGAAATGCAGTAGAGCACGCTCCTATTAGTGGTATTCCCTATGCGCGTTTGCAAGGGGGGGAGTATGGGTTAATTATTAAGCCAAAAGTCGGTGATAAAGGGTTGGTTGTTTTTGCATCCCGCGACATTTCTGATGTCGTGCAAAGTAAAGGAAAAGCAAAACCTGCAAGTTTAAGAAAACATTCTATGTCTGATGGTATGTATATTGCGTCTTTGTTATATGAAGAGCCAAAGACATACATGGAAATAACAAAAGATGTTGTATCAATCAATGTCCCGACAATAGGGAATGATGGAAATGTTGATGCAGGCAAAGATGCCACAAGTATCAAAGTAACAAAAAATAGTGTTTATGTTGCTGTTGGTAGCGGTGGAAAATCAAGCAATATTACTATTAAAAATAATAATTTAACAATAGAGTCTACAAAAATTACTCTTAAAGGTGATGTAGAAATCACAGGAAATACAACGATTGGTAAAGATGCAACAATAAACCGTGACGCGACAATTGGTACAATTGCCTTTTCAACACATGTGCATAAAGTCATTGAAGAGGGTCTACCGACAAAAGGACCTATAGCCTCTTAAAAATTGCCATAGAAAAAAGAAACTTGATTTTTAAAATAATTAATTCTTATAATTAAACGATATTATTATTTAAGGGAAATATAATGCGATTATTACTGGCTCTTTTATTGCCATTTACGGTGTTTTTCACAATAGGAAAGCCTTTTCAAGGGTTCTTTTGTTTATTATTACAAATTACGTTAATCGGTTGGATCCCAGCAGCAATTTGGGCTGTTTATACGTTAAGTAATTGGCGAACGGATCAAAAATTAAGAAAGTATCAATAAGTTTATTGAGAACATAAGAATAACAAGCCACCTAAATTGGGTGGCTTTTTTATTGGGTAAAGTGATGGATTTATTATTAACTACGGATGAGGATTTACAAGTAGATCCGAATGTAAAATTGTGGGATTTAAAAGTAGATGTGAATGGTAATATCGCTATTTGTGAAGCACCTTATTCCATTGCACAACAAGCTGCGAATGAAATTAAATTATTTGAAGGCGAAGGATGGTATGACCGTTCTCAAGGAACCCCTCATTTTGCGCAAATATTGGGTATCAATAGTAATTTAGGATTAATCCGTAATATTTTATTAGCCCGAGTAAATGGGGTCGATAATGTAATGCGTAGCGATATAGATATGTATATCGACAGTTCACGCGTGTTGCATGGAAATATTTTTATAACCAGTAACAGTGGAGAAACCATCAATGTCGTCTACTAATCAAAATGATACATTTAAAACAAACCTTGCAGAGCTACAATTTACCACTAGTGGTATTACGCTTCCTGAAGAAAGTGAGATTCTGGATGCTATTATTCAAGATTTTCAAAATGCATTTGATTCCAAACTGCAATTTAAAAAAGAAAATGGTGAATTTTTACTGTCGACACCTCAAGGGCAACTGGTGACTTCTATTGCCGCAATTATTTCTGATCGAAACCGTTTATTGGCCCATTATGTGAATCAAATAGATCCTAATTATGCTGTTGGTCGTATGCAAGATGGGATAGGTCGTATTTATTTTATTGAACGTAAAAGAGCTACAAATACAACTGTGGTTGGCCGTTGTTATGGGAAAATTAACACTAAAATTCTAGAAGGAACAATGGTCAAAGACCAGCAAGGAAATGTTTATAAGTCTTTAGCAGATGCCACTATTAAAGACCTAGATGAACAATCAAATGCTTATGTTGATATTGTTTTTGAATGTCTTAAAAAAGGGGCAATTACCTGTCCAATAAAGACCCTAACAGAACGATATCAGGTCATTCAAGGATGGGAATCTATTACTAATTTACAAGATGGAATTGTCGGAATAGAAGATGAAAGTCAAGCACAATTTGAACAACGACGTCGCCAATCCGTAGCCCATAATTCTTTAAATAGTGTTGATAGTATTATGGCGGCATTAATTAACTTAGACGTGGTAGATGATGCTTATGTTATCGAGAATTATATAGACAAGGCTTTAGAAAAAGATAAAGAAAATAAATTTCAACTTCCAATTACGTTAAAACCACACAGTGTTTATGTTTGTGTTTCTCTTCGTACTCAAAGCACAAACAAAAATAGCAGCTCAGTGGAAAGTATTAAGTATCAAATTGCAAGATCAATATGGAGCAAAAAGCCACCTGGTTGTGCTTTAAATGGGAACGAAACAGTTGTTATTAAGGATGATACCAAAGATATAAATGGTAATTTGTTATATTGTCCTGATACTGCTCCTGAGTATGTCATTAACTTTGATGTTGCAGAGCCTAAACCAATTTGTATCGAAGTTAATATTGCAAAATTAAAACCTATAACAGGTGATCCTGTAACGCTTGTTCAAAATAAAATTTATAGTGTTTTTATGGGTAAAGATGGGGCTCGGAAACCACGGATTGGCAGTCAAATTTTAGCATCTCAATTTTATTGTCCAGTACAATCTTTAGGTGAATGGATCGGTATTCTTAGTATCAAAGTAGGCTTTTTAAGTGATCAAAAAGAGTTTCAAGCAGATCCAAGTTCTTCAACAGGGTTAATACATCCAACAGAGGATGTTATTCGAGTTGCGATTAATCAAATACCAACTCTGGACCCAAGGCATATTAATGTGACATTTGAAGAAGAGAAAAAGGATGTTTTTAATGAGTGATAAAGAAGTTGAGCAAGAAAAAAGTTGTCACTGTTGCAAAGGTAATACCGGTAAAACCACTGATGTGGATGATAAAATACAAGGTCCAGCATGTTTAGACTATAAAAAAACGGTTATTGCTCAATACTCTAACTCTCCTAGAATGCTTGCTTTACTGGATAGTATTGATCACAGGATTAAAGTTTGTGGTTTTTTTGATAATTTTTATCGCAACATTTGGAATGTCAATACTGCCCAAGGGTTTGGTCTAGATATTTGGGGAGTTATTGTTGGGGTTAACCGTACCGCACGTACGTTTATGGGGTTTTACTGGGGATTTTATGAAGAAAGCTTATTACTTGCCAGACCGTATTACGATATAGAGGGGTATAATTCTTCTTTATATGATTCTAACCTGCCAAACAATCAACAGCCCGAGGAATATTATGGTGCTGTGGGTATGTTTCGAGATCTTCAAGGCAAAGATGGAGATATAACGGATGGTGCTGGTAAAGACTTAATGCAGGAACATACATTTGATGATGATGATTTCCGGAAATTAATTCTGGCCAAAGCATACGCTAATATTAGTGATTTTAGCATTTCTAAGATTAATTATTTACTGATGACATTATTGGGTGAGAGCTGTTGTTGTGTAAATAGTTGTGAAACATGTTGCAAAGAATGTAAGACGAAACGCTCGATTTATATTCAAGATAATTTGAATATGAGCCTTACCGTAAAGTTAAATTGGCCGCCAACTAAAAGGGAAGTAGCCCTCATTTATAATACTGGATTGTTGTCCAGGCCTGCGGGCGTTGAAATGTATGAAATCGATATTCAAGTTAAAGAAAGTTAAAAGAGGCTATAATGACAACATCAGATAATGGACCAACTCCGTTTATAACAATATGGGCAGAAAACGGGCAAAAATTTAAGTTTATCCCAGAGTTGGCAAAGGATAAAGAAACAACAAAAGATGAAAATGGCAAACCATTCCATCCTGCGAGAGCTACAATGGAAGAAGGTTTTCCTGAAGTTACGATGAAATCAGCAATGAGAGGTGGTGTTCCACCTTGGGGTCAAGATCATAATAAAATTCTTAGTAAAATTACTGATGCTATACAATGGATGCAGGCTGGTGGTTGCGCATTTTTTAATAAAGCATTATGCGATAAAATAAAAGGGTACCCAAAAGGAGCGATGCTTCAGGGGAAAAAGATAGAGAAAAATGAAAAAAATGAAACTATAGAGGTGCCCTTATTATGGTTCTCTACAATTAATTCGAATTTGAATGATCCCAATACAACAACCAGCCCAGATAATGGATGGGTCAAACTTGATTTTGCAGATTTAGAGAAAAGATTGAAAGCTGCCGAAAATCATATCGTTATGATTAATAGTGATGAATATAATGATGAAAAGAATATTAAAACCTTTGGTGATGTTTATTATAAGCTTGGTACAAAAGCGGCTAAAGAAGGGAGTTGTGATACTCCTTTCCATGCAAAAACGATGAAAGCAGGAGAATATCGTTTTTGTAATTCACCAGATGAAGGAGATGGATACATCACACAAAAAGAAAAATCCATAGATTTTTTTTGTGATAATCGAATGAATTTTAATCTGAAAGATAACCCTTTAAACCCTGTTATATCTATCTTGGGTGGTTGGGGATTTGATGAAAATGATAAACCACTATATAAAAGTTTTTGTCAATTTAATGCATCTTCAATTACTGCAAGTGGAGGTTGGTTCAGTACGGATATTCCATCAAGTGTAGATGGTGTTCCTTTTATGTTTAGAACCAAAGATCAGAAGATTGCATGGTCAACAGTAGTAGATAAATCATCAAAAAATCTGATTATGTCTTTTTTCAATCAAGGTTATATTGAAGATTCTCCTTCTTTTGAAGTTTTTGAGATATCTTCTGAAAATGGTGATATTAAGGCTATTAGGGGATCATTTCTTAATGTTGAAAAAGGTGATTTGGCCGAGTATTACCAGTCAGACCGTCAAGATTACGAGCCAGGAACGTTGATGTGTCATGGGGTAAATAGTGAAGTTACATTGTGTAAAAACTCTGATCAATTAGATAATTTTTTTGGTGTAATTTCAACTTGCCCTGCTTATATAATGAATGGAAAGGCCGAAAAAGATCCAAATGCTGTATTAATCGCATTAAACGGTAAAGTTCCTGTCAAGGTCAAAGGTGTTGTTACATGCGGTGATAAAATTACTGTTGGTCAAGATGGGTATGGAATTGTCAGTAAAGATAAAAATGATGTTATTATTGGCCGAGCTAAAGAAAATAAAATAACAGAAGAGGTCGGGTTGGTTTCTTGTTATGTCCAAGCTCATATTTAAGTAAAGGCATAGCAAATTATCATGGAAATTATATCAAGTTTTAATTTAAATCCATTGCGTATCTATACGGTTCCAAAGCGTATTAAAAATAAAAAAGGGATTGCAACTTTTCCTTCAAAACATATTGCTTCTTATCTTGATTACTCTGTTGATTTTTCTAACCAAATGAATGATGGTGAAATTATTATACAGGGAAAAACTCTATGTAATCATAGTGGAATACAAATTCATTCCTCTTTTTTTAAAGAGCACTCGTTAACAGTATTCCTTTCGGATGGAAAAGAAAATCGTTCATTTTATTTAACTTTTATTATCAAAACAAATCAAGGTAATGAGTTTTTCCAAGAAATTATTTTACCAACATATGGTTGTTTCATTGATAATATATCTCAGCAAAATTATCAATTTATTGCGTTAGATAAAGAAAGTAATAATCCAGATCCTAGGCCACCTTTAAATGCTTTGGCTATTGATGGTCGTTATTTAATTTATAATAAAAATTCATATATTATGGTATAATCAATGTTAACTACAAAATCTAAAGAAGATTGCAGTGGCGTTTGTAATCTTGAATTCTGTGAACAAAATTCATGTGATACAGAATCCTCTAATGCAACGCAAGTCGTGCAAAAGACAAATACAATTTTATCAACAGATCAAATTTTAGTTTTGCGTAATGTAAATAATAACGGACAAGAGATTTATAAAGCTAGTTTCAATGATTTAGATCCTGATATTGCATTATTCATAATGGAAAAAGCAATTCAAGTGATGAGCCGTACAGATCCAGCAGATGGTAAAAGCCTATGGTTGGATGAAGGATTTATTCGTGTAGCTTCTGGAGATCCAGAATTATTGGGAACAATGGCACCGAGTGCTTTGCAAAAATCTTTAAAAGAGGTGTTTAAATATTTGCCAACATGTGATCCTGGTGATGGTAGTCCATGGTTAAATGGCGGAGTATTAATGCAAGGCTCAGGTGTATAATATTAAAAAATTAATTATATCTAAAAAAAAATATTACTAAATCAGATGTATAAATTGAGTTATTTATTAATGTATTTTAAAATACATTACGATATCTGATAATTAAGTTAAGATATAAATTATTATTTTAATACATAAACTATATTTTATAACCGTCCTAAATATTGGGCGGTTTTTTTGTATTTAAAGAGGATATCAAAAAAATGACAAGTAATTCAGGAGATCACATCATTATTGTTCCATCAGGTTCGTTGAGTGATCAAGAAATCAACATGCAAAGTAAATCCCCCGCCGAGGTATTGTATTATCAATTTTCTATGGTTAATCGTTTAGATAGTGGTGAAGTTATTACCAAAGTATCTGCACAACCAGCTGATGTTGATCCCAAGGTTGTTATTGATCAAATTTCATATTCTAAACAAACTTTTAAAGTAAGGGTTAGTGGTGGTCCAATGAATACCAAAGTTGGTATTCGTTTTTTAGTCACGACAAATATTGATACAATTCAAGAGTTTGATGCAACATTACCGATAGCACCCGCCGGTATTTTAGAAAGTGGTGAGGTTGGTGATTATATAATTGGTAATACAGGTCCTGTTGGTTCTCAAGGCATTCAAGGTATTGAAGGAGAGAGGGGTAAGGCAGGGGAAAATGGAACTCAAATTTTAGTTTTTAATCGAGATCCAGATTTAAACGATGTGAAGGGAAATGTCATTTGGTTAAATAACATTACTGGTAATTTATATGAAACGGTAATGAATAAAAATAATACATTATACTGGAACAAATTAGGTAATTTAAAAGGGAAAGCAGGGAGTTTTATTTATCATGGTGCAGTTTATCCTGTAGCAAATAATAGTTATAAAGATGGTGATTTATATTTTAATACATCCAGTAATGACTTGTTTACCTTTAGTCAAAACCAATGGGTAAAAATATCGAATTTACATGGAAAACAAGGAGAAAGAGGTTCTTTATGGTTTTATGGTCAAGGAGATCCAATAGCCTCTAAATGTTACAAAGCTCGCGATTGTTATGTCAATACGACAACACAAGAGCTATTTGTTTTTAATGGTACCGGTTGGCAACAGTCGATTTCTTTAAAAGGTGAGGCAGGTATTAAAGGTGATAAAGGTGATCAAGGCGTAAAAGGGCAACAAGGTGATAAAGGTGATCAAGGCGTAAAAGGGCAACAAGGTGATAAAGGGGCCAAAGGTGAACAAGGAGCACAAGGTGTACAAGGCCCTCGAGGTGATAAAGGTGATAAAGGTGATAAAGGCGATAAGGGTCTTCAAGGGAATCAAGGGTTACAAGGAATAAAAGGCCAAGCAGGAAGTTTTATTTATAGTGGTCAAGTATACCCTGTTGATAATGATCAATATAAAACTGGCGATTTATATTTTAATACAGAAGAAAACGATTTATATACTTTCAGTCAAAATCAATGGATCAAAATATCAAATTTACAAGGAAAACAAGGAGAGCGAGGCTCTTTATGGTTTTTTGGAGAACAAGATCCAATAACATCTACTTGTTTTAAAGGTCATGATTGTTATGTCAATACGACAACACAAGAGCTATTTGTTTTTAATGGTTCTGATTGGCAAAATTCTGGATTTTTAAAAGGTAATCAGGGCGTTCAGGGTTCTCAAGGACCTCAGGGTAATCCAGGTAAAGATGGCCTTACACCTATTATTAAAACGGGAAAAGTAAAAACGTTAGATGTTGGACAAGATGCGACGTTTATTACGAATACAGTTGATGATATTGTAACTATTGATGTTGGGATACCCAGAGGATCAAGTTTTGATAATGATGGTACTGTTGATTTAAACGTAAAGACTATTACTAGTGATGGAAGTCTAGTTAAAACAGATGGTGTTGGTAATCTTACTGTAAATAAAAGTATAACAGCTAATAATGTTTTTGCTGAATATTATAATGTAGGTAATGGTCAACAATCTGCTTATATGAATTTTCATGCTCAAAATGCAAAAAATATTTTAGATTACGATGTGCGGTTTTTGGTACAAGATAGAACATCTGAAACTAGTGCTGGTTCTGGTATGTTAAATATAATTGCATCTACAGTAAACATGTCTAATGATCTAAAAATAACTGGATCAGTATCATCAGATGGTGATAAAATTAAGTCAGATGGTGACGGACATTTACAGGCAAAGCATTTTAAATCAGAAAATGGCGGTGTATATACAAATACTACAGATTATAAAGTAGGTGAGATTTTTTATAAGCAACTACCTTATGTTTCTATGTATGGATGGAAAATACTCGATAATAGAATATTCTATCAAAACCCAGAGTTAGATCTAGAATATGAAATATTTTTAAGAAGTGAGAGTATACCTGAATTAAATAATAATAATAGTTTAAACTTACTTTTTGAAGCTTATCTATCTAAAGAATATGATCCAGAAACGGAGTTAGTGACGCACAATTCTCCTGTAAACAAGCGTTTGGGTATTATTGGTACTGAAGGTTTGTTAGGGCATGATACGGTTAATTATCAAGGAGCGTCTTCAATAAACCCAGAAAGACCTTGGTACTATGGCTCAAGAACTTTAAGAATTAATCCAAATAAACTGTCTGATATTAAATTAAATAGAAATTTAGGTGTTTCAGGTATAACTAACAGTTATTTATCTGGAACGATTGGGTTATCAACAAACTATTTTACTAGATCTGATGATGATACAAAACAAGATGGTTTTGTTACTCCTGTTATTTGGGATACAAATACAGATGATACAGCGCAGGCAAGGACATTAGGTGTTCCTTATATTCCTGCTGATAAAAAAGATACTTTGCCTAGTACATCCAATATTGTGATTGGCACTCAGTCTTATAACCAAACGGATAAAAAACCTGTTTGGTGGAATGGAAAAAGTTGGGATAAACCTCTTTTTGATGGTCAAAGAGGAGAGCAAGTTGTAGCTACTTCGTTAAAAGGATATAATTTTCAATTTATTGATAGTTGGAATTGTAGTATTGGTATTCCAAATATGTGGGGTGCGCAATATGGTGGTAGAACACAAAATAATGGCATTACCATAAAATATTTTGAAAAATCAAGAACCGCAGATGAACGCAAAGCGATTGAAACTGAAATAGCGAATGAAATTACTGATGCAACCAAGAAAGCAGCAGAATTAGAAAAAATAGCTAATAAAACTTACACAGATTCAAAAAGTGTAGGTTTATATACTGGTTATAATGTGATTCAATTCTATAATAGAAATAATTATGTAAATTTAAATAATTTTTATTATGATGGTTCGATTATTACGACAGGGTCTTTAAATCCAGGTAAAGTTAGTGCTTTAACTAACGATTGTATTTTACAAGATGGTGCTATTGCTAAGGATGATAAAGGTGGTTTAAGAGTATATGATGATACAAACAAAGTATGGAACCCATTGTGTAGAATCGTGGCTACAGGTGTTATAGGTATTAATGCTTCAGTGGCTGGAACGTTACCTAGTATCCCAAGATTTAATGATAATTATCCTAGCTATGGAAATGTTACTATTTCTTACGGTACAAATTCAGTCATCCTCTCTTCTCCATTATTTACTAATAAAGCAAACGATTATAATGGATTGATTTATAATATTGATTTAATTATCCCGAATACAGCTCCAGATGAATATTTTAAATATAGTGTTATTTGTGGGCAGCAAAACCAAGAAAAAGGAACTGTGATTGTTCAAATTATTGATACAACAACTGGAAAAAGAGTAAACTTTTTAACTGAAGCAACACTTGCATTTTCGTTTCAGTTTGCATTTAACAGAGTTTAAAAAGAATTAGGGTAAAAGAAATTTATAAGAGGCATAAAGTGGGGCGCGATAAGCGTCTTTTTTTATGCCTTTTACATGAGGGAAAATATGGAAAATACAGATTTATTAATGCAACTGTTTCAATATGTTATGGGGATAATTCCTGGAGATATTACAGGAAATATTGTGTCTGCGGTGACTGTAATAGTAACAGTTTGTACATTGATTATGAGGTTTTGGAAAGAGCCAGCACAGGATCGGAAAAGTCATAAATTATGGCAGTTTCTTCATGTATTGGCCTCTTTTAAAAAACCAGATGAAGTGAAGGAGAAAGGTAGTGGGGGGAAGTCTAGTTAAACGATTGCGTAAAAGAGATCATTGGTTTGCTGAATGGTGGAGTTCAATGCTGTTAATTTCTGTCGGAATTTACGGGTTTTGTGCACCAGATCACTTTATAATTCAACAATCCTTTATTGATGGGTTTGTCAAAGTGATACCAATTTATCTGTGGGAATCCCTTTTTATTATCGTTGGGTTATTTCAATGTTGTGCATTGAATTGTGAAAGTTTACTCGGCAGAGGGCTGGCTGCATTTTTTGCTTCTTCTTTGTTAATATGGGGAACATTGAATATTGCAATTTATGGGCAATGGCACTTTAGCTTGCTTGCTTGGGGAATATTTTCGGCAATAAATCTCTATGCGCTTTCCAGAATTTTGCGGGGGCTAGAGAAAAACTATGAATCTCTTTGAGATCTTGCGGTGGTGGTGGGAAAGTAATGCTGAATGGATTAAAATTCACGATCCTTGGGTTATTCCTGTTGTCGCTGTATGTATTCCTTTGTCCTTTGTTATTCGCGCGATTGGTGCGGTAATAAAAATTTGGAAAGGGAAATAATTATTTTAGTAAATATATTTAATAGAGGAGATTGATATTTTGATCAGCCCAAACATGTCTAAAAAATGTCATGCTCCATTGTTCAATCCTGATTCAGACGATGCCATTCAAGAAATGGCGCGCCGAAGAAGTGAGTTGAAAATTATCGTTACAACAGGATTAGGAAGTGATGTTGACCGTTATGTTTCACAATCACCAACATTAATAAGGCAAGTAACACAATTAAAACATGATAATTGGCAATTTGTATGGGGGGCAGCAGGTAAAGGTACAACAACGCAACGCCCGAATAAAGATCAGAGATTAGAGGCTAAAATTATCATAGCTTCTGAATTTAGATCAGATAAAGCTACAACTATCGCCCAGGCAACGTCGTCTGTTGCTCATGAAGTGGGGCATGCTCTGTTTTTTAAGGGATATAATTTTTCTTCTGTTGAAAATTGTATAGATAACTATATGATAGGTAAAGGTGGAGAGGCTGATGCAATTGTTAATCAGATTATTGTTAGGGCAGAGATTTTACAGACAGCTTGTATTGATATTTTTGCGGAAGCAAGAGAGCCTGATTCGCTAAGAATAGATATGATTCAATATTATCGTGATGGATTAAGAACAAATGATATGAAAACAGCAAAAAGAAAAATTGCTGATTTATATTCAGAAAAATATACCAGCAACACCAATCCACCACAAAAATATAAGGATTATTATGGGAATAGTTGTAGAGATGCTATTAAAGCATTCCGGAAAATATAGAAATATTTGTTTTTTCTATGTATTGAGTTTGGCACTTTCTTTGCCTTCTTATGCCAGAGTAGATACTAAAGTAATACCTTTGTTTAAAAACGCTTTGTCAGAAAAATTTTTAAAACAATATCCTATTTTACCTTATAATTTTATTGATTTACTCAGAGTAACACCTAAACTTTTACCTGTAAAATTAAAAAATATTCAAAAAATATTCAATAATCAATTGCGTATTGTGGAACAAAGTGAAAATTCTGTATCTTATATATTAGGATCATATAGAACATTAGATGGTGTAATCGTAAAAGATGTAGGGGTTAAAATAAGATTAAAGGCTGGCTGGAAAGTTGTAGGTTTTGGTTTTGATTTAGATCAAAAACAATGTGTTAATACTAAATTATTAAAAAAGGAATTTGGTTTTATAATTCCTGAGTTGCTGTCTTTTCATCCTGTTGCTAATGCGCCGATTGCACTTCATACTACAAATGGACGGGGGATTTTTGTTATGGGTATAACAGCAGATTATCCTGATTGTGCTACGAATATAGGTATAGGGATGTTTAATAGTAAAAAAGAACAACAAGAATGGAAGGAATATGTACGTAAAAATGCTCCTTATTTGCGAGCAAGAGAAAGGCAAAAAGAGCTAGAGGAAAAGTAGTTACAGTCTATATTTCTATTTAAAGAAAAATAATGTTCGTTGTATTTTTTTTATCTAAATTATTGTTTTTATAAAAAATATTGATAATTATTCATAAAAGCTAAGATAATTAACAGTAAGTTAATATTTTTATATTAAAATTTCGTTATTTTACCTAAAATTTTTAAATATTTTGGGTAACTTCCCAATATCCCCTCAAAAAGAAAATTATTTAACAACTTAACACCCTAATTGCGCTTAAGGGATAAATTTCCCATCAACATCAACACGAGTATTAAAATGGTAAAAAAAGTCAAGTCAAGTAACCGCAAAAGCCCCTAAGGATAAAGGCGTTCCAAAATTAAAAAGCCTTAGTCACCAAGATATTTATAATTTAATTGCCAAGTTTATGCGCAAAGCTATTCCTGTCAAAGGGGAAAAATTATCAATTATTAATGACTCTCAAAACCGCACATCAACGCCTAAACCCCCTTACATAGTTTTGAAAATTACCGATAAGAAACGCTTATCTTCCAGTGAAACACGTTATACAGATAAATATAAAATCATATGGTGCAGATCCCAGGTTTCGGTTCATATCTTATTTGTGGGTACAGATAAAATCCCCGCCTTGGAAATGGCGCATGCTTTTGATATGCGTTTTAATGATGCTTGGGCAAGCGAACAGTTTGAACAATATAGCGATATTCTTTTTCCATTGTATAGTGATGACGTAAACTCTGCAGGTCAAATTATTAACTCAGAAGATCAAGTGGATGATGCATATTCGGTTAATGCATATTTTGAATATCATCCAGAACTTGGTGTTTGTGCAGCAAGTGCAAAAGAGGTTGTGATGGATGTTGATATAGTGGATTAAGAACTTTTATTTATTATTTTAGAGCTTGTATATAATTACAAGGTATTAAATTCGACGTCGTAAATTACTAGTCATACTAACTTTCAAAAGCCACCTAATAAATAGGTGGCTTTTTTTTATTAAAATCAAAAGGATTATATACAATGGCAAAAGTCACAGGAGGGATTTATATTCCTCATTTAAAAAATGAAATTATTCAACCAGCCTTGGATTATTTAGGTTTGGGTGGCGTCAGAGCGATTAACCAAGTTACAGGTACATTCCTTGCAGAAGGATATGCTGGTGGATCAACTTATTTAAAACAGCTTGGCAAAGGACCTGCGGTGGGTGCGATGCAAATGGAACCTGCAACCTATAATGATATTTGGAAGAATTTTTTGGCTGGCCCTAAACGTAGCCATCTTGCAGCATTACTCAAAAATATCGCGGGTGAATGGAATACGGACGCAAACGGTATTCCTAAACCAACCACAATGACAGGTAATATCTTTTTTGCAGCTGCTATGTGTAGAGTTTTTTATCTTAGGTTTCCAACAGCATTACCTTTGGGGAATGATGCCATTGCAATGGCGCAATATCATAAAAAATATTATAATACAGCACTAGGGAAAGCCGTTTGGCAGGATAATGTCGATCGCTTTCAGCAAGCAATTGATGCCTAGTTAAATAAAGAATTTCTTTTTAATTTTTAAATTTTCGTCCATGATATTTATCTTATAATATTAAGAGAAATAGGACGTTATGGTAAAATCATTATATATATATAGTCTTTTTTTTGGAATGTTGTTTTCGGTAACATCTGTTAATGCAGAAAATCCTAAAGAACATTATAGAACGTTGCATGTAAAGGCTGAGTTAACAAAACAGACGAAAAGCTTTCAAGTCAAGCATCTTTTCCCTTTTAATTTCCCTAATGATTTGCCAGGAGAGCCTGTTTTTAAGGGGGTAAAGGGTCAGTTTTCGACAACTACTCAGGCTAAGTTTGATAAGGATGGTAAAGATATAACTTCTTCAGAAACACTGTTCGCTGTTGATTATTCTTCAAATAACTGTCCCAAAGTTGGAGAAGCAGTATCAAGTTATCAAGATTTAGCTAATAAATATACCCGATATTCTTTAGTGCAAAATATTATTAAACAGACAAAAGGAAATAGCACACAACTATCTGATGTAGATTATATGCTGCCTAAGGATATAGGTATTCATATTAATACTGGAGATAAAGGTTGTGGAATAGTTGTTTTTGACGGTACGGATTTCACAGGTTATCCGTATACGATGAAAGTGGATTTACAACTTAAATATACATTTGAACCAATAACAAACGGCCTAGACGGAGAGTTTATTATTGGTGCTTATAATCTAAAAAATCCTGCTTTAAATGCATATATCGTTTTACCTGTAAAGAGTGGCTCAGGTAAAGGTTATGGTGTGTTACGACCAGGAACTATTTATGCTGTAAATGGAAATGTTGCGACTTCTGCTGTTTCTATTCACAATAAAGGGAATTGGTTTGTCCGGTATATAACTGCAGTTTATAAAAAAAATAGCTGTCAAATTGCATTTAAGAAACATGGTCCTACAAAGTTTTTTTGGAATGATAAAACAGGGACAGGTAATGATCCTAATCCATCCTCTGTATTTTGGCCTGATGTAACCATTATTTCAGATTTTACTTCGGCAGGTAAAGATAGAGATAGTATAATGGCACAAGCCAATGGAAATCAAAAGTTACCTATTCATGTTGAAGATGGGGATTGTGTTGTGCAAGCAGCGCTTCCTTATGGAGATCGAACAACAGGATCAGGAAGTAACATGAATATGGAAAGTCAGGTTTATATAAGGACTGTTCCAGACTAAATAAATTGTAATTACTACTTTTTTTAAGCCACTCCATTCGGGGTGGCTTTTTTTTATAATGCGTTATTAAACGCTATTTTTTTAAGGATAAAACTATGAATAAATTACTATATACAAGCGCATTATGCGCTTTTTCTTTATTTTTGGGTTCTACAGCTTCAAAGGCGATTGATTTTCCTGATCATTATCGCACATTAGATGTAAAAGTAGAACAGACAAAAGCAACGGATAATTTTACAAAAAAATGGGTTTTCCCTTTTAAGTTCCCTGATAATTTACCAGGGACGCCTGTATTTAAAGGTGCAATAGGCCAACTTTCAACAACAACGCAGCCGACTTTTGATGTAAATGGTAATGAAATTACGTATTCAGAAACGTTATTTAGTGTAGAGTTTTTGAAAAAAACATGTGTCCCTGAAGAAGGGGCGGAAGTATTAACTATGGATAACTTCGGTTCAGACAATCATATACCGCTTTTAGGAGGCATTGTCAAACAAACCAAAGGGAATACAACGCAAGTGTATCATATTGATTTTATGAATCATTATGATACAGTAATTGATCTTAAAGATGGTGGTTGCGGTGTTGTTTATTTTGATGGGACTGATTTCAAAAGTAAACCTTATACGATGAAAGCTGATCTTCAATTGAAATATTCTTTTGAGCCTGTTCATGTTCAATTAGGTGGAGAATTTATTCTTGACGTAGATACTTACGCAGCACAAGCAAGGGCTAATGCCTATAATGTTTACCCAGTTTCAAGTGGATCAGGTAAAGGTAATCGTGTGATTAGACCAGGAACTATCTTTTCAGTTAATGGGAATGCTTCTGCATCAGGAACTTATATTAAAAATAAGGGAGATTGGTCTGTAAGGTATGTAACTGCTATTGTAAAGAATAATAGTTGTCAAGTTGGATTCAAAAATTATACTCAAGGACAAGATTTGTCAAAGAGCTTTCAAACACAAGATCATGCCGGAATAGGTTCAGCCCCTAACCCAACGGCAGTACTTTGGCCAACATCTACAATTATTTCTGACTTTACCCTCGTTGGTAATGGTCGGGATAGTGTAGTTGGGAATGCGTTTGGGAACAGTAACTTACCCGTTCATGTGGATGATGGTGATTGTGTTGTTCAAGCGATGCTTCCATTAGGAAGAAGTACAACTGGCCCAGGAACAAATGTGAATGTTGAGGCCCAAGTCGGTATCGTCTATATTCCAGACTAATTTAAATTATCCAAATTAAATGAAATATTTAGAAAGCTATTCCTTTTGGAGTGGCTTTTTTTTGATTTTATTATTGAGATGTTCTAAAGAGTGAAATTTTAAGGATATGCTGTATATATGGCGTAATACCTGCTGTGTTTTATAAGCATCAAATCTGATATTTTTATATTAAGCTTGAGAAAAATATATTTAAGTAAAATTATAATATTTTTAAGGGGTGGAAAATTTATGGTGCCGGATGAGAGATTTGAACTCCCGACCTTCGGTTTACAAAACCGCTGCACTACCACTGTGCTAATCCGGCATTTCATCGTTATAACGCTTGTTGGATTGTTCTATGCAATATTTTATGTTCGAACACAAGTAAAAAATGATAAAAAAGTAATTTTTTTTATAGTTTAGTGTAAAATTGAGAGGGAAGCGATTTTTTTTGATCGTTTTTAATCAAATTATAGCTATAAGTATTGATCATTTGGCTAAATAAACCTAGATTAATAATTAAGAGTCATGACGACTCTTAATTATATAAATTAATACGACGTTCTTGGGGCGAGGTGAAACTCCTCACCGGCGGTGATGAAATAGCAATATTTCTAAGCCCGTGAGCGCTTATGTAAGAAATAACATAAGGTCAAGCAGATTTCGGTGTAATTCCGAAGCCGACGGTCATAGTCCGGATGAGAAAGAACGATGCTGAGGCTGTTCATAGTAAAATATGCGACGAGTTTTGGCATATGTGCCCGCGTGCGTCCAGAGCAAAGGACTGATTTTAAAATGCAAGCACGCATTCATTCTACTTTATTCAATAAAGTTGAATTTTCTGAAAAAATTGTAAATGGGTTTCAATGTGCAATTAATGAAGCCTTGCAATATGTAGGGCGTACTGCGCCCAATCCCCCCGTAGGCTGTGCTATTTTGGATGAACAAGGGAATCTCTTAACGGTTGCAGCTCATCATCAAGCAGGTACACTCCACGCAGAGGCTTTGGCCTTGCAGCAATGTAAAGATCTTGGAGTGTGGGATAGGATTTCTGATGTTATTGTAACTTTGGAGCCATGTAACCATACTGGGCGAACACCTCCTTGTTCTGAAGCATTATTGCAAAGCCCTGCTAAAAGAATATGGATTGGGGTAAAAGATCCTAACCCATATGTTTGTGGAGCAGGTCACGTAAGGTTACAAGAAGGAGGTAAAGAGGTCTTTTTACTTGAAGATATCCTTTCAATAATGGCGCAATATTGGCATCAACAATGTGTAGATTTGTTGGCACCATTTACTAAATTTATGCTTGAACACAAAGCTTGGATTACTGTTAAACAAGCTTTGAACGTTTCAGGCTCTATGGTGCCACCCAAAGGTCAAAAAACCTTTACTTCTTCTAGATCTTTAACTTTGGCACATCAACTGCGTCGAGGGACAGAAGCAATTATTACAGGGGTGAATACGATTAAAATGGATATTCCATCTTTTACCGTTCGCCATGTGCCTGACCATCCAGAAAAAACCCGTTTATTGGTAATTTGCAGCCAAGCCAAAGAAAAATTAGAAGATGCTTTGTCTGAACAATATATAGAGCAAGCCAAAGCAAATGGTTTTTCTTTGCTGCTTTGTAATGATTTGGAAAGATTGCCAGAGCTTCTATATGCACATAAAGTCATGTGGGCAATGGTAGAGGCTGGCCCCTTATTATTACAAGAATTTCGTCAACGTCAATTATGGGATGAATGGTTGACTATTCGCCAGCAAACACAAGGTGAAGATGATGTGAATATTATTTCCAAGCATACGGCTTTCCCAACACGTCAGCTTTTGTCCGATGTTCAGTTCCATTTTAAAAAGGAAGAGTTATGTTCTCTGGTATCATAGAATCATTGGGAACGATTCACAGTGTAACGCATGAACCTGAGGCTATAGTCGTTGAGGTTGATACGGGTATTACAGATCTTTCCATGGGTGAAAGCGTTGCTGTGAATGGTGTTTGTTTGACGGTTATTAAATATGATGATAAAGGGCGTGCGACATTTTTTATTAGCTCTGAAACGTTAAACCGAACCAATTTGGAAAAGTTACAAAAAAGTAAGCGTGTTAACCTAGAACGTGCGGTAACTCCTTCAACGCGTTTATCGGGTCATATTGTCCAAGGGCATGTAGATGCGACTGCTAGATTCATCAAAGCAGAACAAAGTGGGGATGCATATAAAGTATTCTTTGCATTTCCTGCATCCTTAAGAAAATATGTTGTGGAAAAAGGCTCCATTGCGATTGATGGTACTAGCTTGACCTTAAATGGTGTTGGTGAAATTGGTGCAGATAGAGCTGGTTCAGATGAGTTTATTATTCATATCATGATTATTCCCCATACTTGGGAACATACGACGTTGGGGCATTTATTCCCTAGCGATATGGTGAATGTGGAAGTAGATATTATTGCAAAGTATGTGGAGAATTTATGTTTAGTCCAGAAATGATCAAGACGTTAAGTCCTGAGCTTAAAATTGCTGTTGATACCTTACGTGCAGGTAAAATGGTATTGATGGTTGATGATGAAGGTCGTGAGAATGAAGGTGATTTGGTTGCTGCGGGTGAGTTTGTAACCCCTGAAATCATTAATTTCATGATTACCCACGCTCGAGGGATTTTGTGCATGCCGATGTTGGCTGAAAAAGCTCAACAGCTTAATTTATATCAAATGGCACAGCATAATACGTCACCTCATGAAACAGCTTTTACGATTTCTATTGAAGCTAAAGAGGGAATTACCACAGGTGTTTCTGCTGATGATCGCGCGAAAACTTTTGAAGTCGTGATGAAGGATGATGTCACAGCCAACGATATTGTTCGTCCAGGTCATATGTTTCCTTTGGTTGCTGATCCAAATGGGGTTTTAGCGAGAGATGGTCATACAGAAGGCTCAATTGATTTAATTAAAATGGCAGGGTTAAAACCTGTTGCTGCTATTTGTGAAGTGTTAAATGAAGACGGCACAATGGCTAGAATGGCAGATTTAAAGGAATTTGCTGAACTGCACCAAATTCCTTTGGTGAGCGTATCTGCTATTATTGAATGGCGTAAACAATATGATGCGGTACCCGTTGATCCTTTAATTGCACTTGTAAGGGCAGGAGAGGTTGCTAATTTACCGAATTATTACGGTGGGGAAGATTTTACGGTTCAGTCTTTCGTTGACTTGAAAGGGAATGAACATTTGGCCATTATGAAAGGGGATTTTTCCTCTGATGATGCTAAAATACCCTTGGTTCGGTTGCATTCAGAATGTTTGACTGGGGATGTATTAGGTTCTTTGCGTTGTGATTGTGGTCCTCAGTTGCACAAGGCTATGAAGATGATTGGTGAATCTGACAAAGGTGTTGTAATATATTTACGTGGACATGAAGGGCGTGGGATTGGCTTATTTAATAAGATTTCAGCTTATGCTTTGCAAGACCAAGGTCTAGATACAGTAGAAGCTAATCATCGCTTGGGATTTGCCGCGGATATGCGTGATTGGAAAGTTGCTGGAGCGATCTTAGAGAAGTTAGGCATTAAAGGGCTTGATTTGCTTACGAATAATATGGACAAAGTCGAAATGCTTGAGAAGCAAGGTTTTTCTGTAAGAAATCGTGTTGCGATTGAAATTGAAGCTAATCCTCATAATGTATCTTATTTAAAAACCAAAAGAGATCGTATGGGACATGCTTTGACCTCTAAAAAAATTGATCAATAATTCTTATTATATCGAAAGTCTTTTAAAATGATTAAACAAGCACCACAGTCTTTGACGAATTTTGAATTTAAAACAATGCCACGTATTGCTATTGTGGTCAGTCGTTTTAATAAAAGAGTTACGGGTGGTCTTGCTAAAGGTTCTCAGGAATGGTTAGCAGAACATCAAATCCCTTTTAACGCAGAAGAAGATCTATTTTATGCACCTGGTGCTTTTGAGTTACCATTAATTGCACAAAAATTGGCGAAAAGTGGGAAGTATGATGGTGTTGTTTGTTTAGGTTGTGTGATTAAAGGGGATACGGCTCATTTCGAGTTTATCAGTCTTGGCGCAACGATTGGTATTATGCAAGCATCCCTAGCGACTGAAACACCGATAACCTTTGGTATTTTGACAACTTATACTTCAGAACAGGCGCAAGATCGTTCTGAAGATAATGAAGAAAACAAAGGTCGTGAAGCCGTTGCCGCTTGTGTTGAAAGCTTGGCGTTACTTCAAAAAATCTAAAATATAACAGTCTATTTAAAAACGGTCAGGCCTTTAATGAGCGTGGCCGTTTTTTTGTTTATGGTAAAAATTTTACTGTTTTAGAATCCTTTTAGCATAGTTGCCTGTATCTTCGTTGACTTTAGAAGTTATAATTTGAGTGATTTCTTGTAATTGTATTTGTGTTAATCCTGTATTCAATGCAATTCCATAATGCGCTTTTAACTGTGCGTCGGCACCTTGTATGGTTGCCAAGGCTGCAATCGTAGCAATTTCTCTGTCCTGATGGTTAAGAACATCGCGTATAAAAATATCACCAAATAAATGGGCACGTAAAAATTGATTTAACGTTGGAGCAAAGTCAAATAAGGGCCCTTTCCTAGCCAGTTGTGTCTGAACTTCAGTTCCTAGCCACCTGTGATTAAGGCGACTTTATTGTTAAATGAATAATTATGATAGTATAATAATGTTACGAATATTTAATTAGTCATAGAATATTCAACATTTTTATGAAATAAGATCATTACTGGTTATATATTTAATTTTAATTGTGCTATTTTTTAAAATTGAGTAGATATAATGGTTGTTTTATTTTCTTTTTATTTCTATTTAATAAGGCAAGGATATTTTTGTTTTTTATATATCTAACTTGTGCGGTTATTTCTGCTTATTAATTTTATATCGATATTGAGGTTAAAGGGGTTTTTTGCCAATGATGTCCACATTTATTGGGCGTGTGGTGGCTTTTTGTTCTCGCCATGCTTGGTTTGTTATCTTGTTTTATATTGTAATTGCAATAACCTCTGCCTTAGTAGCATATAAAAACCTAGAGATTACTACCGATACAACCAAGATGTTTTCTGCCAGTATGGATTGGAAAAAACGTTCTGATCAGATGAGTAAAGATTTTCCCCAACGAGAAAATTTATTGGTGGCATTAATTGAATCTAAAATACCAGAAGAGGGTGAGTTAAGCGCTCAAGCGCTGGTCAAACAATTAAAAGATGATAAAAAACATTTTGATTTCGTAGAGTCTTTACAAAATGATCCGTTTTTAGTTCGAAATGGGCTGTTATTTTTACCTCCTAAATTGCTTGAAACAACTTTGAATAATATTATTCAAGCACAACCATTTTTAAGCAGCCTTTCCGCAGATCCGTCTGCTCGTGGATTATTTGATACTTTGGGAATGGTAACCATAGGGGTAAAAGAAAAACAAATAGATCTGGCGCAATATAATGATGCGTTAAATGGATTTGCAGATGTTATAACAGAAAACGCCTCAGGCCGTATCCAGCCGTTTTCTTGGGAAAGAAGTCTTTCAGGAAAATTGTCAGAGTTGGGTGGTAAATATCAATTGGTTGTTGCGAAACCTAAATTGGATTTAAATTCAATTAGGCCTTCAGGGGTTTCTTCGGAAATCTTGCGCAATGCAATGAATAATTTACCTTATGTTAAAAGTGGTGCTGTCAAAGTCTACATGACTGGAGATGCTCAGATTAATGATGAAGAGTTCTCGACCGTTTTACATGGGATGATTATTGGATTATTTGTATCTTTTGTTTTGGTTGCAGGATGGCTGTTTATGGCTGTTCGCACTTGGCGATTAATTATTCCAATTTTGCTGTTATTGTTTATTGGTCTTGATCTGACAACGGGGTTTGCCTCTATAGCGGTGGGAACGTTAAATCTTATTTCAATTTCATTTGCTATCTTATTTGTAAGTATTGCTGTTGACTTTGGAATACAATTTTGCGTTCGTTTTAGGGGGCAGGATCGTATTAGTAAGAATGAAAAAGATGGTTTAACCCACGCTTTGTCACATACAGGATACGAGGCTGGACATCAAATTTTTACCGCAGCGGTTGCAGCAGCGGCAGGTTTCCTAGCATTTACGCCAACGAACTTTATTGGTGTGAAGCAGCTAGGCTTGATTGCTGGTATTGGGATGTTCATTGCGTTTGTTTGCACGGTTACTTTCTTACCTGCGTTACTCTCAGTGTTACGTCCGAGTGTTGTACAAAAAGATGCTGGTTTCCCATGGTTGAAGCCTCTAGATAAAAAAATACGTCAATATCGTTTTGGAATTATTACCGTATATGCCATTTTGGGAGCAATTGGTATTTTCTTATTAGTTGATCAAAAAGTTGTTTTTGATGCAGATCCTTTTCATACCAAAGATCCTCGTTCCGAAGGAATGATGGCTTTGAAAAAGATGATGGGTGATCCTAATACATCGCCTTATACCGCAGATATTATTGTCAATACCCCTGAGGAAGCCAAAGAAATGGCTGAAAAGCTTAAAAAACTTCCTACAGTTAAAAGTGTTGTTTGGCTAGATTCGTTTATTCCTGAGAAGCAACAACAAAAAATGTTGATGCTACAAGATGCTGCTTCTATTTTACTACCTACATTGTCTATACAAAGCTCTAAGGCTAAACCTACAGCACAAGAGTTGCGTCAATCTGTTGTAAAGATGGTTCAAGAGTTGGATTCAATTCAAAACGATCTACCTAAAGATAGTCCTTTACTTCGGATGCAAGTTGCCTTGAAAAAAATTGAAACAATGCCAGATGATCAATTAATTGCTATGAATGATAATTTGGTAAAATTTTTGCCTTATCAATTGCAACGACTGCAAATGATTTTAACACCAACATTGACAACTTCTAAAGATATTCCAGCTGAGCTTGCCGATCAATATAAAACAAAAGATGGAAGATTAAGAGTAGAAGTTTATCCTAAAGGTATTGATCTAACAACCGATCAAATTATTGCTTTTGTTAAGCAAGTTCGCACTGTAGCCCCAAAAGCAGCAGGCACCGTTGTTGATATCGTCGAAAGTGCGCAAACGGTTGTTCATTCTTTTATCATCGCGGCAATTATGGCTATTGTTGCGTTGGCAATTATTTTATTTATTGCATTACGTCGTGTGTTAGATATGATTTTAGTATTGGTTCCTTTGATTTTATCAGGGTTAATGGCGATCATTGTGATTGTTGTGATTGGTCAACCTTTGAATTTCGCCAATATTATTACTTTACCGTTATTTTTAGGTGTTGGTGTATCTTTCAATATTTATTTTGTAATGAATTGGCGTGAACAATTAAAAGAGCCATTGGCGTCCCCTACTGCCAGAGCTGTTTTATTTTCTGCTTTGACAACTGGAACAGCTTTTGGTGCACTGGCAGCTTCTGCACACCCTGGAACAGCCAGTATGGGAGTTCTATTGTTGATTTCGTTAGGATGTACGTTAGCTGTGACATTGGGGTTAGTTCCCGCGTTATTACCGAAACGTGATATTGACGAGAAATAAAGGGCAGGAACATTAATGGCTTAGAAACAGTTTTTAATAAATTGTTGAAAAGCCAACCCACGGTGGCTGATTGTGTTCTTTTCTTTTTCTGTCATTTCTGCAAAAGTGACAGAATATCCTTTGGGTTGAAAAATAGGATCATAACCATGGCCATTTTGCCCTCTTGCTGGCCAAATGAATTCTCCGTCAATCTTTCCTTCGAATTCAAAAGTAACACCATCATGAAAAGCCAAGCATAGTACAGAAATAAAATAACAAGAGCGATCTTTGCTTTTTCCTAGTTTTTCATACATGGTGCGCATTGCCATTGAATAGTCCTTGTTTGGGCCTGCCCAACGCGCGGAATAAATTCCAGGATCTCCATTAAGTGCATTAATGCAAAAACCAGAATCATCAGCCAAGCTGGGTAATCCTGATTTTTGCGTAGCAGCCAAAGCTTTGATTTTTGCATTTTCATAAAAACTTGATCCTGTTTCCCCAGGTTCTGGCAAGTTTAAATCCCCAGCCGAATAGGTTTGAATTTCAAAAGGGGCCAATAGGCTTCTGATTTCTTGTGCTTTTCCTGCGTTGTGGGTGGCAACTACCAGTTTTGAACCATGCTCTATTTTACGATAATTGGTCATAAAAATTTCTTCTTTATTCTATAAATAAAATCAACTTGATTATTTTTAACATACTGGCATGGTCTATAGAGAGATATAAATATTTTTTTGTATTATTATGTTAATAATAATGAAATTGCCTTTTTACTATTATGAGAAAGATATATGGAACTCTTACTTGATCCTTCGGCCTGGGCTGGGTTAATAACGCTGATTGTTTTAGAAATTGTCCTAGGGATCGATAATCTTGTCTTTGTCGCAATTATTGCTGATAAATTACCTGCTAATCAACGAGACAAAGCCAGAATATTAGGTTTGGTTTTAGCAATGATTACACGGCTAGGGTTGCTTTCTATTATTTCATGGATAGTAACACTGACCAAGCCACTAGTTGAATATGGAGGCTTTACGCTTTCAGTTCGAGATTTAATTTTGATTATTGGTGGTATTTTCCTGCTATTTAAAGCCACAACAGAGCTACATGAACGCCTTGAAGGGCATGAGCATCAAGATAATCAAGGTAAAGGCAATGCTAAATTTTGGGTAGTGATTACTCAAATTATTATTTTGGATGCTGTATTCTCGTTGGATTCAGTGATTACTGCCGTCGGTATGGTAGACGAGCTGCCAATTATGTTTGCAGCAGTTATCGTTTCTATGATGGTGATGATTTATGCATCAAAGTCTTTGACGCGCTTTGTCATTGCACATCCGACGATTGTTGTGCTTTGCCTTAGTTTTTTGATGATGATTGGCGTGACGTTGGTTGCAGATGGGCTTGGGTTTCATATTCCCAAAGGGTATATTTATGCTGCGATTAGCTTTTCTTTGCTTATTGAATTCTTTAACCAAATTGCACGACGTAATTTTATTAAAAACCAATCAAAGCGGCCATTTCGTGATCGTACAGCTGAAACAATTCTGCGTTTAATTGGATCAAATCGTTCAGAGCAACAAGAAGGGAACTCTGATAAAGCATCTCAAGAAGTTTTTGCAGAAGAAGAGCGTTACATGATTAATGGGGTCTTAACCTTAGCGTCTCGTTCTTTACGCAGTATTATGACCCCTAGAATTGAAGTTTCTTGGATTGATTGTGAAGATTCACCAGAGGAAATAAAAAAACAAATTCTAGAGACACCTCATAATATTTTTCCAGTTTGCCGAGGGGATTTGGATAATATTATCGGTGTAGTCAGAGCCAAAGATTTATTAATGGTTGTAAATAATAAAGAAGACGTAGTAGAATTTGCAGCACAGCATCCTCCGATTATCGTTCCCGATATGATTGACGTTATTAATTTATTGCCAATTTTGAAAAAAGCCAAAGGACGTTTAGTTGTTATTACTAATGAATTCGATACGGTTCAAGGAATTGCAACCCCTGTTGATGTATTAGAAGCCATTGCTGGAGAGTTTTTGGATGAAGATGAAACGTCGAAAATTATCAAAGATGGGGATAGTTGGCTAGTTAAAGGTTCTACGGATATTCATTCAGTGATGATGACTTTGAATTGTGATGCTTTTTTTGATCATGACGAAGAGTACGTTTCTTTGGCAGGTTTTCTTTTTGCACAGTATAAAAGAATTCTGACCATCGGTGAAATCATAGAATTTCAAGGGTTACGATTTGAAGTTATAGAAATGAAGGATTATCGTATTGAATTAGTTCGCATTACGAAAATACAAGCATCGAACGAAAATGAGTAGTAACATACTACTCTTAACGCATTAATGATGATCAAGATATTGTAAAAGAGGAAAATGAAATGCTTCAAACGATTGATATATCAAAAGCAGGCACGTATAAAATTGGTGGCGAAATAGAAATTAATCGTATGGGTTTTGGTGCCATGCGTATTGTTGGTAAAGGTGTTTGGGGCGAACCCGAAGATCGTAATGAGGCTATTGCTACGCTCAAACGTGCGGTGGAGTTAGGTGTAAATTTTATTGATACAGCCGATAGTTATGGCCCCTTTATCAGTGAAGATTTAATTTGTGAAGCTTTATATCCTTATCCTTCTTCTTTATTAATTGGCACTAAAGGTGGTCATACGCGTCATGGCCCTGATATTTGGCGTCCTATTGGCAGCCCTGATTATTTGCGTCAGTGTGTTTTAATGAGCATGCGTCGATTAAAATTGAATGAAATTCGGTTTTGGCAGTTACACCGTGTGGCAGAAGATACGCCAGCTGAAGTGCAATTTGAAGCGATTGCTAAAATGCAGCAAGAAGGTTTAATTTGTCATGTTGGGTTATCTGCGGTGGGAATTAAACAGATTGAAAAAGCACAACAGTTCTTTAAAGTTGTATCTGTACAAAATAAATATAATCTGATTAACAGAGAATCAGAGGCTGTTGTGCAATATTGCCAAGATAATAATATTGCATTTATTCCGTATGCGCCCTTGGATCAAGGGGAGTTCACACAAGGCGATGTGTTAAAAGAAATTATGAAGTCCAAGCACGCAACAGCACGTCAAGTTGCATTAGCATGGTTATTAAAGCGTGGAGATTTTATGATTCCTATCCCGGGAACCGGAAAGGTTATGCATTTAGAGGAAAATGTTGCAGCAGCCAATATTGATTTATCTGATGCGGAGTATAAGTATTTAAGCCAAGAAGGGGCAGAAATATGGGGGAAAAGGAAAGATTCGGTCAAATTATATTTGAAGGATGAGTAATTTTTCACTGATCATTTTATTTGACTTATTTTCATTTTTTAAGAAAATCTGTATATAAGACAATTAGCTGGATTATTTTAATCGTTATTTTGAGAATAGAGCCTAATTCATATGTCTCCTGAAACCCCTGATATACCACCCAACTCTAAACGTAAACGTCCCGTTTCAATACAGCCCCGCCCTCGTTATCGGTTTTGGCGCTTGTTGATTGGCAGTATTACGGGGCTATTTCTCTTTGTTCTTGTTGGAGGCGGGCTGGCTGTATGGATAAAATATTCAAGTGCGGTTAAGGGGTTGCCTACGATTGAGGGGCTTCGCAATTATTCTCCTCCAGTGATGAGCAGAATATACGCTAATGATGATCACGTGGTTGCAGAACTTGCTGCCGAACGTCGGTTGTTTGTTCCTATTGGTGCTATTCCTCAAAAAGTCAGGGATGCGTTCATTGCAACAGAAGATAAAAATTTCTATACTCATGGTGGTGTAGATCCTATGGCAATTGCCAGGGCGCTTATTCAAGATGTGTTTCGTGTGCATGGTAAGCGTTTAGTTGGCGCATCAACAATTACTCAGCAAGTCGCTCGTAATATGTTGTTAAATAACGATCGAAAGCTGGAACGCAAAATCAAAGAAGCCATTTTGGCAATGCGTATAGAGCAATCCCTTAGCAAAGATCAGATTCTTGAGATTTATCTTAATGAAATTTATCTTGGGGCAGGGGCTTATGGGGTTGCAGCTGCAGCGCAAATTTATTTTCATAAAAATTTAGATCAACTGACTACTGCGGAGGCTGCTTATTTAGGCGGCTTACCGAAATCACCTTATAATTATGATTTATTTCGTAAGCCAGATGCTGCCAAACAACGACGTGATTTTGTATTAAGCCGTATGGCTGAAACAGGGGCGATTACTCAACAAGAAAAGGTTGCAGCACAAAATGAACCTTTATCTTCTAAAAATGTTAGTGGCAGACGTGGGCCAACTGCAGGTACAGAATGGTTTGGCGAGGCTGTTCGTCGTGATTTGATTGATCGTTATGGTCTTGAAAAGACAATGCAAGGTGGTCTAGAAGTTCATACAAGTTTGGACCTAAAAAACCAAGCCCTAGCTACTAAATTAATGCGTCAGGCTTTAATTAAATATGATCGTAATCATGGTTGGCGTGGGGCTGTGGCTCATCTTGGTGACGATGCTATATCACAATGGGTTGAAAATCTTAAAAAACAGAAATTGCCTACTGGGATGTTACCTAATTGGCGTTTGGCAATTGTTTTAAATGCCAAAACGGGTTCTGTTGGCTGGGTTGATGGCGGAAAAAATGCGACAACTCATCAAGGAACAATTTTATCAAAAAGTTTGAGTTGGTCAAAACGTCGTCCGTTAAAAGACGGTGATATCGTTATGATTGAGCCTCAATCAGAAGGAAATCAGGTTGAGTTATGCCAAATTCCTCAAGTTGAAGGTGCTTTGGTTTCTTTGGACGTTCGAACAGGGCGTGTTTTGGCTATGTTTGGTGGTTGGTCTTTTGCAGAGTCTCAATTTAATCGTGCTACCCAAGCTTTGCGTCAGCCAGGTTCTTCGTTTAAGCCAATCGCTTATCTAGCTGCGATGGAAAAAGGGATTTTACCATCACAGATTTTTATGGATGCCCCGTTTTCTGTAGGGGATTGGCATCCTAATAACTATGAACACAGTTTTTGGGGTCCAACTGCGCTGCATAATGGCCTGCGTTATTCTCGAAATATTATTACTATTCGTCTAGCCGCTCAAATTGGGATGGATGCGATCGCTAATTTATCAGTTGCTTTGGGTGAAGTAGATTCTATGCCGAAAGTCCTGCCTGCTGTGCTAGGTGCTGTTGAAACAACAGTTTTGCGGCATGCAGGGGCTTATGCCAGCATCGCTTCGGGTGGGGCAATTGTGAAACCTACTACGGTGGATTATATCCAAGATCGAAATGGAAAAGTGATTTGGCGTTCTGATGCGTTTCAAGCGAATAATGTAACCGATCCTAATCAATTACCAACTTTTACAGATAATAGAAAGCGTGCAGTATCTGAACAAAGCGCTTATCAAATTATCACAATGATGGAAGATGTGATGCGCCGAGGAACTGGTTTTTCTGCCAGCAAAGGTATTGATACCCCGATTGCAGGGAAAACGGGAACTTCGCAGAATTTCAATGATGCTTGGTTTGCAGGGTTTTCACCTGATGTTGTAACGATTGTATGGTTTGGGTTTGATTCTCCAAAGACATTGGGTAAAGGTATGGCTGGGGGTGTGATTGCAGGCCCTGTTTGGAATGCTTATATGAAAGAAGTACTACCAACCTATCCAAAAAGAGAATTTATCAAACCTGCTGGTGTTTTTATGGCCAGTTATAGCACCAGCAAGGGTATGGTTACTGATGCATTTAAAGATGGTCAAACCCCAGGTGGCAGTATTAACCTAAGCCCAGGTATAGCAACAGGTGCGTTAAGTGCTGCAGATACAGGTGCTGAAAATGTTCCAGATTCAGAAGAGAGTATGGGAGGTGGATATTCTGGGGATTATGTTAATGAAGGTGGCACAATTAAACCAAAAACTGCCTCTCCAGCGTCTGCCCCTGGTGAAAATATTGGTATGGGTGGTTTGTATTAATTGGGCTTGTATTAATTAAAAATTATTGTTATTAACATTAAGAATTATTTGCAATTGGAAGTAGAGGGGTCATGTCCACAGAAAGCGAAGCCATTTATCAAGTGATAGAGCAGTCATTAGAGCTGCTGAGGAGGCATCTTTGACTGGGATGTCGCACAAGATAGGCTTGCTGAGTTAAATCATCAGATTGAAGATCCTAATTTATGGGATGACGCTGATAAAGCGCAAAAAATGATGCAAGAGAGAACGTTTCTTGCCAATCAAGTCGCGTTGGTTTGTAAGCTAGAACAAGATTGCAAAGATAATCTTGAGATGATTGAATTGGCTGAGATTGAGGGGGATCAGGGTATTGTTGATGATGCTTTGAAAAATCTAAAAGCAATAGAAAAAGAAGTTAAGCGTTTAGAGATTGAAAGCCTATTATCTGGTGAAGCTGATCGTAATGATTGTTATTTAGAGGTCAATTCTGGCGCAGGTGGTACAGAAGCACAGGATTGGGCGGAAATGTTGCTGCGCATGTATACGCGTTGGGCTGAACAGCGTGGATATAAAGTAACATTTATGGAAAGTACGCAAGGTGAAACTGCAGGAATTAAATCAGCGACTTTGCAAATAAGTGGTATGAATGCGTATGGCTGGCTAAAGTCAGAGGCCGGGGTGCATCGGTTGGTACGTATCTCTCCTTTTGATTCAGCAAAACGTCGTCATACATCGTTTGCTTCGGTGTGGGTTTATCCTGTAATTGATGATTCGATTCAAATTGATATTAATGAATCTGATTTAAAGGTAGATACGTATAGAGCCTCTGGTGCGGGCGGACAGCATATTAATAAAACAGAGTCTGCAATTCGAATTACACATATGCCAACAGGGATTGTAGTTGCCTGTCAAACAGATCGTTCGCAACATCGTAATCGTGCCACAGCAATGGAAATGTTAAAGGCACGATTGTACGAGGCTGAATTGAAAAAAAGAGAAGAGGCGGCGGCTGAGACTGAAGCAGGTAAAACAGATATTGGGTGGGGACATCAAATACGATCATATGTATTGGCACCTTATCAATTGGTTAAAGATTTGCGTACAGAAGTTGAGAAAACTAATCCTCAAGCTGTCTTGGATGGTGAACTTGATGAGTTTATGGCAGCGGCTTTGGCATTACGCGTTGGGGCAACACGTTCAGAGGCGAGTGCTCAGGCATCATAGGTAAGGTTATACTATATAAGGGTGGATGGTTATGTTTATACAAATGAATAGGAAGCATTGATTGATGGTCACTTTGAATGAACGCCATCCAGTTGAACATATTGTTGGATTTATTGGGGTTGTTTTATTTCACATTCTGGTAATCTGGCTTTTGGTGGTATTTTTATCAGCTCCTAAAAAACAACAACCTGATACTCTACCTGTTCAGGTTCAAATCGTTGACGTTGCGTCTTCTGAATCCGCAGCTGCTGCGGCACAACCGCCAGCACCCGAGATGATTGTGCCGCCTCCACCTGAAATAGAGCCACCGCCGATTAATACAGAAGCGCCTCCTCAGCCAAAACCGCCACCTGTGATGAAAAAACCGACTAAGAAGGCGCCTCCTAAAACTACCGTTGCTCCCGCTCCGAGTGCACCAACTGGAACAGAGGGACAGGGACAATCAGGGAATCCTAATGTTGGCAAACCAGATCGAAGTGCTGGCAGTCGTCCTTTGAATGGAGCTCAGATTGAATATCCACCTGATATGGAAGCAGCGCAAAAAGAGGGGCGTGTGATTGTATCTTGTGATGTTGAGGTGACGGGTTCTACCAGTAATTGCCATGTAATCAGCTCTTCTGGGGGGCAATCTTTTGTCCAAGCCGCTTTGAAATATGTGAATAGTGCACGTTATCGACCAGCGACTAAAAATGGCTCCCCGATTAAAGAGATAGGGCACCGTTATACGATTAACTTCAAGTTATAAGGTTGAGTTGGTTGATATTGTTAGAAATCTATTAATCATTTTGTGTATGCTAAATTAATATTAAGATTAAATTATCTTTGAATCATTTGCTTTTGTTTTGTTGAGGAATATTTTTGAATTATGAGTAAGCGTTATCATTTTGTTCATCGTATTGCCCCTATTGCCTTTGTGTTGGCAATGGCTGTGGCAGCTAATCAAACAACTATGGCACAGCAACCCAATAAAGATGCTGCCCCAGCACAACCTGCTGCTGCTCAGGCGTCTCCTTCAACGGCACCTGCCCCTGCCGCACCTCAATCAGCGATAGCCTCAGGACCAGAGCAACAAGGAGCTTCTGCAACCCCAGCGGTTATATCCCAACCTGCGGAAAATCCTTATGGATTAAAAGCATTATGGTCTAGTGGAGATATTGTTTCTCGGATTACCTTATTAATTATGGCGATTATGTCTATTGGTTCTTGGTATGTGATTGTCGTCAAAGTCATTGCACAAAATCGTGTGTCTGGTGCTTTCAAAGAAGTGAATCGTAAAAAATTCTGGCAACAAAAGAATTTACAACAAAGTGCTGAAGTGCTTGGTGCACAATCTCCATATCGTTATATTACAGAAAATGGAATTGAGGCAGTACAACATCACAAAGGTGCTTTGCAAGATTCGATTGATTTATATAGCTGGGTTTCAATGAGCTTGCATCGTGCATTGGATCAAATTCAAGGGCGTTTACAAAGTGGATTGGCTTTTCTTGGAACAGTTGGTTCAACGGCACCTTTTGTTGGATTGTTTGGAACGGTTTGGGGTATTCATCATGCGCTTTCTGCAATCAGTATTGCCGGCCAGGCAACTTTGGATAAAGTGGCAGGTCCAGTGGGTGAAGCATTGATTATGACAGCAATTGGTTTGGCAACAGCGGTTCCAGCAGTTCTAGGATATAACTTTTTAGTCCGTCGCAACAAAGTTGTTATGGATCAAGCACGTAATTTTACAGCTGATGTTCAATGTGTATTAATTGGGGGAAATCCTCAACAAAAAAATACATTAAATAAGGAAAGTGACGCTTCATGAGCATTCACCTAGGTGGCCCCCGTGGTGGTGGGGATTATGGGGGAATGGAAGGCGCGGAAAACGAAATCGTTTCTGAAATTAATACAACCCCTCTGGTTGATATTATGTTAGTTTTATTGATTATTTTCTTGATTACTATTCCTGTGGCAACACATTCGGTTCAAGTTAATTTGCCTGAGCGCATGAGTCATCTTACGATGGTAAAGCAAGGAAATATTGTTCTTGCTGTTAATGCAGAAGGACAAATTTATTGGAATGAGCAACCGCTTGCAGATGTCAGCGTATTAAGCACCAAACTGGCTGAAATTGCCGCGTTAAAACCTCAACCTCAGATTCAAATTCGTGGCGATATTAATGCCCGATATGAATTTGTGGGTAAAGTTGTTGAAGCTTGTCAACAAGCAGGTATTACTCGCGTTGATTTTATTACGCAACCTCCAAAGCCAGGCTAGGGGATAAGGATTATTAATTATGAATAATAATACATTAAGAACCCGACAAATGCGCCGCCTAACTATGCAAAAAAGCACAGAGGAAGAAGAGGTCATCGTTAATATTAATACGACCCCTTTGATTGACGTGATGCTGGTTTTATTAGTAATGTTGATCATTACGATTCCCTTACAAACTCAATCTGTACAGTTGGCTTTGGGTAGAGGTGAGCCCGCAACTGCTGAACCCCCCCCTAGTTTAACGATTGGGATTGATTTCGATAATACGATTTCTATTGACAGTCAGACAGTTGCCGGTGAGGATGCGTTGCAACAAAAATTCAAAGAGGTTGCGGCTCTTGCTGATCAGCCAACTCTGTTTATCAAACCTAATAGGTTGGCTAGTTATAAAACTGTTGCGATTATCCTGGCTGATGCTCAGCGATTAGGGATAAAAAAAATCGGGATTATGGCGCAATAATAGGTAGGGATTGAGTATAAAATAATGGAAAAATCAGTTTGGATACGCAGTTTGCTCGTAGCAACTTTTCTAACCTCTGGCATAAGCATTGGTATGAATACAGTCCATGCCAAAGATGTTGTCAGTAACAAGATGGCTGTGCCGTTGAAGAAGGCGGAACAGTTGATGAAGCAAGGGGCGTATGCTCAGGCTGATGCTGCAATTAAAGAGGCTCAATCTATCAGTAATGCGACTCCTTATGAACGTGACATTATCACGCAACTGCAAATTGCTTCTGCGGTAAAGCAAAACAAAGTGGATGAGGCTTTGGCTGGATATAGTCATTTACTATCTTCAAGCAGACTGACCAAAGAACAACGTAGCCAAACAATTTTAGCACAAGCCACGATGGCATATCGTGCTAAAAAATACGCTCAAGCTACCCAATATATTGAACAATATTTCAAAGCGGGTGGAAATAATCCTCATATGCAGACTTTGTTAATTCAATCTTATTTTTTGAATAATGATTATAAATCTGCTTTGACTGAACAACAAAAGCAAATTGATGCAGAGCTCAAAAAAGGGTCTATCCCAGCAGAAACACAGTGGCAATTTATGGTGAATTGCCAAATGAAATTAGGCGATAAAGAGGGGCTACGACATAGCTATATGCAACTTGCGCTGCATTACCCCAAACCCGAATATTGGTCTCATGTGATAAGCTCTTTGATTGCGACTAAGGGCATGCCCCCTCAAGTTGAATTAGAAGTTTGGAATTTTAGAGAAAAAACAGGTCAGTTAACCACAGCAGATGAATATATGACTATGGCAGAGCTTGCGATCCAATCAGGGTACCCTTATATGGCAAGGCAAGCTATGGCTAAGATCCACAGTAAAAACTTATTTGAAAAAAGTGATCAAAAACGCATATTACGTTTTGAAGAATATCTTGGAAAAATCATTGATAAAGAAAAAGCAGATTATCCTGTTAAATTGGCACAAGCAGAAAAGGATAGTTCTGGTAATGCTTTATTTGCACTAGGATATGATCAATTTTGGAATGGTCAAGTTACCGAAGGGCCAAAGATGATGCAGGTTGCATTAACAAAACCATTAACAGATCGGAATCTTGCTTTATTACAATATGCGGTATCAGAGCAAAGTTTTGGGCAAAAAAATAAAGCGGTTACAATTTTAAAAACAATAACCGGAAAAAATGTTCCTGCCGAGCTTGCTAGTTTGTGGTTAATGAAGTTACAAGCTAAGTAATTTGGATAATGAAATGTTAATTATGTTATATATATTAACAAGTTTACCATTATCTTTTAGTAAATATTTGCTTATTTATGCAGAACAGCATAAAAGAAATAACAATTTTATAATCTATAATTGCTGATAATAGGACTCTGGAGTAATGATGATCCACACTGAAGAAACACCTAATGTAAATGCATTGAAGTTTATTTTGGGTCGTACAATTTTACAAGATCATCAAGCGATAGAATTCTCTAATAGAGAAGACGCAGCATGTTCTCCTTTGGCTCAGGCTTTGTTTGACATTGAAGGTATTCAGAGAATTTATTTCGGTACTGACTTTATAGTAGTCACCAAAGATATTTCTGAAGATTGGAAATCTTTAAAAGGTGTTGTTATCTCCATAATGATGGAATTTTTATTAACAAGAAAAACTATGATCAAAATGGATATTGGTGCTTCGGATATGAACGCAATGGAAATATCTGCGGAAGATCAAGAAATTGTTGATAAAATTAAAGATATTTTAGATGATGAAATAAGACCCGCAGTGGCACGTGATGGTGGGGATATTATTTTTCATGGTTATAAAGAAGGGTGTGTTTACTTGAAAATGCAAGGTGCATGTCAAGGATGCCCATCTTCCTCATTGACATTGAAACATGGTGTAGAAACAATTTTACGCCGTCATTTACCTGATTTGGTTTCTGTAGAAAAAGTTGATTTTTAGAAAAGGGGAAATGTAATGAACCCTTTGCCAGAATCAGCGATACAACAATTATTTGAGCATGCCAGAACACCAAAGGCTTGGCAGAATAAAGAAGTAGAACCTGCTTTATTGGTGCAGCTTTATAATCTTGTCAAATTAGCACCGACTTCTGGTAATTGTCAGCCAGGCCGTTTTGCATTTTTAACCCACGTAGTCAGCAAAGAAAAACTGCGTTCTGCGTTATCTACTGGCAATGTAGATAACGCACTTAGCGCCCCTGTTATTGCGATTATCGCTCAAGATCCATTATTTTATGAAGAATTGCCAAGGCTTTACCCAGAAGCAGAGCTGCGCTCTTGGTATGCTGAAGATATTCCTTTTGCGGAAGAAACCGCATCTCGTAATTCGACATTACAAGGTGGATATTTGATTATGGCAGCCAGAGCCTTGGGATTAGATGTCTGGCCAATGTCAGGGTTTGATAATTCTATGGTGGATAATTTATTCTTTGAAGAACAAGGATGGCATTCTAATCTTTTGTTGTGTTTGGGTTATGCTAAACAAGATCAGCAAGATGAACGCTTGCCTCGGCTTGAATTCGAAGATGCTTGCTTGATGTTGTAAAATAATGAATGAGCGTAAAATAATATTGGTTATGAATGGAGCATCCTCTTCAGAGCTTGCGCCTAATTATATAGCGCTTGTGGAAAAACAAGGCGACCAATACCTTCTGTTGGCAGAAGAAAAAACAACTTTAAAGGGTGGCCCAGAACGTTTTCCTATTTATTTTCAATCTTTTATTCAGGATGGCATGATCGCAGCGGATCAAATTGATTTAATTGCTGTGATGGTGGGGCCAGGATCTTTTACAGGACTGAGAGCTTCGATTGCATTTGCTTTGGGTATGCAGGTAGGGTTAAATTGCCCTGTAATTGGATTACGTAGAGGGGAAGTATTATTTCCTTTTCTGTCATTAAAGTCGACACAATTAATTTGGCATGTAACTCAAGCTCGAAGAGGGCGCGTGTTTGTTGAAACGAATCAATCTTCACAAGTGATTGCCTATAATGAAGGGGAAATAGCATTTCCTGATAAAGCGTTTGTAGTTATGGGAGAGGGCGCTGTAGAGATAGCGTCTCAGTTCCCCCAACATGCTGAAATCTGTTATAAATACCATGAAGCTGATTCAATTATGATGGCCAAGCTTGCGGATCAATATGATAGGGAGAATAAGTCTACAAATACTCTTTATCCTTTGTATGTGGATCCACCTGAAGCAAAATTACCTCAAAAAGGGTTAAGAAAGGCACCTATTTAGGAATGTCACTACAATGCTTTAATCATATACACGGAATAGAAAAAGAACTATCTTTACTTCATGTGGCGGCTTTTCCAGAGGGGCAGGGATGGAAAATAAAGGATTTTCAAGGGTTATTAGAAATATCTTTTCATCATATTTTAATTGATTATAATATTGAAAATAAGATAAGAGGGTTTTTGATATATTCTGTTATAGTAGATGAAGCAGAGATTCTTACTTTTTGTGTGAACCCAACTGAGCAACATAAAGGTGTGGGTAAAGGTATTATGGCTGCTTTTTTAGAAGAAATGCAAACAAAGCATATTAAAACTGTTTTTTTAGAAGTGGCTGAGGATAATTTATCCGCGATAAAATTATACAAGCGATATGGTTTTTTTTTGAATGGAAGGCGTTTAAAATATTATGATCATAATATTGATGCTTTGTTAATGGCTAAAACTTTATAAAGCTGATAAGGTTATTGATAAACTATTTGTTGTTTTAATGTTTTTTTTGTTTATTTTGTCACTTTAAGATAAAAACTATAAAATAAAATTTGCATTATGAGTATTTTATAAGCAAATTTAAAAAAGTTTTTACCTCATTTAAAAATGGTTTCTATGTTACGTGAAAAAAAAGATACTTTATCTCATATAGAGCGCTTATGTATTGAAAAAGGGTTGAAGATGACAGGACAACGTCGTGTCATTGCACGCGTTTTATCTCAATCTCATGACCATCCAGATGTAGAAGAACTCTATCGCAGGGCTTCCAAGCTAGATGATAATATTTCAGTGGCAACCGTATATAGAACTGTGCGTTTGCTTGAGGAAAAAGGTATCCTGGAAAAGCACGATTTTGGCGGTGGCAGAGCAAGGTATGAAGTCACAGAACAGGGAACTCATTATCATCTAATTGATGTAGATACAGGAAAAGTGATAGAGTTCGAAGATCCAGAGCATGTAAAGCTTGTTGAGATTATGGCAAAAAAATTAGGATTTAATTTGTTACAGCATCGCTTGGAACTATTTGCCCGTCGGATTCAAGAGAAATAAAGTAAGAGAAGAGGAAAATTGGTTGTGGTAACAGAAAAGTCCACGAATACTTTATTGTCACTTGACTTGAGACGAGATGAGTATGTTGAGCTTCGTTCAGGTAATTTGGGTGTTCGTTTGGCCAAAAGTGATGCTGAACGCGATGCTGCCAGAGCCTTAAGATACCGAGTTTTTTATGAAGAAATGGGTGCAAAACCCAGCGAGCAGGCCGTTCTCACACGACGTGATTATGACGATTTTGATGAGATTGCTGATTATTTATTAGTAATCGATCATGATCAAAAATCTGTGATGGATAAAGTTGTTGGCACTTATCGTTTGCTCCCTCAAGAAAAAGCGGATTTAGCAGGAACATTTTACAGTGCAGGTGAATATGATCTTTCTGCGTTAAAGGAGTATCCTGGGCGTTTATTGGAAGTAGGACGTTCTTGTATTGATGCCAGATATCGTGGGCGCGCAGCAATGCAGCTTTTATGGGAAGGGATTGCGCTTTATATCTTTATTCATCGTATTGATATTTTATTTGGCTGTGCCAGCTTACCTGGAACCTCTCTAGATGACCATAAAGAAAG
The DNA here is from genome assembly GCF_947179115.1 of Commensalibacter papalotli (ex Botero et al. 2024). Taxonomy (NCBI): domain Bacteria; kingdom Pseudomonadati; phylum Pseudomonadota; class Alphaproteobacteria; order Acetobacterales; family Acetobacteraceae; genus Commensalibacter; species Commensalibacter papalotli (ex Botero et al. 2024). The sequence continues at coordinate 120,863 of NZ_CAMXCI010000003.1, forward strand.
TTTGACCTATTTATACCACACACATTTGGCCCCACCGGCGTTAAGAGTAACTGCTGTGCCAGAAAGACGTGTTGAAATGCTGCATAGTGATCCTCACAAATTAAATCACCGTAGTGTGCTAGTCAAATTACCGCCATTAATCAAAGGTTATTTACGTCTTGGCGGTTATGTTGGCGATGGTGCTGTTGTGGATGAGCAATTTAATACAACCGATGTAGCGATTATTGTTAAAACTGAATTATTAGCAGATAAATATTATCGTCATTATGAACGACGCTTGCTTGATGCGTTGGAATAACCTAGAACAGTGCATGCTGTGATTAATAAAGTTTTTAATGATGAATGCACGTAATTTTTTTGACAAACTAGTTCATATCACTGGATTTAAAGCTTTTTTGCTTTTGATTGCTATAGGGGGATTGTCTTCATTGGCTTTCCCGCCGACTTACTGTCTTGTTTTATTATTATTTACCTTTCCATTACTCTTGTTAAGAATAGAACAAGCTAAAAGCTGGAAGAGTGCTTTTGCTCAAGGCTATTGGTTTGGTTTTGGATTACATACAATCGGTCTGTCCTGGTTAATTAATGCGATTTTAATCAGGGCTCAAGATTTTTGGTGGCTGGTTCCTATTGTTTCCCCATTATGTGCAATTTTATTAGCTTTTTGGACTGGTACGGTCGGGGCAATTTATTATTGGTTACGCCCCAGAGGATGGATAAGAATTCCTTTATTTGCTGGATTATGGACATTATGCGATATGTCCAGATCTATTTTATTGCCACCAACATGGTGGAATCCGATATTAACAGGTTTCCCGTGGAATCCGTTGGGCAGTGCATGGGAAATCCCTGGTAAAGTTGGAAATATATTAATTCAACCTGCAGCGTGGGTTGGTGTAGATGGGTTGACCTTTTTAACCATTATCCTAGTTTTAATGCCCATTTATGGGCGTAAGGGTTGGTTTGCTCTGGTAGGTGGTTTGGTTTGTTGGTTTGGTTTTGGGAGCTTTAGACTTTCCCCAGCACCCGCGGCACAACAAGACACGCCTATTGTTGCTTTGATTCAAGGTAATATCGAAGAAGACGACAAAATTAATAATACCGATCCGCGTCGTATTTTTCAAAATTATTTATTCCTGACTGCACAGGGGATGCAAGAAGCGCTTCAGTTACAAAAGCAACAAAAAATTCCAAATCGTCCCATTATATTTGCCTGGCCAGAAAGCTCTTTTCCAGGGGATATAGCTTTTGATGTAATGGCCAGATCTATTTTGATGCAAAATGCCAAAGGTGCAGCAGCAGGTATATTGGGAGCGATTACACGTAATGATCAGGGACAAATTCACAATAGTTTAGTTGTTTTAAATCCTGAAGATGGCGCTATTATTAGTGAATATGACAAGGCCAAATTAGTCCCTTTTGGTGAGTCTCAACCGTGGTATATTCCTTTTCACATTGTTCCAGGATCTCCATTAACACCAGGTAAAGGGGTGGAAACTATTCAATTATCAGGGGTGAGTAGCTTTGGCCCCTTAATTTGTTATGAAGTAATTTTTTCAGGTCAGGTCGTTGATTCTAAGAATAAACCCAAATGGTTATTGAATTTAACAAATGATGCGTGGTATGGCAATTCAGCTGGCCCTCGGCAGCATTTGGCTGCAGTTAGGTTGCGCGCTGTTGAAGAGGGGCTGCCTATCGTTCGTGTAGCAAATACTGGGATCTCGGCAGTTTTTGATCCTTATGGTCGTGAATTATCACGTATAGGTTGGGATATAAGAGCTGCCAAAGTTGCTGCTTTGTCAGGCTCTTTACCTTGGACTGTATTTTCCTATGGGGGTCGTTGGATTCCTTTGTTCATGTCTTTGATCAGTATTCTATTTGGTATCGTATTTTGTATAGGTCAAAGAAATAAAAAGGATAACCTGTAAAGCAGATAAAGTATCTGTGGTTAAGAGAATGATAATGTATATATGGGTTGAAATTTTGTGAATTTAAGTTGGTTAAGAAACATTAGTTTTTTTCCGTTTGGTAAAATTCAATCCTATCAATGGTTATATGCCCCTCGAAAAGAAGCTATCTATTTTGCACTTCGGACTATGTTTGCGTCTTATTTGGCATTGGCTATTGCTTTATGGATGCAGCTTGATAGCCCAAAATGGGCAATGATGACGGTATGGGTTGTTGCCCAGACCTCCCCTGGAGAGACAATTTCAAAATCTAAATGGCGTGTGATGGGCACACTGGTCGGTGTGGTGGTTGCTGTGGCAATCGTTGCGGCCTTTCCTCAACAGCCTTTAATTTTTGATATATGCATTGCCTTATGGGTTGGGGGATGTTGTTTTTGGGGAAGCTTAATTCGAGGTTCCAGTGCATATAGTTTTGTTTTAGCGGGATATACGTGTGCTTTAATTGCCTTGTCTTCTTCTACAAACCCTAATGAAGTGTTTATGATGGCGATGGCCAGGGGTAGTTACATTATCTTGGGTGTATTATGTCAGACATTTGTTGAGCGTTTATTTGCGTTCAATATGAATCATAATGCCCGTATATCATTGCATAATAACTTATTAAAAGCGATTACTGGATCATTAACAGTCATTAGAAACGTTATTAAAGGGGACTATCAAGCGGCATTTGAGGTTCAAAATGTATTTGCAGCTATTTCAGCATTTCAAAATTCTATTGAATTCCGAAAAATTGAGATGCTAAACGATGATCATACAACTGATCACGTACATGCGACCCTCTTTTCCATCAGCGTTGTTTTAACACGTTTAATTAACTTAGCAGTGTATATGCGTCATTTTCAAAAGGAGGAAACATTTCGTGATATCTGCGTTAAGATTCATGTTTATTTAGAGAATCTTATACATGCTTTGGAAAAGAATATTGACTTTAATAAACATTTAGATGCGTTGAGTAAACTTCGTTGGGAATGTCGTCAAATTATTGTAGAATGTATTTATAAGGATACGAATACAGCAAAGAACACGTTGGGTTTTGAAGATCAAACCTTACTAGACCAAAGAATTTTATATCGTTCTTTAAGCGAGCTTCTAGGAGAAATTGAAGTCATTTTAACTGAATATCATCATGTTAAAACTCCCAAAAAGAAAGATAATTTCAGATTTAATTTACCTCCTATTTATAATTTCAAATTGGCTTGGGGAAATGCTTTTCGTGCAGTTATTTCAATATTAGGTGCATGTTTTTTATGGGAAATTACTGCATGGAATGAATTTCCAGCGGCAATTGGGTTGTTAGCTGTTGCTTGTGGTCGTTTATGCTTGTTTGAAAATGGTTATAAAATGTGCCAAGGTTTTTTTATAGGAACCCTTATTACAGTGATTGTTACCGCTGTTTTGAATGTAACTGTAATGCCTATGGCTAATTCAATTGAAATGGTTTATTTGGCTACGTTTATTCCTTTATTTTGTGGTGGTTTAGCAATTTATAATTTGCCAACGCGAGGAATAGGAATGAGTTTTACTGTCTTTTTCCCTTTTATGATTATTCTCGGTAATCAACAACGTATGGATGAGATGTTTTTCCTCAATAGCGCTTTGGCTGTTTTTTTTGGTGTTGGGTTAGCAGCTTTTGCGTTTCGGTTTATTGCGCCTTATTCTCCTCAAAAGGTTAGAAAAGAAATTCGCAAACGTATGCTACGTAATGTTCAAACTTTACCCCTAGTAACGCCGATACCACGTCCACGCAGATGGTTGACCTCGACAATGGATTGGTTCATTTCATTAATGCGTCAATTCGATTCTGCAACAGAAACAGCATTAATTAAAAAGTATAATCATGGTGCTTTGGCTGTTATGTGTATTGGAATAAATATTATCGAAATACGCGCGATGATTGATCATGATATTTTACCTGAAGATATTAAAAATCAGCTGCGTGTAGTGATGCGTCGTATTTCTCATTTTAAAGGGGGGCGGTATGGACGAACGGTATTGATTGCAAAAAGTGCAATTAGAAGGCTGCGTGCGCGTGAAAAGAAAGAGCAAAATATTGCAGTGCGTTTGGAGATAAGTGCGGCAATTGCTTGTTTAATATTAATTTATTACGCCTTAGAAAAAAATGCGTCTTTTTTAAATCCTTCTTATCGTTTATATAAATTAGATTAATAAATAATTTTTTGTTTAAATGATTATTTTAATGAATAAAATGCTTGAGATATTTATAGCAATAATTACTAGATAAGTATCTTTATCGTAATAAATGTGGGCAAAACGCATGGCCTTTGGTCAAACTACGTTAAAATCGTTTCAGTGGTTATATGCACCACAAAAAACAGCAATTATTTTTGCTTTTCGTACGCTAATCGCCTCTTATGTTGTTCTTGTTATAGCACTGTGGATGGAGATGGACAGCCCACGTTGGGCGATTATGGCTGTGTGGATTGTGGCACAGAATTCTTCTCGTGGTGAAGTATTATCCAAAGCATACTGGATTATTGTTGGTAATATTACAGGTATTATCGTTTCATTATGGATTATGGCAAGCTTTCCTCAACAGCCTATATTATTCGAAGTTACGGTTGCTTTGTGGGTTGCGTTATGTTGCTGGGTGAGCAGTTGTACGCGTAACTTTCGTGCTTTGGGTATGGTTATGGCGGGCTATAGTTGTGCTATTGTTTTGTTCTCTTCTGTTGGAAATCCTAATGAAACTTTTATGATGGCAATGTCACGAGGCAGTTATTTTATGCTGGGGGTTCTAGCAGAAAATTTTACAGCCCGTTTATTCGACCTTAACTTGCACCACCAAGCTCATAAAAAACTCAATGATGATTTGCAAAAAGCGGTTGAAGAGGGCATTAAATCTGTTTCTAAGATGCTTGATGGGGACGATTGGGCTGTGGCGCAGTCAGATCAATTGTTATCTTCGATTATAGGATTAAATAATAATATTGAATTTAGAGAACGAGAAATGAAAGGCACTGGGCATACAGGGGCTCATGCCCGTGCTGTGTTGGCCTCAGTTTCTGGATTATTGGTAAAGGCCACAGGTTTTTCCATTCATCTCAAGCAAATTCAAAAAGACGTGCTTAATTTTCACTATATTGTGCCACTAACCAAAAGTTACTTATTACAATTATTAGATCAACTGAATAAGGGGGCTCCTTTATCCGAAACATTGATAGCTTTGAATGCGTTACGTTGGGAATGTCGTCAAAGAATTGCGGATAGTTTTTATAAAAATCTAGGCAGCCCCCAAGCAACGAATGAGGATTATACTCGAAAAAGTTTGAATGATCGTATCTTATATCAAAGCTTACGAGAGATATTAGCTGAGTTAGACGTTACTTTGCGTGAATTAAGTAAAAGTCGAGACTTTAATTTATATGATAAATTTAAGTTTGATATTAAACCCAGTTTTGATTTCAGAAGAGCTTGGAGAAATGCTATTCGTGCCTTTTTTGCCATTACTTTAGGGTGTCTGGCATGGGAAATTACGGGATGGGATCGTGGACCGTTATTCTTAGCTTTTTTATGTATGGGATGTGCGCGTTTTTGTTTATTTGAAAATGCGACTTTGGCTTGTTGGGGGTGGTTTAAAGGCGCATGTATCGCAATTATCGTTGGAGGTTTTTATAACTTCCTTATTATGCCCGCCGTCAGCAATCTTAATTTGTTGTTTATATTAATGATTGTTCCTTTGGGCATAGGAGCTTTGGCGATGTGTGTGCCCAGGCTTGCTTCTATTGCTTCGACATATGCTTTTTTCTTTTGTTATATGTTGGGTTTTGCCAATGAGGGACGTGTTGATGAAATATCATTTTTAAATAATGCCTTGGCTGTATTTATGAGTGGTGTTTTTGCATTGGCCTCTTATCGACTATTTTTTCCTTATCGTTCTCGACGATTAAGGCGACAAATGAGGATGAAATTATTACAAGGTCTGCATCATTTGGCACAGTCTTCGTCCTCATCTTTGCCTTTGGCCAGAGAATGGGTGGGCTTTGTTTCAGAGGCATTTGTTGTGTTAATGCGCCAATTAAACGAGGATCGTAACACAAGTTTGGTTAAAAGTTATCGTCATGGAAATATGGCTGTGATGTTGATTGGGATTAATATTATTCGTCTGCGTCATATGGTTGACCATGATATTATGACCGAAGATATTAAAGATATCCTTAGGGTAGTTTTAAGGCGTATTTCGATGTTTGATGGGCGTAAAGCGGGGTATGCACCTCACGCTAGAACAGTGATGGTTGCTCATCGTGCGATTGCACGTTTTAGGCAACGTGAATTCTCAGAAAAAAATTTGGCTGTAAGGATTGAAGTGAGTGCGGCGATTTCATCGTTGATACTGATCTCTTATGCTTTAGATAAAAATGCTTCTTTTTTAAGAGTAAAAAAATAAAAAAAATGGTTAAGCCGTTTTATAAAATAACTCTAAAGTGAAGATTTTGAATATTATTATGTTCATTTTGCTGAGATTAATAGAAGGGATGTATCCTAGTTATTCCAAAAAATCTTTGTAACGACGAAATATCTTGTCAGGTAAGAACAATAGTCGAGAAAATGCTGACGCCAGTATAGTTTTGGAGGTGTTTATTATCACTGTGTAGGTATGATTCAAGACTAAATTAAAGTATAAAAATATTTTAAACGAGCTTGTTTAAATCAATCACAAGATGGTTGTGATATGTATAAAAAATTATCGAATGAACGTTAATCTTTTTTTAAAAAAAGAGGAATAATCCCTGATTTAACCAGGTAGCGTTCATTCATATTTTTCTCTTATGAGAATTTTTTATTATAGAAAAAAATTGATTTATTTCGTTGCATTCGTAATATACGTTTTTCTGGCCGATAATCGATAAGGTGTTTTTTGGGGTGAAATCTGGCAAAACTCTTTCTTTAAGCTATTTTTCTTTTGAAAATTGGCGCTGGTTATTTTGCCCCTCTAAAACCGCACTAATTTTTGCTTTTCGAACAATCCTGGCTTCTTATATCGCGCTGGCAATTGCTTTATGGATGGAAATGGATAGTCCCAGATGGGCAATTATGTCTGTATGGGTTGTCGCGCAGAATTCTTCTCGTGGAGAAATTTTATCCAAAGCCTATTGGGTTATTTTAGGCAATATTGTCGGTATTATAGCTGTGTTTGCGATTATGGCCAGTTTTCCTCAACAATCTTTACTGTTTGAAGTTATCGTTGCTTTATGGGTTGCACTGTGTTGTTGGTTTGCCAGTTGCACTAGACATTTTTTGTCTTTTGGTTGGTCGATGGCGGGTTTCAGTTGTGCTATTGTTTTATTTGCCTCTGTTAATGATCCAAACACAACTTTTATGATGGCAATGTCCAGAGGCTCTTATTTTATTTTAGGGATATTTGTTGAAAATCTTATCGCCCGTTTATTCGAGGTTAATTTACATCATTATGCTCACCAAAAACTTAACAAGGATCTAAGAACCGCCGTGGAAGGTGCATTGGCATCTATTATCCATATTATAGAAGGAAAAAATTGGGAAGTAGCACAGTCTGATCAAATTTTAACCTCTATTATTGCTTTAAACCATAATGTGGAATTCAGAGAAATAGAGTTAAAAGGGACTGGGCATACAGGTGATCATGCTCGTGCAACGCTTTCTTCGATTTCTGCGTTATTAGTCAAGGCTATGGGTTTTTCAATTCATTTAAGGGAAATGAAAGGGAAAACATTACAATTTTATCAAATTTTACCACATACAAAAAGTCTTATATCTAGTGTTTTGATGGGCTTGAAAGAGGGAAATAATCCCAAAGATTTACTGCTTTCTATCAATGCTTTGCGGTGGGAGTGTCGGCAAAAAGTTTCTGACAGTTTTTATAAGTGTGCAGGGAATATTAAAGTTATTGATAATCAATATACGCAAAGAGCGTTAAATGATCGGATTTTATATCAAAGTCTGCGAGAGATTTTGGCAGAGCTTGAAACGACTTTGCTGGAATTAAGCAAAAGTCAGGATATAAAAAAACAAGATAATTTCAAATTCGCAGTAAAATTTCCCCCTGATTATAAACGTGCTGCTCGAAATGCTATTAGGGCTTTTGTAACCATTACAGTAGGTTGCCTTCTTTGGGAAATAACAGGATGGCATAATGCGAGCGTGTTTCTTGCTTTTTTATGTATGGGTTGTTCGCGTTTTTGTGTTTTTGATAATATCAGTGTTGCTTGCATAGGTTGGTTTAAAGGGATTTGTATTGCTATTCTGTCAGCTTTTTTCTTTAATATGATCATTATGCCCTGGATTACAGTTTATGAAGTGCTTTGTATGGTTTTAATAGTTCCTTTGGGAATTGGTGCATTGGCAATGTGTACACCTAAGTATGCACCGATTGCTGGGGGATATATGTTCTTTTTTTGCTATTTACTAGGATTTTCAAATAGTGGCAGGGTTGATGAGATTTCATTTTTTAATGATTCATTGGCGTTATTCCTTAGTGGTCTTGTTGCGTTAATTGCTTATCAAATTGTATTTCCTTATCATCAGCGTAAGTTAAAACGTCAGATGCGCCAAAAGCTTTTACATGGATTGCATAATCTTGCAAATACTCGGAAATCTCCATTGCCCAGAGAATGGATTAATTTTGTTTCTGGAACGTTTTCAATTTTAATGAATCAATTGGGAATCAGTAAAAATAGTGGGATGGCCAGTAATTATCGTCATGGTAGTATGGCGGTGATGTTAATTGGGATTAATATTATTCGTCTGCGTGCAATGATTGAGCATGATATTATTACCGAGGATATTCGTAATATTTTACGAGTAGTATTAAGAAGGGTTGCTAAATTTCAAGGTCAAAAAGCTAAATACGGACAGCATGCGCGCACAGTTATGATTGCACATCGTGCTATTGCAAGGTTTAGGCAAAGAGAAACCACAGAAAAAAACCTTGCTGTGCGTATGGAAATCAGTGTTGCAATTTCTGCCTTAATATTAATGACTTATGCTCTGGATAAAAATGCTCCATTTTTGAGGGTGAAATCTCATAATATGTTATTTTATTAAAATAAACTGATTTAATGTTTGAAGATTGCAAAAAAAAGGAATAAATTAACGCCGTTTTATTATAATTATTTTTAAAAAATTCCTTTTTTTAATTTCATAAGGTTTCTTGTGGCCAGTTTTCAACCTGTCACGTCTTGGATGGAAAAGCATCTTCTTTTACGTAAAGATTTTATTAAATCTTTTGAGTGGATTTATGCACCTTCAAGTTCTGCTTTTCTCTTTGCACTTCGGACGACCATAGCCTCTTTTTTAGCTTTGGCGATAGCATTGTGGTTGCAAATGGACAGCCCTAAATGGGCACCAATGACGGTTTGGGTTTGTGCGCGCAATACCTCGCGTGGTGAAACGATTTCTAAAGCTTATTGGCGAGCGGTTGGAACGGTTTTTGGTGTGATAGCTGCGATTTTTTTTGTAGCAGTCTTTCCTCAACAAGCATGGTTATTTGATTTAACTGTTTCTTTGTTTGTTGCAATTTGTGTATGGTTTGGCACTTGTATGCAAAGTTTTAAGGCTTATGCCATGGTATTGGCAGGCTATACATGTGCTATTATTGCCTTTGGTTCTGTGAATAATCCAGATGGTATATTTATGCTGGCTATGTCCAGAGGGACTTATATTTTATTGGGGGTATTTGCAGATAGTTTTGTAGGGCGTATTTTTGATTTTAATCTTGATAGTAATGCCAGGAAAGAGCTTAATGATAATTTGCTCTTTGCTATCAAAGGAACGCTTCATTCTATTTCAAAAATGATTTCAGGGGATGAAAAAGCCATTGTTTCTTCTCAAGAGCTATTTACCTCTATTGTTAATTTTAACAACTTGATCGAATTCAGACAAATTGAAATGAATGGGCATGACCATACAGGGGATCACGCTCATGCGGCTTTATTTTCTGTCACAGCCGTGCTGTCCAGAGGAATGGGGCTTGCAACGCAAATGTCTCATTTTAAAAACCTTACACATGATTTTGAAAAATTTATTCCTTTTGTTCAAGATCGATTAGATAAATTAATTAATCGTATTGAACAAGAACAAGATTTTAAGCATGAGCAAAGGCGACTTAATAAATTGCGTTGGGAGTGCAGACAATATATTACTGATAGTTTTTATGAAAAGAAATATTCGGGATCTATAGAGGATTATGAAAAATATAAAGAAGCTATTTTTAATGATCGTATTTTATTTCGAACTCTTAGCGAGCTCTTAGGAGAGCTTCAAGTTACTTTGGATGAATATTACAAAAGTACACATCCAATATCAAATGATCACTTTAAATTTCATGTAAATCCACCCTTGAATTATGACTTGGCTTGGAAAAACGGGATTCGTACGCTGATGGCTATGCTGGCAGCCTGTATTATGTGGTATATTACTGGATGGGATAAGGGTGGTACGACTGTTGCTTTGGTAGGAATGGGGTGCGCGCGCTTTTGTTTATTCGAAAACCCTTCTGCGGTAACATGGGGATGGCTTAAGGGATCATTATGGGCATTATTTGTTGGATGGACTTTAACATTTTATTTTATTCCATCAGTTACGAGTATTGAAATGCTTTGCGCAGTATTATTTATTCCAACAATGATTGGGGGTTTGGGTATTGCTTATCCTAAAACTTTGGGCGTATCAGCCTCTTATGCATCTTATTTGCCTTATATGATAGGATTGGACAATGGTGTGCGGTTGGATGAAATTTCATTCTTTAATAACTCCCTATCCTTATTTATGGGAATTATTTTTTCTATAGTTTCTTTTAAAATTTTTTATCCTTATAGTCCTTTGAAAACAAGATTACATATGCGCCAAACTTTATTAAAAAGATTGCGCTCGCTACCGACGGCATTAAAATGTAATCCACGTATTTGGTTGTTTCAAACAACCGAGCTGTTAGTAACTATGATGCGACAACTCAATACAACTCAAAATACAAAAGTTGTGCAGGCTTATCATTTTGGTGCGCTGGCCGTGATGATGATTGGATTAAATATATTACGTTTAAGATCCATGATAGCACAGGATATTGTCACAGATGATATTAAAATACTTTTGAAAATTGTATTAAGACGTATTACAAGATTTAATATGCATGGTTCTTATGGGCGCACGGTTGTTATGGCGCACAATGTTATTCGGCGTTTACGTAAAAGAGAAAAGACCGAGAAAAATTTAGCAGTTAGAATGGAAATGATTGCAGCAATTTCGTGTTTAACAATAATTGCGGATTCACTCGAAAAAAATGCATCATTTCTTGATGTTAACCATTATTTTTTATTGAATGAAAAATGGGATTAAAAAAATATTTAAATTTATTAAAATTCAGTTTAAATTTATTAAAATTCAGTATATGAAAATTATATAATTTATTTAACCGGGGTGTCCTCTTTTATGGGGGCTGAGAATACACCCGTAGAACCTGATCTGGATCATGCCAGCGAAGGGAGAGGAAAAAATGACGTTTAAAGTCTCTTTATTATTACGTGTATCGTTTACTATCACTATTTTTTGTTCCCTGATAGATAAAGGATTGTCCATCGAGTCAACCTCTGTAGAGCAAACAGAAAATGATGGTGAGCATATTACAGTTACAGGGAAAATCCCAAGATATCATACGGCTTATGGCTTTGCTGGGGATCAAGCTGGGGGTGGGTTGATGAAACCTGAAACTGCAAATAAAGCGGTTAGTAATATTTCCCAAAATTTTATTCAAATGCAGGCTCCAACATCCAATGTTTTTAACCTTTTAAGCATGTTGCCTGGGGCAAATGTTTCTAATTCTGACCCTTATGGAATATCTTCACAAAATGATATTACTGTGCGTGGGATGACGGGAAATTCAATTGGGTATGTGATGGAAGGGATGCCGCTCAATGACGCATCCGATGGATTTGGATATTTAAATCAATTTGTAGATAGTGAGAATTTACAAAATATTTCTTTGGCTCAAGGTTCTCCTGATTTGGATAGCCCAGTTTATAATGCGGCCGGTGGTGTTGTTAATTTAAAATTACGAGACCCTGCGGATAAATTTGGCGGGATGACGGAACTATCATATGGGTCACATAATACAAAGCGTGCCTTTATGCGTATTGATACAGGGGAAATCGGAAAAACAGGGATTAAGGGATTTATTTCTTATTCTTATACAGGTGCGAGCAATTGGCGTGGACCTGGATATGACCACAGAAACCATATTGATTTCAAGTTTATTAAAGAGTGGGGGAATGATAATCATATTTCGTTGCTTGGAGACTGGAATCATGCTCTGACGAGCAGTTATTACACGCCAACCAAATCTGAATGGATTACAGAAGGGGCAGGGAATGGCAATAATTATTCAGGAACATGGTATAAAGATCGCCTTGAGAATACAAATTATTGGAAATTATATCAGCAAACTTTTCAACAGGTTTATGTTGCAGCACCATCTCAATTTACATTGATGGATAAATTACAATTCAAAGTAACCCCTTATTTTCAATATGGATATGGCAATTCGCCTTATGGCACCATCTTAAATGAAAATGGATTATGGCAAGGAAATCAACCTGTCGATGGCAAGGTGACTATTCCTGGGGCAGTCGATGGCTCTGCATTGGCAATGGGGGGGTGGTTTCAACGTACGTATCGTTCGGGATTTACACCGACACTTACTTATACTTTAAAGCATCATCAACTCTTATTAGGATATTGGTACGATTATGTTGATGATGTCGTAACACAACCTTTTACTGCAGTTTCTTCGAATGGGAGGCCTTGGGATTTATGGAGTGGCTCTAAAAATAATATTCATTTACCAGACGGTCAACAATTAGCGGCCGAAAATGATCATACGATTACGCAAACCAATGCAATTTTCTTGGGTGATCATATGAATTTTATGGATAATAAATTGTTTATTGATGCTGGGTTTAAGCAGGTTTTATTAAACCGCACGGGTTGGAATCAATTACCAGGCCCACAATATCGTACAGGACAGAATGTTTCCAAACCTTTGCCCAGAATTGGAATGCGGTATCAATTTACCAAAGAGCACCAAATTTTTACCAGTGTAAATACGAATTTTGCAGTGCCTCATAAATCAAAATTATTTGATACTTATGATCCGAACTCTGGGGATCTTGCTCAATCGGGTACGAATAAATTAAAAACGGAATATTCTATCGAAGAAGAGTTAGGATATCGATATAATGGACCTCGGTTCTTAGGCAGTATTACGTTTTTTAATTATAATTATACAAATCGTATAATTTCAACAATTTTACGTCAAAATGGAGCATGGATTGGTTCCAGTATTAATGCTGGTGGGCAAACATCCCGTGGAGTGGATGCGGAAATTGGGTTAAAACCATGGCATCATTTCAGCCCTTATGTTTCTGGTGAATATTTATATACCAGAATGGATAATGATTTGCGTTCTTATGGAGATTTATTACCTACTAAAGGAAAGCAGGCTGTGCGTAGTCCTCCTTGGCAATTTGCGGTTGGGTTGACTTATGATAATGGTCATTTCTTTGCAAATGGGGATGTTAAAATGGTAGGCAAGCAATATGCTACCTTTATGAATGATGAATCTATGGGATCTTTTGCTACAGGAAATTTAGCATTTGGATATCGATTTGATAGTTATGGCTTTATGCAGCATCCCCAAATTAGAATGAATTTTATTAATATTACTGATCAAAAATATTTGTCTGGGGTTTCAAGCCCAACGGGGAATGCCCATACAACCACAGGGAAATACGGAACATCCATTCCTGGCTCTTCGCCTTATTATAATATCGGTGGTGGGTTCGCAACGATGTTGACGATGACAACAGCTTTTTAAAAGAAATTTGATTTAAGATGAGTTTTATATAGTCTTTTTATTTTAATGGATTTGTGAATTGTATGAATACTAAATTTAAATCAATTTCAAATATAATATATTTGTTTATTATTTTTTGGGTAATTGCATCTGCAAGCTTTTCAGGATCTATTTCTAAATGGGGTTTGGGAGAGAATGATGACAGATTTACTCCAGATGCAATTTTTAATAATACAGCACATAAACCGTTTATTTATAGACAGTTAGTCCCTCAAATTGCTGTACACATTGAAAATGTTATACCTGCAACATTGCAACAAGTTATTTTAAAGAGATTTAATCCTGCTGATTATTATGTTGCATCGCAAAAGATGAATCAAACACTGCATAAATTTGCATATTTGTTGATGTATATTGTTAGTTTCTTTTGTATTTTCTTCAGTTTGTATATTCTAAGATTAACTTTGATAAATTTGGGATGTAATAATATTATTGCTATTTTTGCTCCGACTATCATGGCATTATTTTTCCCTTATTTTCAAACTAACGGCGGGCATTATTATGATTATCCAGAAATTCTATTTATGGCAGCAGCTTTTTTATGCACAATTAAAGAAAAATATAGTTTATTAGTTGTTATCACAATATTAGCAACTTTAAATAAAGAGACGTATTTCTTTTTTATTATAGTTTTATTTCCAATAATGAAACATAAGCTTACGATGAAAAAGGCATTGTTTGGAATTTCAGGTTTGGTTATCTTATCTGGAATTTTTAATGTTATTTTAAAATATATGTATTTATCAAGTCCCGGTGGTGTTTTTGAATTTCATCTATATGATAATTGGGATTTATTAACGCATTTTACAATATATCGTCAGCATGATTTGACTTATGGTATCCCAAACTTGTCCCGTGGTTCTGAACTTGTTTTATCTATGATATTCTTTGTAATGCTTTTTATAAGTACGTGGCAGACAATTCCTAATTTTATAAAAAATCATATTCGTTTGGCTTTGATTATTAATATCCCTTTATATTTTTTGTTTTGTTATGCTGGTGAGGTGCGGGATTTAAGCTTATTGTATGTTGGTATTGTTATTATGGTGGCATACCTCCTGGAACAATATATACCTCAGCAAAGTAATGTTAGAGGTGATGAATAACTAAATTTCTAGTTTTATAATTATCAATAAAAATAAATAAAATACGAGAAAAGATGAATAAAATACAATGTTTCCTAATTACTTTTATAGTATGTTTTGGGTGTGTGTTTGGTAGCTTTGCCAATGCTAATGACAAAGTGACTGTGATTTTGGATTGGTTTTTAAATGCGGGGCATCAATCGCTTTTGGCTGCACAATATAGTGGGGCGTTTGCAAGGCATGGGTTGGATGTGGAGTTAATTGCACCCGCTGATCCTGGAACACCTCCTCGGTTGGTTGCAGCAGGTCAGGCGGATTTGGCGATTTCTTATCCTATTCAGTTGGGAATGATGGTGGATAAACACATCCCTTTGGTGCAAGTAGGATCATTGTTAAATCAACCTTTGGATGTGTTGATTACCAAAGGTGATATTAAGTCTATTAAAGAGCTTAAAGGGAAAAAAATAGGCGTTGCTATTGCAGGAGATCAACAAGTTGTATTAGGAACGATGCTGACCAGTGCAGGATTATCTTTGTCGGATGTACAGCTGGTTACTGTTAATTTTCAATTAGAACAGGCTTTGATGACAGGGGCTGTGGATGCTGTGATCGGAGCAGGACGGAACTATGAATTGTTTGATTTACAACAGCGAAACGTGCCTGTTTCGTATTTTTATCCTGAAGATTACGGTGTGCCGACATATGATGAGCTTATTTTTGTAGCTCGTCCAGATAAAACCAAAGAACCTAAAATTGGCAGATTTATGCAGGCTTTGAAAGAAGGAAACGAGTATTTACAGGCTCATCCTGATGAAATATTAAACAAAGCAATCAAGGATCATCCTGAACTCAATACATCATTAAACAAAGCAGCATGGCAAGCAACTTTACCTTTGAACAGTAAAGAGCCAGGAAAGATAGACCAACCTAAAACTCAGAAATTTATTAATTTTATGGTAAGTAAAAATGTCATGCATCATGAATATCCTATATCAGACTATGCAGTGCAGACGGGTAGATAAATATTGTTATAAATAAAATATACTTAACAAATGTTATTTTTTGTTTAATTTAACATAAGCTTCACAAGATATTTGATGTTTGTGTAAATAACACCAATATTATAATTACCCACTGTATAGCATTGATTTGCAGCTTTTGTAGAGCATTTGACGGCTTCAAAGTAATCTTTCTTAATGCCGTCGCCTATTTTATACTTTAATCCAAGATTATATTGCGTAGATGAAATACTACTATTTTTTCGTTTCATCTGTGCAAAATTCAATGTATTTTTTACATCTCTTTTCACAATATAGACACTATCAATCCTTTTTTTACTAGGATTGAAACCAGCAGTCTTCGTTTAATGATGCTTAATTTTCCGACGGTAATATATATAGATACCCAGTATCATTAATATTAACCCAAAGGCAGCAGGAATATAAAAGATTAGTGCATCACTTTTGGTGAAATCAAAATCACTCCATCGAATAGAACAATATTGCCCACAGCCTGTACTCGCCATTCCGTGGGCAAATTCTACAAGAAAACTATAAAATATAAAACTGGCTATTATAATTAAGACACCAACAATAATAAGAATAATTTGGAGCATCAGGCAGGCTTTCAAAATAAAAATATGAGGTATTTATAGTGTGTTTGATATCTCATGGTTAGGGAAATTATTTCCTATTTTGTTCAATGTCTTTATAGGTATTGCAAGCTGTTTCTTGGCCTTCGTCACGAAGCGTTTTATATAATGATTTAGCTTTATTGGTATCCATAGGGACGCCTTGACCAAAGCAAGAAATATCTGCAAGATAATTTTTTGCAGTCATATTTTCTTGAGCAGCAGCCTTTTCAAACCATGTTTTTGCTTGGTTATAATCCTGTGTCATAGGCTTTATCCCAAAATAATACATACTGCCTATATTTGTTTGAGCATCTGTATACCCTTGTTTGGCGGCTTTTTCGATCCATTTTCTGCCTGTAATGGTATCTTGTTTTACTTTGTTACCATCTACAAGAAGAATCCCCCATTCATACTGAACTTTGGCATCTCCTTGATTACCCAATTTTTCGATGGATTAAATATCTTTCGAATGTGCTGATAAGGTTATTATTGAACAAAGAAACATACCACAAAGGAGATAAGAAGAGAGTTTAAAAGACATAATTTATCCTATTTGAATAAAGTTCAGGTAAAATACTCTATCATATGATTTTCAAGCGGATATATGACTCTTTTAGAAAATGAGATTATTTTAATTATACTAATTTTTTTTTCGGGTAGGCGTAATGACACAGACTAAACATAAAAAGATCAGAATAACACCTAACCATCCAAGTCCTGATAAATTTTCATTAATAATTGTAACCGCTAATAGAGCAGCGACAATTGGCTCAAACAAAGTAATAATAATAGCTGTGCTAGTGGCAATCCTGGCTAGTCCGAAGCCAAAGCAAATATAGCCTAAAAACATAGGGATTAAAGCCATATAAACTCCTACAGCGGCATTATTCCACGAGTTAAGAAATGCAGAGCCTGTTAAAAATAAAACAGGCATTAATAATAGTCCTCCAAGTCCAAAAATAGACCCCATAGCGGCCTTGGACTGAATGTGCTGCATCATTAGGTACCGAGCAATCCAAGAGTAAAGTGCATAAGTTAATCCCGCAAGAAGGGCAAGACCTATTCCTATGGTTATATTAGTATGTTCTGTGTTAACTGTGTGATGTCCTTGCCCAGCAAGGGATAATAAAGCAATACCTAAAATTCCTAAACTGGCTCCTATGATCCATTTAATTGAAAATCTTGCCTTTTCCATAATTGCTTCGATAATTGCGGATAATAAAGGGGCAGATCCAATAGAAATCACTGTGCCAATAGTCACCCCAGCCATACGCATAGATGCATAAAAAGCCAAAGGATAAATAGCAACAGATAGGCCGCCACACAGCACATATTGCCAATTTTTATATAAATTAAAGCGATATATATGAATAGATTTTATCGCAATAACTGTTTGTAATAACCCGCCAACACCCATAGCCATAGAGCCAATAGCAATCGGACTGACCTCTGGTGCAAAAGACGCACTGACCCCTGTGGTTCCCCATAAAACAGCTGCAATAATAACGGCAATAATGCCCAAGAATTGATTATTTCGTGGCATGAGATGAACTTATGATCAGAAAAAGAATAAGATTAATATCATAAAGAATGGATGAAGATCAAACTATTAATATTTTATGTCATTAAGGGTATGATATGATATTTTTATTAGTGTTATGTATTAATTAATAAAGAATTAATTAAGGAGAATATTGGTGAAATTAAAATTGTTATTAATGGCTACGGCTTTGTTGTTGCCAATCAGTTCTGTGTATGCAGAAACAACAGATGAATATGTTGCTGGACTAAAGAAAGAGGCATCAATTGGAAATACAGAAGCTCAGAAAGAGTTGGATAAATTTCAAGGTCTAAGTAAAAAAGCAAATGCTGGCGATGCACAGGCTCAATATGATTTGGGAATGTTTTATAAAGGTAAAGCTGATCCATATTCGTACACATCAGACAGTTATTCAGAGCTTAAATTACAAGAATGGTTTGGAAAAGCAGCTCATCAAGGTAATGCTAATGCGCAGCAAGAACTCATAGCATATTATAAAAAAATAATATCAAGTAATGATTATAATTATAGTGAAAATGCAAGAAAAATAGTATCTGAAACGAAGAAAAAACTAGAAAATCTACTGTTGAGTCTAGTGAATAAAGGTGATGCTAAGATACAATATGAGTTGGCTATGTATTATGCCTCAAATTCTGATGATGATAAAATAAGTGAAAAAGCAGGCCCATGGATGGTAAAAGCAGCTGATCAAGGTTTAGATGAAGCAATGAGTAAGCTTGGTCAATGGTATTTAAGAGGTGTTAATGGAGTTGATAAAAATTATAATAAAGCAAAAGCAATATTTCAAAAACTGGCTGATAAAGGAAATAATGAGGGTTTATTCTATTTAGCAAATTGTTATGAGAATGGACTTGGTGCTACCAAAGATAAACAGCAAGCGATAAAGTTATATGAACAGGCTGCTGATAATGGATATATAAATGCTGCAAATAGATTAGCTATTATTTTTCTTAATGATAAAGATACTGATAATTATATGAAATATTATAATAAAGTATGTTTTAAAGACCAACTAGCTTGTATGAAGTTAAAAACAGCATCAATGCAAAGTTGTAGCGGGGCAGATCCATATTGTATGTCTGTGTTCAAGAAGATAATGCCTGGTGAATTTTAGATAAAACAGAAAAAAGAGTGCCTGTTATAGACACTCTTTTCATATTATTAAACGCTATGATAGTAAGTCAATTTCGCCATTGCACAAGAAACCAGACGGCTATCAAGACCACTGGCACGGCTGGTTAAAATAATTGGCGCTTTGGCACCAAGGACAATCCCAGCACTGTCAGCATGAGCAGGCTTATCACCAATAAAGCAAAGCGCTTTAAATAAAATGTTACCAGCTTCAAGATTGGGCGGAATAAGGATTTGGGCTTTACCAGTTACTGGCGTATCCAGCTTTTTCATCTCGGCAGCTTTGAGACTGACCGCATTATCCAAAGCCAAGGGACCATCTAAGATCCCGTTTTTAATTTGTCCACGGTCTGCCATTTTGCAAAGGGCAGCAGCCTCCAATGTTGATGGAATGTCAGGGTTAACCATTTCCACAGCAGATAAAAGGGCAACGCGTGGCACGCCATAACCTAATGCATGATGCAAATCAATAGCATTTTGCACAATATGCATTTTGGTAACAAGGTCAGGGAAGATATTTATCGCAGCATCAGAGATAATATATGGTGTTTCCCAATCTTGGCCATCCATTAAAAATGCATGAGTAATGCGTTTTCCAGTTCTTAACCCATTTTCTTTATTGACGACAGCTTTTAACATCACATCTGTATGCAAGCTGCCTTTCATTAATAATTGCGCTTTACCTTCACGAATTAACTGCACACTTGTAAAAGCAGCTTGAGTTTCACTTCTCGCATCAACAATTTCATAACCATCCAAAGAAACATTATGTTGAGCTGCAATGGCTTTGATTTCATCGCTTGGTCCAACAAAAATAGGGTTTAATAACCCCAGCTTATGAGCCTGTATTCCAGACTCAATCGCTGTAATTTCACAAGGATAACAAACCGCACATTTCGGAGCTTCTTTTTCTTGAGCTTTTTTAATAAGTCTTTCATGATGTGCAAACATAATGATTATTTTCCTTTTTTTTGATGTTGTAATTGCCCACCAAGTTTTGCCAAAGCTTCTTGCAAAGGGCCTTTGGGAAAATTGTCTATTTGAACAGGGACAAGGGGGCGAGTAGGTAAACTGGGTTTTTTGGGTAGAGATGCCAAGGCATTTCGATTAGACAAAAATTTAATATTTTTAACTATGGTACGGCCACAATATATATTAATTTTTTGGATAAGGTTAATGGTGATATATTGCATTTCTGCGGCAGTGGTGCTGGTACAAGCAATAGTTAAGGTCCCATTGGCAAGTCGATATGGAAAACTTAATTTTCCATAATGGTGACCGATAATATCACTCCAATCGGTCATTAATTGAGTATTAGAAATTATTTTTTGTTTAAAAATAGGGCGAGTTACCCGTTGAATGGTGCCAGCTATTTGATGCATATCATAACTTCGTTTTGCTGATTTATTTACAGGATAATCTGTACTATAATATTCATTCTGGCTACTCTGTTCTTCATTCATGGTTAAAGGCACCATTTCCTTATATGTCGACTCAAAACTCATATGCCACTTTGATTTTACATTGGTATGACCAACATCAACGCATTTTGCCATGGCGAGCAAAAACTGGAACAATACCAAATCCTTATCACGTATTGCTTAGCGAAATTATGTTGCAACAAACTCAGGTTTCAACCGTTATTCCTTACTTTAACAACTTTATCAAAAATTTTCCAACGCTTAATGATATGGCACACGCCCCACTAGATAAAATTATGGCCATGTGGACAGGGCTGGGATATTATAGTCGAGCAAGAAACTTGCATCGTTGCGTGCAAGAAATCGTAAAACAAGGCGGTGCGGTTCCTAAGACACAAGAAGCACTCAAGGCTTTACCTGGTATTGGAGAATATACCTCTGCTGCGATTTTATCGATTGGTTATAATCAGCCTTATGTTCCGATAGATGGGAATGTAGAGCGTATTACAGCAAGATTATTTGCTGTTCAAGAGCCCTTACCTTCATCAAAACCAGCTTTGGCAATGTTAGCGAAAACATTGAATAATCATGAAGAGGCCTTGGTCAGGCCAGGTGATTTTGCCCAAGGATTATTTGATATCGGAGCAACTATCTGTAAACCTAAAAATCCTTTATGTTTAATTTGTCCTTTGTCTGATGTATGTAAAGCTCATCAGGAAAAAATAGCAGATCTTTTGCCAAAAAAACAAAAAAAAGCAGAAAAACCAACAAAGTTTGGAGTTTCTTTATTTATTCAAAATAGTCAAGGACAGTTATTATTTCGCAAACGCCCAGAAAAAGGAGTTTTGGCAGGGACAATGGAGCTGCCAAGTACGATATGGTCAGAGCAATTTCCTTCTTTGGAACAAGCGATCATTGAGACGGATTGTAAAGGAGAATATAAAAAGCTTGGGGATATTAAACATGTCTTTACGCATTTTACTTTAAAAATCCGACTATATGC
This sequence comes from Commensalibacter papalotli (ex Botero et al. 2024), assembly GCF_947179115.1. NCBI lineage: Bacteria > Pseudomonadati > Pseudomonadota > Alphaproteobacteria > Acetobacterales > Acetobacteraceae > Commensalibacter > Commensalibacter papalotli (ex Botero et al. 2024). The sequence goes on from NZ_CAMXCI010000003.1 coordinate 142,566, forward strand.
TCTTGTTGACCATCCTGATTTTATAACGCAAGATCAAAAAAATATATGGCTTGATTTAAAAGAGTTGCATCATTATCCTTGTTCTACTTTAATGAGAAAAATGATTGCCTATAGCGTTAAAACCTAATCCGATGAGCAAGCAGGAAAAAATCATGAATAATGTTGAGTGTAATTCTTCTAAAATAGGTGTGCTGTTGGTTAATTTGGGAACACCAGAAGGCACAGACTATTGGTCTATTCGTCGATATTTATCTCAGTTTTTATCGGATAAACGCGTCATAGAGTTGTCCTCTTTTTTATGGCAGCCTATTTTGCAAGGGTTTGTTTTAACTTTTCGCCCTCGACGTTTGGGACGTTCTTATAGCCGTATTTGGGATAAAAAATATAATAAAAGCCCACTAGCGGTAATTACCCAAAGCCAAGCAGAAGCTTTGCAGATTGATTTGAACAAGCAAAATATATGCATCGAATGGGCAATGCGCTATGGCAAGCCTTCTATTGAACAAAAAATAGAATTTTTACAACAACAGGGCTGTGATCGTATTCTGTTAATGCCTCTATATCCTCAATATAGTGCCACAACAACGGCTACGGTTAATGATGAGGCTTTTCGGGTATTGATGAAAAAGCGTATTCAGCCTGCATTACGAACTTTATATTCCTTTGCAGATCATCCTGATTATATCCATGCCTTACATCAAACGATTCAAACCCATTTAGATAAATTATCAACACCACCAGATCGTATTCTTTTATCTTTTCACGGATTGCCAATTCGTTACGTCAACGCTGGTGATCCCTATGAACAAGAATGCCAGAAAACAGCAGTTGCATTGCGAAAAAAGATGGGTAAAAGCAAAGAATATATGCCTTTGGTATATCAATCGCGTTTTGGGCCAGATAAATGGTTAGGGCCGAATATTGCCGATGTTATTAAAGAGTATCCCAAACAAAATATTCGTAATATAGCGGTGATCGCACCCGGGTTTATGGCCGATTGCCTTGAAACAAAAGAAGAGATTGATCATGAATACCGTGAAACTTTCCTCGGGGAAGGAGGAGAGGGATTTACTTATATTCCTTGTCTTAATGATCATCCTTTGGCTTTAGAGTTATTAAAAAAAATAATTAACCAAGAAATACAAGGTTGGATTTAATAAAAATTATAGAAAAAGTTTATAAATCCTATAATTATTTTATTTAAGTTGAAATGTTAAAAAATGAGAATGATTGTGAATAAAAAATATTATCTATTAACTATATTATTATTTAGCACACTTTCAGTGCCTGTTTGTGCAAAAGCTAAACCAAAAGCATCTACTACTACTTCTAACACGGCATTAGATACAAATAATAATCCTTCTTCTGATACTCAGGATGGTGCTATTTCTCTTCCTAAAATTGATCAAATTAGTTTTTCAGGAAATACGATTATTTTATCTCAAATATTACAAAAAGCAATTCCATTAAAGAAAAATGATATTGCCAATCAATATGTGATTATGGATTCAATGGTTAAGATTGCACAACTTTACAAAGAAAAAAATATCAGAGTCACAATTACACCTGTTTTAGAGAAAACTTCGATAAACTCTCGTAATATTCAATTTGAAATCCATGAACTGCCAATGAATGAAAAATAAGGTTAGAGTCCATTAAACTCATCCGTGTCTCTTTGAATAGCATCGTTCATTTTATTGGTTTCTTTTTGTGTTGATCCTATAATTTTCATTAATAAAAATAAAAAAAAATATGAACAAATTGTCAGTATAATCATTGATCCAAAAATACCCATGATTTATTTTTCCTTTTCGATTTTCTCTTATTATACTTAGAAATAGTAGTTTTGTGAATGTCTTATATATATTTAATAATTGCCATCATTATTGAGATAGGTGCTACGAGCAGTTTAAAAGCTTCTGATGGTTTTACCAATTGGCTTTATACAACTATTTCTTTGATAGGATATGGTGTTTCTTTCTATTGTTTGTCAATGGCTCTGCGTGAAATACCTGTGGGGATTGCTTATGCTGTATGGTCGGGGATAGGAACTGTTGGTATTTGTTTATTAGCATGGCTTATATTCAAGCAAAATTTATCTTTAATTTCAATAGTTGGTATTGCATTAATTGTTGTTGGCGTGGTTATCGTTAATATAGGAAGTGCAGGACACAGTTGATAATATACCCCTCTTGTAAAAGAGGGGATAAAAATATTAACGATTAGGAGGTGCCATAAATTCAGGGGAAATAGGGTTTTTGATATGTTTAGCCAATATTTCATCAATTGTTTTTAAATCATTAGCAGATAAAGACCATCCTAATGCATCGCGTATACCTTCAATTTGTTCTGGTTTTCTAGCACCCCATAAAGGTATATTACCTTGATATTGATCTAATACCCAGCGTACCGCCAAAGCTAATAATGTTTTATTATGCGTATCTTTTGCAAATTGAGTTAATTCTTCTGTCGCTGCTAAATAATTGTCAAAAACAGAAGTAGAAAATTTGGGATCAGTTTTGCGCAAATCATCTCCTTGAAAGACGCGATCTTTGGTCATTTTACCACTTAAGAGACCTCGACAAAGAGGGCCGTAACATAGCACAGCTAAAGAATGCTCTTTGGCATAGGGCAACACATCATTTTCAATTTCTCTTTCAAAAAGATTATAGGGAGGTTGAATAGCAGATAGTTGGGTAAAATGTTGAATAGATTTCATTTGTTCTACAGAAAAATTACTAACACCCACCGCTTTGATTTTACCTTCTTGACGAAGTTTTTCAAGTTCCATGGCGGTCTCTTCAATTGATGTTTTATCATCAGGCCAATGGATTTGATAAAGGTCAATATAATCTGTTTTTAAACGGCGGAGGGAATCTTCAATCTCTTTACGAATTCGCTCTGGCCTTGCATCACGAAAAATTTTTTCTTTATCGTCAGTCCAATTCAAAGCAGCTTTTGTGGCAATGACGATTTTTTCTCGTTTTCCTTTTAAAGCCTGGCCCACGATTTCTTCAGAATGACCAAAACCATAAATAGGGGCTGTATCAATTAAATTAATACCGTTATCAATTGCTTTATGTATGGTTTTAATAGCATTTCCATCATCTGGGCCACCCCATTGCCACCCACCGATTGCCCACGTTCCTAAAGCAATACGTAATACAGATGTATCAATCCCTGAAATTTTAAGAGTATCTTTTGAATTTTTAGACATAGTATCTCCTTGAAATAAGAATACAACTATTAGCTTGTTATAATTTCCAATCCGTATACCAAGCATTATTATTTAAGTACATAATAATATTGTGATTATATTTAAACATTATAAGAAAATTATTTTTTGATCTAAAATTTTAATTTTTTTCAAAAAGGTTATTATCGTAATACTTAACATAAACATGTTAACGATAACCCACATTAAGCGCAACCCCATCAAATTGTAAAAATTAAGGGAGGAGATATTAGTAAATGAATATGGACAATAAGAAGAACGGTTTATAGTCTCATTTATATGAGATAAAATTGTTGGTATAGATACTAATAAATCAACTGATGATGTTACAGGTTATTTGAATAATTCTGCTATTACAAAGTTGAAAAAGAGCAAGAAATGATATGTATGCAAATATATTATTACCTATTGATTTGGTAATAGAAAAGGTAACAATAAAATAACTTTCGAAAGCATATTTCTTGCGATAAATGTAAGACCACAGATATTGCCCCATTGACCTTCGGTATTCATTTTACCAAATTTGTTAAATATTTGGGATAGCTTAAAAATATTATGATCCTTAATAGAATTATTTTCATAAGGATCATAAGTGGTTATTATTTTAAGTGATTATTAGTTTAATTGAGTAGCATTATCTTTTTTTAAATATTCTCTTAAAAAATGCAAGCCGACAATTGCAAAACAAATAGCAGAAACCATAAAGGCATGTTGCATGGAATGTAAATGGTCAGAAACAAATCCTTGAATAGCAGGGACAACAGCACCACCAACAATTGACATTACCGTAATAGCACCAGCGATCTCGATGTATTTTTTATCAACAACTTCTAGGTTGTTAGCAAAAATAGTAGGCCAACAAGGTCCCATTAATGCACTGGTTATGATGGCTGCATAAACCGCAGAAAAATTGGTTGAGAATGAGACATAGACTAGCAAAATCGTACCAATAATAGAATAAATAAATAAAACCATTTTTGGATTAAATTTCGTCATAAAGATGTTTGCGACGAATTTACCAATAAAGAAACAAGCAAAACTATAAAGCATAAAGTTGGTTGCAGCCCTTTCGTTTTCTGCTCCTAATACCAGAGCTAGACGAATGGTAAAAGACCAAACAGCAGTTTGCATTCCTACATAGACAAATTGAGCAATAATACCGTTTCTAAAGCTTTTATTTCTAATTAAATAAGAGAGTGTTTCACCGAAAGAAACTTTTTCAACCGTGTTATTCTCAGTACTAACTGGTTTACATCTGGGATAAGGGGTAAGAATAAACAATACTAAGACAATAGCTAGAACGATAATAATATATTTATAAGGAAGCAGAGTATATTGTAAATGTTCTAATTGAAAAGCTCTGAGTTGATCACCTGAAAGTTTGCTAGCTTGCGAGTGTAGGCTGGCGCCTTCTTGGAAAATAAGATATTTTCCCATTAAGACACCGGTAATTGCACCAAAAGGTTGGAAATTTTGGCTGATATTTAATCTTAACGTTGCATATTTTTTTGGGCCTAACATTGAACTATATGTATTTGAAGCCGTTTCAAGGAAACTAAGACCAAAGGCCATCGCTAAAATAGCGGCTAGAAACATCGTATAGGTTGCCATAGTTGAGGCAGGAAAAAATAAAGAACAACCAATAACATAAACGGCTAGTCCAATAATAATACCAGCTTTGTAATTGGTTTTTTTAATAATTAACGATGCAGGAATAGCAATTAAAAAATAGCCACCATAAAATGCACTTTGAACCAAAGCACTCGCAAAGTCGCTTAAATTAAAAATGGTTTTAAATTGTGTAATCAGAATATCATTTAGACTAACTGGAACGCCCCATAAGGCAAATAAACAAGAAAGCAAAATAAATTGAAAAATTGGAGTTTTGTTTAAATAACCGTCTGGAAGTTGTTCAACAGATGATTTTGTAGTCATGACACTTCCTTTATAATGATAAAATTATAGAGGCTTTGTATTAAAGCCTTGTTTCTATACTAATCAAAAAAAAAAAAGTGAAAGCATTTATTTGTATAAAGAAAGTGTTTTATTCAGTTGAGTATTATTTATGCAACGAGTCATTGCTAATCTAAAGGAGGAAGCTTTTCTTCATCTTTTAACTTAGGGGTGCTGGCATCCATAATTGCTAAGATAGCAGCTGTTAATGGAGAGGCTAAAATTAATCCTGGCATACCAAGAATGGTGCCAAAGACTGTTTGAGAAAGAATAGTAATTCCTGGAGGCATACGCACAGCGTGATTCTGCACTAAAGGAGAGATAAAATTTCCTTCTAAAAACTGAATAACACAATAAAGAATTAATACAAGAACAGCTTCTTGTCTTCCTTGGGATAATCCAATTAATACAGCTGGAACAGCTCCGATGATTGCTCCAATATAAGGAATAAAATTAGCAAGCCCTGCAACAACCCCTAATGCCAAAGCCAAAGGTACACCAATAATACTAAGACCTATAAAAGAACATGTACCAACAACCAACATAACAATAGATTGTCCCGCCGTCCATGACCATAATGTATGCCCGCCAATTAATAATAATTTACGCATTTTAGGGCGTTGTTGGCTGGGAAAAAGGCGTAGCAACCCGTTTCCATATAACGTAGGAGAGGCTGCAAAATATAGCCCAGCAATAAAGATAACAAAGACAGTTCCTATTACCCCAAAGACAGAGGTTATAAAACCAGTCATTGATCCTGCTATTCTTGAACTCAGCGAAGCACCAGACGAACGATGTCCACCAACAGAGTTTGGTAAGTAATCCATAATCATATTACCAAGTGGACTTGTATGTAATTGATCGCGTAAACTGCCAACTTGTGTCGTAATAGCATGTCTTAATTTAATGATTTGTTCGCTGATTTGAGGGCCACTTGTTAACATTAACGCCACAAAAGCACTAATGATTGCAATAATAACAATAGTTAAAGCAACCCAATACGGTATTCGTGTATATTTACGTAAAATAGTTGCCAAACCTTTTAAGATGATTGCCATCAATGTCGCCGCAAAGACAATCATCAATAAATCACCAATTAGCCAAATAGCAAGAATCGCAACAGCAGCAATGACTACATTCTGGATTAAAGAAAAAAATCTTTCTTGTTGCGTTGGTTCAGTTGGAGTGGACATTATGGGAAGCATTTGCAATTCAATTTTTTAAAAATAATTATGAATAAATAAGTTGTTTTGTTCTATCATGCAGTGATTATAAAGATAATACAATAGGGGAATAATAGTGATCAAGATAAAGAGTCTGTTTCCATTGTATGTTTGTATTCATTTAAGATTTCTTCTGTTGGTCCATCAGCAATAATTTGACCAGCTTTTAACCAGATAATTCGATTGCACCATTCCTTCAAAATAGGCAAAGAATGGGTAGTTAAAACAACAATCTCAGCTTTATTTACAATACTAACTAATCTTTTTTTTGCTTTTTCTTGAAAGTTACTGTCCCCTGCCATAAACCATTCATCCATTAACAAAATATTTGGAATGACAGAGGTAGAAAGACCAAAGCCAAGGCGCATGGTCATACCCGAAGAGTAAATCTTGATAGGGAGCTCCATAAACTCGTTAAGTTCAGCAAATTCTTCAACATCTTTTTCAAGTGTTTGAATTTGTTTATTGGATAACCCCATTCTTTTACCTCTAAGGTAAATATTCTCTCTACCTGAAAGTAATGGGTTCATCCCAGCATTGGTGCTGAGTAAGGCTTCTATTGAACCACGGCTGGAAATGTGACCAGAATTAGGTTCATAAATTCCTGTGATTGCACGTAATAATGTTGATTTCCCTGCACCATTATGCCCAATTAATCCAACTCTTTCTCCTGATTGAATAGAGAGATTAATATCGCGTAATGCCTGAATAACGATATCATTATTACCAGTAGTTGCAATTTCAGCACCTGTGCGTTGGTGTTGTTTTTGTTGTCCAGATATTATTTTGCCTGCTTTAGAGAATAAGGCTTTTTTAAGAGAGCGACTTTCTAATTGAAATAAAGGAAAATCAATAGAAAGATGCTCTAACTTTATAAAACTGGCTGGGTTAAATTCATTCATTATGTAAACTTGGTAAAACCCTAAATTGAATCAAGCTTTGAAACTGCATTTTTAATCATATCGACATTTAATGTAACCCAATCAAGATCAAAAAAACTATATTGAAGTCGATTAGAAGATGCGATTAAATATGGCCAAGCTGGCAAATAGTTCGTTCTGTTTAAAGAACGTGTAAATTCAATAATCTCTGTGTCATTTTGACAGAATAGAAGGTTGATTAGTTCTGGCCTATGCGGAGAAATGATTAATTCTGCTTGTGAGAAAAGAGAGATTTGACTATCCCAATCCATTGTGCTCAGATCAACAGATGGAATATCTAGATCTTTCAATGCCTGTTGAATCAAAGCTGTATCTTTATCTTCTAAGATTGGCATCATATTTTGATCTTGATTGATAAAGAAGCGTGCAGGCAAGTCTTTATTATATTTGATATTTTTATTTAAATGAGAAAAGGATGCTTTAGCATCGTTAAAATTAAAGTAAGAATGTGGTAAATAGTTGTTAGGCCAAAAATATGAGAGTTTTTTTGCTTTATAAATACCATTTTTTAATTTTGTTACACGTTGTTCTAATCCTGTTTCGATCAAAGATTTATTATATACTTCTTTAGAGATAGGATTAGGTATTGAAGTATTTTCACGATATTCAGGAATAACTATTTTCATGTGTTTAGGTGTATATTGATTGGCTAAATATGCTTTGGATAAGCAATATCCCATCCAATGATTGTATCGCATCCATTGAGCGTCAAATGCAAGAAAGACTTCGTCCAACAACTCAACATCTTGTAAATCTGGCAGTTCTTTGGATAAAAATTGAGGATCTTGGCAATAATACATGCTTTCTGTAATGACATGAAAATCATCAGTAACAATAATACCATCAGTTTTATCTTGAACGATAAAATAAACATTTTCTAAATTACAGAAAAACAACATTCCTGCTGGAATTTCATTCAAAGAATCCAGTGGTTTTTCACTCTTAGGATCAATTCCTTGAGCCAGTCTTGTCATTTGCTGATTAGGCATTGTTTCAACAGGTTTAAGGCGTGGTCGAGGAGAGGTAGAAACAGAGCTTTTTAAGACACCAGGTGGGCGAAAAGAGAATGTTGAGTATTGGCCTTTGATTTTCATATTATTAACACCTTAATTTTTTATTCAAACAATAATTACAGAAACAAAAAATGTCTATATAGTTGAGTATCCTAATTTGTTGATTATATCCAAAAAGCTAAGCGACCTCTAGCCCTTATAAAAACATATCCAGCAGCAATCCATATAATAATACTATATCCAATCGCATAAGCCCATACTCTCAAATCTAATGTTTGGCCTAACAAGGGGGCTCTAACAACATCTATAATAGGATATAAAGGATTATAGACAAGGTACGTAATATGATGTTTAAGTTGCGAAGGTAACCAAATAATAGGGGTTACATAGAAAATAACTTGAATAAAACTATTAATAATTTGTGGAATATCACGATAACGAGCACAAATACAACCCAGCAATAAACATATTGCTAATCCATCAACAAGCCACAGTGCGAAACCAGGAATACTTAATAAAGCGTTCCATCCAGGATGGATATTAAATACATAAAATACTATGGCTGGAATAACCAAATTAAAACTTAGAATAATTGCATTTCGGGTAATAGTGCGAAGGGCCTGTAGAAAAAATGGTAGTTTTATGGAGTGGATTGTATCATTGGCTTGTAAAAAACATTGACATCCATCTGATAGCGTTGTTGAAATTCCGTGTTGCCAAAGAACGGTAGATAAGGCAATAAAAGGCAAATACTCATGTAAATCCATTTTAAATAATGAACTATAAATAATTCCCATTGTTGCGATCATTGCGGCTGAGGTGGATGTAATCCATAAAGGCCCTAAAGCAGATCCCTTATACCTTAATTTAATATCAAACCATCCGAGAGAGAACGCTAATCTCCATAATTTAAAGCCCTCTATAACATCAATAAGAGCCTGATAGTATCGTGAGTTCATGGTACTATTATTTATTTTTGTAAGTAATGTCATTGAGGGTTAAATGGCAATTCAATAAAAAGGAAAGAAGTTTAAGAGTTAAAGATCTTAAAATAAGTAAGCTAACTATAATAGATCCTTGGTTAATAAACAATCGATATATAAAAGCTTTTAAACCATATAATTTAAAATTTCAATTTTTTGTTACGCTTAGTTACGGGCTTATTTTATCTGCATTTATTTAGAGGGCAAGTACTTGCAAAAAATGTCAATACCTTGTAGATATTAAATAATATTTCAAAAGACTTATTATGATTCTTTTTTAAAAAGGAATAAATAAAATTTAGAAATATATACAAAAACGATAGGCGCACAAATTTATTTTATATTAAGAATAACAACTTGATAATAAAATAAATATTTTTAAGGTAGAGGCATTATGGCGCAGTTTAAAAGCAAATTGTTAAATTCTTCATTTGTTTGGTGTCAACATAATATGATCAGCAAATTATTTACAAAGTCATCTACTGCTTTAATCCTTCGTCTAGGAAGTGTTAGCAGCTTGGCTGCTTTGGTTGCTGCATGCTCCTCTACACCACGCCCACAACAAGTTCCAATTGCACAAGAAGTTGCTAATTATAAAGCGCGCGCCCGTTCTTATTATGCGCCTCCTGGTCCAGCAAGTGATCCTTGGGGGCCGTACATCAAAGAAGCTTCCACGCGATTTGATGTTCCTGAAGCTTGGATACGTGCGGTTATGAAACAAGAATCGGGTGGAAATTCATTTGCTACTTCTGGTCCTGGGGCTATGGGGTTGATGCAATTAATGCCGCCAACTTATGATGAGTTAAAAGTTGCTTATAATCTTGGGGATGATGCTTATGATCCTCATGATAATATTGCAGCAGGTGCAGCCTATATTCGCCAGATGTATGATATTTATGGATCCCCAGGGTTCTTAGCTGCATATAATGGTGGGCCAGGGCGTCTTGATGATTTCTTAACGAGAAATAGAACGCTGCCTCTAGAGACACGTCGTTACGTAGCCTCTATTGGACCAAGAATTCAAGGATTTAATCCCAACCGTCGCTCTCAAGCTGATTTATTAGTTGAAAATCACGGTTCCGGTGCTGGCATTGATCCTAATTTATACGCATCAGCAGTCCAACCCTCTTCACATCGCAATAGGGCATTATCTCCTCAGGCGAGTTCTGTACAACAAGCATGGGCTGGTCGTATGGGGGGGGGTGGCCAATCTGCCGCTGATAATTTAAATGTAGCCAGTTTAAATCGAGTCGATACTGCAACTACTGAAAGTTTAAACGGTCAAAGTTTAGGGAGTGCTGGGCGCAATGTAAATACGGCTTATGCTCAGCAAAAACGGCGTAATGTGACAACAGGGTATCCAACCCAGTGGAAAAGTTTCGATCGTCAGCCTAGTAATACAACTGTCGCACAAACTGAAACACGTCAAGATATAAAATCTGCTTGGGCTTCTAGAGGATATAAGGCTTCACCTGCGCCTGTTGCTAACGAAGCGCCAATTATTATAGCCTCAGCTCAACAACCAGTTCAAGTTGCGTCTGCACCTATTGGAAATAGCAGTCGTTACTATCAACCCGTATCCTATCGTGTTCCTTCGAATACTAAGAAAGCAGTAAAAGTAAGCAATGTTTCTGCTGCTGGTGGATGGGGTATTCAAGTTGGTGCTTTTGCGTCTTCGTCTCAAGCTCAAAGTGCTGCAGGGCAAGCGAAAAATAAAGCATCTTTGCATGTGGGTTCTCAACAAGTGCAAGCTGTTACAGTTGGGAAGAATAAACTTTATCGCGCAAGGGTTACCGGTTTAAGTAAAGATGCGGCACAAAATGCATGTCAAAAACTATCATCTTGTATGTTACTTTCACCTTCAAAAATTTAAAAATAAAATAATGTATTCTCAAGAATGTTTTTTATATGTTTTACATAATTTGGTAAGATTGCGTTACAGCGGATAAAATCTATTTTTAGCTGAGAATTTATATTGCAGTCTTTAGGGCTGCTTTTCTCACTTAAAATGATATAAATATTCATTATATAAACATTATATTGAATATCCACGTTAGCTGCGATATTTTGAAATATCTTCATAGAAGAGAGATCAGGTAACTCTACTTTATCTTTTTCTACTATATGTTCTAATCATAAATTTTATATTGGATTTAATATATTAACTCGTGTGTGAAACCTGGATAATATAGGTAAATGAGCTTTAAATTAATTGGTAATATATCAAATAATTAAACGACAAACCATTAACCAAAATTTATATTACAAAGTTGTTTTATATTTAAGGAATTATCATAATTACAAAGATATAAAATAGGTAAGGGGGAAGCTAAATCCCTTTATTGTGGTGGTGAGGTAGAGAAGGTTAAAACCATATTAATATATATAAAAAGGGCAAAGGCCCTTTAGATTAATTAGTAAAAAGTAAAAAGATCTTCTTTAGATAAACGCGATTTTGGTAATTTAGCGTAAATGTCATCATCTGCGCGATATCCCAAAGTTATAACAACTAGGCTCATATAACCCTGCTCTGCAAGATTGAATTCTATATCCAAAGCCTTACTATCAAACCCTTCGATTGGAGTAGCATCAATTCCTAATGCAGCAGCACCCAATAGTAGATTACCTAATGCAATGTAACATTGTTTTGCCATCCAGTTTTGCGCATTTTGTTCAACACTATTATGCAATTCAATAAAACCCATATATTGGTTAACCATTTGTTCTACTTTTTCAAGAGATTCAACGCGTCCATCTAAATGAGCTTTTTTGATTGTTTTAGTTAAATAATTACGATCTATACTGGTTTTAGAACAAATCACCACACTATGAGAAGCATTAATAACTTTGTCATAGTTAAAGATGAAATTTCCTGAACTCATTGATGAAGCAATGCGTTTTTTACCTGTTGGTGTCCCTGTTAAGATAAAATGATAAGGTTGAGAATTTATAGAAGTGGGCGAATATTGTAACAGTTCAATAAGTAGCTCAATTTGCTCTTCTGGTATTTTTTTATTTGGATTATATTTTTTTGTTGCGTACCGTTGATGAATGATTTGTTTTAAATCCATATTTCCCTCTAAAAAAAAGTAATTTTATATATTATAACAATTGCAGTGATTAAATAAGAAATGATATGGGTTGTAAAGTAATATATTTGAAGTAGAGTTCAAAACCTAAAATTATTAATTGGTATTGGTTGATATTACAGCGAGCATTGGAATTGTCATATATGTATTCAACTTTTCTAAATAGCGATTAACTTCAATATCCAGTGATATATTTTCTCTGTTTGGAATAGGCTTGAAAACATAAAAATTGGATCCATGAGGATCGTTTTGATAAGAGGGCGCGGGTTCATTGCCAATTGGGGTTACTTTTTGTAATAAAGCTTCTGCACCTTTGGCTGAAATTGTATAACAACCTAAACCAGCAAAAGAGAATATTTTTAGTGTTTGAATTGTTTTTAAATCACTACTTTGATAAGTTGGAATATCGATTAAATCATTATTTTCTTTTTTAAATTCTTCCTTATTATAACCAGGAAAAGTATAAATAGCTTTGGGTAAACAAGGCATTAATTCAATACACGGGTTCCAGTTTAAATTATATCCCCAAATCATCAGATCATAATCTTGTTGAGCAGATAAAGATATTTCTTGGTAATTTAAAAAGTTTTTGTGCGTGATGATATTCGATTCAAAAACAGTGATTGAGGATTGGTTTTGAACTGCTTGTTTCCACAGTGAAATATGAGCTTTGGTTAAAGCAAGATTTGCCATATCATATTTATTATTTTGTGTAATGAGATGATCTTTTAATAGTTCTTCACGTAACTCTAAATTAGAGCTATTAGCCTTAATGGGAGAGATTTCAACAGTAAGATGTTGGTTATTTTTTTTAAAACTGATCAGTTCTTGTGAAGATTGATCTGAGTAAATAACAAAATAATTCATTCAATTTAACCCATTATTTTTATGTATAAATTTTCTGCTATTTATATAAGCATTAGAAAAATATATACAATATGAATAAGGAATAATTTAGAATTAAAATATTATTTTTGAATATTTTGAATTCGTTGCGTTTTATAAAATTAGAGTATTTAATGAAATAATATTACAAAACGCAACGTTTTATAATGAGCATCAAGCCTGAATTTTTTCTTCAGAACTTTCAATATTACAGATAGGTGTCGAAACAACCTTGAAATTTTTAAATTGGGTGATAAAAGCTGAACAAAATATAACTAGTATAGTAGCTAGATTAACAATTGCCAGAAAATATAAATTCAACCAACTTCCTGGAAAAGGAATATGTGTTAAATGTTTATATTGATAAGGGACGAATGCGATTGAATAAAAATCTATGGTTAACAGATAAATAGTCCAAACGATTAGGGAACTAACTATTGTTCCGTAGAGGAAACGATTGAGTGAATTCATGTTTCTCTCTCCTTTCTATATCTCAGTAGCGATTTATTTCATATATGGATTTTGCCGTAAATTATTACACCAGATCTATAATCATATCATATAAGATAATGAAGTCAATAAAATATCTTAAAAACAATAAGATATATTAAATAAATCATAGATATCTTGGATTTTATAGAAAAATTTTTGCAAGAATCTCTTTGGCTGTTTGTTCAGGAGTATTAAGTTTATGCTTGTTTTCTGCAGGAAAAAAAGATTGTCTTAACAAGGTGTTCGTTGGTGGCAAAGAAAGATAATGTATTTGTAAAGAGTAAAGCTGCATAATTTCTTGTTGCCAAGATTGTAACATAGCTCCCAGAGCTGATTGTATTGAAGTTACAGGGGACCAAAAAGGTTGGATAGATGCCATAGGTTGAAAAAATACAGCATTAGCATTTGCAGTAGCATATAATAGAGGGGACAAAGTCCTAATAAACCGCCAGCTACTTGATAAGTTGGCCTGTATATTTTTATCCCAAGTGCTATCTGTAATATGAGTAACGGGTGTTAGAGGGACATATTGAAATGCAGCATGAATAAAAATATCCAAACGATTAAATTCAGACGCAATAGAAGGGCCAATGAGATCAATTTGTTGTGATGGATTGTAACTACTTAAATCCAAAGGTAACAACGTAGCGTTCCCACCATAAGACTGAATTATATCGTCTGTTTGCATCAGCCCCCCTTGAGTTCGGGCACTAAGAATACAATGAGCCCCTGCTTGTGCCAAAGCGATGGCACAAGCTTGACCGATTCCGCGGCTGGCACCTGTAATAAAAGCAACTTTGCCTTTAAGGGGGAGGGGCATTTCTACTTTGATTTTACAAGGTGCATATCATGATCTGTTAATGAGATCGGATAATCCCCAGTAAAACAAGCATCACAATATTGTGGTTTTTCGTTATTTCTTTTTTCTTCTTCTAGGGCACGATATAAACCATCATTTGAAACAAACCCTAATGAGTCTGCACCAATTAACTTGCACATCTGCTCTATATTATGTGTGTGTGCCAGTAATTTTTCTTCTGCAGGGGTATCAATACCATAAAAACAAGAATGACGTGTTGGCGGGGATGCAATGCGCAAATGTACTTCTGTTGCTCCTGCTGCTCTGACCATTTCTACGATTTTCTTGGAGGTGGTACCACGGACAATTGAATCATCAATAAGAATAACCCGTTTTCCCTCAATGACGGCACGATTTGTAGAGTGTTTTAATTTTACCCCTAAATTGCGGATTTGATCGGTCGGTTCGATAAAAGTCCGTCCAATATAGTGGCTACGAATAATTCCTAACTCAAAAGGTATCTTGCTGGCAGCCGCATATCCAATAGCAGCAGGAACGCCAGAGTCAGGTACGGGAACAACAACGTCGGCGTCTACATGACATTCTTTGGCAAGCTCTGCACCAATTTTTTGGCGGGTGATATAGACAGATTTATTGTCAATAACCGTATCGGGTCTTGCAAAATAAACATACTCAAAAATACAGAAACGACTGGATGCATGATCCGCAAAAGGATTTATAGAGCGAACGCCTTGGTTATCAATAATAATGACTTCACCAGGTTCAATATCTCTTACAAAATCAGCACCCATACTTGATAAAGCACAGCTTTCACTGGCAACAACCCATGAATTATCATCCTGACTATTGGGTAATTTCCC
Organism: Commensalibacter papalotli (ex Botero et al. 2024); assembly: GCF_947179115.1. NCBI lineage: Bacteria > Pseudomonadati > Pseudomonadota > Alphaproteobacteria > Acetobacterales > Acetobacteraceae > Commensalibacter > Commensalibacter papalotli (ex Botero et al. 2024). The sequence goes on from NZ_CAMXCI010000003.1 coordinate 158,060, forward strand.
AAGGATAAGAGGTCTTACCCCTAAAGGATCTCTGGCAGCAATAAGCATATCTTTGGATAATGCAACTAAAGAGTAAGCACCTTGAACCTGTTTTATCGCATCAATAAAGCGGTCTATGACATTTGTATAAAGAGAAATTGCAATGAGATGGATAAAAACTTCACTATCTGTGCTGGATTGGAATAAGCAGCCACGACGTACCAACGATTGTTTTAAAAGTTGTGCATTGGTTAAATTACCATTATGAGCAACGGCAAGCCCCCCAAACTCAAAGTCAGCATATAAGGGTTGTACGTTACGTAGTTGTGTCTCCCCTGTGGTTGCATAGCGATTATGTCCAATACCAATACCTCCAGGTAAAGAGGCAATAACCCTTGGATCAGCGAACACTTCTCCAACCAAGCCTAGCCCACGATGGGTATGGAAATGATTACCGTCATAGGTGACGATACCACTTGCTTCTTGACCACGATGTTGAAGCGCATGTAATCCAAGTGTGGTTAAAGAGGCGGCATCTTGAGTGGTCCATATACCAACAACGCCACATTCTTCGTGGAAGGCGTCATCATCGGTGAAATCAAGATCATGAGAAGAAAAGGGGGAAACGGTCATGATAAATCCATGGTGGTTAAGGGAAAGGCAAAATTGTATCTAAGCGAGTAGTATAAATTGGTTAATCAGGGGCAACCTCTGTATCCGTATGGCTAGGTTCAGTAGTGGGCAGAGGTTCGTTTGAATCAGTATTTACATCTTTATTGGTTGGATATGTTGCTCTGGGGGCTTTGGTTTGTGGGACGACAATCTCTCTTTGCATCGAACTGGGTAGTAATTCATTTACATAAACAGCACCCTGATAAACATATGGTACAGCTTGGCTTTCTTGCAAGGAATCTGGCCATTGGGCACTTGGAAAAATAATGCCACCAAGAATATAAACAATCGCTAGCCCAGCATAGCTTTTAAGGGCTCCGCATGCTGCTCCAAGAATTCTATCCAACTTTCCTAATAAAGAAAAACGGGTTGAGTTTTGACCAACAATTATATTAGCAAAGGCATTAATGACGATGCTGCATATTAAAAAGATCGCAACAAAGGAAATTACATCAGCTAATGTTTGATTGGTAATGTAAGGGGTAATTTTAGGGGTGAGATCAGGATACCAACGATTGGCAAGGCTTGCAGCAATAACCCAGCCGAATAAACCAATAAATTCTCGGGTAAAGCCTCTGGTTAACCCTGATAATGCCCCAAGAGCAACAACTCCAAGACAAATCAAATCTATCCAGTTTAAACTCTCTAGCACTTGATTAAGGTATCCCTTTTTAATGAAGTGTTCAAAATATATTCATAGTTAAACAATTCGTTTATATCAATAGATAGTTATAAATTATTTTGTTCGAACAGCTTTTTCTTGGATTTTTAAAAGAGTATCGATGAGAATGTGCAATCGTAATATAAGATATTTTATATAAATTTAAAGAGGATTTACAAAAGCTTGATAGACAATAAGAGGACTATTGACTTGAATATCGAAATGGTCTGATAAAGATTCGTTTAAAGTGCCCTGCCACCAGTAAAGAAGATTTTGTTGATCCAAAGGATATTTTAAATTGCTTGTTGATATTGCGGTTGGCTGTACACTGAATAAAGAGACCTGTTGTCCAATTATACTTTGAAACTGAGAAGGGTGTTGAATAACATGAAAAAAACCATGATCAGTAATCATTGTAATAATTTCAATTATAGAAATATACTTGGCAAGTAAAGAAATATTAGCAATTGTATGATCCTCTCTTTTTCCTGTTGCACCCAGAATAATCAGAGAAGAAAGGGCATTATTTTTGCAATAATTGACAGCTTTTGTTAAGTCATTGGTATTTTGCTCTGGGATTTTTATGATAATTTTTTCGTACTTAATTTGATTTTCTAAAGATAGAGAATCACAATCCCCAATAATAATTTGAGGGATAAGCCCTTGATCTAATAAATGATTGGCTGCACCATCACAACATACCAATTTCTTTTGATTATGATGTAAAATTGCTTTTGGGATAGGATGACTGGGGAAATCACCATTTGCTAAAATTACCGCTTGTGCTGTGCTTTGTGAAGTTGGCATTGGGTAATATTTCATTTGTTAATTTCTTTTTAAATAATGGGTTATATTAAGATATATATGAAAAATAGTTACATTTTAAGCAAAAATGTTTATTTGAACCTCAAATGATAGGATGGATATCCTATCATTTCTCTCATGATAGGGTGTAAGTCATTACTATTCATATGGGTGGCTGCGGCTGGACTAATTATTCTAATACCAGCTTGTTTAAATGCCAGTTTAGAACGTTGAATATAATAATATTGCGATACAATAATAACAGAGTTTAAATGATTTTCTTGCAAATATCGAAATGTATTTCTTGCTGTTGCTCGGGTATTATTCCCTTGACCATCTTTAATAATTCGAGATAGAGGAATATCATGTTGTGTTAGATAATTTGCCATACTAATAGATTCATCCACACCTTCTTGGCCAACACCGTCACTGACTAAGATTAAAGGGGCATAACCAGATTGATAGACTTCAATAGCTTTATCCAAACGATCTATGTAATACTTTACTAAGCGTTCCATTACGAGATACCTGACCACCCAAGACGACAATAAGGTCAGTTTGTAATAATTTATCCGATGAGCCAGATAAAACAATACTGAGCACAGCCCCAATAGATAAAATAATTAAACCTAGCGTAATCTTTATAAAAGAGAAGTAAAACATTGGGCGCATAATAATTTTAAAGTAAATTAATCTATATCATTTTTATTGGAAGAAGTTTCATCCTCTGAGAGTGAGTCAACATCTTCTTTATTTTGTAATCTGCTCGGCAATAACAATCCAGATTGATCTAAGACAGGATAAGCAGCAGAAGCAACAATATGGGTATTGGTACGTTTTAGATCTCTGGCCAATTCTAACATAAAAGATCCTAGCTGTATTTGTAATTTTTTGTTTTCAGTTTCATCACGTAAGCCATTATAATAAATAGAATTTGCTTTATTTTCGATTTCTCTAAAAACATCTTTTTCTTCGGCTAAATTCATCGCCAGATCTTCATCCTCATTCATAAGTAAAGTTGCTGCCATACGAAGGTTTTTGTGCATGCGTTTCAACATATCTTTTAAGGGATCCATCATATCATCAGGTAAGACAATACGTTGTTTTGCCATTTTCTGGACGGTAGGTAAAACATTACGATCCAACACGTCACTAGCATTGGCAATTTGAGTGCAAAAAGTCAGTATTCGCTCTGTTTGTGTTAGCTCATGTCGATTTAAAGATTCAGGATCAAGTGCTGTGACGTAACTTTGAATAGAATTTGTTAATTTGTCTAAGATACTATCAACTCTGCGCGCTTCAATGGCGATTTGAGGTGTTTTACTTTTTAAAGTGTTATCTACGCCATTTATCATTTTTTCCAAAGCGTCACACAAGCGTAAGCATTCTCGAATAGCATTACTGATCGCCAGCATAGGTGATTGTTGAATGGCTGATTTGTCTAAGTAAATAGGTTTTGATGGATCTTCGATTTTTTCCTCTTTTGGCCGAGGCATTACTCGTTTTAAGAATTCTGCATAAGGGGTCAAAAAAGGTAAAAATACAATCGCAGTAATAATATTAAATAAGGTATGAAAATTTGCGACTGATCTATTTATATCAGGATAATAATAAACAAACCAACTGGAGAGTTGAGAAAGGAAAATTAGACATATCGCAGCGCCGATAAGACGATTAAATAAATTTCCAATGGGTAACCGTTTTGAAACAATATCTTTGCCAGAACCTTCTAGAACAGGATTTAACGCTGTGCCAATATTAGACCCAATGACCATAGCAAAGGCAGTATCTGGTGAAATTACGTTATGAGATGCAAAAGATGCAATTAATAAAACTACGGCCACAGAGGAATGCATAATCCATGTTAAAACCAATGCAATTAATACAGCGATTAATGGCATGTCAGCGATACTGCCTAACATCATTCGTAAAGATGGTTGGTTTGTATAGGGTTGCAAAATGACCAGGAATTGATGCAACGAAATTAAAATTAATCCCAAACCAATAAAAGATCTGCCCAAATCACGAACCGTATTCATGGCACGCCTGAACATGATAACCCCAATTAATACAAAAAGAGGGGCAATCCGAGAGACATCAAAGGACAAAAGTTGAACGATTAAAGTCGTTCCAACATTGGCGCCCAGCATTACTGCCAAGGCCGAAGGTAATCCAATAACCCCATTAGCGGTAAAGCTGGTAATCATTAACCCAGTTGCAGTCGATGATTGAAGAACCGCTGTGATGCCAAGACCTGCGAAAAATGCTTGTATTCTATTGCGTAAGGTTTTGGATAAAACGTGATTCAGCCTTGCTCCAAAAGCACGTTGTACCCCTGTTTGTACCATATGCACGCCCCATAATAAAAGGGCAACACTGCCGGCAAGATCTATGACACTAACAAAATCCAACGATAAACCTCATTTTAAATAAAGAAATTTTTATGGGACTATATGGGTCTATAGCCAATTCAATCAAATATGTAAGGAAATAAGTAATTTTTAAAATATTAATGCCAACAAACATATCATAGTAATATGTTAATAAGCAATAAGGAGATAGTTTTAGTTAATTATTGATTTGATAAAATGATACGTGATTTAAAATATAATATAATTTAGTAAATTTGAAAATTTACTAAATTATATGTTGTTAATTTATTCAGAGATTTTATTTAAAGTGCTTAATACTTCGTTATGCAACATTATATTTTTTGTTTTATCTAAGTTAAAATGTTCCCATTCTTGCTGATTACTTCTATTTGCAACAAATGAAGAGGGCGAGTTTGATGTTTTTAAAGGATTTGAAGAGTAATATTTGCTATTTTCTCTACTTTTAAGGCTATAAGTATCTTTTCCAAATTCATTCAAATCAACACAATCAAAGATACGTTTTTTGTTATGAATGATAGCTGTTTTCATATTTAAAGTTGATAAAAAAATCTTGCTTGGTGTGTTAGATTTTTTAATCATTACAAGCTGATTATCTACTTCTTTCAAAATAGAATTTTCATTTTTTTTGGTAATAAAAAAGTGTTTTATTGACATTGTTTACCTAAGTGATTTTGTTATTTTGTAAGATACAATGTATATAATGTATATTATTTTCTGTTTTTACAAGATTACAAAAATTTTTTATCAAAATGGTGGGATAGGGTTTAGATCAAGCCATGCGTTTACCCGATAGGAATATTCTTATTGATATTGGTGTAAGTCTTTCCATTCTTTAATAGAATTAGAAGTATAATGAAGGTTGGTCGTGTATTGTCGAGTGTTTAATTTCTTCTAGCAGCAGAGTTCTTATGGCAGTTGCAGATTTGGGCAAAGGACCAGTATCTGAATCCAAAATCTGCCTAGAGGGTATAGCTAATACGGTATCAGCATTTAATTGTTTGGAGTATTTTAATGCGCAATATCCATCCATCTCATCATGCTGATAATAACGGTTAAGTGTCATTGTATAACCTAAAATAACCGAAACAGGTTTGATTTATTAAGTAAAAAAATATTATGGTTAATGGTCAAGCAAGTAGCTAATAACTCTTAAATTATTGTTTCCATAGGAGATACCATTGAGATTGGCGTAAAAGATTCCCATTCCTTGGGTATAAATGCAGAATGAGATATATACGAAGTAATTTCATTAATGCCTATATAATGTTTTTTATCTTTTGTGTGAACAAAAATGTTATAGGCTGAAAAGCTCAATTTTACATGATCCGCAGTATAATCATCCGATAATAAAGCTATTTGAAACGACTCTTGATCTTCACTATATTTCAACTCAAATATAATATTGTTATGAAAACAAATTAATTTGATTTTACCATTTTGTTTAAATATTTGCAGAGGTATACAATAAGCTGCGTCCCCTAGATTTAACATAGCTATTAGTTTTTTTGTAACAAAGTTATAACCTAAATAGTAACCATTATAGTTTATAAGATAAGGGTATGGATTAAGGGATATGGGCAGCTTAATGTCTTCGTACGATATCTTTTGTGTATGATAGAAAAAGATAGATTTTAAGTACTCCGAGCTTTCATACTGGTATCCTTTTACATTCAGCCAATAGCATAATTTCAAACGAAAACAATAATCTTCTTGTATAATATGATTATCCTTAACTTTTTTAAAAGCAGCGCTTGTAAGCATTTTATAAGTAAGAAATGTATGACTTTTCAAAAAACGTTGCGCTTTGGCCAATACATTAGCAATATGATGTCGTCTGATATAAGTTATTGTCTTTATAATATTTTGATTGTCGCCTTGCACTAAAGCATCAATAATAGATTTTAAATACGCTGATCCTTTCAAGTGTAAAGTAATTAGATGCCCAGTGTAATATGTAGGGATAAAGTTTGCATGGAAGATTTCTTGAAGTAAATATCCAACATGATGTTTATCTAGCCAAGAAGGATCACTTAAAGGATCATAAAGAATATATATATTTCCTTTTAGATCATTTTGATCAATCGTGGATTGTTCTATTTCTTCCTTGGTCAACCTTTCTAGTGTTTGTGCTGCATTAGTTGTTATAGGGCATAAATCTTGATTAATAGTAGCTCTAGGTGCTAGGGTTAGCACGATATCAGCATTCAAATGTTTAGAATATTTTAATGCCCCATACCCTCCCATAGAAGGGCCAAGAACAATTATCTTTTTATATTTTTTGGTAATTTCATTACATAATGGAATAATATGATTCATATCTGAGTGCAGATAATGATTATCAATTTTGGGTGTAATACCTAAACAGGATATATTATATTTTTCTACAATAGGAAGAAGATAATATGTTTCTTTTGCAAGATGATTTTCATATCCCCCTAAAAATGTAATTATAATATAATCTGAGTTACCCTCGTGATGGTGTAGATATAGTTCCTCCCCTTCAAAAATGATCATACTATGTCCCTTGGTATTTAATAGTAATTTTTAAAAAATTTTTGGTAGTATAATTGACCGATATTAATTTTTCAATATTGATCAATTATATTAATAAAAGCTTAAAATGGTTTCACCTTTTGAGACATTCATTATATTATAAATTAAAAAAGACTAGTTTTTTTATACAATAAAATATTTTGCCTTTGGATGAAAAATAACCAGTGCAGATGTGGATTGCTCTGGATGTAACTGCCATTCCTCTGATAAAGTAATGCCTAATTGCTCTGCTTTCAAGAGTTTCAGAATATGTTTTTGATCTTCAATATTTGGACAAGCTGGATACCCAAAAGAATAACGTGATCCACGATACCCTTGCATTAAAAGTTGGTTCATATCAGGATCATCTTCACTCATATATCCCAACTCTGAACGCATGCGTTGATGAGTATACTCTGCCATTGCTTCAGTCATTTCAACGGATAGGCCGTGTAAGTATAAATAATCTTGATAACGATTATCTTCAAACCATACTCGGGTTGTATCAGATGCTTGTTGTCCAACGGTCACGACTTGCAAACCGACGACGTCACGCACTGGATCATCAATATCACGGATAAAATCAGTAATACAAAACCGATTAGCCCCAGATTGTCTGGGTAAAGAAAAACGACATAACTCTGTTTGACCATCTTCATCAAAAAGGATCAAATCTTCTCCACAAGCAGCAGCCTTCCAATAACCGTATAAAGCTTGTGGTTGTAGGATATTTTCTTTCTCACATTGGTTGATGAGTTTATGCAAAATAGGTCGTAGCTCAGTTTTAGCATTTTCAAGGAATTCTTCCAAAGTTTTTCCTTGTTTTTTCATACCCCACTGCATTTGATACAAAGAACGCTCGTTTAAGAAGGGCAAGATTGCTTTCATCTTGGCTTCTAATTTTTTTACACCCCAAAAAGGTGGTGTAGGCACATCTTCATTAGGTGCTATTTCCTGACGGCGTTTGGTTGATTCTGCCAGAGTTAACGGTGGAGTTTCTATTTTTTCTTTTTTAGCGACACGTTTAGGACGCTTATTTTGCACTTTTTGTGCTGCGATATATCCTTCTAAATTACCTTGAGAAATTTTTTCCATCAAAGTCAACCCATCAAAGGCATCGCGCGCATAGGCAACAAGGCCATTATTCTTGCTATACGCTTGGGAACAATCCTCTTCAACATAAGCACGAGTTAAAGCTGCCCCCCCTAATAAAACAGGGATATCTAATCCTTGTTCAGCCATTTCTTCTAAATTTTCTCGCATAATCACGGTGGATTTTACCAAAAGACCAGACATGCCAATGGCATCAGCCTTGTGTTCTTTGGCGGCAGTAATCATATCCGCAACAGGCACTTTAATGCCTAAATTAACAACATTAAAGCCGTTATTGCTGAGAATAATATCAACTAGGTTTTTACCAATATCATGCACATCACCCTTAACAGTCGCCAAAACCATGGTACCTTTGGTATCGTCACTGGTTTTTTCCATAAAAGGTTCAAGGAAGGATACGGCGGCTTTCATTGTTTCAGCAGATTGTAACACAAAAGGTAATTGCATTTTTCCAGAGCCAAACAGCTCACCAACTGTTTTCATCCCACTCAGTAACAAGGTATTAATAATTTCCAAAGGCTCGTATTTTTCCATAGCCTTTTTCAAATCTTCTTCTAATCCTTTGCGATTACCGTCCACAATACGATCATGAAGTTGTTCCTCAATTGTTGTTGCAACAGGGCGTGCCGCAGCTTGAGAGGCTTTACGATCTGCAAAAATTTCTAAAACTTTCTTCAGAGGATCATAATCAGCGGTTCTGCGATCAAAAATCAAATCTTCGATGACTTTGACTTCCTCTTTGTCAATTAAATGCATCGGGCGGATTTTAGAAACATGAATAATCGCAGAAGTCATGCCTGCTTGTTGCGCATGATATAAGAAAACCGAGTTTAATACAGCACGGGCAGCAGGATTTAAACCAAAAGAAATATTGGATAGACCCAATACAATTTGAATGTCTGGGAATTTGTCATGGATTGCCTTAATACCTTCCAAAGTCCACAATCCTAATTTACGATCATCTTCAACCCCTGTTGCAATGGTAAAGGTGAGGGGGTCAATCATCAAATCTGATTGAGGTAACCCATAACGATCACATGCGAATTCAACCAAACGTGTGGCGATGCGTAGTTTATCTTCTGGCGTTTTGGCCATACCGACCTCGTCAATGGTCAAAGCAACGACTGCAGCACCGAATTTTTTGGCGAGTATCATCCGTTCAGCTGCAATTTCTTCACCATCTTCGAAGTTGATGGAGTTAATGATGGGTTTACCACCGTGAAGTTTTAAACAAGCTTCAATAACATCTGTGCCAGTTGAATCTATGACGAGAGGTGCATTGATAGATGAAGTAAAGCGTGGAATGATCTCTCCCATTTCGGCCATTTCATCGCGTCCTACGAACGCCATACAAACGTCAAGAGCGTTTGAGCCTTCTTTTAACTGCTCACGTCCAACGGTAACACAACCATCCCAATCTTGTTCTGCTTGCAAATCACGCCATTTTTTAGAACCATTGGCATTACAACGCTCTCCGATGGAAAAAAGACTGTTTTCTTGGCGCAAAGGCACAGAAGAGAAAAGGCTTGCAACAGAAGGCACTGCAACATGCGTGCGTGGAATGGTTTTAGGACGATCAGCAGAACCTTCTTTTTGTGCTCTATCACGTAACACTTTGTCCATAGCAGCGATATGATTTGGGTTGGTTCCACAACAACCACCCAACATGTTTATCTTTTGTTCCTCTATGTAACGCGCCATCCAGTGTCCCATTTCTTCTGGAGATAAAGGATAATGTGTTTTACCGTCTAAGAGTTCTGGCAAGCCAGCATTCGGTTGCATAGAAATCAGGCGTGGCCAATATTGAGATAACCATTTAATCGCTTCGGCCATTTCCCGAGGGCCAGTTCCACAATTCATACCCATCATATCCACGTCAAGCGCATCAATAATCGTTGCAGCGGCCGCTATGTCACTTCCAACTAACAAAGTTCCAGTGGTTTCAATGGTAACCTGAACAAAAATGGGCAGAAAAATATTGGCTTCTCTTTGAGCGATCTTTGCGGCATTAACGGCAGCTTTGATTTGTAAAGGATCTTGACAAGTTTCAATCAAGAATCCATTCACACCACCATCAATTAACCCTCGACATTGTTCTGCAATGGCAGCTTCTAAAGGATCATAAGCAATATTCCCAAGGGAGGGGAGGCGTGTGCCCGGACCAATGGATCCAACCACAAAACGTTCTTTACCATCTTTAAACAATTCAGCGGCTTCATTTGCAATTTCAGCTGCACGTTTATTAATTTCTCTGGTTTGATCTTGAAGATCAAACTCGCTGAGGGTAATCGTGGAGCCACCAAAGGAATTGGTTTCTACCATATCAGCGCCAGCTTCGAAATACTGTCTGTGAATATCACGAACCAAGTCTGGTCTGGATAAATTTAAGACTTCTGTACAATTTTCTTTGTCCCAAAAGTCTTTCTTAGTATCCAAATCAAGCATTTGGACAACAGATCCCATACCACCATCGCAAAGAAGAATATGGTTTTGCAATTTATTAAGAAGTTTACTTTGCCTAGGCATGAAATCATGTCCTCAATAGTTAAAAAGGATTTTAAATAATAGTTTTTTAGTCTTATAGAGTATATGCTATATTTTTTTCAATTAAAAATCTATTTGATCGTATGGATGATTACGATAGTTGTAATATAATGTTCAGTGTAACAACGTTATAATATAAAATGTTTACTGCGGTTGAAAATGTATTCTTATGGAATATATTAAAATAGAAAAGATAATAAAAATTTATTTTTTTGCGATCTTGAAACTAATTTATTTAAAAGACATGAAATGGTTTGAATTATTTGCAAATAATTGATATGTTCCGTTGTGCTTCTTTAGGATCGTAACTTCAAAATATTACTGTACTGCATTAAAAATTGTTAATTGCAGTGTTTTTTTTGGTATATTTAAAGCTATGTCTTGGGGAATCATTAAGTTAATTTTGTTAAGATTATTGATAGAGGATGATCCGTGGATCAACCATTAAACATTCCCCCTCAGTCAGGATCGGGGCAAAATAAAGACGGTGCAAGTCAAAAAACTGAACGTCTTTCCCCGATGATGATCCGTATTCGTGCCGCAATGGCTGCTGCTAAATTTCACGGAGTGGATTTAGATATCCGTGATTTGGCCAAGCAACCTGGTGAAGATTCTCCCTCTCCAGCAACCCTTTCACGTTGGTTAAACGGTCAAGGATTGGTTGCAAAAGGCATGCGTTTAAAGTGGCGATATTTAATTCGCTTATATAACTCTCCTCCTGTAGTGCTAATGTTCAAAGATGGCTCTGCGGGCTTGATGGTTGGCGTTAATCCTAAGAAGCGTATTGTTTTTTTACGAGATCCTTTGGGCAAAGAGACCGATACTCCGATTGCTGTTGATGAATTGCGTTTACGTCAAGCATGGACGGGTGATGTTCTTTTAGTAAAGGCAAATCGTAATCTATCTGAAGCTGAAGCAAAAATTAATTTTACATGGCTTACAAAGATGGTATTGCGTGAACGTGTGTCGTTGCGTGATATTAGCTTTGCCTCCATGATTATCAGTATCTTGCAAATTTTTCCTGCATTCATTGTGATGCAGGTTGTTAACCGAGTGATAGCGTTCCATTCAACAGCAACATTAGTGTCTATTACTGGCTTGCTTATCATTTTGAGTTTTTATGAGGTTCTCATTTCGTATGCTCGTCGTGAATTAACGGCAGTGTTGGGTAATAGGTTGGATTCTCGTATTTCTATCCATACTTATAACCGTTTATTATCCTTGCCCTTAGAGTTTTTTGAGCGTCAACAAGCAGGTCGTATTGTTGGTAAAGTTTCTCAGATATACTCTGTTCGTGACTTTATTACGGGAAGGTTGCTAACAACGTTTCTTGATTTGTTTACCTTAGTGGTTATTCTGCCATTCTTGTTTTATATCAGTCCAACCTTAGCATGGCTTACTGTTGCTGGTGCTGGTGGGATTGGGTTGATTGTCGTATTGTTTTTTCCAGCCATTACAATTCGCTTTAAAAACCGTATCGAAGCTGAGATGGGGCGTGCATCCATGATGTATGAAACTGTTGCAGGTATTCGAACGGTTAAAACTTTAGCTTTGGAGCCCGCGCGTCGGCGTGAATGGGATGAAGTTATTGCTGATGTTTCGAAGTGGCGTTTAGCGACGTCTCGAATTCAAAACTGGCCAGAGACTTTGGTAATGCCAATAGATTTCTTTATTAATCGTGGTATTATTTTGATTGGTGCCTATCTTGCAATCACGAGCCCAACCTCTGGAATTGATGCTGGTTCAGTTGTTGCTTTTATGATGTTGGGTGGCCGTGTTGCTTCGCCATTAGTAGGGATTGCAAAATTAACGTCAGTGATGACTGAAGTCAAAACTTCATTAGGTCAGGCTGGTGAAATTTTAAATAATCCAACAGAAACCAAAGCGTTAACGACAGGATTGCGTCCTAAAATTGTGGGGGCATTGGCTTTTGAAAACGTTAATTTTACGTATCCTGGTGGTAGTAGTCGTGCGTTAAAAGATTTAACATTCTCAATTCCAGCTGGGACTATGTTGGGTCTGGTTGGACGAAGTGGTTCTGGGAAGTCTACAGTTACACGTTTGTTGCAAGGTGTTAGCCGAGATTATACAGGTTTTTTACGTCTTGATGGTGTTGATTTGCGCGAAATTAATTTAACACATTTAAGACGCTCATTCGGTGTTGTATTACAGGACAACTTCTTATTTCGTGGAACGATTAAAGAAAATATTACTGCAGGTCGTCCGGGTTTAACAATGGATGATGTTATTAGAGCTTCGCGTTTGGCTGGAGCTGAAGAATTTATTGAGCGTATGCCTGCTGGTTATGATACTTTTATTGAGGAAGGATCGACTAATATTTCAGGTGGGCAACGTCAGAGGTTGGCGATTGCGCGTTCTGTTATTTTGGATCCCAAATTCATGATCTTAGATGAAGCAACTTCTGCTTTGGATCCAGAAAGTGAAGCTTTGGTAAATGCTAACTTAGAGCGTATTGCCAAAGGAAGAACAATGGTGATTGTATCGCATAGACTGTCTTCTTTGGTGAACTGTGATAAAATTATGGTTTTAGATCAGGGGGTTATGCAGGATATTGGTACTCATGAAGAGTTATTGGAAACCTGTGAAATTTATCGCACTTTATGGCTGCAACAAAATAGACATACTCAAGGTGGTGGTAAAACCAATAAAGACAATCAAAGTGGCGATGGCTTGGTGCCTGAAGGAGTTTAATTATGGTAGATGATAATAAACAAGATCAATTACCAGAAGGCACTCAACCTAATGGAAGTGATGATATAAACACTTTGACTCGTTCTGAAAAACAAAGTCAATCAATTGAAAATGTTTCTAAAACATCCGAGGTTGTTGACGGGGAAAAGGATGAGACTGTTCCTGATGGATATTATTTGCCTGATGCTGATTCAGATGATAGTTTTGGTGCTGATATGCCCCAAGCATTGTTGGAATTCCATTCCCCCACTTCTGCTGCAATTAATATGCCGCCGACGGCTTCTGCTCAATATTTAACTTGGTTGATTGGTGCTTTGGCTGTTTTTTCGATTTTAGGAATGTGTTTTTTTCCGTTAGACAAAGTTGTATCTGCTGATGGGCGTTTAATTTCAACGACTACTCCTTTGTTGATACAGCCTTTAGAACAAAGTATTATTAAATCAATAGACGTGAAAGAAGGGGATTTTGTTACTAAAGGACAAATTGTTGCCCACCTAGATCCTACTTTATCTGATGCTGATATTGAAAATTTAAGAGTACAAGTTGATACAGATAAGGCTGAATATGAACGTTTGCGTGCTGAGGCAGATGGTAAAACATACACAGTAGATCCATCTAATTCTGCATCCGTAGAGCAAGGAAATCTGTTTTTAAAGCGTAAATTAGAATATGATGCTAAGGTTGACAGTTTTGATCAAAAAATTGCTGAACAGCAAGCTCAGTTAAAAAATTATCTAGCAAGTATTGCTGTTCTACGTGGGCGAGTGAAAGTAGCTTCAGATGTGCATCAAATGCGTCAAAAGTTACAGCAAGAAGAAGTAGGCAGTAAATTATCTACTTTAGGTTCACAAGATACTTTGATGGATGTTGAAAGTAGATTAATTACAGCTCAGCAATCTGCGAATGGAACAAGTAAAAGAATTGAATCATTATTGTCAGATCGTACTGCATATATTGAAAACTGGAAAGGATCGGTTTACAAAGAGCTTAACGCTTCACTAAAACAATTGGCACGTGAGGACAGTGAATATAAAAAAGCACGTTTACGTAGTAAAAAAATAGTTTTGAGAGCAGAGCAAGATGCAATTGTATTTTCAATTTCCAAAGGATCTGTTGGTTCTGTTTTGAATGCAGGCGTTCCTTTTATGACACTGATTCCAGTTGGAACAGGGTTAGAGGTTGAGGCTGTTGTTGCTGGTGATGAGGTTGGATACTTAAAATTAGGAGATAAGGCAAATATTAAATTTAGTACGTTCCCTTATACTCAATATGGTGGTGCTGAAGCAATTTTAACGAATATTAGTGCTGATGTGTTCCAACCAGGTGATATGACGCAAGAAACAAACCGTCTGGGTGCAGCACCAATAACATTTAGAGAGAAGCCTTTCTTTAGAGCTCGCTTGAAAATTGAGAAATATACACTTCATGGTGTTCCTAACTTTTTCCATCCCACACCTGGATTAACAGTTTCTGCCGATATTCATGTGGGTAAAAGAACTGTTGCTCAATATTTAATGAATGGTGTTGTTCCACAGTTAACAAATGGGATGCGAGATCCTCAGTAAATTGAGTATTTCTTATGGTTAGTTTTAGGAGGATAGCATGAGACGTTTATTTGGTTCTAAGAATAAAAAGATTGATAGAATATTAAATAAAGCAAAAGCGGCTTATGATGATAAAGATTATGAAGTTGCTTTCAATCTATTTTCACAGGCAGCTTCTATGCAATCACCTGAAGCTCAATATTGGCTTGGAATGTGCTATCTGAATGGTTATGGAGTTATTCTGAATTTGAATGATGCTGCTTTATGGCATGAAGCAGCAGCCGAGGCTGGGTGGGTTGACTCTGCTTACATGTTAGCTTTGCTTTATATGAGAGGTATACCTGAGGTCAAAAAGGTTTCTGGACAAAATATTTTTGATAAACCTGATGTGGATTATGATAATTTAAAACCAGATTGGGATAAGTCTCGTCATTGGGCAAAATATGCTGCAGAGCAAGATTTGGCTGAGGCACAAGCTTTATATGCTTATTTGATCTCTCATGAAACCAAAGATCCAGAAATTATCACACAGGCATTAGAATGGTACGATAAATCAATTTCTCATGATTCTTCACAAGGATATATGGGGAAGGGGTTACTGTTATTGCGTTTAGGCGAAAGTGAAGCTGATTATGCAGAAGCAGCCAAATTTTTAGAAGTCGCAGCTGAACGAAAAATGGGATCTGCATTGCATAAATTAGGTGTGATGTATGAAACAGGTAGAGGTGTTCCTACTAATTATAAACGTGCGGCAGAGTTATACAAAGAAGCAGCAGAACTTGGGATCAGAGATGCCCAAGCTTTATATGGTGTAGCATTAAAAAAAGGCCAAGGGGTAGAACAAAATTTTATCCAAGCTGAAACTTGGTTAAGAAAAGCTGCCTTAGCAGGAGATATCGAAGCTGCTGTTGTGTTGGCAGACATGAACGGTCATGGAAATGATGACATTCCTCCTAATTTTACTGAGGCAGCACGATGGTATGTTGTTGCAGCAGAAAAAGGACATATAGCTGCTACCCGTGCTTTGGGAGTATTATATCTTAGGGGGATGGGTGTACCAAAATCATTGGAAAGAGCAGTTGAATTATTAGGTTTTGCTGCCAAAAAAGGTGATGTTGTTGCTATTGTAAGTATGGGAGAGATTGCAATTCAATTGCCCGAAAGTAACTTACAAATTGATAATGTTATCGAAGAATACTTGACCCCTGGTGCAGAGCAAGGGTTTGCTGTTATTATGTTTAATCTGGCAGTTGCATTATTACATAGTAATTCGCTTAATCCAGATTTTGAAAAAGAAAAACAAGCCAGAGAGTGGTTAAAAAAATGCTGTAAAGAGGTAATACCAGCACGCTATTGGTATGGAAGAATGTTATTGCAAGGGACTGGTGGGGAACAAGATACTGATAAAGGTTACGCTTGGATTTCTTCTGCTGCCCATGAGGGTATTATTGACGCACAAATGTTGTGGGCAAATATTTTACTTGAAGGTAACTCTAATGATGGTTCAGCATTAGCAGAGGAAGCTGTAAAATTTTATAAAATGGCTGCTGATCAAGGCAGTGTCCCTGCAATGTTCTCTTTAGGTGCGGTTTATGGTGGCGGTAATCATCTAGAACCTGATCGTGAAAAAGCTCAAGAGTGGTTTAGGAAGGCTGCGGAAAAAGGTCACCCTAAAGCCCAGATGATGTTAGGACGTTATTTAGCGAGGGGGCTAGCTGGAACGAAAGATCTTGATCAGGCACGATATTGGTTGCAGTTGGCTCTGAAGTCTGGTGAAGTCGATGCTGAAATTGATCTTAAACAAATAGATGATCCTAGTTTAAGAGATAAAATTTCAGAAATTAAAAATACTGACTTTGAAACAAAATCAGGAACAGCTGAAAATCAATCTATGGATACAAAAAAAGAGGCTGAAAAGAACCCAGGTAAGGTAGAGGTCGCTCCTGGATTATTTTTTGTAAAGAAGAAATAGGAATATATTAGGATCGTTATTGTTAAGATGATCCTAATAAAAGCTTTCAGTGTCTCAAAAGCCAAAAATAAGATTAAAAGAATATACTAAGAAAAAAGCAGAAGGATTAGAGCGCATTCGTCAAAGTGCTCAAAGTGCTTTTGTACGAGCGCAGGATGAAAAGACGAGAGGTAATATCCAAGAGGCAGCTCGTTGGATGGATAGAGCACATCGATTAGCTGAATATAATCCGAATATTACATTTGATTTGGTGATGTTAAAGCTCAAACTGAGACAATATGACGATGCTTATAGTTTACTAGTTCCTTTGATGAAGAAGTTTGATTTCTACGAAGGATGGTTGGTTTTAGCAATATTGTTGGCTCATAAAAAAGAATTATCTCAATCTATAGAACAATTACACTATGCTTTATCTCGCTATTGCCCAACTAATAAAACTTGGGGAATGATTAGAGAAATTATAAGAAGTGCAGGTAAAGAGGGCTGTTGTGGGTTAATTGGTTCTGTGGGTCAAGTGTGGGTAGATAATAGGCATCGTAAGCATGTCTCAGTATTTTTGGACAATGAATGTATATTTGAAACACTAGATCCATTCTTTTCTTTACCACCAGGTTGGGAAGGGTATTCTTACCTACATGTCGAAATTGAGGATACTCCATTAGTTGGTAGCCCTATCGATATACAAGCTATTCTTCGTACGGAAGGTTTTGTAGAGAATGATGATAAATTTGTCAAAGGATGGTTATGGTATCCAGCAGAGCCTGATCGTATTCCAACTATTTATGTTACTGATGAATATGGAAAATTTTATAAAGAATTGCAAGCGATTAAGGAATTTGATGTCGCCACATTAGAATTTCCTCTTTTTAGAGCCAAACAATTTTTTATTCCGATCGATGAATTTTTGTTTGGACTATATAGGTTTCAAGATGATTATGGTCAGAATTTGATTGGTAGTCCAATTGATCCTTTGGTATTACGAAACAAATCATCTCGTTTAAGGGATATTAAGAAGAAACATCAAAACTATATTCCAGTTTCCGCATACTATAAAGGGAGTCATCCTGAAATAGCTGATGATCAAGGTGTAAGGGTTGTCGTTATAATTCCTGTTTATAAAGGCTTTTACGAAACAATTGCGTGCGTTGAAAGTGTATTAAAAACTTTACCAAAAGAATTTGTTATTCAATTAGTGAATGATTGTTCACCTGATATAGAGCTTATTGAGTGGTTAGAACTTAAGGTAAATCATGAGAGTATTTTTTTAATTCATCATTTGGAAAATTTGGGTTTTCCTGGCGCAGTGAATACAGGAATACAGGCTTGGCCTGGATATGATGTTATTTTATTAAATAGTGATACTTTGGTTGCCAAAGGTTGGGCTGATTGTTTGCATAAAGCAGCTTATAGTGAAGAGAATATTGGCACGGTTACTCCATTTTCAAATGATGCTAGTATTTTTTCCTATCCTTATCATGACAAAGTAAATCCTATTCCGTCTTTGAAATCAGTGCAAAATTTAATGAGGTATATGCAAAAAACACACCAAGATATGGTAATTAATGTGCCAACTGCACATGGGTTTTGTATGTTTATACGCCATGATTGTTTATCTCAAACAGGTTTATTCAGAGAAAATTTGTTTGCCCAAGGCTATGGTGAAGAAAATGATTTTTGTATGCGCGCTCAACATTTAGGGTGGCGGCATGTATTAGCAGCAGGTTGTTTTGTTGGACATAAAGGTGGCGTTTCTTTCCAAAATAGCAAGCAAGCTTTATTAAAGCGTAATCTGGGTATTTTAAATAAACTCTACCCTGATTATGATGAAATGGTTATGGACTATATTGATAAAGATTTTTTACGTTCTGTGCGTCGTAAAGTGGATCTATATCGTTTGCAGGATTTAGAAAAAAAACAAGTAAAACTGTCTAAACCAATACAATATGCATTATTTATTACCCATACCTATGGAGGAGGAGTAGAAAGGGCAGTACAAGAGCGTGCTAATGAGTTGCGTTTAAAAGGAGTGACACCTTTATTTATACGCCCAACATTGTTAGGAGACGCCTGTCAACTTGAAATTCAACTAAAATCTCCTTCTTTTCAAAATGTAGATATCGAAGAATTATATCCTAATTTTAAATTTAATCTACCGTCTGAATATGATGATTTATTAGTGTTTTTAAAAAATAGATCTGTTCTTTATATGCAAGTGCATCATTTTGCAGGACATCATGTGATGATACGTAATTTACTGCAAGATTTGAAAATTGAATATGAAATGTATGTGCATGATTACATGTCTTTTTGCCCTAGAATTTCCTTAATCAATAAACAAGAAGTATATTGTGGTGAGCCTAATGATTTAACTAAATGTCAAATATGTATTGGTAAAGAACTTTTTGATGAGAGTGAACCTATTCATATGCAAAAATGGATAGATCGTTCTGAAAAAGAACTACAAGATGCTAAATTAATTATTGCACCTTCACAGGATACAGCCAATCGTATATATCGTCATTTTTCTAGTATCAAAGAGATACAAATACAAAATTTAGAAGATGATCGTCCGGATTTATCTGTAGAACAGTTATCATATTTTTCACAAATTTGTAATCAAAACCAAAATAGTCAACTTACTACTTCCTCAAAGCGGTTTAAGGTGTGTTTTATAGGTGCTATTGGTATAGAAAAAGGGTTTAATATTGTCCACCAGTTGGTCAAAGACGCAGATCAAAGAGATTTACCGTTAGAATTTTCATTGGTAGGGCGTACGGTTGATGATCGATTGTTTGAGAAAACAGATCGTCTTTTTATTACTGGAACTTATCAAGAGGAAGAGGCTATTTCTTTAGTTAAGCAACAGAATGCAGATATCGCTTTTTTCCCTGCAATCTGGCCAGAAACTTGGTGTTACGCGCTTAGTCTTGCATGGCGTTCTGGTTTGGAAACGGTTGCATTTGACTTTGGTGCAATTGCACAGCGTATTAAAAATACACAAAGAGGATGGATTTTATCATCTTTAATGGCTATTCCTGAGCAAAATGATATGCTATTAAATTTATGTAAGAAAGTAAGATACAAAAAGGATAATCGATAAACAATGATAAATTGTTATCGTTTTTATATTATGATAATTAAGAATAAAATATAAAGTATTGTTAAAAGCAGGGAAGAATAAAAAATGTCAGATGGCAAAGAAACGTCTCAACAAAATCCAAATCAACAAAGGGTTATTGATCTAAATGTTAATGGACATTTGATGAGCCTTGGTGAAGGGTTATATTGTATTTATCATGCACCAGGACAAAGCCCAGCAGATAATTTTGGTTTTCCAGGTTTACGTATTTCTTTGCCACCATTTAAACAATCCGCACAAGTAACCATTGAGACCTTTGAAAATGATGGATGGTTAGGTGCAGAAAAAAGTGCTGCACTTATACGTATTTCAGGTGGGTCTGGATTAATACTTGTGACTGTATATCAAAATCCATCTAGTCAGCAACCAGCACCAAAATTGCAAGTCGTGCGTTTAAATGATGCACCAGAACTTATTTCAATAGATAATCAACAAGTTCCAGCAGTTGGGATGCAGCAGCCAACTACCCAACCGCAAGCTTCTGCAAAACAAACGGTCGCAAAATCTCAAAATGATATTACTGTGTTTGCTCATGTGCAAGGAATGGGCGACGTTGTTGTTCAATCTGGTGAGTGGGTTGGTAATCCAGACAGCAAAACCTGGATAGAGGGATTTGGATTAAATATTAAAAAATATATCCAGCCAGATGATATTGAATATCAAGCCGTGTTAGGTAAAGGATGGATGTCTCCTTGGTATAAAGGGGATCAATTCTGTGGTAGCCGAGGAATGGCCTTGCCGTTGTGTGGTTTGCGTGTAAAATTAAGTGAAGAAGCTGCGAAAAAATACCATATTCGTTTAAGTGCAACATTTGTTGATGGTACAAAGGTTGGACCAATTGAAGATGATAGTATTTTATCAGCTGAATCGGTGGCACCTTTAGAGGCTATCTGTTTTGAGTTGATTTCTCTTGCAGATGGTAAAGTTGTTAGTCGTGGTGGGCAAAGTATAATTAGTAATGATTCTGAAACAACACCACCTAAGAAAGTAATCAGAAAAATAGTGCCTGCAAAATCAGCCAGAAGTAATGTAAAATTAAAAACCACAGCGGCTAAAGCTGCTGCAGCGAAGGTTGCAGAGCAAAAAAGCAACAACAAAAAAAGTAAATAATATGTTGTTTTAAAAGTCTACATAAAAAAATGTAGACTTTTGTTTGAATATATATAGTCCTGTTTTGTTTTTACTTATCGGCAACAGGGCTTTGTTAATATGAATTGGTTTTGCTGTGAAATATTTATTTATTCATCAAAATTTTCCAGGACAGTATTTGCATATTGTTCGTCATCTTGCTAAACAAGGTGGGAATGAAATTGTTTTTATTAGTCAACCTACAGATGCAAGAATAGAAGGTGTTAGATCTGTTTTTTATAAACAAGTTGAACCAGCTCCGGGATTGCAAGCACCATTAGGGGAGCTTGATATGGCAATAAAAAGAGGGGATGAGGTTTATAAGACAGCTAAGACATTAAAAGCTTTGGGATTTGAGCCTGATGTTGTTATTGGACATCAAGGTTGGGGGGAAATGTTAAATTTTCAAGACGTTTACCCAGATGTTCCAGTTTTAAATTATACTGAATTTTACTATCACTCTTCAGGATTAGATGTTGATTTTGACCCTGAATTTCCTGCGGATGAGTTGTTGCCTGCACGAGTTCGGATTAAAAATACTATTAATCTTGTTTCTGCAACGAATCCTGGTTGGGGGCAGACGCCAACTTTATTCCAGCATTCAACATATCCAGATTGGGCTCAAAAAAAGATTACAATCTTGAGAGAAGGGGTTGATTTAAAGAAATGTGCTCCTGAACCATCTATTTATAAAACAGACCTTAAACTAGACAATTTTGTAGTTAAACCAAACGATGTTTTGGTGACATATGTTGCTAGGGGTCTTGAGCCATATCGTGGTTTTCATATTTTTATGCGTTCATTGCCTAAGTTACTCAAAGAGCGTTCTGATGTTAAAGTTGTATTAATTGGTCGAGATCAGGTCAGTTATGGCGCAGTTTTAGACGGAGGAATGACTTGGCGTGATTACATGTTACGTGAAGTTCATGACAAACTTGATATGTCTAGAGTACATTTCGCTGGAAACGTGCCCTATAATGTTTTCAGTAAGGTATTGAAACGTTCTGATGCACATATTTATTTGACTTATCCTTTTGTTTTATCTTGGTCTTTAAGAGAAGCTATGGCGACTGGTTGTGCGATTATCGCTAGTGATACAGAGCCTGTTCAAGAATTTATTGCAGATCGTGTTACAGGGATTTTAACGCCGTTTTTGGATCATGATGCATTAACAGATCGTATATTAGAGGTTCTTGAGGATAAAAAACTTGCTTTATCTATTCGTAAAGCTGCCAGAGCTGAAGCTGAACGAAGTTTATCAATGGATGAGTATATAAGTAATTATGAAAATCTAATTGATGATTTAATTCATCGCAGAACACCTTCTTTGAATTTAGGGAATTCCCCTGCTGAAAGAGCTACACAAGCTCAAGATTAAAAATAAAGAAAATAGCTTTATTTCGTAGGGATAAAGTTATTTTTTTGATATTAATATACGTATAAATATAGTTTATTATAATTTTATACTTAAAATTACGATTGTATTTTCTTGGAAAACCTCTAAATAATAAATATAACATTGTTATTATTTTAAAATTAGGTTTTGGAAAAAATCATGGGGCATCATTTTATTAATCGTAGACAGTTTTCACGTTCTTTATTAGCTGCTTCTGGGGCAGCGTTATTTGTAAATCCTTTATATAAGGCAATGGCTGCAGAGGGGAATACTGCATTTCCAAGTATTGGCGATGCAGTAAAACTAGAAGGTCCACCAAGAAAAATTACGTTAGCTTGGAGTGCAGACTCGATTTGTACGGCGGCTTTTCCCGTAGCTCAGCAAAAAGGTTTTTTTAAAAAATATAATCTTGATGTTAATTTTATTGATTTTGCGGGTTCTGTTGATCAAATGCTTGAAACTATGTCAACAGGTAAAGCAGATGGTGCTTCAGGAATGGCGTTAAGGTGGTTAAAACCATTACAACAAGGTTTCGATGTAAAATTGGTTGCTGGGTTACACTCAGGTTGTTTACATTTATTAGCACCACAAAATGGTACAATTCAAACACTTGCTGATTTAAAAGGTAAAACGATTGGGGTTGGCGATATTGGCGGTCCTGCAAAGAATTTCTTTAGTATAAGATTTAAAGAGATTGGAATTGATCCTGAAAAAGATGTCAATTGGCGTCAATTCCCAGAGGATATGCTACCCCTTGCATTAAAACGCGGAGCGATTCAAGCCGCAGGTTTAGATGATCCTTTGGCATATTTATTTCAAACAAAAAATCAGTTGATTACCGTTGATTCCAATATGGAGGGTAAGTGGCAGCATGTTGCTTGTTGTGTGGTTGGATTACGTGGTTCTTTGATCCGCAAAGAACCGATGGTAGCCAAAGCAATTACACAAGCTATTTTAGAAGCGGGGCAGTGGGTACATCATAATAAGATGGAAGCTGCCAAAATGTTTGAACCTTATGCTCCCAAAGTATCCGCACAAATACTTGCTGCGATTTTGGAAACAGAAGGGACGCATGAGCAGTCTGTTGGAAAACAACTTAATAAAGACGTTGCGTTTTATGCGGATGAGTTAAAGAAAATTGGTGTTTTCCCACAAAGTTTAAATTCTGAAACTTATGCAAATAAAGTAACACAGGATCTTTTCGCTGGATGAAACAGGTTGTAAAAAATGCCTATTGGCCTCAAGTTGTTGGTTCTGCTGCATGGTTATTCACAGCAGGGTTGACTTATTTGATTCCAAATGCAGATGAATTTCCCAGAACAATAACATTTGCTTTGGTGTGTTTGGGGATTGCTGTATTAAGCGCCATCTCTTTACCTTTAAATAAAGTACGTTATTACGGGGCTTGGATTTTGGCCCTAGCGCTTTTTATTGGTATTTGGGAAGTTATTCAAGCAAAGTTATTATTATTACCCAGACCATTTTTTGGTGCTCCTCAAGAGTTATTGGATGTGTTTATTACCGATTGGTATAAATTGTTGAACTCACTAGCACATTCAATGATGTTATTGGTTGGTGGTTATATCCTTGGGTGTATTATTGGTTTTGTTATTGGGGTTGGAATGGGATGGTCCAAATTATTTGGTTATTGGGCGCATCCTGTATTAAGGTTTTTAGGTCCTTTGCCCCCAGTCGCTTTTTTGCCTCTGCTTTTTGCGGTTATCCCATCCAGCTTTGTGGCTGGTGAGTTATTAATGGCATTTGCTGCTTCTTTTCCTGTGGCGGTTTTGACATGGTCAGGGATTGCTGGCGTTAATCCCAGTTATTACGATGTTGCTAAAACAATGGGTGCAAAACCTTTGTTTCTTATCCGCCATGTTGCAATTCCTGCGGCATTACCTTTTGTGTTTGTAGGTATGTTTATGGCACTTGGTTCTTGTTTTTACATGTTGGTTGTTGCCGAAATGCTTGGGGTAAAAGCAGGTCTTGGGTTCTATATGCAATGGGCGCAAGGATGGGCAGCTTACCCCAATATGTACGCAGCATTATTTATTATGGCGGTGATGTGTACTTCGTTTATGACGTTATTGTTCAAAGTACGTAATCGTTTATTGCGTTGGCAAAAGGAAAGCATTAAATGGTAGAAGCTGTGAATAAACAACAAAAAATCGACATTGCGAATGTCAGCCATAGTTATAGTCTTGACGATCACGATTTGCCTGTTTTGGAAAAAATTGATTTAACCATTGAACCGAATGAGTTTGTAGTGATTTTGGGGCCTTCTGGTTGCGGTAAATCGACCTTGCTGCGTATGGTAGCAGGGTTGGAACGTCCAGAAGAAGGCTCTATTACAGCGAATGGTAAAGAAATACTGTCAGCTGATCCATCACGTATTGTGGTGTTTCAAGATCCGACGTTGTTTCCGTGGTTAACGGTTAGACAGAATGTTGAACTGGGCTTTAAAATCCAAAAGAAAGAGGATGATAAAGCCATTACGGATATGTTGGACATGATTGGACTTGCAGGGTTTGACAATGCGTATCCATCACAGCTTTCCGGTGGGATGGCGCAGCGTGTAGCATTGGCACGGGCGTTGGTGAATGATCCTAGTGTGTTGATTTTGGACGAACCTTTGGGAAAATTGGATAGTTTGACCCGTATTACCATGCAAAAAGAGTTGGTTAATCTATGGCAGAATAAACAATTTACAGGATTGATGGTTACCCATGATATTGAAGAAGCTTTGTTATTAGCAACTCGGATTATCGTGATGAAGCAACGTCCTGCGCATATTATTGGTGAGTTTAAATTGGATATGGCGTACCCAAGACATCGAGATTCTGAGGAGCTTTTAAAAATTCGCCGAGAGATTTTTGAATTATTAGGGCATAAGTCTGATTGGTAGAGTGAAAGAGTAGCTAAAATTGTTGTTTTAATTTTATGAAGGATTTTTAATTGTATTTTTTATGAAAAAAAATTAGTTGATATGAAGGAAAATTTTAAATTTTCTTCAAAAAATAAACACTTATTAAAAACAGATTTAAAAGATTTAGAAAATATTACAATTTGCGGAAATAATATACTTAAAAAATATTTTTATTGCCTTACTTGTATAGCTAGTATTCAAACATTTGCTATTGCTCACCATGAAAATATACCATTCAAATTAGTCATAATTTCAATTTCCAGTCTTGTTGTATTGTTATGGTTATCAATACGATACGTTAATTTAATTAAGAGTTTTTTTGAATTTGAAGTGATTAAAAAAGCCTTTTATAGATTGAGTGATAATATACAAATGGTTATAACTATTGTAATTTCTATAATTCTTTGTTTTTTTTTATGATATCATTTGATTTATATTTTCGGGTAATAGCTATCTTTTTTATATAATTATATATGAAGCTATAATGATATAACTTCATATATAATAACTAGTTCTTAAAAGAATACTTATTCGAAAGTTAATTGAAAAAATAGTCAATAAGATTTAAGCAATATGTTAATATTTCACGTTTATACAAATGTGTATATTTCTTCTTTCGGTAGTCGTGATTTAGGCCTTTTGGCATTGCTGTCATTGTCTGCGTGATAGCCGATACTGGCGACCACAACGCTTTGTAGGCCTTTTTCTTTTAATCCCAACAGCTCATCCATTTTTACGGGATCAAATCCTTCGATTGGGGTTGAATCAATGCCAATAGATGCGGCGGCAAACATAAATTGTCCCAAAGCTAGATATAATTGACAGCTTTCCCAGCGATGTAAATCAGTTTGTGTTTTATTATTAAGATCGATAAAAAAACGGCGATCACGATCCATACTTTGTGCAATCTTAGGATCAGTAAATCGACCATCTTTAATCTCGGTATCTAAAAGATGTTTAAGATAGCTATCCTCTAATGAAGATTTGATACAAAAGATAATAGTGTAAGATGAATCAGTAATTCGAGCATGATTGAACTCTGCAATGGCAGGAAGGATTTTATCTTGTGATGTTTTATTATTAACAACAAAGAAATGCCAAGGCTGAGAATTTACTGAGGAAGGGCTATTTCTGAGAACGGTAAGGAGTTGATCGAGATCTTGGTTAGAAACTGATTTGTTTTTATCGTATCTTTTTGTTGTATAACGTCTTTGAGATATTTCAACAATATTCATTGTAATTTCCTTTAAGAATAGGTCTTTCACCTAAAGCGTAACTTAAAGTAGTTCAATGATAAACTAAAAATTATATCAAATTGGAGGGCTGGTTAGTCAATATCAGATATGCAAAGACTATTTTCAGTAAACAGTCTTTGCATAAAGAACTATTTTATTATTTGTAATTTTTAATTGAAGTTTCAATTAATTCACAAGCTTTGGCTTTGTTATCCCAACCTTGGATTTTAACCCACTTGCCTTTTTCAAGGTCTTTGTAATGGGTGAAGAAATGTTCGATTTCTTGGCGAGTGATTTCTGGAAGCTCTGAAACTTCTTTAATATTGGTATAAAGAGGGTGGATTTTATCATGAGGAACACAGATGACTTTTTCATCCATGCCTGATTCATCTTCCATTTTCAATACACCAATAGGGCGTGCACGAATAACGCATCCAGGGATAATAGGTTCTGGGCATAGAACCAACATATCAATTGGATCACCATCAGCAGCCAAGGTATTTGGAACAAATCCATAAGCAGCAGGATAAACCATTGGGGTAAAGACAACGCGATCAACGAAAACAGCACCACTATCTTTGTCTACTTCGTATTTTACTTTTGATCCTTTGGGGATCTCAATAACAACATTAATATCATTTGGCACATCTTTGCCAGCAGCAATTTTAGATAAATCCATAATTTTATTCCAATTCTTATTAAGATGCGGAATCATAGCGAGTTATTGGTATTTTTTCAATATATATAAGCTGTTTGTAACAATGTGCTTATGATTTGCAGATGGTGATAAACATAAGGAGATACTAAAATTTGGTTTCCGAAGAATTATTAAAGCATCCTCAATAATATTACATCAATATTATTAGAGCGATATTTAAAAGAGACTGCCATAATGAATTAAGAGTAATATTTATAATGTCAATTTCTTTAATAATAAAAAAGGCGTATGTTTAAAGAAAAAAATTCTATTTTATTTATAATATAAGGAATATTCATCAATGACGATTACGCATTTAAATTACAAAATTATTGTATTAGAAGCCATTAAAAGACAGATTATTGTCATTAACCCTAATGATTATTCAACAAATATACTTATTGAAGATAAATCAGGAACTCCAGATGGTCTTGTATTTAATCCAAATGACCAGCTACTCTATTGGACGAATATGGGGGCAGATTACGATGCTTGGGACGGCTATATTCAACATTGTACTTTGGATGGCAAAGATAGAGGTATTACGGTTAAAATGGGAGAGACCCATACTCCTAAACAAATCCAATTAGATCATCGAACAAACACTTTATATTGGTGTGATCGTGAGGGTATGAAAATTGAACGCTGTCATATTGAAACGGGTAAGGTCGAATTTTTGCTAGATACACACGAAATGTATTTAGATGAAGATAATAAAAACAGACATTGCGTTGGGATAGCATTGGATATTCTAAATAACCGCATCTTTTGGACAATGAAAGGCCCACCCAAAGGTGGAACAGGTCGTTTACTTTGCGCGCCTTTTGATTTTAAAGATAAGCAGGCTGTTATCGACCCATCTCAGATTAATGTCGTTTATGATCACCTACCAGAACCGATTGATTTAGAAATAGATTATAAAAATGACTATCTTTATTGGTCAGATAGAGGCGCAGAACCTGATGGAAATTCTCTAAATAGATTGCAACTATCAACCTTAAGTAAAAAAGAAGTCGTTATTCGTGGGTTTGATGAAACAATAGGTTTTACAGTTGATGCAGATCATCAACTTGCTTTTGTTGCTGATAAGATGGGGCATGTGTATCAAGCCGACCTGCAAACAAAAGAGAAAAAGGTGATATTTACATCAGAAAACGGTGGGTTCACGGGGTTGATTAAAGTAAGTGATAAGAGTTGATATTTATATAAAAAATAAAATACGGAACCTAAGTTAATGACAATATTATTAAAAGATATTTGGAATATAGAAAAGACTTCCGATTATAAAATACATTTTGCTCGCTATGGTGGATATTCGCAACCTCTTGATGTGTTTGTTCGTAATTGTAATGAATGGCAAGGTTGGCAAGAGTATAAACCAAAAAGAAATGATTTTAATCAACAATTTATTTTTTCATTAATGCACTTTTATCATGAATCCGAGAGTTGGTTATTTGGTGGTATTTATGAAGTTTTAGAACGACATAATGATTGTTACTCTGTTCAGTTGACTAAACAAAAGAGAGAATTTATAGGGCGTTTAAAAATAAGATCTGATTATAAACAACGTGCGACCAGAACACGTATGGAGCCTTATTATTCAGCTTTTGAGGTTAAAGAAATCTTAGCAGAAATTTATAACGGTAGAAAGTTTCCTGGATATGATGCAGTACATTTATCTTTTGAAGAATTAGAGGCTTTAATAAGTATAGATCAGACAAACTGGAAAACTGCATTAGAAAATATTAAGGGTATATATTTAATTACAGATATATCTAATGGAAAACATTATGTTGGTTCTGCGTATGGAAATCAAGGAATATGGTCACGGTGGAAAACTTATACTATAACAGGACATGGTGGAAATAAGGGAATTAATGAGTATTTGGAAAAAAAAGGGTTAGAGTATTGTAGAAAAAATTTTTACTTTACGTTGCTGGAACATTATTTTTCTAAAATATCTGATGATCAAATTATTAGTAGGGAGCGTTTTTGGAAAGATGTTTTGGTATCTAGAAAATTAGAAGGGTTAAATAGAAATTAATTTTCTAAAATATTTTATTATTTTTAAAAGAAAATCCTTGCAAAAAAGATCATTTTACGGCAAATAGAAGAAGCGTTTGTGCGCCTGTAGCTCAACTGGTTAGAGCCGGCCGCTCATAACGGTCTGGTTGCAGGTTCAAGTCCTGCCGGGCGCAGACGCTTTTTATATCTATTATTTCGCCTGAAGCAAAAATTAGGCGGGCAATTTCCCCCTATATTATATGTTTGATGGATTTGTGAAGGAGCTTCTCGACGATGGCTGGGCCTCAGTATGTTTATGTAATGAAAGATTTGACCAAGGCTTTTCCTGGTGGGCGTGAAGTCTTTAAAGGGATTACTTTATCCTTTTTACCTGGGGTAAAAATTGGTGTTCTTGGGGTAAATGGTGCGGGTAAATCAACCCTTTTAAAAATCATTGCAGGCAAAGATAAAGAGTTCGGTGGGGAAGCTTGGGCTGCCGATGGAATCAAGGTGGGGTATCTGGAACAAGAACCTCAACTTGATAACACCAAAAATGTTGGTGAAAATGTTGCTGAAGGTTTTGGTCCTCTGAAAAAGGCCGTCGATCGTTTTAATGAAATCTCTATGAAGTTCGCAGAGCCCATGGATGATGATGAGATGACAACACTCCTTGCGGAACAAGCAGAATTACAAGAAATCATTGATGCAGGGAATGGTTGGGATTTAGACCGTCAAATTGAAATTGCGTTGGATGCACTGCGTTGCCCACCTGCTGATATGAATGTTGAGAAACTTTCTGGGGGTGAGCGTCGCCGCGTTGCTTTATGTCGTTTGTTGCTTGAAAAGCCAGATATTTTATTACTTGATGAACCAACCAACCATTTGGATGCAGAAAGTGTTGCTTGGCTTGAACAAACCTTACGTGAATATACAGGCACAGTGATCTTAATTACCCATGATCGTTATTTCTTGGATAATGTGACAAACTGGATTTTAGAGCTTGAACGCGGACGTGGGTATCCTTTTGAAGGAAATTATTCTTCATGGTTGGATCAAAAACGTAAACGCTTGGCTCAGGAAGAAAAAGAAGAAAGTGCTCGCCAACGCGCATTGGCGGCTGAACAACAATGGATCAGTGCTTCACCCAAAGCCAGACAAGCTAAAAGCCAAGCTCGTATTGCGAAATACGAAGAAATGCTGGCACAAAGCCAAGAAAAATCTGGTGGTACAGCTGAAATTAATATCGCACCAGGCCCTCGTTTAGGAAGTGTGGTTATTGAAGCTGAAAACCTTGGTAAAGGGTTTAATGATCGTTTATTGATAGAAGGCTTAAACTTTAAGTTGCCACCTGGAGGGATCGTTGGGGTTATTGGACCGAACGGTGCAGGTAAATCAACTTTGTTTAAAATGATTATAGGTAATGAAACACCTGATCAAGGTGAGATCCGTGTTGGTGATACAGTTAAATTGGGATATGTAGATCAGTCTCGTGATGATTTAGACCCCAATAAAACAGTATGGGAAGAAATCTCTGGCGGTACGGATGTGCTTTACTTTGGTAAACGTTCTATTGCATCGCGTGCTTATGTTGGTGCGTTTAACTTTAAAGGGTCTGATCAACAAAAGAAAGTTGGTATCCTTTCTGGTGGTGAGCGTAACCGCGTGCATTTGGCAAAAATGTTGAAAAAAGAAAGCAATGTTCTATTACTTGATGAACCGACCAACGATTTAGATTTGGATACATTGCGCGTATTAGAAGAAGCCCTAGAAGAATTTGCAGGTTGTGCAGTGGTGATCAGCCATGATAGATGGTTCCTTGATCGTTTAGCAACGCACATTCTGGCTTTTGAAGGCGATAGCCACGTTGAATGGTTCCAAGGGAATTTTGAAGCGTATGAAGCAGATAAACGTCGTCGTTTGGGCCCTGATGCAACTGAACCAAGTCGTATTAAATATAAACCTATTTCACGATAGTTTTTTACATAATATTGTGAAATAGATGCACCCATTTCATCATTTAATGAGATGGGTGTTTTTTATTGGTAAGCGTGAATAGATAAGTTTCATGATTTCTTCTTTAATATATACACCTAGATTAATTCTCTCGCCCATAGGATGGGCGGATATTGAAGATGTGACGGCCTTAAAAACAGATAGTCAAGCTTTTGGCCATATGTTGGGAGGGGTTCGTACCTCGTTAAAGGTTGCAATCGAAATGGGTGAGGACACCGTTTATTGGGGGTGTCACCGAATTGGAATGTATGTTGTAAGAGAAAATATTAAATTTGGCCATTCTCGTTTTTTGGGAATAACAGGAATACATAATAGACCTGATGGAAGAGGTTATGCGCTTAGGTTTTCGTTATGGCCATGGGCTCAAGGCAGGGGATATGCTCGTGAAGCTGCTTATGCTGTTTTAACCGAGGCTCATGCACGCGGTCATGATCGTATTGTTGCGGTTGCCAAAGAAGATAATATTCCATCACGTAGAGTATTAGGCGGGATAGGAATGGTTGTTGAGGACGTTTTTTTTCGTCATGAGAATAAAATGATAATGTATGTTAGTACACAAATAACATTATAGTCACAAATTAATTGACATTTATATTTAATAAAAGTCAATCATAAGCCTGTTCAATAAAAGTTTATTATATCTTTAATTTCATATTATGCTAGATATAAAGATGTTATTATATTTCGTTTTATTCTAGTAAACTTTTCTTTAGTTGCTTTAAAATTGATAAACTAAATATATTATTCATTTAAATTTATATTAACAATTTAAAGAAGATAAAGATGTAATTGATGGATCAGTTAAAAAAAAGTGCAAAGCTATTATCTTTATGGCAGGTTGTAATCATCGGGGTTGCGTATTTAACGCCAATGACTGTGTTCGATACTTTTGGTATTGTTTCTGAACGCACAAATGGTCGCGTTCCACTAGCATATCTATTTACGCTAGTAGCCATTTTATTAACAGCAATGAGTTATAGTCGCTTGGCAGCGACCTTTCCAGAATCTGGTTCTGCATTTACATATACCGGTAAAATATGTGGTAAAGAGAGTGGCTTTATTGTTGGGTGGGCGACATTACAGGATTATATGTTGTTACCCATGATTAATGCTTTGTTATCTGGGGCTTATCTTAGCGCATTATTTCCAGATATTCCAACATGGATATTAATTACTGTTTATGTAGCTATCGTTACCTTTATTAATTCTCGTAATGTTAGCCTGCTGGCGAATATGAATTTTATATTTGTCGGGGTTCCTTTGATCTTAACTATTTATTTTATTTATCTAGTTATTCATATTAAGCTGGGTGCTGGTTGGGAGGCTGTGCTGACTGCAAAACCATTATTTAATGGAGATAATAGTATAGGACCATTGGTTGGTGGTGCCGCTGTATTATGTTTCTCTTTTCTTGGGTTTGATGCAGTTTCAACCCTTGCAAGTGAAACAAAAGACTCAAAAACAACGATCCCAAGAGCTATTATGATAACCGTTTTAGCCGGTGGTATTATTTTCTTTATCAGTGCTTGGTTTATTCAATTATACTATCCAACCAATGAATTATTAAAAAATTATAAAGATTCATCTTCGCCTGAAATTGCTTTTTATGTTGGTGGCGCACTTTTTCAAAAATTCTTTATGATTGCAATGTTGGTTAATACCTTTGCATCTGCATTAGCTTCTCATGCAAGTGCAGCAAGATTGCTACATATTATGGGGATTGCTCGGTTTATTCCTGGTCAGATATTTAGATATGTTCATCCCAAATACCACTCTCCATATTTTTGTGTATTATTAGTGGGTTTTTTGTCTTTAGCCGCCATCTTTTGTACTTTGGATACTGCGGTTTCATTTGTTAATTTTGGTGCCATGATTGCTTTTAGTGCAGTTAATATATGTATTTTGGTCATGTTTGCCTATTACAAAAAACAATTCAAAACGGTCAAAGGGTTTACTTTGAATATTATCTTACCTGTGCTTGGATTAACGACAGTTGCCTATATGTGGTTGAACTTACAGATGGATTCCTTTATATTTGGTCTATCATGGACATTTTTGGGATTACTTTATCTTCTTTATTTAAAAAAATATCAAAAAGCACTTTTTGTTAAAGAACAACAATCTTTTTTACAAAAAGAAGAAGATGCCCTTACCCTTTAATCAAAATAAGAAACGAGTTATATTAAATGTCTTCAAAACAAAAAATTGAAAAACCAATATTAATAGATGATGCCTTGATTGTTCCAACGAGTAACACTGATAAACAAGAAGATTGGAACTGGGTTGATGGCGATCAAAAACCTGAACACCCAGCTAATTACTACGAAGCTACTTTATCCACTTGGGCTGGTTTTCCTAAGTTAGAAGAAGAAACAACCTGTGACATTGTTGTGATTGGTGGGGGGTTGCTTGGTTCATCAACTGCATTACATCTTTCAGAATCTGGTGTTGACACAATTTTGTTGGAAAAAAATCGTATTGGTTCTGCGGCATCTGGTCGTAATGGGGGACAATTAACCCCAGGTTTGGCACGTTGGGAAGCAGAAACCATGATCGAAAATTTTGATTATGATGAAGCTTGCCGTTTATGGCGTTTTACATCAATTGAATGTTTTGACTTAATCAGAGAAATTGTAAGTAAATATGATTTATCTGTTGATATGCGAAAAGGCCATTTGACAGCGGCAATTCATCCCGGTCATATTGGTGCATTGGTTAAAGGTGCGGATGCACGTCGACACCTTGGTGATGATTCTGTGACCATGCTTGGTGAATATGAAATCAAGGAACATATCAATTCCGAGATTTATCATGGTGGTGCCTTGGACAGCATGGGTGGTCAAATCCATTCTTTGGCTTTGGTAAGAGGGATGATCTATGGTTTTGTTAAAAATGGGGGACAAGTATATGAAGATAGTGAAGTCCTAGAAATCGAAGAAACCCCAGAAGGAACCAGAGTAAGAACTGAGTCAGGAAGTGTATTAGCCAAAAAAGGTATTGTGCTTGCGGTACATGATTCTACTTTTAAACTTCTTTCAGAATCAGATGCAACCATTCCATTTTATACTTATGTAGCTGTTACCAATCCTGTTGCTGGTGGCACGGAAACATTATTGCCAACAGATATGGCTGTATATGACACACAGTTCCAAATCGATTATTATCGTCCAGTTAAAAAACAAAGAATTTTATTTGGTGGACAAGGGACAGGAACCCGTTGGAATGAAGAAAAGACCATTGCTTATTTAACGTCTCGTTTGGAAACTGTATTTCCAGAAAGAAAAGATTTAAAATTTGAATTTGCTTGGAGCGGTACAACAGATCTGACCTTAAATGGTGCAACTGATTGTCGTAAAATCGAAAAGCAAGTACCGATTTATGCTGTAAATGGATGGAGCGGCCATGGTGTTGCACAGACCGTCCGTATCGGCAAATCTATTCGAGATGATATCTTAAAAAATAATGATGATTTTGCAATGTTAACAGCTATTGAACATCGTTCTATTTTATTAGGAAGACAGCTTTCTCCAGTTGCAATTCCATTGGCTAAATCTTTGTTGGGATTACAAGGTATGATTACCCCTGGTAAGATGATTTCTTTCTAATCAGATATATACCAGCAATAATGAAAGCGGCTTTGTTACTTTTGAAAGAGTAGTTAAGCTGCTTTTTTATTAGCATGTGTTAAAGTGATGGTGATTAGTTTTTAATGTAAAATTTATTTAAAAAGATTAATAAAATGGACATTATTTGTATGTCGTTTGTACTATAATGATGGCAACTACTCTTATCGAACATTTATCATTTGTTTATCCAGAATTACATGTTCCTGCGCCTATTACATAGATGTGAAATAATATAACTGAAATCATAAGATGACTAGATTGATAGGGTTGTATTTAAAATTATTAAGCTGTTCATTATCAGAAATCCATTGGTTATCATAACTTGATAAATAGTTGATAGATAAAGAAATTATTTAAATTTTAACATAATACAAAATAAAAAAGCCCGATCCTATTGAATTACAGGATCGGGTAATTATATATGATTAACGATTTACAGATGAATTAAGAAGCTATTTTTCTTAATTCTTTGCTGAAAGTATCTTTGATATAAGGCCCGCCAGCCAATATATTAATTAGTAATATTCTATTTTCTGAATAGCTAGTATGGATGTTCAAGGTAGCTTCACCTTTTGTCCAACGACAAGGGGATTGTTCAATCACATCCCATCCTGCTAGTTCAGAATTAGATAAGTGATCATTAACTTCATAAATACCATTTTTGTTAATGATAAAGACGCCTCCAATCAATACACCAAGTTCACGACGGTCATCAATAAATGAACCAACAGTTTCACAAGGACGATGAGTGTTTGAAATAAGGTTAACAGTATTCACACCTTCTGGGATGTTAAATACATATTTTCCATTACTGCATGAATGTGGTTGAATAATTGTTCCTAGTTCCGTTGTCAAATATAGGTTTGGATCAGTTGTAAGAGCAAGAGGTTCTGATTGTAATGAAGTATTCATTTTCAAAGCACGTTCGTTGATTTGGTTGTAAATTGGTTCAACAACTTCACGATGTACGGTTAATGGAGCCGCTGCGTCTTTATTCCAGTTCTTTACCTCATTAAATAAAGAAACTACTTTTTGGCCACCAGAGAAAATATTTCTGTTTCCGGTATCTAAATAGCTTTCGGTTAACATTCCATTTGCCCTAATGACAGAATGCTGTTCTGTTTCAATATGATAGTAATCATAAGACGTGATAGAACGATCATAATAAATCGAACGACCATTAACGAGCATACGAGCGGGAATAAAATTACCATCAAAGAATAAACAATGTTCTGGGGTGATGAGTAAATCTTTATTAGGAACATTTTTAGAGATTGCATTTTTCAAAACTCGTACAGGATAGCCTGCAAGATCATCTGACAAGTGTTTTTTAACACTCATATGCTTATGTCCAACCCATATTACAGCAGAGCTAATCGTTTGATTTGTTTTCCAATCGAATGTTTCAACGATTTCACCTGCTTTAATGGTTTCGACAGCTATTAAACCATTCGGGCTTGCAATAGCAGTGCCTGCCAAGAAACAGGTCTCCAAGATTACGTTGCCATCAGAGTTTTCACCAAGTGCATAACCTGTTGTTTTAACATCAGGAATATTCAGAGTAATTGATGAGCCGTCTTTGAGGGTAATGATTATATGATCATTATCATTAAATTTTACACTGGCAACTTCGCTGCGTTGAATATCTTTAAGAGTAATGCTGTCATTACCATCAAAATCATTAATCGTGGAAGTGACCGTGGTTCCTCCTTGAGCTGCTTTTCCTGAAATAACCAGTCCTTTATTCTCTGTTCCAGTCAAAGAAATAATACCACCTGTCTCAGTCGTAATATTAGCCTTGCCACCAGGTTCTAATGTTAATGTTCCAGTTAAATTGTTAGAATTCGTAAACGTTGCAGTAGAAGTAGAATCAACAGAGACATTAGCAACCACTCCATTCGATACGTTTAAAATACTATTATCAATAAGATAAGTATTACCCGTAATTGAACCACTATCTGCTACTTTTAAAGTGACACCTCCAGTAATATAATTATCAGCATAGGTGATACGACCAGGGCCAGTTGTTAGAATCCCAGGAGATGCTGCAGTATCAGGGAATATCAGATTAGCACCATAATAACCTGCCCCAGATGGAAGATAACCAGCTCCAAAACTTGCAACGTGACCAACTAATCCTATCTTATATATACGATCAGCTTCAGTTCCGCCTAGTGGTACAAAAGCATAATACTGACTGTCAGTAGTAGTTACTGTATAAGACCATACATTTAGTGAGTCTACGTAATAACCATCGGTATATTGCTCGCTCTCCCAAGTAATCGCGTTCCCATCTGAATCTGTATTTGCTGTGGGTTGAGCACCATAAGTGCTTATTTCAGATGAGAACGTTATAGGAGCAATAAAACTTTTTGTTTTCAACAAAGATGCTTGTGGAGTAGCACTGGCAGGAGCAAAATAATTTGGATCATTTAATAAAGAATTCAAATCATTTATATTATAATTGCCGGAATTATTTGTATCAGTAGTAGTGCTTGTTGAATGCGATTTATCTTGTTCCGTATTTATTGTTGGAGCAGATTGGTTTTTATCTGGTGTTATTGTTGGAGCAGAATCCGTAGAT
Source organism: Commensalibacter papalotli (ex Botero et al. 2024) (assembly GCF_947179115.1). Lineage (NCBI taxonomy): Bacteria > Pseudomonadati > Pseudomonadota > Alphaproteobacteria > Acetobacterales > Acetobacteraceae > Commensalibacter > Commensalibacter papalotli (ex Botero et al. 2024). Next base: position 195,734 of record NZ_CAMXCI010000003.1, read on the forward strand.
GCAAATAGTTTAGGATCGTTGAGTAAAGTTAGAATGTTGTCTCTTGCAGAAACATTAATAACAATATCTTGAAGAGCTTCTCTGCCGTTAAGGAAGCCGCCTGTTTTTAGGTTTATTAAACCTATAATAGTGGTAGCATCTGTTGCTAGTAAAAGGGCACCACCAGAGCTTATGGTAGTTGCACCTATACTTCCGCTATTGATGTTTAGAATACCACCATTTGTAATGGTATTATTAGAAATGCTTCCACCATTAACAATGACGATACCTTGTGCGTTAATTGTTGTGCTGTTGACAATGCCGCCAGTGAATATACTAAGGTTCCCACCATTAGCTACGGAGATGCCACTTGCTGTTCCGCCACTGATATAAATAGAGCCTTGGCTAACAACGGAGGCGTTATTAATTTTTCCACCGTTCATTAAGTATTGATAACCACCGTTAACAACGGTATTAACAGCTGATGCACCATTATAGATAAATTCTCTGCCGCCATTGGTAACAGTTGTAGAAACAGCCGCACCAGAGTAAACATTTAACTTTGCACCAGGGATGAAAGTAACGTCTCCATTAATACCACCACCAGCACTGACATTCAAAGTCCCGCCAGATAGCGTAACAGGGCCTGTTCTTCCCCAATCATAAACTGTTAGTTGACCACCAGTGAAAACTTGAGTTCCTGCAGCAGATGCAAAAAGGTTAGGTGTTCCAGCAATAGCTTGTAAGCCACCACTATTGACTCGTGTGGAGTTTGCGATACCACCACCAGAAATGTTCATTACGCCGTTTTGATTAATGGTGGTATTATTTGCAACACCAGCTGATGAAACAGCTTGAGTTCCACCATTAAGAGTAGCATAACTTGTTGTGCCGCCATTATGATTATATAAAAATCCACCATTATTGACAACAGTATTATAAGCAATACCAGTGTCATAAACATGTTGCCAAGCTCCATTATTAACTGTTGCTGCGTAGGTTACTCCTCCCATAGAAGTATCTTGGGTACCACCTGTATTAACAGTTACATTTGAAGCTGCGCCCCCAGAAAATACACGTTGGAACCCACCATTATTAACAACTGTAATGAATGAGGCGCCACCAGCAGAGACTTCTTGAATACCACCTGTATTAACGGTAGCATTTAAAGTTTTTCCTCCAGTGTAAACACGTTGGAAACCAGCATTGTTTACAGTGGCTGCGTTTGCTATCCCTCCATTATAAACTTCTTGGGTCCCACCTGCATTCATAGTGGCATTTGAACCTGTTCCTCCAGTGTAAATGCGTTGTTTACCACCATTTTGAACTGTCGTAACAATGGCAGTACCTCCAGAAATATCTTGGAGACCAGTTACATTGGTATTCCGAGCAACACCACCAGTGAATACCCGTTGACCACCCGCAGCAGCAATTGTTGCGTTATTTGCAAGACCGCCATTTTGGATTTGTTGTCCCCAGCCCCAAAGAACATTAGTGTTATTCGCAACCCCACTAGCACTAACATATTGCACGCCAGTAGAAAGAGTGGTGTAGTTGGCAGTCCCACCAGCAGAGACACTTTGATATCCACCAGTAAGGGTAGCATTATTATCCACACCACCAGCAGAAATAAATTCAAAGCCAGATTTGTCAAGAGTTGTATTGATGGCATAGCCACCAGATAATGTTAAGCTACCATTATTTGCAACGTATGTTCTGTCTGTAGATGCATTATTACCATTTACAACCACTCTACCACCGTTAACGATTGTAATTGCAGCATGAGCATAACCATTAACTAACTGTGTTCCTCCAGCAAATATTGAGGTATTATTAGCAACGCCACCAGACAAATATTGTGTACCATTGTTAATTATTGTGTTATAGGCATAGGTATTATTTTTAATATCTTGTACTGCGTTAACACCATTGACTGTTGTGTTATAAGCGGCACCACCACCAGAAAGTGTTTGTAAGCCGTTTCCAGTGACAAGTGTATTGTAAGTGGTGCCACCTCCATCAATAAATTGTCCCCCTTGCAAAATTGTTGTATTATACGTTTTTGCGCCATTGACATATTCTATAACGGTGTGGCCCAGTCTATCTGGGGGGGCATTTACAACAGTATTAGAGGTTGTTCCCCCAGCTGCAACGTATAACACACCACCATTAATTCTGGCATTATAAGATATTCCACCATTATTGATTATCAGGAATGCGCTATAGTTTGTGCCTATGTTATTTGCAACGCCATTAATGGTTACGCCATAACCAGTTTTTACATTTTGATTGTAGAGAGTGCGTCCTCTAGCTACAACTCCCCCTTGTATATATCTATTTTGCCACCAAATCCAATCAGCCATTATCGTTACCTTTAAGTAATTTATATATGAATAATATTATTTATTGTGGTTAATTTTTATTTTTGAATTAGTTTTTAATTAATTCTATTCATTATTTATATAATCATTATTTATTATTTATATATTACTTATACAATACTTGTATTTACTTTCCAAAATTAAAACTTAACAATTTCATAATATAAACGAAATAATAGAAGAGTCAAAACAAATTTAAAAAAAATATAATTTTAATTGTATTTTGATTTAAAAAAGATTCTAAAAGAAAAAAAATAGCCTTAATATATACATGCTCATCTTAAAATCTCAATTTAAATCTTTTGAATATATAATTTGATAATGTAATATATTTGTAATTAATTATTGTTATTTGTTTATTTTTAATTCAAAATTAATTCAAAAATAAATCTATGAAAACTATATAAATTTGCTGATGATATATTTTTAACAAAAAAGATTAATTCCTTATTATTTGTTATTTTTTTTATTTTATTACTGGTTACATATCAAAAAAAAATTACGATATAGTTTATTATTTTATGTGATAAAGACTTGAAATCGGAATAAAAATAACCCGAATAAAGTGTTTTCTTCTCGTAGTATTATGGTTTTTATAACAGGTATAAATAATTTATTGACATCAATAATGGTTAAATAAGATAATCAATAAATATTCATAAATGATGACAGGAATTCGTTATGTCTGGTATTATCTCAATGATAGAAAATAATGAGAAAAATAAAAAAGAGACCGTTGCGACAACTATTCGAATGACAGAAGAAGTTGCTTCCCAAATTGAAGGGTTAGTAGATTATTTAGAGACTTCTAAAAACGAGGTTATGGTTAACTTATTAAAAACAGGGTTAGAGCAGGCATATCAATATATTGATGATATGGATAGCGATCCTTTGGAAATAGATACAGATGGAACACGTTATTTTTTATTGAATACGAACAAAGGTAATAATATTGCTGATCATGTTCGTATGATTGATGAAGAACGTATAGAAGCATTTTGTTCTCCTTGGAAAGATGAAATAAAAAAAATAAAAAAAGATGATATTGTTTTTATGTATGCTAATGGTGAAGGGATCATCGCGTATGGCAAAGCAACTGGTATTGTCAAAAATGGTTACCGTTACGATGATCCTAAGCAAGATGCAAGTTGTTATCAATATTTAAATGATTTTAAAAAAATCGCTAAACCTATAAAAGCATCTGAAATTTATAAAATTTTGGGGAAAAAAATTCCATTTCTAAAAACTTTATTTCCTTTAAAACAAGGTGAAAAGCTTTTAAAAACGATTAAAAAATAGCAATTTTGCTCTATTTAATAAATATTATTTAGTTTTATAATTATAAGGCATAAAGATTTTACTCTTTTGTCGCCTTCAATATTTACGTTTTATTACGCTGGACAATAATTAGTATTTATATTGTAAATTACTGCCCAGTTATTTTAATCAAATCATTTTGAAAAGATCTATTTAAGATTCTAAAGTTCTACGGGGTTTTGCTCCGCTGATACCATAGTATAAAATATATATATAACAAAGAAGAGGTAATAAGAACGCATGGTGTAACCCAATGCTATCAGCGATAAATCCTTGAGCAAATGGAATAACAGCACCACCGACTATGGCCATAACAATCAGACTGGATGCTTGTTCGGTCAACGATCCCATTCCTGTAAGGGCCAAAGAGAAAATTGTTGGGAACATAATAGAGTTAAATAAACCAATAGAGATGATAGAGTATACAGCTATATCTCCGGAAGATGTCATTGTTGTAATTAACAAACCTAGGTTAACAATGGCACAAATTGAAAGCAATTTACGAGGAGATAACTTAACCATTAATGCAGAACCAATTAGGCGGCCAATCATGGCACCACCCCAAAAGAATGCTACATATTGAGCGGCAACTTGTTCTGTCATGCGACCAATATCTGGCAATGTCAGATAGTTTATCATAAAACTGCCAACGGATACTTCAGCCCCTACATAAAAGAAGATACCAACAGCCCCAAGGACAGCGTGCGAATATTGGAAAACATCTTTAAGAGAGTGGGGATTATCTTTATTGGTTTGTTTTTGTTCACGGTTTTCAGGAAGTTTAAAAATAGCGACAAAACCCGCGAGTAATAATAGAATAATCCCTAAAATCGCATAAGGTTTTTGTACTGATTTTGCTTGATCATCCCGATAGGCTTGCATTTTTTGTTTAACTTCAGGACTCAGCTCCAATTTTAGCTTTTGAAGCATCACAGTTTTTTCACTGCTTAATGCAGTAGTCACTAGATTATCCATAGATTGAACAAGTACATCTGCTGGTAATTGATCTAATTGTTCAGGTGAGATGTTACTAAGGATAAAGAGTTTTTGATCTGCTGGTGTATCACTTAAAACTGTTCCTAAGATTTCAGGGGGGAGGCGCTTTGCTTGTTCTAATAAAAGCTCATTAGGAAGTTTATTAAAGATAAAAGGTGGAATATTTTTTAATGCATAAGCAATATTTTCAGGTTTTGCCTGTGCTAATGCAGATTGGATTTCTGTAATAGGTTTATTTTCAAGAGTGGATATTAATTGAACAGTTTCAGGGGCTGTTGCAACGTCTTTGGGTAAGGTATAAGAGGCACCAACAAGAATTAAAATACCACCAATATAAGGAGCAACTGTCGTTCCTAAAGAGTTTAATGCTTGAGCCAAGTTCAGTCGACTGGAACTTGTTTTTTGAGGGCCTAGTAAGGTTACATAAGGGTTGGCTGCGACTTGTAAAATGGTAATCCCAGTTGCAAGAATAAAAAGAGCCAATAAGAAAATATAGTAATTGGAGGAAATAGCAGCAGGCCAAAATCCAAAAGCACCAATGGCAGCAATGATTAGGCCTGTAACTATTCCTTTTTTATATCCCAGTGAGGAAACAATTTTCCCTCCGGGGATAGACATTAAAAAATAAGCTCCAAAGAAGGTAAACTGAATTAACATTGCTTGTGCATAGTTTAGTTCAAATACAGTTTTTAAATGCGGAATTAAAATATCATTTAAGCAGGTTAAAAAGCCCCACATAAAAAAAACAGTTGTCATGACACTGAGTGCGATGGGGTAATAGGTAAATGAATTTTTCTGCGCCTCTGTTTGATTAGAGGTCATTTGTGAAGGGTTGCTCATAATAGTCCTATTTTTATATTCTAATAAAATCGGATAGTGAAATTTGCTGAATATATTTAAAGTTATGTTCAGCAAAATAAAATATAACTATAGGAGAGCATAAAAGCACAAAAATAAAAAGTGTTTTATATAATTCAATGATGTTTTTTTTGTGAAGGGAATGCGATTAATCTTATCTTATGATCCATTGCTTGCGATCGGGATTTCGTTTTTCCCAGCCTCTTTGCTCTAATTCTGGGGTTTCATATTGGAATTGGGGATAACCAACGCATAAATAGGCAATGAACGTCCAATGATCAGGGACGCTTAAAATAGTTTTTACTTTTTGAGGAGGTAGGATGGAAACCCATCCTACACCAATATTATGAGCTCTTGCGGCCAACCAAAAGCTAAAAATTGACATCACAGTTGAATATGCTGTGGTTTCAGGCATTGTATGTCTGCCCAAGCCTTTTCCTTGAGCTGGATTTTCTTCTGAAAAGACGGCTATATGGTGAGGAGCCTCATTTAAACCCGATAATTTTAAGTTTGAATAAAGTTGTTGTTGTTCAGAAGCATATTGTTGTGCAGCTTGTTCGTTACATGTTTTAAAGAGTGTATAAATTTCTTGACGCAGTTTTTGTGTTTCAACCTTTATATAATGCCATGGTTCGCTGAGCCCCACAGATGGAGCCATACATGCAATAGAGAGGAGTTGATCTAATAATGTATCTTCTACAGGCGTAGTTTGAAAATGTCTTACGTCTCTGCGCCAGGAAAATAGCTTGTTTAACTCTTGAATAAAATCTTCGGAAAATTGAGGAGGGGACATTTGATCTCTCTTTCAATATTTAAAAAAAAGCCAGGAAAACTAGTTTCCTGGCTTTTGACTATAATGACATTTATTAAGTAATCTTTTATGGGTGTTTTGCAATTTGACGCTTTAGGGCATCAATTAATGCGGATACACTATTACCGTGTCTGGCAATGAAAGAGGTATAATCACCTCTTTGTGTTACAGATAAAGAAGCGTTTTCACCGATTATATCAACGACTTTTGGTGTGCCACTTTCTGTACTAATAATCCATTGTATTGATACATCAGGTTGCTTAGGACGGTGAAGAATGGTTTCAATAGAAAACTTGTTGCCTTCAGTTTTTGAAACTTTACCTATATTAAAAGAAACACCTTTATATTCACCTAAACGATCTGTGATAGAGTTAATCAAAACTTGATGAAAAAGTTCAACATATTCTTTTTGCTGTGCTGGTGTTGCTGTACGCCAGAAACGACCTAGGCAAAATTTAGCAATAATATCTACATCAACGTCTTGATTAAGAAGGGTTAAAAATTTATCTTTTTTCTCTTTTGCTGACATGTCGCTATTAACAACGCCAACCATTGTATCCCCAGTATTTTTAAGCCATTTGCTTAGCTGAGCACTTGTATAGGTTGTTTGTGCTTGGGCAGTGGAAATACCAAAGTGAGAACCAGCAACGATATTGCCTGATAACAGCATGCCAGTAACTGCAACTGCAGAAAAAAGAAAACGACAAGAGGTAGTCTTCATTAATACAATCCCTAACTTATTTAATATACCATGCTGGAGTTGTTGCTCTATGATCATTAATCAGCTCTTTGATTTCAGCACTTTGTTGTTGTTGATATGCACTACGAATCGTTGCATAAGGATCCAAAGAATCTCTTTGTAACTGATCCATTGCATCAAGATAGTCAGCTCTAGAGCTTATCACACCTAGTATATTATACGCCCAGTTAAAAGTAATCAAGCCATAACCTCTTGGTACATAGTTAAATGGCTGTAAACCAACGGCAATTACCTTGCCAGCAGCGTCACGGAAATTGGATGGCCCCATAAACGGCACGAATAAATATGGACCAGATTTAATCCCCCAAGAAGCTAATGTCATCCCAGGTGTTGTGTCGTGATGTTCGTATCCTACCATTGAAGCGACATCAATAAATCCACCTACGCCAGCAACCATGTTAATGCACCATCTGGCAAAAGTATCACCAGCGCGTCTTGGTTTACCTGCACCGACATCAGAGAAGAACACAACAGGTTCATTCATTGTTGTAATCATATTGCTTAATGATTTACGAACCACTTTGGGGACTGCCCATACATACGCTTTGGAAACAGGGCGCATTGTATATTTATCTACTTTAACGGTGAAATCGTACATTGGACGATTAAGGGGTTCGTATTTATCGTTATTACGTTTATACTCAGCTAGTGCCTCTGGATCCTTGGGGACAGGTGCAGTGCAAGCCGTAGCAAAAATACTGAGACCAACAGTTAATGTGAGATATGAGAGACGACGCATTTTTTGATTTTTCTTTGTTTGAGGTTTCAAAGAATAAGAAGTGTTGTCGTGATTCAAATTCATTTTGCCCCTCAAGTGACTTAAAATTAATTCCACTGTTTTATAAAATAGATGAGGAAATATCTCAAATATTATTTAAAATATATTGATATTTAGTCATCGCACAGAATGCGTTTTGACCATAGCAGATTCATTTCTAAACAACAGAGAAAAGGTTATTAACAGAATAAAAAATCACCGTATCTTTATAGAATGTTGTAATAAAATCACAATATTTCGGGTCAAATACGGGCAAACTATGGTAAGTTTAAAAAGGCAAATAGAGGGTATTTTTCGTGGAATTATAAACCACGATTGCGTTTAATATAATCCCAAGCAGCATTAATTTTCACAATTTGAATAGCAGAGTCTGCCATTTGTTTTTTTGAAGCACCCTTGGCTGCCATCACATCTGGGTGGTGTTCTCTGACTAGCTTGCGCCATTGATTGCGAATTTCCTCGTCAGTGGCATCGCTGTGGATTCCCAAAGCTTCATATGGGTTAGGTTCATTAGTAACACTGCGTGGATTTCCTCCATTAAATGCATATTCCCATGCGGAAGGAGGCAATTCAAAAATTTTATGAATATGGCGTAAGATTTTTTCTTCTTGGGTATGCAAAGCAGTTGAGGGCTCTTGATCAGCACGGGCAATTGTGAAAAGCAAAATTAACAGATTTTCAAGTTTGTTTTTCTCATCTTTAAAAGCGATAGCCAGCTCTTCAGCAAATTTGTAATAGTCATCAGTGCGCACACGAGCTTGATCAAATAATTTTCCAACAGCTTCTTGTTGTTGAGGAGGAACTATGAAAAAACGTTTAAAAGCATCAATTTCTTTACGATTAACAGGGCCGTCACATCTTGCAATTTTAGCAGATAGAATAATCATACATAGTGCTAAGGCCTGATCTTTTTTCCCAGTATTAACAGCCATCTTAACAGCAATATAACTGGCAGCGCCCATAAAATCAGGAGACACTTTACGCTTCCATTGCTCTGCCCATCCTCCAGGAGGAGGGTTTAACAGCGTTTTTTTATCTGCGGCATGCCCTAATGCTGCACCCAGCAAGGCACCCATTGGTCCACCTGTAGCAAAACCTGCGACTGTACCAAAAATTTTTCCAAAAAAGGCCATATTTCCATCGATAAAAATTATAAGCTGATATGTAATTCTACTATTTTTAAGGCAAAAGGCAATTGATTTATCATTTAGTCAGTATTGAGGTCGATTTTAATGCTTCTAACCGTAATGCAGAAGAAAGTGGACGGTCAGGAGGTCTGTGAGTATCAACATGCGTTATGAATGAGGTAAGAGATTGCTGTTTTTGCAAAGCAATTTGCTCTAGAATTTTCCAGAATTCTTGTTCAAGAGCAACGCTGGTTTGATGTCCTGATAAGCGTAAACTACGTTTTTGTAAATAAGGATTGGTCATGTTTTAAACTGTTCAATGGCCCAATTGGCTGTTTCTTGGATAACGGGATTATCATGATGTTCCCATAGCTGGGCTGAATCTAATAAAGATCTCTCCCTTGAATTACCAATAGCAATTAAGATATTACGGATAAAGCGTAAATGTCCGATACGTTTTACAGGAGATCCTGCAAAAAACTGTCGAAATTCTTCTTCTGTAAAAAGTGCGAAATCTTGTAATAAAGGGTGATTAAGCTCTTGGCGAGCTTTTAATTTAATATGCCGACTATTCTTTGCAAAATGATTCCAAGGGCATACAGCCAAGCAATCATCACACCCATAAATACGATTACCAATCGCTTTTCTGTATTCTAGGGGAATACTGCCACTATATTCAATAGTCAGATAAGAAATACAGCGCGTTGCGTCAAGTTGAAAAGGGGCTGGGAAGGCATCAGTAGGACAGGCTTGCAAACACTGGCTACAACTGCCGCAATGATTTTTAGAGGTTACAGTTTCAGGGAGCTGTAAAGTGGTTAATATTTCACCTAAGAAAAGCCAGCTGCCAAACTGCCGTGAAACCAAGTTAGTATGTTTCCCTTGCCAACCTAAACCTGCTTGTTGTGCAAGAGGTTTTTCCATGATGGGGGCTGTATCAACAAAGACTTTGACTTGATCCGTTGGGGTTAATAAGGGTTTAGCTTCTTTAATAATGTATTGTGCCAGATGTTTTAACCATCCTTTGATCATATCATGATAGTCTCTGTGCCTCGCATAAACCGAGACATTGGCTATATTTGGACTCTGAAGATTCAATAAGGGATCAATATCAGGACCATAATTTACCCCTAAAACAATAGCTGATTTAACTTCTGGCCATAAATGATCAGGACTAGAGCGTTGATACGCACGATCTTTTAACCATCCCATATCGCCATGACGTTCTTTGTCAATAAATTCGCGAAGCTGTTGTGCTTTTTCTAGCGGGAGTTGTGCTTTGCAAATACCAAACTGATCAAACCCCAGTTCAAAAGCTTTCTGTTGAAGAAGGTTGGTAAACGATACAGGGAACATCACGATAATTAATAGTTTTACTTTAAGGTTTAAGTAGGAAAAGAATTTTATGGATTTAAAGTCAAACTATCAGAATTTAAGCGCAAAGAAAAATAAAAGATTAAGTATGTTTTATTGAAACTGCATTTAAAACAAATATATTATTAATTACTATTAAGTATAATATACTGATTTAATAGTTTCTTTTCTCAAGATGTTTTATTATCAAAACCAAAGGAATATAACAAGGATGAAGGCTTTTCATTTTATCCCTGCACTAGCAATGACAGCATTAATTGCTGGATGTTCACCAAGCACACCTTTATCTTTTAATCAACTAGGCGACTTCAGTGCTTACCCTTTAAATCAACAGACTTATCGTATTGCTTATACGGCTAATGATGATATCTCTTATTCTGCGGCACAGAATATTACACTTATCAAAGCTGCACAAACAACTATTCAAAATGGTTATAAATATTTTATCGTAATGAATAGTGTTAATAATGTTCATAAACAGCCGCAAAAAGAAGTCACCTATACTGATGGGTTTGGTGGTGGATATTGGGGTAGCGGGCCTGGCTATTGGGGGCCAACGGGTCCTTGGGGGCCTGTAGGTTGGAATGATCCATTTTATGGTGTTCCTCAGGTAGTTACCACTGGTCCAGCAGAAATCGCTTATAATATTCAATGTTATCCAAATGAGCAAACAGCCCCAAAAAATGCTTATAATGCTTCTTTGATTTTACAAACAATTGGTCAAAAATATGGTGTTAGCCCAACGGGCCAAGTCATTATTCAACAACCTGATCAACAAAAATGATCTAAATGGTGAAGAATAGTTTTTCAAATTAAGAAACTATTCTTTACCATACCATTGGATATTCAACGGCAACTCTCAGTTGATGTGTATCAAGTTCAGCTTGAGATCTATTAGCCTGATGAATACTGTGTCGGGCGGTAATATTTAATTTTTTTGCCCAGCCTTTAGGAACAGTATATTTTGCCAATAATTCATGCTCCCAATGTTTACCATTTTTTCCATATCCTAACCAATAATAGGCGCTGCTTTGATTCATTTTTGTACCATCAATTCCCGTTCCCTTGATAAAGGCAGAGCTTAACGACAGACCCTTGATACCGAAAAAGGAAAAGTCAATTTCGTAACTGACTTGCCAAGATTGCTCATGTGGACCATTAAAATCGGATAATTGTGTCGCATTTGGTAACCAAATGGCACCTCTTGTTACATAATCAAAGGGTGTATTGCCATGAATTTTTTGATAGGCAGTCGAAAATTTATGTGCGCCTATTTGATAGGTTGCAGCTAGACCTCCTGTATTATTATTGATTTTTCCTGCATAGGATTTGCCTATATTTTGGCTGTGATAGAATTGAAAGTCCAAGATGATTTTTTGTTGATGAGGAAAATGATGTTGATAATTGCTGTTTATATAATAAGTCAACCAACTATTATGATATCGTCCAATATAAGAAGTTAAAGAAAGATCCTTAACTCCTGTAAAGGTTCCCCCCATAAAATCAAAAGATTTTCCTTTTCGAAAGGAAGGGTTAAGATAGTTTACAATCAGATCATTGTGATTTGATGTCGCATTACGATCCGCATTGGCTGTAAAGTGACCTATTTGTATGGTAAGCTTTTTTATTTCGTTACTTGTTATCAAAAGTCCAGTTGATGTTTCTGGTAGTAACCTTGTGTCAGATGAGCTGAATATCGGTGTTTTAGGACGCATAATACCATATTTTGCAACGGTGGAATGTAGCTGTATCTTAGCAGCCCCGCCTGTACGATTATAAAAATTTTGTACGCTGCCATCATCATTCTTACGTAATAAGCGAATACGCCCTGTGCGTCCTTTTGCTTGTAACTTTAATCCTGTATAGCTTTGGGCATTAATACCAAATCCTATCAATCCTGGGGTAAAGCCAGATTCAAAACTTGCCATTAATCCATATCCCCATTCTGTTGCATAATTGGGGGAAGTTTTTACGTCTGGATATTTTCTTGTATCATATACCGTGCGATTAATAATAGATGTCACGCTATCAGCCCAAAAACCATGTTTTTCTTCTGCCTTGGTTTCGTTACAATAAGCACAGTTACATCCCAAAGAATGTAAAATCAGAAAGGGTGGGACTAATATTTTTTTTGTATGTTTTATCATCATATCAGGTTCTGTTCGGTGCTATAAATATTTTAGCCAAGTAATATGTTTATGGTTAGCTTTATATTTCGAAAAGAAACAAACGAACGGATATAGTATGAGAATTAAAAAGAACCAACAAGCCCATAGTTGCCAGACTTCATTAAAACCAAAATAGTCTCCTTTGTTTTTTCCAAATTGATATATAGCCCCCAAATACAATAATTTTAAAATAAATAAATGAATAATATAAAAGAATAACGGAACGCTGCCAAAGATCGCTGCATAACTCAATAAAAAAGAATGTTGGTAGCGTTCAAGCAAAGAAAGTAAAAAGAAACCGATACTTAAAGTGATTAAAAGAAATAAGAAAGAGGGTGGATATTTGGTAACATTAAAAAAACTCATGACTGTTTCAACAGGTGAGTCGCCATAAAACCAAGGGTGATCGCCATAAAGATTGATCATTCTGATAATGATAAAAGAAGTTAAAAGAGTTAAAGCTGTAATTTTTACATATTTTTGACGTTGTTTCGGTGGAAAAGAGGGGTTAAACCATGATCCACAATAATAACCAACAGAAATAACACCGATCCACGGTAGAACAGGATATGTTGTGCGAAATTGTATGATATTACTGATACTGATCCACACACGATCATGAATTACTGCCCATGGAATATACAACGCTGATTCATTTGAAAAATGAATATTGTCCAATAGATTATGTCCAGCAATAATAATGATTGCTAAGGTGAATAGCATCTTTCTGGGCAGCCAGATGAGTGCGGATAGAGAAATCATGCTTAATCCTATAGCCCAAATAACTTGTAAAAAGAGCCTATGCGGTGGGAATTCAAATGTCCAAGCAAAATTGATAATTGTGATTTCTAATATAACAAGGAATGACCCACGAATGAGCAAAAAACGACTAACTTCACTTTTATGTTGTTGTTTTTGTCCATATAAATAGGCAGATAAACCCGTCAAAAATACAAAAATAGGTGCACATATATGTGCAAGGGATCGGCTGATATATAAATCCAAAGGCGTTGTTGAAATATTCATAGGATCAGAGACTTGCAGATGCAGAAAAAAAGTTTCCCTGATATGATCAATAATCATAATGAGAATGACAATACCCCGTAATATGTCAATGGATTTAAGGCGTTGTGATATCGATTGAACCGATTGAGCGGATTTTGTCATTTTATCTTTAAACATACCCAACATATTTCTTTTTAAAATCAAACACTGAAGGTCCTTCACTATATTCGTCAACATCTGGAGCGTTGAGATCATTAGGTGTATCAGGATCAGATATAATCTATTTTACACTTTTAAACAAAATAACAATATGATCCTTTAAAGAACAGAAATTTTATTAACCCCAACGATTTGAATGCATTGATTTCCTGTGCATACTGCTTTCTTAATGCTTTGGTTGTCTCTAATATTTGACTATAAAATATCAATAAAGCGAAAGTGATAATGGTATTTATATTGTAAGAGTTTTTTTTAATTACTATTTTCAAGGAGATGATTATATAGTTTCATAGAAATAGAAACAATTTGTTTACGAGAAAAAACATGATGAGCTTGATGATAGACGGCATTTTAATAGGTGTTGGTGCGACCGTTATGATGGATATTTGGGATATTGTTTTTGGTTCTTTACCAGGACAGTCAAAGTCTAATTGGGCACCAGTAGGGCGGTGGGTTTGGCATTTAAAAGAAGGTATCGTTTTTCATCAAAATATCGATGATGCAAAACCTTATGAACATGAATTAGCGCTGGGTTGGATTTTTCATTATATAGTTGGCATTTTATATGGCGTTCTTTTTGCACTTTATGTTGGCACGGGATGGTTTGCCTATCCAACATTTTTACCAACTTGGGTTTGGGGAATGATTACCATAGGAGCAGGGTGGTTTTTATTGCAACCAGGTCTGGGTATTGGTGTTGCGGCTTCTCAATTGTCCAATGCATGGACAGTGCGTATTTTAAATATTGTTGCGCATAGCTTTTTTGCGCTCGGAATGTATGGAACAGCGTTGTTGTTGAGATAGTATTTAGGTTTACAAGAACGAAATAACTGTATGTTTCTAACAATATTTTCATTGTTTGCTTAATAATTTTTACAAAGAGTCTAAGAAATGAACGGTAATGACGATCTTCAACAAGATGCAAATACATGGTTTAATTTAGGCCTTTTTTATTTTAAGGAAAATAATCTATCGAAGGCGCGTGAGTGTTGGGAAGTGATTACTCGGGAAGATGATCCGAAAGCATATGTAAGCGCACGATTAAATTTAGGCCTTTCTTATTTTGATGAAGGTAATTTATCGCAGGCGCGTGAGTGTTGGGAAGTGATTACTCGGGAAGATGATCCGAAAGCATATGTAAGCGCACGATTATATT
>NZ_CAMXCI010000004.1:0-207381 GCF_947179115.1 Commensalibacter papalotli (ex Botero et al. 2024)
ATGGATATTCAATCCAATACATTCACAATCCAAGTGAAGCAGTGCAATTAGAGGCTGTGAAGAAAATTGGAGATTCAATCCAATACATTCACAATCCAAGTGAAGCAATAAAATCTGCTTCCAATTCTTTTTACTATTAACCCCACAAGGTAAACCATGACAGTGCCACGGTCTTAATCTTATTTACGGAGGAACTTATGATTAACAATAAAACAACCACAAAAGAAATTATCGAATTTTTGCTAAATAGACATTGTAGAGCTTTTATTGATGATTCAGCATCGATAAACGAACAAAAACTATTTTCCACGTTACAAGACGCTGATATGTACGCAGGACGATTATTGAAAGAATCCGACCCCACACAGGGCAGACCATGACAGAATCAATACAGCCACGGTCTTAATCTTATTTACGGGTCAAAGAACAGTTATTGATTAAATAATACTTAATAAGTATATTACTTGTCAAGTAGGAATTACTTATTGCATCATATTTTTTTTCATAGAAATAAAGGATAATTCATCAGGAGGAATCTTGATGAACAAAAACACAAAAAAAATGCTGGAAAATATTGAAAAATGGCGAAAGAAGAGAGGGTTAACTCAAAAACAAATTGCTGAAGCGATTGGTATAGAAGAGCCTAGCGTTTCAAGATTAATATCAGGTGTAAACAATATAAATCTTAGAAGATTGCAGGAAATAGCTGATCTTTTTAATATAAGCGTTATCAAACTTTTATCTGATCCAGAAGATATTGAAAGAAATTCAGAAATAACCGAATTACTTAAAAACATGGATCAAGAAACGTACAAAGCTTGGCTTCAAGTAGGTAATGTTATGAATAATAAGAAATAAAAATACTTAATAAGTAATATTTTTATTGACATAAAAATACTTAATAAGTAATAATTTAAACAATAAAAAGAGATGGAGCTACAACCTTCCATCCCCTTTTCCCCTCAATAAAGAAGGTATATTTCGCCATGAAATATAAACAACAGATATTCAATCCTCAGGCTTGGAGTCAAGAGGATTTACAAAAGAAAAAGAATTTAGAAGACGAAATCATTATGTTTGATCGTCTTGCTGGCCAAAGATTTGCCTTTGACGCATTAAATGACAATTACCATTATTATCGTCAACGGTCTATGGACGCACGAAATGAACTTAATTCCCTGATCGAATCTAATAACAATCTGGTTATCCCTGTGGAGATATTTCATGGAAGACAAGCAAACTCTCTTTGAAATCAACACTGCAATCATAGAGTTAATGAATATCAGGGATAAACATTTAAATAGCGCCCATGATTTCTCGTTTTTTGCAGGTTTGACAAAGCGTGTCAAGTTCCATCAAGACGAAGCAGAACATCTGCAAAACCGTATTGATAATTTGACAGAACAAAAATTCAAAACAAGCAAAGATACTTGAACAATGTGCATCAGGCCATTCATTTAAAGAATTTTTGAAGAAAAGGAGTAAATAAATGATTAAAATAACATTTTTAAATATCCTAAGAAATAAAGTTAAAGAATTAGGAGAAGACTTAAACACCTTGGTTATAGATGGGGATGTGTCAGAGGTTCAAAAGGAAGTCTGGTATGATACCAATAGTAAATGGTACGACAATGAAATAGATTGGACAAAATTTAAATTATTTACAGAAAATTACGTCTATTGGTTTGAATACTGTAATACAGATAGCTATCAAGTAATAGTGGCCATTCCAAGAAATCCCAACCTAATAACATCTATAAAGTTTGAGGATTTGAAACAATGAGCAACACCATACAAGAAATAACAAACTGGTTCAAAGCTGCTGTTCCAGAGCCAACAGATATTGGTAAGTTTGTGAGGGAATAATGAAAGCAAAAAAACAAAGCAAAAATAAACTAATTGAATTTAAAGAAGAGCTTGAAGCTCTCATAAAAAAATATAAGATTATACCAGACCCCATCATCGGTTTTGATCTGATTGCTTTTATGTCCAATTATAGCGAAAGAGAAATACGCAGGAAAGTTACAAGCGATCCCACCTTTCCGGATATATACGAATTATCTTATCATAATAAAGGTTGTAAACTCAGCGAAGTTGAAAAGTGGATTGAACTGCATAACAAAAAGCCCCTTACGATAAACGTTTTGGAATGTTTGCAAGTTCATCAATAGGCTTTAATTCTTTTGTGATAATTTGTTGCCACTCTATCATTAACTCTTTACGCCTATTAAAATGTGTTGTGCGATTATATGCCCCCTCCACCTGATCTTTGGGGGCATGAGCCAAAACCAAATCAATCACAAACCGATCTTGTGGAAAATGTTCGTTCATAATTGTAGAAAACATTGATCGAAACCCATGAGGAACATGACGTTGATAATAACCTGCACGGTTAATTAAATACCCTAAAGCATTTTCACTCATTGGTTTTCTAAAATGACGACTGTTTGGAAAAACAAATTCTAATCCAGCACTCCACTTACATACATGGCGTATAATATCCACCGCCATCGGACATAAAGGCACGATATGCTCGCGTTTCATTTTCATGCGGGTTGCTGGAATAACCCATACGGGATTATCACCTTCTAGCCCTTCAAACTCTTCCCAACGAGCATAACGCAACTCTCCTGGGCGAACAGCCGTTAATAATAAAAACCGCATTGCAAGCTTTGTTACTGGAAAAGATGGAGTATCATCTACGTGTTGAAGCATTTCAATAGCTTCATCTAACTCTATGATTGCAGGTTGTCGACCTCGTTTTACAGGAGAGAGATTAGACGCGACAATCTCTGCTGGGTTATGTTTACAAATCCCTTTTCCAATTGCAAAAACAAAGATTTCTCCCATCCGTTGACGTACACGATGCGCAGTTTCGATCGCCCCTCTTTGCTCTATTTTATATAAAACACTTAAAATAACATCAGGCTTATCTTCAATTTCATTGATAGGGATACCACCAAGGGCAGGAAATACATCCCGTTCCAAACTGTGAATCACGTCGTTTGCGTGCCGCTCTGTCCAAAATTTCTTTTTAATCTCGTGCCACTGATAAGTTATAATTTCAAAAGTGTTTTGATATTGTGTTGATATAATTTCTTTTCTCAACAACTTATCTGTTGAAGGATTGCGCCCAGCACGAATATTCTTTTTTACCTCAAGCAATGCAATACGAGCATCGCCCAAAGACATATCTGGGTAATGCCCCAAAACAATTTGTGATTCTTTATGATTAAACTTGTAACGAACACGCCAAGTCTTTGTACCAGATGTTGCGACATGAAGAAATAATCCCTTACCGTCTGTTAAGCGATAAGGTTTATCTTTTTTCTTGGCAGAACGAACTTGAGAATCAGTTAACATAACGTATGCGCCTTATGCCCAATCTTTCAAAAATTGTGACCGTTTTTATACCCACTTTTTATGTCATAGCTTGTCTGGATATGGCAAGATAAAAAGATTAAATAGACTAATTTTCGGGGAAATATAAGGGGGATGTCTATATATGGCAACATGATGTATAGATATATGGCGGAGGGGATGGGATTCGAACCCACGGTACGACTTACATCGTACAACGGTTTAGCAAACCGCCGCCTTCAGCCTCTCGGCCACCCCTCCGCAAGAAGAGTTGCTTAGTAACACGGCGTTTGCTCTGATATGGTTCTAATCGTTTATTAAGAAGCTGTCAATTTACTTTTTTACTTTTTTTAAGATAATTGTTTTTTCAAAAGATCATTCACAATGGCAGGGTTGGCTTTGCCTTGCATCACCTTCATGACTTGTCCAACAAAAAAACCAAATAATTTATCTTTACCTGATTTATATTGTTCAACTTTATCAGGATTAGCAGCTAAAATCTCTGTAATAACCTTTTCAATTGCGCCAGTATCGGTCACTTGCTTTAAGCCTTTGCGCTCAACGATATCGCCAGGCATATCCCCTGTTTCAACCATATCTTCAAATACTTCTTTGGCAATTTTACCATTAATGGTGTTGTCAGCAATCAAATCCAACAACGCACCTAGCGCATCTGCACTGATAGGGCTTTCATGAATTGTTAAACCTTGCTTATTTAAAACAGCAAATAACTCACCTGTAACCCAATTGGATGCCATACGACCATCACGTCCTTTGGCAACTTTTTCAAAGAAGTTCGCAATATCTTGCTCAGCAACCAAAACATTAGCATCATAGCGAGGTAATCCATAATCAGACTGGAAACGATTGCGTTTATCATCAGGCAATTCAGCCAAAGTTGATTTTAAATGATCAACATGAGATTGCTCGACAATCAAAGGCAATAAATCTGGATCTGGGAAATAACGATAATCATGCGCATTTTCTTTGCTACGCATCGTACGAGTTTCTCCGCGAGCCACATCAAAAAGACGAGTTTCTTGATCGACTTCACCACCATTTTCATAAATTTCAATATGGCGTTTTGCTTCGATCTCAATCGCTTGCATCACATAACGAATGGAGTTGATATTTTTTAATTCACAACGCGTGCGATAGTCTTCGCCTGGTTTGCGTACAGACACGTTCACGTCTGCACGCATAGAGCCTTCTTCCATATTTCCATCACACGTGCCAAGATAACGCACAATCGCACGGATTTTACGAAGATAAGCTCCAGCTTCTTCAGGTGAGCGCATATCAGGTTCACTGACGATTTCCATCAATGCCACGCCTGAACGGTTTAAATCAACAACGGTTTCTTTGGGGGTTAAATCATGAATGGATTTCCCCGCATCTTGCTCTAAATGCAAACGGGTAATGCCGATATTCTTAACGGAACCATCATCCAATTCAATTTCAATCGTGCCTTCACCTACAATCGGAAACTCGAATTGAGAAATCTGATAGCCTTGAGGCAAATCGGCATAGAAATAATTTTTACGGTCAAAACGGCTCATTAAGTTAATTTTGGCATTTAACCCAAGACCTGTGCGAATGGCTTGATCCACACATTCACGGTTTAATACAGGCAACATTCCTGGAAATGCAGCATCAACCAAGCTAACATGAGTATTTGGATCCGCACCAAAATGTGCTGATGCACCAGAGAATAATTTGGCTTTACTGATGACTTGGGCGTGAACTTCCAGCCCAATGACCACTTCCCAAGCACCCGTTGAACCTTCAATCATATAACTCATAGGGAACCTCCAGCACAAAGAGTGGGTTTATGGGTAAAGTTAGCTGCTTTTTCCATCGCAGAGCCAACCGCAAATAAAGTTTCTTCACCAAAAGGACGGCCTAATAACTGTAATCCCAAAGGCAATCCTTGGCTGCTTAATCCAGCAGGAATGGCAAGGCCAGGCACACCAGCCATGCTGGCGGGAACCGTAAAGATATCGTTCAGATACATTTGCACAGGATCGTCTAGATTTTCACCTTTGGCAAAGGCTGCGGTTGGTGCGGTTGGGGTTAATAACACATCCACTTTATCAAACACATTCATGAAATCTTGATTAATTAATTTACGCACTTTTTGCGCACGCAAATAATACGCATCATAATATCCCGCAGAAAGCACATAAGTTCCCATCAAGATACGACGTTTAACTTCATCACCAAAACCAGCACCACGCGTATTGGCATAAAGCTCATCAAGGCTTGCACCATCTACACGACGACCATAACGAACGCCATCATATCGAGCAAGGTTAGAAGAAGCCTCAGCAGGGGCAATAATATAATAAGTTGCTAACCCATATTTTGTATGAGGCAAAGACACATCAACAATTTCACAGCCTGCTTCTTTAAGCCAGTTAATCCCTTGCTGCCAAACAGCTTCAATTTCTGGGGATAAACCAGGTGCGCGATACTCCATCGGAATACCAACCTTCATCCCCTTTAAGGAACGATTGCACGCTGCACGATAATCAGGAACTTCTTTATCTACAGAAGTGCTGTCTTTTGGATCAAATCCAGCCATAGATTGTAACATAATCGCGCAATCTTCAACAGATTTCCCCATTGGGCCGGCTTGATCCAAAGAACTTGCATAAGCAATAATGCCCCAACGGCTGCAACGACCATAGGTTGGTTTAATCCCAGTAATCCCACAATAAGCCGCAGGCTGACGAATAGAGCCACCCGTATCCGTTCCAGTCGCACCCATTGCCATTTGTGCAGCCACCGCAGCAGCAGAACCACCAGAAGACCCACCAGGGACAAGGAAGGTATCCTCACCTTGACGTTTCCATGGATTTTCCACGGCACCAAAGGCAGAGTTTAAATTGCCAGAACCCATTGCAAATTCGTCAAGGTTCACTTTGCCCAAAAATACTGCACCATCACGCAATAAATTCGCGGTGACTGTGCTTTCATAAGGTGGCACAAAATTTTCCAAAATACGGCTGGCTGCGGTGGTTTTTACACCTTTGGTACAAAATAAATCTTTAATTGCCAAAGGAATACCCGTTAATGCAGGCGCATCCCCAGCTGCCAATTTTTGATCTGCTACTTTGGCTTGTTCAATCGCAGCGTCCGCAGTCACCGTAATATAGGCATTAATACGGTCATTCAGGGTATTAATTGCATTCACATGTGCTTTGGTTAATTCTTCGGCACTGAATTTCTTTTGACGCAATCCATCGACTGCCTCGGTAATTTTTATTCCCGTTAACATTATTCAACCACCTTTGGCACAGCATAAAAATCGGCAATCCGTTCAGGAGCATTGGAAAGAACATCTTCTTTACAATCCCCATCCGTCACCACATCTTCGCGCAAGCGTAATTGCGCAATTTCCGTGCCAACCATTGGCTGAACATTGCTTACGTCAACTTCGTTTAATTGTTCCATCCAATTGATAATTCCACCTAAATCCGTGGCATATATTGTCAATTCTTCTTCTTTGACTGCCAAAGAAGAAAGTTTGGCAACACGTTGGACAATTTTCTTATCCAATATTTTATCCGTCAATTCAGCCCCCATCGTTTCAATAGTGCTTTTGTTATAAGATCAAGAAATTAGTTTTATTCTATACCATATTATAAGATCAAAGAAATACAGGGTTATTTATTTTATTTATATTTTATGAAATAATAATTTCATTCTACGAACAAATCTCTGTCAGTTTTTTAATAACAGTAATTAATCGTTGTTGATATTCGAACAATACGGCTAATAAACTAAATTTATAAAAGAGCTAACCATAAATTCTTTAATTGTGGTAACTAAGAATACAAATTATTAAGACGTATCTTACACAGCTTAATTATTTTGTATTAAGAAATTATATTCTCTACACCCATCTTGACTTTTTAAATCGCAAGCTTGTTTAAAATATAATTTTGCCTTTTCTTTATCTGCAGAAACTCCAACACCCTCTTCATACATAAATCCCGAGTTATAAGCAGCATCCACATGGTTTTTCTTTGCCGCTTTTTTAAATAAATTCAACGCTTCACGATAATCTATAGGCATTCCCTG
This sequence comes from Commensalibacter papalotli (ex Botero et al. 2024), assembly GCF_947179115.1. Taxonomy (NCBI): domain Bacteria; kingdom Pseudomonadati; phylum Pseudomonadota; class Alphaproteobacteria; order Acetobacterales; family Acetobacteraceae; genus Commensalibacter; species Commensalibacter papalotli (ex Botero et al. 2024). The sequence continues at coordinate 7,447 of NZ_CAMXCI010000004.1, forward strand.
ACCTTTATAATTCATCAATGCCAAATTATATTGTGCCTCAGGAAGACCTTGTTCTGCAGCTCTTTTATACCATAATGCCGCCTTTTGATCATTTTGCGGGACCCCTAAACCACGATCATACATCCGTGCAAGATTAAAATCAGCTTGGGGCATATATTGATAAGCTGCCATTTGAAAATATTGAATCGCCTTGGCATAGTCTTTGGAAACACCTTTGCCGTCAACGTACATTAATCCTAAATTATATTGAGCTTGAGCATCCCCTTGTTGAGCAGCTCTTTGAAAATATTCAACTGCTTTTTTGTCATCTTTTGGAACTTGTTTGCCTTCAAGATACAATACGCCAAGATTAAATTGATCTTTTATACTTCCTTGTTCTGCTTCTTTATGCATCTTTATCAAATCGGTATTAAGCTTATTTGGAAAAACAATAATATCAGTGTCAGCCATCACTGTACTAGCAAAAGAACATCCAGCTATAACAAAAAATAAACCTAAAGAGCGTTGCATACTTTATAAATCCTAACTCACCCACATCAAAAATATTCCAGGTTAAATGTTAACGCAAGTATATTTAATATCTATTTATTTTAAACTTTTCACATCAAAGAAACAAGATTTTACAGACTTTATTATCTTTATACAAAATGTTATAAACGATGACCATAGAACAACTTTAATTTATTTTACGAAACAATTAAGATGAATATTTTTCCTGCTACTGATCATGATCTCAATGCTATCTTAGCTATCCAAGATTTATGCTATCATGAAATAGAACCAGAATCCGCGGAATCAATGATATCTAAAATACATATTAGTCCTGAAACTTGTTTTGTTGCCAAAGATAGTCAAGACGACATTAAAGGTTATTTATTGTCCATTCCTGCGACATTAGGAAACCCTCCACAACTACACAGTGAGACACAAGTCATAGATCAGCATGCTGATTGTTTATATTTACATGATTTGGCCATTCATCCCAAAGCCAGAGGAATGGGTGTTGGTAAATTGTTGTTCCAACATTTCGCCAAAATAGCTTATCAAAAACAATTTCAACATGCTTCTTTAATTTCAATTCAAAATTCAGTATCTTTTTGGAAACAATATGGGTTTTCCCCTATTATTCCAGATAAAGTTTTACAAGAAAAATTGAAAACCTATGGTGATAATGCAACCTATATGGAGTGCTATTTACCTGATTTTTATTCTCATTAATTGATTACTAAATAATGTCTTTTGTATTTTATATCTTAGCCGCTTTTGCCGAAATTGCAGGATGCTTTTCATTTTGGGCTTGGGTCAAATTAGAAAAGTCCCCTTTGTGGTTATTCCCAGGGGCAATATCTCTTCTTTTCTTTGCTTGGATATTAACCAAAGTTGACATCGATATGGCAGGCAGAGCCTATGCTGTTTATGGCGGAATTTATATAATTTGCTCCCTTATCTGGTTATGGGTCATAGAGGATACTCGCCCTGATAAATGGGATATTATTGGTGCCATTATTTGCCTTATCGGTGCTAGTATTATTTTATTTACACCTAGAACATAGTTAAACATAAAGAAAAGCCTTACTTTAGAGTAAGGCTTTTCTAATTAAGCTACCAATTGATTAAGCAAATTGTTTTTGATCTTCGTCTTTACGATCTTCTAAGATATATGGGGCACCTTGTAAAATCTTTATAGATAAATAAATTGGCGTATCAAAATCACCTAATTGATCCAAAGGTAGCAAAGCATCATTTTTGGTCCAAGGATATACCTTTAACCGTTCCCATAGAGCCAATTAAGTTTACAATTCCAGCATTAAATTTTTTAAATCTCCATTTTTCTCTACTAAGATCACACTACTCAACTTAATTATATCTTCATCAGATCTTTCGCTACAACTTCAGCCATTTTAATTCCATCAATAGCCGCTGACATAATCCCCCCCGCATAACCTGCACCTTCACCAGCCGGATAAAGACCTTGAGTATTAATACTATTTCCATCTTCTCCCCTTGGGATACGAATAGGAGAAGAAGTTCTCGTTTCAACACCTGTCATCACTGCGTCTGCAAAACTGAACCCGGATAATTTACGGTTAAACGCTGGTAACGCCTCCTTAATCGCATCTACAACAAAATTAGGCAAAATTTCAATGAGGTTACTTGGAGTAACATCAGGTTTATAAGAGGGGATTACATCACCCAAGGTTTTACTGGCACGTCCTGCCAAAAAATCTTCTACTCTTTGCACGGGTGCTTTGTAATCAGACCCACCCAGCACAAAAGCCTTTCGTTCAAGCTTTCTTTGAAAATCTATCCCAGCCAATGGATCATCTGGATAGTCTTTTTGCGGGTCAACACTCACAACCAAAGCCGCATTAGCATTTCTTTCAGCACGAGAATATTGGCTCATCCCGTTTGTAACCACACCACCTTGCTCTGAAGCAGCAGCAACCACAGTTCCCCCTGGACACATACAGAAAGAATAAACTCCACGATCATTACCTGCGTGATGAACTAGTTTATAATCCGCAGCCCCTAGTTTCTTGTGCCCTGCTTGCGGTCCAAAACGAACTTGGTCAATCATAGACTGAGGATGCTCTATTCGCACACCGACAGAAAATGGCTTGGCTTGAACAGACACACCATCATTATACAAAGAAACCATCATATCTCTGGCGCTATGCCCTGTAGCCAAAATCACATGACGCGTTGCAATCTCTTCACCAGTCTTTAAACGCACCCCAACGACTTGGCGATCTTTATCCATTAAAATAGAGGTAACTTGGGTATTAAAACGATAGCTCCCACCACAGGATTCAATTTCAGAGCGGATATGTTCAACCATACTGACCAAACGAAACGTGCCAATATGTGGTTTGGAAACAAAAAGGATTTCCTCTGGTGCGCCTGCTTTCACAAATTCTGTTAGAACTTTATGCCCATAATGATGAGGATCACTAATCTGCGTATAAAGCTTGCCATCTGAAAACGTTCCAGCGCCACCCTCTCCGTATTGAACATTACTTTCTGGATTAAATTCTGATTTTCGCCAAAATGCAAAAGTATCCGCCGTACGTTCACGAACCTCTTTACCACGCTCTAAAATTAAAGGACGCAGTCCCATTTGGGCTAATAAAAGCCCCGCCATAAAACCACAAGGACCTGAACCAATAATCACAGGACGTTGGTAACTTGACTGACCAGCTAGTTTTTCACCTGTTATACGATCTACAACAAACTGGTACTTCACTTGTGGTGCTTTATGTAAATGCTTATCTTGAGCATGTAAATTTAAACAAACATCATCATCTTCAATTTCACAATCAATTGTATAGACTAGTAAAATATGCCCACGTTTACGTGCATCATATCCTCGCCTTACAATGTGATATTGTTTAATATCCGTTAAAAGACGTTGTTTTAAAGCTTCTTTTAGCTCTTCATCGCTATGATTAAGGGGTAGTTTCAGTTCAGTGATTCGTATCATCGTTTTATATAACTATTAACATATTAAGAGGAAAAATAAGTCTATGATATGCATAGCACATACCTTATTAAAACTATAGAAAACTATATATATTTATAACAAGAATCAGTATACAGTAAACACAAAGCGCATAAATGCGCATTTATCATTATAATTCAATATATACATAACTTAACATGATTGCCAAAGGATTGCCTGACCATGTCCGATCACTCTGCTCATCATCACGAACATGATCACAATCATGATGATCATCACCACGAACAAGAGTGCGGTGGGCACTCTCACAGTCATGGACATCACCATGTTCCGAAATCTTTTGGAAAGGCGTTTGCAATTGGCATCAGCCTTAATCTAATTTATGTTATTGCCGAAGCTGCTTGGGGGTTTTGGGGGAATTCACTGGCACTACTTGCAGATGCTGGTCACAATCTTTCAGATATCTTAGCACTGGCTTGCGCTTGGATCGCTGCAATTTTAAGCAAAAAAAGACCCACAGATAATTTTACCTATGGCTATCGCAGAACTTCTATTCTAGCTTCGTTAACCAATGCTGTTATTTTACTGATAGTAACAGGTGGTATTATATGGGAAGCCATTGAGCGCCTTTTTCATCCAGCCCCTGTTGCCGGATGGACAGTTATCATTGTTGCTGCGATTGGCGTTATTGTAAATGGTTTAACCGCCATGATGTTTGTCTCTGGTCATAAAGAGGATCTTAACATCAAAGGGGCTTTTTTACATATGGCATATGATGCCTTATTATCCTTGGCGGTCGTTATTACTGGTATTATTATCCTATTTACAGGGTTTAATATCCTAGACCCAATTATAAGTTTGGTTGTATCCATTATTATCATTATGGGAACATGGTCCTTATTAAAAGATTCAGTGGCCTTAGCTGTCGATGGCGTGCCAACCAATATTAATCGTAAAGAAGTCGAAAGTTACTTACGTGCTTTACCTAGCATTTTAGATCTGCACGATCTACATATATGGGCAATGAGTACAACTGAGACTGCATTAACCGTGCATTTAGTCAGTAATGTTGATCACCGTTTAGATGATTTTCTGTCGGTAACAGCTCAACAACTGCAAGATAAATTCAAAATCGGACATACAACAATCCAAATTGAATTACAAAACGAAGCTAAATCTTGCGTTTTAGCAAATGCAGAAGCAGTTTGATCTCTTTTTATCAAGACTGATCTTTTAATAATAGAAATTTATATTTATGATTCTTAGAGTTGTTCAGGACAAAAAGATATTGTTCAGTATTGGCAGTATCTTTGTCAGTATTCTTGTTTTATATTTAAAATATTTTGCTTGGTACACCACTAACAGTGTTGCCTTTTATTCTGATATGCTGGAAACACTCATAAATGTTGCAGCTGCAATCTTAGGATGTATTGCGTTAATTTTTGCTGCTCATCCTGCTGACAGACAACACCCTTATGGTCATCAAAAAGCCGAGTATATTTCGGCGGCTATTGAAGGGCTATTGGTTGTAACCACAGCTGGGTTAATCTTTTATGAATCTTTCTTAGCTTGGCAACATCCCAAACTCCCCACTGCTCCTTTTATTGGAATATTATTTAACGGCTCTGCGGGGATCGTTAATCTTATTTGGTGTATTGTTCTAATAAAAGTAGGAAAAAAATATTGCTCTCCTGCCCTTATCGCTGGAGGGCAACATATATTATCTGATGTTTGGACCACTGTTGGGCTGATTTGTGGGTTTATTTTAATCCCTTTCATCCAATGGGCTCTTCTTGATGCAATATTAGGATTTTGTATTGCCCTGAATGTTTTACGTATGGGATTTCAAGTTATAACAGAATCCTTTAACGGATTGATGGATCAGGCTCCACCTAAACAAGTCACAGAGCATATCTACGAGCTTATTAAAAAGAATGCTCCCGAAGCCCTTGATTTTCATATGGTCAGGTTTCGTCAAGTCGGTGCAATAACTTTTATTGATTTTCACTTGGTCGTTCCTGGCACAATGAATGTATATACAGCTCATAAAATCTGTGATCGCATTGAGCTTTCTATAAAAAATGCAATTGGATCTGTTTCAATCAATATTCATGTAGAACCAGAAGATGAATTAAAAAAAAATAATCTTATATGGTAAAAAAGATATAACTAATTTTTTAAAAAAAAAATGTTACCAACTCAAATTAAAAGGTGTTTTTTTTAATATAATTCGCATATTATATGCACAATATTGAATAACATGGTTAATAAAATGCAAATTCCTTCTCGTTGTGCTATTCTTCTTGATGCTGGATATATTGAATATATTACACGGCAAGAATTTCCAAATATACAAATTAACTATGAAAAACTAGTTAAAGAAATTACTGGTGAATATCGTTTATTTAGAACTTTTTACTATAATTGCCTACCTCATCTAGATTTTTCAACTTCAGAAGATGATAAAAATCTTTATGAAGGAAAAATGAATTTTTTTGAGGCTCTTAAATTTTTACCCCGCTTTGAAGTTCGCCTTGGTGCTTTATCACGCTATGAAGATCAAGATAGCAACGCACTTAGCTTTCATCAAAAACGTGTTGATATCCTTATGGTTGTTGACATGATGCAATTATCTATAACCAAACAAATCGATCATCTCATTATCGCCACAGGCGATGGTGATTTAATCCCCGCTGTTCAAGCAGTGAAACAAGCAGGGATTTTAGTTTCTCTGTGGCATGGATCTTTACGTGGGAAATCTGCGCCAAATAGAGAGCTTTTTCAACTTTGTGATGAGCGTCACGAACTTGGGCGCATTATTCATAAAATCCAAAAACAAGGTAGATAATTAATCATTACAGCATCAAAAACTATTCATTTGATGCTGATAAATCAACCAACCCTATGACACCTTTTTCTGTACCGAAAAATAATAAGCTTCCTGCCATATCGAAATTTAAAGCAGTAATTGATCCAAAATCTTTATCCTGCCCTAACGTAATGGGTAAGACCTTTTCACCATCAGGGCTAATCAGTAAAATACTGCCATCAATAAAACCTGCGGCTAATAAGTCTCCATAAACAGGATGAAATTTAACAATGGTGCAATACCCTCCTGGAATACCAGGTAACTCTGTAGGGGGTTTTCCCATTGGGCCACCATCAAAAAATGGCCACATCACCACAGATTCTGCACCACTTGTTGCAAGCCATTTCCCATCATTAGAAAAATTTAAAGATTGCACTTTTACAGGATACCCACTCATACGCATATTATGGGCGTCAGAAATACGCCACCCATGTAAATCATGATCTTGCATCGAAGTGACAATAGCTTCTTCTTTGGGGTGCAACGCAATAACAAGATGGCTGCCTTTCCATACAAAATCTTTAATTTTATCGGCTTTTTGATCTTTTATAGCCCATAATGTGGCGCCATTATAATAAGAAGTTGCCAAATTTTGACCATCTTTACTAAACGTTAAATCACTAACCGTAGAATCATGTTCCAAAACACAGAGTGGTTTATTAAAATGATCTTGATAAATATGAACTTGCTTTCCTTCTACGAAAGCAACCTTAGAAGAGGAACCTTCTTTATCAAACCAAGTAACCATATGCTCTACCCAGCGCTTCGTTTTGACTAATAACTCTGGCTCTTTCCCTGGGATTATTCGCACAATCTGATTATCATCCCCTGCTGTAATAAAACCAGATGGGGTTATATCTTGTGAAAGACATAAAATGCCCCCTTCATGGGGTTGAATTTTCTGCCATAATTCAGGTTGTTGGATGTTTTTGCGCTCAACAAGCCACAAATCTCCATCAGCTGTAGCAAAAGCAACATAGTGGCCGTTTTGTGAAACCACGCAACTAATAATATTCCCATCAGTTTGCTTGTATTTGCCTCGACTATCGATTAATTGTATTGGCGCTTGCATTTTTTTTCCTATATTAGCTTAGCGTGCGACACAATTTTTAAATCCATCGCGCAATTTTTTTTCATCTAAATGGCGACCAATAAAAACCAACCGAGAAGAACGTTTTTCTTGTGGTTTCCAAGAGCGAATAAAATCACCATCTGCCATCATATGAACAGCTTGAAAAGCATAACACTCATCAGAATTTGAAAAATTCAGTATTCCCTTGGTGCGCAATAATTCTGTACCAAATTGCTGTAAAACGGATCCAATCCAAAAATCAAATTTCTTAGCATCCAAAGGTTTATCCTCTAGCAAAGAAATACTTGTCACCCCATCCCCATGATGATGATGAACCGCATGACTATGATGATCGTGATCGTGATCGTGATCGTGATCGTGATCGTGATCGTGATCGTGATCGTGATTATCCTCAAGAAAATCAGGAGACAAAGTCAATGCTTTTTTAAGATCAAATCCACCTCGATCCAATATTTTATCCAAAGCAACCTGCCCTTTTTGTGTGTGATACAAAGCAACATAAGGGTTAATTGCTTTCAGTCGTTGCTCAACTTTTTTTAAAGCCTCTCTATCAACAAGATCAATTTTATTTAGTAAAATAACATCTGCAAAAGCAATTTGATTTACCGCTTCTTTACTCTCATCCAAAGTTTGCATCACATGCTGTGCATCCACCACAGCAATTACCGCATCCAACCTTGTTTTTTGTTTAACATCTTCATCAACAAAGAAAGTCTGAGCCACAGGTGCAGGGTCAGCAAGCCCCGTTGTTTCAACAATAACTCCATCAAATTTGGTGCGGCGTTTCATTAAGGTGCCTAAGATACGCACAAGGTCTCCACGGATGGTGCAACACACACATCCATTATTCATTTCAAAGATTTCTTCATCAGCATCAACAACTAAATCATTATCAATACCCAACTCTCCATATTCATTCACAATCACTGCATATTTTTTTCCATGCTGTTGCGTTAAAATATGATTGAGTAATGTTGTTTTTCCTGCGCCTAAATATCCCGTTAAAACGGTAACCGGAACTGTTTCTTTAATATCTGACATACTGATCTTCTCTTTCTTTTAATTTTATTTGATAATCCCAACTATAAGCTAAACCCATCCCCAGCAATAGGAAAAACCATCCTCCTAATGGCATGTTTACAAAATTACTGGTTGATGCAAAAGGCCATTCATGGATAAAAACTGCCGCAAACAATCCAACACACCAAGCTTTACGTATTGCTTCTGCTTTTGTTGTGACTGTAATATTCAACCCTTTACACAATTCAACAAGCGCACTGATAATTGTTAAGATAAATAAAATTAATCCAAGAATACCCGCATCAATAAACGCTTGTAAATAATGATTATGTGGATGAGTTAAACAAATAATTCCCCCACCTCCATTTCCCGAGTTTATATCCCAAAAAGGCCATCCATGAAAATATATTGCATTACCACATGCATGTTTAAATGCATCGTACCCTAGGCCAGCCCAAGGATTCATTGCTCCCATCACCACAGCTCTGGTATAAACCAACCCATAAGGGCTAGAAGAAAAATGAGACATTTGGTCGATAAAATGTGTAACTAAGTGATTGAAACTTTCAGGCGATATAAATGCTGTGATCAAAATAATAATTGGAACAACTCCAACCGTTACCAAGGCCAAAATACGCAATGGTTTTAACCAAATAACAGCTATTCCTAATCCCATAATAAATAAACCAAAAGGCATTCTTTGGCCCGCCATAACCATCATAGCTACAGCAAACAACAAAGTGAATAACGCATATAATTGCCCTTTATACCCTTTATATTGCCATATTAAATATGCGCAAACCGCCAACATCACTGGCAATAACATTCTAGATAACGGCGCCGCTGCTCTGGGGTGTTCGTAAGGTCCCGTTAAAGTGCCATCAAAATAACGCGGCATTCCCAAAATATTATAACCAATTATGAGTTGTGCCAACATATTCAAAAGAATATATAGAGTACAAAATGCAATTATATAGGCTAACCACCTACGATACTTATTTTCCTTTAAAACCCACTGTTGTAAAGCAATAACGAAAATAGGAAATCTGATGACACCCATTGCTTGCAACAAATTCCCATTCGAGGTTTCTCCAAAAAAAGATCCAAAAGGAATCGTACAAATTACTAACCATCCCCACCAGACCAAAGCAAACATTACCCAAAGTTGTTTACTCCACTCCCACTCTTTTTCAAGGAAACAGTGAAATAAGAAACAAATAGCAACATAGCTGATTAATCCATCCGCTATGCCTCGAAAGTGAGTTAAAAAAATAGGTAAAACCAAGACAGCGCTCAGGGTAGTATAGTGCAGAAATCGACGAATAAAATTCATAAAATTTTCTTACCGTTTTTTATAAATTACCCTGCAATTGAGGACAAATTTGTTTTCTAAAAGAGTTTAACGCTTGTAAAGCCTGCTCTGAATTATAACGAAACGCTTGTTCTTTTGCGTAAAGAGAAAGTTGCTCTCGTAAATCTTGATTTTTCACCAACCGTATTAGCTGTTGAAAAGCCTGCTCTATATTTGTTGGGTCCATTAACAAAGCACCATTTCCAACCACTTTTGGTAATGCACCAACCGCAGATACTAATAAAGGTGTTCCACAAGCCATTGCTTCCAAAGCTGTCATTCCAAACGGCTCAGGCCAACGACTAGGCATAATAACAATTGATGCCTCTGAGATTTTTTGTAATACCTGATCATAAGGTAAATAACCGACCATTTTAATCTGTGTCTGTCGCAATTGATGTCGTAATTTTTGAATAAAGGGCGTTTCTGGACTATTTGACTTAAAACGATCCGCACCAATAATTTCAATATTCCATGAGGGATCAACCTGTAGCAGCTTACAACAGAGTGCCACAAAGATATCTGCCCCTTTATCTGCGACAACTCGACCAACAAATAAAATATTTTTTTTTCGTTCGGGAATAGGGATATATTGAGGAAGCTTTTTACAGTCAATGTAATTAGGCAATATCGTAACGCTTCCTTTGACCTGACCTGATAAAAAGCGATCTTTTACCCACTCTGAGACTGCAACCACATGTAATTTTTCAACGATCTTATGACGTTCTATATTTTTTTTTAATCCCCTCATCGACAAAGGATCATTATGTAATGTCAGACTTACAGGAATATATGGATACTTTTGAGCAATGTATAATGCAATTTCTGGGCGATTATGAATTTCTACTAAACAAGGTCGATATTTTTGAACTAGACGAGAAACACCACAACGATATGCATTGCTTTGAATAAAAAGAGAATACCAACTTTTTGAAATTTCTAAATAATGCAAACCAACAAAAGGCAAACAATCCAGGGCTTTACCAACAATCAAATCTTGAGGTTGGGCCAAACATTGAACTAACAATCCAATTGCACCCACGCATCCAGGTGAAAACCCTTCTTTAGGGGGAAGAACCGTCATTATTCTTGATGTTTTACCCATCATGAGGGAACAGCTCCTCCGTTAATAACTATATAATATAATTATTTAATTTTGGCATCATTAATGAAGCTTGGATAAATATAAATTAAATAATCAGATAACACATTATTCATCACATTTAAACCACGTAAAAACAATCCAATTTGATTTAAGTATCCAGGTAAATGACGTGTAAAAATAAGGGATTGCTCTCTTTGTCCAAAATACTCTTTACCCTTTAATAAAGTCAGCGTGTCTTCTGGTGAAAGTTTTAATAATTGTGCAACACTAATAATATCTTGAGATTTAACCGTTAACTTATCTTTGTTTTGATTATATTCTTTAACCATTTTTAACGTAGCCTCAACAAAAGGCTGTAACCAATAGGGTTTCAACACAATCTCATTATCCATTACTACCCAAAAAGTATAAGTAGGACTTCCCCAATCTGCTACTTGTTGAGAAGTAACTAAAACATGACCATCTTTTTGGAAATGCAATAATGATATCCCATCCGCATAAACCCCATCAATTTCATGCTTTTTCCATGCATCCTCAATTTTATTGGCAGGCATATTTATTATCTGGACTTGATGAAAGTCTATTTTCCAATGCTCTAATGCTTTTAATAAACTATAATGAGCAGACGTTAAGAAAGGAACGGCAATTTTTTTACCAATCAGAGCCTCTGGCTTATCAATACCAGATTTGTTTTGTACAACTAATCCACTACTGTTTCCATATTGAAAGCTGATCGCAATAATACGTACCTGAACTCCTGCAGTAACGGCAGAAGTCAAAGGGATTAACCCTACAGGGGCAATATCTAAAGTCTCAACAGCTAAATCATGAATCATTTTAAATTCATCATCATATTGTTGCCAATCAACACGCTCTCCCAGTGCTTTACGATATGTCCCATTAACTTGAGCAAGTTTAGCCAAGTCTACTTGATCAGTCCAACCAATCCGCACAGCAGCATTAGCATATTGATAGCTAATACACCCAAAGAGTAACGTTAATAAAATTACAATATAAAAAAATTGTAATTTTATTTGTGTTAAAGATGATTTCAAAAACAATTGCGTCATCCAAATCTATAAAATTTAATTACTTACAACTAGAAAAGCTTTTCTAATGTATTTCCTGTAATACAACAGCACCATATAGAAGAAAAGAAAAATTATTACTTTAAAGATTTTAAGCCAAAGTAATAAATCCACCACCAAGCACTCTTGTGTCTTGATAGAATACACAAGCTTGACCTGGTGCTGGATTTGCCGTTTCATCTAACTCTACTTGTACACGTTGATCTGACAATATTCTAACCGTTGCGGAACGTTCTTGTTCACGCGCACGAATTTGCACATTACAACGCATTTCTTGCTCTGGAATAGGCATCAACCAATTTAAATCACGAAGGAAAAAAACTTTACGTCCAGCATCTTGTTTAGCACCAATAATAATCCGTCTTGTTTGCGGATCAATCCGCAACACCATTTGTTTATCCCCTTGGCGCATCGCCAAATTTCCCAAACGTTTGGATTGACCAACTGTATAATGCGCAATGCCTTCATGTTGCCCTAAAACAGCACCTGTTTCATCAACGATTTCGCCTTTTTCAAGACCTTCAGGGGATAATTTTTCTACAATCTGAATGTAAGATTTATCAGTTACGAAACAAATATCTTGGCTATCGGATTTTTGTGCAACCGTTAAACCAAATCGCTCTGCTTCTTGGCGAACAACATCTTTATTCGCCATATCACCCAAAGGAAAACGCAAAAAATCCAATTGATCCGAGGTTGTTGCAAATAAAAACCAAGACTGATCGCGGCTCATATCGACGGGACGATGCAACTCTGCACCATTTATTCCATCAACCCTACGCACATAATGACCTGTTGCCATCGCATCGGCACCAAGCTCTCTGGCCATATTCAAAAGGTCTGTAAATTTGACCCCTTGATTACACTCAATACATGGAACGGGTGTTTCCCCACGCGTGTATGATTGCGCAAAACGATCAATCACCGTTTGGTGGAAACGATCCTCAGCATCAATCACATAATGAGGGATTCCCAGTTGATCGGAAACACGGCGAGCATCACGAATATCTTGCCCTGCACAACAAGACCCTTTTTTAACCACACCACGCGCATCATAAAGTTGTAATGTAGCACCAAAGACATCATGTCCTTGTTCTTTTAAAAGGGCAGCTGTTACAGAACTGTCAACGCCACCAGACATGGCAACCATAATACGCATTGATTTATGACATTCTCGGCAAACGTACAACAAGACCGTCTAATTCTTCGGTCATAATAATTTGGCATCCAAGGCGAGAAGTTTTTTCCAATCCAAATGCCATATCCAACATATCTTCTTCTTCTTCAGCTGCGGTTTTTAATTTATCCCACCATACTTCATCGACAATAACATGACACGTCGCACAAGCCAAAGAGCCCTCACATGCACCTTCTAGATCTATGTCATTTTTATGTGCAATTTCTAAAACAGATAGTCCAACAGGCGCATCAACTTCGTGTGCTGTGCCATCACGTTCAATAAAAGTCATACGAGGCATTTTAATATTTCCTTAAACAAAAATGATTATCTTCCTGCCATAAGTTCACCATAAGCACAAGTCAAAGCATTAATAACTTGCTTTACTTGTGTATTTTTGGTCATACGTCCAAATGACAAACGAAAACTTTGCACAGCTTGTTCTGCCGAAATTCCCATTGCCGTTAAAACATAAGATGGCACCAAAGAAGATATCGTGCAAGCAGATCCTGTTGATAAATAAAGATGTGGAATCCTTTTGAAAAGATCAAGGGCTCTGATCCCAGGAAAATATAAATTTATACTACCTGGCAACGAATTTTCAATGGAACCATTCACTTGTATCCTTGGAAACTCAGACTGTAACGCTTGAAGCAATTGATTCTTATAATGCTGTAACCTTAATGCTTCTTGAGGTCCTTCCCTTTGTACAATTTCACACGCCTTGCCCAAACCAACAATCAAAGGCACGGGCAAAGTCCCTGAACGTAACCCTCTCTCTTGATACCCTCCATAAAATAAAGGAGACACCCTCACCCTTGGTTTTCTGCGGACATATAATGTACCAATCCCTTTGGGACCATAAAACTTGTGCCCTGATATAGAAGCAAGATCGATATATTCCATAGAAAACCGATCAACCGTTTTTCCGATGATCTGTGCCATGTCACAATGAAACAAAGCTCTATATTCATGCGCTAGTTGCGCTAGTCGTGTAATAGGCTGGAGCACACTGGTCTCATTATTCGCTGCCATAACACTGACCAATAATGTAGGGATTTCCAGAGATTTTCTAAGGTTTTCTTGGTCAACTATACCCTCTCGATTAACAGGCAAGGTGACAATTTCAATACCCAATTCAGCAAGGCTATTTACGACTTCCAAAACAGATTTATGCTCTGAAACAATAGTAATGACACGCCTTGCCGTTGCTCCTTGTTTTAGTAAATATCTAACTGTGCCTTGAATAGCAATATTATTCGCTTCTGTTGCACCCGAGGTAAAAACAATCTCTGATGGAGTAACTCCTAACAAATCAGCAACTTGCTGACGTGCATTTTCAACCCCTATACTCGCTTGTTGTCCCAAAGCATGCTCAGAATGTGCATTCCCAAAAAGGTTAGAAAAATATGGAAGCATTTCCTCTACGACTCGTGGGTCACAAGGCGTCGTCGCTTGATAATCAAGATATATCGCATGATCCAACAAGTTAATCCTTTGTCGCACTAGGCTACAATCATACGACAATACGCATCAATAAATTGTTCTGCGTCAGCTTCAGTAATATTCCAAGGCAATGATATACGAATACTATACCCTGCCAAATGCTCCAACCCCATCGCTGTTAAAACAGGTGATTTCCCTACTTTACCTGATGAACATGCAGAGCCTGTTGAAACACAAAAACCAGCCATATCCAACGCCATTAACTGGCGCTGTGCCACTATGCCTTCAAAAGCCAAGCAAGACGTATTATCTAATCGTGGCGCATCTTCACCACAAACCACCGCTCCTTTTTGCTTTGCTGCTGTCTCAATTAAATGACGCAGTTCCCCAATGATACGACGATCTTGTATGTAAGAGGATCTGACCGCCTCTGCCATCCCTGTTATCATTGGCAAAGCTTGAGTTCCTCCTCTACGACCTTGCTCTTGACCACCACCAATAAATAAAGGTTCCAGATGTTTTGCGCCTCGGATATTTCCTGCTGCCAATAACAAAGCACCAACACCTTTAGGGCCACCCATTTTATGAGCAGAAATCGCCAAACTATCCGCCCCTATTGTTGATAAATCGATCTTTATGCGTCCTGCTGCCTGCACAGCATCTATATGAAGCAAAGCCCCATATTCATGACATAGTTGCGCTGCTTGCTCTATAGGGTGGATAACCCCAGTTTCGCTATTGGCTAACATTAAACATACTAACGGTGGCGTTTCAGCTTGTTGTAAAAGCTGCTCTAAAAAGACCAGATCTATAACGCCCTCTTTGGTCACTGGCAAAATCGTTTTAGGCAAATCAACTTGGCTGATTGCGGGATGTTCGGTCGCACCAATCCACAAAGGTCGTTTTTGTATCTGTCCATATATCGCTAAAATATCTGCCTCTGTTCCCCCTGAGGTAAAAATACAATTTTGCACATCTCCCCCAAAATGGTCTGCAACGACTTCTCTTGCATCTTCAATCATATGATAACAACGCCGACCCATCGCATGCACTGAGGAGGGATTACCTGTTATTTGCAACGCTTTAACCATTTCAGATAACACAGAATCCCTGACAGGTTCACTGGCATTAGCGTCTAGATAAACAGGTTGTTTCATTTTAAATCTTTATCATTTCAATTTATTTGTAAAATCCCCTCGGATTTTAACAAAATATAAAGAATTAAAAAAAGATATTTTTATAATATGTTTTAAAATTCTATAATAATTCAATTATTGTGTATTTTTATCATACAGAGAGTATTAAATTCTAGAAAAATGCTTTTCCTTTATATAAAATGGTTTTATAGAGGTAAGTCTCTGTGATTATTTTTGAATACCCTAGATTAATCATTTTTCGTCAAACTAACGGATAACCATATGCCAGAGGTAATGTTTGCAGGTCCTGCAGGTCGTCTTGAAGGGCGGTATCATCATTCTCATGAACCCAATGCCCCTCTTGCGCTAATTCTTCACCCCCATCCTTTACAAGGGGGGACTATGAATAATCGTATTACCTATACGATGTATCAAACTTTTCAAAATTTGGGTTTTTCCGTATTACGTTATAATTCCCGGGGCGTTGGACGTTCTCAGGGAGAGTATGACGGTGGTATTGGCGAAATCTCTGATGCTGCTGCTGCACTGGATTGGTTGCAAATGGCTAATACAAACTCCAGAGAATTATGGATCAGTGGATATTCATTTGGAGCCTTTGTTGGAATGCAGCTTTTGATGCGTCGCCCTGAAATCCAGGGTTGGGTCAGCGTTGCTCCATTAGCTAATCATTATGACTTTAACTTTTTAGCACCCTGCCCTTGTGGTGGATTAATGATTGCTGGTGAGGCTGATACTGTGGTTCCTGTTGGGGAAATTGATAAACTCGTGGAAAAACTGAATGCGCAAAAAGGCATTTCTGTTGATTATCGCGTATTACCCAAAGCCAATCATATCTTTGCCAACGAAGCCGATAAAATTGGCCAAGCTATTGAAGAGCATGTCAAAGAAATCATCGAACGTCGAAAAGAAGCACCTTTAGATTAAGATTATTGAAGAATTTTCAATATCTTCTTTGATTTTATCCTTTTAATATTCTGCAAACCAACTATCAAAAGATAGTTGGTTTCTTTGCTGATTCGATCATTAAGTATGTCTCTTTTTTCAAAACGCAAATCTCTTGAACAAATTACCCAAGAAGCCAATTCACATGGTTTAAAACGTTGCCTGGGTCCTTGGCAATTAACGACTATTGGGGTAGGTGCTACAATTGGGGCTGGGATTTTCGTTATGACGGGAACTGCTGCTGCTAATTATGCGGGGCCTGCGGTTGTTTTATCATTTATTGTTGCGGCCATTGCTTGCCTTTTTACCGCTTTTTCCTATGGCGAGCTTTCTTCCACTATTCCTGTAGCAGGTTCTGCCTACAGTTATGCTTATACATCTTTGGGGGAAAAATTCGCATGGGCTGTTGGGTGGTTACTTTTACTGGAATATGGAGTAACTGCAATTTCTGTTGCCTCTGGTTTTTCCAGTTATAGTGCATCTTTACTTCAAAATTTTCACATTGAAATCCCTTCTTTTTTATACCACCCCATGTTTCAACCCTCACCAGAGGGATATAGCAAAGGGATTATCATCACAAAATCAATTGATCTTATAGGTGCTATTTCTGTTTTAATTGGCTCTGTTGCTTTACTCTTTGGGGTTTCTGAATCTACAACAATCAATGCAATTATTATTACGTTAAAAGTCAGTATTCTAATTCTCTTTATCGTAATTGGCTTTTTTTATATAAACCCAGCCAACTTAACCCCTTTCATCCCTGAATCCACTGGAACGATGAATTTTGGTGTTACGGGCATTTTTCGAGCGGCATCAACGATTTTCTTTGCTTATATTGGTTTTGAGGCCGTCTCTACAGCGGCATCAGAGGCCAAAAATCCCCAAAAAGATATCCCTTTTGGTATTATTGCATCTCTTGTTATTTCGACTTTGATTTATATCGGCGTGGCTTTGGTCTTAGTGGGGGTCGTTCCTTATAAACAGCTGAATGTTTCTGATCCTTTAGCTGTGGCAACTAATTTTATCAATATTCCGTTTTTAACATGGACCTTAAAAATAAGCGCTGTTATTGGTTTATGTTCTGTCATGTTGGTTTTGTTATATGGACAAACCCGTATTTTTTTTATTATGGCCAAAGATGGATTATTACCCCCCGCTTTTTGTAATTTACATCCTCGTTATAAAACACCTTGGCTTGGCACGCTCATTTTGGGAATATGCGTTTCCATTGCTACTGCCATTTTACCCATAGATATTGTCAGTGATTTGGTAAGCCTTGGAACGTCTACAGCCTTTGGCATTGTCTGTTTTACCGTTATTTGGCAGCGTAATGCGCATCCTGATTTACCCCGCCCATTCAAGGTACCCTTTGGTGGATTTAAAATCAAAGGGGTATGGATTGGGTATATTCCATTACTTGGAATTATTTGTTGCATGGCAATGATTGTTCCACTACTTTTTGATATGGTTGCCTCTATTTTTCACCATAACCCTATTCCAATAATTTTATTAATTATTTATGCACTTGTTGGTTTTTTTGGTTATTATTGCTATGGTCGCAAGCACTCTCTTTTAAATCAAACATCAGAAAAATCTGAATAACTCATCAAGAGAACAGCCAAAAGGAATATCTTTACTATGAAAAAAATAATCCCAGCAAT
Organism: Commensalibacter papalotli (ex Botero et al. 2024); assembly: GCF_947179115.1. NCBI lineage: Bacteria > Pseudomonadati > Pseudomonadota > Alphaproteobacteria > Acetobacterales > Acetobacteraceae > Commensalibacter > Commensalibacter papalotli (ex Botero et al. 2024). Next base: position 25,816 of record NZ_CAMXCI010000004.1, read on the forward strand.
AATTGGTATTCTTTTTCCTTTGGCTGCCCAAGCCGTTCCTGCACCTGTTGCGATGTTGCCTTTGACAATAAATACCGCGATTAAGCAATTCTCTCCTCCTTTTTGTCAAAAAGGACTACAGGGATTAGCTAGCGCTGTTGAAAAATGTTATGAAAATACCAAAGATACAAGTGTCACAATGGATATGTGTATTTTGGGTGATATTACGATTGCCAAAATTTTAATCCAAGAAAAAAAGGCTGATCTTTCTATTCTAGATAGAAAACCCTCCGAAATTATAATAGATAAATCTATTCCTGTTAGTGGCTTGGATTCTTACTTAAATTTTGCCTCTATTATCAAGCGCTTGCAAATGCTGGGGGATATGCCACGCTTTTATGTTTATAATGGCCCTCAAATCCTTGCTTATCTTCAACAAGGTGCTGATCCTGTTTATAAAGGCATTACAGAGAGTTGTAAGCAATAAAAATCATTCATTATGACTTTGCCAAAGCCTGAATTTATTCTGAACCGTTTAAACCATTCCTCTTTTCGCTCTCGTTTTACTTTGAAAGAGAAAGAGCTTTCTTATTTTCAACAACAAGGTATGGAAAAAATTATCTCTCATGGCAAGGATTTTATCACCCAACGCCTTGCCCCAGCAGAGCCTAAGAATGATGGTAAACAAACCCCATGGAAAGGCCATCCTATCTTTATCGCTCAGCACGCAACAGCAACTTGTTGTAGAGGATGTTTAGAAAAATGGTATAAAATACCTAAAAAACAACCTTTAACTCAAGAGGAACAAACTTATATCTTATCTGTTATTCAAGCTTGGCTGACACAAGATTTACAAAAACATCAATGATATTATTTATAATTTGAGAGTAATGCTTTTACCGCTTTGCCCAGCTGTTCTTGTTCAGTGAAATAATTTAATCCACGCTCACGACCTGCTTTTCCCATTACTTGACGCTCTTTAGGATTGTTAATCATCCAAAGCATAGCTTTTGCAAGCTCTTTTACAGAGCCCGCTGGCACTAACAAACCCGTTTTTTGATGATCTACCTGCTCTCTTGGACCACGAATATTCGTACTAATAACAGGTAATCCTGATAACATAGCCTCGGCAATTGACATGGGGAGCCCTTCAAAATGGCTGGGCAATACAAACACATCAGCAGCTTTCATCAGCTGATCAATATCCTCTCTATATCCCAAAAACCGTATTTGTTGACCAAGCTTCTCTTTGGCGACATCAAAAGCACGATCTAACGCATGCCCATGATCAGAAGGTAACCTTTCCCCGACAATCCATAATTCTATATTTTTATTACGAGCAGCAATCGCTATAAAAGCCGCTAAAAGCTCTGGATACCCCTTGTGACGTACTAAACGAGATACAATCAAAAAAACAGTCTTTCCTTGATCAATCTGCATAATACTACGCATTGTGGTTCGAATTTCATCATCAGGTGAAAATTTCAAATCATCCCTACCATTACCAATATAAACTGGAAAAGAATGAATTTTTAATCTCTTAGCATCTTTGGCTTCTTCCAAAGATACGGTCATATAAATATCAGTAACCTTACCTGCCGACCATTCCAAAGCAAAAGATAAAGCTCGCCTAACCCAAGATTTAAACCCTTGCCCTGATTGATTAAATAAATATCCATGACATGTATAAGCAATAATCGGAGTTTTGCATAAAAAAGCAGCAATACGCGTTAAAAACCCACTGATTGGCATATGGGCATGCACAATATCAGGCTTTTCCTGTTTGATAATTTTATAAATTGCAAATAAAGCACGTAACTGCCCCACTGGCGCATAAGAGCGCACAAAAGGCACTGTTCTTATTTGAAAACCCTCAGCTCTGACTTTTTGTAATAAGTCACCTTCCGCACAAACACCAATAACCTCGTGCTTTTCTGCCCTTAAGGCACGCATTAACGGTAATAAAAACTGGTATAACGAAAAATCAACATTGGTGACTTCAAGGATTTTCATTGATCAAACTTATAATTTACGGTGTAAAGCCCATCGAATGACTTGAGATTGATTTTCTTGTTGCACAAGATCCTCTTTTGGCTCAATTATATTTTCTTGCTCTTGGGCTTGCTTTACGTCGACTATTTGCGTGTCTTGTTGCACAATTGCTTGAGGCACAGTTTCAGAATATATAGCGCTATCGCTTTCTTCCCCAGATCCTTGACGATTGTCTTTACTATGAAAAATAGCCACATAATCAGAGCTCTCCTGTACTTGTTCACTTAATAACATGGTATCATCAGCCTTATTAGACTGTAACACATCCTCCTCTTTGGTTAGAGGTATTTCTTTTTTTACTTCTGGCAAAGACACATACAAAACTATTTGCTTACTGACAACTCGACTGCCACGACCAAAATAAACACTTTCTTCTATTTTTGCCTGTGCTCCTGAAAAACGAAACCACCAAATTTGCCGCCCTTCATGGGGATTATTAGCCATCAAGGCATATATTTTCTCAGGCTTACCTTTTGTAAATTCTATAAATTCTTCCTCAACACTAATAGAAGGATGCAAATGAAATCTTACTTTAAATGGAAACTGTTGAGGGCCATCAATACGCTCTTCACCTTTTAGATTCTGACCATTAGCAGATAAATACAAAGTGCGTTGATAAATAACACCAAATCGTTTTAACCAACCATTATGACCCATTTCCAGTAAATGAGCCCCTTCCTCACTGTGGCGTCGTGCAACAGCTTCAAAATCAGAACTCACTTTACCCTTAACGAACTCTACAGAGTCCGTGCCGTTTAAATCAAGCACAGAATGTGCTGCTGTACATCCCAAAATAGACTGCCAAGCCTTTGTTTCACCCGCTCCACAATTTACAAAAAGACGCTGTTTTCCAACAGAAAATTCCAAAGATAGGCACCCTGCATGTTTACTTCTGCGCCCAATATCAGCTGGGGTTCCACTATCGACTAGCAACGTCGCTCTGTTTGCGTAACAACGAACATATCCCCCTTTGGTCATATTTGTCATAGCAACCCGTTTTTGTGTTGCATGAAACAAAATACGATCAATCAACTCTGGATCAGATTCATTAGAACCATTAAACAGCGCAAGCCCCCCATCACCATGACGCAAAGCACGCAAAGCACGGCTGATATTATCCAATGCATTAACAAGATCATGAGGTGGACGACGATGTATCAATTGATACATTAATTTTATTTCCACCAAATCTTGTAATACCATCAGTTGGATTTCAGCATTACGTTCGATGTGGACACCGTCATCTAGGATCTGATTGGTCAATTCATCTTTTAAAAAACGTGTTACCTTTAACACTGAATCAAATTGTTCTGGCATGCACAATGAAACGGCCATCACACCTTTAAGCATTGCAAAAGCATAATAAATTTGTGGTTCAGGGGGCAGCATCGCGACGATATACCGTCCCTCTAACATTACACGATGCATAAATTGACGTTTAAATGCCTCATCGGCAGATGCGGCAAAAAAATCATAATGCCCCAACCAGTTTGCCAGCCTGCGACCCAAAACATCTCCTCGATAAGCAACTTTATGTTGTGCTTCGGGTGGGCGGCTAATCCAATCTACCATTAATGCACGAGCCGCTAATCTTGCATTATCTGTGCCCAGCTCTCGCATGTCACGAAGCCAAGAAAAATCATAAATTTTACATAATCCATCAATAGGAAGGCTGCGTTTACCCCATAATCCAGGTTGCAATGGTATAATATAATCCTTGTAGATTAACTCCCCTTTAACCAAATGCATGCCATAAATAGAATTACCTTTCCATAAATCTCGCAAAAAATACGCAGGGGTCAGTGGAAGCTTACCATACCCAACAGCAGGCAGACGTGCCAAAGAAAGCCGCATTTTACGTAGCATGCTTTGTAAAGCCATCCTGATCTGCCCCTTTCTTGCTTAACAGACATCAAATAATTATTTTTTATCTGTTCCACGCAGAGCATTCATTGCTTGACGATAATCTTGTTGGCCATACACAGACGTCCCAGCCACCAAAACATCTGCTCCAGCTTTGATAACTAATGGCGCAGTTTCCTTGGTAATTCCACCATCAACACTGACACGAATATCGCGGCCAGTTGCATCAGCCATTTGACGGATTTGTTTGATTTTTGGTAATTGGCTAGAAATAAATTTCTGTCCACCAAAGCCAGGATTGACCGTCATAATCAAAATCGTATCGACCATATCCAACAATTCAGATATCGCCTGTGCTGGTGTTGCAGGACACAAAACAATGCCTGCTTTGATTCCAAAAGATTTGATCGTTTGTAACGTGCGATGTGCGTGTGGACCTGCTTCTATATGAAATAAAATTTGATCTGCCCCTGCCTTCACAAACGGTTCAATAAACAAATCAACAGGCTCAATCATTAAATGAACATCAAAGCACAGTTTACTGTAAGGGCGCAAAGCTTTTACGATTACTGGTCCAAAAGTTATATTAGGAACAAAATGACCATCCATTACATCAAGATGAATCCAATCCGCACCTTGTTCATCAACCGCCTTGGTTTCTTCACCAAAACGAGCTGCATCTGCAGAAAGAATACTAGGAGCAATTAAAGGAACGGTTAAAGCTGGCATATACACTCCAATTTTATAAAATAAAAGGATCCAAACTATATCATAGTAAAATGACACTAAATCGAAGAAAAAGAAATATGATATTCCTGTAAATATACATTTTAATATGCAATTTATCAATTTTTACAGTAAAATATTACTTATATCACAATATATTCGTTATAATTTTTTAAATCTTGCCACAAAAAAACCATCCAAACCTCCTTTTTCAGACCACATAAAAGGTAATGTGCGGATCCATCCCTCTTCAGTCAGACTTTCTGGTAAAAAAGGAATATCTTCGGAAGTAAACGGTTGGGCAGCAACCCCTGGTAAGGTTGCAATATATCGTGCTTGCTCTTCAGCTTCTTGGGCTTGCAAAGAGCAAACGCTGTACATTAACCGTCCCCCAGGTTTTAAATATTGTAACGCTGCTTCGATAAGCTCACGTTGTATTTTCACCAAAGCGCCAACTTCTTTTAATTTTTTAATGTGTAAAACATCAGGGTGTCGGCGAAAAATACCCGTCGCAGAGCAAGGCGCATCTAATAATATTGCATCAAATTCTGCTTTGTAATTCAATTGTGCTGCATCAGATTGCACAATTTTTGCTTGTAATTGTAGACGATCCAAATTTTCTTTAAGACGTTTAATCCGTTTTGGGTCTTTCTCGACAGCAACGACTTGACCACCTGCAATAATCAGCTGTGCTGTTTTCCCTCCTGGAGCTGCGCATAAATCGGCAACCTTTTCACCGTTTTGAACACGTAATAAAAAAGCAGGTAAAGAGGCTGCCACATCTTGCACCCAAAATTGGCCATCATTAAAACCTGGTAGAGTATTAACTTTGGTACCAACAGGATAACGATAACTGTCCGCACATAAAAACGTTCCCCCTTCAGGAGGCGTTATCCCAGCCTTAACCGATAAATCTAAAGGCACTTCATAAGAAAGACATTGTGCCAGCTTTCTGGGATTAAAACCTGCTTTGTCCCATTCTTGCCAAAGCCAAGTTGGTAGATTAAGGCGTTCTTGGTCCAGCCCTTCCAAAGATTCTTGACCTTTATCAGCGACTTTTCTTAAAACCGCATTCACCAACCCTGTAAAACCAGAAAATCCATTTTTGCGTGTTAAATTAACCGTCGTATTAATCGCTGCATGTCTAGGGGTTTCAAGGAAAATAATTTGTGCCACCCCCAAAAGCAAAATCCACAAAACCTTTTGTGGGGGCGCTCGACGGAGCAAAGGCTCAATAATAGCTTCCAACACACCTTTTTGTCGCAAGCAACACACAATCAATCGATAAGCCGCAGCTTTGTCACGCGCATCAGCATGTCGTGACAGTAATTGGTCTAAAACCACATCCAAAGAGCGATTCTTTTCCAAAACTTGACTAATTGCTTCAAAAGCAATTTGACGTGTGTCATCTTTTTCTTTATTCATTATCTCGAACTTAAACTTAACAATTTATTATTGAACAGGATTTTCTTGTTTTACAATTTATATATTAATTTAAAATCATATATAATCTTAGATATGCCATATTTATGCGTATTATAGTATCTTTATTTTACCATTCTATCACAAGAAACGTTACTTGCTATAATGAAAAACTGGTCAATTATCCTTCCATATTATAATGAAGAAAAATTCCTTCCCGGCACCCTTGAATCAATTTGCGCTCAACATTTAAAAGATTTCACTCTTATTCTAGTTAACAATGCCTCGAATGATCAGTCCGAGGAAATCACAAAAAAAACTTTATCTCGTTATCCAGATATTGACGTTCTTTATCTATATGAGCCTAACCCTGGAAAAACAAATGCATTACAAACTGGGTTAAATGCAGTTACTACCCCGTATGTTGCAACGATTGATGCTGATACATATTATCCCCCTTATTATCTTTATTTTTGCAATTCTATTCTTGAAAAACGCCCAGAAATTCATGGGGTTATGGCGTGTGATATTTATGCACCTTATGAAGATCATAAAAGCCAAAAACGATGCCGAAAAATCTATAGAAAATCTCTTCTTTTCAGCAAACAATGCCATGCTGGTGGTTATGCTCAAACCTTCCGTACTAAAAGTTTGAGACAAGTCGGAGGGTTTGACCAAAATTTATGGCCTTATGTCTTGATGGATCATGAAATTGTTCATCGTTTATTAAGAGTTGGTAAAACTTATTACTCTTCTAAACATTGGTGTATGCCCTCTGAACGCAGAAGCGATAGAACAAAAGTACAGTGGAATAAACTTGAAAAAATACTTTATGAATTTAGTCCATATTTCCTCAAAGACTGGTTTTTTTATCGTTTCCTTAAAAAACGTTTTGAACAACGTAAAGCAACCATTACGCAATTACGTGAGCATAAATGGGAAAAAAACATAGATAAAGATGCTCATCTATCGTAATATAAAATATTCTTTTCATTTTGTACTGATAGCCTTTTATGAATAGTTTAGAAATTCAACAAAATCTATACAATATTAGACAGCGTATTGAAAAAGCAGCCAGTGTTTATGATCGTAATTCCAAAGAAATACAACTTGTTGCTGTTTCTAAATTTCATCCGATCACGGCGGTGCAAGCTGCTTTATCGCATAATCAATTCATATTCGGAGAAAATCGAATACAAGAAGCCAAAGAGAAATTTACACCTCTATTGGAGATAAATCCTGATATTCGTCTGCATATTATCGGCCCAATACAAACCAATAAAATTATTGATGCTGTGAAAATAGCCAACGTCATTGAAACCATTGACCGCGTTGCTTTATTAGATCCTTTGCAAAAAGCAATCGATAAAACAGGACGATGCCCTAAATTATTTATTCAAATCAATGTTGGCCAAGAACCTCAAAAAGCTGGGATAATGCCATCAGAGGCTAATGATTTTATTGAAACTTGCATAAAGAAATTTGGTAAAAAAATTCAAGGGATTATGGGAATCCCCCCTGTTGAACAAAACCCCACCCCTTATTTCCAACAACTGACAAGTTTTGCTCGTCAATATCATTTACCAGAAATCTCAATGGGTATGTCAGCTGATTTTGAGCAAGCTATTGCTTGTGGTGCAACTTTGGTAAGAGTAGGCTCTGCTATTTTTGGAAACCGTCCTCCTAAATTATAAAATAGTTCACCACACAAAAAACTTTTCAAAAATAACAAAAAGCTATATTTGTTTTCTATTTTAAATTAAAGCTGTTTTTGAATAATCAAGCAAAGATTATAAATAAACACGGAGTCCCCCTACATGACTGATTCTTCAAACGAGGAAGATACTCATAAAAAAGACGAACCTTCGTCTGAAAATACAGATACAACCACCTATGTATCCTCTATTCATGATAATACTGAACTTAAAAATGAAGAAGAAATGTTACAAGGCGGTGTTGCAGTTTTACCTTCATTAAGTGAAGAAAGCCCAATCACCGAATTTGGAACTGATCAACCTGAACATAAGATCAAACCTTTAAACGCAGCAATTTTAATGACTGTTCTTGGGGTTGTGTATGGCGATATCGGAACCAGTCCGATCTATGCATTCAAATCCACGATGTGGGTTATTTCTAATCATCATACAGACGTGCAACGCTGGGAAGTTTTCGGTATTGTCAGCCTTATTTTCTGGGCTTTGATATTAGTTGTTACTATTAAATATGTAATGTTAGTCATGCGTGCCGACCATAATGGTGAGGGTGGTATTCTAGCATTAATGTCGTTGGCACAACGTGTTACGAAAAATATCAGAGGCAAAGTCCTCTTAGGGATTGTCGGGATTGCAGGAACTTGCCTTTTCTTTGGCGATGGAATGATTACCCCTGCGGTCTCGGTGCTTTCTGCTATTGAGGGGCTTGAAGTTTCCATCCCTCAAACCCAAGAATTTATCGTGCCAATGGCTTTGATTATCTTGTTTGGCTTATTTAGTATGCAAAGCAAGGGAACAGAACGTATTGGTAAAATATTCGGACCCGTTATGTTTTTGTGGTTCGGCACCATCGGTGCCCTGGGATTATTACAAGTCATCCAACATCCCTTTATTTTGGCAGCCTTGTCTCCATATTATGCAATAACCTTTATTATTCAGCACGAATGGATGGCATTTCTGGCCCTTGGTTCTGTTGTTTTGGCCGTTACAGGTGCCGAAGCGTTATATGCAGATATGGGACATTTCGGCAGAAACCCAATTCGCTATGCGTGGATTTTCTTTGTATTGCCTTGTTTGACCTTAAACTATATGGGACAAGGTGCTTTGGTATTAAGCGATGCTAAGGCGCTAAGTAATCCTTTTTTCTACTTAGCACCTCATTGGTTTAATATTCCTTTGGTTATTTTATCAACCTTTGCCACAGTTATCGCCAGCCAAGCAGGAATCTCTGGTGGTTTTTCTTTAGCCAGACAACTAACATTACTGGGATATTTCCCAAGACTGCGTATATTACATACAAATGCCGAAGAAGAAGGGCAAATCTATGTGCCTGATGTTAATCATGCTTTAATGTTGGGATCTTTATTATTAATTGTAAGCTTTAGATCCTCTGAAGCTTTGGCTGCGGCTTATGGTATCGCAGTGACAGGAACTTTCCTTTGTACCACAACCTTATCCTGTGTTGTATTTAATAAACTTTATAAATGGCCAGTTTATAAAGTGGCTTTAATTTTTGGTATTTTCTTCTGTATCGATATTCCATTCTTTGCCGCAAACGCCTTGAAAATTCCTCAAGGAGGTTGGGTGCCATTACTCCTTGGTATTTGTTTAACGATTATGATGACCTCTTGGAACAAAGGGCGTAATATTATCATAAAAAAACGTGAACAAGGGGCTTTGCCTATTGCTTCTTTCCTAGCTCGTCTACCACAAGGAAAAATTACTCGCGTTTCTGGAACTGCTATTTTCATGACGCCAGACCCTATGTCTATTCCCAATTCTTTGATTCATAATTTGCGTCATAACAAAGTTTTACATGATCATGTGTTATTTGTAACGATTGAGAACTTAAAACAGCCAGAAGCAGAATACGGACATCGTATTGCTATGCGTAAACTTGCACCTAATATTTATCAAGTCATCGTGCGTTATGGCTTTATGGAAATGCCAAACTTACCTAAAGTCTTGGAGCTTTTGAAATCACAACCACAGCTGGGCTTTTTTGATCCTTTACAAGCATCTTATTTTACCACCAGAGAACAAATTGTTCCTGCTGCTATTCCTAAGATGAGCAGATGGAGATTAAATATCTACATGTTTATGAATAGAAACGCCAGTCCTGTCACCGACTTTTTGCGTATTCCCGCAGATCGTGTGGTTGAATTAGCCGTTCGTGTATCTATCTGATTGGTATGGAACCTACAATTGAACATCAACAACAAGGCATTGCACTTTATATTCATTGGCCATTTTGTTTGGCCAAATGCCCTTATTGCGATTTTAATAGCCACGTTGCCCAACAAATTCCTCAAGAGGCATATGCCAATGCCCTTGTTCAGGAATTAATAACTTCACTGACAGATATTCCTAAAAAACCCCTCACCTCTATTTTCTTTGGTGGGGGAACTCCTTCCTTAATGCTTCCCTCAACGGTGCAGACTTTAATTGATACTGCAACCAGCTTGCTTCCTGTATCTAATGACATTGAAATTACCCTTGAGGCCAACCCTACCAGTGTTGAAAACCAAAAATTGAAAGATTTTCAAAAAGCAGGTGTTAACCGTGTATCTTTGGGTATTCAAAGCCTTAACCCCACCGCTTTGAAAGCTTTGGGTCGAGAACATTCTGTTGCTGGGGCGATTGAAGCATTAAGTTTAGCCAAAAAAATATTTAGTCGTATTTCATTTGATCTGATTTATGCTCGTGAAGGACAAAGCGTTTATGAATGGGAAAATGAGTTAAAAGAAGCTCTATCATTGGCAAATGATCATTTATCCTTGTATCAATTAACTATTGAGCCTGGAACCCTGTTTGCCAAACAATATCAACAAGGTAAAATTACTTTACCTAATGAAGAAATCAGTACAACGCTTTTGAATATGACTGAAACCATAACAGGACAATATGGACTGCAAGCTTATGAAGTTTCTAATTATGCCAAAATAGGTGCACAGAGCAGGCATAATTTAACCTATTGGCGTTATCAAGACTATATCGGTATCGGCCCTGGGGCGCATGGGCGCGTAACGATAGATCAAACTTTATATGCCACTGAACGCCATAAAAACCCGCAAAAATGGTTGAAATCTGTACAAGAAAATGGGCATGCTTTATGTGTCAAAGAGGCTTTGACCTCAAAGGACAAAGCCCAAGAAATGTTACTTATGGGATTACGATTAACTGAAGGCGTTCAAGCCGAGGCTTTTGCGCAACGTTGTGGCGTTGATTTGATGGATGCTATTAACCAATCAATGCTCACAGCTTTACTTGAAGAAAATTATCTTTCTTGGGATAATAATTACCTTAAAACAACACCTCAAGGACGTTTACGTCTCAACGCAATACTGGACGTTTTACTTCAATAATATACTCTTAGATATAGAAAAGGATAATCCATGCTTCATATCATGAAAGTTGCAGTTGGTATTACAGATATTGAAGAGTTACAACAAGTAAATCTATTTTATGCCAAAGACAATCAAGGCTATCCGTATGTATACACACGTTATCCACCCAAAGAGGCAGAGAAAATTCTCAATGATGGTGGTTCTTTATACCGTGTAATCAAAGGGTCTTTGTGTTGTCGTCAAATTATCAAAGATTTTACACCCAGTATCCGAGAAAATGGAAACCCCTGCATCAAAATCTCGCTGGAACCTGAAATTATACGCACACAGTCCATTGCAATGCGTCCATTTCAAGGGTGGCGTTACCTTAAACCAGAGAATGCTCCTCAAGATCTAAACACAAGCAACATGCAGTTACTGGACTTACCCATTAAACTTCGTAAAGAACTTGAAGAGCTTGCTTTGCTCTGAGTATATAAAAGCTATTAAAACATAAAAATGATTTGAAGAAATATCTTTCTTTCTGGTATAAATAATAAGTTCAGTTCGTTATTATAAAGAGTCTCATAATGGTTATTATCAATAAAATTTTGACTACACATCCATTATACTTCGTCCGCTTTATTCCAGTGGCTGCTTTATTATTTTTTACCGCATGTGGTGGTGATGATTTTGCAAATAAACCGTTAACCGTCACCCCTAACGAACATGTCATTGCATCACCTGTTGCAAATGAACCCCCTATTATTATCCTCTCCCCCAACACAAGTAGTTCTGACGCTTACACACCAACAAAAAAAACATCAAAACCAATAAGAAAAAAAACTTCTTCCATCGATTATAATGCTTCAAATATAGTTGCTAATTCAGGAAACTATGCTGTACAAATTGGTGCTTTTTCATCTAACTCTATCGCCAACAAAGCAGCTAAACAAGCCCAACAACAAGCATCAAGTTTACTTGCCTCTGCAAAAACAGACATCGATACCATCCAAAAAAATGGGAAACCTTTATATCGCGTTAAACTGACAGGGCTTAGTGCCTATACGGCGGCACAAGCTTGTTCTGAACTAAAACAAAAACAGCTTTCTTGTATTATCACACAATAAACCAATTAAATAATCGCAAACTGTTCCCATTCCCTAGGCTTGTTGGGATAAAAGTTACCATTCCCTTGTAGGTCGACCTGAAAACAAAGCTTACGATCTTTACTGTAAATAATTGCTATATTTTCTTGCTTTTCGACTACAATAATATCTTCTTGTTGATCCTCAAAAACAAAAGGGGTAATCAATATTTCCCCTTTACGATAATGTAATTTAAACAATACATCTTCCCACACGCATACTAACCGATAACCAGACTGATCCCCATATAACCTTACTGGTAGACAATGCGTATTATATATAAAATCACGTACTGGGATAATTTTTTTCTTGGCCTGATCGTAAACTAAAATATAGTAATTATGTGCAATTAAATAAGGTAAGTGGGATAACGAGTTATTATCATCCATATTATGACGTGAATTAATTTGATCAGCCTCGTAAAAACTACATTTTAAATATGCTCTTAAAAAACACAACCTCAATAAATTACGGCTTTGTTGATGATGATTATTTTTGCATAGACTATAAATTAATAGTAAATTATTCTCGTTATCGTCAAATATGATATGATTATTTTTAACTGTTGAAAAAACTTTACTGGCAAGCAGTTTAAAAACAAGTAAAGGATAACGATGTCTTAACAGTTTAATCTTAGAATAAATATTATGAATATGATGTCTACGAATTTTAATAACTTGTTGTATAACATCCTGATCATTTCCTGTGATCAGCATATCAAGAATAGATTTAAATTCTTCAGAACCTTTTAAACTATTAATAACTAGATGATGAGCAAATAAAACAGGAACAAGAACTGTATTAGGCAGATTTTCTCTAATTTTATCAATATGTTCATGATCAGTTGCATTATATCCAACACTCCCTTGATAAGTATCATGAGCAATATATATCTTGCCCGAAACTTCATGAGATTGGATCGTTGTCTGCACGATAGAATGTGGGTCTAATCTATCTACGGTCCTTTGCATAATTCCACTGACCGAAGCAATATTTGCATCCAGCGTATAACGTGCACCCATCGCAAAAACAATATCTGCATTTAGCAATGCCGAGAATTTTAAAGCAGCATATGCAGCCATCGAAAGCCCTGTAACAAGTATCTTCTTATATTTTATGGCAATTTCATTACATAATGGAATAATATGATACATATCAGAATGCTGATAATAATTATCAAATTTGGTTGTAATCCCCAAGCAAGACAAATCATATTTCTCAACAATTGGTTTTAAAAAATAATTATTTTGCGCTTGTTCAGTCTGATCTGCGGATGTGAAAGTAATTAAAATATAATCACTTGTTCCTTCATGATAATGCAGTAACAACTCCTCACCTTCAAAAATAATCATCCTTGATCCTTAACCATACATCATTGCTTTAGATTACAAGTACAATATAGTTCTTTTTATAAAAAACTGTTACCAATATCTTAATAGACAGAATAACTCTTTATAAATATAGAGATTATGCCTTTAACAAAATAATATTCATCTGTTATAAATAAAAAACGCATTTAATCACTTCAGGATAAAAAAGTAATGAAAATCTATAAAAATATGAAAAAAGATTCATTCTTATATTTTTTACGTTTTTCTCCTGTCTTGATTTTATTATGCATGACTGCTTGTGGAGGTGGAGGAAGCAAAAATAAAGGTGGCGCTGTGGTCTCTTCTCGTTACAGTAATTATATGTCCAGCCATCCCAATTGGAAACCACCCGGACCTCCTGCTGATCCTTGGGGGCCTTATATTAATCAATCATCACAACGTTTTAATGTGCCTGACCAATGGATTCGTGCTGTGATGATGCAAGAATCTCGTGGATATCAATATTATAATAAACGTCCCATCACCTCTCCTCATGGGGCAAAAGGATTAATGCAACTTAAAACACCTGCATATAAAGATATGGCCAAACGTTATAAATTGGGTAAAGACCCTTATAATCCTTCGGATAATATCATGGCTGGAACAGCTTACATTCGTATTTTATACAACAAATTCGGAGCCCCAGGATTTGTTGCAGCCTATCATGGAGGGCCTGGAACATTAAGCAATCATTTAAATAAAGGTTCTTCATTACCTAAAGAAACCAAAAAATATCTAGCAGCTGTTTCACAAAAACTTGGTAATGATGTACCAATGAGTGGTCCTTTTGCAAAATATGCTAGTGGCTCTTCCAGACGTTCAAACTCCAAAACCCCTTTACCCTTAGAAGCCTATTATACCCCTAAATCATATGCACCAACGACTATGGTTGCACAAAATACTGCTCAACATAAACAAGTGAAAAATACTGTTGGTAAAAACGCTTATAAACCTATGACGCCTATTTATCCCGCGCAACGCCAAGTAACACCTGATATTGTGCAAGTTGCTTATGTACCTGACACCAATACGGGGGGAAATTGGGGAATACAAGTGGGTGCTTATTCCTCTGCCAGTTTAGCTCAACAAGCAACCTCCAGAGCACAACGTAATGCTGGGGGCTCTTTGTTATCTGCCAGCCAATCTATACAAACTGTTCATAAAAATGGATCAACTTTATACCGAGCACGATTAACTGGCGTTAACCAAATCGCCGCTATACAAGCTTGTCGTCAATTAAAACAAAAAGGAATGAATTGCGTTACAGTCCAATAAAATATGGCAAGTGCTTCATCAAGATTACTATTGTTATTTTGTTATTTTCCCTAACCCAAAGCACTCATATCAACCGTATTTTACCCCAAGAAGTTTATATTTGGCAGAAAAAATGGGTTGCTAGCTTAAAACCTGCAATAGAACAAACCACCCCTTATATTACAGGCTGGAGATTTTTAGCAGGAGAGTACGAACCCGATGGGCAAGTTATTTACTCTGTTATTTCATTTGAGTGGTTACAGCAATCGCACTTGCCTTTAACGGCAGTTTTTCGTTTTGATCGATTGCGTCCATTGCCATCTACTGATGAAATTTTATCTCTGATTCAGAAATCATCTGTTTATCAAAATAATCATATTCGCAATATAGAGCTGGATTTGGACTGGCCAACTGCAAAATTAAATCTTTATATTGCCCTGTTAAAATCACTCAGGGAAAAACTTCCTAAAAATATCCAACTCAACATTACCATGATACCAGATTGGCTGCGTTCACCTCAATTCCCAGAGCTAAGTGAACAGGTTCCTTATCTTGTTCTACAAGTTCACAGTGTAGATAATCCTCAAACAGGTTTATTCAATCCAAAGAATGCCATAGCCTATATTCATAAAATGAATCGTCTCAGTCACCATCCTTTTTATGTTGCTTTACCTACTTATGGTTTGAAAGTTCAAACATCGTCAACAGGAAGAATTTACGCAATAGAAGGAGAAAACAACTTTAAGTCAGGACAATTTGGCAAGGAATTATATAGCGACCCCCAACAGATAAGAAAGTTAATCCAAGAGCTACAACAAAATACCCCTGCGCATTTACAAGGAATAATCTGGTTTCGTTTACCCATAAGCAAAGATCAACGTAACTGGAGCAAAGATACATGGATAGCCATGTTGTGCCATCATCCTTTAAATGGAAAAATTATAACCCAAGAAATCCCTGCCCCCAACAATCCTGGAACCATTCAACTTATCTTGGTTAATAAAGGCAATATAACCTTACCTTTACCTAAAATCGTTCCATTACGATGTCCAACAGCTGATGGTTTTTATCCATACCAATTAACTATAAATGCTCATAATAAATACGAATTATCATTAACCCAACAAACAGCCCCTTTAAATACAAATCAACAACGTGCTATTGGTTGGATGCGCTGCAATTGAAACTTTTCTTTCTCTAAAACTCATCAGAAAGCACGTCTTTTTTATGCAACATCAGTTACAATCTGCCTCTATTGTTATACCCATCATTCTCATTTTAATATTTGGTTTTATTTCAGCCAAAAGAAATATATTTGGAAATAATGCAACAACAATCTCAACTTTAAGCAAGCTGGTTCTTACTATAACACTGCCACCACTTTTATTTGCTGGCACACTTAGTATATCTAAGGATCAATTACATAATGCGCTCTCATTATTTGGCGCATTATTATTTAGCAATATAGGATTATATTTAATTTGTTTTTTTATAGCTCGAATTTTCTTTAAACGAAATATCACCGAAGCCGCACTGGCTGGTTTAGCAGGCAGCTTTTCAGCAGGTCCTTTTTATGGCCCAGCATTGTTAGAGCCCCTTTACGGTAACAGCAGCAGTGTTTCAATCAGTATGATCGCAATTGTTATCAATATGGCCTTAATCCCTTTGGCAACGATCATGATTGAAATTGATCAAGAGAAAAAAAGCACAACTACTAATAAACCTATACATAAACTGTTATTGAGCTCAATATATCACGCGATTATAGATTGTCCTTATGTATGGGCACCTTTGTTGGCTATTATTCTGTTACTTTGTGGGGTTCAACTGCCTCAATTTATCAATAATACATGTTTATTAATCGGCAAAGCAACCTCTGGTATTGCTGTATTCGTGGCAGGAATGACAATTGCTGTAAATCGATTTAAATTGACCAAAGAATGTATCAGCTTTGCTTTAATTAAAGATATTGGTTTGCCTGCCCTGTTTTTTTGCACTGCGTCTTTATTCTTTCTAGAAAAAGGAACCCCTATTTTTAATGAAGGGCTTTTATTATGCGCTATGCCCTCGGGCCCTATGATTATTTTGTTCAGTAATCAATATAAACAATATCAGCAAGAAGCAGCTTCTATCTTAGCCATTTCAACTTTTTCAATGATTATCACTGTCACTATATTAATTGGATTATTGGGTTTATAAAGTGAAATAACTTTCCTCCCAGCATCTTTATTTAATCCGTAACCAATAAGCTGAATACCCAATCATTTCCCTTGGGACAGAGAAAAAATCTCGCCAAGAGGCATAAGATGGAGACGCCTGTCCAATCTCATTGATCCCTACTGCATGAAAAGCCAAGCGAATACGAGGAATATGATAGTATTGAGAAACAACAATAACTGATTTAAAATGATTGCTAACCATATATTGCCAAGTGTTTTTTGCTGTTGCCCTTGTATTAACACCCAACTCATCTTGAATAATTACTTGTTTAGGAATGCCATGCACAATTAAATAATCTGCCATAATTTGGGGTTCACTATACCCCTCTTTTCCCGTGCCACCACTCACCAAAATTAAAGGCGCATAACCCTGTCTATATACATTAATAGCTTCATTTAAACGTGCAGCCAAACCTACACTAGGGGTACCGTCCAGTTCCACTTTGGTTCCTAACACAACAATCAAATCTGCTTGAAATAAATGATTTTTTATTCCTCCTAAAACAATCATAAACATGACCATAAAATACAAAATAAATAGAAAAAACACCAACTTGATTTTATGAATATAAAAAAATTTCATCATTAAACTATTAAAACTCAACTATTTAAAAGCTATTTATTCGTAAAATACTCACTACTTCTTATATTTCTAAATATTAAGATAACCATGTAATATTTTACAGATCTTATGCTTACTCTTTAATTTTAGAATATTCAAATTAATCAATACATCAATCAATGGTGGTTTATCGCGTCTGTTGAATTTTACGAAATTATAATTTTTATGAAAAATTTATTCATTTAAAACGTATGCAGATTTATACATAAACAAAGTCAAAGGATTACAGTTTATATTTATAGTTTTATTCCATTGCTTTTTACTGTGAACATACCCATATCAGTGCTGTTTATATAGGAGATCAAAGATGGCACAGACAATTGTTACTGAAATCAGAACCATACATTTCAATACACAAAAACGACTTATTCCCTTTGTCGATGTCAATGTATGTGCTGGATTTCCATCCCCTGCATCTGATTATTTAGAGAAGCCACTGGATCTTACAGAACATCTGGTTGCCCATCCAGCAGCCACCTATTATATCCGAGTATCAGGGGATTCAATGATTGGTCATGGGATATATAACGGTGATTTACTTATCGTGGATCGATCCTTAGAGCCCCATCAAGGAGATATCGTTATCGTTGCGCTAGACGGGGAATTAACCTGCAAGCAGTTAGCTTTTAAAAACAATATCCCTTATCTAAAATCTGGTAACCCAGATTATCCCCCCATAGAAATGAAAGATAAAGAAACTTATATATGGGGTATCGTAATCCACAGGATACACTCTTTTAGAAAAAGATAGTCTTTGTCGCGCTCTGAGAAAATACTACAATATATCACTGCCCTTTTTTCTCAATATAATTCAAGCATAGAAACGACCTTGAATATCTCGCATCGTTTGCTACATCGACTTAAAAATAAATGTAACTACTCAAATTTAAAACTCTAAATTTATACCAAAAATAACGTATAACAGATTTGCATTTATATGGTTAAAACTTGATCACAATCAAATAACCTATTGACTATATTGCATAGTTAGGCATTAATATTTCTATATAAGAATTTTTACATAATCGAAAGGAATACTATATGTCTAAAAATATTAAAATCCCTTCTATGCCTAAAATTCGTGAACTTACGTTAATAGAAATCAAAAATGTGTCTGGTGGGCGAGTTAGCCTTGTTAGCGTCGGAAAAAATCCAAATATATCATACATATACCCTGGAAAAAAACAAAATAAACCCGTCCTCAGATCTTAATTTTAAAATTTTTTATATAAAAGGCGAGTAAGACTCATTCTTCCTCGCCAAATCCTCATTAACATATAAACAAATCCAACTAATCATAAATTATAATTTCATAGATTAGCTAAGAAGAATGTAAGAAACATTTGTTATAAGTTCATCAAGTTTCTCTATTATATTCAATAATTTTTCTCCACAAGCCATAAAGACGTATGGCAACAGTTAGAGAATGACCATTTCAGAACAAGAAAAGCTATATTTAAAAACGCTTATATATAATCTTTCTTACAAAAAGAAAATACTAAGCGGATATAAACGTCTTTCTTTCACTCAAAAATTATTGGACGCAAAGGCCATAGGACAATTAATCGTCAAATTAATTTTATTAAAATCCAATTCGAATTTAAAAACCTTTTCGCTTTACAAACCATCCAACTCGTCCAATAATCATAACCTCATTATTGACTTACAACATGCAAAGTTATTCTCTTATAACTCTTGTGCTAAGGGTTGAATAACGATATCTCTGATTGCAACATGACGTGGTCGTGTTAACATAAACAAAACAGCTTCTGCAACTTCAGATGGCTCCATAAGGCTGCCAAGCTCTTTTGCTTTTTTCAAGTTTTCTTCTGGCCAGTCTGCTAATAAGGCACTAATTACAGGACCAGGAGAAACAGAACCAATACGAATACCATGTTGACTGACTTGACGACGCATTGTCTGAACAAAAGAATTGGTTGCCCATTTTGATGCACAATAAACAGGTTCCCAGTGTATTGGTAAATGTCCCGCAATAGAACTGGTTACAATAATATCCCCTGTTTTTTGTTTAATCATATGGGGTATGACATCACGAATATTTTTCATAACAACAGATACGTTAAGGTCAATTAACCGATCAATATCATTATGATCTGAATCAATTAAATCACCCCCGATATAACATCCAGCATTGGCATGAAATATATCAATTTTACCTGTTTTTTCGATGATACTAGGAACCATTTGTGCACAACTAGCTGGATCGATAAGATTTGTAACACAAGGTATAATTTTATCTTTATATTTTGCTTGTATTTTTTCCATTGTTGCAACATCACGATCAACCATGACAACGGTCGCACCATTGGCAACTAAGATTTCTGTAGAAGCAAGTCCAATACCTGATGCTGCACCTGTGATGACAGCAACTTTATTTTGTAATGAGTTAGACATTTTATTAATCCTTTTAAAAATAAAAGAGGGAAACTTAATCGAGATGGCATGCTTTATGATAAGATTTCAGAACTTTTTGAACATACCAAATTATAACTTCTTCAGGATCAAAGCTTTTTTTAGAAAAATGTTCTGCTCCTGGTAAATATTGCATCATTAAAGGTGCTGGAACGGTTGCACCTTTAATTTTTGATAGTAATGTTTGAACATACTCGTTGGCTTTGGGATCTGCCCAATAATAACGAATACGATCAGATAAAGAATAATGACGCAATAAATAACATTCATGTGCGTTACCATGATAATGGCTATTCCAATAATTGGGTTTCGCTAGCATTAAATTTTCGAGACCATTTTGTAAATAACGGTACGAATAATCAGAAAAAACTTCACTTGCTATATGATCCAGAGCAAACAAACATTCTCTAACTGCAAAAGTTAATTCAGGGCCAACTTTTAAAATCGCATAGCCATCTTCAACTAATTGAGATAAATAATGCACCCCTTGATAATCCGTTGAATGCGCTTCAAAAACAAGATTAGACTCAGTATCTAATGAATTGGATAAAGATCTTGCTTTTTCTCGATCATAATAAACGATATCCCAATTTCCATATTCTACACCAGGTTGAACAACCAATCCAAGCAATCGATGCGTTACGTCTTCCAATCCTATTGCACATAAAGCATCTTGATGAATTTTTAATGTTTGTGCTGCTGCTTCTGCTTTTGTTGGTTCAAGAGAGGTAATCACATGATCTGCTCCACCTGGGGGGGGAACTTCTGTGCCTATAATATAAAGTGGTTTCTTTTTATCACTATCAGCCGCGACTTTTTCTGCTGCTTGAATTAAACGCACGGCACGTTGTGAAACAATCTGATCGTCCAATGCAGGTGGCTCACCTTTACATCCCATAGACGTATCAATATGAATTTTACGAAAACCTGCTTTGATATAAGCAATAACCATTTTTTCAGCCTCATCCATGGCCTCATTTGCAGATAAATGCTTCCAAGGATTTGGCCCTAAATGATCCCCACCAAGAGTAATTAAATCTTCGGGGCATTGTTCAGTTTTTGCTAGAGAGAATACCAAATGAGCAAAATCATCTGGTTTCATCCCAGTATATCCACCTTGATGGTTAACCTGATTACAAGTTGCCTCGATTAAGACACTACTTTGATGATCGCGCCCTAATCTTAACGCTGCTTTTAAAACCAGAGGATGGGCGGAACAGACGGACGTAATTCCTTTTGGATTTCCTTGCGTTCTATATTTCTTTAGTTCTTCAAGGGTTACTTTCATTATATTTTCCTAGGAGTGTTTTGAATAAACTTGTGAAGTTCTTTTAAGGTTGATGTTCCTTCCATAGGGCCAGTAAACTGCACGTTTCGAGCACCTGCTGCGTTTGCGAGTGTTAAAGACTCATTTAAACTCATTCCTAGCCGTCTACAGCTTACATAAGTTGCTCCAAAACAATCGCCAGCACCTGTAGGATCAATTTCTTTAATTTGAAAAGCTTGACCAGAGACAGTTTTACCATTGCGATGATAAGAGGTTGCCCCTTCTTTTCCTTGTTTTAAAACAATTTCAATGACACCTGCTGCAAATGTTTTTTTAACCGCATCCGTTAAATTAGAACTTTCGGTGATGGTTAGGATCTCTTCACCAGAAGGAAGAAGTAAGTCTGTTTTCCCTAATAAATATGCAAGACGTTGTGTAAACACATCATCTGTTATTAACTCTTTGCGAATATTAGGATCAAAGGAGAGAGTACCTCCTCGACTTTTAATTACATCTATTGCATATTCTGCCATTTCCCAAGCTCCAGGAATGGATAATAACGTGCCCATAATATGAATATGACCTGCTTTTGCAATTAATGTATCTGTATTTTGGTTTTTAACAATTTTTCCTGCAGCAGAGGCAACAATATTAAAGACAAAATCACGTTCACCATCATCTCGATATCTTACAAACGCACTTCCAGTGGGTAAATGCGTATCTACGGAGATAGCAGAGATATCCACGCCATCTTGTTGTAAACGACGTATATTAATTTCCCCAAAAGCATCTTTTCCAACGGTTGCAATGATCCCTGCATTATTTGTTAATTTTGCACATTGATCAATAAATATAGCTGGAGCACCACTTGGATATGGTCCTGTAAAAGTTAATGGTGGGGAAAACCCGTTTCCCGTTTCAGTCGCCATGATTTCAACCAAAATTTCACCAATCGTGATGGTGGGTCCTAAGTCATTAGATGCTAAAATATGATCAATAGACATAAAATATACTCCGAATAAGATGGATAGGCATATGACAAATGTTTATTAAGTTATAGACATAAATTTTTGATGTAATATACAAGCGGCTCCATATGCTGAACCTAACTCTGGATTTTGATTTAAAATAATCTCTGGAACTGGAAATGGTGTATCTCTATACAACTCGATATATGTATTAACCCGAGTAGAAATTAAGTCATATAATTTTGCCATTGATCCTCCTAAAATAACTTTATTAGGGTCAATCATGCGACAAGCTTGAACCAAAGCAAAACCCAAATATTTTGCCCATTCATCAGCCAAACTTACGGCCATTGGTTCACGATCATTTACATATTGAATGAACATATCAATGGTTATATTATCTTTGCCTGATAAATCATGATAACGAGACAATAGTTGTTCTAAACTAATAACCGCCTCTAGTGTTTTATGTTCTTTATGGTGATCTTGAATGGTCAAATGCCCGATTTCTCCAGCAAGTCCATTTCCACCACGAAATAACTTACCATCAATCACAATACCACCTCCAACACCGCTTTCTAGGACTAAAAAAAGAGTAACCCCTTCTGAGATATTTGATTGATAAATAGCGCCAATTGCAAAAGCATTTGCGTCATTTTCTATGGCTATTGGTAAGCTTGATAATAATTTACTTTTGGCGATCTCTAAGAAATCAACATTCGACCATTTAAGTAATGCTGCATCAAAAATATACCCTTTATCATTCATTTGTGCAGGAATTGAAAAACCAATTCCTTCAAGCTTATTCATGATGTCTTCATTACACATAGAATATGCTAATTTAATAGATTCATCTATTGCATTTTCAACACCCATTTCACTGCATGTAAATGCTTGATGGCGCATATCGACAATTGATGCAGTCAGATCAATAAGAATGGTCGTAATATATGTAACCCCGATTTCAATACCAAGAAAATACACAGCCTCAGGAACAAGCTCTAGTAATATCCCAGGACGCCCACGATTACTATTTTCAGCTATTTGATCATCAGATTTTCTAATTTCTCTAACAAAGCCACTATTAACTAAATTAACAATAATATGACCCGAAGACGAACGATTTAATCCCATTTGTCTGGCTATGTCCGCACGGCTAAGCGCACCAAACTGGTATAAAACCTGAAGGGCTATCTGACCATTACTTTGCCTGACTTGTTTATGAATATTAGAATATAAATTTAAATCGTTCATTAAATTGCTTTGATAGTTGATACACAACGTTAATATATTATAATTACACGCAACAAAATACCATTAATTTTATAGTTTTATACAGTTTATATAAAATTATCATATCTTAATTTTCAATTATTAATATAATTTGTTTTTCATTGCAACAAATTTATTATTGATTAATAATCACGAATATTTTACTGTATTTGTGATAAATTACTGTTTTTAATTTCGAATAAATAAATTATTTCTATACATAATATCAGTATATTCAGATAAAAAGTATTCTTTAATATAATTTTGTACAAAAGATTCGTTTTATCTAGAATATGTAATTTTTAAGATTATATTTAGTCAGTTATTTTCTGTATGAATATAAAATCAGGAGTGAGTTATGAAGTTTGGAACACTATATTCTTATTGGGGGAATGAATGGGATTGCAATTTAGAAGCATATATAAAGCTTATCCAAAAAGTATCTTCAATCGGTTTTGATATTCTTGAAGTAAGTGCTGATCATATTTATCAAATGTCTGAAACAGATCTGCAAACATTAAATGATGTTCGCAAACAAAATGGATTGGTTTTTACTTTAAATAGTGGTCCAACCAAAGAGTTCGATTTGGCATCTGCTGATGAATATATTCGTCAACAAGGCATTCACTATTACACTAAAATTATAGAGAAAATGCCTCTTGTAGAATCAAATATGCTGATTGGCGCGTTATATTCATACTGGCCAAGTGATTTTATCAGTATTAATAAAAAAAATGCATGGGAACGTAGTATAAATTGTTTAAAACAAATAGGAAAAGTTGCCGAATCCTTAAATATAACCATTGCTTTAGAAGTTTTAAATCGTAATGAAACTTATATCCTTACTAACTGTGAAGAAGCAGTAGAATATTGTAAAAAAATAAACAGCAGTGCTGTTAAAATTCTACTTGATACATATCACATGAATATTGAAGAGGATAATATTCCTGACGCCATTCGGTATGCTGGAGATTGGCTGGCTCATCTTCATGTTGGGGAGAACAATCGCAAACTTCCTGGGATGAATAATACAATAAATTGGCCAGCTATTGGTCAAGCTTTGCATGATATTGGATATGACAAAGGTGTTGTTATGGAACCATTTTTATTAAAGGGTGGTTCTGTTGGTAATGCCATTCGCGTGTGGCGAGATCTAAGCAATAATGCATCTCCTGCACAAATGGATGAGTATATTTCTCAATCTTTATCCTTTTTAAGAAATACGTTCTCTATCCAAAACTAGCCAATAAAAGATATTAAGCAATCAGACCCAAATCTCCGCATGCTTAATTCTATTAAACGCTTAATAAAATCATAATTATTCTGACAGAATAGGTTTTTTTTATGAAATCACAAAAACTATTATTTGGTTTTATGCCCTCTTCGTTGATTTGGGGATATATAGCTATTGCTATCTTTATGGCTGGTGACGGTTTTGAAGCTGCTTTTTTATCTAAATATATAACCGATATGGGTTATACAGAAGCTCAATCGGCTTTTATATTCACTGCATATGGATTGCTGGTCGCAATTTCGGCTTGGTGTTCGGGAGTAGTCGCAGAAATCATTACACCGCAAAAGGCAATGTGTATAGGATTCATATTATGGTCAGTTATGCATGTTTGCTTCATGATCTTTGGTATTGGAATGCATAATTATCCATTAATGGTTATTTGCTATGGTATTCGTGGGCTTGGCTATCCATTATTTTTATATTCTTTTGTAATCCTGATTATTCAAAATGTTTCTGAAAGTAAAGTCTCAACAGCAATGGGATGGTTTTGGGCAGCTTACTCCATTGGTTTCGGGGTATTAGGAGGTTATTTGCCAGGGTATATTAACCCAATTATTGGTGAATATCATACTTTATGGATGTCATTAATTTGGGTTATTGTGGGTGGTTTGATTTCGTTAATTACTTTACGCAATGTGAAAACAGACAGATCAAAGGCAAATCTTTCTTTTAGAGAAAAAACAGAAGAACTTACCAAAGCAGTTACTATTTTATTTTCAAATAAAAATATTTTTATGTCAGCTTTAGTACGTATTATTAACACAACACCAATTTTTGGATTTGCTGTAATTATGCCTTGGTTACTTGTTGGTACGAATGTCACAGATCAGGGTTTAGGGTTTTCAAAAACTGAATGGCAAAACATTTGGACCGTATTCATGGTGGTTACAATCTTTACCAATATTATGTGGGGAATCTTAGGGGACCATATTGGTTGGTTACGCCAAGCACGTTGGTTCGGCTGTATTGGTGGTGCAATTGCTTGTTTTGCTTTTTATTATATACCTGTATCTTTTGGTCATAACTATTTAATGGCAATGATCCCTGCTGTTATGTTTGGATTTACTGTTGCTGCATTTGTGCCAATGACTGCTGTTTTTGCTGCATTAGAGCCTAACCATAAAGGGGCTGCGATTTCTATTTATAACTTGTCTGCGGGTTTAAGTAATTTCGTTGGTCCAGCTATAGCAACAATTATGGTGCCTTTATTTGGTATTGTTGGGGCAATTTGGGCATATATTGCGTTATATATATTTGCTGCTATCTTAACTTTATTTATCAAAGTGGATCAAAAATAAAAATATACTCATTATTAAAACAATATTTGAAACATCAGATCTTGGATTTTATTATAATAACGAAAAATAAAATTTATAATCTTAACTTTTTAAATATTGTTTTCTTAATAGTTAAATCTATAAGCATTTTTAAAATACCCCACGGTTTTTTAAATATACCCTCAACTATCCCCCACTTTTCTTTTATTTAAATTGATTCTATTTAATACTATTTGAGTAGCAATCGTTATTTTCAGCTATTTATGGGTATTTTTAAAGTTTGTTTAACACTATTTTGATTGTTAATGGTGTCTACGGCGTCCACCAATATAGTGTTTCTTAATGTCTCATATTATATAATTTATACTATATAAATCAATAAGTTAAAAGTCTTTATTGTCTCTTGACGTTTCTATTGAACTCATATAATCTCATGATATAAGATGGGTTTTATGGTGGGTTATGATATGAGTCGCATGCCAGCTGGTCAATTGAATGTTCGTAAGATTGATGGTCTTTGTGATGGCGTTCATGGCGACGGTGGGAATCTTTATTTAACCATCAAAGGGCAAGCACGTCACTGGACTGTGCGTTATTTCAGTCCAACCACGAATAAACGTCGTGAGATCGGTATAGGATCAGCTTATATCCTTACTTTGGCCAAAGCACGTCAAATAGCCATTGATATAAGAAGGCAAGTTGCAGATGGTATTGACCCTTTGGAACTCAAAACCAAAGCAAAGAAACAAAAACAAATTCCAAATTTTGCAGAACTTGCCGAACGCTATATTGAGGAACAACAAGCAGGCTGGAAAGATCCTAGATCCGCACCGATTTGGAGAAGCTCTTTATCACGCATTGCTTATCCTACCATTGGTAGTAAAATCATCTCATCCATTGATACAGATGATATTCTAGCAATATTAAAGCCTATTTGGACAACCAAGACAGAAACCGCCGATCGTGTTCGTGGACGAATAGAACGTATTTTAGATTATGCAACAACGCACCATTATCGTGAAGGCGATAATCCTGCACGTTGGAAAGGGCATTTATCCAATATTCTCCCTAAGCCCTCCTCAGTAGCTAAAGTCCAGCATCACGCAGCCATTGAATGGCAAAAGATCCAACCTGTGATTGCTAACTTGCAAAAGTCTAATGGGATCAGTGCGCTGGCTGTGCAGTTTTTATGCCTATGTGCTTCGCGTTCCAGTGAAGTGCGTTTCGCACGATGGGAGGAGATTGATTGTGATCAAGCCATTTGGACAATTCCAGCCAATCGTATGAAGACAGGTAAAGAACATCGCGTGCCTTTATCAACTCCAACCATAACAATTTTAAAGAAAGTTGAAGCGTTTAAAAAAGATCATCATAGCTTTATCTTTCCCAGTATTAAAACAGGCAAAGCTTTATCTGATGTTGCCTTATCCAAAGCCTTACATCACGCAGCCAACACCAAAGAAGTGACCATTCATGGATTAAGATCGACTTTTCGGGATTGGTGTGGAGAAGCGACCAGCTGGCCAAGAGATGTCACAGAAATGGCATTGGCTCATACGATTGCTAATAAAGTAGAAGCTGCCTATCGTCGTGGGGATCTATTTGTCAAAAGATGTGACATGATGCAACAATGGGCTGAGTATTGTTATCAGGGAAACGAAAATGAAAAATAATAATGAGGATGTTTTTGAATTAAAAGTTCCCATTCGGGAGTATATATTATGCTCATCTGCTCAAAATGAGGATATTCTTACGGGAATAGAAGTAAAGACTTATATTCCAACAGGAGAGAAAGATACCAATCGCTTGATTTTAGAAGGAAATGTCATTCCTTCAGAAAAAGTTGCAACTCTTTTTAAATCATTACTTTTTGAACTAACTGAAGAAGAAGTAGAAGAATATACACGTTATTTAAATATAATGCGTGTTACTAAAGGTATGGATGCCGCTCCAAAACATAGAGATACTGAAATTGTATTGGATAGTTTTTATACATTAAAAAAACACTTACCCAGTGCTATTGCATTAGTTCAGAAAACTTTAAATTCAAACAATCCACATTTACGGAATGTTGATATAATAGAAGAACAAACAAAATTAGATGTATTTACAAATATACAAAAAAATATTGATGAAATTGATAAAATGTTTCCTCTCCAATGGGATATAAATAAGGTTCGTTTTTGGCATCATGATGCAATTTTTTTAATGTATATGATTGTTTGTTTTGGAAATTACCGCCTGCATAAACAAAGTATAAAATGGATAGATTCACCCATTATTACTTTGATCCAAAAATCCCTTGAACTCGCAAATGTTATTAACGTAAGTAATGATGCTATTATTAAGGCAATTAAAAGATATCCTAAGCTATCGGCTTTTGAAAATTTTATACAGAATAATACAAAATAATATAGTTTAGTTTCCACTAACAATATAGTGTAACTCATCATCACTCATCTCTTGTATTTTCTTCATTTGATGGATATTGGCATTCACCTCATTTAATCGTGCATGCAGATAAGGAGCAGCCCCTTTGGCAGCTTCCAAAGCAAGTTTATAATCTTCGCTCTTATAAGCTTGGTTCATAATATTCAGAATGATTTCTAAAGGACTTTGAAAATCTTCTTTTTGCATGATCTCTTGAATAGTTGATAAAGAAACCTTATGACTAGATCCTTTTTTACGTCCTGATCCCTCTCTATACCCACCACGCATCTTTATACGCTCCATTCTTTATTTTGGTTTATTTGATTATTTTTCAAATTAAGTTCTGGAGTAACTTCTATTTTAACGATTCGCTTACAAATACAATCCATAAGTTCTTTTGTGCAGATAGAAGGTCGTGCCATTATAATAATCCATTAATATCGTTTATTATCAATAGTTTATTATAATTTATTTTTCCAAAAAGTAAAATCATAAAATTAGAGACAAAAAATCAAAAAATTTGTCTCTAAAATTCAAATCAGCAATTTTTTATAGTTTGTTCAACTTTAATTGACACATTTCATCTCAGAAAGGTTCATAATGTCAAAACAAACTTATTATCATCCGATGTCTTTACTGAGCATCAAAGATACTTGTGCATATTTAAGCACTTCACGGGCAAATCTGTATCGCTTATTACAAGCTGGCAAGTTAGAAGCCATCAAAATTGGACGCAATACCCGCATCCCTTATGCCTCTATTGAAGCCTATATTCATAGTCTCCCTAAACTTCATGATCATTCCTCAACTCAGCGTAAAGGAGTGTAATGATGAGTGTTCATATCAAAACTAATTCTTTTAATGCTCGTTTTAAATCTAAATCAAGAGCTGCGTTAAAAGCCAAGGCTTACACACCTTTGATTGATTATAAAGAGATCAAAGAACAGGCACGAGTACACAGTTACTCTCTATTAAAATTATGGCTCCCCAATGGGATTGTTAGACAGCATGAATATATTGCCTTAAATCCGACAAGGCATGATCAGCATTTAGGATCTTTTCGGATTAACATGCATTCAGGGCAATGGGCAGATTTTGCAACCTCTGATCGTGGTGGGGATTTAATTGCACTCTTGGCTTATCTAGACCAGTCCACACAAAGCAAAGCAGCACGTAAGATCTCGGCTCTTCTTGGATTGAAGGAGCATCGTCATGTTGGATAAAGTCAACTCACCCTCAATTTGTGCAGAGCAAGAACTCATCTGGGAACCGATCATTCCAGCATCACACGAACCCAAGAAACCATCATTTGCGTCAAAGATGTGGGTTTATCGTGATGCAAATAACAAGCCATTAATGGCAAGGCTACGTATAGAGAAAAAGGACGGTAAGAAAGACTTCTTACCCATGACATATGGTCACCGCGTATGGATTGATAAGCATGGAAATAAACAAGATCAAACCCAATGGCATTTTAAAGAACCTAATTCAGTGTTGCCTTTATATGGCTTGGAGATCCTTGCACAGCGTCCAACTGATCCCATCCTTATCGTTGAAGGGGAAAAGACAACCAATACCGCACTGATTTTATTCCCTGATTATGTCGTGATGACCTCACAAGGAGGTAGCCAAGGAGCCAATCGCAATGAGTGGTCAGTCTTAAAAGATAAATCCATCATCATATGGCCAGATCACGATCAAGCAGGAGAAGAATATGCAAGCGATCTTATTGAGATTTTATATGGGATTGGCATTCAATCCCTTCGTAAAGTTATTTTACCAACAAATTTACCCAATGGATGGGATTTGGCTGATCCTGTTCCTCAGGAATGTTTGAAAGAAAAACAAGACAAGGCAGCCAATAATGAGCAACCATTCACAGCAAACGAATATCTCAACCGTTTATTGAACAATGCTCACACGATCGAAAAACCCATCAAGATCATGATGCCCAGTGGCTATCAAATGGATAAAGATGGGTTATATTATACTAACCCTTATAAAGAAGATGCCTTACCTATAAAGATTTGTGATCCTTTTACGATCTTAGGTGCTACAGAGGATGAGTATGGGGCTAATTGTGGGTTATATATTGCTTGGACAAATCAAAATTCTTGTACAAAGCATCATTATTCTATTCCACGCAGTTTAATTCATTCGAATGGCAATGAGATTGCTGCCACGCTGGAAGGCAAAGGACTGGCATGCCTCATTGCTGGGCGTAAGTTGTTATTGAATTTTATCAGCCAAGTAAAGATTAATATCCTGTTACGCAGCACGCATAAAACAGGCTGGCATCATCTAAACAACCAAGCTTTGTTCATGATGCCGAATGGGAAAGTCATCGGATCAACAAATAATAACCTAATCTTACAAACTGGGAATATCCATCAAGGGCAACTCTTTACCCAATCTGGCAGCTTATCAGACTGGCAGAAACAAATTGGGAAATATTTGGTTGGTAATTCAAGATTGATCTTCTTTGCCTGTGCATCCTTGGCTGGATGTTTACTGGAACTTACCAATATCACTGGAGGTGGATTGCATCTTATTGGTAAAAGCCAATCAGGCAAAAGCACAGCGTTATTTGTTGCAGCCTCCATTTGGGGGAAAGGTGCCAGAGATGGGCAAGTCAGGAGCTGGCGACATACAGGCAATGGATTGGAAGGGATTGCCAATGAAACCTCTGATTTATGTTTGATCTTGGATGAATTCGGAGAAGCCTCAGCCAAAGAAATCGGGGATATTATCTATATGCTGGCCAATGGGATTGGTAAAGGCAGAGCCAATCAATTGGGGAATGCACGTTCTGTGAAAACATGGCGGTCACTATTCTTATCCTCTGGAGAAGTTACGTTAGATCAAAAGATGGCTGAGGATCAGCGATCCAGCAAAATGGGACAGAAAGTCAGGTTTATGGAAATCCCAGCCGATGCTGGTGCTAATATGGGGTTATTTGAGAATATCCATGCGTTTAAAGAAGCTGGGTTATTTGCATCATATTTACAAACACAATCCTCTAAATGCTATGGCACGGTTGGACTGGCTTTTATCGAGGCCTTGTGTAAAGTAAGTCAACGCAATGAGGAACACTTCAAACGAGAATTAACCAATAGTATCGAACAACGCACGCAAGAGCTCTTATCCAGCCATACAACCAGCAAAGATGGTACGATCAGAACCATTGCCCAGCGTTGTGCTTTGATTGAACAAGCAGGATTGCTGGCCGTAGAATATCAAATATTCCCTTTTGATCAAGATATGATCAGACAATCCATAGAACAATGCTTCAAAGACTGGGTTAATCACAACCCCAATATGCAAGAACATGAAGAAAAACAAATGATCTTGCATATCAAACACTATCTTGAAACGCATGGAGCCAATCGCTTTATCGATATGACCTTTGCCGATACAGACAGAACTCCCCACCGCGTTGGGTATAAAAAGAAAAATACAAACAGCGTGTTCGATTATTTAATTCTTGCACAAAATTGGGAAAAGGAAGTTTGTAAGGGTTTTAATGCTAAGGAAATCGCAAAAGCATTAAAAAAACAAGATTTATTAGAATGTAAAGAAACGATGCGACCCAGCTATAAATTGACGATCCCAACGATGGGATTAACACGCATTTATCACATCAAAGCCAGTATAATGGAGTATGAATAAACTAATTTAAAACTAACAAAAACCACTGGGGAGCGTGGGGAGGCTGGGGAATTGGCAGAATACCGCCATTCATTCCCTCCCCAGTCAAAATATTCACTGGGGAGCACTGGGGAAGACAAATCAAAAAAATATCATTATAAATCAATATCTTGCAAACCTCTCCCCACGCTCCCCAGCTTCCCCAAGGAAAATAAAAGAAAAATTATTATATTCACTTCATAGTTAACAACTATTATTCAGAGTAATTTTTTTTGAATATAGAGCTTTTTTGAAGTGCTGCACCGTGTCTATCACCATGATCAATTAACCAATCAATGATCATTAAAATATTTTGAAGAGTATTACTATTTAACTCATCTTGTTGATCGAGATAATATTCGATCAAATCAGATATTCTTGCATAAATATTATACTTATCCCAATGTAAGTATTTATCCTCTTTAATTAGAGCTAATATTTGATTAACAAATTTCTCCACAGAGTAATATTCTTTTGCTTGAGAACAAAGATCAAGGAAATAATGTATAATTTGATTCACATGGCCTGCATTATGGATATAATAATCAATAATAGGTAAAAATCTTTCAAACTCTGACCATTGCCCATTCATATACCGCTTTGCTTGTAAATTCTTTTCTGTATGAGGGATAAACATCAAATATTGAGCGATATATGGCTTATAAAATCCACTCAGATTTTGAGGATACAAAGTATTTTTATTCAACTCTGGCAATTGTAAAAATCTATCTAAACATAATTTTATTATTTCATAAGCATTAGTATCTATCTTTGAAGAAAAATAAATATATTCTAAACTGTATGTCTGCAAAAACTCTTGATATATCTCCAAACTACTATCACTATACATTTTTAGATTCAAAATTGGCTCAATAAATCGCTCTTTTGTTTCATTAATGGGTAGTAATCCACATATATTCCCAATTAACGATCCTAAAGATTCCAATAAATCAGTTATATTTTGATCTATATTTTCTTGTGATAGCTTCCTTAACTCCTCATCAGTTGCCCAAGAAGGTTCAACCCTTTCAATTGCCCAAGTTAAAAGGTGATCAACAAATTCTAGAAATGGTTGTTTATAATGCATTAACATTAGCTCAACGGGTAGAGCTTGCAACAATTGTGCTATATTTTTATAATCCCAGTTCTTAGGATTTAATCTCCAATCAAAATCATTTTCTCTCCACTGTGATTCTCTATATCCTTCTGGTATTTTAATCCAAGGATTAGAAGGGTATGGAAGAGATAGAGATGGAATTAGACCATCACTGGATCGATAAAATCTTATGATTTTAATTAAATGTTTTTTATATAATTTTGTAGCATCTTTTTTATATTCTGCATGATATAATTTTATCATTAAATCATCTTCAGATAAAAGCAAAGATCCCCACAAAACGGCATATATTAATTTTGGATTATTTAATTTAAAACATTCCTGAACTGCTAAAATACGAATTGTATTTGTTGGATGATATAGAAAAGGAATTAAGGCGCTCAGTAAGTTATTATACGTTTGAACATCTTGATCATCGGTATGTTTTATCTCAGCTATTATTGCTCTAATTACATAGGATGTTACGTGGAAAGGAATGCCCCCTTGCCCTAAAGTATTAATTTCATATGCACTGATTGGATAGTGCCGTGCGTGTTGAATAACATCTTTTGCCCATTTTATTATCTTCTCTGAAAAACTCTCACGCGCGCAAAGAACATAAGATGCCAGGGCTGCAACTGCACTTTGCTTATTTGCCTGCTTAATATCACCATCTCCATATTGATTAAAAGTATTCTGAATGAAAAGGTCTGTATAATCAATTGTCTGAACATAATGAAATGCTGGATTATCAAATATATTTTCAATTATATTCAATGTTGAAAAATATTGATCTACTAAATTTAAAATAGTTACGCACAAAATATGATTGTTACTTTTTTGTATTTTCTCTTGATTTTCCTCTTTTTGTGCTTCTGGATTAATATAATGTATTAAAAATTGATCTTCTTTTTCTTGTAGTTTATAGTTATTCAAGTCTATAAAACTTGCATAATATTTTGTCTCAATTTCTAACTGCTGTTTACAATTCGTGTCTTCTTTTTGCTCTTCATAATCGAATAATAAATTATCTAATGAATATTGTAATCCTGCTATAATTTTTTGTTGGTAAGTAGAGACTATATATTTAGGTAACAAATTTTCTAACCAACGCTTATGACCTTGTTTATTGTAAAGTTGTTGAATAACTTCAACAACATTCGTAGGATTTTTATAAATAGGAAATGGTAAATATAATGGCGCTAACTGTGTTATATATCTATTTCGATCACAATTTAACAGTTTTACATTCGTTAACAAGGGTAACATATATTCTGAAACAACCTCTTTTTCCAAAGCTAGAACAGAAATAATACATAATATTGCTATTGATTGATGATTAGGTAGAATTTGTTTAACCAAATCATCAAAAGGCACCCCTTTCTCTAATTCTGCAAAAGCCCATTTCGCTAACATCATTAGCATCGAGGATATAAGACCATTTCCAGGTGAGTTAATATACCATTCATATTCATCCCCATTCCCCCAAAAACATTGTTTTCCCCAAGGGAAATCGAGTTCAATTGGGATAGGATGAACCTCTTTCATTTCCTGTATTTCTTTCCATGCAGTAATCGCATGGTTTAATAGTTCAGCAGTCAAAAATAGAGCTTTATCTGGTGCATATGTAAATAATGATGCAAAAGGTTCATACGTAATAGATGGTGGGAAATAGCCTTGCTGTTTTAAAGAAAGTTCTGTTTCAAAAGGATTAAGACCTCCTCTTCTAAAATACCGATCATAATAAGCATGATCTTGTTGTAATAACTCTGAAGGTAAGGGTTCTTTCAAATACGTCAAAGAAATCTCAACCAATAAATCAGGGCTTGTTTGTACTAAAATTTGAGAAAATTTAATTAACTCTTTAATAGTTTCATCTTGATCTATCCCTTTCTTAATCTGATCCTGCATATATTTTTCAATATAAGTTTTGTCATTATATGCCGCTATACAGATAAAGCTTATCAATGAATTTTTGAATTCTTTTGGATTTTTTATAGGTTTGTATTTTTCAATGTTTTTATAATTTTCTATCTCATCCAACCAATAAAAAACAACTCTGTAAATATTATCCAATATAGGATTTTTAATATTTAATAATAAATTCTGCCATATAGAGAATATCTTTAAAATATCGGGATATAGCCTTGCATTAATAGCAGATATATTTTGTAACAAATATTGTAAAAACCTACTCCAAAGATAAATATCAGAAGGAATGGCAATATCATAAGCTACATTTTGTTTGCCTAGTGCTGGATGTGGTCTTGTTTTATCCGCTTGAAACCATGTTAATAAATAGGAAAACAACTGGAAATTATTCGCATATAATATGCCTATATATTCTTTATGACTAACCAACCAAGCTGGGTCTCTAATCGGCCCAAGTAACCAACATCTTAACCACTGACTACGAACTTGTAAAAAACCTGTATTGTGTTTATGAGCAGAGTTTTCCCTTGCTAGCAATTCCTCAGCAAGAAAAATATCCACAAACGCTTTAATACCCGCCTCAGACGATAAAGATAGGTTTGTATCCTTAAACTTTTCTTTTACTGCATTTTTATTTATAAAATATTTGGAAAGATTAGTCTTCTTAAATTGTTCTAACTGTTTTCCCCAACATTCATTTTTAAAAGTATCTTGCGCCATCAACTCAATAACACGTGCGATTGCTGGAGGTTGATTGAATTCAATAATTTTGTCTAACCATTGACCTTTAAATTGCTGTAAAAAATAAAACAAAGACCATTCAAGAAATATATTATGAGAGAAATCAATTGTTCCATCTTTCTCGTTCTCTTTTATAATTTTATCTCTCACTAACCCATCAATATTTATATCATTTAATTGCGTTAATAAAATATCCTCACTCAGATTTTTAATTTTAATTTCAGCAATAATACGTAAGTTCTGTTGTCTATTTCTACGCTCCTGACCACTAGCATCATAACCTGCTCTATCCCACCAACATTCCATTAACTCTAATTCTGATCGAATAGTATTAGTTATTCCCATCTCTGCAACAATACGTATAAAAAATGGGCACCTTACTATTTGATTTACATCATATTTATTATCATTGGTATCATTGGTATCATTGGTATATAATAACTCACGAAGAGAGGGTAATTGCTTTACTAACTCTTCAGATTCATCATTATCAAAAACATCTAATGAAACGTCATCTCGCTGCTGATTTAATAAAAGATTACCAATCCACCGATTAGCTTCATCTATATTAATATCGCGAATAGTCGTCAGAATCTTCCAATCAGATAAACGATCACTTGCCAAAATCTGCCGAATAATATCAAGAACAACATTTCTATTTTCATTGGGAATTTGATCAATTCCATCAATAAACAAAATAGGTGTCCCACATGCTTTGATTTCTATTAAAAGCTCTTCTAAATCACAACAAGGAATTTGATGATGTTGAGCATATTGTGTCCAACTATTGCCTGACAACCGATCATATTTTAAAAAGAAAACACAACCTTGCTGCATATACTCTTCAATAAGTGTTTTAAGTAAAACTGACTTTCCCACACCTGGTGAACCTGTAATTTGAACAAGCCGATTATTTTTTAATTTGTTTTTAATATCAATGATATATTTTTCACGAGAAATAGTCACATTACCAATTGTATTCGTGATTGAACCAACCGCATCTCGCGTGATTTGCATAATCGCATTTATATGCGCTTTAAAGCATGGAGATTCAGTCAATTTATAGTGTTTAGATAACTCATTTATAAAAGACTTACGATCCTGCTTAACTGCAAAAGCTGCTTTTTTACGAATAAGATCAAAAAGAAATGAATATGAATTTTCATCATTAGGAATATGTTTTTTAAGCTCTTCTTGAATTCTTATACGATCTTGATCAGCATCATATTCAAAAACAATCAAATTCCGCAAAAACAGATAAACTGTTTCATTAGAAATCTGATCATCTATTTCCTTTAGAATAATAGTGATATCTTCACGAATTTTTTTTACATTTTTATTGGTATGACCCTTTGGTGCAAAGCGTTTTTCAAAATGAGCATACTCATTACTAGATTTAGCATAATCTATAAGGCTTTGAATATCTTGAAGGCCTGTGCCAGTAATATTTTTAGTTACCGCTCCGTATTTATCTAAATCCTGTTGAAAATTGTCTTGCTGAAATAATTCAAAAGAAGCTTGGATAATAAATCTGAAATCATCATTCGTTTCAGCACTGCTTATTCTTAATGTTTTCTTGACTTGAATACTGGTTGTCCCCACCCGATCAGATGCATCCCTCCATGTAATAACAAGATCATCCAATGGATTATCAAAACTACTTTGCTGAGTTGCCACATGGGTAACTTTACCATCACATCCCAATGCCTTTGTTTGTTGCAATAAAGCCAACAAATAAAGCACACCGATATCACTTTCATAATTAAAACCAGATCCAGATGTGTTTTCTGTGGGAGCTAACATGATAAAATCTAGTCCTTTATCTTATCCAAATGATTTGATAATCATATTACAATATCAAATCAAAATAATAAAACAAAGAATAGTTTATTATCCAATAACATAAGATGGGTTCTATGATGGGTCAATCTATTTTATATCATAAAATATATAATTAAATCAATATGTTAAATGATTTTAATGGTGTCCACGGCGGGATTCGAACCCACGGCCCCAGGATTCATCTCACTACGATTTTCATCGCCATTGTGCTTGGCACAATGTTTGTAAGCTGGACTGTCTCTTTACCCTAGGATAAAATCCCGTAGGCACCACCCGTACAGTCTCTACACCTTCCCTGTAAACAGGGCTTGGCTCGGGATTGGCATGGCAAGATCGCCGAAACGTTCCCCGAATTTGAGCGGATCCACTTTATCGTTTCCCTATAAAGCGCCCAATTAGTTTAGGAATCCTGTGCTCTATCCTGCTGAGCTACGCAGACACATTCTTTCTTGTAACCTGTCTTTATAAATTTGAAAAGAGCTTGCGTTCATCTAATGATATTTTTTTACCTTGAACATACCCAGAAACCGTTAACATAAAATGCTGACATAAAACCTCTGCGGGGGTTGCTGTTTGTTTACACAAATATTCCAGCTTTTGCACATAACGCAATAACAATGACAAGGATTGAGAATTCCAACTATCTAATGCTTTTAAAAAACTGTCCGTTCGTTTAAAAAAAACAGGGGGACTTAACTTAGAAATCGCTAGTTTTGCAGGTGTCCCTTCCTCTAATAAAAAACGAGCCTGTAATAAACGATCTGTGTGCTGTAATAAACTGCGCGTCAAAGCAATCATATTAACCCCTTCTTTAAGGGCTTTATTAAGGGCTTTGTCAGCGATTGCTGTTTGACCACTCATAACTGCATAAACAACATCATCAACAGAATATTCTCCAGCATCTCCAATTGCTTGCTGCACATGAATAAGAGTAATTTCTGAGTCTTGACCTACATATAACAGTAATTTTTCTATTTCATTACGAATAAGGGCCCTATCCGCTCCTAAAATCGCAACTAAATAACGAAAAGCATCTGATCCAATTCTCTTTTTTCCTAATAAAAAACGAACTGTCTCTTCCAAAGAGCGTCCAGTTTCTGCGTAACAAGGGATAGAAGCAATAAGCGGATGTTTTTCAGCTAAGATACGTAATGGTGATTTAGGGGACAGACTGCCAGCCTCGATAATAATTATAGAATCAAAGCTTGATGGATCAATAATATCCGTTGGGTATAGATTACAAAATAATTCTAAAGGCTTATTAAGACTATCTACAGCTTCTCTAACCCAAATAGCACGCTGTCCTCCCATTAAAGAAAGCGCTGTTGCCTCCTCTCTCAATCGTTCGTGACTCTCTTTATTTAGTACACAAATTTGAAAAGGATCATCTAAACGACCTGCAACTTTTTTAACAAGTTGGCTTGCTCTTTCACGAACCAAACCACTATTTTCACCATAAATCAAATAGACACGAAATTTTATAGGGCCTTGTAAAAGACTCATAATATTTCGTGCATCTATTTTCATAATAATAATCCAACACTATTAATTACCAGGTGCATCTTCTGGTTTCATATTATCCATACCTACAGGAATCATCGTATTTCGCCCCGTTGCCATCGCAGGGAAACCATCAGAACCAGCACTTTGCGTTGCAGCACCGTTTGTACCAGGATTCATACTTGGTAACATATAATTGGGCTTTGGTGTATCTGGTGTTGCTGCTTTGGTTTGATAAGTATCGTTATTTCTGAACCATGTTGCAACCTGTTGGGTTACTTCATCGGCTAAATTTTTAGCAACACGCGCTTGTGCTGTTTCGTCATTTAGACTTTGTGCAAAATATTGCTCGTACGTTACCGTATATCCGTCCATTGCCTGTGCATCACCTTGCGCAATAACAACGGGATTGATAGAAATGGTCTTTAGTGCCCAATGTGCCCTACCAATCATTCTTGCACGACCAGAAGAGTTATCATGATGAATATCAATTGCCTCTTCATTTAAGCTTGGAGAAACATCCAATTGGTACGTTTTAGGATCTTCGGGTCCTGCTCCAGCAAGATTTTGTTGCAATGATTGGCGCACTAGCTGTCCATAACGGTCAGACAATACAGGAACATAAATTTTCTGTAATTCGCTATTTACATCCAGATTAGCGCTTTTGCCATACATGGGTTTAAATCCACATCCTGACAACATCACTCCAATCCCTAACAATACGCCAGAGGTCTTTAATAATTGACTAATTCGTTTCATCCGCTTACCACAAAGTTAACGATTTTATTAGGAACATGAATGGTCTTAATAATAGTTTTCCCATCCAAGAATTTCGCAACTGCCTTTTCTGAACGTGCCAGCTCTATAACAGCATCTTTATCCATATCAGGAGCAACCTCAATCGTTGCCCTTAATTTCCCTTTGATTTGCACCGCAATGATAACCCGTGTTGCCGCCAACAATGCATCATCAGCTATTGGCCAAGGGGTTTGTGCAACCAATTCTTGAACACCAAGTAATCGCACCATATCTTCGGCCATATGCGGAACCAAAGGTCCAGATAATAGGCTTAACATATAAGCTGCTTCACGACGGGCAAAATCCATCCCGACTTCTTTGGCTTGCTTTTCAGCATCTGCAACTGCGTTTGTCAGCTCATGCAAGCGGGCAATCGCCACATTCATTGCAAACCCATCCAATGCCTCTGTCACAGCCACAATGGTGCGATGCGTCATACGACGCAAATCATCTGCGCTTTGTGCAATTTGCTCCGGCAAAGAAACATTAACTGGAACATCTTGTGCAATAATAGACACAACACGATATAGACGTTGCAAGAAACGAGAGGTTGCAACAGCGCCCTCTTCTGTCCATTCCATATCCCGTTCTGGTGGATTATCAGACAAAATAAACCAACGCGCGGTATCCGCACCAAAACGTTCTATGATCGCAGAAGGCGCAATCGTATTTTTCTTAGATTTGGACATTTTTTCAATACGTCCAACCATAACTGCTTCGCCAGTATCACGGGTTACAAAACCAGCATCTGTTTTTTTGATTTCATCAGGGGATAACCACTCACCCGCAGCATCTTTATAGCTTTCATGCATTACCATGCCTTGGGTAAACAATGCCTTGAAAGGCTCTTGCATTCCCACTTCATCAATGGTGTTTAAAGCACGGGTAAAAAAACGTGCATAAAGCAAATGAAGAATAGCATGTTCAATCCCACCGATATATTGATCGACTGGCATCCAGCGGTTTACCGCTTCATGATCAATTGGATCGGAGGAATGCGGTGCCGTAAAACGTGCAAAATACCAAGAACTGTCAACGAATGTATCACAGGTATCGGTTTCTCTTTGTGCCTTGCCATGACATTTTGGACAGTCAACATGCTTCCAGGTCGGATGATTATCCAAAGGGTTTCCAGACAAAGAAAAATCAACATCTTCTGGTAAAATCACTGGCAATTGATCTTCTGGAACAGGCACAACACCACAAGTTGGGCAGTGAATTACAGGAATTGGGCAGCCCCAATAACGTTGACGAGATAATCCCCAATCCCGTAAACGCCAATTAACAATCTTTTCACCAATGCCCATTTCTTCCAAACGTGCAATCACTGCTTTCTTGGCTTTGGCAATCGTCAAACCATTTAAGAAATCGGAATTAATTAATACACCATCACCCGCATGTGGCTTGTCTGTAACCACGAATTGTGTTGGATCTTCACCTTGCGGCATCACCACGGTTTTAAAAGCAAGGTTATATTTGCGGGCAAAATCAATATCACGTTGATCGCCTGATGGGCATCCGAAAACAGCACCTGTGCCATAATCCATCAACACAAAATTAGCAATCCAAACAGGGAATTTCTGATTAGGTATAAAAGGATGAATGACTTGCAAGCCTGTATC
The DNA here is from genome assembly GCF_947179115.1 of Commensalibacter papalotli (ex Botero et al. 2024). Lineage (NCBI taxonomy): Bacteria > Pseudomonadati > Pseudomonadota > Alphaproteobacteria > Acetobacterales > Acetobacteraceae > Commensalibacter > Commensalibacter papalotli (ex Botero et al. 2024). Next base: position 67,668 of record NZ_CAMXCI010000004.1, read on the forward strand.
CACGCCTTTTTTCTCTGCCTTTTCGATAACTTCTTCAGAAGTACCCATGCGGTGGCATTCTGCTATAAACTGACCAAGTTTAGGGTTGCTTTTAGCCAATTTTGCAGCGATTGGATGATCAGGAGAAATCGCTAAAAACGCCATTCCAAATAACGTATCTGGTCGAGTGGTAAAGACTTCAACGGATTGTAAAGCTTCTTCGAAATCAGATGGTGCATGATCCAAAGTAAACAGAACTTTTGCGCCTTCTGAACGTCCTAACCAGCGCTCTTGCATGGTTTTAACGCGTTCTGGCCAATTATCTAATGTTTTTAAACCATCCAACAAAGGCTGGGCAAATTTGGTAATTTTAAAGAACCATTGAAAGAGTTGTTTCTTTTCAATTAACGCACCAGAACGCCAACCTCTTCCATCAATAACTTGCTCATTGGCCAGCACTGTTTGATCTTCTGGATCCCAATTAACCCAACTTTCACGGCGCTCCAACAAGCCTTCCTTCATCAAACGAAGAATTAATTTTTGCTGCTGTCCGTAATATTCAGGTTGGCATGTTGCAAATTCACGATCCCAATTCAACGAAAAGCCCAAACGTTTGAGCTCTGCTCGCATCGCAGCAATATTTTCCATTGTCCATTTTGCTGGTGATACACCACGGCTTTTTGCTGCATTTTCAGCAGGCAATCCAAAAGCATCCCATCCCATAGGATGTAAAACACTATATCCACGGGCACGCTTATACCGAGCAACCACGTCCCCCAGTGTGTAATTCCGCACATGGCCCATATGTAATTGCCCCGAAGGATATGGAAACATCTCTAGGACATAGTATTTGGGCAAATTAGGGTCAGGAACATTGGGAACGTCAAACAAGCGACGCTTTTCCCATTCTTGTTGCCAAAATGGTTCTGTGTGTTGGAAATTATACGAAAAAGAAGAAGAGTCGCTCATAATATTTTAATCAGTATCTGTTAATTATTTTTTATATTTATCGGCACGTAACTCACGCGCACGAACTTGGATCTTGCTGGTAATGTCTGAAGCTGTATTCGCTGTTACTGGCGCATCAACCCACTGACCATTTTCTTGAACTTGTCTATGAACAACAACGCTGATTGAATCAGAACGCAAGCGGCGATCTAAGATTGCACAAATAATCTGAAAACGTTCTTTGTTAGCAGGAACAGGTTGATACCAATCGGTTACAAGAGTTCCCCCTACTGCATCAGCAGACAAAAGAGGCATAAAAGATAATGTATCAACAGCACCTCGCCATAAATACGCATTTACACCACCTTGCAAGTTGTCATCACCCCCCACAGCAGAACGATCTACTCCCACTAAGCGTTGGTCTGGAAATGCCAAGTTGTCTTGTTTTTTATCTTTTGAACAAGCAACAAGGCCTAAAGACAAAGCACTTGCCACTAACAAAAGTCGAGAAAACGACAATGAGGATACAAAATTCATAGGTTATGGCCTCTCCACTATTACCAAATCAGTGATCTGACGTTGATGATTTTTACAAAAAACGTTACAATAATATTGCCGTTCGTTATACAGAATTTAAATCTTTTTTTAAATCTTTATTCTTTATAATATGAGTTTTTTGCTGTTAAAAAAAGTCTTTTTACTGTTTTACTGATCTGATCAGGGTGTAAATCATGTTTTTGAGCAACAGATTGGCAAGTTTGCAAATCTGGAATCACGGAAATAATTTTATTATCTAATAATTGCCCAACCTGAACTTTGATTTTCCCCCAAGGGCTTAATACCAACTCATCATAATGCGTTAATCCTTCGTAATGCTCTGTACGCCAATGCACTGTATGTAACGCTATTTGAGAGAATAAATGATGCCGTATAGAGGTCGCAAATTCAGGTAAAGAAACAATAACTAATTTATGTGTTACTTGATTCGTCGTAAAAATAGGCATTATATAAACAAGCTGCGCCTCTTTTTGGTAAAGTTCTTGCTGTAAAATCTCAATTTGTTCTGGTTGTAGATTTGTAAATTCTGCTTGAGTTATAACAACATTATTATCGATATTATGTTTTCTGCCGTCTGTTACGTGACCAATACATAGTCTTAAAAAATTAGGAAGATTATCATATTCTATTCTTCCTGCTCCATAACCAACACGGTCAATACATAATGGAGGGCACGGGGAAAAACAAACATTTAATGCTTTAATTAATGCTGCACAAGTAGAGGTTAATAACTCTTTTTGCGGACCAGAGGATATAATAGGAGTTTCATCACCCAACAATTGTAATGTCGCAGGCGTTGGTACTGGTAAAGAGCCTTGTGGGTATTTCAACATACCAGATCCTACATTTAAAGGAGACGCATACCATTGATCAATATTTAACCAATCGCACCCTGTACAACACAAAACCACTGTAACAACAGTATTTAAGGCTCTAATTTTATGAAAATAGATTTCCTCTATGGGTAAAGCACGCACCTGTGCCTCTGCCACCGCAAGATAAGTAAAACAATTAATAGCGAGATCTTTCGCTTTTTCAGATAGATTTGCGTTGGAGATCAATGCAATAATCGTACTCAGTAACTGCAAATCTTCAGGAGCAGAATATTTATCTACGAAAATTGGTAGCTCGTAATAAGGAATCGATTCCAAATCAGTATCTTTAGAAGTAAGACTGATATGAGCCTTGGTTGTTTCAATCCCATTGCGCTTAATACGCATTAAATCTAACCGTGCACCAACATCTAATGCTTGCAATGCATCGTGCAAAATTTCTTGTGGCACCCCAGCATCAACCAGAGCACCAATAAACCTGCTGCTGCTCATTCCTGCAAAACAATCTAGATAGCCAATCTTCACCGAATAATTCTTTCGTTACTTTAAATTAACAGTATTTTAATTACTTTAATGATATTAAAAAATCCACTTAGACAATTCAACAGTTCTTTACTAACGATTTATACCTTAGCTGAAAATCTTACTGCCCTTTCAAAAAATGAAAAGAGGATCTTAATTTTTTCCAAAATAAATCACGCTTTACCTTGGTAACTGCACCAAATTGGGGCTCTGGACAATTATAACCAAAATGGGTAGCAAAAGATACTACAGGACCGTTTTTCAAATAGAGATTATAAAGCGCTACAGATTTTGCATTCGCATACGAAGAATTTTTCCATAAACTTACTTGTGCATGCTCTTCAGCAGATTCATATGAATCTGAATTAGGATAATAATATATAGCAGGAGGAGAACCATAATTTGATGTATCTTGCATCCAACCATTAGCATGACATAAAATAGCTGCGTATGCCTGTGATTGATGAGGTATTAGACTGGCCGCATATAAAACATCTTGTGCGGCCAAATACCGATAATGAAAGCGATGATTAGGAATTGGCCAAGAAGCCCCTGTTCGAACTTGTTCTGTGGAAACGCTCCATGGTTTATTGTTAGAGTTATGCACAGGCCCCATCATTTGGCTGATACCATATGCATAATCACCTGGATTTTGATCTGGATAACCAGACGTTCCCATCAGCGCCATACCGTGGCGACGCAAAATTACTGCTGCTTTCCATGCTGCCTTGGCACGATCTGTTGCCCAAAAACTGCGACGCATATCCGTTGTTGCCTTAATATAATCGCGCTCTAGTTGAACATGCTGAGGTATCCCTTTACAATTAGCATCCGCTGAAGTGACAAAATAAGGAATAGCTTCTTGTATACGTCCAGCCCGCATTAATCTACGAGCAAGCAAATGGCGCAATGCCATAGAGCGTCCAGCTAAATTATATCCGTAATATTTATCAGTATCTTGATCGTAATAATTTTCATTGCTGACCTCTTGATCACATACAGCCTGTCTATCTCTGGGGACAGTCGTATGAATATTAACAAATCGCTTTAGCTCATCAGGCGTTAATACATTTTCAGCGAGATAAACGACATCTCCCCAATAACTATCTCGAACTGGCCATAATTCTTCCAAAGCTTGAACAAAATTACCTTGAGACAATGTTAAAACTGCACGTTCCCCTTGTACACGCTGTATATTATCTTTTCGTAAACTTCCGTCATTAAAATGAGCAATCGCTTGGTGGTAAAATTCTTGCCCTTTTTCTTTATCACCTTTTCTCAGGGCAATCTTGGCCAAAACCCAAGCATCAAGTGCCTTTTGATTCTTTTGCCAATCATACTGGGCAAAAACCTGTGCTTTATCCATATCATTATTTTGATATGCAAAAGCCCCCAAAGATCCCAAATCATCATAATGATTTTTCTGATCTATTCCAGCCTTTACAAAAGCTTGTAAGATATTTTGCGTTTGTTCTTTCGAATAAGTTCTATAGTCGATTTCATCCGTTAATACATAAGCCAACAAAATTTTACGTAACAAAGGATTATGAACAGCCTGATCTAACAATAATTTAGCATCAGGATTCTTGGGGTCACTCAACCCTTTTAGAATAATGACAATCGAACTTAAACCACTATTCTCACCCAGTTTAACTTGTTTTAAATATAGCTCTACTGCTCTTTGTAATTGTAATAAACTATCCTCTTTAACACCACCAACATTCCATAGTGTTATACCACCTGAATCATCTTTGGGATTATATGGCGTTGTTATTCGCTTGCCAATTTGATCAAGAATTACACCCGCAGCCTCTCCATAAGCAGCAATTCCAAGATGCAAAGGATCTGGCGCACCATTTGCAACTAAATATGCTGTACCATTAAAGGATTGCACCGCATCTTCAAAATGTCCTAACTCTTTTTCAATACGACCTAATGTGTATTTCGCACAAACTTGCTGTGCAGCATTTTTGTCATTATAAGCCAGCAGAGCAAAAGCTGAGCGTGCTTCTTCCCATTGTTTATCGTGAAATAGTGTTGCTGCCTTTTTATAAGCTTCGTCCGTATTAGGACAAGTCGTTTGTTCTGAAGCTAAAAGATTTACGTTATCAGCTGAAAACAGATTTTGCTTTTCTTGTGCAGTGACGACACCAAGATTTTTTATCTTTTGAGAAAAAGTATCCGTTGAGGGTAAATCTAATAATGTCTGCTTGCGATTATCCAATAACTGCCATGGGAAAAAAGGGCCACATGCAATTACCACCGTAGACGTCAATACAGTCAGCCCCACGCAATAACACAAAACCCTTACTGACTGCTTCATTTAACGATTGTCCTTATATCAAAAAATCTTACCTACCAAGAGCATAGTGACATAAAATAAGACGTGAATATAGTAACAATTAACAAGTATTAATTTCAATCAAGTTAACCTTTAAAATGCTGTTACTTAATCATATTAGATGATAGCTTAAATGCAAGAGCCGGTAATTCTACTCTTACTTGTGACACAAAGATAAATCTGTTTTTATTTCCCAAAACAGATATTACTGGGGGAATATTATCACCGATTTTACAGTATCTAAAGATAGTCATATCGCTATCTTGCACTATGAGTGAATCGCAAACCTCTTAAAATGATACTCTAAATGATGCCATATTAAACCCAGATAAATTGTTCATGATATTCAAGCTGATTAAATCTTAGTCAACTTAAATATACACAAATGAATATCCACTCATAAACTATTAATAGAACGCTCTCAATATCAGGGTTATAAACTGCCCTGATTAGCACTCATAACTTTTTGCAAAGCTATTGTTAAAAGCAAAACAATCACCATCAACAATGCTACAAATATAAATGCATGAGATAAAGAACTGTGATGTGCAATAAACCCAACCATCGCAGGTCCTGCTAAAATACCAATATATCCCAACGTAGAAACAGCAGGCACAGCAACCATTTGTGACATCGTCGTTTGTTTACCAATCTGATTAAACATCACAGGCACAATATTAGAACAACCAGCACCAATTAAAAAATACCCTGTTAATAATATAGATAAATCAATCCCTGTAATGACAAAGTAAAAGCCTAACAAAGCGATAATGCTACCTATGATAACAACACGCAAAGCTCCAAATTTATTGACAATATAATCACCTGTAAGCCTTCCCCCTGTCATTGCTGTTGCAAAGGCCGTAAAACCTATACCTCCCAAAGAATCTGAGATATGTTTTGAATCAACTAAATACACAGCACTCCAATCTAATGCCGTTCCCTCGACTAAAAAAACAACAAAACAAATAATCCCTAAAACCAAAACGATCCCTTTCGGAATAGCAAAAGCAGGCCCTTCAGCAGGATTGGCATAAGGTAAAAAATGTCGAAAGCTAATACCAAAAAGAAAAATAATAATAAATAAAATTAAAAAAGTTGAAGCAATAATATTAACGCCCAAGGCAAGAAACCCTGTCATTAATCCTGCCCCGACTATACCACCTAGACTAAACATGCCATGAAATCCAGACATTAAGGCTTTTTTTTCTTTTTTCTCTACAATAATGGCTTGAACATTAATGGCACAATCCGTCATGCCAACACCCACACCAAAAATTAACAAAAAGAACGCTAAAAGAATTGGATGAGAGATAAAAGACAAAAAGGGCGCAGCAACCACCATGATAATGGTTGAAACGATAATAACATTTTTACACCCATAACGAGATGTCAAAGGTCCTGCCATAGGCATTGAAATAATTGCCCCTGCGCCTAAACAAAGTAATAATGTTCCCAAGACAGCATCATTAATTCCCGTATTCATTTTTGCAAAAGGGACAATGACTGCCCACATAGCGGTAATCATCCCTGCAATCAAGAAAATAACACGGGTGGCAATTTTATCATTCATATAATGTTGAAGCATAACAACTATTCTTCTGTATTTAAGATCTGCAAAACATCTTGATGTAATTGTGCATTAGCACTGGCAATAATAGCACCACCTTGCTCTGGTCTATGTCCCTCAATTGTTGTTACAACTCCACCTGCATGTTCAATAATTGGAATAAGGGCTGCAATATCATGAGGTTGTAAAGAATACTCTACACAAATATCAATATGTCCAGCCGCCAACATCGCCATAGCATAACATTCACCACCGTAACGGGTCATTAAAACTTGTTTTTTAAGTAATCCAAAATTATTTTTTTGATAAATATCTACAGACTCAGGCGAGGTTGTATGTAAAATTGCTTGATTTAAAGGAACAGATTGTCTTGTTTTTATTTGTACCGTTCCTAAACGGCCTGCAAACCAAGATGCCTGTCCATCAGACCAAAATCGATCCCCTGTATAAGGTTGACTCATTATTCCCATGACGGCTTTACTATCATATAGCAACCCAATTAAACATCCCCATACTGGTAATCCACATAGAAAAGGTCGCGTCCCATCAATTGGATCAATAACCCACTCAAACAGGCTATCCCCCTGAGTTCTTCCAAATTCTTCACCCATAATAGAATGTTCTGGATATTGTTGAGAGATCGCTTGTCGTAGCAATTTCTCTGTATCACGGTCAATATTAGTCACAGGATCAAACCGAAATCCCTCTTTGACTTTGGTACTAATATCTATTGTTTGGTTATTTAAATATGATTGTAACGTTTTTTGTTCAGCAACTTTAGCCAAACCATGTAAAAATTCTGGGGATGGTAAGGCAATATTCATAATACCCTCTTATGGCTCATCGTTATGTACAGCAAAAAATATAAGCTGTTGTATTTCTGAACAATAACCAAAATAAAAACCAATTTCCATATAAAATAACGATTATTATTTATTTAAAAAAGCAATCCATTACCAATTTTATACAGTATATCTCTTTGATATTTACGAACTCGTTACTATCTTATTGATTCTTGTCGAACGGAATAAGGTCAAAATAAGGTTTCCCTTGGCGTGCAAAAGAAGGACTATAAAAAGGATCATTATCAAGTAATTTTCCCCATCTTTTCCGCATTACTTTCACTTCCTTTTCAAATCTAACTAATTTTTCCTTGGTATCATCTAACCCTCTACTGAGAGATTCATGGTGTTCAGCAACAAAATCTGGCGTGATAATGATTTTATATCCCAACTGCGTAATTTTTAAACATAAATCAATATCATTAAAAGCAACCTTCAATGTTTTAGCATCAAACCCACCAACTTCTTCAAATACCTTTCGAGGAACCAACATACATGCTGCTGTAACAGCTGATACTTGATGAGGAAGCCATGCACGAGCACCATACCCAGGGTAAAACTCTGATTCATGCGAAAAAGCATGACCTGCCACACCCATCCAACCTAAAACAACCCCACAATGTTGGATCATTCTATTTTGATATAAAAATTTTCCACCAACAGCACCAACATTAGCGTCAATGACCATTTCTCCAAGCATGGTATCTAACCATAACTCATCCTGTACAAATAAATCATTATTTAAAAAAACAATATAGTCAGATGATGTTCTTTTTACCGCTAAATTATTAATTTTTGAATAATTAAATGCATACGGATAATTGATAATTTTTACTTTCTCATTTTTAGAGATTTTCTCTAAATATAAAAGAGTTTCCTGTTCTTTAGAGTTATTGTTAACCAGAACAATTTGTATGTTATGCCGTTTAGTGTACTTTAAAACATGTTCAACACATTTTTGTGTAAAGTGAACCTGATCTTTAAACGGAATAATAATAGCAACAGACTGATTTGGTTCAACAGACGCTGTTATATGATACATACTATGTTTACCATAGCTATCCACCGTTGCCTTTACATTTAAACGGCTTAAATGATCAGATACAGCTTTAATTCCAGCACCTATAACATAAGGCTTTGTCTCTGTAGATGAGGCTGTTGAAGTCGCCGTTTTACGCCAATGATACAATATTTCAGGAACATGAACAATTTGATGGGGCTGCACCAGTTCAATACAACGCAAAAGAAAATCATGATCTTGTGCACCATTATATTGTGTATCTAAATAACCAACTTTCTGAACCAAAGTTCGACGAACCATTGTTAAATGGTTTATATAGTTACAACCTAATAAATATCGATAGTTCCATTCTGGTTTGAACATAGGATCTGATATAATCCCATCATCATCAATCTTATCTTCATCAGAATATAAAATATTTACTTGATTATGAGGGTCGAATGCCAACATTCTTTCTATAGCACAATCAACAAGCACATCATCATGATCAAAAAAAGCAATCCATTCACCTTGTGCTAGATCAAGACAAGCATTCGTTGCCTCAGATATTCCTCTATTTTTCTCAGCAATAATATATTTAACTCGTGAATCTTTTTTTGCTAATTTTTTAATCTCTGCAACAATAATACTATCCCCTCCACCATCATCACAAAGAATAAGCTCTATATTTTTATATGTCTGATTTAACACAGAGTAAACAGCTGCTTGGAAGTCCTTTAAAACTGGTCGATACACAGGACATACAACAGAAACTAACGGTCTTACTTTAAGTGGCGTAGTCTTAATTTTTTTGTGCAACTCTAAATGATGTTGATAAAACCAAGACGCATAGTTCAAAACAGTTCCACCGTCATAAGGGAGAACTTCTTCTACATTTCTTAAAGCATGTTGTATTGCTTCAGTTAGAATATTATCCTTTATTTTTATTTTCTCTAGGTGACGATCTATATCTTTGATCTTATTAGCAACAGAAACTATTTTGTCAATTTGATCATTCAGCGCAACACCAAATAAAGCAGGACTACCTGGTAGTTCAATCATTTCAGGTAATAAATAAAAACGATAAACTTTATCAGTTCCATCTCTTAACTCTGTAGGGATAGAATATGAAAACCCAGAATATAAATCTATACCATGAGCATCATATACATCTTTCCGAGGTTCATCGGCCAATACACTTGCGATCGGGCGATGACCTAAACAAATAAGAACATGACACTTTGTTTCAAAATTTGCGTAACTACAATCTCGTGCAATTGACACCCATCCCCTAAGATTACCATTAATAGGATCATCAACATGCCCAATAACCCGAGGTTGAAATGCTATTTCAAAAGGATGTTCTTTAACTTTTTTCCCATTTACATAAAATTTAATATAATAATCATGTTGATCACGAATCATTATGATATGTTTCTGACCATCAAGGTAATGCGTTGGTAACTTATAAGAAAAACCTACGAACTCTTTATTTATTTTAGATTTTTTAACATCTGAGCGAGATTTATTACATTGTAAAGAGCCAACCAACTTCCTATCAATATAAATAGACAAATTAACAGGCTCATCTACCAATACATCACAAGCCCATCCTTTTATTTCATTCGCATTAACTTCATCTAAAAAACATAATATATTAGATGAAATTTGAACTGGACCATCATAAGTAGATGGAATAGCTGAAAGAGGTTTATAATTTTGACCTAGTTGAGATAACTTGTCCCAAACTTTCTGTGCGGCATCATATGCTGTATAATCAAGGATATCATTTTGATCATAATCTTGAAAAATACTCCATTCTCTTACACTTCCCCCAGGCTGTTTTCTTGCAATACGCCGTTGCCAATGCTCTCTGCTACGAATAATATAATGATGAATACGCCATTTAGCCTGCAAAATAGCATTCGATGCCACAATCCCATCAGATGACCATTGAATAATTTTATTATCTAAATTAACAATAGGCTCTCCTACATCTACAAAATGAGGATTAACAACTTTTTTTGCAAAAGCTGTCTTGAAAAACATTTTAACATGTCTGTTAATGTTTTCCGTATCCGCTCCTCTTAAAGTATACGCTTCAAGAACTAAACGTTCCTTAGAATCCTCCAAATTAGAAGAACCAAAAGTCATCCAGTTTAATGCAAAACCTTTAGAGCCCGACATTTGATTCAAAAGGTCATTTAAATTCTCATCTTTAGGAGGAATTAGAAATTCATCAGCATCTAAAAAACACATCCATTCCGCAGAGTCACGATATTTTTTTATTGCATGAGTGTATGCTGCACCTTGTTTTGTAAGACCTTTAATAGGATGCATACCATCTTTCCATAAGACGTAATCTACAGGAAAATATCGACTGGCATATTTTATTATTTCAGATGTACGATCTGTTGATTCATTGTCATAAATAACAATTTTTTCAAAACCAATTAGAGCGTGATGACATATCCATTCAAGGATGTCATTTTCTTCATTTTTAACAATAAGAACTAGGAGACTTTGAAACATCAGAATTTTATCACAAACAGCTATTAGATAAGCGAATATAACTTTATACTAGGCCAATTCAGTAACATACTTTTGAAATTAAACCAAAACTAATCGTTAATAAACTTAATCAATACTCTTTTTTTCATTTACTTTTCCCACCAATCACTATAGTCACTTTAATGTTTAATACATATATCCTTTTTCACCAAGAACTGTTTCAATAACCAATTATAACTTATTCGTGTTTAATTAAACACTGGAAAGCGCTTTAAAAATTTTAGATTATTATTTCCTTAAAGGATCTAATAATTTTATTTCAGATAATTTTTGTTGATTAGCCACATCCCACATCACAATACGATCTGGTAAACCTCCCCCACTAAGAGATATTACCATCATTTGATCTGATTGTCGAAAGATTTGGGTAATATGCGTTCCATTCGGCTCTTGTAAAACACTTACAGGGCGCATCACCGAAGCGGGTACAGATGATGTCGGTATTGTCGACATTACAGTTGCTGGATGATCATTTTTATGAATAAGTCGACTGACAATAACGAAAATTAAAACTGTTGTTGCCACAACAATTAAAACCCCTAGAAAAATAACTAACGCTAACATTCCTTTATTTTTTTGTGTTAAAGGTTCTGTTGTCTGTTCTGGCAGCATATTCTTCACTTTTTTGGAACTTTCTTTATGTCTGATACAAATAATAAAACTGAGTCTTCTTTTGTAGCCCTAGTTGCAAGAGAAAACAATAATATCCGTCTTGATCGTTTCCTTGCTCAAACTTACCATGACTATTCTAGATCTCGCCTTAAATCGCTAATAGAGCAAGGACTGTGCCAACGCAATCATTTAATAGTACGTGATCCATCAACTTCAGTCAAAGAAAACGATCATATAGAATTACACATTCCTCAAGCTAAACCTTACGCTCTAGAAGCCCAAAAAATTGATTTAGACATTTTGTACGAAGATCACGATTTAATTGTTGTTAACAAATCCGCAGGCCTAGTCGTCCATCCTGCACCAGGCAATGAAGATGGAACCCTAGTTAACGCGCTTTTAGCACATTGTGGAGATACCCTTACAGGAATTGGTGGGGAAAAACGTCCAGGTATTGTGCATAGGTTGGACAAAGATACTTCAGGGATTATTGTCGTTGCCAAAACAGAGCAAGCTTTAACTAAATTATCAGAAGATTTCGCCAACAGAAATATTGACCGTTTATATCTTGCTTTGTGTTGGGGGATCTTAAGCCCCACCAAAGGCAGTATTGAAGGAAATATCGGCCGAGATCCATATGATCGCAAAAGAATGGCCGTGGTTAAAAGAGGTGGAAAATTTGCCAGAACACATTATAAAACCCTTCAACTTATTAATCCTGCTATCAGTTTAATCCAATGTAAACTCGACACAGGGCGGACTCATCAGATACGTGTTCACCTTTCAAAAGAAGGCCACCCTTTAATCGGTGATCCTGTTTATTTAAAACGCGTTCCAGCGATATCTAAACAGCTTTCGGATGAACAAAGAAATATTACGTTGGACTTTCCTCGACAAGCTCTACATGCAACCTTTTTAGGATTTTCCCATCCTATCACAGGGAAATATTTACAATTTGAAACGGAGTTACCTAAAGATATGCAAGATTTAATTAAAAATATAATTGTCAATATATAAAAATTCACAATTGAAAAAATTCATATTCCTTTTACATCTTATTTAATACCTAAATTCAACACGATATGACGATTCGTTCCATAGCGAATCGATTTAACACTTCGAATTCGTTATAAAACCCTTTAAAAATATTAATTTTTTTCGTTAATTTTTTATTAACAAAAACTTTACTTTATGCCATAAGCATATTTAAAATCTAACCTTACAGGGTGCAATTTATTAACAATCAATTTTATTGCATATTTAAATCGTTTTTCTCGATGAAAAGGCAACAAAAAAAGATGTTATTTTTTTGACAGGACCATTTTGGTCTGATATTAAATAGTTGTTAGGTAACAATCACCTAGCAACATAAAAGCAGCAAATAAAGCTGTATTATAAATAAGTATAAAGATCTACAAATCTATTTTGCAATAGCAGAATACAATATCATAAGGAGCATATGTTATGGTGTCGTCAATGTTAAAAATAAGTCCAGATACTAATCTTACTCAATATATGCAATATACACGTAAGTTTCCTCTATTAACTCTTGAGGAAGAATACAAATATGCAAAAAAATGGAAAGATGAAGGCGATATAGAAGCTGCACATCGTTTAGTTTCTGCTCATCTAAGATTAGTAATCAAAATTGCTGCTGGTTATAAAGGTTATGGTCTACCTTTGAACGAGTTGATCAGCGAAGGAAATATTGGGATGTTACAAGCAATACAACGCTTTGATCCTGAAAGAGGTTTTCGCTTTACAACTTACGCAATTTGGTGGATTAAGGCCGCTATACAAGAATACATCTTGCACAGCTGGTCTTTGGTTAAAATTGGCACAACAGCAACTCAAAAGAAGCTTTTCTTTAACCTACGTCGCGTTAAAAGTCAGATTAGAGCTTTGGGTGAAAATGATTTAGATCCAGAGCAACTTGAGGCAATTTCCAAAGCATTAGGCGTTGCCAAAGAAGAGGTTCAAAATATGAATCAACGCTTAAGCGCTCATGATCACAGTCTAAACACACCAATCGGTAATGACAGTGATTATGACGAGTGGCAAAGTATGTTAGTTGATGACAGTGTCAATCAAGAGGAGAGTTATGCTGAAGAACAAGAACTTTCAAATCGTAGAACACTTTTGCATCAAGCAATGCAATCTTTAAAACCCAGAGAACGTGAAATCTTGGTTGAAAGAAGACTAAAAGAAAAACCTGCAACGTTAGAGGAGTTGTCTCAAGTCTATAACATTTCAAGAGAGCGTATCAGACAAATCGAAGTCAGAGCTTTTGAAAAACTTCAAGAGGTAATACAAGCTTCTACTTTTTTTTCTGATAATAGTAGTAGCCATATCCAAAGACATGCTATTGCTTGACTGTAAACTTCACTTTTTACTTCAGACACTTATTAATATCAGAGGATTATATATAAATATAATCCTCTTTTTTTGTTATTTAATGTAAGATCATTGGTAAAAAAAATCGTAAAATTCCTGCTGACCCTATACCGACGACTAATGTTACTAAAAAAGAAAAACGCATCGCGGTAATAATTGTTAAAGTAACCGCGATTAAATCTGATAATTTTCCTGTTACAAAAATTGGGGCAATCAAAGAGATCATAACGCAACCAGGTAAAATTTCTAACACTCTCGTTAACTTGGGATAATCTTTATTCCTAAGTAAAAGGTACCCACTAATCCGTGTTAGGTATGTTACAAATCCCATACCAACAATCGTTAAAAACGAATGTTCATTAATCAGATTATTCAGCATGTTTTACCTCAAAAAAACGCGAGGGCATACATAATACCATAAGCAACCCTGTCATTGTTCCTGCGATAACATACCAGGCACCAGGCACCATTAAATGTACAATGCAAGCAACTAACAAACTACATATCCATGGAATTCCTCGACGCCATCCATTCCACATACCCCGTAATAGTACAATAAAAACTGCGGGAAAGGCCATATCAAACCCATATTGGGTTAAATCCCCCAATAATGGTCCCACAAACATTCCTAAGACTGCAGAAACAATCCAAGTTATATAAAAAGAAACAGCAATCGTAATATAAAAAGGATAACTAAATGGTTCTCTGTATCCTTCTTCCATCCGACGATAACTATCCTGCAAAGAAAGCGCCCATGTTTCATCGCAAAGCAGAAAGAACGATAATAACATTTTACGCACAGGCTGCCTGCGACAAATAGGGATCATTGTTGCTCCCATCAAAATATGACGGCAATTTACCAACAAAGTCATACAAACAATCAAAAGTAAAGGTGGTATTTGTTGCCACAGGCCAATAGCGACAAACTCAGACCCACCTGCAAAATTTAGCCCGCACATTAAAACCAGTTCTAATAAGCTCATCCCTTTAATTTTGGCTTGTGCCCCAAGCATCATCCCAAATGGAATAAAACTGATAATCAAAGGAATAGCTACTTTAAATGCCCTTACGCATTCTTTATATGTATGGTATTTTAATTTCTGTTGTGCAACAGAGGAAACTGACATTTCCTTTTCCTATTTTTAAAGTGAAGAAAAATCTTAGTCAGTTAAATTTAAGATGTAAACCAATTTCCTTTTATTTTAATAGACCTAACATTAATTTCCCCCATTCTGCCACATAACTTGGCGTAACCATTGTTGCCTGGGATCTTTATGATTGCGTTCATGCCACGCCATAATCTTGGTATATCCTTTTACTTCGATCGGGGGATCAATTAATATAATATTTTTGAAATTCTTAACAACCCGCTCTGGCGCCACAGCGATAAAATCGCTTTTTTCCAAAACACATGGCAATAATAAAAAACTGGTAACCGATAAAGCAACCTTTCGACTTAATCCTAATTGTTTTAATGCTTCATCCGTAACCCCGCAAAATTGTCCCCCATGATGAGATACCAATACATGCTCATAAGCACAAAAATTTTCTAAACTTATTTTGCCCAAGCTTACCAAGGGATGATCTTTTCTCATAACACAAACATAACGCTCTTGATATAAAACACGTTGGTATAAAAAATCAGATATATTTTCTGGAGACGTTAAAAGCACATCCAACTCTCCGCGCTCAAGCATTAACTGTACATCAAGTTGATGATAAGAAAGGAAAGCCACATTCACATGAGGCGCTTGTTGTTTTAAAGCCATAACAAAAGGAACTCCTGTAACCAGCATATCATTATCATTGGCGGCAATATTAAACGTCATTTCCATATCAACAGGATTAAACTGTGCTGGTTGCATTAACATATGAATATCTGATAAAATTTTCTTGATAGGCTCTGCCAAACTTAACGCACGATCCGTCGGCACCACTCCATGTGGCGCACGAATAAATAATGGATCCTTGAATTGCTCTCTTAATCGGCCTAACATAATACTGACCGCAGGTTGTGTAAGAGATAATGTCCTGGCTGCACGTGTGACATTACGCTCATCCAGCAACGCGTTCATAACTTTAAGCAAATTAAAATCCAAAGAACTGATATTATCCATTTTTATAATCTTTATATAAATTATTAATTATATTTATATCTAATTTATTCCTATGATGAAAACAATCAATCATTCTTAGATAAAGAGATTCAAATGACAAAATTATATAGTTTAAATACACCCTATCAAATCAAAGGGCTTTCTTTGAAAAACCGTGTTGTTATGCCTCCAATGTGCCAATATCAAGCTCAAAATGGTATTGCCAATCAATGGCACCATATTCATTATGCCTCTCGCGCAGTGGGAGGGGTTGGATTGATTATTGTTGAAATGACCAGCGTTGCTGAAAATGGAAGAATTTCCCCCTATTGCCTGGGATTATGGAACGATGCACAACGTGATGCATTCAAACCTATTATTGATGCAGTGCATGCACAAGATGCAAAGATCGCTATTCAAATTGCACATTCTGGACGCAAAGCTTTGGGTGAAAAAAATGTCGTATCTTCCTCGCCTATAATTTACGATGGCAGTGTCGATGCTGGTGAAGGAAAATGGGAGTATAAAACCCCAAAAGAACTTACAAAATCTGAAATATTAGACCTTGTACAAGCATTCCAAAATACTGCGAAACGCGCAATAGAGGCTGGGTTTGATGCCATTGAACTCCATGGGGCTCATGGATATTTAATTCACCAATTTCATTCTCCTAAAATGAATCTGCGTACAGATGAATATGGACAAGACAAATTTCTGTTTGGTAAGCAAATCATTAAAGCAGTTAAAGATATTATGCCTGCAGAGATGCCTTTAATCATTCGAATTTCTGCTCAAGAATTCAGTAAAAATGGGTATGATGTTACTTATGGTTGTAAAATCGCCAAAGAATATGTCGATGCTGGTATAGACGTGATACATGTGAGTGGCGGTGGAGATGGGCCACTTGATAACAATCATCGCCCCTCTTTTCATGCAGGTTATCAAGTGTATCTTGCCAAAGCAGTTAAACAAACGGTTAATGTTCCCGTTATTGCAGTTGGAAAACTAGAAGATCCTGAATTAGCAGATTACGTTCTAAATTCTGGTGATGCTGACCTGGTTGCTATTGGAAGAGGTTTATTAAAAGATCCTTATTGGGTTTTAAATACGCAATACAAGCATAACCCTCCGAATGAAGCCATTCAGTTTGTTCCAAAAGCTTATCAAACATCATTGTCTCTTGAACTGAATAAGAAATAAATTAATAAGGCCTTAGTTAGTCACTATGGGCATAAGGCCTTTTTACAGTATAATAAAATTACAATATGAAGAAATTAGTAACAACAAGCCAAATATACTAGTATATTTGGTAGCCTGATCAACCGATTGCTTACAAAAACAAAGGCTAATATGTTATAAAAACACGTTTGTTTAAAAATCAATTTATTTTGGTTTAATCAAAACGATGTCTAATATAAAACAGTTCATATTATTATAATTTACAAAAAAAAAGTCCAACTTTGAAATTGAACTCTTTTTAACAGGTAATATTTTAAAATTCATTAAGAATTAAAAGAATATTCTCCTTCAACTTCTTCATCAACTGGAAAGATAAAATCATATCCCAGATTGAAGAGGAATGTATAAACTAAATAGAACAATACAATAGTAATATCCATTAAAAAGGCTGAAATCAAACTGATTCCCAAATACCAAGCAACAATAGGAACAAGAGAGATCGTTAAGCCCGCTTCGAATAAAATCGCATGGAATACACGAATAACGATATTTTTTTGAGTTGTGCCGCGGAAGTAAAGTATCACTTTATCAAAAGATAAATTATAAACAAAATTCCAAATTGTAGAAGCCAAAGATGAAGCAATTGCGACAACACTCATCTCGGTAATAGGTTGGTTAAACAATAATACACCAACGGGTATAAACAAAAACAATCCAATTATCTCATAAACAACCGCATGCCGAACTCTATCTCGGAAGGTACGCATTTAAAAATACTCTTTTTTACATTATTAATTCTTACTTTTAACTAATCTTTTTATAGATTATAGTTTTACATCATTTAGGTTTAATTTTTTTTCTTCTTTTTACTTTGTTATTACTTAACCTAACTATATCTGCTTTATTTTTAGAAGTAAATAACAACAGATAACTCATAGTGCTTCAAATTTGAAACATAAGAGAGAATTATAACATTCAAGCGAATGACAATATATTTAATAACATTTAGAGATTCATGAATTTATATAATGATTTATATTAAAAAAATGCCTTAAATTCAAATATTATAAAACTGTAAAAGCATTTGTTATCGTGAAAATATTCAATTTTATTTTCAAAAAAAATCAATCCGCGGATTATATAAAATATATTAACAAATATATATAATTTATTTTAAAACGTTAAAAATAAATTATCATATAAAGATAATACAAAGAAATTCGCTATTTTTAAAACTTATAATTTCTTTTAAAAACAGACAGTTATATATCTTATATCGTATTCAAACTACATTTTTTGATGTATAAAATACTCTATAAGCATATTTCTTGAATTAAAAGTAATCACTTATTGTATTAATCAATTCCTTAAGATTAAGATCAATATATAATTTATTTTACCATAGATAAGACATTGCATTTTTAAATACAGAAACTTATCTGATTTTAAAAGATTGAATCACGATTATGGAAAAATCCAAGAACACCTCAAAAAAATGGTCTATGATCATTATTTTATCATCAATTACATCTGCCCTTGCTGGCTTTTTATTTGGATACGATACAGTAGTCATATCTGGAGCAGAATTAAAAATCCAAGCGCTTTGGAATTTAAGCCCACAATTACATGGTTTCGTCACAGCATCAGCATTATATGGTACTGTTGTCGGAGCATTGATTGGTATTTGGCCAGCCAATCATTTTGGTCGAAAAATTACACTTTTGATTATTGCCCTTATTTATGTCGTATCTTCATTAGGTACAGCATTCGCACCAGAAGTATATTCGTTTGTTTTTATGCGTTTTCTTGGGGGGCTAGCTATTGGTGCATCAACTGTGGTTGCACCACTTTATATTGCTGAAATTTCTCCACCACAATATCGTGGACGTTTGGCTGGAATGTTTCAATTAAACGTTGTTTTATCTATGGTTATCGCTTATATCGCCAATTCACTCATTGCTGGTATGGGGGAACATGATTGGCGTTGGATGCTTGGGATGGCTGCTATCCCTTCAATAATTTACACAATTTGTTGTTTATTTATTCCTGAAAGCCCAAGATGGTTAATTAGCATTAAAAATAACACCACAGAAGCAACATCTGTATTAAAACGTTTTTATCCAACAGAAACACCCGAACAAATTGAGAATATTGTTGCAACTATCAAAAATGAAACACAATCAAAATCATCTAATGAAAAATTCTGGAGTTGGCGTTTACATCTTCCTATTTTCTTAGCAATCTTAATTGCACTTTTTAATCAAGCTTCTGGTATTAATGCAGTGCTTTACTTTGCACCACGAATTTTTGAACTTACAGGTCTGGGTGAAAAAGCTGCACTTCTACAATCGATCGGCGTTGGTGTGACATTCCTTATTTTTACAGCGGTTGGAGTGGCATTAATCGATCGTTTAGGGAGGAAAACCCTGCTTTATATCGGTGGAGTTGGATATGTAATTTCACTTGCACTAATTGCTTGGGGATTTGCATATCAATATTACGTAATTATCCCTCCTTGTATTTTCTTGTTTATCGCCTCTCATGCTATTGGACAAGGCACGGTTATCTGGGTTCTTATTTCAGAGATTTTCCCCAATCAATTTCGTGCTCAAGGACAAGCTGTCGGCAGCTTTACCCATTGGTTATGTGCCGCTGTTATTACGACTGTTTTCCCAAGCCTAGTAACGAATTTCTCTCCAAGTTATGTCTTTATGTTCTTCTGTTTCATGATGATAATACAACTCTTTTGGATTAAATATATGGTTGTTGAAACCAAAGGAATACCTTTGGAAGAAGTACAAAAGAAACTCGGTATCATTTAAATTATTTACTTTAGCAACTTTTATTATCAGGCACGAAATTTAATTCGTGCCTTTTTTCATTTCGTTCAATAGAGGGAGGATATACTGGGCTCAAGGCTCTTAAAACAGAAAGTATATTTTCTTAAATTTAAAAAATCATTATATTATTATTTAGAAGCACTAGCTTGTATAATTTTTCTTTCTTTCACTGGAAAAATAAAATCATAAGCAATATTGAAAAAGAATGCATAAACTAGATAAAAAATAACAATACCCATATCCATAATAAATGCATCAAGAAAACTAATTTGCAAATACCATGCAATCCCTGGCAAAGTGACTAAGGTTAATCCTACTTCAAAAAGAATAGTATGTATCACTCTGATTTTTAGACTTTTTTTAACATAACCACGTAAAAATATTAAAGTTTTATCAAATCCAAGATTATAAATAAAATTCCAAATCGTAGCTGCCACAGAGGAAAAGATACCAATAACCCCCATATCAGTAACAGAGTGATTAAACACCCATACAGAGCACGGAATGAACAAAATCAAACCAACGACTTCAAACATTAGCGCGTGACGAACTCTGTCCCAAAAGGTACGCATAACCTCTTTTTTTCCTTAATCTTGATGATATTATTTACATTTATAGAGATAACCATATATGCTTTATTTTTAGATGTAAATACACATGAAAAATTGCTGGCGGTTCATTTATGAAACATATAAATTGGGATAACCTTAAAATATTAGTCATCGTAGCAAGGTCAAAGACCCTTAGACGCGCTGCACAAAAAACAGGAATTAGTCCCGCGACACTTGCTAGGCGTATTGATGATTTAGAACACGAGCTTGGTGTAAAACTGATTGAACGTGTTCAGGCAGGCTGTATCCCTACCCCAGCAGGCGAAGATATCATCAAATGGGCAAAGGAGATGGAAGAAATTTCCTTTGAAATTGAACGTGCTGTCGATCAACAAGATTTTCATGAGGTTGAAGGAACGGTCAGAATTAATGCCGATGAATTAATATCTTATTTTTTAACATCTAGATTTGCAGAATTTCATAAATTATATCCTAATATTGAGATTGAAATCATTACATCTCACCGTGCCTATAGCTTAACTCGATTGGAAGCTGACATCGGTATTCGAACTTTTCGACCAGAGCAAGGGGATCTGATTATCCAAAAAATCGGTACCTTATCTTATGGACTCTATTGTGGACAAAATTATTATAAAGAACATCAATCAATCATTGATAACCAAAATTGGAAAAAACTTGATTTTGTTGGTTTTGACGAAGTACGTTTACATTTTGAGACTGAAAAATGGCTGCGCTCATTACCAGATGCCCCGACGCCTTGGATGCGTTGCAGTTATGCCCTAGGAATCTTTGATGGGATTACTCATAATAATGGACTAGGTGTTTTAGATACTTTCGTCGGCACAGAAATTGCTGATCTTTTGCACCCTGTAATTCCACACATTCCTGAACTAGACCAAGAAATCTGGATTTCTGTCCATAGTGGCCTCAGATCCAGCGCCAGAATTAAAGCAGTAAAAAAATATATCAGCGATCTATTTATTAAAAAGTAATTTTTTTCTATTACATAAAAATAGTCATAAATATATCAAATATATTTCAAATAAAAGTTAATATATTGTTCTAAATTTAGAGGTGATTATGCCATTTCAAAAACTAAATCCTGCATCAGAATTGTATGACAAGTATAAAAAAAACACTACTCAATATAAAGATGATCTTAGTAATCTAAGAGAAACTGTTGCTGCTATTATTACCAAAAAACGTTTAGTATCCTATATGAACACGACAAAGTGGCTTAAACTTCAATCTGCAGTTCATCAACTATCTTTTCTTCCTGCCTATATTATAAAATCCATTACTGATAAAGAGAACAACCAAAATATAATCAAAGGACTTGAAAGACTAAAAAAAGAAGCACCATGGTGGCTTGGCGATTGGTCCAATTTTTACGAAGAAGGCATGCCACCTCTTTTTAATATCGAATGGATCAAAGTGCGTCCACAGCTTTCCATATCGAAAGGCGCATTAATTCAACCTGAAATCATAGATGAATCAGACTCTTTCAGAGTAATACTAAATGACCATTATATACCACATGAAGAAGCAAATCATATATTTACAATTTACGGTTACAAATAATTTTGATCTCCAATCAATACTTAATAACCTTATTCAACAACAAGAAAATCTTGAGCTCTTGGATTATTTCTCTATCTTTTGAATCATATCGTCTAACAAACTTACATCTATTTTCAGATCTTTATAAGACTTACTGCTGGGATTTGTAACCTCAATCGTTTGTTTTTCTTCAAAAGCTAGTTGTGCTTGATTCATATAAAATTCCAACACATGACCACTAATCTGATTACTTTCATCCAAGAAGTGAAAATGAAAACCTGGCACAGCAATACGACCAAAAATCTCGGGCGTCCAAAATCCAATTAATCTTCCTGCAATATATTGATGGGTATCTATTTTCTGTGATGCAGCAACCTCTTTTACATCTCTTACATGCCCTTCTGCTGAAGGATAAGGTCGCCTAAAAGTAACCTGTTCAAATACACCTTCTAAAGAAACTGCTAAAAAGATATTATCTGGCTGAGTAAAGCGTTTTAAATTTTCATAAATATTTTTATGGTGCACATGCTCAATCAAATATTCTTGCTCTGGCTTAAAATCAGTCAATTGAATAAAAGGCACTCTAGCTTCAAAATCTAATGTTTTCAATGTTTTTCCTGCTGTTGCTTCATAAGCCGTGCCATCAAATATCGTAAGCTCTCCATTCAAATCAGCGGAACAGCCCAACCCAAAATTACATCCACAACTGGCTTTAGAAAACGCTTGTTCCCCATGTAAATGTCCTGCCATTAAAGCACCGATAGTTGAGAATTGAACAATTTTACTCATCAGATATTCCTTTGACATTATCTTCTTTAATAGATTGATAATAAGATCCTATTGACCAAACACCAATAATTTTATCTGCGAATTCCTTGGCTGTCATGGGGGTAAGCTTATCCTTTGATGGTAAATAAAAATCCCATTTTCCTGTAATTACCCATTTAACACTATAAAATAAGAGATGTAAAATAAAGGATAAAAAACCCAGTACTATAAAAATGCCACCCCAAATCAAATAAAGGGGTACATGATACCAAATAATTGGTAAGTTAAAATCTTTATTATTATCAAAAGCATCACAAAGATTTCTTTTATTTAATCCCATCACTACGGCTACTTGAGCAATCATTTTTTTTGCTTGATAGCCATACACTGCATATCCTCCAACATTAACATATAACTCAGGAGAAAATTCTGCGCATTTTAAAGGTAAATATTTTTTTATTACAAAATAAATCTTATCGTAATAAGGCTGCTGTTCTGACTGTGGTAATGCATAAAATTCTTGTAATTGTGTTTGATATATTTTTACAATTTCAATGAATATATCCGCAAATTTTACAATGCTTAATGGTTCAGGATCATCACACTCAAAATAAGTCAAATAAGGAAACGTCAAATAGGTAATTTCATACGGCAAACCTATTGTCTTGCCTACTATTTGAATTAATTCTGGCGCACTTAACTCATTTAAATCATATCCGTTTTCATTTAATAAGCTCTCTACAGAGAATTGATATCCTGTATAATACTGTAAATAATCTTGGCATATTGTATAAATTTGAGTGCGTAATGTTGGCTGATGTGCTGATTTCATAGGAAAACCACAGTTAGTCATTCTTAATTTTACCATATATAAAGCCAGATAATATCCACATTCCCAAGATAAAAGAAAAATATATAAATAAACCTAACATCAACATAAAGCCAACCTCATAAATTGCTTCTGATGGGCGGGTTACAGTTCCAATATCTTGTATTCCAACCCACATCTTCATCTCATCTTCAGACAAATTATCCATATCCCGAAAACACTCATAGCACGTTGATAAAATCCAAAAGATAAATGGTATCTGAATTATTCCAGCACATCCTATCCCTAGCCCCTGTAAAACATAAAAAAAAGGATTCGCCTTAATTCCCATTTGTTTCAATGAGAAAAAATAAAACAAATTTATTTTTCTTTTAGAAAATTGATCCCTTTTAACAATAGCTACTTGACGAAAACATCCATATCTTATTATGGAAATCGATAATACTAACACCATAAAAAATAAGTATATAAAAATGGTAATAATACAAATTTCTGTTATCAAAAAATATCTATACTGATAAACAAGTAATCGAATAATCAGTGCCATCCATAACCATAAAATTAACGCAATACTCAGACGATTTAAACCAATTGAGATACGGTCTTCTTTTAATCCTAGTTTTCTAAGAAAATAATTCATTATTTTGTACACTATATAGATTAAATATAAAAAAAAAGGATAGCTCAAAAGCTATCCTTTCTAAAAGACATATTATTTTGATGATAAAATATTAAACTACGAAGTCATCAGACTTAATCGTATCTTCTCGCTCTGGACTGGTAGAGATAATGCTGACTTTAACCCCTGTGAGCTCTTCAATACGTTTAATATAGTTATTTGCAGCATCAGGTAGGCCATCACGGCTTCTGACCCCATATGTGCTTTGATCCCAACCAGGCATTGTTTCATAAACAGGTTTTAAACGTTTTTGAGCTTCCAGAGTATATGGAAAACGATTAATTTGCTTACCATCCAACTCGTATCCAACACAGATTTTAAGCTCTTTTAAACCGTCCAAAACGTCCAATTTCATAATGGCTAGACCATCCAAGCCACCCACTTGCACTGCACGTTTAACCAATACTGCATCAAACCACCCACAACGACGAGGGCGACCCGTTACAGTTCCAAATTCAAAGCCTTTTTCGCCCAAATATTGACCCACATCATCAAACAATTCTGTTGGGAAAGGCCCAGCGCCAACACGGGTTGTATAAGCTTTGGCAATCCCAAGTATATATCCCCCGGCACGAGGGCCTGTGCCACTGCCAACACCTGTTTGAGAAGGAACAGTATTAGAGCTGGTCACAAAAGGATAGGTTCCATGATCCACGTCAAGCATAATAGCCTGAGCACCTTCGAACAAAATAAATTTATTCTGTTCCAAAGCAGTAGCCAATATTTCAGGAACATGCGCCATAAAAGGTAATACTTTAGGGGCAATATCAGCCAAATATGCCAAAGTTTCCTCTTTGGTAAATGTTTTTTCACCCAAAGAAGCTAATAACGCATTGTGATGAGCAAGTAACTCGTCCAAACGCCAATCTAATGTTTCTGGTTCTGTTAAATCACATAAACGAATAGCACGGCGTGCTACTTTATCTTCATAAGCAGGACCAATGCCACGACCTGTTGTGCCAATCTTTCTGTCCCCTCTTGCTTTTTCACGAGCTTGATCCAATGCCACATGAGAAGGTAGAATCAAAGGGCAATTCTCAGCAACTTTTAAAAATTCAGGCGTAATTTCAATATTTTGATCTTTAAATCGTGCAATTTCATTCAACAATGCTTGAGGATCAACCACAACACCATTACCAATAATACTGGTCTTTTTACGTACAACGCCAGAAGGAAGCAAAGAAAGTTTATAACTTTCCCCGTCAATCACCAATGTATGCCCAGCGTTATGCCCACCTTGAAAACGCACCACAACATCCGCATGACTGGCAAGCCAATCAACAATCTTACCTTTTCCTTCATCACCCCATTGAGAGCCCACGATGGTAACACTGGACATAAAATTTTTCCTACTAAATATATTAAAAAGTTAAGTTAAACCAACAATAATGCAATATTTAAATTACTCAGCAACCGCTTGTAACTCTTTACCCTGCAAAATGTAATTACAATTTAAACGACAAGCTTCTGCTTGAGCATCCTCATCTGCCGTTAATCCCATAATCAGAATATACCCATCCTGACGCAGACTAGTTAACTCTTGTATTGTATGACCAAAGGGAACAAATACACGTTCACGTATATGTTCATCAAAATTAATTAATGGTAATAATAAATCTGGACGTAAAGTTAGCCCACAAGCTGGCTCACCATTATCGGATAAATAACGACCACCGCGCCCAACTTCACCACTAACCCCATTAATATAGACCGAAAAACATAATCCCGTATGATAGTTCCATCCACGAAACTCCACAGGATCAATCGTTAACTGCAAATCTGGATTATGCGCTTGCACGGCTTCTACTACTGTTAATAAACGATCAAATATTTGTTGTGCTTCTTGGGGTAAATCTAACCCTTTTAACATGTTAATTGCACGATCAGCAGGGCCTGCTGCTTGTAACATGGTTGTTAAAATACCAGACAAAGCGCCACCATATTTTTGAACAGCTGCCACATCTTTACGATCCAATGCACGCATCAAAATTTTAGTTTGCTGTTCATCAAAAGATTCTGTTTGAATAATCGTATTTGCCAATTGAGGCATCATTAAATCAATAGATATAGAAGGAAGAACATCTTCCATCGCTAATGCAGCGGCAATAATTGTAATAATTTCTGCATCAGCCTGAGGACTATCGACGCCAATAAGCTCTATTCCCGCCTGCAATATTTGTCTTGCAGCACTATGTTTTGCACCGCTAACCAATATACATGGCCCAGCATAAGAAAGACGCAATGGACGTGGAGAATTAATTAAACGTGTTGCTGCAATACGAGCAATTTGTGGCGTAATATCAGGACGTAACCCCATCATATAATGGG
Source organism: Commensalibacter papalotli (ex Botero et al. 2024) (assembly GCF_947179115.1). Taxonomy (NCBI): domain Bacteria; kingdom Pseudomonadati; phylum Pseudomonadota; class Alphaproteobacteria; order Acetobacterales; family Acetobacteraceae; genus Commensalibacter; species Commensalibacter papalotli (ex Botero et al. 2024). Next base: position 94,689 of record NZ_CAMXCI010000004.1, read on the forward strand.
TTTCTGGGTCCATAACGCGAAATGTTTGTTCAGCAATCCCAGACCCTGCATTTGCCAAAAGGCTTTGTTCAAATTCTAACAAAGGAGGGCTGACACGTTCATATCCATAATCATTAAATGCACTCATGATCCATTGGACTAGACTGGCTTCTGCCTCTGCATCCGAAGGTAAAAGATCACAAAACCCTATTGGTAATAGAGCATTACTCATTTCCAAATCTTCAATCATAGAACCGTGCTTTACCCTTGCCTTATTAAACAATAACTTTTATTGATATTAGTATGTAGATTTAATAAAAGCAAATGCCCAATCCAGCCACGGCAATAATAATTTAATATCCGTCGTTTCAACCGTAGCACCACCCCAAATTCGCAAGCCCAAAGGTGCGTCTCGATAACTGGCCAAATCATAACCAGCCTTTTCGGTAGCAAGTAATTTCGTTATTTTTGAAAATACAATTTTTTGTTCTTTATCGTCTAATCCCACAAACCAAGGATCAACAATTTTTAAACATATTGAAGTATTAGAACGAAACTCTTCTTTACTGGCTAAAAACTCTACCCACGGTGCTTGAGCAACCCACTGAGAGATCTCTTTTAAATTTTGATCACAACGTTTTTTTAAACCTGGTAACCCACCCATAGATTGTGCCCAACGCAATCCATCAAGAGCATCCTCTACACACAACATAGAAGGCGTATTGATGGTATCACCTTCGAAGATTTTATCGTTTAATTTACCTTGCTTTAGAACCCGGAAAATCTTAGGTAATGGACGTAGCTGCTCGGTTTCTTCCAAACGCTTTACAGCCTTAGGAGACAACGCAATCATACCATGTGCGGCCTCTCCACCAAGGGCTTTTTGCCATGACCACGTTACCACATCTAACTTCTCCCATGGTAAATCCATAGCAAAAGCTGCCGAAGTTGCATCGCAAATAACTAAACCATCACGATGTTGAGGAATAAACTCATCATTCGGAATTTTAACCCCAGAGGTAGTCCCATTCCATACCATGACCACGTCATGTGCCCAGTTAATCTGTCTTAAATCAGGTAACTCACCATAATCAGCATGCAATATTCTTGCATCAGATAGTTTTAATTGCTTAACAACGTCTGTAACCCATTCAGCAGAAAAACTATCAAAAGAAAGCATATCTACAGGACGAGAACCCAAGATTGCCCATAATGCCAACTCTACTGCACCCGTATCAGAAGCAGGAACAATTCCGACTTTCCAATCTTTGGGAATCCCTAATATTTCAGAAGAAAGAGTAATAACCTCATTTAACTTTGCACGTCCCTCACCTGAACGATGAGAACGTCCTACTAGTGCATCTTGTAATGCACTAAGATTCCATCCTGGGCGTTTCGCACATGGACCAGAGGAAAAACAAGGGTTGTTCGGTTTTTGATTGGGTTTTGTAGGTAATGAAGACATCGGCATAAGGTTTCACAACATATGGTGCATATTTATATGCAATTTGGTGCGAAAGGGGGGATTTGAACCCCCACGCCTTGCGGCGGTCGATTTTGAGTCGACTACGTCTACCGTTCCGTCACTCTCGCTTTATATATGTTGTCTTAGCAGATATTCCTATCAAAAGACAATGTTCTTTTAAAAAAAAATAAGAAAAATTGCAAGGGATTTATTTTTAATTACTTATTATTTTTTTATGCAAACCAAAAATTAAACAAATCTTCAAATATAAGTTGGTTTGTAGCAATGGTTTATCCCCTAATTTACGTTAAAATCCTACAATTTAAGTAAATTAAATTAACATTCATTATTTTATTTTCTATTTGACTCTCTTTATTAAATTTGATCAGATAATACACATAAATAACATTCTATTTATTACTTAATGAATAGGCCCTATTAATAATATACATCTTAATTTGTTCATCATATTAATTAATATAGGGATTTGTTTTCTTTATAATAAAGCATTAGCTCAAATTTAAACAATAAGGATCAGATAAATGAAAGTAGCCGTTGGTGGCGATCATGCTGGTTTTACCCTTAGACAAGCGGTAATCCAAATTATAAAAGACCTAGGTCATACACCTGTCGATTTTGGATGTTATAGTCTGGAAGAAACGGATTTTCCTGGTTATGCTGAAAAAGCCTGTCAATCAATTATCAATAAAGAATGCGAAAGAGGCATTCTGGTTTGTGGATCTGGGGTTGGCGTCTCAATTGTTGCAAATAAAGTCCCCGGTATCCGAGCCTCTGTATGTCATGATTATTATCTGGCACATCAATCCGTAGAACATGATGATGTTAATGTCATGTGTTTCGGTGGTAAAGTGATAGGAGAATGGTTGGCTGCTGATTTAGTCAAAGCGTTTCTAGATGCAAAATTTAGTGATAACAAAGATATACGCAGACGCGTAACACAAATGAATGATATTGAAGCAAAATATAGCTCTAAAGAATAACAAATATCAACTTTGATATTTTAAACTGAATATTTTCTTCTTTCCATCAAAACAAATGCAAGTATACGTTTAGGTGGATAGAAGAGATTTGTATTTAAGTGCATATCATTAAATATAATTAAAATTGTGTATTCTTTTAATACTATTTTAAAAAATTCATAATATGAATTTATAAAATCTCGGTATATAGATTTTACGTGATATTTAACCCGCACTCATCTCATAAAAATCAACACGATGTTTAAAGAATTTCTCAACTTATATCTTTAACTACACATGAACCATTTTTTTGAGTTTTCTTTATATATATCATTTCATAAACTGCTTCTTATCAAAATCCATGAAATATAAAACAGTTTAGAAATAGTTTTATGACGTCATAATCTTGCAATATTCTAACTAAATTACGTATTAAACAATTTTCCCTGAAAATACACTAACGTTATTTGCACAAGACTTTCGATCTATAATTTTCACCTGTAATTTTAAAAGTATAAAATAAATATATTTTTAATATGTATTTTCAACTTAAAGTATAGTATAATAATATTATATACATACTTACAAGTTTAAAGTAAATATATATATCTACTTTTTAAAAACTAAATATATTTTTAATTATTATTTAATAATAAAAGGAATTTACAATGGAAACACTTTCCGATGCTGATATTTTCGTAAAAAATACAGCTAAAACAGTTGATAATTTATACTATCCTACTTTTCATGTTGCTGCAGAATCTGGTTGGATTAATGATCCAAATGGTTTGATTTATATCAATGGTTACTATCATTTTTTCTTTCAGCACTATCCATACAGTGCTGAATGGGGTCCCATGCATTGGGGACATGTCATCAGTAAAGATTTAGTACATTGGGAACATCTTCCAATTGCGCTTTATCCTGATCAAGATTACGATCGTGGTGGCTGTTATTCTGGTTCTGCTGTGGATAATAACGGGGTATTTACCTTAATTTATACAGGTAATGTATGGTTAGGGGCAGAAGGCGATGATACTCATATTCGCCAAGTACAGTGTATGGCAACCAGTACGGATGGGATTAACTTTATTAAACATGGTCCTGTATTATATCCACCAGAAGGTATTATGCATTTCCGCGATCCTAAAGTATGGCGAGCAAGAGATTCATGGTGGATGGTTGTCGGCGCACGTCCACAAACCAACCTTGGCGAAGTCAGGTTATACCAATCTCCAAACTTAACCGATTGGACATTTGTAAGAATATTAGACCAAGCCACAACATCCCAAGAAGGCTTTATGTGGGAATGCCCAGACTTCTTTAACGTTAATAACAAAGATATCTTAATTACATCCCCCCAAGGCATTGATGCCCAAGGATATGATTATCGCAATCATTTTCAAAGCGGTTACCGTTGTGGTGTATGGGAGAAAGATAGCTCTTATACTGTTCAAGAAGAATTCAAAGAAATTGATCATGGACATGACTTTTATGCGCCACAATCTTTCACAGCAGCAGATGGTCGCCGTATCATGGTTGGTTGGATGAATATGTGGAATTCCACCATGCCGACACAAAAACAAGGTTGGGCTGGTGCATTCACGCTTCCTCGTGAAGTCAATTATAATGAGCATGGGCGTTTACTATGCACACCAATTACTGAGCTAGAACAACTTAGATCAGATTACAATGCTTTGAAACCATTTTCACTAACCAATATGCGTGTAGGTTTAGCAACGCAATATCAAGAGTATAAAATCTCTTTTGATTTAGCTAAAAGCACTGCTGAACGATATGGGTTTACCATTGGAGATGGCGCAAAAATATTTATCGATTCACAATCTAAACGCCTCGTTCTAGAACGCTTAAGCACAGATTTAACGCTGAATACAGAGCGAAGCATTCCTTTGGTTGCATGCTCAAAAATTAATTTGCATATTTTTGTTGATGCTTCTTCTATTGAGATCTTTGTGAATGATGGAGAATATACTTTAACCAGTAATTTCTATCCAAGTGCTGGAAATAATACAGTAACTTTTTATACAGAAAACGGTAAAGCTGTGGTCTCTAGTGTAGAATGTTGGAAACTTGCTAATATTTTTTCTAGCTGTTCAGAATAAATATAGATAATAAATAGCCCCTCTCTTTGATAAAACTTACAATAGAGAGAGGCTATTAATTATAATTTCAATTGAGTTTCCATATATCGTTTTACGAAGATTTAATAGCATCGTGTTTGCTTGAAAAAGAACCAAAATAAATCGTAAAAAACAAGCAAATAAAAATACAAAAAATACCAACCCATCCAAGCAAAGACACATGTTCATTAATCAACGTAATCGCCAAGAAAATAGCAACAACTGGTTTAAATAACGTTAAAGTGGTTGCAATACTTGCTTTCACTTTGCGAAGACCATAACCAAAACAAACATGTCCCAAAAACATAGGGATACATCCTATATAAAGCCCCGTGAATAGATTATGCCATGAAGTTAATAATGGTCTACCTGTTATGAATAACAATGGAAGCAATAAAATTCCTGAAATACCCACACAGCTTGCCACGACAACATTAGAGGGAATATTCTTTTGAATAAGATGCTGTGCAATCCATGAATACAGAGCATAAGCAAACCCTGCAAATATACCTAATACAACACCCACTATCAAATATGGATAGCTTTGCAAATCATGGACAGAATTTTTCGATATTGCCAATAAAATAATACCGATCACTCCTAATCCAGCACCAGCGATTTGATGGTACGTAATACGTAATCGACTTATAACGGCTTCAATAACAATGGACATAATCGGTGTAGAGCCAATTGTAACACTGTTCCCTATAGCAACCCCTGATAAATGCATAGATGTGTAAAATACCAATGGATAAACAGCCAAAGCGATGCTGCTAACAAGAATTAAAAACCAATATTGCCGAATAATATTATAATTTTTTCGAATAGCATTATGGTTAAAAAGAAATTGCAATATTCCACTTAAAACCATAGCAACAGCACCAATAGCCAGGGGACTAACTTGTGGGGCAAAAGCCGCAGCCACCCCTGTCGTCCCCCATAAAGCAGATGCTATCAAAATACACAAAATTCCAGAAAATTGATATTTTTGATCAGAATTCATGATGTATAATCAGTATGTTGTTTATTTATGAATATCAGCTTTCATTTCTTCCAACATCAGCGTCATAGAGGCTTTGGCCCAGTTTAATGGCGTAATCGGACTTGGAGCTTCCCAAAGCTCTCCTTTATCTGCAATAAAATTATAGCTTTCTGGCAAAGCCATTGCTGCTACTGGTTTTGCATTTGCACCGATCATATTCGGCCCAGTAATTTGTGCCAAAGCATGATTCATAGAGCGAAATGCCAATGCTTTGTAATGGGGATTTTTATTTTCTTTATAAACCATCAAAGCAGCCTTTGCATACCAAGAATCAAAAAACCATTGTGCCTCGGTTCCTGGGATAAATTGTTTTTTTCGTTCTGCGTGACTAGCACTGTCCGTATCGGTTTTAATATTATGAAACCAGAAATTAGCAGACTGATAATTATCATTAAAATAACGACGAATACCAATATCGCCCATTAAAGGTGCCACGATATCTAACACTTGTTCTTTTTGTTTAATCGTTAAGCGATGCAAACGAGCAGGATAAATTAAATTCAATAATGCTGCATCAGCCTGACGATAACGGGGATCCGTTTTAGGATAATCAGGGGATTCCCCACCCATTGCTAATTGTTTATCAATTCGTAAATATCCCAAATCAACCAAACGCAATAAATTTTCAGAATTGATAAAATGTTCTAATTTAAGGGTTTTAGCACGGTCTTGCAAAGACTCAACAAAAGGCTTTTCAACATCTGATGGTTTGGCAATCATTTTTTGTAGGTTTTCTAGAGCAGATGTTACCAATGCTACAGAAGACGTATTTAACCGCGCGTCCTCTTCCCATGCACCAGAATCTTCCATTTGATCAAAACGCGCTTTATCCAAATACCCTACTAAATAAATTAATGCATCCAAACGCTTATCTTTATTCCATTCATCAGCTGTAATTTTATGATCTTTGACTTCTTGCAACGTCGTATCCAAGAATAACCCCAAAGCATCATTTTGTTTATGAGTCCAGGGCTGCGGTTTACCCTTTTCTTGTACATCTTCAAATTGTGCGGATGCACTGTTAAAACGTATATGGGGCACATTCATTTGACCATCTTTATCATTAACCAACGCAGGATTAAGAATAATGGATTTCATTCTGTCAATTTGATGAGACGTTGCCATGTAATCCCACAAAGTTAACAAGACTTGATGTGCTTCAGATCTTGTGTCTGCTTGACTATCCAAGGCTAAATACCCCCAAACACTATCTCTTAACCAAATTGCATCATAATTGGTTTCAGATGCCATATCCTGAGAAGCAAAACTGGCCGCTTGTACAAATGTCCCCCAAGGATGTTTCGTCACGGCAATTTGACGTGTTTCTTGAGTCATTTTAATAATGGCATTTAATGATACCTCGTCGTACTGATTTTTTAAAAGGGGAATGACCGATGGAGAATGCACAAACAAAGAATAAGGCTGTACATCGCCTTGGCCTGCAAACATAATTACACTATGCGCTGATGATTTTTGCAATTGTTGTACGTATTTCGAATATACTAAATCTGATGAAACTTGATCAGATTTAGCCATTGCAAAAGAAACAGTTCCTATCAATCCAGAACAAGCCAACAACAATCCAAGTGTTTTACAAGGCAATAAAATTCTTTTATATTCCACCGTTTTTCCCCTTTAATATGTTTGTTTTATTGACAAAATTTACTTTAAATATGCTCTGCCTTTTTAGAAAACAAGTCAATATAAAAGCATGTTATGCCATGATTAATTCCTTGATCTGCCATAAAATTTTAAACTTAATTTAATCTATTATTCGTTATCATTCTTCAATTTTTAAGGGGAAAATCACAAAATATTTAACATGAAATAAAGACCTATCCTTATTTTATATGATAGCGTTAGCAATAAGGTCTTAATTTATAGACCATACATATATAACTAAGGAAAAGATCATGAGCTTTAATAATAAAACAATTATCATCACTGGTGGTGCCAGTGGTATTGGCAAAGCAACCGTCGAACAATTTTGCAAAAAAGGTGCCAATGTTGTTATTGCAGATTTAAATGATAAAGAAGGACAAACCCTATCCGATAACCTTAATAAATCTGGGCATAAAACCCTCTTTGTAAAAATAAACGTAACCAGCGAAAATGAAAACAAGGCATTAATTGAAAAAACTGTAAAACATTTTGGTGGTTTGGATATCGTGTTTGCTAATGCTGGCATTGCTAATGATGGCCCTATTGATAAACTCGATTTTAAACATTGGCAAAAAACAATTGATATTAACTTAACGGCTGTTTATTTATTAGACAAATATGCCATCGAATATTGGTTAAAACAGAATAAACCTGGCGTTATTGTCAATTGTGGCTCTATTCATTCATGGGTAGGAAAACAAGGCGTTACAGCCTATGCTGCCTCCAAAGGTGGTGTCAAATTATTAACTCAAACTTTGGCTATTGACTATGCCGCCAAAAATATCCGCGTTAATGCGGTTTGCCCTGGTTATATTGATACACCATTATTAAGTACACTACCTCCTGATATCAAACAATCCCTTGTAGATTTACACCCCATTGGTCGCTTGGGAAAACCAGAAGAAGTTGCCAATGTTGTTGTATTCCTTGCCAGCGACGAAGCAAGCTTTGTTAATGGAGCGGCCCTTCTTGTCGATGGCGGTTATGTCGCGCAATAAAATAATACATATTTGAATAATACTTCAATTAGGAACGGAAATAACTTATATTTTACTTTCTAATTGAATATAAATTCATCAATATTACTAATAAAACTCTAATTAAAATTACCTTTTTATATTTATCGATTACAATAATATGATTTTTTAAATTATTACTTACTCTTTATTATATATTTAATGCTTTAAGTATAATAAAGGAAACATACATGAAAAAAGCTTTTGGTGCCTCTATTTTCTCTATCACTATCTTGATGTCATTACATAATAATGTTGCCCTTGCAAATGTAGTACAACCACCAGAAACAAGACAAAGTGTTAAGGCTAATGCTGGGAATGGGTTCTACTATCCCGCCAACCGATGGGCATATCAACATATGCAACAACTCTATCCATCTGCCAACATAGATGGCCAACATTATTCAACTGGGTTACCAAAAACACCTCAAAACCTAGACGATCTGATCGTCAAAGACGGAAAAGGAAATCACGTCAAACTCACTCAATATTTGGCTGAAACTTATACAGATGCATTTATCGTAGTAAAAAATGATAAAATTATTTACGAAAAATACCTTAATGGACAAAATAACAGATCCCGTCATCAAATGATGTCTGTGACGAAATCCATCAGCTCCACCGCTATTCAACCTTTGATCGATGAAGGTAAAATAGATCCTAATGCAAAAGTCACCCAATATGTTCCAGAACTTGCAGATTCTGCTTGGGCAGATGCAACCGTTCAACAAGTCAGAGATATGTTGGTCAGCCTTGATTATACTGAAAATTATGACGATCCAAAATCAGGATTTAATAATTACCTAAGGGCAATGGGTTTTGCAGCCCCTGATGCTGAGCAAAATGATACAATCGGTATCCATAAATTCCTGCAAGGAATTAAAAAAGGCAAAGGTGAGCACGGAAAAATATTTAATTATGCAACCCCCAATACTGATGTTCTATGTTGGATCGCTCAAAAAGCCTCTGGGAAAAGTGCTGAAACCTTGATTGATCAAAATCTGTGGTCAAAACTATCAACGATACGGGACGCCTACATCCTTGTTGATCGTCAAGGACAAGCTTTCTGTGGTGCAGGATCTAATGCCACAGCAGTTGATTTAGCCAAATTTGGAATGATTATGGCAAATGATGGTAAATTAGGAAACCAACAAATTGTCAGCAAAAATTATGTTGATGAAGTTATCAAAGGTGGTTCTAAAGAAGCATTCGATAACAGCCATTACGCCCATTTTGAATCAACTAAAGGGTGGACATATAAAGATCAGTGGTGGATCAGAAATAACCCTAATCATGCTTTTGCCGCTGTAGGTATTTACGATCAAATCGTTTATGTTGATCCAACAGCAAAAGTCGTAGTCGTAAAACAAAGTTCCAGAAAAGTAGCTGAAAAAGACGATGACGATACCGCTGTATATACTGTTATTGATACAATTATTAGCAAATTAGATCATAAATAAGCTGTTAAAAGCAAAATACATATATATTATAGATTAATTTATTGTATCTTGATTTATATTTAGAGTGATAAAATATCAAATTTTTATCACTCTTTATTGATTATAAAATATATACAGTGCGTTTAATAAAAACTACAGAACATATTTGGTAAAATTATACGGGTGCAACTATTATGAAGACACCCATTACATCTATATTATTGATATTTTTGTTTCAAATATTTTTTACTGCTGCAGCTGTCTTATATTTATAGTAACGCTTAGGATTTTTATCATCATCCACGACACTATCCATTCCTGAAAAATTAGGATCAGCAGAAATATCTGTATCTATAACCAACTTTCCTTCTTTGTTTTTAGTATAAGCACGCATTTCATAAAAATCACAATAAATACCCAAATTACGAATTTCCCAATTTTGCATTACGAATATATAATTTTCCTTATGGATCTGAGAAAAAAACACTGAAGCAATCTCTACACAAGCTCCATTCTCCTCATATTCATCAACTTTTTCTTTTTAAAGTTTATTATCTTTTTTATATTCTAACATGAAGGCAACCGTCTGACAGCTATCATCAGGGGTTGCATCATTTTCTTTTTCAAAATAGATTTTACCCTCTGAGTATAAATTTGTTTTAAATGGGCCTTGAATAATCTCATTAGGTGAAACTTGAGCATAACCAAGAAAACTATAAATTAAACCAGCCAAAAAAAGTTGAATACACAATTTAACCGTTACAAATTTTATTCTCGCTTTTGACTATTTTTTTCAAAACAGTACAAAATGCAACACTATATTTTGTAAACATAAAGATATAGATCAAACCTTTATAAACAGTATTAAAACTAAAAAATTGTTTCTTATAATTTTTTTCACAACCTTAATAGTTTGATTGATCTATTACTTAAATAATTCATCTTCATCTGTATAAATAACAACTATTTATTCGCCTTATTTTAATCCTTACAAGACTCTCTTATGTCATGTCTATTTAAATCAAAATATCAGAAAACAATTCCTATTCATTCATCACAATTCGATTTATATTACCGCCATAAGTAATGTGAGTATCCATTGTGAATAATATTTTCAATTTCATTAATCAATTTTTTGCTTTATTAGCACCAATTACCGATGCCATTTGGGATTTTCCAACCAATATTGGTTGTTATAAAATGATCCCTATTTTAGGACAATTCTCCTTTCCTGTTCTTTTACTCATTGGTGTTGGAATTTACTTCACCATTCGCACTCGCTTTATTCAACGACACAGCTTTGGTCCTGCAATAAAAATAATGTTAGCCAGACAACCATCTAAACAAGGAGTCAGTGCTATCGGGTCATTTATGCTTGGGTTGGCTATGCGTGCAGGACCAGGGAATATTGTTGGCATTACAGGAGCCATCTCCATTGGCGGGCCAGGCGCACTCTTTTGGATGTGGGTCGCGGCCTTTTTTGGAATGGCATCTGCGTTTACAGAATCAGTATTGGCGCAACTTTTCAAAGAGAAAAAAGGTGACGAATTTGTGGGTGGCTTACCTTTTTATGGAAAACGTTTACTGGGAAATAAACGTTATGTTGGGTTATTTTTATCCTGTGCATTTATAACCTACGCACTGTTTAATATTCCAGCACAAACCTTTAATGTTTTCTCTGCCATCAGCAGTATAGCACAAGCAGCAACAGGTCAGCATTATAGCCATCAATCCACATTATATTATACGATTGCAGTCATCTTGGTCGTGGTATGCACCTTTATTATCTTTGGTGGCATTCGCCGTGTGGTTGCGTATTCTGATGTCCTCGTCCCTATCAAAGCTGTTATTTTTATTGGCATATCGATTATCATCATCGTGATTAATTTTCCTTTAATTCCTTACTTTTTCCGTGAAGTCGTGGTCGGAGCCTTTGCCCCTCATGCCATTTTTGGTGGAGCCATCGGTACTGCCCTTGCGCAAGGTGTAAAAAGAGGTCTGATGTCCAATGAAGCAGGTCAAGGAACCATCACGATGGCAGCAGCTATTGCCAATAACCGTCACCCTTGTGAGCAAGGATTAGTGCAAAGTTTTGGGGTCTTTTTTGACACGATGGTGATTTGTACAATGACGGGCTTTATCGTCATTATGGCACATGTATGGACTGGCTCTGTTGACGGTGTGATGTGGGAGTCCGTTAGAGCTTCAAAAATCTCACTCTATTTGATTTCCGTTAAAACACTGGTGCCAACATCCCTCGCCAAGAGTGTTGAGATCATTATGTGTGCATGTTATGGATTATTTGCATTTACAACATTATTAGGCATGATCTCATTCGCCGAGATTTCAGCCAATTTCATTTCCAAGAAGCATGGCTTTATTATAGTCATTCGCATTTTGGGATCGTTGGTATTTGTTCCCTTTGGAATTTTAACCATCTTGGCTGGTCTAGAGCTGGGTAATTTATGGTATATCTCTGACCTCATGAATATCATTATGGTTTATATCAATATTCCTCTGTTACTCTTGGGATTACCGTTTGTATTAAAAGCATTAGCTGATTATCGCAAAAATAAAGTAACAGCATTTAACTCTGAAGAATATGGGTTTACGACTGAATGTTGGGATGGGAAAAAGGATGTGAAATAACTTAGGGAATATTAACCTCACCTATTATTCAAAATGATAGTATTTCTTCATCGAAATTTATATTATTCAATATATTAATCCAACACTATCAAAGTAGGTTTTAAATGTCAGAAAGAGAAAAAACATTCCGTGAGGAACTGGATAAGTTAATTGAAGAAAGTAACACATTATATCAAGCTATACAGGATGAATACAAAACTGTAGATACTTGTTTTCAAGAAACATTTTTTAGACAACACTACCAACAATGGTATTCTAAAGCTGATATTGTTATTAAAACTATTTTACCTAGCAGATATGACGAATTTATATCATGTTATAAATATCAAGACACAAGAGATAAGACTGAGACCATCAAACTATAGAATACAAGATGACTTACACAATAAATTATTTATAAAAGATACAAGCCACTTAGTTTTTGGAGCTTCTACCTATTCTAAAACTCAACAAGAATTTCCAACAGTATCCCCCTATTTTTACCAACAACTCAGCATATTAAAAGCTGCGAAAGAAATACTATCATCTAAACTACTTGACCTAAAAGCTCTTGTACAAGCAGATTTATTTGATTCTGAAATAGAAGTTGCAAAAGAGCTTGCTAAAAAAGGTTTCTTAAGAGGTGCTGGTGCTATTTGCGGTGTTATTATTGAAAAACATTTACATGCGCTATGTGAAAGGCACGATCTTCCAATTGCCAAGAAAAATCCTGGAATAAATGATTTATGTGCAGTGCTAAGAAGTAATGATATTATAGATGTCCCTCAAGAAAGACACATCATGTCTTGTGCAGATATTCGCAATCTATGCGACCACAACAAAGGAATAGAACCAACTCAAATTCAAATTGATAATCTTCTTATCGACACCAAAAGAGTCATAGATACTATTTACTAAACATAACGATAAAAGGCCATCATAAAAAGCTCACTCAAAATCATATTAAAAGCGAGCTCATATTCAATCTACACACCCAACATCAAACGAATATTCTGTATTGCTGCACCAGAAGCACCTTTACCCAGATTATCAAAAATTGCTGTTAATACCACCATATCTTGACGCGCATTACTATGTACACGCAATTCCATTTTATCAGTCAGTGCCAATTGATCGCCTGATAATTTTTCTGAATCTTCATTAACAAAAGAAACCTTTTCTGCATTGACATAATGGCGTTGCAAGCAATGTTTAATATCATCCATACTGGCCCGATTAGACAAAATATCCAGATGCAACGGAACAGAGACAATCATCCCTTGAGCAAAATTCCCTACAGAAGGAACAAATATAGGTTCACGGCTTAATCCTGCGTAATGCACAATCTCTGGCAAATGTTTATGTTGTAAATTTAAACCATACAGCATAAAAGGCGGTGCATTTTTTTTCACTTCATACGAAGCAATCATTTGCTTGCCCCCACCACTATACCCACTGATGGCATTGATCGTCACAGGATAGTTTTTATCCATGATCTCTGCTTGCACCAAAGGGTGCAGCAACGCAATCGCGCCACTGGAATAACAACCAGGATTAGCAACCAAAGGTGCTTTTTTAATTTTCGCTGCTTGATCTTGATCCAACTCTGCAAATCCATAAACCCATGCTGGATTGGTTCTGAACGCAGTGCTTGCATCTAAAATCTTTGGCTGATGCCCTGACAAAGACTGAATAGCAGCCACAGATTCTCGTGACGCATCATCAGGCAAGCATAAAACCACCAAATCCATTTGTGCCATCATGTCTAAACGGACATTCATATCATGGCGTTTCTCAACGGGAATAGAGCATACTTGCACAGGCAATTTTTCTAGTCGTTGACGAATGCCTAAACCCGTTGTTCCATATTCACCATCAATGAAAATCTTTGGCATTTTTGACATCATGCACCTTTGACTTTAAATAAATTGAATTTTAAATATACACAATAAAAAAGGCGGTGAAAAGTTTGACCTTTCCCCGCCCCTTTGAAATACAAAACTGTAAATCTTAACGTTTGCTGAACTGGAAAGAACGGCGAGCTTTTGCTTTACCGTATTTTTTACGTTCAACAACACGTGGATCACGTGTCAAGAATCCAGCAGCTTTCAATCCACCGCGTAATTCTGGCTCATAGTTACAAAGCGCACGGCTTAAACCATGGCGAACTGCACCAGCTTGACCAGAAAGACCACCACCGCTGACGGTACAATAAATATCGAATTGTCCAAGGCGATTTGCAACTTCGAAAGGTTGGTTAATCAACATGCGCAAAACTGGACGAGCAAAATATACATCAACAGCACGACCGTTTACAGTAATTTCACCTTTACCAGGCTTAATCCATACGCGAGCAACTGCGTCTTTACGACGACCTGTTGCATACGAACGACCAAATTGGTCACGTTTTGGTTCACGAATAACAGTTTCTTGTGCCAAAGGTGTATTTACAACAGCCTCTTTAAGATCTGCCAAACCACCAGTACGTTCTTGTGTTTCTGACATAATTCTTAGGCTCCAACAGCTTTGTTAATAGTGTTTTTGCGATTTAATGCAGCAACATCCAATTGTGTTGGTTGTTGTGCTTCATGAGGATGAGTTTCCCCAGCATAAACATATAAGTGTTTCATTTGTTTACGTTGTAATGGCCCACGGCTGATCATACGTTCAACAGCTTTTACCACAACGTGATCGGGATTTTTACCAGTCAAACGTTGAGTAATGCTACGTTCTTTAATTCCACCAGGAAAGTTAGTGTGATAATAGAACTTTTTTTGCTCAACTTTTTTACCAGTTAACGCAATTTTTTCTGCATTAATAACAATAACATGATCACCACAATCAACATGTGGTGTATATTGTGCTTTGTGCTTGCCACGAAGGCGATTAGCGATAATAACAGCAAGGCGACCTAATACGATGTCTTTTGCATCAATAAGGATCCAATTTTTTGTTACTTCCGCTGGTTTTATCGAAATGGTTGTTTTCATTAACTCTAAATTCCGTTAATTATCAGCATTATGAATTAAACCTTGTTTTAGCGTAAGAAAGGATTTCGTCAAGCAATTTTTAAAAAAATATTAATTTTTATTGTTTTTCAGTGCTTTTTAGCGCGGTATCCTGATACCCTATCTTTAATTTTTCCTTATAAATCAATGTGAAACCCTTATGAATCTGTTCTTTTCCCTTCCACAAAAAATACATGTTATCGGTGCTTCTGGACGATCTGGTTTGGCTTTGATCAAAGAATTACAGAATCATGGCTGTACTGTCATCGCTTTGGTCAGATCTCCAGAAAAGTGGCAACAAACAAATATTGACTGCGAATTTAGGATAATTGATTTAAAAGGACCATTGAGCTTGTTAACAAGCGCTCTACAAGATGCCACACATATTGTTAGTACAGCTCATGCTCGTCATGCATCTATCATTATAAAAGCTGGCCCCAAAGAGGCAACTTATATCTTTTTAGGCAGCACTCGTAAATTTACTAAATGGCCAGATTCGCATGGCAATGGCGTGCTTGTTGGAGAGCAAGCCTTTTTAAACAGTGAGCGCGCAGGCATTTTTTTACATCCCACGATGATTTATGGCAGCCAAGGAGAAAATAATGTTCAACGCCTAGCTAAGATCCTTAAGAAACTGCCTGTTATTCCCTTACCCAATGGTGGCAAAGCCCTTGTCCAACCTATTCACCAATCTGATGTAACGAAAGCAATTTTATCAGCTTTATCCAAAGACTGGAAAGAAGCAAATAGCATTGTAATAGCTGGCGGGTCAGTCATCTCTTATAAAGAATTCATACAAGTTATAATGTATCATGCCGGAATTAAGCCAAAAGCTTTTATTCCCTTACCTATTTCCTTGTTAAAAATAGCAGCATTTTTTACGAAATTTGTTCCATTTATTCCTACTATTGAACCTACAGAAATCCAAAGACTAGTCGAGGATAAAAATTTCGATATTACAGAAATGGAAAATAAGTTGAGCTTTACACCGATTCCTTTTTCAAAAGGAATAGAACAAACAAAGCTATAAAACTTTAAAGGGAAAAAAGATGGGGCGAACGACGGGGATCGAACCCGCGACCACTGGAACCACAAACCAGCGCTCTACCAACTGAGCTACGTCCGCCACAATCTGAGAAACCATTTACTATATTTCTCAGGTTGTCGTCAATTGTTTTTATTAAAAAATATAAACTCAAGATAATTATCATGATAAAAGTTGTCTATCCGCTAAACAGATAGCCCTTATCATTAGATATTTAGCTAAATAAACTATGAAAATTTAAGTATTTTCACTTAAAATTTGTTGATAAGACTTACCACCAGCTAACTGATCTTTAACCATATTTAACCATGCAGTATCACTATCTGTAGCTGAACGTCCATCAATTTTTTGCAGTAACTCTTTAACCGCATAATCACCTAGAATACCATGAGCTTCTTTTGATAAAAGCTGTTGATAGGTCATACCATTACCCAAACCATCTTTCATGGCGTTCAACCATCCACTATCACCATCCGTAGCTGCACGACCTAGTATACTACTCATTAATTGCTTAGCCGCATAATCACCATGATAACCATGCGCATGCTCAGATAATACTGATTGATAGCTTCTACCCTCAGCAAATCTGTCTTGTGACCAAGTAATATCTTGTTCAGAAGGATTAACACCCATATTCGTTAACATATTTACAACAGCTTCACGGACTGATGGACCAAAGGCAAAATCATTACGAATATCAGACATAGTATATTGAGGCGTATATGTAACCGTTGTATTACCTGTATGGCCACTAGAAGCCCACCCTGTTGATCTCGTGACTTGACACAATTTTTCTTGTTGAGCACTAATAGTGTCATTATTTACATCATAACCCAACATTGCTTTATCCATTTGGGCAATACGATTATATGCTTCTTGTGTATAAACAACTTTATGTAAAGCTGAATAAACCGATTCGTGATTTGCTGTAATTGTATTTACAAAAGCAGTCATTTCTTTTGATGTTGCTGGCCGACCCAAAATATCTGGATAAACACTATTCGCTAATGAAATTAAAGCACGAGCTTCGATAATAGCTGCAAAATCAGGAGGACTCATAGCACGTTGCATTGCTGTAGAGTTGCTATTGTCCACACCAACATTTAGAATTTTGTCCTGATTATTACTTGATGTTAAGGCCGTTGTATTCATCTCATTACGCAATAGATTTGTCGTCATATGCGACAAATCTTTTTGATACCAATCATTCCCTGATTTTAATGCTGTAATTTTTTGTGCCTCGGCAGTATTATCGCCGCCTGTTATAAGGCATATGTTCTTCTGATGGTTTGCTATCTACAAGAACGATTGAACCTGCTGTTAAATCTGGTGTTGATTGATGCACCGCAAGTAAAGTAGTATCTGACATTATGCACTCCTAAATAAAATAATCATTACGTTCAAATTATATATTTCATAATTAATCAATCACTTTCTTATTAACAGCACCGCAAAACTATCTTTCTGTAATAATTAAAGACAATTTTGCAACATTTATTCATAAAAAAAGCTGTAAAAAGATAAATATCGCTATCCTTTTACAGCTTCTGAAATACTATATTATTCCTTATAATCCGTATCTAACTATCCATACTAGAAATCAATCCGTGCTGTGACTTTGAAATACCGTCCTGGTTGGCTGTAAAATTGTTGACGCATGCCGCTTGCTGATTGTCCAATTGGTAAAGAGGTTGCATTATAATATTTTTTATCAAACATATTATACATCCCTGCTTGAATTTTCAGAGGTTTATAGAATGCAGGGCGATACCAACCTGTCAAATCAAAAAGCACATATCCTGGCGTATTCCACTGTTTGCTTGGAGTACCAGTACTGGTCATATATTTTGCATTGTCTCGTGCAATCGCAAACGTACTGGATAGATCACTTCCCCAATTTTCTTGTTTATAGCCAAAACCAACAATACCACGGAAAGGTGCAACAGAAGCCAGATTATAATCCATATCGGTATCTCTTCCCTTCGTATAAGCGAAAGATCCCCAGCTGTGCCAATGTTTATCAAATTCCCAATTAACATTTGCTTCTAATCCATAGATCCGCACAGATTTCAGGTTTGTATACCCAAAACATTGCATATAACTACATGGGGTAACCCCCATCATATCGATGAAGTTTTTATAATAATTGTCATAAAACGCAACATTAGCCCCACGTTTTGAATCACCATATTTTAAACCAACTTCCCATCCACGACCATTTTCTGCTTTTAGATTAGGATTGCCACTCGCAGAATAAAAAGGAGCAGTACTATAAGATAAATACTGCTCTGTTGCCGAAGGCGCACGATAAGATTGTGAATAAAGCGCATATGCCGTCAATTTCTTTGCCACTCTTGCCTCTGCCAAAAATTTTGGAGAATAACGAGAACCGCTGGCACCTGATGATGAGCCTGTATAACCTGGGTTATTTTGATAGTCTTTTGTATCGTGAGGATCTCTTTTATAATAATCAAACCGAACACCAGGGGTTAAGTGCAACCAATCATTTTTACCCAAAGAGATCCTATCTTGCAACATGGCACTTAAATCCGTACCATGAACATCTG
Organism: Commensalibacter papalotli (ex Botero et al. 2024); assembly: GCF_947179115.1. Classification (NCBI taxonomy): domain Bacteria; kingdom Pseudomonadati; phylum Pseudomonadota; class Alphaproteobacteria; order Acetobacterales; family Acetobacteraceae; genus Commensalibacter; species Commensalibacter papalotli (ex Botero et al. 2024). Next base: position 113,661 of record NZ_CAMXCI010000004.1, read on the forward strand.
GCATATCAGCATAATTATTATGTACAAATGGACTGGGGGTTGCACGCCAACCACGTTGCTTTTGACTTGTATCAGATAAATAAGCCTCTCCACCAAATGTAATCGCATGATGCACTGAACCCGTATAGGCATTCACGGTCGCAGAACCCAAAGCACCATAAGTTTGAGTATTCAGCTTCAAATCCTGCCATACATTACTTGCGGGGCGTTTAGAATTATAATTTGTTGTATTCGTCATGGTATTTTGATCTTGCCAATAGGCCGTAAAATGCCCTTCACCGAAAAGATCTTTTGGATTTTCAGCAATATAATCATAATTCGCACTAAACCGAGAGCGTTGGTTTTCTGTATTCGTATGATAATCTTGTCCAACAGCTGTTTGAGAGGTCAATGTATGTTCATGATTATTTAAATCATACCATTCCCCCGTAAGGTCTAAACGATGTCCACCAGAAAAATAATGCCTTATTTTACCCAAAAAGCTACCTTGGACATAATGTGCAGGATTTGCCTTGGTTCGGTTTTTCCCTTGCCCACCTGTTTCGCCTCTATTGCCAGTTTCGCTGCCATTTTGATAACCACCAGATAATAAGAATAACGTATTTTTATATCGTGCAGCAAAAGATTGATTTAAAATTGCAGCCTCTTTTTGCCCAGCATAAGTTGCTTTTGTAGAATTCCCGAATGTTTTTCCTGGTTTTAAAATATCCTCTGGGTTTAAAGTGCGAAACGCCAAAACACCACCCAAGGCCCCTGTTCCAAAAAAGCTGGAATCGGAACTTTTAATGATATCAATACCGCCCATACTATTAAAGTCGAAATAACCTACCCCACCTTGTTGAGTAGGCGAACCGCCTGCATAAGCACCATCATTCGAAAAAGGTTGTCTTATTCCATCAACGGTCACCAACACACGGTTGCGATCCAAACCACGCATATTTAAGCTGGAGCTATCCTCATTAAAATTAACAGAGGCATCAACACGTCGTGAGAAATCTTCCAAGTCATCAATTTGACGGTCAATTAACGTTTCTCTATTAATTGTTGTGGTTAAAACGCGTGATTTTCCAACATTTGTATAGTCTTTATCAGGATCGACTTTGGCTGCATCTAAGATAGGATCAGACTTTCCTTTGACCACAACTGGGCTAAGGTTAACATTGGTTGCTGTGTCGTCAGAACTTGATTGTTGCGTCGTTAAATCAGACGAACTTTGGGTTGTTTGCGCAAATGCACCAATTGATGTTAGGCATAGAAAACTAGATGCCATTAACCAGGATGCTTGTGTTTTTGCTAAGAAATGCGTTTTCATTTTAATCCACAGATTAGTTTATTTATTAATGAGAATGATTATTAGTATCAATGATTAGCTAAATTATATAAAATTGTCAAATTAAATGAGAATAATTATTAAATTCAATATATATTGCAAATCATTCGCATATACTATAAAGGTTATATGTAATTGCGAATCATTCTTATATTATTATGATTCAAACAAAAAAATTATTTACTTTCGGAAAGCTAAATATGTCAGAAGTTATGGAACCCTTATTAACCTCATCTTTACGCAATCGTACAAAAAGCGTTCATGGAAAATTGGACGAGCATCTTATGGGAATGGGCCTGTTTTCTGACAAAGAAAAATATAAGATTTTTTTAACCCTACAATATTATATTCATCGAGATGCTGATCACTTATATTCAAATTCTAACCTATCAGCAATTATTCCCAATTTGCACCTACGCAATCGTTTTGTAAAAGTCAAAGAGGACATGCAAGATTTAGGTGTGACCATTCCATCTCCTATCCAACCTCCTGTAATTACGAATACCTCTTCGGCGATTGGTTCATTATACGTTGTGGAAGGATCAAAATTAGGGGCAAAATATCTATTACACCATGTTGGAATGATTGGCCTTTCTGATGAATATGGTGCCCGACATTTGGGTGCAGATAGTGAAGGACGTGGTACGTCTTGGCGCAGTTTTCAATCCGCAATCGACAGCGCAAAAATAGATATTCCAGTAGCTGTAAAAGCTGCCGAACAAACATTTGAACGTGTTTTTTCTCATCTTCAAAACATCACTGGGTAAGTCTCAACTTTTACTTATCCGCATCAGGGATCTATGCCTCTTATCATAATGAAACTCACCCTGATGCGGTTTTTTATTAGCTTAATAAAGCCTTTAATTCCTTTACTGTTTATTGGAGAACATTCATGACGCCGATTTCTTTTTCACCATGGTCGATGTTTTTAGAAGCCAATATCGTTGTGCAAATCGTTATGGTCATTTTAAGTTTTGGCTGTTTATTAAGCTGGACTATTTGTATTGCTAAATCAATTGAGCTTTTTATTGTACATAGAAATCTTTATACAGAACAGGTAATCTTACAAAAATCTGGAAAACTAGAAGCAGAGCATATACATAATAAAAAATGTGTTGTTGGTGCAATGATAATGGCAGTACTGGATGAATATCAGTCTTCCAAAGGAATTACCCATGATCTGACAGGGCTTAAAGAACGCATTGCCATGACTTTGGAACGCGTCGAAGCCAGCGAAGGACGCCGTTTATTAAAAGGCACAGGGTTGCTTGCTACTATTGGAGCAACTGCACCTTTTGTTGGGTTATTTGGTACAGTTTGGGGAATTATGAATTCTTTTACAGGAATTGTTGCAGCCAAAGCCACCAGCTTAACCGTGGTAGCGCCTGGTATTGCAGAGGCTTTATTGGCCACTGCTTTGGGATTAGTTACAGCTATTCCAGCAGTGATCTTATATAATATATTCTCTCGGAATATTATGCATTGCAGAGCACACATCGCCGATCTCAGTACATTGATCATGCGTATTGTTTCTCGGGACGTCAGCCAAATGACTGCACAACAAGGCAAAGGGCAAGTTATTCAATTTGGTCTGCGTGCTGCAGGAGAATAATGATGATCCGTATGCGTCATAACGATGAAACTCCTAACGAAGTTAATGACATTAACGTAACACCCTTTATTGATGTTGTCCTGGTGTTACTGATTATCTTTATGGTTGCCGCACCATTAAGTACCGTGAATATTCCTGTTAACTTGCCAGGATCAACAGAAAAAACAACACCATCACCGACTAACCCTGTTTTTCTGACATTAAAAACAGATCAAACCTTATCTATAGGTGAAAATAAAATCAACAAAGATCAATTGGCCGCAGCTTTGGACACCGCAACAAAGGGCAATAAAAATGAGGCAATTTTCTTAAGAGCCGATAAAAAAGTTGATTATGAAAGCTTGATCTCTGTCATGGATCAATTACGCTCAGCAGGGTATTTAAAAGTTGCTTTGGTTAATCTGGCCAAAGAAGGAGCTACACCGTGAGCTCTTTTTTTTTAAATTTTTCTTTTTTTATCAATAAGGTGCCTGATTTGTCTTTTAATCAATGGCAAAGAGCATATCAACAATACCAACATAAACAAGACCGTTTACTTTGGGGAAGCTCCTTAATTGGCAGCTCTTTTTTTTTAATAGGGATTGCTTGGGTTGCGTTTCATATGCCTCATACGCATACGATTGCTTTACCCACAGACACGCCACCCGCAATCACACTTGATTTATCAACGGATCTTGCACCTGCATCTCCTCCTATGGCGGCAACACCAGAACCTCAACCCTTGGAAGAACAAACTTCTTCGATGGATGCACCCCCTGCCCCTTCTCCCGAAATTATTTTACCAAAAACTCAAAAACTCAAGAAAATTCAACCTGTCGAGCATAAACAAATTGCAAAAAAACAGGTTAAACCTATTCAACACCAACCTGTTGCACCTGTTTCCCAGACAACAAATACAACACCTTCAAACTCTCAGTTGCAATCAGCATCAACTGAGACATCCAGTAATGCAAATAGTGCGCATGCATCCTCTCATACAAAAGCATCAATGAGTCCTGCGTCATGGCAAGGCAGTGTATTACAAAAACTTGAACGTTTAAAAAACTATCCTTCTGATGCACAAAATAATAGACAAGAAGGTGTTGCAACAATCAAAATCACCATTAATCGTCAAGGGAATGTTCTATCTTCTAAATTGGCAAAAAGCTCTGGATATTCTACATTAGACAAAGAGGCTGTTGCACTGGCTTATCGTGCCAGTCCTCTGCCTGCAGTGCCCGAAAGTATTAAAGGGAACAATATTACAATTAATGTGCCTGTTGATTTTCACATGTAAGTTGTTTTTTCTATTTTTAACTTACATATGTTATTTTTTATAATGATCAAATCTTCAGGATAAAGCTGAACTGGCTATAAATCACTTTGATCGTTTTTGTTATCATTCATAATTATATATTATGATCTGCGCCCCATAGCTATAACTGGCAAAATGACAATAGCTGGCAAACTACTTCAAACAATCTTCCTATTGGGAATATTATACCTACTATTGGTAATAAACCTTATCTTATAATAAAATAAATTAAAAAAAACGGCGCTAGACTTACCTAACGCCGTATATTTTCAACTATCAAAGCTTTGATAAAACTTAATCAAAGATATAATGATTTACCAAGTTTTCTAAACGTTCTTGATCACCACTAACTGGTTGTGGACGAAGGTCATTGCTTTCCACATGTTTAGCAATATCAGCCAATGTCATTTTACCAGCCAACATATCTTTACCAAATTGAGTATTCCATCCAGCATAACGTTTATCTGTATTGGCTTTTAATTGATCATCACTCATTATTTTAGCAGCACATTTCAATGATAATGCCATCGTGTCCATTCCACCAATATGACCATAGAAAATCGAATATTTATCAGTAGATTGACGTCTGACCTTAGAATCAAAATTCAATCCACCCGTTGTAAAGCCACCATTTTTAAGAATTTCATACATAATTAATGTATTTTCTTCGACACTATTTGGAAATTGATCAGTATCCCATCCCAATTGTGGATCACCACGGTTCGCATCCAAAGATCCAAAAATACCCAAAGAAAACGCCATTGCAACTTCATGCTGGAAAGAATGACCAGCAAGCGTTGCATGATTGGCTTCAATATTAACTTTGATTTCTTTTTCTAAACCAAATTGTTTTAAGAACCCATAAATAGTTGCAACGTCATAATCATATTGATGTTTTGTTGGCTCTTGTGGTTTTGGTTCGATCAACAAGGTGCCTTTATAACCAATTTTATGCTTATTTTCCACAACCATTGACATAAAGCGACCCAGTTGCTCACGTTCTTTTTTAAGGTCAGTGTTTAGAAGACTTTCATATCCTTCACGCCCGCCCCAAAGAACATAATTTTCTCCACCAAGTTTATGAGTAACATTCATTGCATTCACAACTTGTGCTGCTGCATAAGCAAAGATTTCTGGATCAGGGTTTGTTGCAGCCCCACCCATATAACGAGGGTTGGTAAAACAATTTGCCGTACCCCATAAAGGTTTAATACCAGTGGCTGTTTGTTTTTCCAACATTATATCCGCAAGCACAGCAGAGTTATGTAAATATTCTTTAATATTTTTCCCTTCAGGAGCCACATCCACATCATGGAAAGCATAAAAAGGAACATTCATTTTTTGAAAAAATTCAAAGGCAACATCTGCTTTTGCTTTGGCATTGGTTAGTGGATCAGAACTTGCTTGCCAAGGATATTGAAAAGAACCCGTTCCAAACATATCCGTACCATTCCAGCAAAAAGTATGCCAGTAACAAATAGCAAAACGAAGATGTTCTGACATTTTCTTGCCCAAGACAATTTCATCAGGATTATAATGACGAAAGGCAAGTGGGTTTTTGCTTTGAGGACCTTCATATTGAACTTTTTGAACTTTGTCATAATAATTTTGCATAATCGATCTCCTAAATGATCAGTGTGCTTATTTTGTAATTCACTATTCATGATGAATAATAAAATTATGAATTAACGATAAAGATAAATGGTTAAAGTTTATTTCCAGATAGCCTCTAGCTCTTCCAAAGATTTACCTTTGGTTTCAGGAACAAATTTAATCATAAAGATAGCTGCAGCAATGCTGATAACGCCATAAATCCAATAAGAGAAACCATGATTAAATGTTTGCACCAAATATGAATTTTTATCCATAATAGGAAACGTCCACGAAACCAGGTAATTAGCAACCCATTGAACGGCAACAGCTATAGAAAGTGCTTTACTACGAATAGAGTTAGGGAAGATTTCAGCCAATAGAACCCAGCAAACAGGACCCCATGAAATCGCAAAAGATGCAATGTAAAGAAGCATAGACATCAGGGCAAGAATTGGAGACATTTTTAAGAAAAATGCACATCCTAAAACAAGCATACCCAAAGCCATACCAAAGGCACCTATAATTTGCAAAGGTTTGCGACCAAATTTATCAACTGTAAAGATTGCAACTGTCGTAAAGGATAGATTAATAATCCCAACAATAATGGTTTGTAATAAAGCAGAGTCAGTACTCGCGCCCAGACTTTTAAAAACTTCTGGAGCATAATATAACACCACATTAATACCCATTAATTGTTGAAACGCAGATAATAAAATCCCAATAACAATAACCCCAGCCCCGTATTTAAATAATTTAGCTCCTGATTCTGACGTATTTGCCAAAGAAGTCATTATTTCTGATAATGCTGCCTTAGCACGTTCTGGATTTAAAATATTCGTCAACACAGATAGGGCGTGATCTTTACGTTGTTTTTCAACCAACCAACGTGGACTTTCTGGTACCGTAAATAACAGGATGAAAAACAAAGTTGCAGGAATAGCAAGTGATAAAAACATATACCGCCAACCAACCGTATGTAACCATGATTGATCACCAGAACTCGCGATAAAATAGTTCACACAATAAACCAATAATTGGCCAAAAATAATTGCAAATTGATTGAATGAAACTAGTTTTCCTCGAATTTCTGTTGGTGCAACTTCGGCAATATACATCGGGGACAACATGGATGCTAATCCCACCCCTATTCCACCAATAATACGGTAAATGACAAACTCAGGAATAAATCCTGATAAGTAAACAGGTAATTGTCCCGTTTCAACCTGGTGGAAACCAAACTCGGGATAGGCCGAACCAATAGCAGCAATAAAAAATAAAAATGCTGCAAATAACAAAGAGTTTCTGCGACCAAATTTATTACTTAAATAACCACCAATCAATCCCCCAATAATACACCCGATTAACGCACTGGCAATACAAAATCCCAAAAGGGAATTGGCTGCTGTTTCGCTGAGATGTTGAGGTTCAATAAAAACTCTGAAAATTGAATCAACGGTTCCAGAAACGACCGCTGTATCATAACCAAATAATAAACCACCCAGTGTTGCCACAAGAGTAATTCTGAACACATAAAGTGTATTATACTGCTTATTCATCGTTAATCCTTTTATTAGCCATGAATAAATCACCAAATAAGGCATAAAAGCCTTTTCTAATGTTCAGAGTAAAAGATGTTATTATTTGAAAAGATGTAAATAAAATCAATTTATTACTGAACTAAATAAATTATACAGTGAAATAATTTATTTTCTCAATTATGAAATTTCATAAGTATTTTATGTTTTTTACTTATATATCAAGATTTTGATCAAATAAATGTGATCACAATTTTTAAATTGTAATTATTATAATAAAATTTATTACAACTTTACTTAAGCGAAAATTTCATCATCATGACCCTATCATTGGAAAAAGAAGCTCGCATTCTATTATTATTTAATGCAAACCAAGTTTATGATCGGCAAATTCTAAAGGGGATTGGCGATTTTCTACAAAACCATCACGTTAATTGGAATATGTATATTTCCGATAGCTTACGGTGGGATATAAATTATCACTCTGTTTTAAATTGTGATGGTATGATTGCTAATTATGATGACCATCATATTGAATCCATTGCCCATAACAGTGATTGCCCAATTATAGGTGTCGGTGCCTCTTTCCATAATAAAGCTGAATATCCTTCTATTCCTTATGTAGCATCTGATAATTATGCCCTTATCAAAACAGCCTTTGACCATTTATGCCATAAAGGGATTAAAAAATTCGCTCTTTACAGTTATCCTCCCAGTCGTCATGCACGTTTTGCCTATGAACGCGAGGTTGCATTTCAACAAATCATGCAACAACAAAGCTATCCTGGATGTGTTTATCAAGGTATAGAAATGAATTTAAATAATTGGCAAGAGGGATTACAAAACCTTGCTGAATGGGTTTCTTCTCTTCCACTGAATACAGGTATTATTGCTGTAAATGACTCACGCGCTCGCCATATTTTACAAGCTTGCAAACAATTAAATAAAAAAATCCCTGATGAATATTGTTTAATTGGAATCGATAATGAAGAGGTTATTAATTATCTTTCAAATAATTATATCTCTACCATTACCCAAGGTACCGAAGATATGGGATATCAAGCTGCCTCTTTGTTGCAACAAATGCTTGAAAATAAACCTGTTTCTGTAACACAAACCTTGATCGCACCTAAACAAATTATAGAGCGTCAATCCACAGACTATCGATCTATTGAAGACCCTTACGTCATTCAAGCAATGCATTATATACGTCAACATGCTTGTCAAAACATCAAAGTCGAACATGTAATCAGTGCCGTTAAATTATCAAGATCAAACCTAGAGACACGATTTAAACAAGAATTAAACCAAACAATGCACGCCATTATTTATGCTGAAAAACTCAAACGTGCTCGATATTTATTAAGTCACACTACGCTCTCTTTGACAAAAATATCAGAGCAATGTGGTTATCCGTCTTTACAATATTTTTATTTCTTATTTAACAAGGAATTTAAACAAACCCCCAAACAATACAGAGAAGATAAATCATATTCTTGGTCAGAAATAAGCTATTAAATAACAAAGATAATTTAATTATTGAAAATAATAAATTTAAAATTATTATAATTGAAGCGAATATTTTTATTATGAAAATTTAGGATCAAAATCATGGAAACAAACCCTGATTTCCAAACCTCTTCTATAGATGCTTTTGATCCATATGAAATGGCAAGAAAAGCCGAAAAAATGATGGTAGCAAAAGTTCAAAAACCATTTTCAAAGGTATTTATTGCCTCCACTTATGGTGGATTTTTTATTGGGTTAGCCTTTGTCTTTTATACTTTGGTTACAACAGGATCCTCCACCATGCCTTATGGTATGGCAAAACTGGTCGGCGGATTATGCTTTAGTATGGGGTTAATCCTCGTGATCGTATGCGGCGCTGATTTATTTACCTCAACGACACTGACCTTTATTGCCAAAGAAAGTAATAAAATTACGTGGTTTCAGCTTTTTAGAAATTGGGGAATTGTTTATTTTGGTAATTTTATTGGCGCATTGTTCTTAGTCTTCCTGGTTTACATGAGTGGCCACCCTTGGGGAGCCGATGGACAAATCGCTGTTAATTATATGAATATTGTCGAATATAAACTGCATCATAGTTTTATAGAAGCCATTGCATTGGGTATTTTGTGTAATGTTATGGTAAGCCTTGGGGTATGGTTATGTTTTAGCTGTCGAACCAGTGCTGACAAAGTATTAGTTTTACTTTTACCAATTGCAATGTTTGTAGCTTGTGGATTTGAACACTGTGTCGCGAACATGTATGAAATCCCTATGGGAATTTTAATCAGAACCACAACAGATCCTGGGTTTTGGGTTGCTCATGGCATTAATGTTGCTCAATATTCAGATATAACATGGGGAGATTTTATTATATGGAATCTAGTCCCTGTGACGATTGGTAATATTATTGGTGGTGCATTACTCATTGGTTGGGGAAATTGGTTACTGTTTTTACGTCGCCATACAAGCAAAAAAAGACATTAATTATAACTCTATAGGCTCTGTTCTATACTTCAGACTTGGATTATATTACCATTATAAAATAAACACAAAAATTAATGGATAATTCATGACGACCCAAAATGATACTAACCCAGAGCCTGTATCCATTGCCATTCCAATAATGAATGGCGAGGATCTATCGATTGCTCTGTCTGTTGGTGATGTATTCTTTATGCTGGGTGCCAATGGTTCTGGCAAGTCGTCGTTATTGTATAAAATATTACGGGATTTAAAAGATAGAAACCGCGTTTTAATGTCTGCCTATCGAATGAATAGTTTTGATAAAGATAAAGTTGATTATTCAGTTGGAAATTACTTTTCTCAAGAAAGCAGTGTTAAGCGAGAATATAACCCCTCTTCTCGTCGATACTCTCTCAACATATATCGCCAAGAAGATGAAAATCTATTTACATTACAACAATTAATACATGCCTCACTCAGCAACGCCATACAGCTGCAACAGAAAGTCAAAACAGGTAAACAGGTTAAAAACACAGATGCCATCACAGAAATAGATCAATTAAATTCTATTCTAAAGAAAAGCGGCTTTGTCATTGAGTTATTCCTTAATAATGAAAATATCTTGATGGCAAGAAATAATGCCTATGCTCCTTGCAGAGAATATTCCATACAACAACTCTCTGATGGGGAACGTGCCGCGATAATTATCAGCAGTAATATCTTATGTGCTGAACCTGGGTCTTTTATTTATCTGGACGAACCTGAACGACATCTACATCGACGGTTAGTTTCTTCATTACTATCAGAACTTATCCAGCTCCGGAAAGATTGTATATTTATTATTTCCACGCATGAAATTGCCTTACCAACCTATGTGCATGATTCAAAAATTTTATTAGTTCGTCAGTGTGAATACGAAAATGATGAGCCTATCCGTTGGGATGTTGATCTCATCAACCAACACGATGAACGATATTCAGCATTAGAAGAAACATTAAAAGTCGACTTGCTGGGTTCCAGAAAAATCATGCTCTTTGTCGAGGGAACCTCTGCCAGTTTAGATATTCAATTGTACCAAACCCTCTTTCCCACTGTTTCGGTTATTTCAAAAGGGTCTTGTGAAATGGTGGAACAGTCTGTCAAAGGATTAAGAAATAATCAAGGAACCCATTGGGTTAAAGCATTTGGAATTATTGATAATGACAACAAAGCCCAAAAAAAAATCGAAAATCTAGCCAAAGCCTATATTTTCAGCCTTAATGTCTATTCCATTGAATCTATTTTTTATCATCCTAAAATCATTCAATGGGTATTAGAATATGCCAAAGAATTTAATGATATTAAAGATATAGAAATGACTTATGCAAAGATAACTCAGCTAATGCAAGACGAGCTATCCAAACAAAAAGATCATCTTTGCGGCCGATCTGTGAATATGAAAGTCAGATCAGAAATTATGGCCAGTCTACCTAAACAAACAGATATTGAACAAAATATTATTTATAAAAAAACCGTCGATATTCCTTCGTTGCTTCATAAAGAATATCAACTGTTCGATAATTATTTAGAAACTAAAAACTATGACGCGTTAATGTCTCACTATCCAATTAGAGAGGCGAATTTATTAAATCCAATTGCCAAAAACTGTGGTTTTGCTGATCGACAACGTTATGAACATAATGTCATTTTAATGATTCAAAAAAACAACGATGCGCAAAAATTTATTCTCTCTTTATTAGGTGGAGCTTCCCAAGCAATTACTGCTGCCATTGTCAGAAATGACAATAACTTATAAAAAAAGCAGTATAAAATACTGCTTTTTACTCTTATTAATGTTGTTTTACACAGGCTTTTAAAATCAACTATTAATTTGATACGACAGAATTACCACCATCGATCATATTTGCTTCAGGCCCACGAACCAATGTAACGGTTGAACTGTTCCCTGTGCCACTTTGTCCAGCACTTAGGAAGAATTCATTCAAAACTGAATAAGAATGATCAAAAATATCAGACTGAATTTCTTCATATTTTTTCCATACCACCGTATTACTAAAACAATAAATTTCTAGTGGAATCGCAGAAAAATCAGGTGCCATTTGACGAACCATACAGGTCATCCCACGATGAACAGAGGGATGCTGCTTTAAATATTCTTCTAAATAAGCACGATATAATCCAAAATTCGTTAAACGACGTCCATTTAACCGAGACACCTCAAGGTCATAATTCTTATCTTGGTTAAATTTATCAATTTCGGCAGCCCTTTGCACAATATAAGGTTTTAACAAAACACTTTTAGAAAGCGTTTCAATTTCTTCCTTGGTCAAAAATCTTATTGAATTCGCATCAATTAATACAGAACGTTTAATACGTCGACCACCGGATTCCTGCATGGCACGCCAATTAATAAATGAATCAGAAACAAGCGCATAAGTTGGAATCATAGTCATCGTATTATCAAAATTTTGAACTTTAACTGTCGTTAATCCAATATCAATAACAGTGCCATCAGCACCGTATTTTTCCATTGTTAACCAATCTCCAATCCTTAACATTTTATTCGCTGATAATTGAATTCCTGCTGCTAACCCTAAAATAGAATCTTTAAACACCAACATAATAACAGCAGCCATCGCACCCAAGCCACCAATTAATTTCCACGGTGACTGGTCAACCACTGTTGAAATCATCACAATACCAAAGAATAAAGACGCTAATAATTTAATTCCCTGAAAGATACCTCCCAAGGGTAAATTACTTGATATTCCTAATCTGTTTGAAAGATGATTAACAACGTTTAAAAATGAGAATATGGATAATAATATATATAATGATATCCATAATTTAGTACAAACAACTACGAAATACAAAATTGGAACGTGATATTGAACCCAAAATGTTGTTTGTGCCAACAGCACAACACCTTGAATAACAAACGCCAGACGATTAAAGAGCTGGTCTTCAGTTAAAACTTGTATCCAAACTTTAGAACTTTTTTTAGAAAACTGGTATAACTTTCTTAATACCAACCTATGTAAAATAAAATGTAAAACAACAGCTGTTATAATAATTATGGATACTGCAAGAATAAATAGCATGACACCACTTGATTGTATGCCAACTTTACTCAACAACCTCTCTATCCAATCCAACCCCTCTTGTTGAATATTATGTACTGCCCCACCTGTCGTTCGTGCATTATTAGCCAATGCTTTTACCATTTGCTCATCGGCCACTACTTTGCCTATTTGCTCGCCTATATTCGACATTAGAAATCCTTGTATCGTTTTATATATAAAGGCTCTTGAATAATCCCCAAAGAGCCATGCTTTTATACAGATTTATATTGTGAACAATAATGATTTCATTATCGTTATTGTAAATAATCGATCTCAATATTTGCTTTAAAGTAACTATGACAAAATAATATGGTGATATTTTGATGCTCTTAATATTATTTTATATTAAAATTGACATCACGCCATCCACGAACACTATTTATAAAAGCAATTTTACTGCTTTCTTGAATATCTTTTTTATAAATAATGCGTTCTTTTATCTTGCCTTTTTGTAACAAATGTTGACGCATTGTGCCATTTAATAAACCACTCTGTAAAGGGGGGGTAAACCATTCACCATCGGAGTTTAAAACAAAATTACCATTAACAAACTCTGTAACCTCCTCTTTTTCATTAAATAACAAATTCTCATGGTCTAAAGTAACTTTGGGATAGAAATCCCTTGTTGTCGTTTTATGATATAAAAAAACATTATCTGTTTGCATAGGTTGCGTGGCCCATGATGCAGTCAAAGAAGATGTTAAGGCCTTGATTGGTTGCGCTTCACAATCAAGCCTTCCTTTATTATCCAATAAAAGCCTTACTTTCCATAGCCCTTCTGAATGCTTTTGTTGTAATGCTTGTAGAGCAACAGCGATAGATACCTCATCAAAAATAAAATCGAAATATTGTGCCGATTCTTTGAGACGTTGAAGATGCTCTATGTATAAAAAATATTTTCCATCCCCTAATAATAACGATTCTAATAAATGCTCTGGAACTTTAGATTGATATAAAACCTGCACTTTGTGCAACACCTCTTCATATTCATTTTTTGGCGTAGAATCCCAAGTAATACCACCCCCAACACCGTAAGTTGCTTGCCCATTTTGAATAACCATCGTGCGAATAGGCACTGAAAAAATTGCTTGTTGATTTGGTGTTATAACCCCCAAGGCGCCACAATAAACCCCTCTGGGACTTTTTTCTAACTGGCGTATGATGTTCATCGTATTTACTTTAGGGGCCCCCGTAATAGACCCACAAGGGAACAACGCTTTAAAAATATCTGTTAAAGCAATTTCTTTTTTTAATTGCGCTGTAATCGTAGAGGTTAATTGCCACACAGTTGGATATTTTTCTGCATCAAACAAAGAGGTTACTTTGACTGTACCTTGTTGTGCAATTTGTCCTAAATCATTTCTTAAAAGATCTGTGATCATCAAATTCTCGGCGTGATTTTTCTCATTATGTAAAACCTGCTGATTGATTTGATCTTGGATATTATTTACCCCTCGAGGAACTGTGCCTTTCATGGGTTTTGTCAGAATGATATCTTTGTTAATTTCAAAAAACAACTCTGGAGATGCAGAAAGAATTTGAAAAGTATCACTTTCCAAATAAGCACTGTAACGTGATTGTTGAGCTTGTAATAAATGCAAATAAAAACGATAAGGATTTTGTTGGAATTGGGCTTGCATTTGCAGTGTATAATTGACCTGATATGTATCGCCTTTGGCAATATGGTCTTTTACCGCATAAATAGCATTTTGATAGTCTTGCCATGAAATATTAGAGTGCCAGTTTGGATAAGAAAGAGCCTCTTTATGAGGCTCTGCTTTTCGCATCGCATCAAAATCTTCAGGATGATCAAAAAGACCAAACCATAATAATGGTAACGAACCCGACCTGTACGTTGTTAAATAAGAGCAAAAAGCTGGAGCAGCCTCATAACTTATAAAACCTGCTGCATAATATCCTTTTTGTACGGCATTCTCAATAGCCTGCATGCAAGGAATAACATCATCCAGTTTATTTGCCTGAATAATTTGATGAGGGTTGGTAAAATAATAAGGACAATCTATAAAATCAAAGCGAAACTTCATTACACAACCAATGAGTAAAATAATCTTAGTAAAATAGGTAAGAACAATGTATTTCGTACGGACTACTTAATCCTTCTTACCTAACACATTAATATTGATTAAAAAGATTATTTTCTTTTAAAAGTAATAATAAACCTGCTGTTTTATGATCTTTGGCAACTTGACCTACAACAACATTATTACTGTTATATACTTGGCCTTTTTTATCAACCTTACCAAGTAAAAAATTATATTGCGTATAAATATTGCCTTTTTTATCTACTTTACCAACGGCATCATTTTTAGCATTATAAACAAAACCATTTTTATAAATTCTGCCTAAATTGGCATTGTTACCATTTAAAATATTACCATTTTTATCAATGGTTCCAATACAAATATCGCTACTATTAAATATATATCCGTATTTATCAACCTTGGTTAAATTCGTATTATACCCAGTTTGTGAACTCTTGGCAGAAGAATTACCAACATAGTTTTGTTGAGCAAAAGCATTATTGCTATTACTTGTACCAAGCATAACCCCAACAGATAAACATGTAACCACATATATTATTTTCATTCTTTAACCCTTTATCATACAATATATACTTATTAATCCTAGTAATAGAATAAATTCTTCTCATAGAGAACTGCAATATGCAGAATAATCAAATAAATTTATTATAATGAATTATTGATTTTCTATTGCAACAAAGATAATCCAGTCTCTTTGTGTTGCGGATCAACACGGCCTTTGTAATCACCATTACTATTATACACATTTCCACTTGAATCTATTCTACCACGATAGGTTCCAGAACTGTTATATACATTCCCACTTGAGTCCAAACGACCTTGATATGTCCCTGAACGATTGTACATTTGTCCGTTTGAATCTATCCGCCCTTGATAGCTACCAGAGTTATTATAAACCTGACCATTCGAACTCATACGCCCTTTATAAGCACCATTTTTATCATACATCTGGCCATTCGAATTCATACTTCCTTGATAAGCACCATTCTGATCGTATGCAGCTCCATTATTTTGAGCATACCCAGAATGAACCATCATCATGGAACTTAAAGCAAAACCAAAAGATAGCAATGTTAATTTCTTAAACATTTTAGAATTCTCCTTGTTTAATGCATATTCTTGTAATTTTAAATTATCTTATCAAATAATCTTTCAACATAGGATATGAAAATTCTGTTCTCGTTCCCTGTCAAACAATGATATAATTATTCTTCTTTGTATTTATCGAACCATGGGCGACTTATGACATTCATCTTTAATCCCTTAAGTATCATCAGCTGTGCACTAGGCCTTATAGTAGCCAGCCCTGCTTTTGCTCAAAGCGAACAATGGCAACATCATACTACAAAAAACTATAGCACTTCTCCCGAAGGTCAACCCGCTTATTATAAAAACCCTGCATTGAAGACTGCAAAAAAGAATATGAATAACCCTTTGCGCCGTCAAGGATGGCATACAGCCCCTGATCCTTATATTGAAAAAGGGGGTGTTTACACCAATGAAACGCATCCAGCTGTTACTCAGCATGGCCAAAGCTTGCATCGTTACAGTAGTGGTTCACCCAACAGTTTTGTATCGCCACCATCCACGGTAACAAGCCCCTATCGCAATGGTTCCAGACAACAAGCGGTGCAAATTGAAAATCCCATACCTGGCAATGTTGCCCCAATTCCTTTGCCTCCTGTTAAACCCTAGAGCCAAACATCTTTAAAATCATTTTTAATCATGTTACATGCTTTGTTATTCCTTTATAGATTTTGTTGAGATTAAATCACCATGCATAAAAGCCCATTTTTACAAGAAGCCCAAGCCAGAGGGTTTATCTTTCAAACCACTGACCTCGAAGGGTTAGATGACATTCTCTTAAAAGGGCCTATTTCTGCCTATATTGGATTTGACCCAACCGCTGACAGCTTGCATGTTGGCTCATTAGTGCAATTAATGTTATTGCGTTTATTACAAAAACATGGTCATCAAGTCATTGCCATGGTGGGTGGAGGCACAGCTCAAATTGGTGATCCTTCTTTCCGCGAAGAGGCCCGCAGCCTTATGACCCAAGAAGTCATTGATCATAACCTTGAAGGGATTGCTCAGAATATTCGGCAAGTCGTTAATTTTCAACAAGGCGGCAAAGATGCCATCATGATTGATAATGCTGAATGGTTAAAAAAACTTTCATATATTGAGTTACTGCGCGACGTTGGTATCCACTTTTCTGTAAACAGAATGCTGTCTTTTGATTCTGTTAAAAGCCGTTTGGATCGTGAGCAAGGATTGTCTTTTCTTGAATTTAACTATTCTATTTTACAATCTTACGATTTCCGCGAACTCAATAAACGCTATGGCACGATTTTACAAATGGGTGGCTCTGATCAATGGGGAAACATCGTTTCTGGTGTTGAATTGGTGCGCCGTATGGAAGGCAAACAAGTTTTTGGTTTAACAGCACCTCTGTTAACCACCAGCTCTGGCGCTAAAATGGGCAAAACTGCCAAAGGTGCTGTTTGGTTAAATGCAGAAAAATGCCCTGTCTTTGATTTCTGGCAATTCTGGCGTAATACAGAAGATGCAGACGTTGGTAAATTCTTAAAATTATTTACTGATTTACCTGTTAAAGAATGCGAGCGTTTAGCAGCATTGCCTGGAGCTGAAATTAATGAAGCAAAAAAGATTTTAGCCACCGAAGTGACGACCATTTGTCATAGCAAAGAAGCCGCAGAGCAAGCCCAAAAAGCTGCTCAAGAAACTTTTGAACAAGGAAAACTGGTGCAAGTTGGGCTTCCAGAAGTGACTTTGTCAAACCAAGAATTAAAAGACGGTATTCCTGTATTTAAAATCTTTGCATCAAGCGGCCTAGTTGCCAGTAATGCCGAAGCAAGGCGTTTAATCCGTGGTGGTGGTGCCAAAATAAATGACGAAAAAATCGATGATGAAGGACTAATGATAACGACTGATCATTTAAAAAATGACGTAATTAAACTATCATCAGGTCGTAAGAATCATATCTTGGTTAAATTCGAATAAATATCATAAAGGAATTAAAAATGAAAATTAGCGCACGCAATGTCCTAGAAGGAAAAATTATAGCCATTAAAAAAGGGGCAACAACCGCTCATGTAAGCCTAGATGTCAATGGCACAACGGTGATGGCTGCTATTACTAATGAAGCAGTGGATGAATTAAAACTTGAGGTTGGCATGAAAGCTGCTGCTGTTGTTAAATCTTCTGATGTTATGATTGCAGTAGACGAGTAATTCTTTAAGTGATTAAAAATAAAAAACCCCAAACAAAAAAGTTTGGGGTTATTTATTTATAGTCTGAATTAAAAGTTAATATTACTAATCTTTATAGATTTTTCCATAATAAGCACATTTTAAAACTTCTTTTAGCTCTTCAACCAATGGATATCGTGGATTAGCTCCTGTGCATTGATCATCAAAAGCATCCAGTGCAAGTTGATCTAATTTCTCGACAAAATCTTTTTCAGGAACTCCAACATCTTTAAGACATTGTGCAATACCAATTTCTTTTTTCAAAGCATGTATCCATAATAACAGCTTTTCAACCTTAGTTTCATCTTTATCAGATGGCGCCGTTAACTCAAGATGATCTGCAATATAGGCATAACGAGTAATGGCTTGAGGATATCCATATTGACTGAATGTTGCCATCTTAGTTGGATTATTGGTTGCATTATAACGAATAACATTACTAATCAAAATCGCATTCGCAACCCCATGAGAAAGATTAAATGCAGCAGCAACTTTGTTTGTTAAAGATTGACAAATTCCTAAGAAGGCTTGAGAAAACGCAATACCTGACATGGTTGCCGCAATATGTACTTTTTCACGTGCAACAGGATCTTTTGCTCCGTCTTTATAGCTTCTAGGCAAGTATGTTTTTAACAAAGAAAGTGCGTGCAAAGCTTGACCATCTGAAAATTCATTTGCAAGCACGGAAACATATGCTTCTAGTGCATGAGTAAGTGCATGAAACCCACCTGACGCACATAAAGGTTTAGGCAAATCCATCACAAGATCTGCATCAACAATAGCCATATGCGGCGTTAATGCATAATCAGCAAGAGGATATTTCTGTCCAGTTTTATCATCTGTAACAATCGCAAAAGGTGTCACTTCTGAACCTGTTCCAGAAGTCGTAGGAACACAAACTAATTTCGCTTTTTTACCTAACTCAGGGAAATGACATACACGTTTTGTCATATCCATATAACGTAAAGCAAGTTCATCAAATTTTGTATCTGGATACTCATACAAAACCCACATCAGCTTGGCAGCATCCATCACGGATCCACCACCTAATGCAATAATTGTATCAGGTTGGAATTGGCGCATCGTTTTAGCACCTTTTTCCACAATACTTAAAACCGGCTCTGCCTCAATATTGTAAAAAGGTTCACAAAGAACACCTTGGCGTTCTAATCTTCCCAAAATATGTTTTGCAAATCCATTCTCGAACAAAGACTTATCTGTTACAATAAAAGCTCTTTTTGCGCCTTGTTTAACAATATTATCCAAAGCAACGGGCAAAGAACCTCTTCGGAAAATAATAGAGCTTGGGATATTTTGACACAGCATATTTTCTGCTCTCTTAGCGATGACTTTATGATTTAATAAATGTTTAGGGCCAACATTCTCTGATACAGAATTTTTTCCCCAAGAACCACATCCCAAAGTTAAAGATGGGGCAATATCAAAATTATAAATATCCCCAATCGCGCCATGTGCAGCAGGTTGGTTCACTAAGATACGACAGGTCTTAATAATGTTACTGAAATAAAGAATACGATCTGCATTTTGCTCTTGATTGGTATAAAGCACAGAAGTATGCCCCATCCCTCCCATTTCAACCAACTTTCTGGCTGTATTAACACCGTCTTCAAAATTCTTAGCTTTAAACATTGCTAAAACAGGAGAGAGCTTTTCATGAGCAAAAGGTTCGGATGGATCTGCATCTTCCACCTCTCCGATTAATATTTTCGTTTTAACGGGAACAGTAATTTTAGCAAGCTCTGCAATCTTATAAGCAGGTTGTCCAACAATATCAGGATTAATAGTGCCTTTTTCAGTTAAAATAATTTTACGAACCGCTTTAATTTCTTTGCTGTATAAAATATGTGCGCCATACTCTTTAAATAATTGGCACACCTCATCATAAACTGACTTCTCAACAATCACCGCCTGCTCAGAAGCACAAATCATCCCATTATCAAATGTCTTGGACATCAAAATTGAAGCAACTGTTCGTTTTAAATCTGCTGTTTCATCAACCACCACAGGGGTGTTCCCAGCACCAACGCCAACCGCAGGGTTACCAGAGCTATAAGCCGCTTTGACCATACCTGTGCCACCTGTGGCAAGAATAATGGCAATATCCTCATGTTTCATTAACGTATTGGAAAGTTCGATAGAAGGTTCGTCAATCCACCCAATAATATCTTTTGGTGCGCCTGCCGCGACTGCTGCATCTCGAATAATTCGTGCTGCTTCTATGGTGCATGCTTTGGCACGAGGGTGTGCTGAAAAAATAATGGCATTACGGGTTTTAAGACAAATTAATGCTTTGAAAATTGCCGTAGATGTAGGGTTTGTTGTTGGAACAATCCCACAAACAATTCCCATTGGCTCTGCCATGGTAATTGTGCCAAACGATTTGTCTTGGGAGATAATACCACATGTTTTTTCATGTCGATATTTATTTAAAACATATTCTGAAGAATATAGATTTTTAATAACTTTGTCTTCGACAACACCCATTCCTGTTTCAAGAACGGCTTGTTGTGCCAAAGATATACGTGCTGTAGCAGCAGCTTTGGCCGCAGCAACAAAGATTTTATCGACTTGTTCTTGGGTATAAGTGGCGAAAACTGCTTGGGCTTTTTTAACCGTAGCAATTAGGTTATTGAGCTCAGACAAATTGGTTACTGACACAGAGAACCTCCTACCTGAAATATATAAAATATTTAATATTCGAATATTTATATTAGATTCGAATATTTATATGCATAGATAGTAATCGATTATTAGTATTTATCAATAGAATAAATCAATTAATATTGAGTTGATTTATTTGATTTTTTTATTTAGTATAATTGTCTTTGACAATGTAAATTTAAACCCGAATTATATATAAATAATTAAATTTTAGCTATCGGATTTTACAAGCTCTCTACACTTTACGATGCAACATTAGAGCAAAATTTCAGAGCTTCTCCTTCTTAATAATCAATTTATTTTTAAGTGAAGTTATTATTTTAAATTCATTCGTGGGATAGCATTTAATTAACGATATATTACTTGTCTAATATTTTGATTACCTCAATATTAATTCTCCCACATTCATATTATGATGGCTTATGCATTATTGTAAGCCTGCTGAGAGTCACACCAACTAATACCAATAAGATACCTCACAAATTATCACGATATCAGTATAAGTCTGGTTTTATTCATTGCTCAAATTTAAAAATAGCCTTCTTTTAAAAAGAAACTTTACCTTTAAAGTTGCTCCATATTACAGCAAGCTGATCACCAACCCCTCGTTTTTCAAGTAATTGATCCCATTGATGATGCTTTTTCAAATCCCGTTTTGCCAATGCTGCTGGTAATGCGGCTGCAATCTTCTTTCGCCCTAGGGCTCTTGCATTACGTCCTGCTTTTAAATAATCCAGAGCTTTAGCTCTTAAAACTGTTCGAATAGCAACGATCGTCTCTGGCGATGCAGGAATACCATCATCCGTACGTTGTAACTGATGTTCATCAATTATATCTTGGGGTAGCGGACAACGTCCAGAAGCTAAAACCTTAGGTAAGTTACGCGCTAGTCTGGTCACTTCGTATGCTACTCCCAAAGACGCTACACCTTGCAAATGTTCAGTCTCTTCAACCCCTAATATCTGTGCAATAGTTGCCTGTATTTTCCCAGAAGAACGCATCAAAAGGGATTCCCAATGTTCCCAATTTTTAATCCCATCCAATTCCTCTTCTTTTGCTTCGATTAGCTCTAGCAGCGACTGAGAAGATAATAACCCTTGAGATATAGCTTCACAAATAAAAGGAGCAATTTCATGTGTTCTATCTTTACCTTCGATCAATTCCCGCCACCATTGCAATCGAATAAAACCTGCCATTGGTCCAGCAACAGACCAAGATGAGGGCAAAGAAACAGCGCGTGTAATCTCAATATTAAACGCAAGCAGACGAAAAATCAGCTCTCGGTGAAATGAAGGAGCAAATAACGCACAGTAAAAATAATCTGGATCATATTTTTGAACATAAATCGCGCATAAAGAAAGTAAAGAAGATGTGTCTTTTTTTGTCATATAATCCTTATATAATAAATTTGAAAAAAATAAAATTTAAACAATTTTCGAATTTAACCTTTATAAAAAGTTCGATACATTTTATATATAAAGAATAATAAGAACCAAAATGGTCTTATATAATAAAAAATTGATATAAAGGAACAAAATAATGACTTTTGAACTTGGACAACTTCCATACCCTGAAAATG
This sequence comes from Commensalibacter papalotli (ex Botero et al. 2024), assembly GCF_947179115.1. Lineage (NCBI taxonomy): Bacteria > Pseudomonadati > Pseudomonadota > Alphaproteobacteria > Acetobacterales > Acetobacteraceae > Commensalibacter > Commensalibacter papalotli (ex Botero et al. 2024). Next base: position 136,215 of record NZ_CAMXCI010000004.1, read on the forward strand.
CTTTATCACGCGCTGGAATGAGCGAAGAAACATTGCAATATCATCATGGTAAACATCACCAAACCTATGTGAATACATTAAATGATTTAGTTGCAGCAAACCCAGCACTTCAAGGTAAAACCTTAGAAGAATTAATTGTTATGGCTGCTAAAGACGAGGCCTTAACTCCAGTTTTAAACAATGCTGGTCAACATTATAATCATACAATGTTTTGGAATTCTTTGAGCCCAACAGGCGGCCAAATGTCCGAAGCATTCGAAGCTCGTATCGTAAAAGATTTTGGATCTGTTGATAATTTCAAAGCAGAATTCAAAAAAGCTGCAACCACTCAATTTGGTTCAGGATGGGCTTGGTTAGTTCTTGATAAAAATGATAAATTGGTAATTACTAAAACACCAAATGCGAAAAGCCCTCTTTCCGAAGGTCAAGGCAAAGCATTATTAGTAGCTGACGTATGGGAACATGCTTACTACATTGATTTCCGTAATCGTCGCCCAGATTTTATTGACAATTTCTTGAATAAACTTGCTAATTATGATTTTGCTGAACAACAATTAAAAGCATAATTTTTCTATTAAAAACCCGACTAAATGTCGGGTTTTTCTTTATTTTATTTCTCTTGAGTTTTATCTACAACTTCTGACTTATCTAGCTCAATTTCTTTTACAGGTTCTTCTTTTGCAGGTTCTGCTTTTACCGCAGCAGCTTCTTTTTTAGCAACGGGTTTTGCTTTTTTTACATTCTTATTTGCTTCAGTTGCTTGCAGTGCTTTGCTTTCCAAAACAGAACTAATTGTGCTGCGAAGAATTTTTACTCTGACATCATTAGAAAGATCGACTTCCATTTCATCAGAATCTTCTTGATTTTTTACAACGGTTGCAATAATTCCACCAGCGGTCAGAACCTTATCTCCTCTGCGCAAAGATTTCATGCTTTCACGTTGTTGCTTGGCTTTTTTTTGTTGTGGGCGAATAATCATAAAGTAAAAAATAAAAAAGATACCAACAAACGGTGCCAAGCTAATTAAAAAGTTTCCACTTCCGCCAGCACCACCAGCAGCCTGCGCATGAGCCGCAGGAATTAATAGTTCCAGTAAATTCGTCATAAGTTATTTCCTATTTTATCCAACGATGTATAATCACCAAAATCAACAATCTTTATTTCATATTACATATAGCGTCAAACGCCTACTAAAATTTATTGGAAAATAAAATGACAACGGATATTATCCCATTTTTAGAACGCATTGCTACGGCTTTGGAACAATTATCCCCTCCAAAACCACATATTGAAAATATAGAGCAAGCCAATGCGTTTATTTGGACAACACAGAAAAATACCCTGACCTCTGTGCCGGAAGTCAATTATGTTTCCATTAACTTACTCCAAGGTCTAGAATATCAAAAAGAACTTCTCTTTAATAACACGCTGCACTTTGCCAAGGGATTACCAGCCAATAATGTGATGTTATGGGGTGCCAGAGGTATGGGAAAATCTTCGTTGATTAAATCCGTGCATCAAGAAGTCAACCAAAAAATTGATGATCAACATCATCCTGTTAAAATTATCGAAATACCAAGGGATGATATACATTCTTTGCCTGTTTTATTACAGTTGTTAAAACCGCTTCCCCATCGTTTTATTGTTTTTTCTGACGATTTGTCATTTGAGAAAGAAGACAGAGATTACAAAGCACTTAAGTCCGTTTTGGATGGTGGTATTGCAGGGCGGCCAAATAATGTTTTATTTTATGCCACCAGCAATCGCCGTCATTTAATGCCACGTGATATGATAGAGAATGAAACATCTTCAGCCATCAACCCATCCGAAGCCATAGAGGAAAAAGTCTCTTTATCTGATCGCTTTGGATTATGGATTGGATTTCATAATTGCGACAAACCTTTGTATGATGCGATTATCCGTGCCTATGCCAAAGAACGAGCCCTGCCGATTGCTGATGAAGATTTAATTGCTCAGGGTAATGAATGGTCTGTTACCCGAGGTTCCAGAAATGGTCGTGTTGCTTGGCAATTTATCGAGGATTTAACGGCGAGGTTGGCTAAATAAGTTCATCCGTTTAAAGGAGAATATCCATGCCTATATCGATGCAATTTACTTCTATTATTTCGATCATTAGTTACGCCATTGCTCATGTTTGTATTGCATTTGGTGCTAGTTATGCAGGATGGGCTTATTATAAAAAAGTTTATAATGACAAACGGTTGGCTGTATATAACAGAACATTCGATGTTTATCGTGACTATAGCAATATTATCTCTACTTATATCTAACTTATTGATGGCGATGAATCCGTTGATTCCCACTATAGAGAAGCACATCTTAACTTTATTCGATGTCCAAGGTTTGTATGTTGATTGCTATGAGAATTTGCTTTTAATAATCAGTCAATTTCTTGATCTGTTTACTGACCCATCCAAAGATAAAAAAGACTATATGCCACATTTCTTGGACATAAAAAAAGCAATGAGAGAACATCTGGAAAGCATTCGGTTCTATAAATAGGCTAATAACAAAACATCTTAAATTTATTGACAATATATACGATAATAATACTTAGATTAGTATATTTGTTACTGATCTCTTCCAAAGCACAGTTTTGACTGTGCTTTTTTTATTTTTGCATCCGTAAAATTTAATATCGCCAAAAACCAACGCCATAGCTGCGTTTAAATAATCAAAAATTCAACCTTATTTATATAAAAGAGGCCAAAATGACAGAAAAGAAAACCCCTGAAAAAGTTACTATTAAAGCTCCTAAAGTTATTACTACCAAGGCTCCTAAAGTTATTACTACCAAGGCTCCTAAAGTCACAGCCAAATCCCCAAAAGACGGAGAATTCCCAGAGCTTAAGAATCTAAGCTATAAAGAAATGTATAATATCGTTGGAAAATTTTTGCGTAAAGCAATTCCAATCAAAGGAGCAAAATTACAAATTATCAAAGGTTTTAGTAACCGCACAGCAACCCCAAAACCTCCTTATGTTATTTTACAAATTATTGATGAAAATCAATTATCCACCACAGAAACGCGTTATACAGACAAACATAAAATCTTATGGGCTCGATCAGAAATTACGATGCATATGTCTTTTGTGGGAACAGGCAATGTTGCAGCCTTGCAAATGGCCAAATCCTTTACCGTTAGATTTAATGACAGCTGGGCCACCGAGCAATTTGCACAATATAGCGATATCTTTTTTCCGCTTTATAGTGACGATGTAAAGGTGGAAAAATTCTCGATTAACGCCGAAGACCAATATGATGATTCATGCTCGGTAACCAGTTATTTTGAATATCACCCAGAATTTGGTGTTTGTACCGACAGCGGAAAAGAAATCATCATGGATATGAACATCGCAGATAAAGAATAAAGGTGCAGTCATGGAAAAATGGCAATGCCAACAATCGAGCAAGTTTTGTGAAACATTGAAGAATAAAAACCCCAGTGATTTACAACATTGGCAAAATGAACATAGTAAATATTTTACAGAATGCTGTGAATCAAAAAATGATAAAGACCTCAAAGATTATGATAAAGAAGTCAAAATCAACACCAAAGATATATTTGAAAAAGATTTAGAAAATGGGAAATCTAGTGACTTAGAGAAAAGAACGCAATGGAATGCATACTACAGAATGATTATTCCTTTAAAAAGTAAAGGAAACGCAATCATTAAAATGACATTTGAAATGTCTAAAATAGAAAAAGGTGTGACCGATCAAGATATTGAAAAAACAAAACAATTTATTTTAAGCATTAATAAAACATGGAATAATAATTTTACCTTGCTTGTCACTGACACACAAAATCAATGTTGCACTATCAAACTGCCTATTCAATTTGATATTCAATTTGCTTATAAAGGAGAAAAAATTCCAAATGGTGAAAGGAACCCTCATAAAATTGCACTATACAAAAATATACCAATTTCACCAGAAGGTATAGATAGACCACGTTTAGAAAGAGGAAGAACTTTTATTCTGGCAACTGATCCAAACCCATATAATAAAACTTATACTTTTATCCATGAATTTGGCCATGCGCTGGGGTTACCCGATGAGTACGGTTATGATGATTATATAGATTCAATTTTGCAATACCGAAAACCTGATGGTTCTCTTGATTCAACACAATACTCCGCTTTTCACAATGGAAAAAACAGACCGTTAGGTGATCCACAAGAAAGCATTATGGGTGTTTTTAATAGTTGCCGAATAACAGAACGACAAGGCTGGGTTATTGGTATTGCAGCTAATAAAGTTATTGATAATAAGCGTTATCAATGTGATATTATTTTCAATGGAAATAATAATTCATGTAGCCTTTGGAAGAAATAGGGAATGCCGTCCTCATTAAATAAAACTATTAAACTATTCTTTATGATAATACTTTTAACAATTTATCAAAGTAAAGCGCAAAATATCTTAACCAATAGTAATAACTTATTAAGTTTATCAATTAGCTGCCCTAATAACCCACAGTGTATCTACTCAGGGCAGGACTTATTTCCTGTCACAACAAAAATTATCAACAATTCCAATCAAAATTTAGAAATTCCTCTAGAGGCTATAAAATATTTTTTAACAACTTCTTATTTGAAGAATACTCAAACTGGCACAATTGTTGGCAATTTTGTTCCACCAGGTATATTTATACCAGAGTTATTACAACAATTAACACTTCTTCCCGCTCATACTGAAATTATTATGACAGGAAACTATACAAAAAAATATTTAAAGCATATCTTTAACAAAGAAAGTACTAACCAAATAACACTCTATAAATCAATGATTGTTTATATTCATTACCAAGGATCAAAAGAACCCATAGGCACTTATAAAAATGGGAAATTTGAACCTAAACGATTTATATTAAAAGCAGAAAGGATTATTACAAAAAAATAAACAAGATTTACAACCAAAGATTTAGATCGGATTAAAATTAATACAATAAAAGCCCCTGTTACCTCTGTAATCATACAGCAGATAAATGGGGAGCTTTTTTAAATTCTAGCCGATTTTCTCAATGCCACCCATATATGGACGCAACACTTCTGGAACGGTAATGCTGCCATCTGCGTTTTGGTAATTTTCCATCACAGCAACCAACGCACGCCCCACTGCAACGCCAGAGCCATTTAAGGTATGCACGAATTCAGGGGAAACTTTTTTACCTTCCTCTGCTTTTGGACGGAAACGGGCATTCATACGACGGGCTTGAAATGCGTTTGTATTCGAACACGAAGAAATCTCACGCCAAGCCTGTTGCCCTGGCAACCAAACCTCTAAATCCCAAGTTTTCGCTGCACCAAATCCTGTATCTCCAGAACAAAGCAAAATACGACGATACGGCAATCCCAATCTTTCCAGCACCGTTTCCGCACATCTTGTCATGCGTTCATGTTCAGCTTCACTTTCGTCTGGGGTCGTAATGCTGACCATTTCCACTTTGTAAAACTGATGCTGACGAATTAACCCACGCGTATCTTTTCCCGCAGCCCCAGCTTCACTTCTGAAACACGCAGACACAGCAGTCCTACGAATAGGCAGTTCTTCCACAGAAATCAATTCATCCGCTTGCATTGCCGTCAAAGGAACTTCCGCTGTGGGAATCAACCAGCGACCATCGGTTGTACAAAAAGACTGATCGCCAAATTTAGGCAATTTATCCGTATTATACATGGTTTGTTCATTGACCAACAAAGGAACAATATGCTCTTCATAGCCATGCTCACCCGTGTGTAAATCCAACATAAACTGACTTAACGCACGATCCAAACGTGCCAGTGCCCCTTTTAAAATACTAAACCGCGCGCCAGAAAGTTTAGAAGCCACAGTAAAATCCATCATGCCTAGTTTTTCACCAAGGTCAAAATGTTGTAGAGGCGTAAAACCTAAATCTTTGGGCTCCCCCCACTGATGAATAACAATATTATCATTCTCATCCGCACCAACAGGAACTTCCTGTGCTAAACGGTTTGGAAGGCTGGCAAGAATTTCAAAAATCTTCGCATCCAACGCATCTGCTTTGCTTTGAATGGTTTCCAACTCTGTGCGCAATGCGATTGCTTGGGCTTCTAGGTCAGCACTATCTTGTTTATCACGTTTTAACTGTCCAATTTGCTTGGATAAGTTGTTACGATCTGCTTGTTTAGTATGAAGCTCATTTAACAAAACACGGCGTTCTTCGTCATAAGAAAGCAATTCTTGACTGACGGGAGGTAACCCTCGACGTGCTAAATCCTGATCAAAAGCCGTTGGGTCAGCGCGTAGCGCACGAAAATCATGCATTATTCATCCTCCTCTGAGTGTTTTGGCTCTACTAAACGAGCGGAAAATATAGAAACTTCATATAAAATAATTAGCGGAATCGCCAATGAAACTTGAGTAATTACATCAGGCGGGGTCAAAACAGCCGCAATAATAAATGCAATCACATAGGCGTATCTTCTGAACTTTTTTAATTTTTGAGATGTAACAAATCCTACTTTAGCCATCAAGGTCAATAGTACAGGCAATTCAAATGCAATGCCAAAGGCCAAGATCAATCGTGTCACTAAACTAAGGTACTCCGAGACTTTAGCCTGTAATTCAATATGCATTGCTGCATTCCCTGAACCACTTACTTGAAACGATAAAAAGAACTTCCAAGCCAAAGGAAAAACAAAGAAATAAGCAAGGCTAGCCCCAAGCAAGAATAAAATCGGCGTTGCAATTAAAAAAGGAGCAAAAACTTTCTTTTCTTTTTTATATAATCCTGGCGCAATATAAACCCATGCTTGAATAGCAATCATCGGAAAAGATAGAAAAGTAGCGCCAAAAAATGCGACTTTGATATAAGTAAAAAAAGCTTCATACAAAGCAGTATAAATCATTTGTGGTTGTTGGCCATCTGCACGCATTGCACTTTCTAAAGGATGTGCCAAAAACAAATAAATTTCTTGGGAAAAATGATAACAAATCGCAAAAGTCACTAAAAACGTCCCAATACACCACATCAAGCGACGGCGCAGTTCAACGAAATGCTCCATCAAAGGCATGGCTTTGTCGTTTAATCCTTCTGCTTGCTCTTGATCGCTCATAACCATCTCTGTTCTTTGTATTTGGAAATATGCGGTGGAATCATCGCAGGGGATGGTGGGGCTGCTCGCCTTACCTGTACTCTTTGTGCGACAGATGGGGGAAAGAATACTGGGGCTGGATCAGATTTTTCCAATGCTTCGTAATCAATATTTTCTTCTTTTTGCCAATCATCGTGAATGTCCTCAATCGTGCCTGGGATAGGTTTTATTTCCCCTTGAGCAACTTCTGAATAATCCGTGGCGGGAGAGCTCATCGCAGTTTCAGAAAAAGGAGAATCTCGTAATGTATTTTGCAAAGAACCATCCCGATCAATAGCGTTTAAAATGGCCCCTTTAACATTTAAATTTCGAAGTTGTAATAACTGATTTTTGGCTTCTTTTAAGTCAGGATCTTTAATAACCTCATCCACTTGGCTGTGAAATTCACTTGCCATTTTACGACATTTCTTGATCATATCAGAAAGCCACTTTAATATTTTGGGAAAATCTTTTGGGCCAATAAAAACCATACTGACCACACCAATCAATAAGATCTCTGCCCAGGAAAAACCAAACATCGTTTCTTTCGACCCCTTAACCCATCCATTTCATCGTGATGAAATCTCTTACCCTTATTCTTCTATACGGTTTCTGATCAGAAAATCCAAAAGAATTCGATCAATCTTGTGAAGTTTGATAGGGAATATCTGCAAATAGCTCTTCTTTCTTCGGTAAGTCACTCAATTCATTTAATCCTAAATAGCTCAAAAACTCTTGTGTTGTGCCCCACAAGGTTGGACGACCAGGCACTTGTTTGTGTCCACAGGGTTTAACCAAAGCACTTTCTAATAAACTATCCAAAATATTTTGACCCAAACTTACACCACGAATATGTTCTATGTCCGCACGCGTACATGGTTGATGATAAGCAATAATGGATAGAGTCTCCATTGCAGCTCTTGATAATCTCTTAGGTTTATTAATTACTTTTACCAAAAATGGCGCATATTCTTGGGCTGTACGAAACTGCCACCCTCCTGCTATCTGATATAACCGAAAACCTTTATTGGCATAATCTTGTTGTAAACGCCCCAACAATAGTCGCAGCTCAACCGAGAACTCTGTCATATCATCAGCAGAAATTCCATTTTTTTTCAAAAGCTCAATCATTATTTTCTCTGTTACTGGTTCTGATTGAGAAAAAATAAAAGCTTCAAGAATTTCTTTATATTGCGTAGGGATTAGGCTCATGATTCGTTTTCTTTTTCAATTATGGAATTTGTTTCATATTTCCTAAGTTGAATCCGACCAAATTGTTCCTGTTGATTCAATTGTATTTGTCCATCTTTTGCTAATTCTAACCCAGCCAATAACGTTCCACTCCAAGCAGCTTTAACTTGGCGAGAAACCATTTCTGGCGTCGTATCATTTTGTTGCAAAGATGTATAACTAGGCAAAAATGCATCCAATACATGCCAACCAGGCACATGACTTTGCCCCAAAAGCCGTTTTAACCGAGATAATGCATCACGCACTGTCCAAAAGTTAAAAGATCGCAATCGCCACGCTTTCTTTTTTGACTTTCTACGCGCAACCCCTACATAAGCACCCATAAAACGCGAAATATCTAAAACAACGCCAGAAGTATCAATTTCAGTATGGTTTTCATAAAACCCACGAACAAAAACTTCACTGCCCAACAAAGGGCGCTCACTCATCCATTTAGCTGCCTGATTAATACGTTCAAGCTCTTCTAAACGTTCTTGCAAGATATCAACCGCTTGTTCTGTCTCCTCACCTTCGACAGGTTTTTCAGGAAGTAACAAACAAGATTTTAACCATGCCAACCAAGCCGCCATTACCAACCAATCTGCAGCCAATTCTAAACGAATTTTTCGTGCAGATTCAATAATTTCTAAATATTGCTCAACGAGTTGTAAAATAGAAATTTTCGCAAGATCGACTTTTTGTGTTCGCGCCAGTTGTAACAACAGATCCAAAGGCCCTTCAAAGCCATCTAGATGTACAACAAAGGATTCAGTTTCCTGAATCCTTTGTTCCAATTCGATATCAACCAATTCTGACATCAGCTAATAAAATCATTAATATGCAATAGTACAAGCAACACCTTTTGCTTTTAACTGAGCGCAAACGCTGCTGACTTGTGCTTTTGAAGTCAATCCTTTAACACGCAAACGATAAACAGCACTTCCATTTACTTCGGCTTTTTGAATAGAAGGAGAATATTTTCCCAAGATTTCAGGTGCTTTTTTCTTCAATGTTTGCCATTGTTGTTGTGCTGCATCATGAGATTTCAAAGATGCTAATTGCAAGCCAAATTTACCAGATGAAGCCTGATGAGCCTCGGCTTTTTTGGTTGTTTTTTTAGGCTCTACTTTCTTAGGTTCAGATTTTTTAGGCTCTGTTGCACGATGGGTTTGTTGATGTTTAGGATGCGCTGTATGCTTTGGAGTTTCCTCGGCCCCCTCATTACTTCCCCCTATATTAGATGAAGCTGATGGCACCGTTGTTGTATTATTGCTCGAATGCGTTTCAGATGGTGCTGTTGCGGTAGGTGGTGTAGGACGATTATACTGATCTGCCAATGCTTGAGGATTTGCTTGTTCTGGCCCCGATGCTAACCCTGGTTGTCCATTTGGTGCGCCACCATTATTTAAAGCATTCTCACCAATTCCCATACCAATAGTTTCAACATTTCCTGTGCTAACTGGTTTTACCTTGGCGACCTCTGCAGGAGGTTCAAAAACAGGAACTCCTTTATTTGATGAATTCAAGAACATCCACCCACCAATAAAGATCACCAATATTGCGCCAACGCCCCCAGCAGCATAAGCTAAACGGCGTGTTGCATTCCCATCGCTACTTCCACCACCAAAAGCATTCATAAATCCAAAACGTAATGGTTTTCTGCGATCATAATCTTGATCACCGTAGTCTTCTTCATCCTCATCATCATGATATCGGGACGTCATACGTTCACGATCATTATAAACACGTTGATCAGGATGAGGAGAGCGATTATTTCCCCCATCATCCAAAGAATCTTCATCAAAAAAAGATTTTCTTTTTGAAGGGTCTGGTGAATTTGGATCTATCATCTCATTTCCTCTACTGGTTCAACACCTAAAATCATCATTGCAGAACGAATAACACAAGCTGTAGCTTCTACCAACGCCAATCTTGCTTTTGTTCCTGACAAGTCATCTTCTTGAATAAATCGTAATGTAGCATCATCTCGCCCTGCATTCCACAGCGCATGAAAATCTGCTGCTACTTCCATTAAATAATAAGCTATACGGTGTGGCTCTCTAACCAAAGCTGCACTTTCAACAATTCTGGACCACTGAGCCAACCGACGCATTAATGATAGCTCTGCACTACTTTGTAAGTTCGTTAAAGCTTGCTGAGCCAACATAGCGGGCTTAACCGCATCTGCCCCAAGAGTTTCAACCGCTGAGCGCAATACAGAACGACAACGAGCATGCGCATATTGCACATAAAATACAGGATTATCCCGTGTTTGTGCAATCACTTGTTCAAGGTCAAAATTCATTTGTGCATCAGACTTACGGGTAAGCATTGTAAATCGCACAGCATCTTTGCCTACTTCATCAATCAAATCACGCAGCGTAATAAAAGTTCCAGCACGTTTTGACATCTTAACGACTTCGCCATTACGTACTACACGTACAATTTGACAAAGCACCACTTCAAAATCAACAGGATTTTGATCGGTTAACGCTTTAATCGCCGCACGCATTCGGGGTACATAGCCCCCATGATCTGCTCCCCAAATGTCGATTAAGATCTTGGCACCGCGTTCAATTTTATCGTAATGATAGCCAATATCATTGGCAAAATAAGTTGCTGTTCCATCGGACTTACGTAAAGGACGATCAACATCATCCCCATATTCTGTTGATTTAAATAAAGTTTGTGGGCGCTGTTCCCAGTCTTCAATGACTTTACCTTTGGGGGGTTCCAGAACACCCGTATAAAGCAAGCCTTTATCTGTTAAAATCTTTAATGCTTGATCTGCTTTACCTGAACTTAAAATAGAGCGCTCTGATACGAACACTTCCTGATGTACACCTAACGCGTCCAAATCTTGACGAATACTGCTCATCATTTGTTCAAGCACACATTCTTTCACAATATCAAACCAGGTGGGTAAAGGTTGTGCATCTGTACCTTGTAATAAAGCATCACCATGTTTTTTAACTAAAACCCGCCCTACTTCAACCAAATAGTCGCCTTGATATTGCAACCCTGATGCCATATAGGTTTTGAATTTTTCTTCGAATGCCTCGGCTGATAAATCCTGACCCAAAGCTTGTAAATAACGCCAATAAGCAGCCCAAGTTAGCGCCACCACTTGAGTGCCTGCATCATTAATGTAATATTCTTTGGTAACGTCGAACCCTGCTTTTGCCATTAAATTAGCCAAAACATCACCGACCACAGCTCCCCTGCAATGCCCAACATGCATTGGTCCTGTAGGATTGGCAGAAACATATTCAATATTTACCATTGTTCCTTGGCCAATTTGGCTAGCACCAAAAGATTCGCCAGTCTGTAATATCGTCGAAACTAAATTTTGAAAAACAGAAGCCGTAATCTTTAAATTAACAAACCCAGGACCCGCAGGCTCGGCATATTCTATTCCATCGACTTGTTTTAAATAATCCGCCAACTCCTGAGCAAGTTCCTGAGGGCGACGTTTAACCGCTTTGGCAATAATCAAAGCCGCGTTGGTCGCCATATCTCCATGAGCAGGATCTTTGGTCGGGGTCAGCTCAACACGTTCCAATAACGCTTCGGGTAAATCAGGCACGCTCTGCCGCAAGGCCTGTAATACATATTGGCGGAAGAAAACGTACAGATTATGGTCAATCATATAAAAACTATCTTTCTCACAAGCAAGGAAACTTTCTTATCTATTTACCGAACCCTCGGCAAAAAAGCCATTCTAACTTTTAATTTATCGCAGAAAAATTTTAAGCCAATATCGCAAGATCTGTCAGGCGTTGATATTCCTCCATAGCGTAACGATCTGTCATTCCTGCAATATAGTCAACAACAACACGCAATGCACCTGATTTTTGCTTTCTTTCCTGAGCTTTTTCTAATCGTCTTTGCCATTCTGTTGGCAATAAATCCATATTTTCAGATAATATTGTAAAAAGTTCGTAAACTAACTTTTGTCCCTTTCGACTCATTCGATTGACGCGCCAATGATAATAGAGGTTTTTGTACAAAAATTGACGAATCTGTTGATTGGCTTGTCCTACCTCTGGACTGAATTGTACCACTCCCATTTGTGCATAGCGAATATCATCTGAATTTTTAGGATTAAGCTCTTTTAAATTTAATAATGTTTGTTTTTTTAAATCACTAACCAATAAGTCAATCACCCTCCTAATCATTTCATGACGCAACCGATTATCACGATGCTCTATTACCGTAATGTCTTGCATCACTTTTTGAGCCTTGTACAAGGCCTCACCAACTATGGGTAGATCTTTTAACTCATTAAATTGTAATAACCCTGCCCGCAAACCATCATCCAGATCATGACTATGATAGGCTATATCATCCGATATAGACGCAATTTGTGCTTCAATAGAGGCATAGCTGGTTATCTCCAAAGGATAATATTGATCATAAGCTTTTAAATAAGGATCAGGATTTAACACTGGGCCATTATGCTTTGCCAAACCTTCAAGGCTCTCCCATGTTAAATTAAGACCATCGAAAGCTACATAACGTTGTTCTAAACGTGTTACTTGACGCAACGATTGGTCGTTATGACTGAACCCATTATAGTCTTTCATACCTTCTTGTAAGGCATACTCGCCAGCATGACCAAAAGGCGGATGCCCCAAATCATGGGCCAGTGCCAAACATTCTGTTAAATCTTCATTTAATCGTAATGCTCTGGCAATTGAGCGTGCAATTTGTGCAACTTCCAAAGAGTGGGTTAAGCGTGTACGAAAAAAATCACCTTCATGATTTACAAAAACTTGCGTTTTATATTGCAACACACGAAATGCCGTTGAGTGAATAACGCGATCACGATCCCTTTGCCAAGGCGTACGCCCTGATGAAGATTCTGCCTCTGGATATAATCGTCCTCTGGCGGTTGCTTCTTGCACCGCATAAACAGCCAAATCCATGTTCATTACGCTTTCAGTTTTTTACATTATCAAGAAAAAATCATGATGTCATATAATAATCATGATATAATTCTTTGACATAGTAAAATTCTTTGTGCCTATTATTCAATTAAGAAACACTTTTATTTTAAGGTTCGTTTTAATGAAACTTGTTAGCTGGAATATCAACTCTATTCGGCAACGCCATGAACATGTTCAAGCATTTTTAACCAAAGAACAACCAGACTGGTTATTTTTACAAGAAATTAAATGCCAAAATGAACAATTTCCAAAAGAAACCTTTGAAGAAATGGGCTATCAAGTTATCGTACATGGACAAAAAGCCTATAATGGGGTCGCAATTTTAAGCCGACATCCTTATCAACTGAACCATGTTGTCTTGCCAGATCTGAATGAAGAAGAACCTCAAGCACGTTATCTTGAGATTGAAAGCCAAGGTGTTATCTTATGCAATTTATACCTGCCTAATGGAAATTCTGGTGGAGAAGAAGGATTTCAAAGAAAATTACACTTTATCAATGCGTTAATTAAACGTGCAGAGACCCTGTTAATAAACAAGCAAGATTGTATCTTTGCTGGGGATTTCAACATTTGCCCAACCGATCAAGATTTTGCACCCAAGACCTTATCCGAAAATGATGCCTTGATCCGCACCGAAAGTCGTAATGGCTTTTATCGTTTATTGTGGCTTGGACTTACCGATGCGTTACGTGCTTTATATCCCACAGAAACGCTTTATACTTTTTGGGATTACACCAGAGGAGCCTGGCAAAGAAATGCTGGCTTACGCATTGATCACGCATTGCTTTCGCCAAAAATGGCAGAGCAACTCAAAAGCTTTACAATTGAGAAATCAGAACGCGATAAAGAACAACCCTCTGATCATGTGCCTATTATTATCGAGTTCTAATAAAAAAAAGCGCTGTATCTACAGCGCCTTTTACTAATTAAGATGCCTGCCAGTGTGGCGTTGAATCTTTATAAGGCGTTTCAAAATCTGCAATGACGCTCCAAAACTTACGATCATTCAACAAAACAACAGATGGTTTTTTTGTTTCACCACGTAAAGAACGATAAAAAGTCCTATTTAAAGCGCGTCCAAAAATACCAGGGCCCGTTTTGTAAGCAATAAATAAACCTGTATGCAAATAACTATTACGATAAAGACTTAACATACAATCATTTAATATAGGACTATTTGGAACAGAACCGAAGAAATCATTATGAACTACATTATTATGAGTCAATAAAAACACATGCTCGTAACTAGAAGGAATAATAGAGCAGAATTTATCAATAGATTGAATCTTAATATCAGCATCAAGCCACCATCCACCATAATAATTAATGACATGGACGCGTAAAAAATCAGCAGCCTCTGCAGGATGACGCGCAGAAAGGAAGATTTGTCTAGCTTCTACACCATAGTTTTGATAAAGCCACTCTATTGCTTCTGCTTTGTCAAAAATTTTCAAATTAAAATGTGTTAATCCTTTATGATACTCGAAATTTTGAAGAATTTCAGCAGGTGGGTTTTGATCCCAATACATAAATAAATTATTGGGAATAACATTAAAGTCAGCTGCTCCAAAAGTCCTATCCTTGATACAAATCTCTGGATTAGGGTTAAACAAATCCATCATAATGGTTAAATAAATTGTATCTGCTTCTTCACCTGTATGGAACTCTTCAAAGCAATTTCCCATTAACCGAATTGCAGATAACGCATCGCCATTTTCTTTATATCGTTTCCATCCTTCTACAAAATTATATAAAGGAATACAAAGACCTTTCAGCTGGTTCATCTCATCTTCTTTGATAGGAAAATTTCCTTTCAACAGAGCAACAAGTCGAGCCATTAGTAAAAAGTGAGCCAAAGGAAACTGACCTGCACTTTTAGAATGCATATTAAAAGCAACTTTATAAAAAAAAGCTGCCTCAGCATAAAATTGATTAGTTCCTAGAATATTGGCTATATTAAAAGCATGTATTAATTCTGTAATACCGTGCTGTTGATAAAAATCTAATGCTTGAGAGCATATAGACAACATATCAGTATAATCAACATCTGGGTTAAGCTGGTTTTCTTCCATCACTTCTCACCTAAAATCAGAAAAGAACAAGTCCATACACTATTTAAATTGTTCAATAAAATATAGCAATCTAATATAAAAATATATTTGATAGTAATCTTTTATACAGCACTCCAAGTACCACCTTGCTTATATCCTACGGGGTATTGTTCTGTTACCTTATCAAACATTTTTTTATCCATTAATTTTAAAGAAGGGAAATCTTTACTGGCACCTTCCAAACAACGAAAATATGTACGGTTAACCGCACGCATAAACACACCAGGGCCTGTTTTGTAGGAGATGAAAAGCCCTCCATATTCATAACAGTTACGATAAATTGACAACAAACAATCTTTTAAAATCATATTATTAGCTGTTGCACCAAAAAAGTCGTTATGAATAAAATAACCATCAGTTAGCAACAATACATTATCGTAATTTCTAGGAATATATTTCTCTAAAATATCTTCTGAAACGATTTTAAGATCCGCATCAACCCAAAAACCCCCACATAAATCAATAATATGCACTCGCAAAATATCAGCAGCCTCTGCAGGATGACGTGCATTTAAGAAAATAGTACGCGCTTCTTTTCCATAATATTTGTATAACCACTCCACAGCTTTTTCTTTATCAAATACTTCAACAAAGTATTTTTGAAAATTTCTCTGGTGATATTCAATATTTTCTCGCACATCACCCGGCATATTTTGATCCCAGTAGAAAAATATTTTTCTAGGGATTTCTACTTTACGTACTCTACTAGGGAAATTACCTTGTATTAATCCATCATAAATCAAGTTTAAATAAATTGTATCAATTTCTTCACCCGTATGAAAATCCTCATACGTACAACCAATCTTTTTCAATGCCTCTACGACATGAAAATTACCTAATCGATATTGTTTTACAGTAGTAATATATTCAAATAACGGTTCAGAGAGCTCTTTTAAATAGTTTAAATCTTCATCAGAAGGCTCTATATCCGCTTTTATTAAACATAATAATTTCACTTGTAGTAAAATTTCTACTCTTGGATGTCCTTGCGGATCTAGATTACGATATTGAATTGCCTCTTGATAAAATGCTGCTGCTTCTTTAAAAAAACTATGCATATGAAGATGATTTGCAATATTAAAAGCTGTCATTACATCATGACAGCCATGTTGATTAAATAATCCATTTGCGACAGGGCAATCTTTGACTAAGTTCCGCAAATCATCGTTATCTACCATCAAATCCAACCTTAATCCAATAATTTAATATTTTAATTTTTTTTATAGTCTTATATTTCTAATTTTTAACAAATAAAAACAATCAACTATCAATTGAGAAAATTTATAAAACAAAACACATATAATAATCAAAGCTTTTTTGAAGTTATTTAGAATTAAGAATAAATTTAATACAGTCTTATCATAGTATAATCAGTTAAAGAACCTAGTAATAAAGAAAACCACTTTGCTTTCTTGTTATCTTTTCGTATTATACAGTGTTTTGACGAAATAAGGTATAAAATGCGAAAAAAATCTTTTCTTTGGGCTGCACCTGCTTTGATTAGCATGAGTTTGCTCGCTTCTCATTTGTGTGTGGCACAACAACCTGTAACAATGACGTCCCCTTTACCTTTTCCAGTGCCAGCACTGTTACATGCAGATCACAGTTATAATGTTCAACATATTAACACTTATGGAAACTGGAGCATTATAGCAGGGCAACCTTATGCCAGTATATTATGGCAACAACCTAATAGCTCTATTAAACTATTTATTACGCCCTCAGATAATATGATTACTATTGATGTTGTTGCCAAGAAAAAAGAAAATAGAGCTTTTAAACTACCCTTTATTACCTGGAACATCAAAAACGTCTCTGTAGCATTAAATAAAATCAGTGACCACAAAGGATGGGTTCAATTCTCAACTGCTGTTTATACACAAAATATTGATAAACTTGTTTCCGCTCTTGAAAGCGAGTCTCCTATGACTATTAGCCTTTCAACCTTGAGTACTATTCCAGTCAGCACCGATGGGTTACGCTCTACTATGGATGATTTTACCAGACTTATCCGTCAAAACAATCTAATCGCACCAAAGCCATTAGCAATCAATGAAATTAAAGATGATAGTTTTGTGCCTTTAGATGGCATGTCCCCTGAGATTTTTCCACTTT
Source organism: Commensalibacter papalotli (ex Botero et al. 2024) (assembly GCF_947179115.1). Lineage (NCBI taxonomy): Bacteria > Pseudomonadati > Pseudomonadota > Alphaproteobacteria > Acetobacterales > Acetobacteraceae > Commensalibacter > Commensalibacter papalotli (ex Botero et al. 2024). Next base: position 153,741 of record NZ_CAMXCI010000004.1, read on the forward strand.
ATCAAGAAACCAAATATTACGTGCAACAATGTTTAACTATGACTAACCCTGGGCAGGAAAAAGCAAGAACAAATATCTGCATGAAACGTAATGATTTATTAAAACAAATGAAAAATAAAGGTTGGTGTTGGGGCAGCGGTGATTCTGACCAACATGACAAGGATAAAATCTGGAGAAAATGTATCATGAGCCCCAAAGGGGAAATCGAAAAGATTAAAGAAAATACAAAAGCAGATTTTGAAAAAGCCAAGGCGATGACAAATAATTAATTTTCATCTGTTGTATTATAACAGCATAATCGATATGATTAAACCAGTAAGAGGTAATTTATGATTCACTCCTTTATCAACCGTTGCAACATGGTCGGCCTGTTAACTGCCAGTTTAGTAACTTTTTCAGTTACTTCCTCTGCTGGTGCGATTATGCCGCAGCCATCTTCTGATACACAAATGACCAAATCTAATCCACTTTCATATCCTCAATATGGAGAGTGGCGCTATAATCCACAAAGCAATCCCCCAACATTGATGTGGTGGAATACGCGGATGGATAATGCGGTTCCAGTTTTATATATTTCATTCCTTCCAAATAGAATTATAATTGACGCAATTACACCTGTTTGGCCTGATACCGGAATTATTTTTTATATCAAGGACAAAACCGATAAATTAGGGTTAAACCTAACTTTACATAATAAAACAGAAAAAAATTGTTATTACAGGGCTATTATTTATGGGCCAGATCGTCAAAGTTTCTTAAATGATTTGGTTACCTCTCGTAAAGCAAGATTAATTACCCCATCTTCTTATTCTCAATCTTTATCTTTAAAGCAGGTCTATCAGGCAATGCACGATATGTTATCAATGCATCCCGATCTTCGCCTGACATTGCCTGAACCGACTAAATACTCAAGGTAAATATTTCTAACTAAAGCTTTACGATTTATATTTAAAATCTATTTTATACAGGATATTCATCATGACCGACCAAAAAAATACTCAGGCTACTTCCACAAATAAAACTCAAGAAATTATAGTTGCAGACATTGGTGGAACAAATGCACGCTTTGCAATTGCAAAAGTAGAAAATGGCAAAGTATTATCTATCGACAATGAAAATATTCTTAAAACCGCAGATTATGCAACCTTACAACTGGCATGGGATGCTTTTGGGCAAAAATTAGGGCGCCCTTTACCAAAAGCAGCTTCTATGGCAATCGCTTGTCCTATTCGTGGTGATATTTTAAAATTCTCTAATAGCCCATGGATTATTCGCCCAGCTTTATTAGCTGATCAATTACATTTAGACAAACTCATTTTAATTAATGATTTCGAAGCCGTCGCGCATGCTGCTGCACATTGTGGTAATGACTATCTAAAACATATTTGTGGGCCAAAACGCAAAGAAGCCCCAACAGGGGTCACTTCACTTGTTGGACCAGGCACAGGATTAGGCGTTGCATCTTTGATGTTTGTTGATGATACTTATCACGTTATCCCTAGCGAAGGAGGGCATATTACATATGCTCCTTGTGATAATATTGATATGAGCATTTTACGCTACCTCAAACAACATTACCGCCGAGTTTCTGCTGAACGTATTATTTCTGGCCCTGGCCTTGGCAATATTTACGACGCTCTTGCTGCCAGTGCAGGTTTACCTGTTAGTCATCATAGTGACAGTAATCTTTGGGATGCAGCCCTAAAAGGAACAGATCATCTTGCATCTGCTGCTTTAGAACGATTCTGTTTAAATTTTGGAACTTTCTGTGCTGATGCTGCGCTAATGCAGCTTTCAAATCGCGTTGTCATCAGTGGTGGTATCGGTCAATTAATTGCTGATTATCTTCCTCAGTCAGGGTTTGGTGAGCGTTTTGTTGATAAAGGACGTTTTGAGAGAATGTTAGCTCAAGTCCATGTTGAACTTTTAACCTATCCTCAACCTGGTTTACTGGGTGCTGCTGCAGCTTATGCTGTCAAACATACAAAATAAATATAGCTAGATCTCATGAACGACAATAAAAACGCACAAACAGAGAAAGAAGCAAAAATTAAACGCCGCGAAAAAGAAGCCGCGGCGTTACGCGAAAATCTCAGGAAACGCAAGGAACAACAACGCAATAAAAAAGAACAACAATCTTAAATTCTTTTTTAAAAATTACTTGTTGAAATATGCAAGGTCGTTTATTGAAAAAACTTATCTATTGCACAAAAAATCAAGAGGAATATCCTAAATGCCAATTATGCCTGACAGTTGGATTACTAAAATGGCAAAAGATCATAAAATGATTGAACCTTTTGCTGACAAACAACATCGTGAAGGCATAATTTCTTATGGTGTATCCTCTTATGGATATGATGCACGCGTTGCAGATGAGTTCAAAATCTTTACAGATATTGATAATGCAATCGTTGATCCCAAAAACTTTACACCCAATAGCTTTGTAACGCGCAAAACAGATGTTTGCATCATTCCGCCAAACAGTTTTGCTTTGGCACATACGATTGAGTATTTTCGTGTTCCTCGAGATATCCTAGTCGTTTGCTTGGGAAAATCCACTTATGCAAGATGTGGCATTATTGTTAATGTCACACCACTAGAGCCGGAATGGGAGGGTCAAGTTACAATTGAGATCAGTAATACGACCCCGCTTCCTGCTAAAATTTATGCCAATGAAGGGATTTGTCAATTCCTTTTTTTCCAAGGCAGTGCACCTTGTGATATCAGCTATGCTGATAAAAAAGGAAAATATATGCGCCAAATGGGCGTTTCCACTCCACGTTTATAATAGACTGAAAAGCTGAACATTATGGATCGATTTTTAATTCGTGGGGGAAAACCCCTGCATGGTGATATCGTTATTGGTGGTGCTAAAAATGCTGCTTTGGCGATTATGCCATGTGCATTATTAACCTCTGAAACGCTTTCTTTAAAAAATATGCCTCAAATTGTAGATATTAAAACCATGTGTGATTTAATTCATCAGCATGGGCTTGATATCACCATTGATGACAAAGATCCTCATCATTATTCTTTCAAAGGGGATATTACCAATACTGAAGCCCCTTATAATATCGTATCTAAGATGCGTGCTTCTGTTTTGGTGTTGGGACCATTATTAGCACGCTGTGGTAAAGCCAAAGTTTCTTTACCAGGTGGATGTGCAATTGGAACCCGTCCTGTCAATCTTCACCTAGATGCTTTAACCGCATTAGGCGCAGAAATTGAGATTGATGGCGGATATATTAACGCCACTGCCCCCAAAGGCTTAACAGGCACCCGTTTTGTTTTTCCTTTTGTATCTGTTGGTGCAACTGAAAATACAGTTATGGCGGCCACCCTTGCCAAAGGCCGAACTGAGTTATTAAATGCTGCACGTGAACCTGAAATCTGTGATCTGGTTGATTGTTTAATAGCTATGGGTGCTAAAATCCAAGGTAGAGGCACCAGCCACCTGATTATCGATGGTGTAGATGCTTTACATGGTGCAGAGCACTCCATTCTTTTTGACCGTATTGAATGTGGAACTTATGCTTGTGCTGCTGGGATTACTGGTGGTGAATTACGCCTTATTGGGGCCAAAACTGAATATCTTGGCTCTGTAATGCATGCGTTAGAAGAGTGTGGCGTAGAAGTTTTTCAAGAGGAAAACGCCATTCGTGTTCGCCGCACAGGCAGCTTGCGTGGTATTGATATTATGACAGAGGCCTATCCTGGTTTTCCAACAGATATGCAAGCACAATTCATGGCGCTTCTTTCAATTTCAGAAGGTGCCAGCATGATTACAGAAACCATTTTTGAAAATCGTTTTATGCATGTGCCAGAATTAAACCGTATGGGTGCAAGAATTAATGTCCATGGTTCCTCTGCGATTATTCGTGGTGTTCATTCTTTATCAGGTGCACCTGTTATGGCAACAGATCTTCGCGCATCATTCTCTTTGATCTTGGCAGGGCTTGCCGCAGCTGGAGAAACCAGCCTTAACCGCGTATATCATTTAGATCGTGGTTATGAAGCAGTAGAGAAAAAACTGGCCGCTTGTGGAGCAAGTATTGAGCGTATTAAAAGTTAATTCCTTAATCAATTATAAATAAAAACAAGATTATATTGTTTTGCATCCATATTCTGATTATATTTAATAAACTATTTATTAAATATAATCAGTTTTTTATTATTTTTGATTGCTGGAATATCTATAACTGACATGAACAATAATTCTTTAATCTTGGCTCTTCCAAAAGGAAGAATCCTGAAGGCCTGTATTCCTTTGCTTGAAAAGGCAAACATTATTCCAGAACCTGCATTTTTTGATGCAGACAGCCGTTTGCTGCGCTTTAAAACCAATGATCCAGAGCTGGATATTATTCGTGTTAGATCTTTTGACGTTGCAACATTCGTTGCATTTGGCACAGCCTCGTTTGGTGTTTGTGGCTCTGACGTTTTGATGGAATTTGATTATCCTGATATTTATGCTCCACTAGATTTAAATATTGGACATTGCCGCCTTTCTGTAGCCCAACTGGCTAATACCAAAGACAAAAATTTGGGTGATCCTGCACGTTGGTCTCAAATCCGTGTTGCTACCAAATATCCTAATCTTACTCGTCGGTTCTTTGCCAAAAAAGGCGTTCAAGCTGACATCGTCAATTTACATGGCGCAATGGAACTGGCACCTGTTTTAAAACTTTCTCATTTAATTATTGATTTAGTGGATACGGGCTCTACATTAAAAGCTAATGGATTACAAGAAGTGGAAACAATTGTTGATGTTTCCAGTCGCTTAATTATTAACCGTACGGCCTTAAAAACACAATCTGTACGTATTAACGCTCTGACTGAACGTTTCCGCCAAATTTTATCCCCTCAATCTGCTGCCTAATTTTCTTGAGGTATTTCATGCAAGTTTTATTAACGACACAATCTGATTTCCAAACGATTTTCAACCGCTTATTGGCAACCAGAGCTATGGATACTTCCGCGGTTAAACAACCTGTCACTGAGATTTTAGAGAATATAAGAAAAAATGGGGATACAGCACTTTGTGATTATACAAAACGCTTTGATCGCCTTGATATAACGCCTCAAAAATTGCGCATTACCGATGAGGAAATTCAAGCTGCATGTAAACAAATCCCAGTCGAGCTTATGGATGCGTTAGATATAGCAGCGAAAAGAATTAAATCTTTTCATGAAAAGCAATTACCTTCTAATTTGCATTACGAAGATGAAAGTGGTTTTGAGCTGGGTTATCGTTGGCTTCCCATGGATTCTGCAGGACTTTATGTTCCAGGTGGAACAGCCGCTTATCCATCATCTGTATTGATGAATGCTATTCCTGCCAAAGTTGCGGGCGTAAAAAGATTGGCAATGTGCGTACCTACCCCTGATGGGCAACTTAATCCATTGGTGTTAGCAGCAGCACATAAAGCTGGCATTACCGAAATATACCGTATTGGTGGCGCACAAGCTGTCGCAGCTCTGGCCTATGGCACACAAACAATTGCGCCAGTAGATTATATTGTAGGCCCTGGCAATGCTTATGTTGCCGAAGCCAAGCGTCAAGTTTATGGATTGGTTGGCATTGACAGTGTTGCAGGCCCATCTGAAGTCGTTGTGGTTGCTGACAAGAATAATAATCCTACGCATATCGCCCTGGATTTATTGGCACAATCAGAACACGATAAAATGGCTCAGTCTATTTTTATTACTAATAATCAAGATTTTGCAGACCAAGTTATTCAAGCCGTGAATGAACAGCTTGCTATTCTGGCACGCAAAGAAATCGCGCAAAGCAGCTGGGATCAACATGGTGCTGTTATTATTGTACAATCTTGGGATGAGGCTGCAACTATCGTTAACCAAATTGCACCTGAACATTTAGAGTTAATGGTTGAAGAGACTAATACTCTATTTGAGGATGTTCGTCATGCGGGTGCGATCTTTATTGGCAAATGGTGTCCGGAAGCCATAGGAGATTATGTTGGTGGTCCGAACCATGTTCTGCCAACCAGTGGCGCTGCACGTTTTTCCTCTGGATTATCAATATTTGATTTTATGAAACGCACAACATTTCTTAAATCCAATGAAAAGGGAATCCAAAATGTTGGACCAGCCGCGGTTGCAATTGCCAATACCGAGGGATTAACAGCACATGCGCTTAGTATTTCGCAACGTTTAAAGAGTTTAGGCAAATAAAAGCTAGACTTTTTAAAGAAATAGTCGTTATGTTGTGGCAGTTTTAAATAATTAACCAAAAAATAAGGCAAAATATTACCAAATGTCTAAAGAAGATATGATCGAATTTAATGGAACAGTAACTGAGCTGCTTCCGAATGCTATGTTTCGTGTAACGTTAGACAATGAGCATGTTATTTTGGCACACACCAGTGGTAAAATGCGTAAAAACCGTATTCGTGTTCTGGCTGGGGATCGTGTTAGCGTTGAAATGACCCCTTATGACCTCAGTAAAGGTCGTATTACTTTCCGCTTTAAATAAGTTATATGGGTATGATTTCATCTGCTCAACAGCTGTGTAAGCTGCCTGTTGCATTGGCTTCGGCATCCCCTAGACGTATAGAGTTATTACAGCAAATTAATATTGCACCTTGTACTGTTCTAGCAACTGATATTGATGAAACCCCATTAAAACAAGAACTTCCTCGTGTATATGTAGAGCGCTTGGCTCATGCCAAGTTAGAGGCTGCTAAAACGCAACTTAAGGAATCTGTGCCTTTCATACTGGCTGCGGATACTGTTGCAGCAGCAGGAAGTCGTATTTTAAATAAAACAACTGATCGTCACGTAGCAGAAAAGCATTTACGTTTACTGTCTGGGCGTAGACATAGAGTGCATACAAGTGTTGTTTTATCAGAAACCAAAACAGGGCGTGTTTCAACGCGTTCTGTATATACCGTCGTGCAGTTCTCACGCTTAACAGAAAAACAACTACAAACCTATTTAGATTCGAATGAATGGCAAAGCAAAGCAGGCTCGTATGCTGCTCAGGGAATCGCTGCCAGTTTTATCAAAGCAATTAATGGAAGCCACAGTAATGTGGTGGGTTTACCTTTATTCGAGACCGCACAATTATTTCGTGGATATGGATTAATTCCTTGATGTTTACTCATACATTATAAATGGATCTTGTGCTATTTAAAGTAGTTTATCAATGCAGCATTACAGCATCGCAAAAATAGAAGATTTATTCGTTAAAATTGAGCAAGAAGACCTTTTAAATAAAGAGGGATATGCCGAGATCATGATGCAAGGAGAAGCTTTGCTTCCTGATCTTCATTATGCTTATGGAACGCGTGAGCAAATTCCTATACAACGGCCAATTGGAATGCCTGCACAATCTCCAGGAATTCCCAAATCAATTACTTATCCATCTATGACGATTACCCACATTAAAAATGCTATTCTTTTACCAGGTGGTATTATCATTGCTCAAAACAAAATTCTTATAGATAGTTTCGCTTCAAATTGGGATACGACTTATCACAACTTTCTTAAAAAAATAAATAATACCTGTTGGGGCGTAGAGAATGCTTCACCCAATAAAACCATTCAACATCCAGTATTCTTTTGTGACTATCAACACTCAAACTTCTATGGGCATTTTATGTTGGATAGCTTAACGAGATTATGGGGATTATTTTATCTCAAGAATTTTTATAATTTAAATAACATTCATATATTTCAAACGTTTAATAACCAATATATCAAAGAGTATTTAAATCTATATAATATTAATGATCAAGAAATACACACTTTAGCAGAACCTTTATTAGTTGAAGATCTATACGTAGCAACAAAATCCTTGCAAATCCAAGAATATTGCTCTCCAGCTCTTCCATTGTGTTGGAATACACTTAAACGACCAACCGCAAATAATCACAAAGCTCGATTATATATATCTCGTAGAACTCAAGAAAAAAGACGCTTACAAGAAGAAGATAAAATCGAAGAATTCTTTGCTGCACATAATTATATTATTATTTATCCTGAAACTTTAAGTGTATCACAGCAAATTATTTTATTTAGTAATGCCAGTCATATTATTGGAACATCTGGAACAAATATGTTTGGAATTGCTTTTTCCCCACCAGATTGCAAAATTATGATTTTGGCTTCTGAGGTTTTTGTGCATTACAGTGAATTTTTTCTAAGATATGGTTATGTTGAAAAAATAATTTTATTAACTGGAAAAAGTGAAGCACATACAAATCCCGACTATGCTGGAAATATTAATGCCCCTTGGTCAATAGATTTTGAGAAACTCAAAGAAATGTCTTTGACCTTTAATTTTTTATAAAAGCATAAAATATTAATTTTATTCATTATATCAATAAGTTATACATATTTTAATGTATAAGATGAAAATAACTCATAGAATTTTCGGTATATTTTCTGAAAACCATCTTGTGCGTGCTTTAGCAACAGAAAAAAACAAGCGTTAAATCAAATCCATGATACTTACATTATCCTGAAATATTGTAGATTAATTAATGTGATATATTTCTTTTATCATCAAAAATATATTTATAATGTAAACCTTTTTATAATAAAAGAAAGATTTACAGATGAATATAAATGAATTTATTGCATATTGCCAAGAAGGCCATTCTATATCGCCTGAACAGCCTGAACTCTTAAACTTATTGCATCAATGTGATTGTAACACACAAAGATTTACGATGAAACTCAATAATAATTTTCATACGCAGGATGAAATAGTTGATCTTTTCAGCTAATTAACAGGGAAACTCGTTGACCCTTATTTTGTCTGTTCCCCCCCCCTTTTTTTATACAGATTTTGGTAAAAACATTCATATTGGAAAGAATGTATTTTTTATACAGGCTGTTCATTCCAAGATTGTGGCGGTATTTTTATTACTGCGCCAATATTGCCTCCACCCGTTAAGGTAGTCGTACCGGATATATGCACATCCAATCCCTCTTTGTCCCCATGTAGTCCAGACATAGTTTCCCCAGTGAATTAATAATCATTATGAATACCTTTATAACCAATATTAGGTTGTACATTCGTATAATTACCCCCATGTGCTTAATCCACCACTGACCGTTGTGCTGTCGTATTTAGATGTGTTTTGGGGAGATGTATAATCAAATTCCCCGTATTAATCGTTATAGATCCTTCACTGATCGTGCCATCCGCTGTTTTTTTGGTAATTTGCGCACCATTAAGGCTCAAGCTGCCTGTAACGCTGGCCTGTGGCGTTCCTTTATCCCAATAGACGCACTGGCACCCACACCAAAGTTATTATTTGAGGATATTGTTTTATAACCAGCATTAAAGATGACATCATTGCCACTGATATTGCTGCCCTTTGCATTAATATCATTCTTAGCAGTAATATTAACTTTCTCCCCAGCCTGAACCGTTGATCCAACATCTGTCATGGTTGCCTTGATTGTATGAGATTTGCTGGAAGAATGTCCAACCGTTGCTGAAACTCCAAATAAATTACTATTTACATTTGTTAAAGAACCTTGACCTAATACTCCTGCCTCTCCTAAGCCTGTTTGAGGTAGCGGTAGAGCCAACCTTATTGGTATAACCACTTTTATTTTCAAATGAGCTAGAGTTGAAGGAACCTGATTTATGCCCTTTAATATTACTAAAGCCACTATTGGCAACGCTGTTCAGACCAACATTCACCGCAGACGACAACGCAACATTCCCACTTTGATTTAATGTGTTACCAGAAAGGCTGACATCCCCGATCGTCGAATGAAAAGACGCATCCTTTCCCATTAATATGCTAGCCAAAGCCCCATGCCACCAACGATGCCATCGCGATTATACTTGATCCTAACTTATCCAGATCGGTTGGATCATCATATTTTGACTTTTCGTTTGTAATTTTTAGATATAAAAAACGGGAAAGTTACTTCCCGTTTCAAATAGTTATTGATTATCGTTTGGGGCGTCTGTGACTTTGGTTGCTTCTACATGGGTTTGACTAATCTAAAACGCTCATTTTTTACCAAGTAAAGTTGGGTATTGATATAATACCGAATATACTAAATGACGTTCTATATAAGCTGGATCACGTGCATTCGTGTCCATCGTGCAATACCCCTCAAAGACCGTTTCATAAGTAGATGGATTGTCTTGTGAATAAATACATAATTTTGCTGTTAAAAAAGAATTATTACAGGTCAAAAGGGGATTATTGTTATCAATAGGTCTGACGATTTTTATTTTATAATAGATCAGATTCATGGTCACGGTTTCCCCTTTGGTATCCCAGATAGTGGGTTCTCCAGTGCTGGGATTAGTCGCCGTTGGCACTTACCATGTATAGGTTTTATCATACGCCTTTAATATACCAGAATCCACCATGATAATTATATTGTAATGTGCTTCTGCACCACCATTAACACCAGTACCAACCAATTTATATCCTTGAGCCGTTAAAAATCATCTCTCTTAACTTTTGCAAAAATAGTATAATATACGAATTTCCCTCCTTTTAACCAATCAGAATCATTATTATGTGCTTTAGCAATATATTGAGTAATTTTTTCTGGCACGATCACACGAATGGTATCATCAGTTTTAGAAAGTGGTTTTGCACTATCTAATTTATTATTGATGGGAATGTAAAATACATCAGGATCACAAGCGGTAAGTGTTAAACAAAAACTCAATACAGTAATAAATTAATAGATTTTCATTTTTAATCCCCTGTTTGTGCTGGAGTAGTTTTACTTAGTGCAGCCTTTGCATCTTCTTTCTTTTTTAGACAAGAGATTTCATGGTTAAGCCTGTCAGATCACCTGTAGCAGTATCAATAGCAATATTGCCTCCTGTTAATATACCAACCTGTAAAATACCCTCACAAGAACTTAGGAGAATGTTTTTATGTAGAAATGGTATTTAGGAACCTTTTTTAGGGGAATTGGGTTCGATGCGGACAACTTCGGGGTGTGGTTGGCTGTAAAGAAAGACTTTGTGTTGTCCCATCATATTGGGGTAATCATGCCAAACCGCCGTCGTAATGTGGTCTAAAATGTAAGACGGAGAATTGGCATCTGTACTCATTGATCCTGATCCTTGAAATATCAGTTCATAATTATCAGGATGTTCGGGGCAATACAAAAACCCGTACTAAAATTATTATCAGTCATACATTTGAATAAAGGATTATTTTTTCCATTGGGTCTAACCAAGGTGACTTTATAATCAATATGTTTCATCGTATAGGGCTCTGCCTTGGTATCCCACGCTGTTGGGTTGCCCATACTGTCCGTATAGCTGGGCTCTGTCCATGTCCGTATCACATATTGATTGACACATAATATTCACTTGGACCACAAGCCGTTAATGCTGAACAAAACCCTAATTAGATAATAAATTTATTTTGTAGGTACATTTGGTCCTCCTAGTTTTGGTTGCTTATCTTTCGATTTTGTATCTATTTTTGATCTTTTGGTTTGTCTATTTTGGGTGCTACTTTTGAAGAAATTATTCCTCCAGCTGTTGCATCTAAGCCAACAATACCAGCAATCGCACCAAACCCACCAACAATTACATCATGCGTAATCCTAGAAACGACCTTGTTTATATCCGTTATCTTATCGCAATTTTATTTAGTATCGCTTTTTTGTTCTACTTGCGAAGAGTTATCTGATGGTGTTAATTTACCACCTTGTTCAATATTTTCCTTACTTCAATCATTCGCATCATCTTTGTTTTTAGGATCTTGAGGATTTTTTTGAACTGCTTGATATGTGGTCGGTCGAATATGATCATTCTTTAAACGGACGTCCAAGCGATGGACATAACTCATTCTTTACTGCCGAAGGATCTATTCCACTAGGTCCATGGACATTCTTTGGGGGATGGTATCGCTATGATGATGTTTACAACTTAAATTATGATTGGCAAGGCAAAGCACGCTTTGATTTTACGCAAAAAGATTTCCATATTGGTGCCTCGCGCGTTGTTGCACGGAACTCCATTGGGATCACGACTTTACAAGCCACGTATGAGTTGAAATCATTTAATAGTTATCTTAACTATTCTCGTATTGATGCACAAAGTGCAACTCTTTCCTCTTTGAATTTCAATGCTAGTGAATCTATGCGCGTTTAAAGTGGAGTTTGGTATGTCAGTCTTGGTAAGAAAGTAGGTTTGGTGGTGCAATGGACACCAAAACATGGATGGGAGAGATTACAGCGCCTAATAATCAGCATACCCAATATGTTAAACCAACCCTAGATATTGATGAGTATAAGCCCATTATCCAAGATTTAATGTGGCATACTTCTATTCATGGGGAATATGCCAGTAAAAATCAATATGCCAATGAACAGTTACAAATCGGTGGTCCTTATACGGTTCGTGGATATTTAAAACAAACCATGTTAGGCAATGCAGGGATTTATATGCGCAATGATCTTGCGTGGATTTTACCAGCTCAAGCCATGAAATGTGATGGTTACCAATTTTTCTGTGAAGCCCTTATTCAAGGCACTGAACTATACGGTATATTTGACGTAGGGATGACCAGAGGTGTGTTTACTTATGCCAATATGCCCAAAAACAGAAAAAGGCGGAAATCTTGTTGGCGCTGGATTGGATATCAGAAAAACCACAGGAACACTCTTCTGGAATGCCTCCGCAACCCACACCCTTACAACCGCAGGGCTTCCTTCAGAAAGATGGATTGCTATGTTCAGTGTCGGCATCAGATTATAATACTATCAAACTTATCCACAATTTTGTGGGTAAGTCTGAGAGCAGATAGTGTATTAATTATATACACTCTTCTATAATCAACATTTTATTATCTTCTAAAATACAACAATATTCCTGAATAACTATCAGTTTATAAAAACTAATTATCGTAAAAAATCTGCAAACTCTTTTATTATAGCGTTTGCAGATAGCAATATGCTATTTCATCTAATAATAAATTGATATTTATTATTAAGCTATTTTTCTGTTATTATTTACACTTTCAATAATATAAGAGTGATCTGATACAATTGTTAAGGTAAGTCTGGTATGTATACTACAATGTTTTTTTATATTTAATGGTAAGAAGGCTTTTCCATTTGTCCAACGACAAGGAATGTTTTCTTTAACATCCCATCCTGACAAACAATCGGTTTTTGTGTGTGTTGTAATATCATATGTTTTACCATTTCTTTGCAAGGTAATATCTCCGACTAATACCCCTAAATAACGACGATCATCAATAAAAGATCCAATTACATCACAAGGTCTACTGGTTCTAGACATGATCCATACACCTTGTGTATCAGCAGGAAGAGTGAACGTTAATTTGTTATTTATTTGACTTGTCTTTTGGGTAATCACTTTACCTTTATCGGTAATTAAATATAAATCAGGGTCTTTTGTCATTATAGTTGTTTTAGTATTTAGCTGATCTTTTGAAATACGATTAAAAATATTTTGATAAATAGGTTCAACCACATCACGAGTAACAGTTAACAAAGCAGCAGCATCATCCTCCCAACTTTTAGGATGATTAAAAGAGGTATCAATCACATTCTGATCATGATTAAATATATGACGATTACCTGTGTCTAAATAACTTTCTGTTAATACACCATCAGCTATAATGACTGAATGATTTTCAGTCTCAATGTGATAATAATCATATTGAGTAAAAGAAGTATCGTAAAAAATCGAGTTATCATTTACCAGCATTCTTACTGGTATAAATTTTCCATCAAAAAATAAGCAATGCTCAGGGGTTAATAATAAATCTTTGTTAGGAATATTATCAGCCAAGGCACCTTTTAAAATTCGCACAGGATATTCAGATTCATCATAAGTAGATTTTTTCTCAACAATCTTTTTCTTATGCCCAACCCAAGTGACAGGACGTGGATTTTTAGTTTTAGTTCGATAATCATAAGTCATTACCAAATCACGAATTGTAATGTTTTCCACAGCACAGAACCCATCTGGTGTTTCAATCATCGTGCCTGCAAGGAAACAAACCTCAAATACGACATTTCCATTGGCATCCGAGCCCAGTTCATACCCATAATTACCAATACCAGCAACATTTAACGTAACGGTCGATCCATCTTTTAGGTTAAATATAACATGGTCATTATCTGGGTATGTAACCCCTGTAACATCATTTTGAGTAACACCATCTAAAACAATAGTATTGGAATCTTCTGGATTATTACCAGTAAATCCAGATATAACAGTTGTTGCACTACCTGTTCCTGAAATAACAATCCTTGCCATATCATTCGTAGAAATGAGATCTTGATAACTTCTCATTGTAGGAATACTTGCACTATTTAATAAATCAATAATTCCCCCTGCAGATGTGTTAATATAAATATATCCACCTTGTTTTAAGGTAACAACACCAGAAAGTTTACCGCCTTCACCAATAACGACACTGGCATTTGAATTAATCGTGGCATTCAATAATACGCCATGATAGCCAATAGATAAATTACCGTTTTCTATAATGGTCGTTTGATCAATAACCCCACCTGACACAACATTAATATTGGCACCAGAGCTGACAAAAGTCATATAGGCACTTCCATCATTAGAAATATTTAAAGTAGCCCCAGAATTAACAATTGTGCTGACAGTTAAGCCACTATTTACATTTAATATCCCGCCACTTAGAATGGTTGTGTCTGAAATATATGTATTATTGGCATTAAAGACCCCGCCATTACTAATAAATGTATTATAAACAATTGGAGTAATATTATAATTATAATTACTAATATTAAAAATACCGCCCGAATTAATTGTAGTACTCATGATTAAAGGATTAATGGCATTATCCGCATTAATAACGTCTAAAGTACCCCCATTATTAATGGTTATAAATTCACTATCATTATGTTGAGCATTTTTAATATTCAATAAATGAAGAACTGCATTTGAATTAATTTCCACACGCCGTAAAATCGTATTACTTGCATAAAAAGTATTTGTTGAGTTTATTTGAGCTGATCTTAGATAACCAGCAATTATATTGACAATACCATTATTAAAGATCATATTTTCAATATTAGCACTCGTTGTATTTAATACAGCACCGGAGTTAATTGTAATATTGCTAATATAAGCACCATTCTCTCTATCTTTAGTATAGATGACATTCATAGAACCATTATTTAAAATAATGTCATCCGCATATGCACTATTATATAAGTTAAAATTTCCACCGGAATTAATAGTAACATTGGAGGCACGACCATAATATAGATCAAAATGAGCACCAGTATTGATTGAAGTATTATAAACACTTGTATTTCCTCCTGATGCTGTAACATATTGTGAGGTAATATTTGTATTGTTTAACCCCCCACCCTTATAAGTTTCTTCTCCATTTACTAAAAAAAGATGTACATTAGAGTTCAACCCATTGAGTTGTGAAATTTCTCCACCATCCCAAACTCCTTGTTGCAGAATTAATGTCCCACCATTGCTGCCAAAAATCGTACCATATAAATTCGGCTTTCCACCATTATTCCAAGAACTGCTATAATTTATAATTAAAGACCCACCATTAATTATATTTTTAAATGAAGAACCATCAGTTCCAATCTTTAACGTCCCCGCGGATAAAATAGCGCCACTTAAAGTTGCTCCATTGGTAAGTTCTAATATTGCATTACTATTAAATTTATAATCTGATAATAGGTTTTGAGTTAATGAATAATTACCGTCAAATCCTAAGGTTCCACCTTTACTTCCAAAGGTAATATTTTGAAAAACCGTGGCAGAATTATTGAATAACACCCCACCATCAATCGTAATATTACTTGCTGCCCCTCCAGCACCAATAACAAATGATCCTTGATTAGACAAAACCATATCATGTAAAACAGCACCACTTTGTACAATAAATTTTGCTTTTGAATCTAATGTAATCAAAGAAAAATTATCTGTGCTCCAATTCGCATTACTGTTTAAAGTGATTGACCCATTCTCACCAACAGAGGTTACCCCGACAGATCCTCCAGAGTAAATATTAAGGGTTCCAGAACTATATATATAATTATTATTCGCAAAACCACCATTAGTTACACTTAGGCTTCCTCCTCCACTAATGTAGTTATGATCAGCAGAGCCTCCATTATAAATAATTAAGTCAGCAGAAGTATTGGTTGTATAACCACTAAAACCATATATAAAATTATTCTCAGCCAAAGCACCAGAGGAAACTTTTACAGTTCCACCCATACTGATGTGAGTATTATTTATAGAACCACCGTATACATTTAAATTACCTGAATTATAAATATAGTTATTGTTCGCAGAGCCACTGCTATTGACAGTTAAATTTCCACCAGCACTGATATAGTTATTATTAACTAACCCACCACTATTAATATTCAGCAAACCTTTACTATAAATATAATTATTTTTAGCTACACCTGTATTATTAACAGTCACAGTACCTGATGAAATATAGAGAAACTCACTCGATCCATCATTAATAATAACAGCACCTCGATTTAAAACTGTATTATAATAAGCACTACCCCCATCAGATATAGATACTGTTTGAGAGGTTATATTACTATTTTGTAAAATTTGCCCAGAGGATACGACAAGATCAACCATTTTACTTCCTTAAAAATTTCTTTAATCAAATTATTACATAAAATTATTAAAATTTGTTAGGCAATTCATTCTTGTCAAATAATATTTATTTTATACGACAACAAACATGAAACCCAGTTCCCCATAATCAAGCCATTTATCCTATTGAATTATTTAACATTATTAGTAACCAATGTTGTTTTCAATCTAACGATTGATAGCTTCATCTGTTAATTGTAATTGGTGCCTTAACTGAGCATAATGACAAATATCTGGTGCATTTTAAGGAAATACTTCAAAGGGTATTAACAACTTATTCAAAGCATCCTGCATCTGTGACAACATATTTTCTGATAATAATAAAACACATTACCAAAAGCTTAAATAATTAATTCATCTTCATTGAAATCAAAAATTTTTAAAATTCTTACAACTTGGCTCTTATATTCTTGAATACTTTTGCTATTTATAGAATTTTTAAGATTTTCAATCATATTTTCGCATGGCTAATTTTTTGCTTTTTAATATTAAATTATAATCAATATTTATTATGATTTTTATAAGTTGCGGAGTTTGTCATTATAAATTATCAAATTACTTCTTCAGTTGAAAACCATATATAGCAGTGAATGAAATCTTATTATAAATATATTGTTTCGAATGATAGTCATAATATTCATGCACACTATATAATGCATATTCCAAAAATGGATATAAAATTATATATTAACAGGTGTTTGCAAAAATTATAATTAACTTAGATTTCACATTATTAAATTAATGTCATAAAAGAATATATAATACTGAAAATATTAATGATAGAATTAAAGAAATCCACTAACATGTTATTTAATTATGTAGTGAGTTTTAATGTTTGGGGTAATAAAATAATAAAGCATTATATCGTTACTCAAATAAATACTTGAATATATTTTTATAAATATAAAATGAAATCTTAATATTAAATATGACAAAAATACAATTAATTTGCATGTCTGGTGTTGTTCGAATTGCTGTTATAAAAGAGCAAAACCTGCTTGATTTTGGCGTGTGGTATCCTGGACACTCTGATGGATTTGGCGATATTTATCTGGGCCGTGTTGACAGCTGTTTAACTGCTTTGGGTGGGGCTTTTATAACTTTGGGTAAAAATCTCTCTGGTTTCTTACCTGAGAATGCAGGTGCCAAAGGGCTACATGAGGGAGACTGGATTATTGTACGTGTCACTCGCAGTCATCAAGGAGGGAAAGGATTACGTCTAGATGGACGAAATATCCCACCTTTAACCTTACCAAAAGATAAAACACCAGAGTTATTACAAGCTGGTCCTTCTTTATTTGAAGAATTGGCGCAAAGATGGCATAATGCAGATATTATCAGTGATGAACTCAACATCACCAACCTAATCCCTGCATCCTATAAATCAAGAGTGCACCTTGCCAAAGAGCCTATTGATCCAGAAATCATGGAACAAATTGACGCTTTGGAGACTAATGAAGTAGCCTTGCCCATGGGGATGAGAGCCAGTATTACCCCTACCCCTGCGTTGGTTGCCATTGATATGGATACTGCAACACAAAGCAATGATAATCAAAATAAATTACGTTCACAATTTAATGCCAATCAACTAGCATTGCCTCAATTATTGCATCAACTGAAACTACGCAACCTGTCTGGTGCTATTATTGTCGATTTGGCTGGGCTTCCTATTAAAAAGCGTCGTTTATTTCAAAGAGAATTTGAGCAAGCTTTGCAAAATGATCCCTTGCATCCTAAATTCTTAGGGTTTACCAATTTAGGCTTGGCCGAGATCACACGCCCTCGTAAACGCCCACCGCTACATGAAGTATTTTCATGTGATCATGGACAAGCGATACAAATTCTGGGCAACTTGGAGAGAAAATTTAAGAGCCTTGCCTCCCCCCATCAATACCAGCAAATTACGTTGATCTTAAGTATTCCCTTATATCAAGCATTGCAAAATGACCAATGGGCCGTTAATCATTTTGAAAAACGGTGTACAATTTCTTTGTCCATCGAATCAAACCCATCTTTTACCACTTGTCAATGGGAGTATCAGTATGCTTAAAACCTTAGAAAAATGTCCAATTTGTAAAAAAAAATCAACCTTAGAATACAAACCTTTCTGTTCTAAGCGTTGTGCTGATATTGACCTAAGTCGTTGGTTTTCCGAAGATTATCGTCTGAGCTCTGAACCACGCGATGAAGATGAAGCAGAAGAATTAGCAAATTCTTTAAAAGAAACACTTGATCAGAATCATGATGTAGGGTAAATGCTTTGTATACAGTGATTCACTGAAACCGAAACAGTGAATAATTATGAATGCCCAAGTAGCTCAGTCGGTAGAGCAAGCGACTGAAAATCGCTGTGTCGGTGGTTCGATTCCGCCCTTGGGCACCATTTCTAAATTAATCCTTTTAAAAATATTAATATTGTTAAGCTGATTATCTTATGCAGTAATAATCAATTTAATTATAATTACATCCTCAATTTGTTGATCTTTGAAATGTATAAAGTCTTAATAAGAACATTATATTGACACTTATTGCTTTGGCAAAAGAGCTTAAACTTTCTTTAAAAGAATATTGTCAATATGCAGATCTGTTAAATATACATAATTTCACAAGGTAGATTACAAAGTGCTGAAAAAACAGATAGCTACGTGAATATTTTAAAAGTTAAATAACCATTTTATCTAAAATAAATATTGCATTATATCAGATATTAATGGTTATAATTAAACCAATGGTTGAAATTAAAATTTGATTTTCTTAATTATACATGTATATAAGTAAACATGATAATGTGTACATGTATATATGGATATCTTGATAATTAATGTGCATTATTCACAATAAAATATGACATAATCTTTAAATGTGATTTGAAAAACATGACTGATAAAAAGGATTTTCTATCAGCAGAGAATACCTCAAGTGTTTCATCTGTCGATAATGGCGACTATAAACTGCAACAAAAGGTTGAAGCATCTTTACAACCCAAGAGCGATTTTCTATCAGACGATTCTGAATATCATTCTGATAAAAAAAACGCCTCGTTACGCCTGATGATCCCAACTTATCTAGATAATCAGCTAACACAAATTGCCGCAAGTAAACGCGTGACAAAACGATTTTTAATTCTAAAAGCACTGGCTCAAGCAGGATATCATCTTGAAAAAGAAGACTTAGTCACTGACAAAAGGCGAGTGAGGTAAAATATTAAAAAAACCAAGATATTTCAAAATATAGTAACCATTTGTGTCTGTATAAGTCAGTAACAGCCATATAATAGTCAACAATAAATAATTATTTAAAAGCTACAAAGTATCTAAAGGATTTTATATGAAACTTCTAAAGAAAAAACATAAACCCATGCACATTAACGATATTATTATTGTTGATGATGATAAATTAAAAAAAGCCATCACAGCAGCAGCTCTTGGCAATGCTATGGAATGGTTTGATTTTGGTGTTTACGGCTTCTTGGCAATTGTGTTGGGTAAAGTGTTTTTCCCAGGAGCTGACCCTAGTATCCAAATTATTGCTTCTTTGGCAACGTTTGCGGTTCCCTTCTTGGTAAGACCTATAGGAGGGATTTTCTTTGGTATTTTAGGTGATAAATATGGCCGACAAAAGATCTTGTCAATTACCATCATTATCATGTCGATCAGTACCTTCGCAATCGGCTTAATCCCCAGCTATCAGACTATCGGAATATTGGCACCTATTCTTCTATTGATATGTAAGTTAGCCCAAGGATTTTCAGTGGGTGGTGAGTATTCTGGTGCTGCAATATTTGTTGCTGAATATGCCCCAGATCGCAGACGTGGCTTTTTAGGAAGTTGGCTTGATTTTGGCTCTATTGCTGGATTTGTATTAGGGGCTGGTATTGTCGTAATCATCTCAAGTATTATTGGAAATGAGAATATTATTGAATGGGGTTGGAGAGTGCCTTTCTTCTTGGCCTTACCTCTTGGTTTTGTTGGTATCTATCTAAGACACCAATTAGAAGAAACCCCTGCGTTTCAAAAACATGTTGAAAACATGGAAACCGATAACAAAAAAGAATTACAACAACCTCCAAAATTGTCATTTAAAGAGGTTGCCACCAAATATTCAAAAAGCTTTTTAACTTGTATCGGTTTAGTATTGGCAATGAACATTACCTATTATGTTCTATTAACCTATATGCCAAACTATCTTTCTGGGCGATTAGGATATTCTGAAGATCATGGATTATTAATTATTATTGCCATTATGGTTGGTATGTTATTCGTACAACCTTTTATTGGACTGATGAGTGATAAAATTGGCAGAAGACCATTTATTTTCGCCGGAAGCATTGGATTACTGTTATTATCATATCCAGCTTTTCACCTCATTCAAAGCAATGTTATTGGATTAATTTTTGTTGGATTATTAATCTTAACAATATCATTAAACTGTTTTGTAGGTGTTACAGCATCTATCCTCCCTGCTCTTTTCCCAACAAATGTCCGTTACAGTGCCCTTGCAATTTCCTTTAATGTTTCGATTATCATTGCTGGGTTTACACCTGCTTTTGTTGCTTGGTTAGTGACCATTACAAACAATTCATATATGCCAGCTTTTTACCTAATGGGAGTATCACTTATTGGTATATTTACTGCATTTACGATGCCTGAAACTGCGAATAAACCATTAAGAGGCGCAACCCCCACGGCTTCAGATAAAGAAGAAGCTAAAGAAATTCTAACCGCACATTTTGATACTATTGAACAAAAAGTTGACCAACTTGACGAGACGATCGCCGAGCTTGAAAAGAAACGTCAAACCTTAATTGATCAACATCCAAAACTAGATTAAATATTTTTACTTTTGAAAATTACTAGTCAAAATAGAAAAACAAGCTAAAATAGTACAAGTATTCATTTTAGCTTGTTTTATCATCATCAGTCTTTTTTATAGAATTATTCAAAAGTGATAAAAAACGTAACAATAAGCATAAAAATATTATTGGTTTTATTCAATGAACTCTGTAGCATTAATTGTTACTTACAACCGACTAACAAAATTAAAAAAATGTTTAGAAGCAACTTTGCTTTTATCATTTGATCATATTGTTGTTGTCAACAATATGTCTACTGATGAGACTATGCAGTGGCTGACTACACAAACAGATCCTCGATTACATATTTTAACAACAAAGCAAAATTCAGGGGGGGCTGGCGGATTTAAATATGGATCACAGTATATAACTAGCAACTTACAAACCGACTGGGTGTTTTTCTTTGATGATGATGCCTATCCTACTTTAAATCTATTAAATCAATTTGAAGCATTCAATAAAAAAAATTATCAATTATTTTGCAGTAAAGTTTTATTACCTTCTGGCAAACTATGCAAAATGAATATTCCTTATAAAAAAGTTCCATATAGTGTGTATCAAACTTTTTTGTATAATATGTTTCCTAGAAAATTTCTTCCTAATTTCCAACAGCAAGAAGAGGTGGAAACTTTTTCTTTTGTGGGAGCAATCGTTCATCAAAACATACTGAGACGATACTCAGATCAAATTGATGAAAAATTATTTATTTATTTCGATGATATTCTTTTTTCTTATTATTTAACTCGATCAAATTATAAAATTCATCTTTTACCACAATTAGTTTTTATCCACGATACCAATGTTAATACCAATATTTATAAAGAAAAAAAATTATATTACCTTGTAAGAAACCTAATTTATTTAAGAAAAAAACGATATTCCCCTTTTTCTAAATTAACAATCTTTCTTAGAGTAATAAATATTTTGATATTATGTATTTTCAAAGGAAGAAAAATTCGGTCTATTGTATATTTTTTAAAAGGGATTAAAGATGGCCTCTTATTTAGATAACAAAATTAAATAATTTACTTATAAAATATGAACTGATAAAAACTAAACCCATATATTTATGTAACCAACATGAACAAAGCAAAATGAAAAATATATCTCTTTATGTTTCTTATCACAATAAATGTGATTTAATTAAAACACAGTATTATAAACCTATTCAAGTAGGTACAGAATATAACTCAGTTTTATTTCCTTCAGAGTTAAATGATGCAACTGGAGAGAATATTTCTATCAAAAATAAAAGTTTTTGTGAATTAACAGCACAATATTGGGTATGGAAAAATGATTTAACCAGTGATTTTATTGGATTTTGTCATTATAGACGCCATTTTATTTTCAATCCACAAAACAAAACACAAAGCGATATATATGGTGTCATTCCATTTGAAAAAATGAATGACGATTATCTAAAAGAAATTGGTTACTCTGATATCGCACTTGAAAAATTTCTTAAAAATGTAGACGTTGTCATTCCAGAAAAATGGGACGTACGTAATTTATATGCAAAAAACAATCTTGATCAATATAAACAAGGTCAAAACCTAGATATAAATGATTACTACACGTGCCTTGCAATTCTAAACGAAAAATATCCTGAATATAATGAAACTGTTAGCAGTTATAATAGATCTGTATATGGTTACTATACGAATATGTTTATTATGAAGCGGAATATTTTTCAGCATTATAGCCAATGGTTATTCGATATTTTATTTGAGCTAGAGAAAAGAATTGATTTAAGCAAAAGAGATTTACAAGAATACAGAGTGTTTGGATATATTTCTGAATGGTTATTTGGAATATATGTTACCCATTTGATGCAAAACAAAAAGCTAAATATCGTTGAATGTCGCCGTACATTTGTCCATAATACTCATACAGGGGCATATTCTTTGTCATCACAAGAACCTAATTTAATCATAAATCATGATAAAGATTTGTTAAAAAAAATTGATAAAGAATACAAAAAAATCATCCCTATTGTAACAACTTTTAACGAGAATTATGCTTTAACAGGTACAGCTTTAATACAATCTATTATTGAAAATAGTGACCCTACTTGTTTTTATGACATTTATATACTTGAAGGTGCTTTAACAGACACAACCAAGTTTAATTTTCAATTTATGTTTAGAAATCTAAAGAATTTTAAACTGAACATTGTAAACTTAGATCGTTATTTTGACGGTAAAGAATTATATCTACATGCACATTTTTCTAAAGAAATATGCTATAGAATACTAATCCCCACCATTTTACCTCAGTATAACAAAGTGATTTATTTAGACGCTGATATGGTCGTAAATAGAGATATTCAACATCTCTTTGATATTGATATAGGGCAAAAATCTATTGCTGCTGTCAAAGATTATGTCATGAAGGGTTTTATCAAATATAAAACTATGTGCAGAGATACCTGTGGTTCTTTAACCGCAGAGGAATATTTGAAACAATATCTTGGAATGAAAAATCCTGCTGACTATGTTCAGTCAGGCACATTAATCTTGAATACCGAGAAAATTAGAAAAACTGGTATAGATCAGTTAATTTTACAAGACCTAAGTAAAACAAGTTATTGGTTTCCTGACCAAGATCTTATCAATAAACATTTAGAAGGTGATGTATATTTTCTTGATACCAACTGGAATGTTTTACATGGCAATGGAAATTTGGATACATTCTTTAAAAAATTACCTTTAGAAGTGATGGAAAATTATTTTAAGGCTCGTAAAGATCCATGGATTATCCATTTTGCTGGTGAGCAAAAACCATGGATCAATCCTTCTACTGAATTTGCTGCAATATTTTATTATTATCTGCGCAACACTCCTTGGAGAAATTACAGAGCAAATGGAACGAATTCCTCAACTATCCCACAAAACATAGAACGCGAAATAGACCAAATTTACGTCAATCAAGCGATAACGATCAGACAAATTCTTAAACCTTTTGTAAACAGATTCCTTCCTGTTGGAACTAAGCGCAGAAATGTGATGTATAAATTATATTTGATGGCAAGCAAAAGGTTATAACTAAATATGATGAGATAAGGTTTATATTTAATATAAACTTTATCTTAACTTTATATTAAAAAAGACCGTATATGAATTTTTATAAAAAAATGAAGCTTTAATTATGGGGCTTATTTTATGTATTCTATCTCTCCATGCTGCTCTTTGTGCTGTTAAACGTAAAATAGAAATTTGATATGGGTTTTCTTAACCTTTCTTTTCTTACCCTTTTTCTTTGTTATAGAATATTTACCTGAACAATTTGAAAAACAGTCAAAATGATAGCCTGCAAAGCATGTACCAAAGAAAATTCACCAGCCACTAAACTAGACATCCTAATTCTTTGTATAAACAAACCAAAATTTCAATTTATGAATGATTTATCGGCGGGTTAATTACCTGTATCAATGGTTCAAGGTTTCCCAAGTTGTGATGATTCATTTAGTAAAAATTTAACACAAGAAACTCTGAAACAAATACATCTTCTGAAGAGCGAAAATATACTGCCTCTGCTAAATTAGGTAGTGACACAGAACATTCAATTGCATACAAACTTTTTAAATAGAAAACGATAAGATTTATTTATAAGTTCAGTTGGTAGATTAACGCTGCCTTTAATAAAATAACGACAGAATTTTAAATCATAAATAGTTTATTTTAAAATATTCTTATATTTATGATATATGAAGTATTAACTTAATAATATAAACAAGGCTTTATCTATGAGTGTCACAAGACGTGATTTTTTGAATGGTGTAGCAATTAGTATTGTTGCGGGAATGGCTCCTTCTCAGATATTAAAGGCATCCGAAAGAACTGTAACGCAAACCTTTGATTATCCCCCTATTTTAACTGGACTTCGGGGAAATCATCCCGGCTCTTTCGAAGGAGCCCATGCTTTGGCGCGTGAAGGTAAAAAGTTTGATCCCAAGAGCTTACCCATCCAAGAAAATTACGACCTTGTTATCGTTGGTGCTGGGCTTAGTGGTTTAGGGGCGGCTTATTTCTGGCAACAACTTAATGGCAAAAATAGCAAAGTTCTCTTAATTGATAATCATGATGATTTTGGCGGCCATGCCAAACGCAATGAATTCCATACTGGCGATCGCATGATATTGGGTTATGGTGGCAGTGAATCTTTTCAATCTCCTTATCATAATTTCAGCCCCGTCGTTATGGGATTAATCAAAGATTTAAATATTAATATTGAAAAAATGGGAAAAGATTTTGATAAAACTTTTTATCCAGATCTTAATCTAAGTCGTGGTGTTTATTTCGATAAGAAGAATTTCGGTGTTGATAAAATTGTCAGTGGTGATCCTGGCCGTGCTGTTTCTGATGATATTCCACCAGATCGTTTAAATGGGCGTAATATTGTTGATTTTATCAATGATTTTCCTTTAAGTGAAGAAGACCGTAAAGCGCTTATTGCGCTGCATACGGAAAATAATGATTATATGTCAGGAATGAGTACAGACGAGAAAACTGCCTGGCTTGATAAACACAGCTATTCACAGTTTTTAAAAGACAAAGTTAAACTAAACGATAGTGCTATTCGATATTTCCAACAAAGAACAAATGATTTCCAAGCTGTTGGTATTGATGCTGTATCTTGCAGTGATGCTCGAGTTTGTGCCTTACCAGGTTTTGATGGTCTTAATTTGCCCCCACTTGATGAAGAATCTCTTGCTGATTTAGAAGACCCCTATATCTATCACTTTCCTGATGGAAATGCTGGATTAGCACGCTCTATTGTTCGCCGTTTAATTCCTAATATAGCTCCTGGCGATACAATGGAAAGTATCGTTACTGCACAATTTGATTATAGCCAACTTGATAAACCTGAAAATCCCGTAAGGCTAAGATTAAGCAGTACAGGTGTTCACGCTGCCAACGTTGATGATGGTGTAGAAGTCACTTATTTAAAAGATGGCAAGTTGCACAAAGTCAAAGGGGGTCATGTTGTTATGGCTGGATATAATATGATGATCCCTTATATTGTTCCAGAAATCCCACAAGCTCAAAAAGAAGCTTTAAAGCAAAACGTTAAGGCACCTTTAGTTTATACCAAAGTCATCGTTAATAATTGGGAACCTTTTATAAAAAAAGGTGTGCATGAGATTTATGCTGTTGCTGCCCCTTATAGCCGTGTAAAATTAGATTATCCTGTAGATATGGGTGATTATAAACATCCCCGTGACCCTAAGACACCGATTTGTTTACATATGGTTTATGTACCAACTTTCCCTGGCAGTGGCCTCAGTATTCGTGAACAATCTCGCAAAGGGCGTGCATTCTTACTTGGTACACCATTTGATACACATGAACGTATGATTCGGGATCAATTACAAGGCATGTTCGGGGACGCAGGTTTCGATCATGAAAAAGATATCCAAGCAATTACAGTTAATCGTTGGGCACATGGTTATTCCTATACATATAGCGGGTTATCCGAAGCCGATGAAGACAGCGCACAAAAAATCATAGACATTGCACGGAAACCCGTTGGGCGTATTACCATTGCAAACTCTGATTCTGATTGGGCACCCTATGCACATGCTGCCATAGATCAAGGACATCGTGCGATCACCGAAATACAAAAGATGAAAGGGTAATCATGAAACGCTTATCATTTTTATTTTTGATGGCATTACCCAGTATTGCACATGCAAATCCAACGATGTCTCAAGGGGAATATATTTTCCGTGCCAGTGATTGTGCTGCGTGTCATACAGCTCCCAATGGGAAAGAGCTTGCTGGAGGCGTTCGTTTTCCAACACCTTTGGGATATATTTATTCAACGAATATCACCCCTGATAAGAAATATGGTATTGGAGATTGGAGTTATAACGATTTTGTTCGTGCAGTGCGTAAAGGTGTATCAAAAGATGGTCGCCATCTATACCCCGCCATGCCTTTTCCTTCTTATGTCAAATTAAGCGACGAGGATATGCGCGCTTTGTATGACTATTTAATGCAAGATGTCAAACCTCAAGAAGTTACCAATCGCCCATCAGATATTTCTTGGCCTTTGTCCATACGCTGGCCAATTGGTGCTTGGAATAGAATGTATACTGAAACCAAGCGTTTTCAACCACGCCAAGATAAGAGTGAACAATGGAACAGAGGCGCTTATCTTGTCCAAGGGCCTGGGCATTGTGGAACTTGTCACACACCTCGTGGTTTTGGAATGCAAGAAAAAAGCTTTGACGAACAAAAGGGCAGCTATCTAAGTGGTGCGCAGCTTGCTGGTTGGTATGCCCCCTCTATTCGTAACACGGGGTTTTCAAAAGAAGAAACCATTGATTTGTTAAAAAAAGGCCGCAGCAAGAACAAAGCTATTGCTGGCCCTATGGATGAAGTCGTAAGCGAAAGCACTCAATATTTATCAGACAAAGATCTTGATGCAATTGCAACCTATCTTGCTGATATGGATGATCACAAAAGCTCGGCTACTTCTGGGGCAAAAAAAACCATTAGTATTCTTCAAACTGAATATAATAATGGTGAGTTTATGTATAAACGATATTGTTCTACATGCCATGGAACAGATGGTAAAGGAAACGATCATGTCATTCCACCACTTCAAGGCAATTTAACCGTTAACAGTGAAGATCCATTAACATTAATTCGCATTGTCTTAGAAGGTGGGGAAACCCCTGTCACTCATAATAACCTTCCTTATAAAATGCCAGGTTATCAATGGGTATTAACGGATAAAGATACTGCTGATGTGCTAAATTATATTCGCACTAACTGGGGCAATCATGCCGAATTGATTACACCAGAAGAAATAAAATCTACAAAAGAAACCATTAAAAAGAACTAGTTCAATAAACAACAGTGGGAATAAACACCACTGTTGTTTATTAATTAATTACATTTATAAAATATTTTTATTTCATATTCTGAGAAAGCTCAGTTCTTTTGAGCCAATAATGTCGCAAACCTTAGCTTAATTCGATTTCCATTTTGATCGGTTTTATGTAATAGCCCTGTATCTTCGTTATATTTTTTAATCGTCCATCCATCATAATATGAAGCTAATTCTTTTAGTTTAAAAAGGAATGTAAAAAAATCCAAGGTGCAAGGATAATCATCGGTATCCATTGCAGACACAATTAAATTATAGCCCCCTACTTTAGTCGCATTTTGCATATTTTTAATTATATTTGGAATAGAAGACGGCTGTAAAAACATTAAAACAACGGTTGATAAGATAAGGTCATATTGCCCAGAAAAATCCATACCATTAAAATCAACAATTTTAGTAGTAATGGTGTTAATAGATTCATTAACACAAATCATATCAAGTTTTTGTATAGAATCAGGATTATGATCCCAAGCATCAACCGTAAAACCTTGCTGTGCCAAATAGAGACTATTTCTGCCTCCTCCACATCCTAAATCAAGTGCTTTTCCCACTTTTAACTGAGGCATTGCCTCAACAATTTCAGAATGAGGATGCATTAAATTATATTTATTTGAAAAATAGTCTTTAGATAAATCCATTTGATTTCTCCCTTTCTTAATAATGCATTTATAATATAGCTTTATAAAAAACATTATAACAATAAAAATTACTTTTATTTTTTAAAGAATAATTTGAGATTACATGCAGCAAGATACCTAATCATAAAAAGAAAAAACTTTATAGATTTTAAAACAATTTAAGATTACAAAGAGGATCTCTCTTGATTATAAGATTAAAGATATTTTGATGAAAAAAACAAACCTTTTTCTATTATGCGTTATTTTTTGGATGACCGCGGCGGCAGGTTTTTCTGGTTTTATGGGA
This sequence comes from Commensalibacter papalotli (ex Botero et al. 2024), assembly GCF_947179115.1. NCBI lineage: Bacteria > Pseudomonadati > Pseudomonadota > Alphaproteobacteria > Acetobacterales > Acetobacteraceae > Commensalibacter > Commensalibacter papalotli (ex Botero et al. 2024). The sequence continues at coordinate 183,050 of NZ_CAMXCI010000004.1, forward strand.
AAATGGAGCTTTCGTGATACAGAAGATCGTTTCGGCATAGTCGAAATGCTGGATGGGACTGCGACCAAGCCTTTTGTGTATAGGCAATTAGGACCTATCATTGCGGATGGTTTTGTCCAGATTACGCCATCCAAGCTCAAAGAAACTATTGCAAAAAAAATAAAGCCTGAAAAGACGTTTTCTAAAGTATCAACACAGCTCAATATCGATCACAAGTTTAAATATAATATTATCTATTATCTTTGCTTTTTATCGCTTTTCTTCAGCCTTTTTATATTAAGAAAAATATTACTTTACTTTAATTGCAGCCCAACGGCCTCTATTTTCGCCCCTGTCCTATTGATCCTTGCCTTTCCCTATATTCAAACATATGGGGGCTATTTTTATGATAGTATTGAAATCTTTTTTATGTCTGCGGCCTTTTTATGCGCACTGAGAAAAAGGTATATTCTTCTCTTTTGTTTAATTCTTCCTGCAACGCTCAATAAAGAAGTCTTTTTTTTCTTCTTACCGACTTTGTATCCATTAATTCGTAATCATTTAGATTTTAAGAAATCGATTGTGTTAACCTCTGCAATGGTTATTACAGCAGGGATTGTCAATATTATTGTAAAAAAGCTTTATGCAGCCAATCCTGGTGGTGTAGCGATTTTTCACTTGTTCGATAATTTAAAAAATTATATCAACCCTCTTACTTATATTAAATTCGAGACAACTTATGGCATTATTGGCCCTAAAAAAATGTCAATCATCTCTGTAATTATTATTCTTACAGTTTTTGTTAACGCATGGAAATATTGCTCCGATCTCTTGAAAAAACATATTTTTTTCGTTATTTGTATCAATTTACCGTTATTCTTACTGTTTTGTGCTACTGGAGAGTTACGTAATTTAAGTCTATTTTTCGTATCATTTACGGTAATGATGGGCTATCTCATTGATAAAAAAAACTGTAGTGCGTAATATTTTGTTTAGTGCAATATGAATATACAAACTTGCAAAGATTTCATTCGACTATTTATACGCTATTTTGCAGTAGGGTTAATTAACACCTCGGTGCATTGGGCTGTTTTTTATACATGCTTTTATGGTTTTCATAAATCTCAGACCATAGCAAACTTTATTGCTTTTTGTTGCTCTACCAGTTGTAATTTTTTCTTAAATGCAAAATGGACTTTTAATTCATCTGTAACCGTTACCAAATATATTTTGCTTTTTACCTTTCTGGGCAGTTTATCTCTCATTATGGGTTATATTGCTGATCGCCTTCACCTTCCCAGCTTAATTACTTTAATTGGTTTTTCAGGAACTTGTCTTGTCTGTGGTTTCTTATTTTCTAAATATGTTATATTCAAAGATACCAACACAACAACTGCTACTTAACAAAGTCCACTTATGAATAATGCTGCACCAAAAAAAAATAACCTTATTGGGTTAATAAAACTTATTCGGCCAAAACAATGGGTTAAAAATATTTTTCTATTTGCACCCTTGGTTTTTTCCAAAGAATTTTTGCATCTTCATTCTGTATATCATGTGATCTTTGCAGCATTTTTATTTTGTATTGCAGCCTCGGCGGTTTATATCGTTAATGATTTAAATGATATGGAACGCGACAGAGCCCATCCTGAAAAACGTAAAAAACGTCCTTTGGCGTCTGGTGAACTCACCGTTCAAAGTGCCATTATTTTACTGGGGTTTCTATACGCAGCCTTGATTGCTGCATGGTTCATCACACCACATGTTATTTACGTTATAGCTGTTTATATTATCCTTAACCTTCTCTATAGTTTTAAGCTTAAAAATGAACCTGTAATAGAGATCTTTATCGTTGCTTTTGGCTTCGTCTTACGGGTATATGCAGGTGCTGTTGCGTTAAATGTTCCTGTATCAAACTGGATGTTTGTAACTACACTTAGTCTTTCTTTGTATTTAGCATCAATTAAGCGTAGACAAGAGCTTATTCAAAATGGTTCACAAAGCAGAGGGGTTTTAAGTCATTACTCGGTAACATTGATTAATCGCTTTGCTGAAATGTCCGCAACAACGGCAATTATATTTTACAGCCTCTATGTTATGACGGTGCAGTCTAAATTAATTATAACTATTCCTTTTGTTATGTTTGGTTTATTTCGATACTGGTTTATTGTTGAAACCTTAAAAGGTGGGGAATCTCCAACTGATGTCGTCATTTATGACAAACAAATCTTGTTAACGGTTTTACTCTGGGCTGGATTTTGTATATGGGCATTAATTCCACAAGGATAGTTTGGAGAAAATAATGAGTTTTTATAGTTACTTAATTACCCCATTTTTGGCTTGGCTGTGTACTGGATCTTTGAAATTCTTAATTAACTCTATCAAAGCAAAACAACTGGCTTTTAAGCTTATTGGATATGGAGGAATGCCCAGTAATCACAGTGCTATTGTGACAAGTATGGCATCCCTTATCGCTTTTAAGCAAAGTATCAATAGCCCTGCTTTTGGTGTGGCTGTGACGCTGGCTTTTATTGTCATTATGGATGCCAATGGATTGCGCCGAACTGTAGGTAAACATGCCATTGCCATTAATCAGGTAAATCTTGATAAAACAGAAATGCCTCCGTTAAGAGAGCGTGTTGGCCATTCAAAAGGAGAAATCTTGGCAGGGATCTGTGTTGGGATCTGCGTTGGTTATATTGCTCATTTAATTTAAATTCGCAATCAATATAAATTATCAGATTTCATAATATAGATTCGTTGAGAAAAAAATATACAAAACCCCTTTATTTTTAAAATATTTACAAAGCATAATGCAGAAACGTTTTTCATAAATTATTTCTCCCCTCAAAAACAAAATTTAATTTGTTTAGAATGATTTATAAATCATTTTTTTTGTTTCAACCTTATTTTAATAACATTTTATGATGAAAATTATTTTTATATTCTGAATGTTACCGGCTGATCATAATTTGTTTATTTTGAAACACACCCATACAAATGCTAAGCTACTCAAGTTTAAATGACTATATCGTTAAAGGAATCCTAAATGAGCGTAACAAAATTAAAACATTTTATTAATGGAAAATTTGTTGAAGCTAAGTCTTCTGAGTATTTTGATCTTATCAGCCCAGTAACTGGCAAAGTGATTGCCCAGTCCCCTATTGCTACTCAAGAAGAAGTAGACGCAGCATACGCAGCTGCCAAAGAGGCATTTAAAGTGTGGGGCAGAACAACCCCGTCTGAACGTCAAAAAGCTTTGTTAAAATTGGCTGATGCAATTGAAGCAAACAGCGATGCACTCGTTGACGCACAAAGCCGTAACACAGGACAAATCAAATCCTTAATCGCATCTGAAGAAGTTGCGGTTTCTGCGGATCAAGTTCGTTTCTTTGCTGGTGCTGCACGTTGTTTAGAAGGCAAAGCAACAGGTGAGTATATGCACGGATTAACCTCCAGCATTCGCCGTGAACCTTTGGGTGTTGTTGGCCAAGTTGCGCCTTGGAACTATCCTTTAATGATGGCTATTTGGAAAATTATTCCTGCATTGGCTGCGGGTAACACGGTTGTACTAAAACCGAGTGATACAACACCAGAAAGCACTTTGTTGCTTGCTGAAATCGCAGCACCTTTCTTCCCAGAAGGCGCAATTAACGTTCTTCTTGGTAAAGCTGCAACTGGATCACAAATCGTTTCTCATAAAACAGCAGCACTCGTTTCTATTACAGGCTCTGTTCGTGCTGGGATGGCTGTTGCTGAATCCGCTGCAAAAAACCTCACCCGTGCACATTTAGAATTAGGTGGCAAAGCGCCAGTTGTTGTGTTTGCTGATGCTGATCTTGAAAAAGCTGCTGCTCATATCGCCATGACTGGGTTCTTTAACGCAGGTCAAGATTGTACTGCAGCGACCCGCGTATTGGTTGAAGAATCTGTTCATGATAAATTCCTTGCTCTTCTTGCGAAAGAAGCAAAAGCAACTAAGTTTGGTTCTCCAGATGACAGTGATGCGCTTTATGGTGCATTAAATAATGAAAATCAATTAAAACATGTTCAAGGCTTTATTGATCGTCTGCCTCCTCATGCAAAAATCCAAGCTGGTGGTAAAGCAGGCAATCGTGAAGGCTTCTATTTCGAAGCAACCGTTATTAGTCATCTGAAACAAGATGATGAAGTTGTTCAAAAAGAAATCTTTGGCCCAGTGATTACTGTTCAAAGCTTCAAGGACGAAGCAGACGGCGTATTCAAAGCAAATGACGTAGAATTTGGATTAGCATCCAGCGTTTGGACTAAAAATCATGCACGTGCAACACGCCTTTCACGTGATCTAGACTTTGGAACCGTATGGATTAACACCCATATTCCTTTAGTTGGTGAAATGCCTCATGGTGGTTTCAAACATTCTGGTTATGGTAAAGATTTATCTTCATATGGTTTAGAAGAATATACACGCGTTAAACACGTTATGGCCTCTAACGAAGACTAGGATTTTTTGAATGTCGAAAGAACAAAATAAAGCGTTAGTGCTCAAAGCACATAATATGCTCTTTTCTGATAAAGATATCAAAGCGCTAGAGCTTTATTTCTCGTCAGATTTTATCGAGCATTCCCCTTTGGTTGCTGATGGTATTCCTGGTTTGAAAGAACTCGTCGCAAGCTGTCCTGACATGGACTATAAAGTCAGCCGTGTATTGGGTGATGATAATGGTCTTGTTGCACTGCATGGGCGCTTTGTCGGGCTTGATGAAAACCCATTGGTTGGATTTGATATTTATCGTGTAGAAAATGGTAAAATCGTCGAACATTGGGATGGTCTGGTTGCTGAAGCAGAAAAAAATATCAGTGGTCGTAGCCAACTTGATGGTCCTAGCGAAGTTGATTCAAACGCAGATAGTGAAGCCAACCGTCAATTGGTTAAAAAATTCTTTACTGAAACCTTAATTGGTGGCGATTACAGCGGTTTTGAACGCTATAGTGATGGTAAAACATTCTATCAACACAGCCCTGATATTGGCGATGGTGTCCAACCTGTTATTGATTTCCTTGAACAACTGAAGGCAGATGGAACCGCGTTACATTACGATAAAATTCACCGCACTGTTGCCGATGGTCAATTTGTTCTGACCCATTCCGAAGGATCTATTGCTGGTGCACGTCATGCTTATTTTGAGCTTTGGCGCGTAGAAAATGGTAAAATCATTGAGCTATGGGATTCTATTCCAGCAGTCCCAAGCGATGAAGATGCTGTTCATAATTATGGTATTTTTTAATATAATCGACATTAAAAAAACGATTCATATAACGAGAAAAAAATGAAAAACTCTGACTTGATGAAACGCAAAGAAAAAGCAATGCCAAAAGGCTTTGCTATTGGTTTTCCATTCTTTGCAGACCGTGCAAAAAATGCTGAGATTTGGGATGTAGAAGGCAACCGCTATATCGATTTTATTGGTGGTATTGGCGTATTAAATACGGGTCATACGCATCCAAAAATTACAGCTGCTGTCAAAGCACAAATTGATAAATTCTCTCATACTGCTACTCAAGTAGTTGGATTTGAAAACATCATTACTCTAGCAGAAAAAGTCTGTGAAAAAGCCCCTATTTCTGGCGATAAAAAAGCTGTATTTTTCTCAACAGGTGCAGAAGCCGTTGAAAACGCCGTAAAAATTGCTCGTGCTGCAACAAAACGCTTTGGAGTGATTGCGTTTGATGCTGGATATCATGGTCGTACCATTTACACATTGGCAATGACGGGTAAAGTTGCCCCTTATAAGCAAGATTTCGGAGTAATGCCTGGTGGTATTTTCCGCATTCCTTTCCCTGTTAAAAGCTTTGGTGTTACAGAAGAAGCAGCATTAATTGCTTTGGAAAAACTCTTCAAAACGGATATTGCACCAACGGATGTTGCAGCAATTATTTTTGAACCAATCCAAGGTGAAGGTGGCTTCCACTTTATGCCTCCTGCTTTTGCAAAGAAACTTCGTGAAATTGCTGATAAACACGGCATTAAAATCATTTGTGACGAAGTTCAATCTGGATACGGACGTTCTGGCACATTCTTTGCCACCGAACAACTTGGTATTGAACCAGACCTTATGACAACAGCCAAAAGCCTTGCTGGTGGATATCCTTTGTCTGGTGTTATTGGTAAAGCAGATATTATGGACAGCGTTTCCCCAGGTGGATTGGGTGGAACCTATGCTGGTAGCCCGGTAGCTGTTGCTGCGGCTCTGGCAGTTCTTGAAGTCTTTGAAGAAGAAAACCTTTTGCAACGTAGTAATGATATCGGTAAGAAAGTTGCCGCATTCTTGGACGGATTGAAATCAAAAGGTGGTGTCTTTGCCCGTATTGGCGAAATTCGTCATCGTGGTGCGATGCTTGCATTTGATATTCTTGATGCTCAGGGTAAACCAGATGCAGATACAACAAAAAGCCTTGCTGGTCATGCCAGAGATAATGGTCTGATGTTGGCTACTTGTGGTCTATTTGCGAACTCTATTCGTGTATTAGTTCCTTTAACTGTAGAAGAAAATATCTTGGATGAAGCATTAGGAATCCTTGAAAAATCCTTGGCTGCTGTTTTGAAATAATCTTTCACATAAGATATTAGTTATTAAAAAAGGCATTGTATTTTACAATGCCTTTTTCTTTTAATGTAATATTTTATAAAACTAAGGAAATAGTTTGCGTGTAATTAGATAGGCGATAAGGTAAAAACATAAATAGACAAACGGTACACAAAAAATTACCCACTCTAAATGACCACCCATTAATATTCTCCTTTTGAATCATTAGGATCTGATTGCGTATCAAATAAAATTGCCCCAGCAACAGAGATTAAAACAATCATAACTGTTCCAACCATCCAGGCAAAATACCAAGGTCCTTGATCCCCTACAAACACAGCAACCAACAAAGCTACGATTAAAATCATGCCTAGCCCAGCAAAGCGTAATAAAATCTTTATCATTTTCATGTTGCTCCTTTAATAGCTGTGATGATCATTAACAATATCAGAGGTTTTGACTTTACCTCTCATGATATAAAAACACCATGATGTATAACAGATAATAAGAGGCACAAAAATACATGCTAAAATTGCCATGCAAGTCAATCCATAAGCACTGCCTGTACTATTCCAAATCGTTAAGCTTTGATTAGGAATGGTTGTTGAAGGCATAAAAAATGGGAACATCGCGCAAGCAACCGTACCAATCGTACCTGCCCATGAACCCATACCCAACCACCAAGCAAGATGGGGTTTATTTCTTCTTGCCACCGTGGATCCAACCAACATACAAATCATTCCAATCAAAGGAACCAACCATAAAATAGGATGAGCTACAAAATTATGTAACCAAGCCCCCACCTCTACAGAGACTTCTTGCCCATATAAAGGATTAGGCTGCATAGCAGGATTACCGCTTTTTAAAATAAAACCACTAATTTGCGTAATCCATACACCACCAATCGCAAATAAGAACGCAGCAACAACACCAGCAATACTGGCAAAACGTCTTGCTCGTTCATAAATAGGTGCTTCTGAACGCATCATCAACATAGCACTGCCTTGATAGACACTAAGCGATACAGACATCAATCCACATAAAATTGCAAAAGGATTAATCAAATAACTCCAAAATGATTCATCTTGGAAATACTGACCATTCCAGATGAAGTGATATCCAACTCCTTGTAAAATATTCCCAAAAGCTGCGCCATACACAAACATTGGTAAAAAGCCAGAAATTAAAAAGGCCCAATCCCAACTGGCACGCCAAACTTTCGATTCAACTTTTGATCTATACTCAAAAGCAACAGGGCGTAAAATCATACTGAACAACAGTAAAATCATCACGACATAAAATACAGAGAAAGAAGTTGCATATAAAGTTGGAAAGGCTGCAAAAATAGCCCCACCACCCAAAATAAACCACACCTGATTTCCATCCCAGTGCGGGCCAATAATATTTAATGCAGTACGACGTTCTGCATCATTCTTACCCACAAAACGCAATAATGTTCCAACCCCCATATCCATACCAACCATCAAACCTAATCCGATCAGCAAAATACATAGGAGGCCAGCCCAGATCAATTTTAAAATAACATAATATTCCATGGTCTTCCTCCTTAACTTTTTTGTTCAGCCGCAATAATACGACTGGGTTGATCATCATGACTGGTTTGAGGCCCTAGGCGTGCAAACTTGAACATCAAGTATAATTCTGCCGCGATAAAGATACTGTATAGTAATAAAAATCCGCATAACGAGAAAATCATATACCCAGTACTATGCGTAGAGGACGAAATAAAAGTTGGTAAGATCTCGAATACCGTCCAGGGTTGTCGACCAACCTCGGCTGTAATCCACCCGAATTCAGAAGCCACAAACGGTAAAGGAATAGACCACATCACTATTTTCAAAAAGAAAGGATATTTTTCCAACTGTCTTTTTAAGCTGAGATAAGATGCCATTGCAAAAACAATAAAGAAATACATGGCCAAGAACACCATAATTCTAAATGCCCAGAATGTAACAAACATATTAGGAAAAATATCAAGCTTAGTTTTCTCAACAACTTGAGGCAATTGCTCTGCAGTAATTTTATCAATATCTTGATCTGGAGCGTAACGAGTAGCTAAGAAACCATAACCCATGTCTTTTTCATGGTGTCTAAATTCTTCTAGATCACTTTGCAGGCGATGTTCTCCATAGCGTCTCAGTGCAGATACAGCCTTAATCCCATTTTCAATACGTGGGCCAGCCTGATCTTGCAGTTCATAAATGCCAGGAATAGGCTTGTCAAAAGTATGCGTTAACAAGGGAGTTAATACATAAGGAACACCAATTTCGAAATAATTCGTTTGTTTCTTATCATCAGGAATGGCAAAAAGTAACCAAGGCTCAGAAGGTGGTTTGCTGGTATGCCATAATCCTTCCATTGCAGCAACTTTGGTAGGTTGATGCATATAATCCAAACGCCCCAACACATCACCCAAAGTAATAACAGCAATTGTTGACATTATTCCAAACAAAGCCGCTATGCGAAAGGAATGTGCAGCAAAACTGCGATGTTGGCGTCTTAATAAGTAAAAAGCACTGATTCCCATGACAAACATAGAGGCTGTAACAAAACCAGCAACAGAAGTATGCACAAATTTTGCTTGTGCATCTGGGTTGAAAATAAGTGCAACAAAACTATCGAAAGTCATCCTCATAGTTTCAGGATCAAAATAACCACCATGAGGCATATTCATACTGGCGTTCGCAACTAAAATCCATAAAGCAGACAGGTTAGATCCCAATGCCACCAAGTAAGTTACCGCCAAGTGAGCACCTTTGCTAAGACGATCCCATCCAAAGAACATCAAACCCACAAAGGTTGATTCCATAAAGAATGCCATTAACCCTTCAATCGCCAAAGGGGTTCCAAACATGTCTCCAAAGAACCTTGAATACATGGACCAATTCGTTCCGAATTCAAATTCCATGGTCAGCCCTGTCGCAACGCCCAAGGCAAAGTTAATACCAAATAATTTTCCCCAAAACTGTGTCATATCTTTATAGATTTGTTTACCTGTTACGACGTAAACTGTTTCCATAGCAGCCAAGATAAATACCATTCCCAATGTCAAAGGAACGAACATAAAATGATATAAAGCAGTTAAAGCGAATTGAAATCGAGAGAGTTCAACAACCCAAGGCGATACGATATCCATTCTATACAACTTTCAGATTTTTACAGAAATTCATAGGTATATATAATGCTTTTATAATAAATAAAAAGCATTTCAATAATAAAAAAAACTATAATTTTAATAATTTATTAATAAATCTTTTTATATCTGAAATAAATTATATAAAATATATACTATATATCAGAGTGGAATTTTCCATCTTGTAATAAAACAACCCTATTAAATAACGGTAATATTTCTTTTTTATGGGTTATTATCATAATTGTTTTGCTAGTATACTTATTTACTAATGCTTGTATTAACTCATACTCTGTTTTTTGGTCCAAGCCATCTGTGGGTTCATCTAAAATTAACCAAGGCGTATTACGCAACAATCCTTGGGCAACAGCCAATCTTCTGGCTTGTCCACCTGATAATCTAAGTCCTTCATTTCCTATAAAAGTATCGAGACCTAGAGATAAATTATGAACAAAATCTTCTAGCTGAACCACTTTTAAAGCTTCAGATATTTCTTCATCCTTAACATTTGGGTTAATTAATTTTAAATTTTCTTTGATTGTCCCTGAAAACAAGTGAAAATCTTGAGATATAACAGTTATAAACGTAGATAAGGTTGTGCTGCTTATTTTGTTAACATCTTTTCCACCAAAATAAATGCTTCCTGATTGCAAATTATAAAAAGAAAATAACATATTTATCACAGTACTCTTACCAATACCCGATGCTCCGATAAGAGCTACATGCTCCCCTTGCTTGATAGTCAAAGAGGCTTGGTCTAAAATAATTTGTGGTTGCGATGGATAACTAAAACTCACTTCATCTATCACCAAATCATATGACGGCTTGGGAAGTAATGATTTTTTAATATGTTCCTGAGGGTAATCACAACAAGCTTGTAATTGCTTTTGCGCAATATCTGCTTTGATCTTAGCATGACATGCTGCTGGTAACGGTAAAACCACATCAAAAGCTGCCATAATACCTAACACAAGCATTGGAATTTCAGCTGCTGTTAGTGCATTATATTGATATACTTGAACAGAATATATTAATACAAACAGCACCGCCACCATCATAATCATAGTAATGAGGCTACGTGCAGCACTTTCAATAAAATCAAGTTTTAATTTACTATAATCTAAATCAAGTTGATCTTGTTTGATTTTATGCATTGAAACCTCGGCAACATTCAGCGTTAATAATTCACCAAGATTCTGCAACGTCTCGGCTAAATTCGCCTGCATAACGCTTTTAGTTTGACGCATTTTTTCAAGAATATAATAAGAAAGATAATAGGTAATGACTGGTACTACAATGCCAGCTAATATCAAGGCAATCAGTAAAATTATTCCTGCAATAGGTAAAAAATAAAAAACCAAACCAATAAAGATAATTGCACAACAAAATGCACGACCAAAAGGGACGGCTGCATCTGTGTAATAAGCTGACGCACTTTCGGTATCCGACACAAATTGACCCAGAATATCCCCACCTCTTTTATCCATTAATCCAGAGGGCGTTTGAGGGATAAGAAAAGCATAAACAGCAGTTCTTAAAGCACTGGTTAGTCTAAATGCGCCATCATGAGTAATAATGCGCTCTAAATATCTTGATAAAATACGCGCCATTGCAAAGAAGCGTACTCCTGCTGCAGGCAACATAATATTAAAAGCTTGTGCTGCAGCAACCCCTGCCAAACCAGCAACAGCCGCACTGGTAATCAACCACCCTGATAAAAACAAAAGGCCAAAATTACTGAGTGCGGCAAGACAGGATAAAAATAATCCCAAAGTCAAGTGCCATTTAATGGGTTTGATAAAAGTAATCAATTTGAATTTTTCAGGAACTATAAATTTATTGTTCATTTTATACTTCCCCTTTGGCGGATTGGTTGACCAATCTGCCCTGATCAATTTCCAATAACACATCATTCTGCGCCGCTAGTTCCTTATTATGCGTCGCAACAATTACAACACGATCTTGTTTACATGTTCTGATTGTCTCAATAATTTGCAACGCATTTTCTTGATCTAAACCAGAAGTTGGTTCATCCAAAATTAAAACATCTGGATTTCTTAACAAAGCCCGTGCCAAAACAAAACGACGCAACTGTCCACCGGAAAATTGTTTTCCACCCTCCCCTACATGCGTATCAAACCCTTGAGGAAGTTGCTCTATAAAAGATAAAATACCTGCTTGTTGTGCAGCTATCTTAATTTGATCCAAACTTGCCTGCTCATAACCAAGACATAAATTATCTTTTATAGTGCCAAAAACCATCAAAGCTTTTTGTGGCACCCAGGCAAGCCGCATTTCTTCTGGTTTGATTTCTTGATGGCTTGTATTAAACACCTCCAATGTGCCACAAGAAACAGGTAAAAATCCCAATAATACATTAAGTAAAGTAGTTTTTCCTGCGCCACTTTTTCCTATAATAATAGTCAGTTGATCACGAAGAAAAGAACACGTGATTTGTTGCAATAAAGCCTGTCCTTCGACACTCTGGACGCTTATATCTTGCAACTTAACTTCTTGTACTAAATTGGTATTTTCAACATAAGCAGGTCGTGAAATTAATTTAGGTAACTCATATATTTTTTTAAGTTGCTCAATCGCTGCATTAGCATTTTGTCTGGCATGATAGCTGGCCGAAAAATTACGTAAAGGCATAAAATATTCAGGTGCAAGTAGCAAAACCAAGAATGCAGAACGAAAATCCACTGTGCCCGCCAGTAATCGAGTGCCAAAAATAACCGCAATAACGGCGATCGATAAGCTAGAAAAAAACTCAAGCACTGCAGAGGTAATAAAAGCAACCTTCATCACCGATAATGTCGTTTTACGATATTCATCAGAAAGCTTTTCGATATAAGCAAGACTATCCTGAGCTCTGCCAAATAAACGTAACGTTTTTAGCCCTTTGAGCATATCCAAAAAGCTGCCACTTAATATAGATAATTGGTGCCATTGCTTATCCATAATAACTTGAGCTGCATACCCCACAAACGCCATAAAAACGGGAATTAAAGGGCCAGTAATAGCCAGCACAATAAAACTCCAAATATCAACGCCAACAACAACTGCTAAAATAAAAATGGGTAAAATGACCATCATTGCTGCACTGGGGATATAACGTGCAAAATAAGGGATAAGATTATCAATCCCTTCGGTTAATGTATTTACCATTTCACCAATAGGCAGATTTTTATATGAAATTGGACCTGTTAATTGTAGTCGTGCATAGAGATCTTTACGAAGGGATGCTGCAATCTGAATCCCTGCTTTGGTGCCCGCAAGATCCGATGCAAGTCGAGCAATAGTTTGCAGCAAAAAGAATATAATAACTAGGAAAAAATTAATTTTTTGGCTATCTAGGCTTGCATGATGAAAGATTAAGTTATCAATCATATGAGCCAAAGTAATAAATTGTAACACTATACATACGGCTGATACCCCCCCTAGTATAACAGAAAGAGCAAACCAGATAGAAGAGCGTTTAAGAAGGTCTTGCAGGCTTAATCCTGATTTTTGTATATCTTGCATAAAACTATAATATAACCTGTTAATTAAGCCTGAAATATTAACTATCGTTATCTTATAATTGTTACCTTTTATTAAATTATCAATCCATTAAACAAATTAAACCAATATATTTCTTACACAAAAAAAAATTAATCCGTTTTCTGTGATTTAATCATTTCATTACAATATTGTATATTAATTGACTAAATTGTAATATTTTCTAAGTGAATTTAATTGGTTCTATATCAAGAAAAAACTAATTCATACAATTTCCGCCATCAACATTTAGCGTCTGACCCGTAATATAATCTGAATCTGAAGAAGCTAAAAACAGAGCCGTTCCAAGAAAGTCAGCAGCCACGCCCATTCTTCCCAAAGGTACAGCCTTGGCAACCTGACGTTTTTTCTCTCCTATTTCAAGATTTTCATATTTTGCAAATAATGCATCAACTTGATCCCACATTGGCGTATCAATAACACCAGGGGCAAGCGCATTTACATTAATTTTATATTCCGCCAGAGCCAAAGCCGCCGATTGTGTATAGCTGATAATAGCAGCTTTGGTTGCACAATAATGCGCAGACAAGGCTTCACCACGACGGCCTGCTTGCGAGGAAATATTAATGATTTTTCCGCCCTTTCCTTGCTTTACCATTTGTCTGGCAACGGCTTGCATCATCATAAAAGAGCCTTGAACATTCACCGCAAATAAACGCTTAAAATCATCCATAGAATCTTCTAAAAACGGGCGCATCCCATAGATACCTGCACCGTTAAATAAGATATTAATCTCACCAAATTCTTTGATTGCCGTTGTAGCAATATTTGCAATGTCTTCTTCTTTGCTGATATCCGCAATTACTGTTACAATTTTATTTTTATACTGCTCTTTTAAAGGTGTGAATTTTTCTTCTACAATTTTTAAATCTACCAGAACGCAATTAGCACCTTCTTCTAGATATTTCTTGGCAATTGCTTCGCTGATCCCACTGCCTGCACCTGTAATGATTGCTGTTTTACTTTTTAATCTCATTATAAATCTCCTCAACACTTCAATATGTTATAAGAAATCATAACAGGTATTTATAAGACTCTTGTTCACATATATTTGACTAACAGCAAAGCTAGAGAAGAAATTCTAATTAAATATCTAAATTCACCTGACGAAACACTCATTATAGTCAACAAAATCTTAATGATCTTTGTTTCTATCAAGAAAAAAGTTACGAATCTGAGTTGAATCAGTCACTTTCCCCCAAGCATGCGTCGAATAACCAGTATAATACTTCCCTACAGTAATAAAACTTACAGATAACAAATCATTTTGTGGGGTTATTTTATAATAATCTACCGCAGTATCAAAGAGCATATTAAAATAATGGCTTTGAGAAAATCTGCCTACAAAGTCGTCATCAGGAGGATCAGAAAAACCGTATTTAACGACTTTACCTTGATAAAGGAAAAGCGATAAATTTTTATTTCTGTGAAAAATAAAGTTAATCCCTGTAATTCTTTTAATATCTTGCCTTGTATACTCACTAGACAATGAAAAAAAATACGCTTTATCCCATCGAAACGGTGTAATTTCATGCAAATGAACTTTACACGTCTCTTGCCATGCACATTTTTCTTTAAGCTCCTTAGAAAGCTGTTCATCTAAAGATGGAAATATTGTTGTATATAAAGAAGGTAATTTAAATAAGAGAAAAATAACTAAAATTATACTAGTAAAAACTGATATTCTTATGGCTATATTTTTAATTCTATCTATTCTTATTACTGTAGCTAATGTAGAAAAAAATAAAAAAGTGCTCAACAAAAATACTATTATAATCACATATTTATATCCATCTATTTATATATGTTAATCAAAACATACTATAATCCCAACAAAAAATATGTCAGCTACAAAACTAACATATTTTCTTAACAAATGACTATTTATGACGCTTTCTCAAAAGCCGCCGCAATAGTTAAATCAACCTCATCCCCAACTTTTGGAAGATAGGTTTTAATTCCAAATTCTCCACGGTTAATTTTTCCTGTGATTTGAAAACCAACAGTATAAGCTTTGTTTAACGGATTAACCCCTGCCCCTATATAGGCAATATGCAAAGTTACAGGTTTTGTTATGCCGTGCAGGGTCAAGTTCCCTGTAACATCTGCTGTCTTTTCACCTGTTTTAACGATATGCGAAGAAACGAAATGTGCTGTTGGGTATTGTTTGGCATCAAACCAATCTGGATCTTTTAACTCTTGGGTTAATTTAGAACTGGTCGTTTGAATGCTGGCAATTGGAATTTGAATGTCTAATTTACTTTTTTCGATGTTCTTAGGATTTAAAGCTAACACACCAGAAATATCGGAAAAATTACCCGAGTAATTCGTAAACCCAAAATGGGAAACTGAGAATAAAACTTGGGTATGATATGGATCAATTTTATAATTACCATTTTTTACATTTTGCACTGTGATGACAGTATCTGTTATTTGTTGAGGTGCAGCATGAGCACCTTCTGTTGCAAAAAATAATGCTGTTGCACCTAATAATCCAATAACCACTTTATTCATTTTATAGTTTCCTTATATTAAATTTTGAAGAAAATTTTTTTATCACTTGCAAACTATATTATCTATTTCTTATAACTTTATAATACATATTTTTATTAAAAGATTATAAACTATAGGTGTGAAATAAAATGCTTGATCGTGTTACCAGCATGCAAATCTTTATCAAAGTGGTCAATACAGGCAGTTTTTCTGCAGCTGGTCGGGCTTTTAACCTGTCTCCTACCATGGTCACCAAACATATTAATGCTTTGGAACAACGATTAAACTGCACCTTATTACATCGCACAACTCGCAAGATTTCACTAACTGAAGCTGGTACTCTATTTTATCAAGGCTGTGATAAAATCTTATCAGAAATGGAAGCCATAGAACAAACTATTACAGCACAACATGTAAGTCCCAAGGGACATTTAAAAATAAATGCGCCTCTTTCTTTAACTCTAAGACATTTCTCTCCTTTATTAATGCAGTTTTCCCAACAATATCCTGATATCTCTATTGAACTGGGACTAACTGACAGGATTGTAGACTTGGTTGAAGAAGGATGGGATTTATCCTTACGCATTGGCAAAATGATTTCCAGCACACTCAAAGCACGCAAGCTAGCCTCTATTGAATTTGTTTTATGTGCCTCCCCAACTTATTTAAAAGAAAACGGTACACCACAACGCATTCAAGAGCTCTCGAACCATCAATGTTTACGATATAGTCTGGGCACTTTAATGAACCGATCTTACTGGAAATTTGGTAAAAATGGTGAACACAATATTCGTGTTAATGGCTCCTTAACCGCAAATAATGGAGAATTTCTAAGAGATGCAGCAATTATGGGGCAAGGAATTGCCTATTTACCCAAATTCCTTTTAAATCAAGAGTTGATAAAAAAACAACTTGTACCAATTCAACTCAACTATCCTACAATTCAAGACGCTGCTTTATATATTATGTACCCTCCTTCAGATTACGTACCATTGAAAAGCAGAGTAATGATTGATTTTCTTGCTCAACAATTCTCTAAACAGGCCCCTTGGGATTAAAAATAATGACACAACACTCCTTTTTTCCAAAACAAGATCTCATTCTTACCAAAAACAATGTACGCCTCGAACCTTTAACATTACAACATATATCAGGATTACAAAAAATCACTGATGAAGAGGACTTGTGGAAATTACGGGTCACAGTTATTCCTCATCCCTCGAAAGTTAAAGATTATATCACTGAAGCACTTGAGGCAAAATCACGCAAAGAACGTTACCCTTTTGCTGTAATAGAAGATACAACAGGAAAAATCATTGGCACTACCAGCTTTTTTGAAATTACGCCCGATGTGCGGAGGCTTGAAATCGGCTATACGTGGTATGCAAAAAATATGCAAAGAACGCACGTAAACACAAATTGCAAATCTTTATTATTAGAATATGCTTTTGAACAACTTCGAACCAATATAGTTGTACTTCGCACCGATATTTTTAATTTTAAAAGTCAAAAAGCCATTGAAAGGCTTGGTGCCAAAAAAGATGGGATTTTACGAGGACATATTTTAAGACAAGATGGCACCATTCGTGACACTATTGTCTATACAATTGCAGCGAGTGAATGGCCAAACATTAAAATTCACTTATCAGCATTACTAAATGGTTTATACTAAACAATGCTGCTTTAAAATATCTTGAATAAAGATATCCAAATTATTACCTTGAAATAAATAGCCTGGGATATTGGCATTTTGCGCAGCCTGAATATCACTATCCCTATCACCAATTAAAAAAGAATGCGCACGATCAATAGGCCATTCTTGTATGGCTCGTTCTATCATTCCAGCCTCGGGTTTACGATCAGGATGCTCTTGACGATAAGCTTCAATTACTGCGTCTGGATGATAAGGACACAAATAAAAACCATCTATATGGGCATTGTATTTTTCAAGGTCCTCGACGATATAACTGTGAAATTGATGAACATCAGCTTCGGTGAAATATCCTCTGGCCACCCCGGATTGATTCGTTACAACAATCACTAGAAGTCCTAAACGATTCATCTTGGCAATTGCATGCCCTGCGCCATCAATTAATTTCAAATCCTCTTTGCGATAAGGATAGCCAGTATCAAGATTAATAATACCGTCTCGATCAAGGAAAACACATGGTTTCAATTTAGTTTGTGACATATTTAAAGTCCAATATTAATCAATGTTTGATGGCTTATTATAAAAATACAATCTATCTTTTAATTCTAGCAAAAGTATTTTTTACTTTATTGAAAAATTGGTTAAAAATACAAAAAAAAATGGTCTTTTTTTACTTTTTCAGAAAATATGATATGATTCACGCTTAATATAATTTATATAATTTTGATTTTATTCAAATTATAACATTAAAAGGCAGAATATTATTGGATGATAAATAAAATTACCAGCTACCCTCGCTCTATACTTTATTTAAGCACCTGTTTTATTATGACCTTGCATTGCGCCTCTGCCTTTGCAAAACCAGTGTTACATCAAAAGAAAAACAAACATTTTGATCATATCATTGATCACAGAGATAACTCTGATGAAGAAGTTTCTGATTTAAATAACCCTCAAGGGAACCCCGACAGCGATCCCACTCAACAATTGTTACTTGGAGGTGTTAATAAGTATCTTGATCAATATGGCATCCAACTAGGCCTAAGCTGGCTTTCTGAAACCGCAGGAATTATACATGGCGGGAAAAGAAAAGGGGCTGATTATGCCCATCAAGTTGCTTTTTCTGTGGATATGGATTGGGAGAAAATCATCGGTTGGAAAGGATTTTCAACCCATATGATGATTCTAAATCTGGCTGGTCGAAATGCCAGTACCGATTATATTGGAGATACTCAAATCCAAGCACAAGAAATCCAAGGTGGCGGATATGGCCGTTTTTTTCATATGAACTATGTCTATGGCCTACAAAAACTTTGGGACGATCGTGTAGAAATCAGATTTGGACGTGATAGTGTTGGAAACAACTTTGCACTCAGCCCTTTTGCTTGTCAGTTCATGTTAATCGCCACTTGCGGACAACCACGAAGCATTCAATCACAGCAAGGCTTTACCCCTTGGCCTGGAACGAATTGGGGAGCAAAGATCCTTTATCGACCCACCAAAAATACTTATGTCCAAGTTGGGGCTTATGAAAGTTCTCCTTGGGGAAAAGGAAAAGGTGGCCCTGCTGGGTTTAACTGGGGCGTTGGTGCTGCAACTGGCGCATTCGTTCCTGTGGAATTTGGGTATGACTCAAATTTTGGTAAAAAACATCTTAATGGTTATTTGCGCATAGGCGCAGGTCTAGACACCAGCCGTTTTGATACATGGTCCGCCAAAGCTACAGGGTCTGGTAAAAAAGATAATCGTGCTCAATATTGGATCATGATGGGACAAATGATTCATCGTAATGATGCTGTCAAAGATCATGGATTATATGTTATTGCAAACTGGGGGCATGACTCTCCTACGACGGCGAATTTCAAAGATTTGTATAATATCGGTATATTAGATCGTGGCTTTTGGCATGCCAGACCTTACGATCAGTTTGGCCTAATGATGACTTATTATACCGTTCCCAGAGGGTTAAGTCGCGCGCAACAATATCAAATCAATAATGGAATGGTCTCTGGAGGGAATGGAATCTATAGCGGCTTATTAAACGGTGCCCCAGGAATTCAATCAAATAGTATGTTATTCGAGGCGAACTATGGTATTTCTGTGTATCGTGGTATAATGATTATGCCTGTGTTTGAATTTTTCCACAATGTGGCTGCTACACGTAATACATATAAAGATGCTGCTGTATTAGGCTTCAGAACGAATGTTGTTTTCTAACCAATTTAATTTTTAAAATATTAAATATTGCCATGATTTGATATTAACTTTTAAGGATAGAATCCTATATTTTCCTCTAAAAGAACTTGATAAGGATATTTATTCTTATGTTAAACATAAAATACTTTTTATATAGTTTTGCCTTGGGAATTATTGCTTTTGGAATGACAAGTAACCAACAAACCTATGCACGTAATCACCACAAAAATAGTCCGCCTCCCCCTGTAGTCGAAGTCCCCAAGGACCACCATCTTAATCCTCGACAAAGCTCTGATGACATTTCCCCTTTTGCAAAAAAAGCCGCTGAAAATGCTCGCCAACAACAAGCCGAATTACAACAACAAGACTTAAAAAATAAAAACGGCCCCGCAGCTCTTTTGCCAGGCCGTTATACTAAACGCTCGCAAAAAATTAACGGTACAGAAGGATGGGTCAACAGCAAACGCCAACGTGGTAAATATGATATGGGTCTTAATATGCCTGTTCCTCAAACAGCAGACCCAACACAAAATAAAACTAGAGGTGTTTTTCGCAGAGCTATGCCCGTTTACGAGCCTAATTACTGATTTTCTGTGGTAAGATACTTGCAATACGTTTCTTAGCCTCTTGTATCATTTCTACAAGAGGCTGTTTATGACTGTATAAATCAACAATAGGCGCACCATTAAAAGTGATTTGATCAAAGGTG
Organism: Commensalibacter papalotli (ex Botero et al. 2024); assembly: GCF_947179115.1. Lineage (NCBI taxonomy): Bacteria > Pseudomonadati > Pseudomonadota > Alphaproteobacteria > Acetobacterales > Acetobacteraceae > Commensalibacter > Commensalibacter papalotli (ex Botero et al. 2024). Next base: position 203,359 of record NZ_CAMXCI010000004.1, read on the forward strand.
GCTATTTTTCTTTCCATTGAATGTAATCGATGATCAGGTTTACGTTGCATCGCAGTTTCAAGATCGACATTTAACCGAATAACCAAATCAGGTTTATGACTTACCATCCAATTATATAAACGACGCTCGCAACGAGTAAGGAAACGAGCTATTAAACTTTTAGGATAATCAACCGTTAAATCTGGCCCATCTAGCCCACCAATGACTGAAGTCTGAGGATAACGATCCGTAACAATTAAAAAGCCCTGTTTTTTTAACCGAAGCATTTTATAAAATCGATAAACGCGCCTTAAAGATAATAAAAATATAACCAAAGCAACGCCTGCTTTTGGTCCTTGTTCAGCGCGTGCAGCATGAGATTTTCCAGAAATCTTTTTATCTAATTTTTTCCCTAATAAAGGAAGCTTGGCAATCTTACGTCCAATCGTTCCTGTTTGGCGCCCTAAATGACATGAACGCACAGGATAATCCCCCTTTAACCATTCACAAATTTCAGCCGTAACAGTCGATTTTCCCGAACCGTCAACACCAATAATCGCAATAATGGGCAAGTATGAATCTTTTTTCATAAATTATATTCTTTAAACCTTATTTAGCTGTCACTATATTACAATAAATTACGATAAAATGTGATTTGATTTATCAATATAAACTATTATAAGTCGCTCTATTATGCTATCACCTCTGTATAAACACAATAGTCTTAATCATGACTTGATGATAAACTATCACAGAAATGAGAGAATATTGATTAGTATATTATACACAATAAAAACGCTCACATCATTTGTGCCTAATAAATAGTTAAAGTTTTAGAAAATTATATATGTCGTACCAAAACCCTCCTAAACAATTAGCCCCTTTGATAGCTTTTATTGGGTGTGATGGCTCAGGAAAATCTACACTCAGTATTGATTTAACCAATTCATTATCAAAATTACGCCCAACTAAACGCTGTTACCTAGGACAAGGCTCTGGTAATATCGGTCGCAAAATAAAAGAAATAAAACTCATAGGCCCCTTCTTAGATCGTATTATCGATAAAAAAGCTTCTACAGCAAGGAAAAAAGGCAATAAAATCCCTGGCGTTTTAACCGCCATTGTTATTTTTATATTTTCTTGCGTCCGCTTTTATCATTTCAAACAAATGATGAATTTACGAAAAAAAGGAGTCACTATCATTACAGACCGCTATCCACAAACTGAGGTCAGTGGATTTTACGATGGTCCTGGGTTATCTGCTGCTCATACAAATAACTGGTTTATCTCTAAACTCGTCAAGTGCGAATATAAACTTTATGAGCAAATGGCCTCTGAGAAACCTGATCTTATTTTTCGTTTAAATATCGATGTTGACACGGCTTTTCAACGTAAACAAGATCACGACTATGATCTGTTGAAAGCCAAAGTGGAAGTTACCCCAAAGCTTTCATTTAAAAATGCACATATTGTTGATATTGATGCAACAATACCATACAAAGAGGTTTATCAAACTGTAACGGATATGGTAAAACAAGTTCTATAAGGTTTCTCTTTTATTGGGGTAGATTATTGTCTTTTCATTATAAATCGCTCTTTGTCAGTGGAATGGCTTTATTTTGTATTGCTATTCTAATTGCATTATTTACGACATGGGACGCTACGCTCAGTCATATTTTAGTATATTCTCCTTCTGATTATGATGTCCCCCTTGTTAAAGCCATTTCCAAAATAGGCTCTTTTACAATCATTACTCCGCTTACGCTGTTATTGGGGGGGTGGTTATGGTTCAAAAAACGTGCTTATGAAGCCATCTGGGTTTTAATTACAATGGGCTCATGTAGAATAGTATTTACATTATTAAAGCTTGCTGTCGGCAGAGCTCGCCCTATATTTGATGAGCCTTTAACTCATGCAATCAGCTATAGTTTCCCTAGTGGGCATTCTGTCAATTCACTTGCATTTTTATTTGTCTGTTATTTCATATTTGATCAAAAACGATCTATGTTAATTCTTTGCATACTTGGATCCCTGCTCATTGGATGGTCCAGGTTAGCCTTGGGTGCACATTGGTGCAGCGATGTTCTTGCAGGATGGGGAGGTGGTTTAATGTGGGTTTCTTTGGCCTATCAAGCAAAAGTATCTATCCCTTTACAAAATTACATTAATCAATATTTACCGCGCCAATAATATTTTTACAAAAATTTGATATATAAAAAAGAGAATAAAATGATATTCAAAAAAAACGTTTCTATTCACGCTAAACAAATCGTTGATTTTGAACGTTTTCATTTCTCGGAAGAACAATGTCAGCAACTTTATGACATGATCTGTGTAGATGATAAAGTTGATTTACAAAGCACTCTACCCAGCCACATAAATTTTGATTATACACAAAAACAGCTTATCGAAGGTTTTATGATCAGCCGTCAACTTTGGTTAGAAGGCATATTAGATAAACGATTCCCAGAAATTGTTAAGCAACTTTGTTCTTCATATCATATATCTGAAGAAGACAAAGTCATATACAAAATGGTAAGAGCTAAATTTAAACATCTTTGTTATGCTTGCCGAGGCTTCGATGAACGCCACAAACCTCCATTTTTACTAGGGCGTACCACAGCATTATTAGGTATCATCCAAGATGGCTTTAAACATAAAAAAGCTAATATCGTCATTCCTAACGCCTTGCTCTTAAACGCACTTTGGAATAAAAAAGGGCAATCTTTACTGAAAAAAGAAGTCTATCGTTTTTTCCCTTGTGACGTTGAAAGTTTCACTTCTGCGGTTAATAAACGTGTAACATTTATACAAAACGAAACTCAACAAAATTCGACTGTTTCAGCGCATCAATTTCATACACTTAGAAAACAAATGAGTATGTTATCTGCTGTATATGGCACGTTTGATGTATTATTCCCCTCGTCTTACCATCATCAAACGTTTCAATATCTAGCAACGATTAATGGCCTTATGGGCGACTACCACGACATATTGATAGAGCGAAAAATAAATAAAACTCAAAATTACTTTTTTGATCATTTTATAATACCTGAAGAAATATCATCAAGATTAGCTAACTTCATTAAACATTTTACAACAAAGTAGAATTTAGATTAATTCCCCTTAAATAATGAAAGAATTTCTATGTAATAATTTTCTGTCAAAGTTATTTCCTATCCATATTTCTGATCTACAGATAATATTCCATAAAGCCTCAGTTTAACAAACTTATATTCTTCTAGCTGAGCAAATCTCTTACTAAATTACAAAAAAATAAAGAATTAGGAATAAAACTTGTAACTTTAGAACCAAAATAAAAAGATTTAGTTAAATCGGGACTTTTTTTATAAGATCTACAATATTAAAATTATACAAATAATCATCTGATTATTTATGATATAAATCAAAAGTTCATAAGATAGTAACTCTTTAGAGATCATATCAAAAACCTTATTATTGCATTTATTGAGCAATATAATCGCATGTAATAAAGACAAAGGTATAGGTAAATTATCCTTGATTAATCCTGAATGACGAATAGGAATAACAGAATTATTTTTATCATTAAAACACAATACATTAAAAATATGATCTACAAAATCGAACGATCTATGCCCACTTAATATACTAAGCATTAATGATATTTCTTGACAAGGTTAGTTGATACTATAATGAATTTCTTTTTTAACTGTATAGATCTCAACGTTTAAATTCATAGAAGCTATTATATTTATTGATATGGAGAATTAGATATTATAAATGACTTTATACACTTTTAAGAGATGCTAATGAGTATTATATTTACAACTTTAAGATGTGTGTTATCGTATAAGTTGTAATATTTAGATTATGATAAACTTGAAGGATCTAAAATTACTTTGTACTTCTTCAGTCTCTACTTTTTTAGCCCATATGTAATTATAATTAGGACATATGGGTTTTTTTAGTTTATTTATTGAGATATTGGGAGCGGGGAGAGGATTTGAACCTCTGACCTTCAGGTTATGAGCCTGACGAGCTACCGGGCTGCTCCACCCCGCA
>NZ_CAMXCI010000005.1:0-203841 GCF_947179115.1 Commensalibacter papalotli (ex Botero et al. 2024)
AAGAAGTTTTAATCAACACCGCTTCGGTAAAAACACTTCTACATAAACTCACCAGCAACGTCAATAAGATTCTTAATATTTTGTTAAAGTTTCTTAAACTTTCTGTAAAACAACACATTTACAATAAGTTATGAATTACATCCCATTCTTGGCCCTATTAAGGAATCCATACCTCAACGCCATTTTAAAAGAAACATTAATAAAATATTAATATTATTAATAAATAATTAACAAATATAAAATTATATTAACAAAATTGTTGATTAAAAATCACATTTATTAATTAATAGCTATAAATATAGTATTTTATTTGTTTTAAACATATATTTACAATTAATATTATTTCAAGAATATTTATCTTCAGCTCTATTTTAGGAATCACTATGAACGATCATAATATTACAACTTTGCAAAAACGTATTTCATGGGGCAGCATCATTGCTGGCGTGTTTGCTGTTATTGCTGTTTATCTAGCATTAATGATGCTGGGGGCCGCTGTCATTTCCCCTCGCACTTCAGATACGGCTAGTCACATTGGCACTAGTTTTCTTGTCTGGACGATTATTATTACATTAGTCAGCCTTGGCTTAGGTGCCTTTATTGCAGGACGTTTAGCAGGAAGTGATGGTGTTATTCATGGCTTTTTAGTCTGGGCCACTTCTTTTGTTATCAGTGCAATTTTAAGCTCTGTTATTATTGGTGGAGTTATTCAAACTGTTGGATCAGTTGTTGGATCAACTGTTTCTACAACAGGAAATGTAATTGGTGGTCTTGCGTCTGCAACAGGAGGTGGGATTGATAAAACTGCTGATATTGGAAAAAAGATTTTTGGTGAAATGAATATTAACACTAATATTAATACCAATAATGTGGATCAAAATGTCAGAGATGTTTTAGAAAAAACTAATATTCCAACATTACAACCTAATTATCTTAAGAAACAACTTAATGATACTAAAAATGATTTAACACAAACCATCAAAGATATTGGAATGAATCCAAATCAAGCCGATACTTTAATTTCTCAACTAGTAGAAAAATTAAAAAAACGGGGTCAAGCCATCGCACAACCAATTAATCGTGAGCAAATTGAACAAACTATTGCTAGTAATTCTGAATTAAACAACAAAGAAGTGCATAAAGCCGTCGATAATTATATTAATTTATACAATAATACGATGGACGAAGTTCAACAAAGAATTAATAGCCTAGAAGACAATTTGCAGCATGCTAAGCAAAGCTATATTACCTTTAAAAAAGAAGCCAAAGAGAAAGCAGATCAAGCTGCAAAAGTAATGTCTAGTATGGCTTTATGGGGCTTTATTAATCTTGTAATTGGTGCTATTGTAAGTGCATTATTTGGATTATGGGGCACAAGAACACGCAGAGATACAATCTCACAATCTTAAAATATATTTTATATAGACTTATAGTGATAAAAGGGAAATGACTAAATTATTTCCCTTTTATAAATTTAACCAGTTAATTATTTATTATTACAGATTCATAATTATTTTTAATTATTAAAATTTTGAAACCAATCAGTGAAATATCGAATGCCTTCGTCTAATCTAGTTTTTGGTGACCAACCAGTTTTTTTATAAATCGCCGTAATATCAGATAAGGTAGCTTCTATATCTGTATTTGGACGAGTAATACGGTTTATCTTTGCTTTTTTTTGCATACTCTTCTCAAGGCAAGTAATGAGATTTTCTACCTGTTCTTGACGACTATTTCCAATATTATAAATTTCATACCCATCTAAATCAGGACATTCCAGCAAACTGATTAACCCATCAATAACATCACTTATATAGGTAAAGTCGCGTGACAGATTCTCACCTTCATATAGAGTAATCGGTTTATTTTCAGCAATAGCTTTGGCAAAAAGATAATATGCCATATCAGGTCTACCCCATGGGCCATAAACCGTAAAAAAACGCAAACCTGTTTGTTTTAGTCCGTATAAATGGTGATACGTAAAAGATAAAAGCTCGGCAGATTGTTTTGATGCCGCATACACAGAGCTTGGACGATCGACACGATCTTGCTCACTGAAAGGAAGGCGTTTATTTAATCCATACACAGATGACGATGATGCATAGAAAATTCTCTGCAATTTTGGCAAGTGACGTGCCAATTCAAGAATAGTTAAATGGCCTGTGATATTTGTTTGAATATAAGCAAACGGATTTTCTAGAGAATATCTCACTCCAGCTTGAGCCGCGAGGTTAAAGATAATCTTAATATCATGATGTTGTTTGAGGATACTCTCCATTGCAGGTTGATCAGCAATATCCATTTGATAGAAATAAAAATTTTGGAATTGTTTTAATTGATCACAACGGGCTTGTTTTAATAAAGGTGAATAGTAATCATTAAGATTATCTATACCAATCACGGTATTTCCACGTGCCAGTAATGCTTTTGCAAGATGAAAACCTATAAAACCACTGGCCCCTGTTATTAAAAAAACCACATTAACATCCTAGTATAATAATAAACGAATATAAATATATGCCCTTATATGAGGTTATCTTGTTTTAACAAAATATAATTAATTGTCACTGTAAAATTATTTAATAGCAAGATTATTATTATCCATACATAAAAATCGTACATATAGTTATTATATTTCGATTTGAAAATCATCCAATATATAAAGTTTAAATTGAATCACTTAAATATTAGGAAAAGCATCTTATTTTAAATATTTAGATACTAATCTTACCTTCTCTTTTCTATTTTTAAAATGGTATCGACACAAATAATATCTTAATTAAAAAACTATAAACTTTTAATAAAAAACTAAAATGTTAATTATTAGGTTTTTATCTCTAATTTTTTAAAGCGTAACATTCAAAATATTCAATCAATTAATATTATCGATTAGCGTTATGAATATTAATTAATATACAAATATCTTGAATAGTTTATTGTCAAAGTAGCTAAGTTACACTTATACTTTAATATAATTTTTTATAAGGAGTTCTTATTATGCCTAAAAATAAATTACACCCTACTTTAAATAATTTACCCTCTAATACCAAAACAGTTATTGTTCAATTATTAAATGAACGCCTGGCTGATGGTTTGGACTTGGCACTTTTGACTAAGCAAGCACACTGGAATATGAAAGGGCCTCAATTCATCGGCGTTCATGAAATGGTTGATGGATTCCGTGGTGAATTAGATACTTTTAATGATGAAATGGCTGAACGTATCACAGCCCTTGGCGGAACAGCTTATGGTACATCACAAAATATTACCAAAACATCAAAAATTAATCCCTATCCTACTGATATCTATAAAGTAGAAGATCACATTCATGCACTTATCGAACGTTATGGTGTATTTGCTAATGCTGTTCGTAAAGCGATTGATGAATCTGATGAAGCAGGTGATGCCAATACAGCTGATTTATTTACAGGGATTTCTAGAGCACTAGATAAACAATTATGGTTTTTAGAAGCTCATAAACCTGTATAATATAACAAGTTTATTTCACTTGATATCAAAAGAATCTTTATAGTAACTATAAAGATTCTTTTTTGTTTTAGAGCTTATTTCTTTTTAGTTTCTTGCTTAACAACATGTTTATTCATTAATTCTGCCTTGTCAGCCTCAAGTGCAGGACTTTCAATCGTATCTCCTACCTTGATACCTAACTTTTCAGTTATCCCACCTTTAAGCTCTAAAGTTGCGATCACTGCACCATGACTACTAATCGGCGCCAAGCTATATGGAATCGTATTTTCAGCAATAGCTTGAATACGATGATTTGCATCAATAAATACCATATCTAGAGGTACTACCGTATTTTTCATCCACATGCTACTACCTTGCGGGGCTGGCCAAATAAACAACATTCCGCCATTATCAGGAATATTGGTTCTAAACATTTCGCCAACTTCCTGCTCTTGAGGGGTTTTTGCAATTTCAACCGAAAATTCGTGCTTTTGAGCATCTTTAGTTATAATCGTCAAAGGTTGCTTTGCTAACTCAGGTTGAGCTTTCATAATATCATGCTCGATATTTTCAGCTATAGCCAGTGAGCCATATCCAAAACCTACCATCAATACTGACGCTAGCGCTAAATGAATAAAATGCTTTTTCACTTTAAATATATTCCTTTAAATTAAAAACGGGTTATTTAATCTTTCAAAACCAATAGTACTACCAATCCCATGCCCTGGTAATACATATATATCATCGCCTAGGGGAAGTAATTTTTCTTTGATTGTTTTTATAAGTAACCCTTCGTTACCATAAGCAAAATCAGCTCGGCCGATTGTTCCTTTAAATAATACATCCCCTGTGATCATAAAACGCGCCTTAGGCTCATAAAAAACTATGTGACCAGGTGTATGACCAGGAACGTGCAGAACTTCCAAATTAATGCCATCAAAAGAAAGTTTTTCTTTATCATTTAAAAAACGTGTAGGTTTTACATTTTGAGCATTATCTATCTTAGTACCAAAATTAAGTACATCTTGCTGAACTTTATCAAGTAAAAACTGGTCTTCTTGAGAAGGACCTAAGATAGGGATTTCTTTTTGGTATTTATCTTGTAAATAATGTTGTAAGGCTGTGGTAACGCCGACATGATCAAAATGACCATGTGTTAATAAAATTGCTTGTATCTCTATATCATCCGCTTCAATAGCCTGAATAATCAAAGGCAAATCCCCACCAGGATCGCTGACAATACCTTTTTTCAGACCTTGATCCCATATCAACATACAATTTTGACGTAACATTGTTACAGGCATAATCTCTATTCTTAAAGATGCAATTGAAAGAAACAAAAAACGCTCCATATTATTTTAAAAAATTATAATTTTACTTTTAGCATAAACAATACTGTAATCTTCATAAAAAGAATAAAGTATTTCCCTTATCTATCCAATAATAATGAATTTTTAGGTTTATTTAGTCTATTTTCTTATGTTTATTTTGTTGCAGTGTTACATCAAAAAACGACACAACACCTTCAAAAATCTAAAAAAATTAGAATTATCTACATTTTATCTTGACCTAAACAAACCCTGTCCGTATGAAGGATATACATTTCCACAACAATTAAGATTTAAGACTTTATAGGGTTGCCGAATGAAAAACGTCTATGTGCATCGTAATACTAAAACGAAATTTTCCTCATTTCTTTTAATGTTCTCATGTATGGTTGTTTCAACCTCTTATGCACAAGCTAAAACTACACATCATATAACTAAAAAAACTTCTCATCATGCAAGCAAAAGCGCTCATGCACAAAAAGTTTCTTTAAAAAGTAAAAGTAGCCACAGCGCAAAAAAAAGCCATTTTAAAACCCGTAAAGTAAGCTATAGACATAGAAGTGGCAGACATGGTGGTAATGTTATCCAATGTGTAGCGTTTGCACGCTCTGCCTCTGATGTGCAATTATCTGGTAATGCAGGAAATTGGTGGTCTAATGCAGCAGGCGTCTACGATCGTGGAAATGCTCCAGAACCAAACAGCGTTCTAAGTTTCCGCTCAACACGCAAGATGCCTTATGGACATGTTGCTGTTGTTACAAAAGTAATTGATTCTAGAACAGTCATTATCGATCAATCACATTGGGCACAAAGAGGTATAAGCCGAGATACTCCTGTAATTGACGTATCTCCTAACAATGACTGGACTGCAGTTCGTGTTGCTACGAATGGCGATAAAAGTAATTTTGGAAGTATCTATCCAACACATGGATTTATTTATCCAAATAGTGGTCGTGTACAAAATGTTACTGCTAAACGTAAAGCGCCAAACAAAAATATCAAAACATGGTCAGCTGATGCAGCAACAACCAAAGGATACTCTAAAGTTCAAACCCAAGTGGCTTTAAACCCAAATGTATCTGATGATTTCTTTGCTGACGCACCAGATCGTTCAATCAAATAATATCCATACATTTAAGGACGTCCTTGTCGATGATAAGGATGCCCTTGTAAAATGCTTTGTGCCCTATAAATTTGTTCAGCAAGTAAAATACGAACAAGCATATGGGGCCAAGTTAAGCTTCCCAAGGATAAAACCAAATCAGAACGTTGAATGGCAGCATGATGCAACCCTTCAGCCCCTCCGATTAAAAAAGAAATAGGTCTGGATTCATCAATCCATTTTTGCATGATATTCGCAAAAACAAGACTACTGTAATTTTTCCCACCCTCATCAAGGCTGATGACAACCGAACGATTAGGCACAGCACTTAACAAGGCTTGTGTTTCTTTATATTTGGTTTCTTCTGGACCGCCTTTTGCTTCACCAACTTCTATAATCGAAAGTTTAGGGCGAATCCGTTTAGAATAACGATCCACAAGTTCAAGTTCAGCTTTCTGCCGCATTTTACCTACGGCAATAATCGAAAACATTATTCTTGAGGTTCTTCGCTTAATTTTTCCGCAGATTGTGGTGCATCTGTAATTTCTACATTCCAGATTTTCTCAATATTATAATATTCACGTGCTTCTCCACGGAATAAATGGACAATAATATCGCCGGCATCCAATAAAACCCAATCCGCACTTTTCTCCATCGTTACTTTTTTAATACCATTTTCAAATAATAATTTATCCAAATGGGTTGCCATTGCAAGGATTTGACGGTCTACTTGACCTGTTGCGATAATCATACGATCTGCAAAAGAAGCCTTGCCAACCAAATCAATAACAATGACGTTATCGGCTTTGTCATCTTCCAAAGACTCTACCATCAATGCAACGACTTGATTTAATTTGGCTTCATCTAAAACAGACACTCTTTTAACAGCTTGCTCTGGACCTGTTTGCACGACTTCTTTACGTGAAATCTGTTCATTCATATAAGTTTATTCCTTTTTAATCTTACTTAACTTAGGCGTTTTAATCATTGTTGGCGTTGTTGTCTTAACGCGGTTGCTGAAATACTGTTCTCTGGTGCTGGAACAAAAACCCATGCTGGTGATTGCAAATCAGCCAACATTGTCGCACAACGAGACGGCAACCTAGCTCTTCGAGCCCATTGTGCTGCCTGTCCATTTAATGCACTATATATATAAGATGGTCTTGGGAAAACTGCCATAGGCACAATCTTTAATATTTCTTTCCAATGCGACCATAAAGCCATTTGGGCCAAACCATCTGCGCCCATCAACCATACAAAGTTGCAGCAAGGGAAACGTTGTTTTAATAAACGAATCGTATCACAGCTATACCGTGTATGTAATCTGCATTCGATATCGGTGGGAATGATTTTTCTACCTGTTACGCGTTCTTTAGCCATTTGAAAGCGTTCTTTAAATGGTGCCATCTCTTTTCCGACTTTCAAAGGGTTCCCAGGCGATACCATTAACCACACTTGGTCAAGTTGAAGAAATTTTAATGCACGATTAGCAAGCTGTAAATGTCCTTCATGGATTGGATTAAACGATCCACCAAACAACCCAACGCGTATATTCCTGCGATCCCCCCAAGTCGGTATTGATATCATCTAGGCGCGCACCTGACCATCACCATACACTTCATAACGATAGCTGGTTAATTGTTCGATTCCAACAGGGCCTCTGGCATGAAGTCTGCCTGTTGCAATCCCAATTTCTGCCCCAAACCCGAACTCTCCACCATCACAAAACTGCGTCGACGTATTGCGCATGACCACAGCACTAGGGACAGAATCCATAAAATATCGAACTGATTTATCGTCTTCGGACAGGATTGCTTCGGTATGACCACTGCCATACTTCACGATATGGTGGATGGCTTCATCAATATCTTTGACAACAGCAACGGATAATACGGCATCCAACCATTCCGTAGCAAAATCCTCATCAGAAGCACGTTCGATTTTTTGAGATATCTTACATGCAGCTTGATTACCTACAAAACGACAGCCAAGTTTTTGCAAATCAGATACTAGGATCGGCAATAATTCCCCTGCTATTGCTTGATCAATCAAAAGCGTTTCTGTTGCGCCACAAATCCCAGTGCGACGCATTTTAGCATTTACTAACACGCTACGTGCTTTGTCAAAATCAGCTTTTTCATGGATATACGTGTGGCATAAACCCGCAGCATGTGCCAACACAGGAACTCTTGCTTCTTGTTGGACAAATTTAATCAGCGAGTATCCCCCTCTGGGAATAATCACATCAATAACACCAACCGCATGCAACATATCCATAACATGTTGACGGTTACTGTCAGGAGGCATCGCAACGGAATCAGGATTTAACCCCGCATCAATCAATCCTTGTTGCATTGCTTTGTGAATCGCCATAGAGGTTAAATGCGTTTCTGACCCACCACGCAGAACAATCCCATTGCCTGATTTAATACAAATGCCAACAGCATCGGCACCGACATTTGGACGACTTTCGTAAATCATCCCAACGACACCTAAAGGCACAGAAACGCGTTTAAAATGCAACCCGTTCGGCCTATCCCAACTGGCCAATTCTTTACCTAAAGGGTCTGGTAGCTCGGCGATGTTCTCTAAACCCTTAGCCATCGCTTCTAAACGTTCATGAGTTAGAGTCATACGATCTTTGAATGCCGCTGACACATCAGCTTTTGCGACCTCGTGAGCATTCACCATCAAAATCTCTATTTCAGCAGCACGTAATGCTTTGGCTGCACAGCGTAACGCTTGGTTACGCTGCTGAATATCGGTACGCGCCAATTGATAAGCAGCATCTCTGACTTTTTGTGCAAGCTCTGTAATTGTTTGCACCGAATTTGAACTGACAGAGACCATCGTTATATCTTTCCTTGGCAAGCCATACATCTAAAATCGATTATTTTACTAGTAAAGCAAATTATACATTGAAACGGAAGAGTAAAACGTCACCGTCTTTGACAATGTATTCTTTACCTTCGATACGTGCTTTACCAGCTTCTTTTGCACCAGTTTCACCTTTATACTGAACGAAATCATCATAAGCAATCGTTTCACAAGCAATAAAGCCACGTTCAAAGTCATTATGAATCACAGCCGCAGCTTGTGGTGCTTTGGTGCCCTTAGAAATCGTCCAAGCTCTGGTTTCTTTGGGACCACAAGTAAAATAGGTAATTAGATTTAACAAATGGTAGCCCGCTGCGATCACACGATCCAGACCGCTATTTTCCAATCCTAATCCAGAAAGGAATTCCATTTGATCTTCTTTACCCAACTGGCTTACTTCGGCTTCAATATCAGCAGAAACAATCACAGCCTCGGCACCTTGTGCTTTGGCCATTTCCAGCACCTTGGCTGAATATGCATTACCAGTCGCTGCGGATTCTTCCTCAACATTACATACATATAAAACTGGCTTGCTGGTTAAAAGCTGTAAACGCGAAATAGCTGTTTCTTCACCTGCTGGAATGACATCACGCACGGGTGTGCCATCTTGCAAAGCTTTGATTAAAGGTTCTACCAAAACCAAAGTTGCTTGAGCTTCTTTATCATTTCCACGGGCTCTTTTTTGCAACGCAATCATGCGTTTCTCAAGGCTTTCTAAATCCGCAATCATCAATTCGGTTTCAATGATTTCTGCATCCCGAATAGGATCAACAGAGCCCTCTACATGGGTAATATCATCATTATCAAAGCAACGTAATACATGGATAATTGCATCGACTTCACGAATATTCGCTAGAAACTGATTACCAAGACCTTCCCCTTTGGAAGCCCCTTTAACCAATCCAGCGATATCTACAAATTCTAAACTGGTTGGAATAATTTGTTTAGAATTCGTAATTTGTGACAAAATATTCAACCGTGTATCTGGCACCGCCACACGACCAACATTAGGCTCAATTGTGCAAAATGGATAATTTGCTGATTGTGCTGCAGCAGTTGCGGTTAATGCATTAAAAAGAGTGGATTTTCCAACATTTGGCAATCCAACAATACCACAATTAAACCCCATGTTGTTTTACTCCTTGGTTAACAACGCAATTTTAGACATATAAGCATCCCAGTTTTTAGCAACCAGTAATGGAGATGCTTGTGCGGCGGCATCAATGAATGGCTCAAGCCATTCCTGATCTTGTTTGGAAAAATTACTTAATACATAACCAGCTACTCGCGCTTTGTCCCCAGGGTGACCTATACCCAAACGAACACGCCAATAATCTTGATTACCCATCATTTTATCAATAGAACGCAAGCCATTATGACCAGCAGCCCCCCCACCTTTTTTAATGCGTATACGCCCAGGTTGAAGATCAAGTTCATCATGAAAAACAATTAAATTATCCAACGGGATTTTATAAAAAGCAATTGCTGGTTGAACACTTTCCCCCGAAAGATTCATATAAGTCATTGGTTTTAACAAAAGGATTTTTTCACCTTCTATGGTGCCTTCGGCAATTTCCCCACGAAAACGCTTACGCCATGGGGAAAAACCATGGCGTTGCGCAATTCGATCGATCGCCATAAAACCAATATTATGGCGATTTGCCTGCATTCCAGACTCGGGATTACCAAGCCCAGTCAACAGTAACATGATCTATTCTTTCATTAATTAAAAGAAGATTACTCTTCAGAAGCTGCTGCTTCTGTTGCTGCTTCAGCTGTTTCGCCTTCTGCACCTTCAGCTGCTTCATCTTCAACTTCAACAGCAATTGTTGGAGCAGAAATGCTAGCAATCACGAAATCTTCTTCATTTTGATTGGTATGGGTAACATTTTCTGTTCCCTTTAATTGTGACCAACTGATGGTATCATGAATATCTAAACCAGTAAGATCAGCAACAAATGCTTCTGGAATATGATCAACGTCACAGTTAATTTCAACAGAGTGATATACAGTATTTAAAACGCCATCACGTTTGAAACCTGGGCATTCATCTTCACCAATAAAGTGAACAGGAATTTCAACACGGATATGTTGACCAGCAACCATACGTTGGAAATCAACGTGTAATGGGCGGTCTGTTACTGGATGCATTTGCACAGAGCGCATTAATGCAACTGATGTTTTTTTACCATCAACAAGGATTTGGTACAATTGAGAACGCCAAGAACCGTGTAATTCACGCATAATTAAGCGTGGGTCGATTGCAATCATTACAGGTTCAGATTTACCACCATAAACCACGCCAGGGACAAGACCTTCACGACGTGTTGCGCGCGCTGCCCCCTTACCAGCCTTCGCACGCATTTCAACATTTAACTCTACAAATTTTTTCGCTGCCACTTTAAAAAGCTCCTTGAATATAAAAGGCAAAACAATAAGCACCAACCTCCAGGGGTGTTCGTGCAAATTATCCTTTAACGAAAAAATAAAGAAAAAGCAAATATCTTTATATAAGATTTCTTTTTTATCGTCTTCTTCGTTTTCATTCGGTGGAGGAAGGAGTTTATGAGGTCTTGTCGCGGATTTGAGACTGGGTTATTTTTTGGTACAGAATTGGCGAATTAACAAAGAAGCGGATTATTTAATCCGAAGAGAATTTGAATGAAATTAATTTAGTCTTTGATCATCCATTTTCCTTTGAATCCAATTCCTTTTTCATTCAGAGAATGGCTTCATATCCTTTGAGTGTTTTTTAGCTGTGTAAAAAAGACGCAATCACAATTCCTTGGTATAACCTTCTTTAATCTGAAATGATCTTTTTCTATGCGCTGTTGTAAGGATTTCTTTGTCTCATGAAGACAATGATTAGGGAGTATAGCCTCTTTCTTCATGGTCTGTATGATTTTTGGAAAAGGAAAAGCATCAGTGCCTACATGGGTTGGTGCAAAAAGCGTACCTTCTTTGAATGCTTTTCCAAAGAAGCGTTGAGCTGCCTGTATATTACGCCTTGCTGTAAGCTAGAAATCAATCAAAGTGCCATCCTTATCTATAGCTCTATATAGATATTTCCAATTACCTTTGACTTTGCTATAGGTTTATCCACTCTGATCGCACCACAATACTGCTTTCTAAAACCTCTCAAGCGTTTTTCTAATAGGAGAGCATAATAACTGTAAAGAGCAAACGATTTAACGTGCTATAATCAACACTTACACCCCCGTTCTAAGGAGAGTTCTACAATATCTCCATAGCTTAAGGAATAGCGCAAATTCCAATTGATCGCTTGAGTAATCATCAATCCATTAAAGTGACGATCTTTAAAATCATCTTTGGATCTTAAAATAAATTTCTTTCGTAATTTAATAAGCATCGTCCGTTCTTAAATATCAACACTACATTCATACTTATAGCAGATAATGCACTACACTCTAAATTTGAGACAAGACATTTATTCTTTAGTACTACTTTCCCAATTGGCATGATATACATCTTTTCGTTTGCTCAATGCTTTTACGACTTCCTCAATTTCTTCTTTATCAATTGCTGTACTAATTAAAGTAGCCACGAGTTCCACACGATCGTCAGAAAGATCAAAAAATTCGACATCACTTACAGGATATTGTGCTTTTTCCAATAGATCCACCACCAATTCACGCAATATTGGAGCTGCCTTCCGATCAACACTTAAGCGTATTTCAAATGTTGATTCACCCGTTTCCTCGTTAAGAGGGATACGATTGATGGCATTTGCTAAGCGGCGTAAAAATGTATTCCCAAAAATAACAAAAAAAGTGAGTGTTACTGCTTCAGTTACCATATTCCCACCTGCGCAGCAACCGACAGCAGCAGAACACCATAATGTCGCGGCAGTATTTAAACCACGTACATTCATGCCCTCTTTCATGATGACACCAGCACCAAGAAAACCTATCCCAGAAACGACATAAGCTATAACACGAACCGCCTCAACATTTCCCCCCATACGCTGACCAAGATCAACAAAAGTAGCTGCACCAATTGCAACCAGCACATTTGTACGTAACCCCGCAGTTCTTTGACGATATTGACGTTCAGCGCCTATTAAAGTTCCTAGAACAAAAGCAATCAGCAGCGACAACGTCGTATCATAAAAAGCTACAAAGGAAAAATTTTGTATGAATTGCATTGTGACATTGCCTTTTCTATAAACTTTAATGACTAAATTTTTATTTTTTCAATGAAACGACAAAAGATAAAACCGCAAGAAGATAATTTTACAGTTTTATAAAATCAATAGATACTATCAAATTATTAAGTTTTTATAAACTTATGTACAAGAAAGAAAACTGTAAAATATCTAAATGGTTCAAAGCGAGAGTATGATCGCTTTAACATCATACCCTCTCTTGCAAGAATTATAATTTTGTTTATTAGAACCATTGACCAAATTTACGGATATATAATGTTTTCATACCCTGTGCAACACAGCAATAGGCAAATAATGTAGCAACAAGCCAAGGGAAATAAGACCAAGGAAGTGGTTGTAAGCCTATGAAATGACCAAGTGGTGAAAACGGAATATAAATGCCAAGTATCATCACTGATCCCGTCATTAATAGCACTGGTAAAGCCGCTGTGCTTTGAAAGAAGGGGATCTTTTGCGTCCGTAACATATGAACAACAAGTGTTTGTGACAAAAGCCCTTCGATAAACCATCCAGATTGAAATAATGATTGCATTGCAGACGTATTGGCACCAAAAACAAACCACATCAATGCAAAGGTGGTAATATCAAAGATTGAGGATGTTGGCCCGATGAACAACATAAACCGACCAATATTTCGTGCACTCCATTTTCGTGGTTTTGCTAAAAACTCTTTATCCATTTTATCCCAAGGAAGAGATAATTGCGAAATATCATAAAGTAAATTTTGCAAAAGCAGATGAATAGATAACATAGGTAGGAATGGGATAAAGGCACTTGCAACCAAAACGGAGAACACATTGCCAAAATTTGAGCTTGCCGTCATATTAAGATATTTCATGATGTTACCAAAAGTTTCACGCCCCTTGATAACGCCTTCTTCCAACACCATAAGGCTTTTTTCCAATAAAATAATATCGGCAGATTCTTTTGCAATATCGGTACCGCTATCCACTGATATACCCACGTCCGCATCTCGTAGTGCAGGTGCATCATTTATACCATCCCCAAGAAACCCAACCGTATGCCCATTAGCTTGCAATGCCTTAAGAACTTTTGATTTTTGCAAAGGTGATAGTTTTGCAAAGACCGTACGTTGTTCGACTTCTTGCTGTAATTGCTGTTCAGTCATTGTCTCTACATCACGCCCCAAAAGCACTTCTCCGGGCTCTAGACCAACTTCACGACATACTTTTGCGGTTACAATAGCGTTATCACCAGTCAATACTTTTACACCAACACCGTTTGCACGCAGAGCGGCAATTGCTGGTCGGGCAGTTTCTTTTGGTGGATCAAGAAAAGTAAGAAATCCTTCAATAATAAGGTCTTTTTCAAAAGCAGCACTATAAAGTTCCGCTTTCTCATTTTCCGCAAAAATTCTTGATGCAACAATCAGAACGCGAAAACCGTCTTCGTTATAGCTCTGAGAGAGCGACAGAAGTTTCGCTTTTGTTGCCTCGTCAAGTTGTTGTAACCGATCGCCTTCTCTTACGCTTACGGATACAGCGAGCATCTCTTCAACAGCACCCTTACATACAAGAAGATGCTGATTATCGGTATCTTCTAATATAATAGAAAGGCGGCGACGTTGGAAATCAAAAGGAACCTCATCAATCTTACGATAGGCACGAATTACAGTGTTGTGGTTGAATTTTTTACCAAAATATACAACAGCCTGATCCATAAGGTTACGCATACCGCTCTGATGGACAGAGTTCAACCATGCAAGCTCAAACACACGATTATTTGTTTTACCTTCAAAGTCGAGGTGATGTTCAAGAATAATTTTATCCTGCGTCAATGTTCCCGTTTTATCGGTACAAAGAATATCCATAGCACCAAGATTTTGAATGGAGTTCAGCCTTTTGACCACTACCTTGCGTCGTGCCATGGAAACTGCACCTTTTGCAAGATTAGAGGATACAATTAAAGGCAACATTTCTGGTGTCAAACCGACTGCCACAGCTACAGCAAACAAAAACGCTTCAAGCCAGTCGCCTTTTGTCAATCCGTTGATAAAGAAAACAATCGGAACCATTACCAGCATAAAACGAATAAGCAGCCAACTGACGGAATTAACACCTCGGTCAAAAGCAGTTTGTGCACGTGAACCAACAATAGACTTAGCCAGTGATCCAAAATATGTCCTAGGTCCAGTAGAGACAACTAATGCGCGCGCTGTACCGCTTACTACATTTGTTCCCATTAAACAGATATTCGGCAAATCTAGCAGGTCCATTTGATCTTTTACGACTTTTCCTGCATTTTTTTCAGCCACGGCGCCCAAAGTATCATATTTTTCAACAGGCAAAGATTCACCAGTTAATACAGCTTGAGAGACAAAAAGATCACGTGAATCAATCAACCTGATATCAGCAGGAATCATATCACCAGCAGATAAATGTACAATGTCACCTGCAACGAGCTCACGCATTGGAATTTCATGCATTACAGGTTCGGAACTATTATTATCACGACGCAACACTGTAGCAGTTGTGCGCACCATCGCTTTTAACGTTTCGGCCGCTTTGTTAGAGCGATATTCTTGCCAGAAACGTAAAATACCACTAATCAATACCATCGTGACAACGATGATAACACCAGTCAGGTCAGTTTCCTCACCTGCACGAAATGGCAGCCAAAAGTCAGTGTAAAACTGTATCGCTGCAAGCATCATCAAAACGCCTATAAAAGGGTTTTTGAAAGCCAATATAAGCTGTATTATAGCATGGGGTGGTCGATCATGAGCGACTTCGTTTGCACCATCATTGGTTAATCTTGACGCAGCTTCCAAGGTTGTTAATCCGTCCAAACTCGCATTGACGTTTAATAAACTTGTTTCTAATTTGTTTTGTGCCTCACGAACAACACGCATGGAAAGGGAGTTCTTTTTCGGGGGCGTTATTTGTTTATTATCATTGATATCGCTCATGGCAATATTCTTTCCTGTTGCATAAACAGCAACAAGAACGACGATCAATATTTATACTATGATCGTTATGTTTGTGCTGTTTATTTCGACTAAATTCATTATCATGTTATCTGTTTTCAACGGCTGACAACACAAATACGTGGTATCAGCCTTCGTACTGTAAGGATCGTCCATATTGCCCCCCTTGTTCAAAATGAAACTCTTAAAATTATGTCTACAAGACACTGCTTATTTCGCACTAGGGAGATATAAAAACAATTATCTATTTTGATATAAAATATATACTTTGGTATATATTTTCCTATGCAACATACAGTTGCCATTCATTGGCAATTGAAAAAATTCTGAATAAAAACAATCTTATTTACGCTGATATTCTCTTTTGTTTTATAATATCCATGCTCATAATACGAATGCGTGGGTGCTGTTTTATGTTTATAATCGAAAAAAATTATTGGTAATAAATCAAACGTAATCCACACTAAGTTAAGGAATATTCAACTGAAGTTACACATCATAATAAAGAGTGTTATACTTATTTTAATTTTAACGACTATTTTCATTTTTGATACATTATCGAGATTGGAAATAGCAGCTGCAGTATTCTATATTGCTGTGATACTGGTCGGGGCACGTTTTACTTCGGCAAAAGGCGTTATAGTTTTGTGCTCTATCTGTACTTTACTAACGGTTGTTTCGTTCTTTTTAACGACAAAAGGACTGTTTGAGACTGGACTGATTAATTGTATTATCGCTCTGTCAGCATTATATTTGACGACCTACATTATTTTACGTACACAAGTGGCAGAAAACAATGCAATTAATGCAACATATCAAATGACGCGCATAGCGCGTATCCAGAGTCTAGGAGAACTAACTGCATCAATTGCTCATGAAATTAATCAACCACTAGCAGCAACAACTGCTAGTGCAGATGCCTGTCGAAATTGGTTAATGCGTGATAAACCAGATATTAACCGCGCTATTCAGGCATTGGAACGAATTAGGCGCGAAACGCGCAGGGCTTCTGAAGTCGTTGAAAGAATTCGTCGTCTTTCAAAGAATGAGATAACGCAAAAAGAAATATGTGATCTAAACGATATTGTATCTGATACGCTAGCGCTTTCAAACGCACTTATTGAACATCACGATATTGAGTTAACTTGGAACCGATATGATGCTCCCCTTATAGTTCACGTAGATAAAGTACAAATGATGCAAGTTATAGGAAACCTATTTCTTAATGCTATTGAGGCATTGCAACCACGCCTTGTTACAGAACGTTTTATAACAGTAAAAACTTTTACTATGAATGCTCAAGCTTGTTTCAGGATGACTGATACAGGTGTTGGACTAAGTGAAGAGGATATAAAACATATTTTTGATGCATTTTGGACTAAACGTGATGGAGGTACTGGACTTGGATTGACGTTATGCAGGGCTATAGTTGAAGCACATAAAGGGATTATTTCCGCAAGACAAAATTCCCATGGTGGTGCTATATTTGAGATCATATTACCGTGTAAAATAAACAAAGAAAGTAACAATAGTGGAGCCTAAACTGGTTTATATAATCGATGATGATATGTCCGTGCGTGACGCTCTTGATGACTTACTAGCTTCTGTCGATATTGAGACACGCAGTTTTGACAGCGTTGAAAGTTTCTTACAATCTGAAAAAAATCCTATTTTATCCTGTCTTATACTGGATGTGCGTATGCCAGGACAAAGCGGTATGGATTTCCAACATAAAATGCAAAAAAATGGTTTAGACATACCCGTTATATTTATTAGTGGTCATGGTGATATTCCAATGTCGGTCACGGCAATTAAACGTGGTGCAATAGATTTTTTGAGTAAACCCTTTCGCGAACAAGATATACTTGAAGCTATCTATCGCGGTTTCGAAGTCAGCCGTGAAAAAATAAAACAACACGAAGAACGCAACCATATTGAGAAAATATATAATTCACTCAATGCTGGTGAAAAGGCAGTAGTTTCATTCTTAATCAAAGGGCATCTGAATAAACAAATAGCAGCAGAACTCAATGTCAGTGAAATAACGGTTAAAGTACGTCGTGCTAATATTATGCAAAAAATGCAAGTTAAATCGTTTGCTGATCTTATACGTATGGGAATAGAAATAGAAAAGATGCTTTTAGAGGGATCGTTGCAAATTTAATATTCTAATATGATTATTTTAGAACAAGATGTTCGTGTTGGTTATATTACCTTGAATGGTTGGAATTTACTAAATTTATACTAAAATAAAAGACCAATAAAAATATTTATGCAGAGCTATGGATAAAAAAAGAAACTTCAATTTATTTGTTACTAACAATCAAAAATTATACAAGTAGTTTGATTTTTGGTCTTGTCGCAATTTTGAGACCAGATTATATTTTGGTATAGAATTGATGAATTAGTGAGGAGGCAGATTATTTAATTCAAAGAGCTTTTAAATGAAGTTAATTTAGTCTTTGATCATCCATTTTCCTTTGAATCCAAGTCTTTTTTTACCCAGAGAATGACTTCATATCCTTTGAGTGTATTTCTAGCTGTGCACATAGACTAAAAACACCCATTCCTTGCTTTAACAATCTTTAATCTAAAATGACCTTTTTGGGGCTATCGAAAATCCTGACTAAGTGGATTGGAACATTCATAATGTTCATCATAATGTTTTTTATACTCGTGTATTGTATTTATTATAAGAGACATTCCGTCTAATATACCTTGTGATATTTTTCATCCATCTAAAAATCTTACCTCTTATAATACAACAAATATAATCAACAGAATAACTACAACTTATAAAAAAGCTGCTTATATTTCTATAAGCAGCTTACTCTAAAATTTTACCCTAAAGGCAACGCATGTAACTCCCAAGCCTTTCCTCCATTTTCAGGAGGGCGGGCACACATGGGTTGGGCATTGGCTAATCGAACATTGGCTTTTAAGCCCATTAAGTGGCGCAATGCACGAAAAATACCCCCATGAGCAACAATTAAAACAGTGCCATTTTGTGCTTTGCACATCGAACGATTAACCGCCTCAGCAACACGATTACTTAAAACCGCAAATGGTTCTCCATTTTCAGGGGTAAACGTCCCAGCAATCCAATCATCATACCATGGCCCCATAGGTTGTGCCTCTTCAACCCCAAAGCACACTTCTTTTAAACCATCATCCAATTCAATCGGCAACTTGATGCCTGTTTTTTTATGAATAATATCCGCTGTCATTTCAGCCGTTTTACGCGCACGCCCCAAAGGAGAACTTACAATCTGAGTAATTGGCAACTCTAAATGATCCCAATGATTAGCAATCGCACTGCCGGCAGCCACCGCTTGAGATAAGCCAACCGTATTCAACGGAATATCGGTGCGACCTTGAGATAAATTGCGCGCATTCCAATCTGTTTGGCCATGGCGTAAATACCAATAGGGACGAGTAAGTAAAGCTGTCATTACAAAATACCTTTATCTATTTAAATGAATTAATCAAACAAAGAAGAAACAGAGCTTTCATCCGCAACTGCACGAATGGCTTTGCCCAATAAATTATTAAGTGGAATTT
This sequence comes from Commensalibacter papalotli (ex Botero et al. 2024), assembly GCF_947179115.1. Lineage (NCBI taxonomy): Bacteria > Pseudomonadati > Pseudomonadota > Alphaproteobacteria > Acetobacterales > Acetobacteraceae > Commensalibacter > Commensalibacter papalotli (ex Botero et al. 2024). Next base: position 19,470 of record NZ_CAMXCI010000005.1, read on the forward strand.
GGCGAATTTTTGTCGCTCTACGAACAGCATCTGTTTTGATAATACTGTCCGTAATAACCAATTCACCCAAAACAGAATTTTGGACTTTCTCAGATGCACTTCCAGAGAGAACACCGTGGGTAACATATGCATCCGTTGCCTCGGCACCTGAATTAATCAATGCTTGAGCAGCATTACAAAGAGACCCACCACTGTCAATTATATCATCAACTAAAATACAATGACGTCCCTCAACATTACCAATCACATTCATCACTTCGGATACACCAGCACGCTCACGACGTTTATCAATAATTGCCAAATCAACATCTAGACGCTTTGCCAATTGACGGGCTCTGACCACTCCACCTACATCAGGGGATACAACCAACAAATTGCTTTTCCCTGCATATTTTTTCTTTATATCTTGAGTAAACAAAGGAGCTGCATAAAGATTATCAACAGGAATATCGAAGAACCCTTGGATTTGCCCAGCGTGTAAGTCCAACGTTAAAATGCGTCCAGCGCCTGCTTCAACTAGTAAATTAGCCACTAATTTTGCACTAATTGGAGTTCTGGGACCAGATTTGCGATCTTGCCGAGCGTAACCAAAATAAGGCATTACCGCTGTAATACGTCGTGCTGACCCGCGTCGCAGTGCATCCAGCATAATGAGTAATTCCATTAAATTATCATTTGTTGGATAGCTGGTGCTTTGTACGGCAAACATATCTTCACCACGTACATTCTCGTAAATCTCTACAAACACCTCTTTATCTGCAAAACGCTGAACAGATGCATCACATAACGGCATCTTTAACTCAGCAGCCACAGCTTCTGCTAGTGGGCGATTACTATTCCCAGAAATAATTTTCATTCACGCAACTCCAATATCCATAAGGTCTTTATTTTTAAATCTAGTTATCATTTTACATTGTTTTTTGTAAATCTGGTGGAGCCAATAAAGGACCCTGTGTCTTTTCACCATTTGTAGGCAACGGTTTTACATTTCGTTCAGAATGATTGTTAATAATACGTTGAACGGCTCCTGCTGCTTCTTGTCCAACAGCTGCACCAACATCGCCCCAATATACATCCAAACTATGTGCAGGAACATCATTTATTTGAAAAGCTTTCCCTGCTTCTTTTCCCTTAGCATCAACAATACGCCATACAATTTCAACATGCTGAACTGGATTTCCACGTGTTCCAGCTGCTCCAGAGGTCAATTTAACAATGCAATTGACAATATAATCTGCTTTTTCTTTTTTTAATTGAATAGCATTTGATTTATCCACAAAAGAAGCCACGAACTGTCTGGAAATGGTTTTATTCCCATCACCAGGTGCTCCCGTTACACCTTCAAAGTAAACCTGTGCTGGACGATTTTTTAAACTATGAGGATCTGCTGCCATCACGCGAGCCTCTAATCCTTTTAGTACGTCTGTAACCATAGGAGCTGTTTGCTCAGCAACTTGAGCGAGAATAGCCTCATTCCCACTAGACCAATCCTGAGCCGATACTGGCATCATCTGACGCGTTGCAGCAACCTTACCATCTGGAGCAATAATACTAAATTGTGGTGTTACCATACCATCTTTAGAATTTGCTTTCATCAATAACAGCCATTCCCCTTTTTGAGCAGGACCAACAACTGGCGGTAACGTCTGATCTGTCATCACTTTGACCAAATCTTGTGCCAAAGTTGCAGAATCTTTATCGGTTAATAAAGCTTCTGTAGGCACTGGCACAATCAGCCTTGTCGGTGGAGGTGCCGTTAATTTCCCACCAACCCCTGATTGTTTTTCAAAAGGATGAGGAACCTGGACACATCCAATCAAAGGAATTAATACCAGCAAACTTAATCCCACTTTGAAAAGCGATGTTCTTTGAATATGCATATTTATTCTTACCTTTTACTACAAGCAATTGCTGAGATTTGATGCCCCAAAGGACCACCACCCGCCAAAGTCCGACGACGATGACTAAAAAAATGTGTTTCATCCCCCAGCGTGTCCCGACCAAGCAAAGCTGCAATTGCCACGCGCCGTCTTCTTAAGCGATCAACACAATAATGTCCCAAATCAAAAAGGTACTGATCATCTGTTAACTGTTTAAAAAAAACCCCTCCATGAGGATCTTGCTCTAATACTTGATGCTTCATATCCTCTTTGACTTCATAACGTGATCCGTCAATACAGGGTCCAATAACCGCTATTATTTCATTTGTTTTCGCACCCAGAGCCTCCATTTGCGTAACGGTCTCTTCTAAAATACCACCAGAAGCACCCCGCCATCCTGCATGAGCAGCACCAACAATACGACCATCAAACGTACTAAATAAAACCGGCCCACAATCGGCGGTTAAGACACTGACCGCAACATCAGGATCGTCAGTAACCCCACCATCCACTTCACAACGTTCACAATTATCTTTGGTAACATGAATAACTTTGGTGCTATGCACCTGCATGCCACCCCACAAATAATTATCCTTAACCCCCATATCCTGAGCAACACGATGTCTGTTTTCAGTAATATATTCTGAATTATCCTCGGTTTTAATCCCACAATTTAAAGACGCATAGCCCCCTTGGGAAACGCCTCCCAATCGTGTAAAAAAACCATGCCGAACTTTGTCTTTAAGCAAAGAATGGCGAATAACCAAAAGTTCAGCACTCATTTATTGTTCTTCCTTTTTTAATTCAAACGCTGGAGGGGGAGGTATATCAGGATGCGCAATTGCTAACACTTTAAAGAGATCCCCCATTTCACTAGGGTCACTTAAACGATAAACAGCTTCAGAAAGTTGCTGTTGCTGTTCCATACTGGCATGTGCCGCCAACATTTTTGCTCTGATAATTAATCCAAGTTGTTTTAAAAATTCACCTTGGGTCTGAATACCAAAAGCCTGCGCATCTGTTGATATCACGATTTCTTTTAATGCCAAAAAATCTATATGAGCGGTAAGGTCTGCCTCACCTGGATGAACAAATGGAGACGTTTTCTCTCCATTTGCAATGGCTTGCATTGTATCTCCCCAAACTGAACTGGCATAACCATAATCAATAAACAAAGCAGCCCCACCGTCATGGCACAATCTTTTGGCAAGATTTTTAACAATATCCTGCCCGACTTCACAAACTTCTACAACATCCCCATTTTGAACAGGACGTTGGAATATGGGTGCTTCTGGTAAGGTTTCTATTGGAATTTGGATGATCTGTTCTTGATCAACATAACGTTCCACCCATTGATCACTACCTATTTTAACAAATTGACGAATGGGTAAGGCGTCTAAAAACTCATTTGCTACTATGATCATCGGTTGGTTAGGTGTTTCGTCAATCGTATTATACCAACCAACCGACAGCTCTGTATGATCGGCAATCGCCTCTTTTTGGATTTGACGTAACCGTTGAGACGTTTCCACAAAAATAACATGGCATTTTTGATAAATATCAGGAGCCACCCGACGGATAACGCGCAGCATATCCGCCATTAACGTGCCACGACCTGGACCTAACTCTACTAACGCGATCTGTTCATAGGCTGGCATAGAACGAATAACCGCGATCTCCCAGGCAGCTATTAACTCTCCGAACATCTGAGAAATTTCAGGAGCAGTAATAAAATCGTCAAAAGGATTTTTTCGTCCATAATAGGCAGCGTTAGCAGCTGCCATAAAGTGATCCAGTCTAACGGGTTGACCCTTAGTCATTCTGAACCACTAATCCCTTGAGTTTAGGCAAGCGATATGATTGCCAAATAAAATATGCCCCAGCGATCAACATTGGAATACTCAAAATTTGCCCCATGGTAATCCCACTAAAAATAAATCCTAGGAAATCATCGGGTTCACGGAACATTTCACATATAATACGTGCAATTCCATAACCAAGCAAAAATATGCCAGAAAGAAATCCAGCATGTTCACGAATATAACGGCGATGCACCAAAATCATCATAATCGTAAATAAAATAAACCCTTCTAATAATGCTTCATACAGTTCTGAAGGATGTCTGGCACTTACAACGTTTGGATATATCATACGCCATGGTAACCAATCCGGTGCTGGACGGCCAATCAACTCGCCATTAATAAAATTAGCCAATCGCCCTAGCCCAAGACCCAAAGGCACAACCGTTGTCACGCGGTCTGAAAATCCAAGGAAGCTCAACTGGTATTTGCGAGTGAATAAAATGAGAGCAATAATAACACCTAACGCCCCACCGTGAAACGACATGCCGCCATGCCAAACTTTCAAAATCTCTATAGGGTGTGGCAAATAATATCCTGGTTGATAAAACAAGCAATATCCAAGCCTGCCACCAAATATAACCCCAAGCGTTGCCCAAGTAAGAAAGTCGTCCACTTGCACTTTGGTAGCAACAATTGGATCTTTGCGCACTAAACCACGTACCAAAACCCAGCCCAGAATTAAGGCTGTAACGTAGGCCATTGCATACCAACGAATGCCAAACGGCCCAATTTGTAACATCACAGGATCAAAATGGGGATAATACAAAGGGCCAAACATGAAATTAATTATCTTTCATCGAAATGATTAAAAAACCAGCACTTTAAAGGTAAGAATCTGATTTAAGCAAGTAGTCTTGGATATATTGTCCTATTCCATCCTCAAGCGAGGTGAAAGGCTTGATATAGCCTGCTTTTCTAATTTTTTCCATATGGGCTTGAGTAAAATATTGATATTGCCCTTTTAATGCATCTGGCATTTCAACAAAATCAACTTTTTTACTGACATTCATTGCATCACAAACCGCATAAGCAAGATCTAAATACGTTCTGGCCTGACCCGTTCCACAATTATAAATACCACTAATAGCCTTTGGATTCTCAAGGAACCATAAAATCATATCAACCACATCCCCAACCCAAATAAAGTCACGCGCCTGACCTCCGTCAGCTAAATGAGGCTGATCAGATTTAAAGAGTTTTGGAGCTTTGCCATTTTGAATATCGTCAAATTTGACTTTGACAACAGAAATCATTTTCCCTTTATGATATTCATTCGGGCCGTAAACATTAAAAAACTTCAGTCCTACCCATTGCGGAGGACAAGGTTGATTGGTTCTAATCATTTTCAACACTTGTGTGTCGAACACTTGCTTAGACCATCCGTATAAATTTAAAGGTTTTAACTGATAAACAAAATTATGATCATCTCTGAACTCAGAAACCTTGTTAGCGCCACCATATGTCGCAGCAGAAGATGCGTAAATAAATCTAACCTCACGTTCAGCACACCATTGCCATAATTTCATCGATAAATCGACATTGGTTTGCCATACTAAATCACCATCCTTGGCTGTCGTTTCGCTGATTGCTCCTAGATGAACCACTGCAGTAACATTTTGTGCTGTTTCCAAGAATTCATCTAAATATTCTGGTGCAATTACATAATCAGGGGCATGTTTAGCAATATTACGCCACTTGCCTTGATCACCCAACCAATCCACAATGACTGTATCTTCTTTTAACGCCCACAATTTTGCTTGTAAGCAAGAACCAATAAAACCAGTCGCGCCTGTAATAATAATCATATTTTTTTCAAATTCAGAGATTTATTAAGTGAAAAACCAAAGACAAATTTACAAAAATCATGATACCTAGCTATAATCAATTATACTAGTCTCTATATTCGCTTTTTTAACTAGGAGTAAAAATCATGCCTGATCCTAAAAAAATATTTGGTGATGCCTCTAAAGCTACTGGCAGTGCTTTTTCTGTTTTAGGTGGAATCAAAGAAGAAATCTCTGGCATTGTCAAAGGACGTGTTGATGAGGTTTTATCAAGTTTACATCTTGTCCGTCGTGAAGAGTTTGACATTGTCACCGAAATCGCCAGTCGCACTCGCTCTGCTCAAGAAAAACTAGAAGAGCAAGTTGAAAATCTAGAAAAACGCATTGCACGACTGGAAAGCAAACAAAATAACGACTGATCTCTGTCGTTTGAAACCCTTTTAATGCCAGTCGCACTATTCCAATTTTGAAAGGATTCTATTTCATGAATTTCATTGAATGGAAGGATTTTGAAAAAATTATCATGGTTGCTGGCACGATTATAAAAGTCGAAACATTCCCAGAAGCTCGAAAACCTGCCTATAAAGTATGGGTAGATTTCGGGGCTTATGGTGAACGCAAAACGAGTGCTCAGATCGTCAGGCTCTACAGTAAAGAAGAACTTATAGGCAAACAAATCATCGGAGTGATTAATTTCCCAGAAAAACAAATTGGCCCATTTCGGTCTCAATTTTTATTAACAGGATTTGAAACAGATCAAGGAATTGTGATTTCTACCATTGAACGCCCCGTGCCTAATGGGACAAAAATCTCTTAACGCCATCTCTGTTTCACGTTAAGATAATTATAGTATTCCAAATATTTTATTTAGACCTAAGGAAATTATAATGGCGAACTTACCTCCTATTTTACTGGTTGGATGTGGGCATATGGGCCATGCAATGCTGCATGGATGGTTAAAAAAAGGACTGGATCCCTCAGTGATTGTCCATCGTCATGATCTAGATTTACCTTCTCCTCATCAACATGTGCGATCTATTGATGAAATCTCCAAAGATTTCCACCCCAAAGCCATCATTTTGGCCATGAAACCCGATCAAGCTACAGAAATCATTCCTTCTTTATCTCCTTGGACAAAAAATGCTGTTATCCTGTCTGTATTGGGTGGACGTAATCTAAGTTGGTTAAAATCTCAGTTCGGAGATACTCAAGCAGTAATCCGCGTTATGCCTAACACGCCTTCTGAACTTGGATTAGGAATGACTTCAGTCGTTGCTGGCTCTACGGTTACCAAAGAGCAAAAACAACTAACCGATGCCCTGTTGCTTGCTATTGGTCAGGTTGCCTGGTTACCAACTGAAAAAGATATGGACGTTGCCACCGCTATTGCAGGCTCAGGTCCTGCATATATTTTCTTGCTCGCTGAATTATTACAAAAAGTCGGTGAAGAAAAAGGCCTTTCCAAAGATCTGGCCCGCTTACTGGCTAGGCAAACCGTTGTTGGATCTGCTGCTTTACTTGGAAAATCTGATAAAGAATCAGAAGATTTACGCAAAGCAGTAGCAACCCCTGGAGGCATTACCGAACAAGCAATAAATATTTTAATTGAATCCAAGGCCTGGCCAGAATCTTTATCCAAAGCAATTCAAGCCGCAGCTGATAGATCTAAAGAAATGTCTTCCTAAGTAATGAAAAAAGGCTTATTTTTAAAACTAAGCCTTTTCCTTTTTTCAGGTATGTATAATGAACAACGAAGAAATTAATTTAAAACTTTTTAATACCGCCATGAAGCTTGCCGCTGAACAAGGGTGGCACAAAATGACACTTGTCGAAGCTGCACAACAAGCAGATGTTCCAGTGCCAACAGCGCGCCAAATTTTCCCATGCAAAGCATCTCTGCTAGTTTATCTTAATCGTTTGGCTGACGAATCTGCATTAACCCAAAAATATCAAAATCAACCAGTAGCTGACTATTTATTTGATTTGTTTATGAGCCGCTTTGATGTTCTACAAGAATACAGAGAAGGCGTTATTTCAGCATTACATGCCCTGCCTTTTAATCCACCTTTGGCTCTTATGATGGCTATCGCAACGAAGAATAGCATGCGTTGGATTGCCGAATCTGCACAAATTAACACCTATGGCATCAGAGGAATCGCATGCGTTAAAGGCTTAACCGCAATATGGGCACTTAATATGCGCGTATGGATTAAAGATGATACCCAAGATATCTCTCAAACCATGGCCTCTTTGGATCAAACCATTAAAAAAGCTGGCAAATTTGCATCCTATTTTGTAGTTCACAAGAACGATTCAGCTTCGAAAAAAGAGGCCGAAAACAAAGACGAATCTTATTGTTCCAATAGTGAAACGTAAAAAAATCTATTTTTTTTAATTTTTCTCTTTACGTAATCCAAGAAGTTGTCTAAAAGATGTTTCATAAACAACGTTGGGGTGTAGCCAAGCGGTAAGGCAGCGGATTTTGATTCCGCCATTCGGAGGTTCGATCCCTCCCTCCCCAGCCATTAAACATACTTTAAATTCCCTTAAAATTATAAATAATATTATTCAGTATAGATTAGTCTTTTTTCCACAAAGATATAACTTCTTATAATCTAATCTTTAGTAAAAAACTTTTATTAAAATCTTCATTGTGAAATCCCCTTTAAAAAGATTCCAATTTACATATCATCAACATCAAGTTATGTGCGAGTTATACCCACCGCACCCGTTAACCAAAAAACCCAAAATTTCTTTATCATTAACCCCTGAACTTATCCTTAAAATCAAAGCACCAAAAAGAACGACACATCAACAAATTATAGCTATTTTAGAAAAACACGGCGATTGGATTCTTCAGCAAATCAATAAACAACATGCAAAACAAGAGCAATCACATCATCTTCAATTTATACAATCAGAAAAGCATCTTTTTTTAGGACAATATTATGCTTTGGATATTATAGAAAATAGTGCTCTAAAACCTAACATCCAAGTTGTTGATCAATCGCTTAAAATTACTATTCGCCAAAACACACCGCAAAAAATCGCTTATTTATTAAATAGTTGGTATCGTTTTCAAGCCATTGATCTATTTTCTAAACGACTTTTACTCATAAAACCCTCTATTTCATGGATTAACTGGGAAAAACACCCCCCTTTATTGCGTATCAAGAAAATGACAAGTCGATGGGGCAGCTATATTCATCATACGCCAAGAGTGATTACCCTTAATCAACATTTAATCAAAGCTCCACTTAACTGTATTGACTATGTCATTATTCATGAGTTGTGCCATGAAGTTCAACCCAATCACAGCAAGAAATTCTATTCTCTTGTCTCGCAAATCATGCCAGATTGGAAAATATGGCAATCACAACTTCAACAAAAAAGTGCTTTATTGCTTTACAATACTATTCCAAAAGAACAGAATTAAAACATATTTCAACTCTTGATTACATGGTCTGTAAATGCAAGCTAAAGCACAAAGCTTTTTTAAAGCAATATTCCAGTTACCTGCTGGAGCACGTTCTTTAAAAAGACTTACTGTTCCCATCGCTCTAAATGATATATTAGCAGGCATTTTAGTTTCTAGTGTCGCTATTCCAGTTGGATTGGCCTATGCCAATTTAATGGGTGTTCCTGCGATTATTGGTTTATATGCTTGTATTATTCCTGTTCTAGCTTATGCAATTTTTGGCTCTTCTCCCTTTTTAATTATAGGACCCGATACCGCTGTCAGTAATATCGTTGGTGTCAGCTTGACCGCTTTTGCATTAACAACCCCTGATGCTAGAATACAAGGCGCAGCAGCCATCGCGATTGGCGTTGGTATAGTGAGTATTTTTGCCGGAAAATTACGCCTAGGTTTTATTGCGAATTTTTTGTCTCGACCAATTTTAACAGGCTATTTAGCAGGAATAGGTATTCAACTAATCCTATCGCAACTTTCTATTATCACTAAGATTTATGCTCCTACAGGAAATTTCTTTGAACGAGCCCTGTTTTTTATCCACCACTTATCTTCTATTCACTGGATGACCTTTGGAATGGCTCTGTTTTTTTTTATTTTTATAAGAGCCTGTATTTTCTACAAACCCTCTATTCCTGCACCTGTTATTACCGTAATCGTTTCTATTTTGCTTTCTTGGGGATTTAGCCTAAATCAATATGGAATTATGACTTTGGGGAAATTGCCATCTGGACTTCCCAGCTTTGAAATTCCCTCTTTTAATTATCCTCTTACAGAATTCATAGAAACCGTTGTTGCAGTAACCCTAATCAGCTTTTCGAGTGGAATTATTACTGCACGCAGTTTTGCAGCCACCATAGGCAAGCAAGTTGATGGCAATAAAGAATTAGTCAGTTTTGGTATTGCTAATATAATTTCAGGATTATTCCAAAGTTTTACCGTAACAGGTGCTGATTCCAGAACTGCTGTTGCTATAAACTCTGGAGGAAAAACCGCACTTGTAGGTATTAGCTCTGCTATAACTATTGCTTTGATCATTACCTTTCTTTCCCAACCACTCAGCTTTTTACCTTCTGCAATTCTTAGCGTGATTTTAATTTCAACCGCAATTAATCTGATTGACATTAAAACTTTTCGGTTTCTTTTAAAGGTCAGTAGGCAAGAAGCTATTTTTGTAATTATCACTATTCTAGGTGTTTTATGGGTAGGAATTTTACAAGGGATTATCTTGGCTGTTTTTATTACACTTTTACATGGCCTCGCACTATCTGCCAGACCCAGAGATTCTTTGTTAGGAATGTTCCCAAATACCAAAGAGCTCGTAAATCTTAACTTAGAGCCCACAGCTGTCCCTGTTCCTCATTGTATTATCTATTTATTCGAGGCTTCTATTATTTTTTTTAATGAAGGTTATTTCTCTAGCCGTTGTGCAACCGTTCTTGAACAACATGAAGACCAATCGATTAAATGGTTTATTTTAGATGCATCTGTGATGACCAGAGGAGATGCCAGCACCCTTTATGCTCTTAATCAACTTTACATTTTACTTCAGACAAAAAATATTAATCTTATTATCGCTAATGGACATTACGACTTCCGAAATATTGTACAAAAAAGTGATATAATGGACAAAATAGCAGGTAAAAAAATTTATCAATCTGTTGAAATTGCTCTAGCTGAAATATCCAGTTTATCCCAACCTCCAATGGAACCTATTCACCATGCCTAAAAAAATATGCCTTTTCGCACATTATACGCAATCGAATAAGTTACCTTTTGACGTCAAACATTATTTAAAAGCATTATATCATTGTGGGTGGGAAACGCATCTGGCTTTATCTGGACAGCAAATTTTATCATCTGATACAGATGATTTTTGTAAAAACCATCATATTACCCCTCACCTACGTTCTAATACAGGCTTAGATTTCGGTGCATGGCAACATTTGATGCACAAGGGAGTTGCCAAAAATGCTGATTATATTTTACTGACGAATGATAGTATTTTTGGCCCTCTATATTCAATGGATGCAATCTTTGATAAGATGTTAACACCAAACATTGATATTTGGGGTATGGTTGAAACCTTGGAAATTAACTGGCACCTTCAATCCTGGTTTTTATGCTTTACCAATCACGCTTTTCACCATCCAAAGATTCAAACATTATTAAATTTACCTTTTCACCAAATGTCAAAACCAGAAATAATTCAAAAAGGTGAACTTGGCTTGGGACAAATCATACAAGGAATTCCAGAATTTCGTTATGCTGGGCAATGGTCAAAATTAAAAAAATATCCGCTTAGAGACCCAAAACAAACAAATCCTATGCATCTGGATTGGGTTAGTGTAATCACCTCTGGTCAAGTTCCTTTTATTAAAAAAGAAGTTATAAGAGATAATTATTATGGACTTTTTTGGCTAAATTATTACCGTAAATTATTAAAAAATAATCATTATTTTCCACTAGAATATATAGATGAGTATTTAAAACAATACCCCAATAGGCCTTTACCTGTTGTACCTAAATGGAAGCGTTTTTTATATTTGGCCAGCACTTATGACACGAAAATTGCCTGGCAATATTTCCTTAAGCAAGGAATTTCTTGCCCTATAATTTATCCTAAATGAAAAACTACTTTACTTCAAAAAATATAATTTTCTTTGAATCGGCAAGGTTTGGCATAATTCCGACACCATAATAGTAACCACCATTATATATTCCCCATCCACCAAAAGCAAAACGAGAAAAGTTAGCTAAAATTCCAAACGTTCCATCAATACTAAAACTAGGTGTTGGATAAGGAAAGCGCGATTTATTCCAAATATCAATATGACCTCCATCTTGATTTTTCCCCCAATAGCTAGAAAAAGCAATAATCCCAGTCCTGCCGTAAACTTTATCTTTCCAGTTTTGACCTGTAATATCTTCAGCCTGCCCCAATCCACAAAACGGATTCTGCTTTAACCAAACAGCCATTTCGTCAGCACGGGTTGCAACAGGCAAGCCGTCAATTATAATACGTCCCAAAGTTTGACGACCCGAAGCTGGTTTAACTGCTTTTTGTGAAAAAGACTTCATATCAACCCCCACATTATGCAAAGTAATACTTAATCTTATGGCACATTGATATTTATATTCAGGTGAAGGGTTTCCTGTTTCAGCATGCCTCCACAAATCAAAAAATTGAACACAGGATTTTCTGGTTTTGGAATAAACCTCTGCTACTCCAAAACCATTGTGTGTCATATGAAGGAAATATAAACAGCTCATAAAGAAACCTAAATAAAGCTGTTTCATCTTATTACATTCCTCAATATTTTTTCATCATAAACAGGAAAGCTAATAGACTAATTTTTAATTATTCAATCAGGTCAGGCTTAACTGCTGAGTTTCCTCTTTAATCTGATAATAATATCCGAGCAACTCTTCTGTTTGTTCTTCCATAGTCGCAATATGATCTTTATGAGTGTTTACATAATTATCAAACATAGATGCTTTATCGAGTAAATCTTCTATAACTCGTTTGAGTTCTTCAGAATCTCCTGTCAAAGAAACATAAGTGCCATTCACACCATCCACAACATCTTCAGATTGACCTCCTGGATTACTACAAATTACCCAAACATCACGTAATAATGCCTCTCTGACGGTCATGCCGTAACTTTCTTTCCATTGCGAAGGGAAAAGTAGAACATCAATTCCATAAAAGAAATCATCTTTACCTTGAACATCGTAAGGAGGAATAGTAACAACTTTACCCTCAACTCCCCAATTACTAACATCAATTGGCGCAAATCCCATATTGATCTTACTGTCAATAATTTTCAATTCCCAGTCAGAACGACGTAATGATTTAAATGCCTTTTGAATAACTTGGGCACCTTTAATCGCTTCATCTCCAGCAACGAAACCAAAGCGTAAAGGCGTATTTGTTGGACGAGATGGTCTTTTCTTTTTGGGTCTTACAATCCCATTACGATTTACTTTAATCGAAGCTTCATCAATATCATTGGCAATATATAATTGTCGGTGCGTTTCACTTGGACTTAACAACAAAGAAGCTGCTTGTAATCCTTGTTTCATCATCATTGACCTCAAAGGTATATAATCTGCATGTGCTTCGCAGGTTTGACATACTCTTAAATCAATTTTCGTTTGAAAACAATAATTTCCATTTGATCTGGTCATAAATTGACGATTACATAGCCACCATGAATCATGTAAGGTAATTACATAAGGGATTTGTTTGCTTTGACAAGAAAACAACATCTGTAATCCCATATTTTGAATTGAATGGAAATGCACAATATCAGGTTTTACAGCATCCAAAACCATTTCGAAAGGTTCTATTATCTCTACATTATCGAATTGTTGCGAAGCATGTATTGCAGAAGGAATGTCGACAGAATAAACTATTGATCCATGATTTTTATATTTACATAATCCACGCTCTTGACCTTTAACTGGTCTAGAAGTGAAAATAGTCACCTCTACATCTTCATGTTGATGAATTCTTCTTGCCATTTCCTCGGCAACAAATGTAGCCCCACCAAAAGAATACGGATCATAATAAACATTAACTACTAATATTTTTAAGCTATTCTTTTTTACAACTTGTTTTACAGGCAAGCCAAAAACAGGTTGGACCTGCTGATCAGTAATAACCTTTGGTGAATAACGAGATATCACAGATTGATAGGCTTGCTGGGCCATAGAGCACCTTAACTCTTTATCCCTGGCCAATAATAATAATTTTTCTTTCCATTCATCTGAAGTATTTGCCAAAAATCCGTTCTCAGAATCCCTAATAACGTCACTGAAAGCTTGCCGTGGTGAACAAACTGATGGCACCCCTAAAATTGAAGCCTCTAAATATTTAATATTACTTTTAGCATCATTAAAAAGAATTGGCTCTAATGGAGCAATAGCAATATCTCCTTGGGCTAATAATTCTAAATATCGTTCATATGATTGAGGTGGCGTATAAGTTATTTGATTGATAACATCTTGAAACTCAATAGGTAAATCCAGCTCTCCAACGATCGATAAACGAAGTCTTTTCTCATTTTTCAAAGCAGATAATATACCCATTGATGCAGCAAGGAAATCAGCGTTATGCGTATTCGAGCCTGAGCCGTATACAATAGTTACCTCATCAGAATTCTTTTCTTTTATCGTTTTGTTAACTTTAGATCTGTTTAATCTTTCCGCAATATTTAAAGTATTTTGATCAAGTGCATTCTCAATAACATAAACTTCAGGCACACCTTCTTGTTGCATTACTTTGGCCAAAGCTTGTGTCGAAGCAATTGCGTGCTCACAAGAAAACATTGTTTTACGGTATAGACCAGTACCAAAAAACAAAAGATTTTTTTCTTCAGTTGATAAATATTGCATAAAACCACATTCCGCATAGCGTTCTTGATTAATGATTAAATCATCAACTTCCCACCATGGTTTTAACCCCAACCGTTTTGCCTCTTGAAGCTGCTCTAAAACATTTGGAAATGCAGGCACGCGATAAAATATAACTTCTTGAGATATTTGTAATAGTGACATTACTTGTTTTTGCGTGCGCCAATCACTGACTTTAACAATCCACCCTAAACGCTCTAAATGTTCAACTTTTTGTTGCACACGGTATTTATAACATTGTGGAAGCGTAACTTCTGCTATAATTAAAATTAATGGGTATTGTGAATTAGATTTATTATTAGGAAATTGATAATTATAGATTAAATCTATATTATCAATAAAGGTGTTTTGCGCAGGTACAACATTATGTTGCGAATGTTCTGACTGCTTTTTCGTCGATTCAAACTTTTGAAAAATAGCACGTAATTTTGGAAAACGAAGTATTAATTTACGATAAATACCTCTATAGCCTTCTTCTTTATAAACCTCAAAAAGACGCTTTTTAACTATTTTTAAAGGATATTCTTTAAAAAATTGTCCTTTAACAAAATAACTTACCATGCCATTAAGTAATGTTACTTTACAATAAAGAGGCGTTTTAATTCTTTGAATTAAAGTCTCTTTTTCTTTAATCTCACTTTGTATATTTGAAATCTTACTTTGTAGATTTGAAACCTCACCTTTTAAATTTGAAATTTCGCTCTGTAAATTTGAAATTTTTAAGCTTGATAGCTTCAAACTATTGCTATAGCTTTCTGATAGATTTTTTTTGATTTTCTTAGTCATTTTGTTCTAATATATATCTTATTTTTAAATTTTATTTATTTATTTATATTTCTTATTCAAAATATATTCAATAAATTTATATATAAATAAAAAAAGCCAGTTACTATTGTAACTGGCTTTTCAATTAGTAGAAGTTTTTTACTAAGACTTAACTACACCATTAGGATTTGCAACGTCAAACTGATTAACAGTAAGATCACTTACAGAAACACCTTCAATGGTAATTGTATGTCCATCAAGTTTAAGAACTGCATTACCCTTTGCATCATTTTCAGAGGTTTTCAACAAGTTTGCAATACTATCATTGTCTAGACCATAGTTATACAAGCCAATTTTATCGCCGTTACCATTTTTAGAGAAGTCGGTAATAACTGTATTACCATTATCAGTAATAGCTTTGTTAAACATGAACAAGTTATCACCAGCACCACCACTAAAGGTAGCGTTACCAGTTCCTGCAACCAAGGTATCATTACCAGAACCACCAGAAGCAACAAAATCAGAGCTACCGCCAACAACAGTATTTGCATAAATTTGTAATGCTGAGGTAGATCCTGATGCATTTAATGTTTCATTTCCGACATCGGCAACAAATAAACCGCTATCATTACCAGATGCATTCAATGTATAATTCAATCCACCAGCACCAAAGCCAACAAATTGACCTTGAGCAGTGGCTTCTGTGTTACCAACACCATTAAAGAATGACAAAGATCGGCTTGCATTAATTGTATTAGAGTCACCTTGAACAACTTGTAAGTCACCAGTTGCTGTAATACTACTAGATTGACCACCATTCAACTGACCTGCGTTAGAGTCATTTGAACCGTTAAAGGTGTAGTTACCATAAGTACCACCTTGGATTGTGCTACCACCACCAACAGTTACAACGTTATAGAAACTAAAGTCGTTAACTGCAGCACCTTCGTTAAGATTAACTGTTGAATGAATATCTTCTGAAAGACCACCAAACAAGCTGACACGATTTTGAGCAGTACTATCATTGGAAGCTGTAATAGTGTCTTGGCCATAAGAAGTTACGTTATTAATCTTACCAGCAGTAAGATCAATAGAACTCTGCCCTTGGCCAGTCAATGCTTGATTACCAATTGAAATATTATTATTACCGCTACCAGCAACAATTGTATTATTACCAGTACCAACCGCTATATCCCAATTACCACCATTAACAGTGTTACCATTGAAAACAACATTACTGTTTTCAGCTCCTGCTGCAAGCTGACCACTTTCTTGCCCTGCATTATAGGTAAAACTTTGAATATTACCTGATAGAACACGAACAAACTGACTGGAATTCATTACTGAATTAATAGTAACAGGACCATTCAACAGACTTAAATTATTAATTTCTGTAGCTGTCATACCCATTTTTGGTGATTGAGCGTTTTTTCCACCAACTACGATATAATCGTAACCATTACCAGCACTATAAGCGGCGCCACCTTGAGTAATCACACCATACCCAATTTTATGCTCAACTGGAGCGGCTCCGTCAGCTGTTACATCAAGAAAATTCAACTGGTCAACAGAGTAGTAATTTTGCAACTCTTGACTAAACTGCTTCGCTAATTTCAAAGCTTGAGTACCATCTAATGTTACAGCGATAGTACTATCGGTACCCCCGACAACCGTTATTCTTTCACCCATTCTACTTCACTCTTAATCTTTATTTTTAATTATTAAAACTAGATATCCTTAATTACGCACAATACTGTAAGTATGTGCGCAATATATAAATATAATAACTTTATATAAAAATCAATGACTTTACCTATAATTATTAACATTTATATTATAATAACTTAGTATTTTAAAAAATACTAAGTTATTATACAACAACCATGCAAAAAAAATTATGCAGTATGTGTTGGTGTATTAATAAGCACGAATCGATCTGCATTTAAATCAGATACAGCTACATTTTCAACAGTAATATTACGTCCTTCAATATTTAGAACCGCATTACCACTTGTGTCATTTTGAGAATTTTTCAATAGCTGTGCAAGGCTGTTATCATCTAGACCAAAGTTAAGCAAACCAATTTTATTTTGGCTACTATTAGCAAAATCGGTGATTACTGTATTTCCGCCTTGACCAGTTTCTTTAGTGAACAAGAATAAATTATCACCAGCACCACCACTAAATGTTGAGTTACCAGTTCCTGCAACTAAAGTATCATTAGCAGAGCCACCTGATGCAACAAAATTACTTTGTGCTCCAGACACTGTATTCGCATAGATTTGAATTGCTGCTGTCGAACCTGATGCATTTAATGTTTCATTACCAATATTCGCTACAAACAAACCAGAGTCACTGCCGCCTGCATTTACTGTATAATTAGAATCTGATGCACCAAAACCTACAAACTGTCCGTTCACAGTAACATTAGTATTTCCATTAGCGTTAAACAAACCTAGTTTGTTATTAACATTAAATGTATTATCACCACCATGAATTACCTTTAGTGAATTCACATTTGCTGATGCACTCACTGTGTTTTGATTACCTGCTAAGAATTCATTTTTGTCACCATCGGTATAAGTAACAGTAGTAGATGAACCGCCAGTAACTGTACTGTTTTTACCAACTGATATAGTATTTTTTTCACCTGTGCTTGCATCAGCAACTAACGCAGTACCATCAATCGACACTTGAGAGTTTGAACCTACCAACGTAACAGATTGATATCCTGTACCACCACCGGTAATCGTATCTTGGCCTTCAGAATAAACAGAGTTATTCCCGAACCCTAGCGTAATTGTATTTTTACCAGTCCCTGTATTGATTCTATTATTACCATCCGTAGATTTGATTGTAGAATCACCATCACCTGTAAATAAGGTCCAAGCACCTGTTTTTCCAGCACCATTAAAATCCAAGCTACCAGCAGTATTTACAATTTGTCCTGATTCATTATTTGCATTATAAGTTGTTCCTGATTTTCTTCCAGCTAAGATATTGATAAGATTTGCTGAAAAACCAGAATTATTTAATGTAATGCCGCCAGTTGAAGTGTCTGTGTCATCTGCCACAACTAAATATTCATATGCACTTGAAGCTTGATATACACCTGCTTCTGAATAAAACCCAACAGAATCTGGGTTTTGTGCAACAGCTGTATTAATTTTTGATTGAAGCTGTAATGCTGGTGCTCTTCCTCGACCTGTTGCAGCAGCCAAAGTATAAACTTCTCCATTAGCACCTGTAATCGTAATCGCCATTTATTTGTACCTCATAGTATTTTTTTTATTATTTAAATGTTTCCAAATATTACTCATAAATACATTACAAAAAATGCGGCGAAAATATTCTATTGAAATACTTTGGCCCATAAAATGTAAAATATTTACAACAATACTTTTTAGCTAAGCAGAAACGTATTATATCGAAATTGTACATAACAGCAAATGAAATAGACTTAATTTATTTAGAAACCACATTAAATTTAGTTTAAATTCGTTTTTTGTCGTCTTTTGAAGATATCTAAATTAAATAAACTAGTATAGATTCTTTTGTTTCTACCTCTTATTAAAATCAGCCACATTCAAAAGCTTATAAATAGTAAATAAACAACATAAATAGTTTTTTATATATGTAAATGTAAATTTATATATTAAATTCACTACCCTTCTTGCTTTTCAAGAAATAAACTGTATCACTCAAATTATAATATAACTGAACAGGAATGATCCTAACCATGACTTACAAACCTTCATCTTCAAGCATTATTTCATTGCAAGACATACTGAGCTACTATGATGATTGGTTTACTTTGCCTATTTTCCAACAAAACCCACTCCCACACCAAGCTTTTTTGGCATGGTTAACTAAAAATACAACACCTAAAAAAATAGCAATTTTTGATACTACAGATCGCAACACTCAAGGTAATCTTTGCACATTAATATATAATTTGGGCATTTCTAGTCAATGTTATGGAATTGCTGCAAATCCTAAAAGTTCCTTACCATCCGAAATACTAATTCCTCTGACCTCAGAAATACCGCTTTCTTCTTTCTCTTTGATCTATATAGATATTAGTAATCAAACGATCAAAAGTAATCCCCACTTATCGACAATCCAAACAAATGTACCTACAGATACAATATTTATTTTCAATAATCTGTATAGCCAAAATTCAATTGCCAAAGAAAATCGCAAGCTAATTAATCAGTGGAAAGATTCTTATCCTCATTTTGAGTTGTCACACCAAGATGGTCTCCTTACTTTATATACAGGCATTCCGAAAAACAGCGCTCTTAATGAGCTTTTCTCTTTAAAAAATACACCAAAACTAGAACAAGTATTTAAAACACACTGTGCTTTATTGGATGATTATTGGCAGTTAAAAACACAAACAAACAATGCCCAAGAAATAAATAATAAAGAACAAATTTTAAAAGCAAAAACAGAAACATATTTATTGCAACAAGATATTTATTATCGAGAAAAAGCTTATAAAAGTTCTTTAGAACATGTTCAGACAACAACTTCTACAAAAATAGAAACTTTGCGTGCACAAAATCATAACCTAACGCAGCAAAACCACAGTCTGTCCCAACAAAATCATAACCTGACGCAGCAAAACCATAGTCTGTCCCAACAGTTAGAAATTTATACTAACACCTACCATCAACTTTCTATTTCACAACAGGATCATGAAAAAAATATTCTCATAAAGCATCCTCGTCATATTATTTTTATTGCAGGTGAACCCAATACTCCTGGCGTTATTTATCGATGCTATCGCAATGCCGAAGCATGTACTATAGCTGGGCATGAAGCAAAAGTAATTAATGCTGCAGATGTTTCTCCTGATGATATTCAATGGGCAGATATATTGATTTTATGGCGTGTTGAATTTAGTGGTCATATCCTTGGTATCGTAGAGCTTGCAAAAGAATATGGGACTCTAACAGCTTTCGACGCTGACGATATCGTTTTCAAACCTCATTTTGCTTATATTGAAATCATTGATGGTATTCGTACAATTGGCACGACAGAAGCCGAAACATCCCGTACCTTTGGCAATATGAAGCAAACCTTGATGCGTACAGACTTTGCCACTGCAACTACCCAAGAAATGCGCGAACATATGGCTCAAGAGCTTATGCCAAAGCATGCAGGGCCTTTAGTTTTTATTTTACCTAATATCTTTGATGATGATTGCGTGCGTATTTCTCGCTTTTTTAGCCGTATCAAAATAGCCAATAAAAATGATAATTACATCAGAATTGGCTATGCTTCTGGAACACGCACCCACCAACGCGACTTTGCTTTAGTCATACCTGCGCTATTAACAATTTTTAGAAAACGTCCAGATGTCCGTTTAGTTTTATTCAGAGAGCCTGAAAATCATCGCCCCATTCTGCATATGAATGAGTTTCCTGAACTTAATGATTTCCAAGATCGCATTGAGTGGCGAGATACAGTTCCTTTGAAACAACTTCCTCAAGAACTAGCACGCTTTGATATTTCAATTGCGCCTTTGGAAGCAGAAAATGTTTTTTGCAATGCCAAAAGTGAGCTTAAATTCTTTGAAGCAGCCTTGGCAAATGTCTGCTCAGTTGTATCTCCTACAGGGCCTTTAACGCGTTGTATTCAACATGGTATTACTGGTTTTTTAGCTAAAAATACTGAAGAATGGGAAACATATTTACTTACGTTAATTGATGATCCGTCACTGCGTCGCCAAGTGGCACAAAATGCATATCATGATGTTTTATGGAATTTTGGTATACAACGTCAGTCTCATCTGTGCGATACAATGATGTTAAGCTTGACTGGAGAAAAAGGTGCTGCACAAGCAATGGAGACTATCATTGCACGCAAAGACTATAAAAACCTTGGTATGCCAATTGTTCCAGAAAGCGAAATTCTTTTTGAGCATGACGCTTTGCAAGAATCCGAAGTAACGGTTGTAATTACCTCTTATAATTATAGTAACTATATTATTGAGGCTATGGAATCAGTTAGAGCACAAACATTAAAATATATAGATCTGATTGTTGTAGATGATGGCTCATCTGACGATTCTGTAGAACTCATTATTACTTGGGCCAAAGAACATAAAAACCGATTTAATCGCTTACAACTACATCGTTCTTTAAAAAATGTTGGATTAGGTGGTGCTCGTAATATCGGTATTGCTGCCAGTGAGACTTTATATTCTATGCAGCTAGATGCTGACAATCGGTTACTGCCTGATAGTTGTGAAAAACTTTTAGCCAAGATTCAAGGGACTGCTATTGGTTATGCATATCCTCACTTGCGTCATTTTGGTGCAGGCGAAGCCATCGGTGGGCACGTACCATACCATCCACTACGTTTAACTGTAGGCAATTATATTGATGCTATGGTGATGTTGGCTAAATGGGCTTGGGCGGCAGCTGGAGGTTACTATGTCCAACGCGATGCTATGGGCTGGGAAGATTATGACATTTGGTGTCGCCTAGCAGAATTAGGTATTCAAGGCACACAAGTCAAAGATGCAATTGCTGAATATAGGGCACATGTTGCTTCTATGACAAACACAGTAACTGAGCAAACTTATCATAAACCCAAAGTAACGTCATATCTTGCCGAGCGGCATCCTTGGGTTAAACTTGTTCTTCCAGAAGAGTCTCCTTGGGTTAATAAAAACAAATAGCACTTCTTAAAAGGTCAATACTCTTTCGTATTGATCTTTTATTTTACAAGACAAAACCCATATTCAAAATTACATCTTTGTCGGCTTTCGTATTATTTATTCCTTTATCCGCCTTTGCTGATGCACCACAATTTTCTGATTATCTAGTGCCAGAAATTTATCAAGGGGCAAATCATCCCGCAATTGATGAGGGCCGTTTCGGTGATTTTTTTCCTGAACGTCAAAAAGCTTTAGAAAATCAAAAGGTGAACTATGCAGGACAAACTCCTGAATAACTCATATGCTTCACACCTTCTTCACTATCCTTTACCAAAGATTGGTAAACAAAAATGATGGCGATGGACTGAGTATTAACTATGAATGGTTATCTAAACACAGCTTAAAAATTAGTATTTTACAATTCAGCACAGGTAAAACAACCTATACGATAACCCAACATAAAAACAAAGTTGTGAATCAAATACACACTGATAAAAGAACAGAACATAATAAAATCCAAGTTTCTCCTTAAAATTGCCTTATTTAAAGATGTAAAATAAAAGTAACTAAATATTGCAATAAAGCTATCAAGACGATAAGATAATAAAAATATATAATAAAAATAATATATTAAGGAGATTTTCAATGAAACTAAAATATACTTTACTTGCTGCAGTTGGTTTAAGCTTTTTTACCAGTGGTGCTTTCGCACAAACACCTGTGCCTCAAACACAACCCCTTACGCCTCAACAACTTGAAGTTGCAAAAGAAAAAGCAATTGCAAGTAAGGATCTTGTAAATCAGCCGAATATGACGCCGCAACTTCTTGAAACAATGAAACAAAGAGCTGCTCAAGGGGATGTAGTAGCCCAAAGCTTATTGGGGCAAGTCTATCAAAACGGAAAATATGGTGTAAAAAAGAATTACTTTACCGCCAGAGATTGGTATGAAAAAGCTGCTGCTCAAGGTAATGTTGCTTCTATGATTAATCTAGGCGATATGTATCAAAAAGGATTAGGCGTTCCTAAAAGCTATAGTAAAGCCAAAGAACTCTTTGAACAAGCTGCTGCTAAAGGGGATGCCGTTGCCCAATATAACCTTGGTGTCATGTATCAAGATGGCAGAGGTGTTAAAAAAGATGGTAAAAAAGCTCTCGAATGGTACAACAAATCTGCTGCTCAAGGCTATGGTGATGCTTACAATAATACTGGTGCAATCTATGAGCATGGTATAAATGTTTCTTCAAGCAAAAAAGCTGCAGAAGAAAATTATCAAAAAGCTTGTGAAAATAACAGCAAGCAAGGCTGTATAAACTATAAAAGATTACACGATAAAAAATAATTAAATTAAAAATTATATTGATATCTTGTAAAGCATACACACTTTACAAGATATCAAGCAGTTCCTTACTTCTCTGGCACATTTTCCAGCAATTCATTCACCCAAATCGTTGCATTTCCATCAGATGGCGCGCGCCAATCTCCCCGAGGGGATAATCCTCCGCCTGCCGAGACTTTAGGAGAATTAGGCATAGCAGAGCGTTTAAATTGGCTAAAAGCAAAAAAGCGGTTCACAAAGACTTCTAACCAATGACGTATTTCAGCAAGTGCATAGGCTTTCTTTTTCTCTTCTGGAAAACCATCTAACCAAGTGCCTTTTTGAATATCTGACCAAATAGAGTAAGATAGAAACGCAACTTTGGACGGCTTTAACCCATATCGTAAAATATAATATAAATTGAAATCTTGCAGCGCATATGGACCAATTTTTTCCTCGGTGCTTTGCAATGTTTTGTTATCCTGAGAAGGGATAAGCTCTGGTGAAATCTCGGTATCTATAATCCGTTGTAAAATTCCACCTGCTTGATCACAAAAACGCTCTGATTGAATAACCCAGCGAATAAGATGTTGAATAAGCGTTTTGGGAAGCCCCCCATTCACATTATAATGTGACATTTGATCGCCAACTCCATACGTACACCATCCAAGTGCGAGTTCAGATAAATCACCTGTTCCAATAACAATACCATTATGATGATTAGCCAGCCTGAACAAATAATCCGTTCTAAGCCCCGCTTGTACATTTTCAAAAGTTATATCATAAACTGCTTGTCCTTTTGCATATGGATGGTCCATATCTTTTAGCATTTGTTCGGCTGCGGGGCGAATATCCAAACATTGCCACTGAATACCCAAAGCTTCCATCAAGGCCTCAGCATTATTTTTTGTCTCTGAGCTCGTTCCAAACCCTGGCATTGTAAAACCTAGGATGGAATCTCTTCCCATCTTCAGCTCATCAACCACTTGCACAGCAACCAATAATGCTTGAGTCGAATCAAGCCCTCCAGAAATACCAATCACCAACCTTTTGGCGCCAATAGTTTGAATCCGCTGTTTTAGCGCAGATACTTGAATCATATATGCTTCATAGCAATCTTGTTCCAAACGGTGGGCATCAGAAGGCACAAAAGGAAACCGCTCTAACGGTCTTTTTAATCCTATATCTTCCAATGAGGGATTGAGCGTAAACTCTACAGTGCGATATTGATAGCGCGCAGATTCATTTTGATGGAAACTGCCCATTTGTAAACGTTCTTGTCGTAAAATATCCAGATCTATATCAGCAACTAAACAAAGCTGCCCTTCGGGAAAACGTTCACTTTGTGCTAGCACTTGACCATTTTCTATAATAGATAACTGCCCATCCCACGCAACATCCGTTGAGGACTCTCCTTGTCCAGCTGCGGCATATAAATATGCACAAATCCCTCGGGCTGATTGCGCTTGGCACAACAAAGTTCGTTTATCCGCCTTTCCAATCGTAATATTACTAGCTGATAAATTAGCAATGACAGTCGCCCCAGCCATGCAAGCATGACTGCTTGGAGGAACTGGCACCCATAAATCTTCGCAAATTTCTACTCCCAGAACAAAGTCTGGATAGTCTTTGGCAGTAAAAAGTAAATCTATACCAAAAGGGACTGTTTGCCCCAACAGATTCATTTCTTCTTGACGAATATATTGACCACTAATGAATTGACGAGCCTCATAGAATTCACGATAATTTGGTAAAAAAGATTTTGGTACAATACCTAAAATCTTTCCTTTATGCATAACAATACCACAATTATATAATGCACCTTTAAAAACCAATGGTGCACCCAACACTAAAACTGGGGATAGTTCTTTCGTATCCTGGCAAATCTTACCGAGAGTTTTGACGGTTGTTTCTAACAAAATTTGTTGTAATCTTAAATCCTCAATAGAGTATCCTGTTAGGCATAATTCTGGAAACACACATAAACCTCCCCCTTGCTTATCTACATTGTTAGCAAGTTGGATAATTTGTTGGCTATTGGCAAAAGGATCAGCCAATTTAA
Organism: Commensalibacter papalotli (ex Botero et al. 2024); assembly: GCF_947179115.1. Taxonomy (NCBI): domain Bacteria; kingdom Pseudomonadati; phylum Pseudomonadota; class Alphaproteobacteria; order Acetobacterales; family Acetobacteraceae; genus Commensalibacter; species Commensalibacter papalotli (ex Botero et al. 2024). The sequence goes on from NZ_CAMXCI010000005.1 coordinate 44,700, forward strand.
CAGCAAAGTTACAAGTCGCTCCTCTTAATAAATTATGTTCATAAATAGAATAGAAATTTTTCAAAAGAAACGCTCCAGCAAATAATTTAAAAGGCCAAAAAATACAACAACAATATTAAAATTAGCGAAATTTACCAGAATGTTTCTTTTCTATCTCACTGCTTATTACAATCCAAAATAATAATACCAGAGAATAAAAACCATTCATCATAGTCAAAGAAATAGGTAACCACGAAAATAAATAAGAAGGTAAATCGCAAGGTTTATGAGGACGATCAGGCATATCCATAAAACGTGTTGCTAAATCTTGAGCATGACTGGCCACAGCATAACATTCAGGTAACGGACTGGACCACCACCCCTCTTCTACACCAATATGTACAAAAGAAAGCCCAAGAGAAACCAATAAAGTCAATACAATAATTGCCTTGACCCAAGCAACAAAACTTCCTCTTACAAGCAATAAACAAACACCTGCAGCGATTAAAACTCGATACGGCCAACGCTCTAATAAACATAAACCACAAGGTGCCATATTCCACATATTTTCGGCAACCCAAGCAAATCCTAATGCGAATATTCCAGCCAGAACGATAAAGATTCCCGTAAGATTTTTGATATATTGTCGCTGTTGATAAGACACGATGAGAAGCCTTCAAAACTATAAAAAATATAAGTCTTGTATTTTACTATAAAATAATAAATCAAACACGTATTAAATGAAATATTCAATTTGTTTTATAGAAAAAAGCCTTGAGTATTTCTACTCAAGGCTTTTTAAGTTATCTATTTTTATAAATTCTAGTGTTGAGATTGAATAGAGCGTTCCAAAGATTGTTCTAAATCATTAGGGGAACCTTGCCCTTTTTGCTCTGTAGCAGGAACAGAAGAAGGTTTCGTTACTATAGGATTTTTATCAATCTCACCTGTGCATCCAACAATACTCACATTATAAAGAGGATGTTCAAATACTGAAGCCCCTGGCTCTGCTACAAAGATCCAAGCTGCAAAAGGATTGGTTGGCAATTGACTGTCGGTTACCGTTACAAAAGCTGCACTGTCTGGAGAAGCAGTTATTGGACGCACAATACATTTTTTAACAGCAACAGTTAGCGTTTTATATTGCGCAGATCCACCAACAGGAATAGTTAAGTTTGTAACGCTAGATTCTAGTTTATTTAAAATACGGATTTCTGCTTTAGGCTGACTGTACCAAGTATTATCTACATGTGTTACTGGTTGTTTATTCAGATCTGATGTATTCGCCGCTGGTGGATCTGCATACGCATTCATCTCTACCAAAAAAAACGAACACATCGATAAAGCAAGCAAAAACTTTTTCACACTACAGGACTCCGTAACTGATCCACAATTTGTTTTAATAAATCCCTCATACCTTGTTCATTAACCCCCATGATCAAAGCATCTTCAAATGAATCTTGCATCACTTGTATTAACTCGACATAGTTCTCATTCAGGATTTTAATTTTTTCTTTACAAAGAACAGGCTGTTGATCTGATTGCAACCATACAGGGTATTCTATCATCAGCTTTGCTCTTTATTGTAATTTATCAGAAGGTTTATCACCTGTTGTTTTATTATCTGTTTTTGACATGTTGTCTGTAACAGAAAAAATAAATTTACTAAGTAATTCTTGTAAACTAATTGAACCCTGCGTATGGGTTAAAAATTGATTGGGTTTTAAAACTTTTTCATCACCGCCAGGGGAAAGATCAATGTATTTCCCCCCCAACAAACTGTCACTCGTAATCACAGCAGCTGTATCGGTGGGTAAACTGACATCGGGGCGTACAGTAAAAACAACCGTGGCTTTGTAATCTTTTGGATTAACCTTTTGACCAGTAACTTGACCAACGGTAACCCCCGCTAATTTAACATCAGAGCCAACATCCAGCCCATCAATGTGCTCAAAAGAAGCTTTTAATGAATATCCACCATCATTGCGTTGCCCATGTCCAATAATTGCAAAAGTAACTGCTGTGATAAACACAACAATAACAATTAATCCTGTAATAAGCTCTATAATCTGCTGTGTTTTTTTTGAGGACGTAACAAACATATGGATAAACTCTATTCCTTATTCCCCAGGGGACCAGCTTTCATAATCCCCAGTTGCTTTGGCACGTTTTCCACCAGCATAATCGCTGCCTTGTGGATGATATGCGTTTGCACTACCTGTTGAATTTGAATGATAAGGGGCTTGCCATGGATGGCGTTTAGAGGCAGGGACCGCAACATCAGCACCGTGATGCAACCATACCCACCATTCAGGAGGAACCGCTGAAGGATCCTCATTTTTTTTATAAATAACCCAACGCTCATGACGGTGCTCACCACCGCCAAGGCGGGTTAACTTACGAGATTCGTAATAAGAGCGTCCATCAGCATCTTTGCCGACCAAACGTCCTTTAAACATCGTATGAAGGCGTGTTCCAAATGTTGTCATGATCTTAGTTCAATATATTCAATCTATTAATAACGGTTACTTTGAATTCTTGTATAGAATTCTCTTAAACAAAAATATACCCTTTTCGTTAAAAAAGAGCAAAAATTCTTTTCAATTAATTTTTCAGCCCTTTCTTTAAACTGCATAATACTAACTTTGTAAATAAGTAATTTTGCCCCTTTAAAAGCATATTTTTACCGATCGATAATTTTATCCACAATATCCACTATATCCATAGGGCTGTATAAATTTTTAAGCCGATATAGCTCTTATATTATGATGAAAAAGCACTTACACTTTATCTATTATGAAAGCACAACATTTCTGGAATAGCGTCAGGATGCGCAATCTGCAAACTGCGATTGATCCCGATGCCCCCTTATACTCTGTAACCATTCCCGAAGATTGGGAAAACAACGCAGCAACCGCGATACTAGAACTGTGCCCCGAGCATCAGTTGGATGTATCCCCGATTAAGGCCGATATCTTAATTGCCAATTGGGTGTTCCCGTTATGCGAACAGACAGATCAATTTACAGTGGAAGATTGGGAGCATATCCTATTACATAGGCAAGCCTGTCCAAATGCCAGTATTTGGAAAAATGATACCAGCCAAAAACTGGGCATTACCATTAATTTGGCCGCATTTGCTTCTGCTGAGGCAGGATTTGATGCCCGTGCTTATCGCCATGTATTAGAGATTGCTGGGCACACATTGCGTATCTTATATAGACAGCAAGCCAACTTTGTGAATGGCGAGTTGCCTTTTACAGAGCTTACAGAATCGATTGATAAACAAAGCCAAAATAAACAATTTGACTTAACGCCTCAACCAAGTGCTGGCATTATTTACTTGTCTAACCTAGATGCATGCTTGGCTCAACTGGGTTTTGATTATGACAGTCATGACGGTAGGGATATTGCGTGTTGCTTGGCTTGCTTTGCAACATTATTAGCAAACGCAGGATGTGGTGCTGATTTCCTTCCTTTATCTCCTGATTGGAACGCTTTACCAGAGTTGACTTCAACAGCAAAAGATATATGGGCGTTGGCTTCTGAAGAACCAGCATCTCGCCTTGAGCGAATTGATACCAGCTTTTCCTTGCCTGGCAATCCTACTGATTTATTATTAGGGTCAGAAGCATGCGGCCTTGCTCCTATTTTCTCGCCTTTAAGAGAAGATGGCTTATTAAATTTCAGCACGCTGGCAAGATTAGCTCATAAGGGGTTAACATTAGAATCGGCTCTAGCAGCCTCTTTAGCAGGCGAGCAACTCTTGACGCCACCATCACAGCAAGCTCATTATGCTATGCATCAAGCTTTGGCTGGATTTGTAACCCATATGCCTGCACGGCCAAATCAAATTACTTATCCTTTATCTCAAAAAGCAATGCTGACACGTGGAACCAAAAGGCCTTTACCACCTCGTCGCAAGGGTATTACCCAGAAAGCAAGTATTGCGGGACGTGGATTATTTCTGCGTACTGGGGAATATGAAGACGGAACACTTGGGGAAATTTCCATTACCCCAACCAAAGAAAGTGCTATGGTCAAAGGTCTGCTCGACAGTTTAAGTCAGGCCGTCAGTATTGGGTTGCAATATGGTGCCCCCTTACAAGATTATGTATCTCACTTTGCCTATAGTCGATTTGGAATTGCTGGCACCGTAGAGGGTGATCCCAATGCTCTATATGCAACATCATTCTTAGATTATAGTTTCAGAGTGCTTTCAGATGTTTATTTAAATGAACCCCTCGCTGATGCACCCAATAATTTACATGTTGGTGAGGATATGGTTCCTATGTTACCTTTGGAACTACCAGAGGATGATGAAACCCCTCCTTCTTCACCCCATCCTCGTAATCGTAAATTTAAATTGGTTAGTTAAAGGAAAGCAGTATGCCAACCATACAAGAACGCTTGAAAGCATTAAAAATTATTCTGCCAACCCCTGCTGCTCCCGTAGCAAATTACGTACCAACCGTGCAAACCGGAAATAATTTGATTATCTCTGGTCAACTCCCTTTGGTCGATGGCAAATTATTTGCAACAGGATTATTAGGCAAAGACGTTGATGTCGCAGCCGGTGCCAAAGCAGCCCATTTTTGTATGATCAATATCCTTGCACAAGCTCAAGCTGCTTTAGTTGATTTGGAAAAAATTAAAAGATTGGTTCGCCTTGGTGGCTTTGTTGCCAGCACCCCAGATTTTACTCAACAAGCCGTTGTTATGAATGGCGCCTCTGACCTTGCTGTAGAAATCCTGGGCGATGCTGGACGACATGCACGCTCTGCTTTTGGAGTTGCATGTTTACCTATGAATGCATGCGTTGAAGTCGAAGCATGGTTTGAATTAAAATAGTTTAATAAAGCTATTTTGATATTTTAAAAAAGCCCTTTTATCATCATGATAAAGGGTTTTTTTTATTAATAATAGTCACATCAATCAAATTGCATTTCTGGTGGATCTTTTTTAAACATATTTGTTAAAAAGGCTAAATAGATAATGCCAAGACATAACCAGATTATACCCAGTGTAAATGCTAGTTTATCTAAACTAATAAACAGCCAAAAAGTCGTTCCTAAGCCTATTACTGGAAATATAAGATAAGAAAGAATTTGCCAACCAGAACGTTGCTTTTCCCTGACCCAAAAATGATTAATAACCGATAAATTGACAAACATAAACGCCAAGAATGCCCCAAAATTAATAAAAGACGCGGCGGTTAACACATCTATTTGAGTGCCGATCAACGCAATCACTCCACATAGAAAAATATTATTGGTAGGTGTTGAAAAACGATTATTTAATTTCCCAAAAAAATTCTTTGGAATGACATTATCTTTCCCCATCGCATATAGTAACCGTGACGCACTGGTTTGTGCAGAAACACCAGAAGCAAATTGCCCAACCACTAAACCAATCAGAAAGAATGAAACAAACACATCCCCACCAATTTTTTTTGCAATTTCCATCGCTGCGGAATCAATATGTTGAAAAACAAATGAAGGATGCGCCAATTGCACAAAATAAGAGGTGACAATAAAAAGAACACTTCCCGCCAAAGTCACCAAAATAATTGCTCTTGGGATTGTTTTTTGTGGATCTTTTGTTTCATCGGCAAGCGTTGTTACCGCATCAAACCCAAGAAATGAGTAACAAGCAACCGCTCCACCTGCCAAGATATAGGATAAATGCGCATATTCATTCCAAAAAGGTTTTAACGAAAATAAAGGGGTCGTGCCATCCGTAGTTACATAGTGAATGCTCAAAGTAACAAACGCCGCAATAATTAATATTTGAATAATCATTAAAAGGCTATTCACACTTTTCGCAAATTCCAAACCAATCACATTAATCACCGTTGTCACAACAATAAAAGCAATTAACCAAAGACTCAAAGAAACGCTCGGAAACGCATCATGTAAAAAGGATGCTCCGATCAACCATATCACCATCGGTATAAAGAAATAATCTAATAAAATAACCCAACCTGCAAGAAATCCCAGTTTATTACTGATAGATCGACGCACATAAGTATATGCAGAGCCTGCTACTGGATAAGCTTTCGCCATATGGCTGTAACTTAACGCAGTAAAAAACATTGCCACAGCAGCAGCCAAATAAGCCATCGGGACATTGCCCCTTGTCTCTTTAGCCAACTCCCCAAACGTTCCCAGAACAATAATGGGGGCCATATAAGCAACACCGAATAAAACCACTGCTGCTAATGAAAGAGTTCGTGTTAAATGAGGCATAGGTTTATTCCCTATAAATATATATAATTAAAAAACTAAGAATTTATTAAGAAATAATCCAATCTGAATGCTTGGTATGATGTTGTATTTTCTGACCCGTTATCTTCATTCTACGTTCTTTTAAATAATTAAATTCAGTTAGAAATTGAGTCATTTGTTTGGGGTCTATGTTCATTCTTATACTACATTCTTCACGACCCGCCTCACATAACAACTGTCCCATTGGATTCACCACACAGCTGCCCCCATGAAAAACCAAACCATCATTTCCCAATCCAACACGATTAGTCATCACCGCAAACATATGATTTTCTTGTGCTCTGGCCATAATCGCAGTTCTGTGCGTTAATCCATAAGGGTCCATATTCCCATTGGTAACAATCAATAACTCGGTTCCTAACTCACCCAAAGCACGTGCAGATTCAGGATATTCAATATCAAAGCAAATCAGAAAACCGATTTTAACCCCTCGCCATTCAATACAGCTATATCGATCCCCAGCATCAAATATACCATGATCAGTAAGCCATAAATGCGTCTTACGATAATAAGCCAACAATCCGTCTTCTGGTGTAATGAACACGGTGGTATTATAGAATTTACCTTCATGTGCCTCTGCCATACCAACGGTAATAGCAATGTTTTTTTCTTTGGAAAGGGATTTTAATTGCTGGATGCCGGAACCATCCAAACTTTGAGAAACCATATTAAGATTTTCTTGCGTAGGAAAGCCGCTTAAATAAGTTTCTGGAAACACCATAATATCCGTTGCATCTGAACTATTCTTAATTGCACGACGAACTTTATTTAAATTATATTCCAGATCACCATCTTTACATTCCAACTGAACCAGCTCAATTTCCATCACTTTCACCTCGTTATCTTTACTAAAATTACTCAAAACTTCATTTTATGATAACAAAATATCTTTATATGTTAAGAATAAAATATATTATTATTAAAAATAATCTTTAGAGTGTGATGGATTTATTATTAAGATTTTTTTATAGGTTTATTTTTTGTTAAAATTATTCCTGCCTTTACGTTGAGTATCAACATCACAATATTCACCCCACCAGCAATGAGCTCAATCATTTGTACAATTAAAAATATGGAATTAAACTGTTCATGAACAGCAAGATAACGCAAATATAAAGCACAGGGAATTAAGATACAAAGACCATTTAATGCAATTAACGACATGCGCTTTTTCTTATTAGAAGCAGTCTTATTATTTATTTTTCCTGCAATATTAAACCCTGTTCCTCCTGTTGCGACTAATGCAGGTATAAGAATGAAAAAACCATAAGGAATTAAAAATTTTACGCTTTTGATATAATCAATGTTCCCTATTAATTCTGACGTAACAGTTGAAAGCCAAAAGATTAATAAAATCACTAAGGCCATGACCCCAGTAATACGATGGATAAGGGACAGGACTTGCTTTTTTGTCATTTCATATTTTCAATTGTGGCAATGATATCCGTTAAGCTCTTTACAGTAATATCAATATCCTGCTTGTTAAGATTTTTAAAAATACTCACTGCCATTTTTTCCCATTCTTTATTAATGGCATCAAAGGCCTTTTCACCAATCTCAGTCAATTGAAACAGCGATGATTTTTTATGAGCAGGGTTATGAAGCTGTTGGATATATTCAAGTTTCAACAACTCATCAATGGTTCGTTGCACCGCCTGACGCGTTAACCCCATCAGCCGCGCAATATGTGGCACTGTTAATGCCGTATTTTCTAACCGAATCGCCCCCAACACTTTCCATTTTGATGTCGTCAACCCATGCTCTGATGCCAACTGGTCGCCGATCAAGCTGATATCGTGATAGGCTCTGAAAAGCCCGATAATAATTTTATTTTGTTGAGATATAGTTTGTATTGTCATAATGACAATAAGTTAACAATATGACAATATATTGTCAATATATTTATATTAGCAATAATGTTATATAAAAATAACGGAATAAAACATAAAATATATTCAATTAATTTGAGTTTAACCCATAAGCTCGACTGCCAAGCTTTTTCTTATATAAATTTTCATATTTTATCACTGCTTCTTTACTCATGCCTTTGGGTAAAACAAGCAAAATTGAAAATACAAAATTTAAATATTGATTCTTATTTTCTTTATAAATTTCTATAAGTTTTTTATTTCCACCATGTTTTGTCTGAACATAATTCAACCATCTTCCCCATAATCCACCACTTTCACCAGAAGCAGAGCCAACATATTGTTTTCCTGTTGAACTATTATAAATTAAATATACAGCACTAATGGTTGATAAAGGATAATACCAATCTTTATTTGAATCTTGATTTCGAATTAAACGTTCTAATTCTACAAACGATAAAAGAACATCATTATAACCTGAAAAATTACCAACATAACCAGATGGGTAAATTTCAATCACCTGTTTTTTGTTAGTTTCATTAACATTTTGATGCCAGCTTTGCGTTGCTTTACCCCAATCAATCACTGCTCTAAACTTCAGATCTTGAAAAGTATTCATTTCTTCAAGCTCATAGTAAAAACAGTCACTTTGTGGGATAACTTTTCCAACTTTAAAAACACTCAAAAATAATGCTTTAGTTCCCTCTATTCCAACAAAAACTATAATATAATCTAACCCTTTAAAAACGGGCTTTGGTTGAGACTTTTAATATTCAAGCAATGCAGTTTCTTTAAAATAATTTTGAAATATAGTTTTGTACTGATTTCGTGAATCTTTATGCCTAACATACTTAATTTTATAATTATGTTTAAAAAATTGAGAATCGTATGCAGACATTAAATGACAAATATCAAGCATTTTTCTATCCTCACTTTAATTATATTAAGACTAACTATAAACATTTATGAGATAAACAAATAAAAAGGGCTGAAAACTCAGCCCTTTTTTTATATCCTATAAAGGAAAGCTTTCTCGTGCTAGTGTCGTCAAGGCGACAATACCAGGAAGGGCTTTGCCCTCTAACCATTCAAGGAATGCTCCACCAGCGGTGGAAACATAAGAAATGTCATGGATAACGCCTGCATGTTTCAATGCAGAAACCGTGTCCCCACCACCAGCAACACTTTCCAGCTTGCCAGCTTTGGTTAATTTTGCAGCTTCTTGAGCCACAGCATTGGTTGCTTTATCAAACGGTGTAAATTCAAACGCACCCAAAGGCCCATTCCAAACCAAAGTTTTCAGTTCGGTCAGCGCTTTGTTCAACAATTCAACAGTCTTTGGCCCAACGTCCAAGATCATTTGGTCATCAGGGACAGCATTCACATCAACAATTTTCGTTACTGGGTCATTTTTCAACTCACCAGCGACAACAACATCCACAGGAAGCAGGATTTTACAACCTTTAGCTTGTGCACTTTTCATAATGTCACGGGCTGTATCATGCATTTCTGCTTCTTGTAATGACTTACCAACCTTAACGCCTTGGGCAGCAAGGAATGTATTCGCCATTGCCCCACCAATTACCAATACGTCAACTTTGCTGATCATATTGGATAAAAGGTCAAGTTTCGTCGAAATCTTTGAACCACCGACAATCGCACCGACTGGACGTTTTGGATTTTCCAATGCACGGCTAAGCGCATTTAGTTCTGTTTCCATCAAACGACCAGCAAAAGAAGGAAGATAACGTGTTACCCCTTCTGTCGATGCATGTGCACGATGAGCCGCAGAAAATGCGTCATCAACATAGACATCAGCCAATGCAGCCAAGTCCTGAGATAATGTAGGATCGTTCTTTTCCTCACCCGCATGGAAACGAGTATTTTCAAGTAAAAGAACATCTCCGTCTTTCATTGCATCCACAGCTTTTTGAGCATCTGGACCAACACAGTTATCTGCAAAAGCAACTGGCAACTTTAAAATAGAAGCCAATGCCTCGCCCACTGGACGTAAAGACATTTCTGGAACCACTTTGCCTTTTGGACGAGCAAAATGGCTGCATATAATAACCTTAGCACCTTTTTTCACAAGTTCTTGGATGGTAGGTGCTAAACGCTCTAATCTTGTGGTATCGGATATTTTGCCATCATGAGTGGGAACGTTTAAATCCCCACGCAATAAGACTTTTTTACCTTTACAATCAACAAGATCATCAAGCGTTTTAAACGCTTTTTGATCAACCATGATTATTTGCTTCCTAACAATACTGCTGTATCAGACATACGAGTAGAGAAACCCCATTCATTATCATACCAACCAGCAACGCGGATCATTTTACCACCTTCAATAAACCCTGTTTGAGTTGCATCAAATGTAGAAGATACAAATGTGTGGTTGAAATCAGAGCTGACCAATGGTTCGTCATTATAAGCCAGAATGCCTTTTAATTCGCCTTCAGCTGCTTTTTTGAAATATGCATTTAGTTCTTCGATTGAACCTGGAATTTTGCTTGGAACGAATTCAAGTGCAACATAAGAAACATTAGGTGTTGGCACACGAATGGCAATACCGTCTAGTTTTCCTTTTAATGAAGGAATAACAAGAGCCACCGCTTTTGCTGCACCAGTTGTTGTTGGAATAATATTTTGAGCAGCAGCACGTGCACGATGTAAATCTTTGTGCAATGTATCGACTGTACGTTGGTCACCTGTATAAGAGTGAATGGTAATCATGCTACCGAATTCAATACCAACGGTTTCCACGAGTACTTTTGCAATAGGTGCAAGACAGTTTGTAGTACAAGATGCGTTAGAAATGACAGTCATGTCACCTGTGATAACTTGTTGGTTCACACCGTAAACAACGGTTGCATCAACTTCTTTACCAGGAGCAGAAATTAATACTTTACGAGCACCAGCTTTTAAAAGTTCACCCGCAGCAGCTTTGCTTGTAAACAAACCTGTACATTCCATAGCAACATCAACACCTTGAAGCGGTAATTTGCTTGGATCTCTTTCAGCGGTAATTTTAATTGGACCAAAAGTTTTACCTGCATGCTTAATGGTCATGGTATTATTTTCAACCGTAATATCTGCAGGAAGACGACCATGAACGGTATCATATTTTAATAAATGTGCATTTGCTTCTGCACTACCAAGATCGTTGATTAATACAACTTCTACGTCTGTACGGCCTTTTTCAATAATACTGCGTAATACTAAACGACCGATACGACCGAAACCGTTAATTGCAACTTTAATAGCCATAATAATAAAATCTCCTAATATATATTAATTACTCGGAACTAACGCCATGTTCCATAAGTCTGCTAAGCCTTCATCATCATACTCAAATTTTAAAAATCCGTCACAGTTTTTTAATGACTTTTAATAGAAAATATACATATTCATATCATTTAAAATTTTTTTGATTTTCTTAGTATAATTTAGTGTGAAAACTTTATCTTAGACGTGTCAATATTTTTTTGATTAAAATCGAAAATTATAAAGCGTCACTATACTTACACGTTTTTTTTACAAATATAAGATTGTATTAAATTTTATAATTTCCTATGATGGTAAATCTGTGTGTAATTTACCCTGTTATTCTGAATTTATTTCCAATTTCATACTTATTTTGCAGACAATGTTCTTTTGAATATGATAAAAGCAAAACTCTAAGTGCATTACTTAACTAAGCTACTCTTTTTAAAATGAACTCTATCAATACAGATCGTTTGTAAATAGTATAAAATATGACCAAATATTCTCAAATCATTATGGGCACCAGCTGCCTTTTAATACTTGGCGGTTGCCAACTTATTGATCAAAGAACCTTTAACCCCAGTGCTGGGCGTAAACCTATTCCTTATGTTCCCCCTGCGCCTCCTGCACCTCCTCCACCGGCTCCGCCAATTGAAATTGTTCAAGGGACACCTGCAGAACAGTGGGGCAAACCGTTAACAGGCTTGGTCAAAGACGCATTACAAAGAAAATCAGATGCGATGTTTATTGTAACCATCCTAACCCCGATTTCTCAGACCCCTGATGCACAACAAGAGCAAATGCAAAAAACCATTCAACAAAATGCTCAAGATGTTGCTCAGGCCATTGTCAAAGCTGGAGCTAAACCACAACAGATTCATATGACGGCAAAAGCTGATGGTTCCGTGCAAAAGAACGTGGTTCAAGTCAATATACAATAAAATACTATTTTAAAAGTAATAGAGAGACTTATAAAGTTATGCACTTAAGAAAAATAACTTTATTATATTTTAGGAGTAAGTTCCAGTGACAGAGCATGCGATGCCTGTGCATCCTTTTTACGCATATTGTCAAACCGCATTACAAGAAATCGAACAACAGGGTCGTTATCGCAGATTTACTTCGCTAAGCAGGCGATCTGCACATTATCCTGTTTATGATAAGGGAAACTTACCACAACAAGATAAACCCGTTATAGTCTGGTCTTCAAATGACTATCTTGGAATGGGTGTTGATCCAGAGGTCATGAATGCTGCGATTACTGCTGTGCAGGAATATGGCGCTGGGGCTGGTGGAACACGTAATATCGCAGGAACACACCCTTTACATGTGGCTCTTGAGGCTGAACTGGCTGATTTACATGGTAAAGAAGCAGGATTGTTATTTGTATCAGGCTATGTTTCCAATCAAGCCAGTTTACAAACAATCCTGACCAGTATGTCTGGAGGGTGGATTACTTTTTCAGATCAACAAAACCACGCCTCTATGATTGCCGGAATTAAAGGAGCCAAGGGTTCTGATTGTGTTATTTTTAAACATAATGACTTACAAGATCTAGAGGAAAAACTGGCGGCAGCTCCAGCATCAGCACCCAAATTAATCGCTTTTGAAAGCGTTTATTCAATGGACGGCGATATCGCTGATATTGGTGCGATTTGTGCGCTGGCACGTAAATATAATGCTTTAACCTATCTTGATGAGGTCCATGCTGTGGGATTATATGGTGCTCAAGGTGGTGGGGTATCTGAACGAGACAATGTGGCAGATCAAGTTGATATTATCGAAGGCACCTTGGCCAAAGGGTTTGGTGTTCATGGTGGATACGTGACAGCCAAGAAGGAAATTATTGAGTATTTAAGATTGGCAGCTTCTGGTTTTATTTTTACCACTTCCCTCCCTCCATCAATCATTGCCCCTGCATTAGCCAGTATTCGTTTAGTGCGTCAACAAAATTGGCGTCGGGAAAAACTCTTTGAACGCGTTCATACTTTTCAAAACAAGCTTAAAGATGCAGATATTCCTTTTTTAAAAACCGAAAGCCATATCGTGCCTGTTATGATTGAAGGTGCAGAACGTTGTAAAGAAGTTAGTCGCCGCCTATTAGAAGAATATTTTTTATATGCGACCCCAATTAATTATCCAACCGTTCCCAAAGGAGCAGAAAGATTACGGCTAACTCCCAATCCATTTCATACCAATGAAATGATGGACGAGATGGTGACAGCTTTAAAAGCTCTACTATAAAAATCAAAAAAGCGATCATATAAAAATTATGATCGCTTTTTTTATAGATATTTCTTAGGTTTGTTACAAACGAATGAAATCTATTTATCCTGCATAAATTGTTTCAACGTTTCATAGCTGACTGCACCAGGGATGATCTTTGAACCATTAATAATCAATGCTGGTGTACCATCAATTCCTAAATCACGAAATAGTTTAATATTATCTTCTAGTGCTTGAGTAATAGAGGCTGCTTTCATATCTTGAATTAAGCGATCTCCATCTAATTTTTGTTGTTTTGCAAGCTCTTTAATACTGTCTTCTGTCATTTCTTCCTTAGAATCCATAATGGCTTTCATCATAACAACATAACCATTTTGGCGAGCCGCAGCAGCAATTGCTTTGGATTCTAAAACGCTATTTTCTCCAAGGATAGGAACAACTTTGAAAATAATCCTGACGTTTTTATCTTCTTTGACTAATTGGAGCAATTCTGGCAAAACTTTTTTACAATAACCACAACGAGGATCAAAAAATTCTACAATTGTATTTTTTGCATTTGGATTACCAATAAAGCCATCGGTTGGTAAAACATTATTCAATATATTTTTCTTGTCTGCTAGTGTCTTAGTAGCAGATTCTACTTTTTGTTTAGTTCTTTCTTGTTGTGCAGCAATTACAGCATCCTCAAGGATCGAAGGATCTTTTTTCATTGCATCACGAACAACTTCAACAATTTCTTTGCGTTGTTCTGAGCTAAAATGATTTGTGGTTTGTGCAAAGCCTGATAGTGGCATACCAACTGCACCAGCTAATAAACTAACTGATAATGGCAAATGAAAATAGCGCTTTAAAGGCGACTGAATCATTAAAAATCTCCTGAGATGAAAAAGTAAATTTATTTAAAGTTATATAACATTATACAGGATTGTCATTGTTATGTTATAAAAAATTTCTTATTAATAAAGTTGGTATTGTCGTTACTGAAAACAGTAAAGCGAAAACCTTGTTTTTATTTGGTTATTCATCGGAGAGCAACCGCGTGTCTAAGCGTCATTATTTCTTAAAGAGCTGCACTTTTTTAAAACAGCCTCTTCATTGCTTTAATATCAAAAATGACTGGATTAAAAAAGCTGGAACCCTAGCCCTCAGCTCTGCAATTACGTTGTCTGTTACTGCCTGCGGCGGTGGCAGCACTGGACATAAAGCATTAAATAGCAAAGAAATGCAGGATCGAGTGACAGGGTATGTAGGCAGCATCGCCGCCGATGAACCTCAGGCCGCAATGGTTGCTCGTGATATTTTAATCAGAGGGGGAAATGCAGCTGATGCAGCAACTGCCCTTGGGTTTGCTTTAACGGTAACTTTACCTTCTCGTGCCTCTTTGGGTGGGGGTGGTGCATGCGTCGCCTATCGCCCTGGACAACCTGCTCAATCGTTTCTTTTTCTACCTCAACCAGGAAATATCAAAGGAACCGCTGGTCGCCCCGCTGCTATCCCGATGATGGCACGGGGATTATATTTGCTTCAAGCCAGTAATGGTAAAGCGGATATTAACGATATTTTACAAGTCACCAGTAACCTTGCTGGAAATGGTGTGACTGTTTCAGATATATTTGCCAGTGACCTAGCTGCCGTTCAAGGGCCTTTATTCCAAGATCCTGCAATGCAAAAACTATTCACTCGCAGAGATGGTGCGACCTTACAAGCGGGCGACATGCTGTATCAACCTCGCCTTAAAATTATTTATGATCGTCTTACTACTGCTGGTATTTCAGATTTATATATTGGTTCTTTGGCCCATAGTTATACGCTTGGCGCACAAGCCGCAGGTGGTGGATTAAGTGGAGCAGACTTTAGAAATGCTTTACCTGTTGAAGCTCCAGCTTTGTCTATCTCTCTTCCTAACAAAGAAACGCTTTACCTTGTTTCCCCACCAGCAGATGGTGGTTTAGGCATGGGAATGGCTTGGAAAACACAAAGCAATAGTTTAACCACGTCTCAAGGAACTGTTGCTGCGTGGCGCGCAAGCAATCCTGCTGCTTATGATAAGCAAAGTATCTTGGCGCAAGAAGAAAAAGCTCAATCCTTATTAAATAATGGCCAAGCTGGTAACGGCACTTTGTCTTCTTTACCAGCATCGACATCTTATACCGTTGTTGACAGAAACGGTGAAGCTGTATCTTGTGCGTTAACCATGAATAATTTATTTGGAACAGGACGAGTAGCTGGAACAACTGGTATTGTCATGGCCGCATCTCCGAATGCAGCACCACAACCTTTATTGACCGCTGCAATTACCACTTATAAAAACCGTTTCCTCGCTGCAATCAGTGCATCTGGGCAAAATGACGCAGCTGCTGCTGGTGCAGAAAGTCTAAACAGCTTACTCAATGCAGGTGAAAACAAAGAAAACTCTGCTATTGCACACCCAAATACACCCCAGGGACGCGTAAACGCTGTTTATTGTCAGGATGGTTTACCTGGTAACACAAATAAATGTCGTGCTTATACCGATCCTCAGGGCACAGGCCTAGCACTTAGCAGTCGATAAAAAATTTAAAATTTATAATATATTTCAATGTCATTTTCGATAAATTGAAAATGACATTTTTTATGATTATATGATAGGCTAATACTGAACAATATCATTAAGTTTTATAGCAAAAGAGAACTGAAAATAAATGGACAAAAATAAAGCCTTAGATGGTGCATTAGCACAAATAGAACGCGCTTTTGGTAAAGGCTCCATTATGAAAATGGGCGAAAAACCATCTATTCAAGTCGATGTTATTTCTACAGGATCAATTGGACTGGATATCGGTTTAGGAATTGGCGGTGTTCCCAGAGGACGCGTTGTAGAAATTTATGGTCCAGAAAGCTCTGGTAAAACAACCATGGCACTTCACATTATTGCAGAAGCCCAAAAATTGGGCGGAACATGTGCATTTATTGATGCTGAACACGCTTTGGATCCTGTGTATGCTCGTAAGTTAGGGGTCGATATTGATAATTTATTAATCTCGCAACCTGATGCAGGTGAACAAGCTTTGGAAATTGTTGATACATTAGTGCGCTCTGGTGCTATTGATGTCTTAGTCGTTGATAGTGTTGCGGCTTTGGTTCCTCGTGCAGAGTTAGAAGGCGAAATGGGTGATAGCCATGTTGGCCTACATGCTCGTTTAATGAGTCAAGCGCTTAGAAAGCTGACAGGATCTGTATCTCGTTCAAATACTTGCCTTGTTTTCTTAAATCAGATTCGCCAAAAAATCGGGGTAATGTTTGGATCTCCTGAAACCACAACAGGGGGAAATGCGCTTAAATTTTATGCGTCTGTGCGTATGGATATTCGTCGTATTGGTCAGGTCAAAGATAAAGAAGAAATCTCTGGTAACCAAACCCGTGTTAAAGTCGTTAAAAACAAAATGGCACCTCCCTTCCGTCAAGTCGAATTCGATATTATGTATGGTGAAGGAATCAGTAAAACGGGTGAGCTTATTGATCTTGGCGTCAAAGCAGGAATCGTTGAAAAAGCTGGGTCATGGTTCTCTTGTGATGGACAACGTATTGGTCAAGGACGAGAGAACGTCAAACAATTCCTTCGTGACAATCCAGAAATGGCACAAAGTATCGAAAAACGTATCCGAGAACAGTCTGGAATCGTCAATGATGCAATGCTAACAGATGAGATCGAAGAATCATCAGATGAAGGTGATTTGCTAACTTAATGATTTTTAAATTATATTGAACTGTATTTTAATAAAAAGCCGACAAATAATATTGTCGGCTTTATAATATAATTTGCAATATCAAAATTTAAGTAAAACAGTTATATCAAGAAAAATTATCCCTCTTTTTCTTCAATAACTTCTGTCGTTAGAACCTCGACATCTGTATCGCCAACCAGCCCTGCTGCAAACTCTTCTGCAGAAAAATCACGTAAATCTTCCGCTTTTTCACCAACACCTACAGCGTGGATTGGCAATTGAAATTGCTGGGCCAAAGCAATCACGATACCACCGCGAGCAGTACCATCTAATTTCGTAATAACAAGACCTGAAACACTAACCATTTCTTTGAAAATACGGACTTGTTCAATGGCATTTTGCCCTGTTGTGGCATCCAACACCAACAATACAGAATGGGGTGCAGTTTCATCGAATTTTTTCATCACACGAATAATTTTAGCAAGCTCTTCCATCAATGCTGATTTATTATGTAATCGCCCCGCAGTATCCACAAAAAGCAAATCTGCACCTTCATTCTTAGCACGTTTTAATGCTTCAAAAGCAAGACCCGCAGCATCTGCGCCTGGTTTCCCAGAAATCACAGGTGCTCCTACACGATCCCCCCAGATTTGCAGTTGCTCTACCGCTGCAGCACGGAACGTATCCCCTGCCACCATCATGGTTTTTAATCCTTGATCGCCATAAAAACGCGCCATTTTACCAATGGTCGTTGTTTTTCCTGTTCCATTGACCCCAACCATCAAGACCACATGTGGTTTTAACTCTAGATTCGGTTTAAATGGAACCGTTACAGGGCTAAGAACTTTGGCAATTTCCTTGGCCAACGCGTCTTTAATTTCTTTTTCGCTTACTTCTGTACCAAAACGAGTTTTGCGAAATGTTTCAATTACATTTTCGGCAACTTCTGGACCAAAATCCGCAGCAATCAAGATCTCTTCAAGTTGCTCTAAAGATTCTTCATCAAGGCGACGCTTGGTAAATACGGAAGTTAAGTTCGTTCCCAGCTTTTGAGTTGAACGAGATAAACCTTCTTTTAAACGAGAGAAAAAACCCAGAGCCATTATATTCTTTCCACTATTATACCATCAACGTCACCCGAAACTACTCGAGCACAAATCATTTCACCAGGTTTTGCCGCCTCACCTTGTAATACAGCAAAAGCAAATTGTTCCGAGTGCCCTCGATCAGGTGTTTCCATCAATATATTAACATCTTTCCCTATAAGAGACTCATGAAAAAGACGGGCAGATTCTTGACCCAATTCCCTTAATTTTGCAGCACGTTCTTTACGCACTGCTACAGATACTGCTGGCATTTGTGCTGCTGGAGTTCCTTTGCGTTCGCTATAAGGAAATACATGTAAATAAGGAAAAGCCTGTTGTTTTAAAAACTCATAAGTTTCTTGAAAATAAGTATCATCTTCGGTTGGAAAGCCTGCAATAATATCAACACTTAACCCTATATCTGAACGAATAGAACGTAATCGTTGTACTAATTGATCAACATCTTCAGTCAAATGACGACGCTTCATCCGCTTTAAAATCATATCAGAACCTGCTTGAACAGACAGATGCAAATGCGGCATCAGTCTTGGCTCTGTTTTTAAAAGTTCCCACAACGTATTATCAAATCCAATTGGATCAATCGAAGATAAACGTAACCGTTCCAGATCTGGCACAGCCTTTAAAACTGCTTTACATAGATCCCCCAGAGCCAAATCGCCTTCAAAATCAGAACCCCAAGAAGCAATATCAACCCCTGTTAACACAACTTCTTTATAGTCTTGTTCGACCAATGTTCTGGCTTGATTAATCACGCCTTCAATCGTTACAGAACGAGAAGGACCTCGACCAAAAGGAATCACACAAAAAGTACAACGATGATCACACCCTTGTTGTACCTGAACAAAAGCTCTGGTACGCCCTGTAAATTCGGTGACAACTTGTGCGGCCGTTTTTTTTACAGACATAATATCTGAAACTTGATTTCCAGAAGCAATCGCTTCATTCGTCCAGTTTTCTGCTTGTAACTTATCTTCATTCCCCAAAACTTGAACCACACCGGGTAATGAAGACCATTTTTCAGGATTTAATTGTGCGGCACATCCTGTAACCACAATGCGTTTTTGATCGTCTTTACGATTCAAACGACGAATGGCTTGGCGTGCTTGACGTTCAGCTTCCGCAGTCACCGCACATGTATTAACAACAACAACATCCCCCAAACCATCAGCATATTGACCCATAACTTCGCTCTCGTAGCGATTAAGTCTGCAACCAAATGTCAGAATCTGAGGTTTTTGTGACGTATCCTTGCTCATAAAGGATAATTTTCCAGACTAAATTGACCTGAAAAAGAAAAATGCACAGCACCTGTCATCAATACATTGTTGGTTTCTTCATCCCATTCAATGATCAGGTTGCCACCATCCATTTTAACTTCGCAATAACGATCTGCCAAACCACGACGCACCGCATTCACCACAGAAGCACACGCCCCTGAACCACAGGCTAAAGTTAAGCCAGCTCCACGCTCCCAAACACGAACGCGCATACTTTGACGATCCAACATTTGCACAAAACCAATATTCGCACCTTCAGAGAATAAAGGGTCCTTTTCTAACATTTTACCAGAAAATACAGGATCAACCGTTGATAAATCTTCAACAAAAAAAGTTGCATGAGGATTACCCATAGAGACAGCTGCTGGTTCACCCGCCAAAGGCAGGTTAAGTGTATCGACATCACGAGATAAAGGGATTTCTTGCCATTTTGTTTTTGGCTGTCCCATGTTTACTCGCATTGTATGGCTGTCAATGACCTCTGCTGGTAAAAGACCTGCATTTGTTTGCATAATAAATTTTTTACTTTGATATTTATGATGCAACCAAGCCGCCACACAACGTGAACCATTACCACATGCGCCAGCCTCATCTCCACCTTCATTAAAAAAGCGAACATAAATATCGGCATTGCTGTCTTTGGGTTGAGAAAGAACAATTAACTGATCACAACCAATGCCATAACGGCGATCACATAATGTTTTAATGCGACGTTCGCTGAGTTCAATACTATTGACAGAATTATCGATAATGACAAAATCATTGCCAATACCATGCATTTTATAAAAAGGAATGTTCATTATTCTTCTAAATACAGTTATAAACTTTAAATTTAATTTACCAACAAATCATAAAAAGCGCTAACTTTTTACATCATGAACCACTTAAAAGACTTTCATCCCCGATCTTTCGACATCGCAAGTAACGAAAGTGACCTTCAATATTATACCACTCACTCTGTTCCTCCTATGCTTGATCAAGGTGGTTATAAAGCAATTGAAGCCTTATATCACACTCTGATACAAGAAAGCGATACTATTCTTGACCTGATGTGTGGTGCAAATAGTCATATGCCCAGTGACCTATCTTGTCAAAATTTCATTGGCATTGATTTAAATCCACAAGCATTAAAGGAAAATACTGCACTCACACGAAAAATTACGCAAGATATTAACGAGAAAACAGAACTTCATCTTAAAGATAGTAGCGTTGATTACATTTGTCTATGTTGCGTTTTTGAATATTTGCGTAACCCATTTGAAACATTAGACGAGTGTTTGCGGATATTAAAACCAGGTGGACGGATTATTATTTCTTTCTCATCTCAGTTTTTACCATTACGTGCCACCGCTTTGTGGCAGGCTTTAGAAAATCAAGATCGTCAAGGTTTAGTGAAGGTGCTGTTAAACCGCGCAGGATTTGCTGATTTCGACCAAGGTGAGGTACATCCGCCAGAGGATCAAACTGTTTGGAAAGATCCAATTTATAGCGTAGTGGCGAGGAAACCTTAAATCAATATCTTTATTAAGGAGATTTAATCATATTTCTAACTTCTACATGCCCACACTGCAAAACTAGAATCCCTTTTGATATAAAAGGGACTTATTTGCAAAGAGCATTAATACAAAATATGAATTACATAATTTACTTTAATATTTTCTCAAAATGCAGAGAATGTAAGCTACCTACTATTTTTTCAATATATCGTAATATAACAAACGCTGTTATTCACGAAAATATTGCAGAAAGGTGGCTCGATAAAGATGACATAGCAAAAGAAACAACAAAGTGGACTGTATACATCAATCAAGAAGAAGATGGTAATTTATTAGATAACTTCCAAATAGAAAAAATCATTCGTCCGCCAGTAAATATATCATATCAATGCCCCGAACATGTTCCTGAGGATATTAAAGGAAAATTTGATGAGGCTGCACAATGTCATGCAAATGATTGTATTGTTGCTAGTAGCATGATGCTCAGACTTTGTTTAGAAACTGTCATTAAGGACTTATTAAAAACAAACAATGAACAAAAGCAAAAAGTATATTTATCTGATGGAATAAAAAATCTTTCTGAGAAAAATCTAATTTCTAAAAGAATACAATATTTTGCTAATGAAATTAGATTTGACGGTAATTATGCTGCACATGAAGGAAAAATGGATCAAGAAAATTTACAAGATCTATTTGATTTCACCATTGCTCTTTTAGAAGATGTCTATACTCAACCCAAGAAAATTGAGCTTTCCCAAGAAAGACGCGCCCAACGCAAAAATCAAGGAAACCCTAAATGAAACGCCAATCTACTTTTTATATCCCTCATGGTGGAGGGCCTTGTTTCTTTATGGATGATCCGCATGATATTTGGACGAATATGGGGAATTTCTTAAATAAGATTCCCTATAGCCTACCTCAAACCCCAGACAGTATCGTTATCATTTCTGGACATTGGGAAAACACACCCATTAAAATTCACGCTGCCGATAAACCTTCTTTATTTTATGATTATTATGATTTTCCGCCTCATACTTATGAGTTGACTTATCCTGCCTCTGGCAATCCACAGCTGGCAGAAAAAATCCAGCAATTATTTCAAAGTCAGCATATACAAGCCGAATTAGAGTATGAACGTGGTTGGGATCATGGGGTGTTTATTCCTTTAAAAGTCATCTTCCCTGACGCTAATATCCCAATTGTGCAAGTCTCTTTGCATCATTCACTGGATCCGCAAACTCACATGAAAATGGGAGATATCTTATCTCCTTTACGCAATGAGAATATTCTTATTATTGGCAGTGGAATGAGCTATCATAACCTTCCCTATTTATTTTCGGGCAAAGAGACTGCTTATGCAGATCAATTTCACGATTGGTTAACTGATACCGTTACCAATCCAGATATTTCACAACGTAATCAAGGCCTAACCAACTGGTTACACGCCCCAGGTGCACGTTCTAATCATCCTCGTGAAGAGCATTTACTACCATTAATGGTTGTTGCTGGTGCCGCAGGGAAAGATCAAGGTATTTGTATATTCAAAGACAGAATTATTAATAAACCTATTGCTGGCTTTCAGTTTGGGTAAAAAAAGGATAATAATGAAGGCTATAATTTCATTACTTATATTTTTCTCTTATATTCCTTTTGCTTTTGCAGACTCTAAAGATACTACAATTTTAATAGATGCCGCCGCTTTGAAAAAAGCAAACCCTGATAAAATAATACTAGATGGTAAGATAGATTCAGATATTGATCATGATAATGTAATGGATGTCATTAATTACGCTTATAATGCGTCAACTCCACCGGCAGCATGTAGCGAAGAAAATTGTATTGTTCAAAATAATAGGTTGATAACACAACCAACATTAACTTTTGATATTTTCCTTAAAGGGCCAAAAGCCTTAATACAAATTAATTATGTGTGTACAAGCATAGGTGTTATGAAATCCATACATAATGGCATGAAAGATATATTTTGTGGCCCCTCATCTATTTTACGGTGGAACGATGAGGATTATATAAAGAACAATTAAATTGCCAGTAAACTACACTATATTCTTATATTAAATTGATTAATAATATTCAGTAATTATTAAAATTTACTAATCCATACGACATAATAAGAAAAAAAATTAATTGTCTTTGTTAGTGAATATCTCAAAATAACCAAAAAGATAAGTTTCAATGTTCACACTTAATGAAACTTACCCTTTAAATAATCTTAGTTTAAATTATTCTGAACATTAGAGGGGAGATGAAAAATTTTAGGTGATGGGGATTGTTGAGGCTTTTTAAAATAAGATTCATAAACGACACTTGCTACAACTACCCCAATGATTAATCCTGAAAGTTTCAAAAGGTGAAGTTTCACGTTGAATTCTTCGCCTTTTTTGGCAGCTTTTTTCTTAGCAAGAGGAATAGTTAACAAACCAACAATAATAATGACAGCAATAAAGATCATATCCACAACCCTATATATAAATAAAAATATTTCTACATATAGAGATCAGTATTGCAATTTCATTTTATTACTTAATCAAATAATGAATAAGATTGTAATAATTACAACACAATAAATAGTATAATAAATACATTTGATGCCGTTATAATAATCATTTGGGATCAAGCTTAATGAATTATAATTGCCGGTTCTAAATATACAATTTACCAATCTATTAAAGGATTACCCTATGCCCTGGGATACTCTGTGCATAACAAGCGATAAGGTGCTTCATCTTCTTCTATTTCAGGAAAACGTCCCATCTTTTCATAAAAGCGATTATCATGCTCATCATCATTACACATAGAAACTTCTCCTAATAAAACTCCTCCCGTCCCTGCTTCGACTTCAAAATCATGATACATATAGGGGTAAACGGTAATACTCTCCCCTGGAGTTAATTTAATTTGGGTTCCCGCTTCAACCAAAAGCTCTCGTCCATCGCAATGCGTTTTTACAGGGTTTATTTTATCCAAATCCCCTTCTTTGGTTGAATTATAGACTCGGATAAGAACATTTCCACCACCACGATTGATAATGTCTTCCATTTTGTTCCAATGAAAATGCATTGGGGCATATTGGCTATCTTTGATATAGAGAAGTTTTTCAGCATAAGTTTTTGTATATTTTTTATTTTTTAAATTGCCATTGCGCAGTGTAATTAATGAAAATCCAACCTTCTCAAATTCACCTTTTCCATAATCTGTTACATCCCAACCCAGCAAATTATCGCGAATTTCATCATATTCGTTATTTTTTTTCTGCCATTCCATTGGAGTAAAAGAACAAAATGGCGGTAAAGAGAATCCAACCTTGTCAATCATCTGCTGCATTTCTTTGATAGCTCTATTAATTTCGGAACGTTTCATTTTTTCATACTCCTTGACGTTTTTTAAATTGAATATATATTAATACTTATATATTAATAATGATGAACACATCTTAGTGATGTTTCATAATGTAATCATTAAGACAAATTTTCTTTTGTCTCTATTATCTAGGTTTAAATGTATCTGATTTCCTTATCTGCATTGTGGCAGCGTTTGAATATTTTCGCACAACAATCTTGCTTTTATTACTTTACACAGTAGGTCAGATTCCATCCCCACCTTTTCTTTATCTTAATTACTAACATCAATAAACTTTATCGGACCTATATATGCCGTTCACGAAAATCAATCCTTCCCTTGCACAAGCTTTGGAACGCAAAGGGTATGCATCACTTACCCCTGTTCAAGAAGCAGTTTTAGAAAATGAAAATCCTCATCAAGATTTACTCGTTTCAGCGCAAACAGGATCAGGAAAGACAGTTGCCTATGGTATCGCCATGGCGCCAACCCTTTTAGAAAATAAAAATACATTCCAAAGCGCAAACAAACCCCAAGCATTGATTATTGCCCCTACACGTGAATTGGCTTTACAAGTTCATCAGGAGTTATGTTGGTTATTTGCAGATACAAAAGCTAGAATTATCACCTGTATTGGTGGGATGAATGTTCGCAAAGAAGCACAAACACTCGATAATGGTGCACATATCGTCGTTGGAACCCCAGGCAGATTGTGTGACCATGTGCGCAGAAGACATTTAGACCTCTCTGATTTAAAAGTGATCATCTTGGATGAAGCTGATGAAATGCTAGATCTTGGCTTTCGTGATGAATTAGAAGACCTTCTTTCTGCTTGTCCAGAAGATCGTAGAACATTGCTTTTCTCAGCAACTATTGATAAAGAAATCGAATCTTTAGCAAGACGCTATCAAAATAATGCTTTACGTATCAACACTGTTTCCAATACACAACACGTAGATATTGAGTATCGTGCTGTCGTAACTCACCCCAAAGAAGTTGATAATGCTGTTGTCAATTTATTGCGTTATATTGATAGTCCAACAGCAATGGTATTCTGTGCGACACGTGAGCTTGTTCGTCATATGCAATCTGCGTTGATTGAACGAGGATTCTCCTGTGCTGCTTTATCAGGGGACTTGGGGCAAGAAGAACGTACGCAAGCCATCAAAAGTCTGCGTACAGGTCAAGTCCGTGTTTGCGTTGCAACCGACGTTGCTGCACGTGGTTTGGATCTTCCGATGTTGGATCTTGTTATTCATGCAAGCCTACCTACGAATCATGCAACTTTACTGCATCGTTCTGGTCGTACAGGACGTGCTGGACGTAAAGGGGTTTGTGCATTAATTGTTCCAAGCAGTCAACGTAGCCGTGCAGAACATTTATTACGCAAAGCCAAAGTAGCAGCTTCTTGGGAACTTCCTCCTAGTATTCCATCTATTCGTGAAAAAGATAATGAGCGCCTCTTAAACCATCCTTCTTTATTGAGCAGTAAAGAAATTTTGAGCGAAGACCAAATCTTAATTGATCAACTTACCGCTCAATTCTCGGCCACTGATTTAGCAAATGCTGCTATTTCTTTGTATCGCTCTACGATCCCTAACCCAGAAGAAATTACCCCTATTAATCTAGATAACAAACGTTCATCTGGTTTCGATAGAGATGGTTCTAAGGGACGTGATCGTGGACGTGAGAGAGGTGAACGTTCATCAAGTGCTCACTCTTTTGATTCTGGTAGTTGGTATGAGATGCCTGTTGGACGCAATGATAATGCAGACCCAAAATGGTTGATCCCAGTGCTTTGCAAAATTGCGAATATCCAGAAAAAAGATATTGGTTCTATTCGTATTTCTGATCAAAGCACAAAATTCGAAATTGCAGCTGATAAAGTTGATGATTTTAATAAATCTATTTCTAAAATTAGAGATGATGAAACTAAGATCTTTCCATCTACGCCAGCAGCTCCTTCTGAGGGCAGAAGAGAGGGCGGTTATAAAGGTCGCGGCGGTGGCGATCGTAGAAGAGAAGGTGGCGGTGGAAGCGGTCGCAGCGGTGAAGGTCGCAGAAGAGAGGGCGGCGGTGGAAGCGGTCGCGGCGGTGAAGGTCGTAGCAGAAGAGAAGGCAGCGATGGAAACGGTCGTAGCGGTGAAGGTCGCAGAACTTCTGATAGTGAAAGAAGTGAGAGAGGTCCAAGAGTAAGATCAGAAGGAGAACGTTCTGGTAAAAAAAGATCTGCTTCATCTCTACCATCAAGAAGTGGCACTCCTAGCTCTTCTAGAAAAAGAAGCAAGTAAATATTTGTAAAGCTTTATTTTTATAGAAATAATAAGGTATTTACTTAAAAACTTTAATAAAAAAGCCATCTATAAAAAATTATAGATGGCTTTTTATATAAACAAGAAGCAATATTTATTTATTAATATTCTTTTGCATTTGTTCGATTTGCTTTTGTTGTTCTGGTGTCAAATTCTTCATTTGATTACCCAGTTGCTTTTGAGCGTTTTCCATATAGTTTTTTTTCTGCTCAGGAGTCATTTTATTAAAACGTTCCATTTCAGCCTTAGCTTTAACTCTTGCTGCCTCTAAAGCTTTCTTTTGTTCTGGATTTAAATTTTTGGACATACGATCAAACTGTGCATCAGCTTGCTTTTGAGCGTTTTCCATATAAGCTTTTTGCTCTTCAGGAGTCATTTTATTAAAACGATCCATCTCAGCTTTAGCTTTTCCTTGAGCAACTGTTAACGCTTGTTGTTGTTCTGTTGATAATTGTAACGCTTGGTTTTGAGTTGTAGCAGAATTAGCAGTTGTTTGTGCTTGTACTTGAGAAACTGTTCCAACAGCCATAACAGCACTAAATACACTAGCTAATAACATCACACGCTTTGATATAGATTTCATAAACAATCACCTTTTATATAAAAATAGAATTAAATAGCAATAAATACTCTGTAGAAAATCAACATAATTTAAGATTATGAATTAACTATGACAGCATCCCTGAAAAAGCCAATAACTAAACGATATATTATACTTCTCGCTATAAACATAAAAGGGAGTGTCTATAACACTCCCTTCAAAACTGATATTTAATATCTGATTAACGATTAAAAGGATGCGTTAAGTCACGTGCATCGCGTTTTGTGTTGTTTTTTAAATCTTTCCACTGTTTGCGTTGTTCTTTTTGTCTTTGCAAAGATTGATCTCTTCTTGCATCCATATCTTTTTTAAACTGTTCTTTTTTATCTTCAAACTGCTTTTTTTGATCTTTTAGAGGGTGTTTATAACGATCGAGTTGTTCTTCTCTTTGTTTCTTCTGATCTGCAAGGTTATTTTTAAAATCTTGTTTTTGCTGTTCTAACCGTTCTCTTTGATCTTTACCTAGATTTTTATAACGATCAACTTGATCTTGTTGTTGTTGAATACGATTTTGAACATTTTGGTTATGTTCAGTGATTTTGTTGTGAAGGTTATCTTCTCTTTGTTGTAGATCTTGTAGGGGTGATTGTGCATTTGCCTGAGAGGCTGCACCAACAGCAATAAAAGCACCAAATAAACCAGCAGTTAATGCAACTTTATACATTTTACTCATAATTGAATTACCTTGTTCTTGAGTTTCGTTGAGCATAGGAAAGGCTATAAATTAGGCGATAATAAGGCATTCTTGTAACAAATTCTCAAAAGCAATTTTCTCTTACAATTCAATTTAAATCTTATTTATTAACTTAAATTCTTGAATATAAAATCACTTTTATATTAAAACTATTCTTTTACTCATTGATATTATAATAAATATATTTTTATCTTTTACTGAGAATTGAATTTGTAAAAAATGAACTATAAATACTTTATTTTTTCTTTGATTTTTACTTCGTCGTTTTTTTTATGCACAATGAATAATCTTGCTTGGTCTGATAACCCTATAAATAAATCCTCTAAAAAGGACACAGGAATCGACAATACCGATACCGACTTTATTCAAAAGCGCTTTTCCTTGTTACCACAGGATAAAATTACACAACATCAATTAACCCTGCCCCATCAAAATATTCCTTATGTTGCACAAGCTGGCACTTTATTGATTCGTAACGACAAAGGTGAAATTAATGCCAAAATATTTTATGTAGCTTATATTGCAGATCAATCAAAAAGTAAGAACCGCCCTATTTCATTTTTCTTTAATGGAGGTCCAGGAGCCGCTAGCTCTTATTTAAACTTGGGCATTGCGGGGCCTGAAGTTATTAATTTTCCTAAAAGTGACCTAACAGATGGTGCGCATGCTACTCGCGAAAGTAACCCTGATAGCTGGCTTCTTTTTACCGATATGGTTTTTATTGATGCCGTTGATACAGGATATAGTCTTTCGGCCGCCCCTGAAAAAGCTTCGAAAGAATTTTACACTTCAAAACAAGACGCCAAAACTTTTGCTAAAGCCATTCAACTTTATTTATCCAAATCTAAACGCAAAGATCCTGCTATTTGGTTAGTTGGGGAAAGTTATGGCGGATTAAGATCAATCCTTGTGGCAGATGATTTACTTAAAAATCAAAATATCTTTGTCAGGGGTATTATTATGATCTCCCCTGCGATTGAACTGAGTTTACTTGATCAATCAGATAACCCTATGGCGAATGCCTTTATCTTACCCTCTTATATTGCCAGTCATCTTGAAAAAACACATCAACTCTCTGATAAAAAAATTAAGGAAGCTTATCAATATGCCATGGGACAATATCTACAAAAAATGATAAATTCTGTCCCCACAACTGAACAACCCGCTTTTTACCAAGAACTGAGCCAAAAAACAGGTCTTCCAGTAGAAATTATCACACAACATAAAGGCATATTAGATCCTTCTGCACACGATATTCGCAGTCGTGATGGAAAATTGCACAGCTTATACGACTATACGCTAACGATCCAAGATCCTTACCCTGATGGCACCAATAACGAAGACAGTCCTGAACCAGTTTTATCTGGTTTCGGAAAAGTCTATGGGAGTATGTTTGCAACTTACGCTGCACAAGATCTGGGATTTAATACACCTTTAACCTATAACTTGTTAAACATGTCATTAAATGAGCAATGGAACTATACAGATCAGGGTTTTTCAACTGTTAGAGGTTTGCCAGTATTACGTAAATTGTTGGCTTTAAACCCGTCTATGCATGTTTTTATTGCACATGGATATTTTGATTTAGTTTGCCCTTTTTCTGCTTCACAGTGGATTATCAATCAAACCCATATAAAGCAAGACCGCATAACCTTAAAACTTTATAAAGGTGGGCATATGCTCTATACTAATCCCAATAGTCGAACAGCACTTAGCCGCGATGTAAAGCAACTTTATGATAAAGATCAGCAACCTCCAAAATAATCTTTTATTACGTTTTGTATTCTGCTCCAATCTTGTTCTTGGGACAGACCAAAACGTAACCATTGAAGATTATAATCAAAACGACGCACCCAAATTCCGTGGTTAGCTAGATGCTTCCAAAATATGCGTGCGTCCTTCATTTCGACTAGACGAAATAAATGCGTTCCACCAACTATCTTACAATTATTATTTATAAATAGTTTATCAAGTTGCTGCACTTGCTTGGCCAACTGATTTTTGGCTTGTAGCAACCATTCTTGATCCTGAAGAGCTTGTAAACCGATTTGCAAAGCCTGTCCACTTAGAGACCAAGGCCCTAGCATTGCCTTCACTTTTTCTATGATTCTTGTGTCCGATAACAAAAACCCTAAACGCACCCCAGCCAATCCATATGTTTTGCCAAAAGAACGTAAAATCGTCAATGCAGGATGCGGTAACAATGCCGCAATACTCTGCTTTTCGAAATCCATAAACGCTTCATCAACAATGATATGATTGTCAAAACAATCCCAACCCGAGATGATCTCTTGCATCTGCTTGATATTTAGTAATCTCCCATCTGGATTATTAGGATTACAAATAATGCCTATTATTTGATCTTGATTGGCAAACCCCATAAACTCTTCAAGAGAATGAACTTGATGAACAAGAATACCTGCCTGCTGCCAACTATTGATATGTTCCATATAAGTTGGGCATAATATACAAACTTGTTTAGCCTCAAAAATATAAGGCAATAACGAAATTAAAATTTGCGTTCCAGGGGCTGCTGCAATCAAGTTAACCTCTTTAACCCCATATCTGAGTGCTGCCAGTTCTCTTAGACGCCATTCATCATTTATACTGGGAAGTTGCGCTGCATACTCGATTGAAATCCGAGAAAAAGGATAAGCATAAGGATTAATTCCAGTTGATAAATCAATCCAGTTCTGTAAAACATGAGGGAATTGTGATTTGGCCTGTTGTAATTGACCACCATGAAGCATCTTGTTTTACACCATACTTTATTAACCCAATAATGGCTTATACGAATATTAAATGAAAAAATTCTTTTCTCATCTTATACAACATTTTCTGTTGTGTCATTTACAAATGATCCTGATCGCAGCACTAATTGATGCGTTATGGGGCGAACCAAAATATATTTATAATAAAATACCTCATCCTATTATCTGGATTGGTAAGCTTATTGATTATTTGGATAAAAAACTTAACCACACGAACGATCCCGCACAACAACAAAAGCAAAATGGATTTGTAGCCTTAAGCTTAACAATTGCTATTCCTTGCTTAGTAGGTATTTTTCTTCAAAAAATACTTTTTAAATCTTTACCTAAACCAATTGCTTATTTTTTATCTGGAGTAATAGCCAGTATTTTTATAGCAAAACGCTCTTTATATGAACATGTTCATGAAGTAGAAAAAGCATTAACCTTAGGTGACATAAAAAGCGCACGTTATGCAGTTAGTCAAATTGTTGGTCGAAAAACAGATCAACTTGATTCATCGGGTATCGCCAGAGCAGCGATTGAAAGCCTTGCCGAAAATTTCTCTGATGGGGTTATAGCGCCAATATTTTGGGGATGTATCGGTGGTTTGCCAGGTATTATCACCTATAAAGCGATTAATACCGCCGACAGTATGATCGGACACAAAACAAAAAAATATAAATTTTTTGGTTTTGCTGCTGCTAAATCAGATGATTATGTCAATTATCCTGCGGCTCGGTTATCGGCCTTACTCATTATTTTAACGACCAGCAAAAAGCCATTCTCTGATTTAAAATTTGTAGCTAAAGAGGCAAAAAAACATAACTCTCCTAATGCAGGATGGCCCGAAGCTGCAATGGCAACCCGTCTATCCATCTTACTTGCAGGGCCACGACAATATCAAAATTATGTGATTGACTCCCCTTGGATAGGCACAGGGAAAAGCAAGCTAAATCAAATAGATATTCAAAACGCTTTAGATACATTCTCATTTACTTATAATAAATCTTTAACTTTTTTAATAATCATCACATTGATTTTAAAGAAATTTAAATAATAATCAATATTTATAATATTTCATTTTAAATCTAGATATTATTTATATTTTTTACATATATTAATTGAATAAATTACAAGTAGTTTACAAACTATATTAAGTTAAAAGTGGTATTATTTGATAAAATCAATTGTTATTATAAGATAATAATTAATAATTAATAATTAATTTAACTATTGATCGATAGTTTTTTTAATAGAATTAACTTTTATAATTTTTTTATTATAAAAATATATTGCTAAACTAGCTAAAATAAGACTATATAAACAACCAAAGCTATTTTATTTATATTATGAAATAGTTTAAACCTACCTTGAGATAACCGACTATGTCTTTTAACTTAATCTCTTTATATTAACTACTTAATCTTACCTCCCTATTAGGGAGGTTTTTTTAACTCATTCAAAAAAGTCATTTAAATATAATTTAATAAATCAAGCACATCTAAATGCTGCTCTATATGGTTTGCCCATTTATCTAAATTGTTTTCAACTTGAGACAAAAAGTTAACATTATTTGCTTTTATCCCAAAATAACTTAATAAAGCTTGGCGCGTTAAATCATGTTGAAAAACACCATGCAAATAAGTCCCTAAGACCTGACGGTTATTGGCTACAATTCCATCAGCTTGTTTATCGTTCAGTATTGCAAAAGGCTCATACTCACCATGATATTGTGTTACCCCCAAGTGCATTTCATAACCAGAACATTCTATATCTTCTATAAAAAGCCTACCTGTGACTTTTTGTAATGTTTTAGAATGCTCTAATTGGGTAGAGATATTAACCAAATTTAATCCATTAATATGGGAAATATCGCCTTCGATATGATGTGGATCACTAATTTGGGAACCAAGCATTTGATACCCTCCACAAATTCCCATCACAAACCCCCCCTGTCTCACGTGTGCTTTGATATCAATATCCCATCCAGTTTCATATATAGCTTGTAGGTCAGCAATCGTTGTTTTAGAGCCTGGGATAATAATAACGTTTGAGTTATTGGGGATAGAATCGCCTATTTTAACAAAATTCAATTGAACATTTTCTTCATATTTCAAAGGATCAAAATCATCAAAATTAGAAATGGTCGGTAAAAGTAAAACAGAAATCACAAGCTTACCCTGTGGCTGATGATAAACTGATTTTAAATCAGCAGCATCTTCGGCAGGTAATTGACTTAACCCAGGAAAATACGGCAACAACCCCATATTCTGCCATTGTGTTTTTTGACTGATCCAGTGCATAACATCGGTAAATAAAGAGGGATCTCCACGCATTTTATTAACGATAAAGCCTTTAACTAATCCCAAATCTTCTGATGATAAAACAGCATGTGTTCCAATAAGACTAGCAATAACACCTCCCCTATCAATATCACCAATTAAAAAAACAGGGGCTTTGACTGCCTGTGCAAATCCCATATTGGCAATATCATGGGAACGTAAGTTAATTTCTGAAGCAGAGCCTGCCCCTTCTATTAAAACAATATCTGCCTGTTTTGATAAAATCTCAAAACTCTCCAACACATAAGGCATTAACTGAGGCTTGATTTCTTGATACTCTCTTGCCTTCGCTTGCCCCCAGATTTTACCCTGTACTATAATCTGAGATCCAACTTGACTTTGCGGTTTTAATAAAACAGGGTTCATATGCACACTTGGTTCAACCCCACAAGCCATTGCTTGTAAGGCTTGCGCACGACCTATTTCCCCACCATCAGCCGTTACTGCCGCATTATTAGACATGTTTTGCGGTTTAAAAGGAAGAACTTTAAAGCCCCTGTGCCTTAATGCCCTGGCGATACCAGCAACTAGAACAGATTTACCAACACTGGAACCCGTTCCTTGAAACATCAAGGCATTCGCCATTAAAATTCAACCCCTTTTTGTGCTTTAACACCCGCTTCGAAATGATGTTTGACCAAATTCATATCTGTTACTAAATCCGCGACCTCTATCAGCTCTTTTTTGGCATTACGTCCCGTAATCACAACATGTTGCATAGAGGGTCTTTGACGTAATCCCTCTAATACAGTTTCCATTGCAATATAATCATAACGTAACGCTATATTCAGCTCGTCCAAAATAACTAAAGAAACCTCTTCATCTTGTAAAAAACGTAAAGCAACTTCCCAGGCTTTGGCACAAGAGGCAATATCTTTTTCTTTATTCTGAGTATCCCAAGTAAACCCATCTCCAAGCGTATGCCATTGTAATAAATCAGGAAAATGCTCAGCCATTTTTCGCTCTCCTGTTTGCCATTCAGGAGCCTTAATAAATTGAATAACTGCACATTTACGGCCATACCCTAGATTTCTGAAAAGGAGACCAAAAGCTGCTGTGGATTTCCCCTTACCCGTGCCTGTATGAACCATAACCAGACCTTTAGTTTCTGTTTTGGAAGCAACTAGCTCGGTTTGCAGTTCCTTTCTTTTTTGCATTTTCTTTTTATGGTGTTCAGCATCATTTTCAGTCATTTTTTTTCCTTGGTTTTAGCCTTTAAGTTGCACCGGATAGCCTGCGATAATAAATGTAAATTTATCTGCAATTTTAGCAATTTCTTGATGAAGGTTTCCCGCATGATTGCGAAATTTCCTGGCCATAAAATCTGCGGGAACTATTCCCTGACCAACTTCATTACTAACAATAAAAACATCCCCTTGATAAGATTGTAAACACGCAACCAACTTTTGGATTTCATCTTGAATATTTCTATTATCCATCATTAAGTTGGTTAACCACAAAGTCAAACAATCGATAAGTATAGGCGTTTCAGTAGTTTTAGATAAATAATTAGCCATTTCGATTGGTTCTTCAATTGTAACCCATCCCTTCCCTCGACGACATTGATGATCTTTAATTTTTTTCTTCATCTCGTCGTCCCACGCCCTACCTGTAGCCAAGTAAATCCATGGCTGTGGATAGGGTATAAGTTGCGTCTCTGCATAATGGCTTTTACCAGATTTAGCCCCACCCAAGATAAAATGAATCATCACATTCAGCTTATTTCTAATTTAATTCTATAAAATCACCCTACAATATGCCTATAATTCAATAACATTCAATGTGAATATTTAATTCTTCTTTAAATAATGAAAGCATTAACCTCATGAAACCAGAAATTTTACAACTTGTTCCTATGAACCAATCTGTCCAAGAACAAGTCAATCAAAACTATATTAATCATATTGTTCTGGATGGTTTACCCTCAACTGATATTCTTAACAAAGTAGAAGCGGTCATTACTAACGGGGTCATTGGTGCACCAACTGAGATGCTTAACGCACTACCAAATGTTAAACTCATCACGGTTCACGGCGTTGGTTATGATAATGTTGATACTGACCTTTTAAAAAAAAGAAATATAAAACTCAGTATTGCAACCAATGTACCTACCCAAGACGTTGCCGATATGGCAATTGGTTTATTACTAAACGTTGCTCGCCAACTTAACCTACGCGATCAGTTTATTAGAGAGGGAAAATGGGAAACAGAACGTTGTCATTACCAAGGAACCTCTATTTCGAACAAAAAAGTCGGCATCATGGGAATGGGTCCTATTGGCCGAGCCATTGCACAAAGGATCAGCGCATTTGATAATGAAGTCTCTTACACCGCACGTCATCAACATACGGATGTAAAATGGAATTTTGTACCATCATTACTGGATCTTGCTAAACAATCAGATATATTTATTATTGCCGCTAGTGGTGGGGATAATTCACGTAAAGCCGTCAACCAAGAAATCATCGAAGCTATTGGAGAACGTGGGTTCCTGATTAATATCGGTCGTGGCGTCACTGTTGATGAAGAGGCTTTGATAGAATGTTTACAAAATAAAAAAATTGCTGGTGCTGGCCTAGATGTTTTTGCTGATGAACCCCACGTCCCTCAAGCTTTAAAAGATCTATCAAATATCGTTATGGCCCCCCATTCTGCAGGGGCAACTTATGAAACCTCCAAAAATATTTCAATTAAAATATTAAATTCTCTAAATGATTATTTTGCAGGAAGATCGTTACCTGATGAGGTTAAATTATGATTAACGCTATATCGTTAGCTAAATCCGTTAGGTAACTTTCATACGCTAATTCATACTAAGAATTTTTAATAATTATCTTTTTATACTGTCCATATAATATTCATAAAAATGCTGCTCATCTAAAACCTTACTAGCAGCATTTTACAAGAGTTTATTTTAATATTGGAAGCTGATCTAACCAATTGATAATCGTCGATTGTAAAGCAATACGATGATCATTATAGCCATGATTGGTAGGAATATGAACCAAGGATAGGTTTTTATTTCCTTCTTCTTTGACTGTCTGAGCAAATTTTTGATCCCCTTTAGCAAAAGAATCATTAGAATAAATAACCAATAAAGGTGTATTTTTAAGGCCTGGCGCGGCATTATTCATATCAAATTTTTGTTGGTTTTGAATAACCTCATCAGCCATTTTTTCAGGCGTTGTGTTCAATGTTTCAAAATTATCTGCCATCCAAGCCACTGTATCAGCGCGTTTAGGCGCAATAACAGCATTTCCCCCCATATTGGCAGCAGAGAACATCACAACACCCGCAATATTTTTTTCTTGGGCAGCAGTCATCGCAACAACCCATCCCCCCATACTATGTCCTGCCAACACAATTTGTTTTTCATTAATATTAAATTTCTTTTGATTTTCAGGATTTTGAATAAAGGATAATACTGCTTTGGCATCCTCTATATTCCCAGCAAAACTAAAATTACCAGGACTGCCCCAAGAACCACGATAATTAAAGGTTAATACATTCCACCCATTTCTTCGGACGGCTTGGGCAAGATCAAGATTTTTTTCATTCCCTGGCACACCGTGTAAAAGAACCATGGTGGGATGAAGCCCTTTACCAGCAGC
The DNA here is from genome assembly GCF_947179115.1 of Commensalibacter papalotli (ex Botero et al. 2024). Classification (NCBI taxonomy): domain Bacteria; kingdom Pseudomonadati; phylum Pseudomonadota; class Alphaproteobacteria; order Acetobacterales; family Acetobacteraceae; genus Commensalibacter; species Commensalibacter papalotli (ex Botero et al. 2024). The sequence goes on from NZ_CAMXCI010000005.1 coordinate 81,576, forward strand.
CAGCATAAATAGCCCATTAATTTTTACATTTTGTGTTGGGATATGAACAACTTGATCATTCGCTGTATAGTTTCTATCAGTTACAACAGGATCAGTATAAATGACAGAGGGTATTGTTTTCGCACTGACCGTGTTCAAACCAAAAGTGATCATACAACTACTAAGCACAACAGAGTAAAAAGAATATTTTAGTAAGTTCATCGTAAATAAAATCCTGAAAAAATTATAATAAAGGTTAATAATATTGATAATCTATCATTAGCGATGTTTTTTATGACACTGGTCGAAGCCAACTGCATATTTTTTATTATATGTTAATTGCACACGATGTTCATTCAAATCAGCAGAGTTATTCCATAAAATATGTTTGTTAACGTCATATTGAATCCATCCAATAGCCACTGATGTATTAGGATTATCTGGTTGAGAGATAACATCATAAACGACTTGGGCGCTAATCATACTCGGTTGATCATCATCAATCAGTAAATTGATCTTATCTTTCCCTACTTCATGCACTGGGAAGTTACTACTTCTGACCATCTCGGTAACATACGCATAACATTCTAGGTGCGGTTGTGCAAAAGCGGTTTGGTTCGTACCAAGCCCTGTGAAGATACTGAGTAATAAAATACAGCTATATCTTTTTATAATCATCATAAATATCTCTTTAAAAAGCAAATTTTAATCATAGTCTTTTAAAGAATTTACGACTATAACAATCTTGATGGTTCCTTTGGAATAATAGGGAATATAGTGTAATTCTATAGCTGCCCCCGCAACTGTTAATAGTTAGTAACCTCTGTCATACCACTGAAGTTTTTACTTTGGGAAGGTTGAGGTTATGTCAATACTATGAAGTCAGGAGACCTGCCATCATTAATCGTCAACATGAAAACATTGGGCGGGGTGCCTCAATGCAGCAAAGATCTGTCACTGATGGTTCTTTTTCTTTCATAATGACATGAATATTACCGCAAGGAACTTTTCATGTTTACTGCACTTAAACATCTTTTTGATGAAAGCTCGCCTAATTTAAAGGCGCGTATCATTACTATTTATATAATCCTTGCTGTTATTAATATCGGCGCATGGATTTGGGCATTTATTGCCTTTTATGACAAACCTACTTTACTTGGGGTTTCTTTGGTTATTTATGGCTTGGGGTTACGCCATGCTGTGGATGCTGATCATATCGCTGCTATCGACAACGTTACCCGTAAATTAATGCAAATGAATCAAAGACCTGTTTCAGTAGGTTTTTTCTTTGCTATGGGGCATTCAACAGTTGTTTTTATTGCCGCTGCGTTGGTTGCTATTGCTGCCAGCACATTAAATAATTTTGGCAATTTTCAGAAAATTTCTGGCGTGATTGGAACATTGGTTTCCTCGGCATTTTTGCTTATTATCGCGATTATGAACATTTGTATTTTTGTTTCTATTTATAAATCATATAAACGCGTAAAAGCAGGAGGCAGTTATATCGATGAAGATCTGGATCTTTTATTGAATAATCGAGGATTTTTATCACGCCTATTCCGCCCTATGTTTAAACTAGTAACCAAGGGATGGCATATGTTTCCCCTTGGGATTTTATTTGGCCTGAGTTTTGATACAGCCACCGAAGTCTCAATGTTTGGCGTTGCTGCAGCACAGGCCACTCAAGGAGTGCCAATTGAATCCATCTTGGTTTTCCCAGTTTTATTTGCAGCAGGAATGTCTTTGATCGATACATCCGATGGTATTTTAATGCTCAAAGCCTATGACTGGGCCTTTGTTAAACCCATGCGTAAATTATTTTATAATATGTCGATTACCTTGGTTTCTATTATCGTAGCGCTATTTATTGGTGGTATCGAAGCTTTAGGATTAATTGCAGATCAACTGGAACTTACGGGAACATTTTGGGATTGGATTAGTGCACTGGGAAGTAATTTTAATGATTTAGGTTATGCCATCATTGGATTATTTATTATCGCGTGGCTGATTTCTTATTTAATTTATAAACAACAAAATATAGAATAATTGAATATGCAGGATAAAATAAACTATCCTGCATTATTTTATAATTTGATTGATCTGGGCGTATAAAACCAAGTCTTTTGGTTGGTTTGCATCAATTTACTATACCTGCTGCCAATCAAAATCAAAGTTTGCATATTTCCCATAGAAGCACACGCATCTTTTAAATTCGTAAGCTCAATATGCTCATTATCACGCGAGATCGCCTGACAAAAAGCAACAGGAATATCTAAAGGTAACTCTTCTCTTAAAAGATCAAGTGCAGTATCCAATTGCCAAGGTCTAGCCTTAGATACCGCATTATATAACGCAATAACAAAATCCGCCTGAGCTGCCAGCCGTAATCGTTTTAAGATGATTTCCCACGGTTTTAAGTTATCCGATAAAGAAATCGCACAAAAGTCATGCCCCAAAGGTGCCCCCAACCGAGAGGCTGCGGCAAACATTGCTGAAATACCAGGTAAAACGGTAACCTCAATATCTTTAAATGAAGGATCACCATGTTCAATGGCTTCAAATACTGCACTGGCCATAGCAAAAACACCAGCATCACCAGAAGATACCACACCAACCCTTTGCCCTTGTTGCGCCAATAATAACGCATGACGTGCACGATCTAATTCTTCACGATTATCAGAAATATGTTTAAGAATATGTTCTGGCACTTGCACACGATTAACATAAGGACCATAGCCAATAATATCCGTCAAAGTTGGCAATAAAGCCTCCACTTCTATTGTTTGTAAATTCTGTTCCCCAGGGCCCAAACCAATAATATACACATGTCCGCTCATGATTATTATCCCGCAATCAGAATTAAAGAGAAATAAGGGGCGATACCTGTGAACTCAGATAGTGGCATAATTTTCTCTTGAACTTGGGTTCCCCTCTCAATATAGATCGCTTTATCATACATATTGGCTTCTTGTAATGCTTGCTTAACCTTGGATAAATTTCGCCCTATTTTCATAATAACAACAGCATTACAATAACAAAGTTTGGTAACCAGTTCTTCTGAGGATAATGTCGCAGGTAACACGGTCAATGTTTGCTCATATTTCACAATAGGAAGTTGCGCATTACTCCAACACCCACTCATCGCAGAAATACCAGGTACAATATGTGTCGAATAACTGGGTTGCAAACGCTCCAAAATATACATAGCTGACCCATAAAAAAGAGGATCACCCTCACATAGCAACGCTACATCTTGGTTGTTTTTTAAATGCTGTTCTATTATATCAGCACATTCATCGTAAAACAAAGATAAAGCCTGCTTGTATTCATTAGTTTTATGCGGAATTTCGGTCGTGATTGGATATTCAAAACGTAACTCTTGCTGCGTTGATACTATCATATCGTCAGCTATTTTACGAGCATGACCAACTTCACCTTTTTTGGCAAAATAAGCATAAAAAGAAATATAACGTAAAATTCGTTCGGCTTTACGAGTTACCAACTCAGGATCACCAGGCCCCATGCCAAGAATATATAAATGACCACTCATAAATTATATTTCCTGTTTTTGAGCCAAAGCATTGATCGCTGCAACCGCCATCGCACTGCCACCTTGACGACCCTTAACAATAAGATAAGGAATTTTACCCCACTCTACCAAAGCTTCTTTTGATTCCATTGCCCCAACAAATCCAACAGGAACACCAATAATTGCTGCTGGATAAGGAATTTTTTTATCCTCTAGTAAATTAATCAAATGAAACAACGTTGTCGGGGCATTCCCAATAACAACCACGGCACCTTCAAGTGCATCTCCCCATAAATGAACTGCTGCTGCGGAGCGTGTATTTTGCAGTATTTGCGCCATTTTGGGTGTGTCAGGATGATTGAGTGTACAAATGATGTCGTTATTTTGTGGCAGCCTACGTTTCGTAATCCCGTGTGCTACCATTTCTGCATCACAAAAAATAGGCTTACCTTGCTGTAAAGCTTTCTCTACTACCTTTACAACTTGAGGATGAAAGACCAGTTGTTCGGTTATCTCAATACGACCACAAGCATGAATGATCCGCACCGCAATTCTCGCTTGATCCTCGGTAAAACTTGATAGATCAGCCTCATGGCGAATCGTTGCAAAAGATTGCTTATAAATTGCTTGGCCATCATGGATATAATCATATAAAGACATCAAACAGCTTTTCTTAATGAGAATTACAGAATTCTGTTTGTAGCAAATTGAGTATTTCTGTCAATTTGAGATTTCGATAAGATGGTTTTTGATCTGCTTTCCCATTTAAAATTAAATTATATCCATCAGCCGTTGCACTCAACGTAACAGGATTAATTCCAGGGGAAGCACATCCTTTGGCACAACCCGAAAGATGCAATATCTGTTTTTGATTTTTCCAAATAGGAATTAAATCAAAGACATCCTGCATCGTTGCTTGTTGTCCTTGTATACAAGAAGGTTTTCCAGGACATAAAGTAATATGCAATCTAGGGTCATGATCGTCTGTAATAAAGTCACCAAGCTTTTCTAAAGCCTCTTGTTCGCAATCTGGCAAAATAATACTGCGCCATGGTGTAAAACGCATAGTGCCATTTCCGTATTGCTCAGCAAAATTTGCAAGATCAGATAATTGTCCTGCATTAATCAATCCAAAAGGAACACCAATATGGACGAAAGATATAGTCGAAAGTTCTACAAAACCTAGAGGTAGTAAATGTTGATCTTCTACATTTTTATAATAAATAGTTGGGTAGACACATTCTTTTAAATATTGCTCGGCATTTTGAGACTCTAATAAACGCTTGATTTGATGATGAATACAAAATTGCATAATTTCTAAAATAAGCGGAACAAGCTGTTGTTTTTCACATAGGATCACTTGTTCAAATTTTCCTAATTGAACAATCCATTGATCTTTATAAGCACGAATATTCACATCATTATAAATTTTTTGTAACCCATATTGTTCGCCCCCAGAGATCAGGAAACTAAATTTTCCTGTTAAAGGATGAATATCAGGATGATTTTGTAATGCAATTTGTAACTCTTGGGCAATATCATAAACTTCGGCGTGTCTTAATGAATCGATATCCCATAAAGGCGATATCATAATATTACGCTTTTCTTCCATATTCGCCGTATCAGAACTTAATTGCGCTTTAATAACTTGGGGGATGACCAAATCTATATTTTCGCGAGTAAACCCTCGTAATTGTAAATTTCCTTTTTGAGAAAGATTAATATAGCCATTGCCATATTGTTCGGATATTTCCGCAACGAATTGCGCCTGATCAGAAGTAACCGAACCAAAAAAAGGTTTAATGCGACATAAAAAACCATCTCCTGTTTCCATCGGTTTAAATAATGAAGGACACCATCCTCTACGAATATTATTCATCCTCTTCATCCTCGTTCAAAATCATGGCAGCACTATTGGAACGAGGATGCCATAATCCACGTTCTTGTGCTTCTTTAAAGCGATTTTGAATGGCTTTTTTTGCCTCATTATTGGTTTTTATTAAAAAATCTTTAACCTCATCATTACCCAAAGTTGCTTCAAAAACCAAGTTGAATTGCTGATCAAAACGATGCGATAAGGTAGCAGCAAATCCAAATAAAGCATCAACTGATCTGGCAATTTCAGCAGCACCTCGATAAGAGTGTTTCATCATGAAGTTAATCCATACAGGGTTGGCAACCCTCCCTCTTGTAATACGGTTTACTTCTTCAACTAATAACCGAATTTTGGGCGTTTCAGCTTTGGATGTATCCACATGATATAAGACAGGATAGTTATCAAAAAGCTTGGCAGCAGCAGCAAAACCACCTTCATGAGCAGCATAATCAGGACTGTCTAATAAATCAATTTCAGCATGATCTTGGCTATGAAAAAAAGCTTGTGTTGTTTTTAATCGATCGGCAAAACCTTGCTGATCATACTCGCCATTTTTATCCTGACCATATCCATAGGCTGAATTCTTTAACCATAACTCGCCAAGCTCTTTTTGATCTTGCCAACTCCCTGTACTAAGCGGGTGCTCTATACCTGTACCATAATTACCTTGAGCAGTGCCATAAATGCGCGTTAATGCTTGCTGACGTGCTTCAGGAGGTGTTATTTGATATAGGCCTGCCAAAGGATTCCATTCAGCTGATTCATCTCGCAAAGCAATGGCTTTGATCGTTTGATCAAAATTATTAATTTGGACTTCAAAAGCGTCACGAAAAAAACCAGAAATACGCAAGGTTACATCAACACGAGGGCGATCCATTTCTGGCAAAGGCGTAATCTCAATAGCATGCACTCTGCCTGAGGTTGGATCCCATAAAGGTTTTGCCCCCATTAAGATATATGCCAAGGCAAGGTCTTCTCCCCCTGTTCTGAGATTTGTACTGCCCCATAAATCAATCACCAAATGACGTAAATGATCCCCATTTTCCTGCAGGTATCGTAACAATAATTGGTCCGCTGCTTTTTGTGCCAATAAATAAGCTGTTTGAGTGGGAATGGCTCTGGGATCAACGCTATATAAATTACGCCCTGTCGGAAGCACGTCCAGACGCCCACGGGTCGGCGCACCTGCGGGGCCTGGCTCTATAAATTTTCCAGAAAGTGCATTTAATAAAGCATATTTTTCTTGATCTGCGCACTGATCCAATTTTTCCTTAAGCTCAGCGATTTTGTCAGGTGCATATGCTTGGATATTATCTAAAATTTGCTGTTTTTTTACTGGAGGCATGCCGAAAATATGCAACCCTTCACGGATTTGTAAATCTTTGACATCACACAAATAGGCATCAAGATGACTTAAGGCAATTTCATCACCGCTTTCTTGGCGATTAATTCCTGTTTCAGCCAATAGGCCACAAGATTCAGCTTTATCTAAAATTGCGCCTAATAGTAACTGACTACGCCTGCGATCCAAGCCATCAGCCTCGGCATAATCATCAATAAGGCGCTCTAACTCTGCAGCAGATCCACTTAAAATCGCTTTATTCACAGGTGGCGTTAAATGTCCAATCGTTACCGCCCCCAATCTGCGTTTAGCACATGCTGCCTCGCCTGGATTATTCACAATAAAAGGATATATTACAGGTAGGCCTCGCAATAAAACAGCAGGTGCACATTCATCAGATAAGGCGGTGGCTTTACCCGGCAACCACTCCGTTGTGCCATGGGTGCCAAGATGAATCATCGCATCAATTTCTTGTATTTTTCGTAACCATAAATAGGTTGCAATATATCCATGTGAAGGGGGGGTATCTGGATCATGATATAAAGTTTTATGATCGGTAATTGTCGCTCTTTCGGGTTGAATGGCAATCACAATATGATCCAGCTTTAGATAACGTAAAGTAAAAAATCCGTTTTGAAGTGTTTCATCTTGTTCGACATCAGGCCAGTTTTTTAAAACTGCTTGTTGAAACCCTATTGGGAGCTCTGAAAAAAGTATTTTATACTCATTGATGCTTAATATCTTGTAAGCTTCTTTTTTACATAAAATGGCAGTTAATTCATCACTTGATGGAATATGTTGCGCAACAGTGTAATCTTCATCATGCAGCCATTGTAAAATATAATATAAACTCGCAAAACTATCCAACCCAACGGCATGGCCTTCTTGTCCGCCAACACCGGGATAGTTTGATAAAAACAAAGCTATTTTTTTATCTTTATTTGCTTTACTCGACAGGTTAATCCAACCCAACGCACGATCAATAACAAGATCTATACCCTCAGAATACGGCTCATAACAAAGCCGACCATTTTCTTCTTTTTTGAACGCGATAGCTGTGGTGAGGATTTTCCCGTCAAGCTCAGGTAAGACAACTTGAATAGCAAGATCGGTTTGCGATAACCCCCGAAAACTTTGTTCCCATAGTGCTTTGCTATTCCCAGGTTGCAGCATTTGTAAAACAGGCACATTTATTTGTTTAAAAAGCGAACATTCTGGATCTTGCTGAATAGAGAAATAGGTTGCATTTAATAAAAGTTGTGGACGAGTTTTTTGTAAAAAATCAGAAACCCAATAAGACACTGTTGGATCTTTTAACGAAGAAAGATAAACCGCTTTTACATTGTTGTTTTTTTCAGAAAAACGCTGAGCCAGTAAAGTAATGGGCGCAATATTGTCCGCTAATAAATGTGTGCGATAAAAGAAGATAACTATAGTTGGTTGATTTTCATAATGCTTAAAAGGAAAAAAATGCTCCCCAACCATCGGCAAATTTTCAGGATTAGCCTGATAGGATTTTTGAGTTAAATAATGGTTCGTTAAACGCAAAATATGTGCATAATTATGAGCACCTCCCTCATAAAAGAACGCTTTGAATTGCGTTAAGAGTTCCATTGGAACTGCACAAAGCTCATCCAATTTGGGGTCATCATATCCTTCACCAGAAATCACCAGTAAAGGAATATTATGTGCTTTACAGGAGGCTACAACTTCTTCTGTTCCATAACGCCAATATTCAATCCCACCCAAAAGACGCAAGATGACAAATTTAGATTTCTTGAGTGTGTCCTCAATATACAAATCCACCGACATTGGGTGACGCAAACGTTGTAAGGGAACCAATCGAATAGAGGTTGTTTGAAACTCACTTTGTTCCAAACATTGCGCTATAATATTCAGGTCGCTATCTGAAAAAGACAAAAATAAAATATCCGCTGGTTTATGTTGCAAATCCTCGGCAGGAGCTTGCTCATCCAAAGTTTTAATTTCACGAACCAGTAAATGCATTAAGTGTCTCTTTTAAAATATTAAGCAATTCGTTTAGAATAATGTCCAACCTTTTACATTCTCAAATTGAATATACAGTTTTTTCTCTAGCTCTATAAGGTTCTCGTAAATAATTGTTGGAGCATAAAGCGCTTCTTTATGAGAATTGTTTGGATCTAAATATCCATTCGTCTATGCATAATCAACATATGGCGCAATTTGTGCACCAGATTTGATTATTGTATCTAAAATTTTACTAATACCATCATCCTTATTAAAAAGAAATTTTGATTCTCTATAAGCCTTTACAAGCTCTAGTTTGCATATTGTTTCTTCTTTAATTGGTTGCTATACAATGCTTTATAATTATTTAATGCAGCTACATAAACATTAAAGCGCCGCTCATACAAATCAAGTTTTACTTTAGCACTCGCTATTTTCATTTGAGAATAAGCAATAATGGAAGTAATGATACCAATTAAACAAGTTGAAATAGCTACAACTAAAGTGACATAATTACCCATTATCTTCAATCTTTCATCAAATAAATTAAGCATTATAGCTATTTCATGTTTGTTTGATAATCGCAAAAGCTGATTAAAAACTATTGTAACGCCAATCGAATAGCTTCTTGATCTATCCCTGTTTCCCCAATGATAATCAATTTACTCTCACGACTTTCATCTGCACGCCATGCGCGATCAAAATGATAGTTAAACCGTTGACCTACACCGTGGATTTCTAAACGCATCGGTTTGTTCGCAATATTCACGTAACCTTTAATGCGCAAAATATCATGTGTGTTCGCTAATTGAATTAACTTGTGAACCAACTTTTCTGGGTTATCTGTCGTTGGGATCGTCACCACAAAACTTGTAAAATCATCATGTTCATGATCTTCGCCTTCTGCGTCATGATGAGAAGGTCGAGAATGCAAATCATCTTCGGCAGCGGCATTAATTCCCAAAATAATTTCTGGATCAATTTTCCCGTGTGACGCATGAATAATCTTCACAGCTTTAGGGAGTTCCTTTTGAATATCTTTGGTGAGTTGTTGTGCTTGTTCAGGCGTAATCAAATCAATTTTGTTTAAAATAACCAAATCAGCAGAACAAAGTTGATCTTCGAATACTTCATGCAATGGATTATCATGGTCCAAAGAAGGATCAGCAGCACGTTGTTGTGCCACTGCATCAGGATCATCTGCAAACTGCCCAGCCAATACTGCGGGAGAGTCCACCAAAGTTACGACCCCATCAACCGTCATTCTGGTTTTAATACTGGGCCAATTAAACGCTTTGATCAAAGGTTTTGGCAATGCCAATCCAGAGGTTTCAATAATAATATGTTCTGGAGGATCCTTACGGTCTAGCAGAGCCTCCATCGTGGGTAGAAATTCATCGGCAACCGTGCAACAAATACATCCATTGGCCAGCTCTACGATATTTTCTTCGGTACAACCAGGGACACCACAATTTTTTAAAATATCCCCATCAATTCCCAAAGAACCAAATTCATTGACAATAATCGCAATTTTTTTATGAGAAGCTTGTTCCATTAACGAACGCAGTAATGTGGTTTTACCTGCACCTAAAAAACCAGAAATGATGGTTGCTGGAACACGAGTGGATTGCATCTGTTTGTCCTGTCTTTATCAGTAAGTTTGTGGATTACACAGCTTACTGTTTTTATTCTCTGAAGGAAAGAGCTCAAAAAATGCAATTCTTAGATCACAAAAAATTATTTACGATAAGGCCTGGTGCATATCCATTATCTTGTGGGAAAGCTTGTTGGCGACAATCTTTCACTACATTTTGTGTTGTTGGATATATAGCCACCCCAATAATACCTGTATTATTGATATCTCCTGCTACAGAATGCGCTGCATAACTGTCTTGTGGCTTAGAGAAACGAAAGGATGCAACATCTGAACTGCTTTTACGAAAACCCTCGATCGTCAAAGACTGATTGGGATAAATAATATACCCTGCATTTTTAACAGAGCCTTTTAGTCCTGAAAGCACATCAATACCATCAACTGTCGCAATAATTTAATAAGACTGTTTGTCATCACTATTATAAAAATACAGCTTATAACGTTGGCCTTCTTTTGCTTTTAACTGATAAGTATTGGGAGCTGTATAAGCCATTTTAAAACGACCTCCATTTTCTTTTTCAATATCTAAATTCACTTTCTGCAAATAGACCATATCTACTCTTTGCCAATAATCTTTTGGTGTTGTTTCACTGTAATATATACTGGCTATTGCGATTGGTTGAGCAGTCATACGCTGTGTATTGACATTTGTCACAGCAGAAGAAACATTTTCACCCCATTAGGTTCCCAGACGTCCTTTTTCTGCTTATCGATATGTCTCATTAGAAGCAGATATACCAGCAGATGCAGCAGAAGTTATAACAGGGCCAGAATTATGTAGGCTGTACCCAACCAAAGCAACAATTACAAAGGGTAATGCATATTTAAATTCAAAATATACTTCATTATCAATCCATTTTAATTAGAGATATGAAATCATATAATGCAGACGATATAATCTGTTTGTACATGATATATTTAATTGAATTTATTCCGTTAAATTTTGTAACGATATAAATCGAATAATCCATATTGCAATTATATTACAATTAGCAATTAATTTTTGAAATTTTAATAAAATAAATTTGAAAAAAATTACGAAAATGTTACTTTTATATTAATACTATTAACAATACTACTTTATTTATAAATATTACGTTTTTTCATAGGTTGTTCTGTATGGTTACTAAATATTGTTTTAAGACTATGTATATATATTCCGCCTTTTTATTAGGCTGCAGTTTTCCCAGCGCATATGCACAATCTAAAGCTGATGCAGACAAAAGTGCGACTAAGGAATCTAAGGATTCAACATCAGTTGTAAAAAACAATGAACCTACAGAAGCAACACCTTATCATATTGATACAGCTTATGATCCCGATGAAGCCCTTTTTTCTGAAGGTGCTAATAAATATCTAGAACAATATGGTATTCAATTTGGCCTTAATTGGATTTCTGAAACAACAGGCGTGGTTCGAGGTGGCAAAAAAAAGGGGGCTGATTACGCGCATGAAGTTGAATTTACGCTAGATATTGACTGGGAAAAAATTATTGGTTGGAAAGGGTTTTCTACCCATTTAATCGCTATGAATTTAGCTGGACGTAATACCAGTGCAGATTATGTTGGCGATCCATATATGAATACTCAAGAAATCTATGGCAGCAGTAATGGTCGTTTTTTACGTTTATATAATTTATATGCTGAACAAGCATTATGGAATAATAAAATCAATATTAAAATAGGCCGCTATGACGTGGGAAGCGACTTTGCGGTCAGCCCGTTTGCCTGTGAATATGTAACGGCAGCGACTTGTAGTCAGATGACCAGCATGGGTGCACAACAAGGATATTCTGCATGGCCAAATAACGTATGGGCAGGACGGATTTTATATAATATTACTGATCAATTTACTTTCCAAGTTGGTGCCTATGAAAGTTCCCCTTTTGGAGATACAGGTCAAGGGGGACCCGCAGGAGTTTCATGGGGAACAAAGCACGCAACAGGTGCATTTATCCCTGTTGAATTTGGTTACAATCCCAAATTTGGAAAAAATCAGTTAGATGGATATTACCGTATTGGTGGAGGTTACGATACCAGTAAATTTGATACTTGGTCTTCACAAGTCACAGAATCAGGTAAACAAGATAGTGCCACTCAATATTGGATAATGTTTGGGCAAATGATCCATCGTAATGATCCTATGGAAACTCATGGTTTATATATATTAGGCAATTGGGGGCATCAATCTCCATCAACAAGCAGTTTTAAAGATTATTATAATATCGGTTTTCTCGACCGTGGATTTTGGCATGCCAGACCCTATGATCAAATTGGTTTTATGATGACATATTACACCATTCCCCGCTCACTGAGAGGTGCACAAAAATATCAGATGTCACAAGGGGACATGTTCATGGAAAATGGCAGTTATAGCTTACTCAATAACGCCATCTCAGCGCAATCAAATGCCATGGTATTCGAGTTAAACTATGGAATTGCAGCTTATAAAGGAATTAAAATTATGCCCGTTTTCGAATATTTTCATAAAGTTGGCGCATATAAAAATCTTTATAATGATGCTGTTGTATTCGGTGTGCATACAAATGTTGTCTTTTAATAACAAAGAAAACTTATATTTATTAAATTTTTAAAAAACAAAAATTAATTACTATTAAAAAAACATTTATCACTAATAATCACTGTTGGTGATAAATGTTCTTGTATCTATTTTCTATCAGAAAAACATATTCATTTTTATCATATTGTAACTGCTGGATCTTCAATAAAATGATTAAGTCTATGTATATCAAAGTATAAAATTTTACTTTGTCAATCCGCATGGCGCCATATAATCCATCATATTGCTCCCTATTATACACAATTTATTCCAAATAATTATTCACAATTTTTACTTTGTGTATGCCAAATTTTCTCAGCGTAACGGCCAATAATTGCTAGTGATATCCCAAGAATTAAGAAAAATATAACTTTATGCATATTATCCCAAAAATATTCGAAAAAACGCGTATATATATTAATTCCTAAAAAGGTTAATCCAAAGCCTCTTAACATACCGTCATCTGTTTTAAGGCTAATATAAATACAAAGCAACGATGCTAAAAAGAATAATATAACCCACGGCAATAATGCTGTTTGATGTAACCTATGCCACTCATTCAAACTGTAGTTTCCAAAGATCGACAATATCCATAAGGCAACAAATAAATAAAGTAATCCCATTATTTTGCTGATCGTTAATAAATGACGTTGTTGTAATAGTGATTGCGTAACAAAACAAAGGAATAACAATACACTTCCAAATAAGACAAACCGAATAGGATATCCCATTCCTAGCCAATAAGTTCCCCCATCTGACATATACCCTGTTTCTAAACCAAACCAGTTACCAAGAGATAAAAGAAAAAATAACCATATCATCCCTGAACGTGCAACGAACCCTATTAAACCATAGATTATGCATCCAATTAAAAAGAGTGGTGCGATATGACCACTGCCATTATCTAAGGCCACGCCTAATTGTGAGATTGCTAAAGCTGTAAACACAACACCAAAAAATAAAATGGCTTCTGTACTATAATGCCATTGCTCTTGAGATCGTTGTCTGTAAAAACCCCAACCATAACATCCCAAAGCAATTAGGGTTGGAAACAAAATACGTATTACGAATACGTTATCAATTACATAGAGAACAAAATTATTCAAATAATTGATAAATCGACCTAAATATTCCATTAAAAACGAATCAGCAAACAAGCTTCCCATTGAAACCACTATGCAAATAGAAGCGGCCCAAAAACTATAACGACTAAGACGTTTCCAATCAAACGTTGCTATATTTAAGCTGTCAGATAATTGCTGTCTTTTTTCAGAAGAAAGATCGCCATGAGATTCCCACTCTGTAAGAGCTCGCTGAATAATTTTTTGCTCTTTTTTGGTAATATTCATATTGACCTCTGTTATAGATAACGAAATAGAAAAAAGGTTATTTTAGAAAATCATACTTCATTAGCAGTAATCTCCAATTTTATTATACCTTATTTTACACTATAAACGTCAAATATTAGGTTGCTTGCGATATGATTTAATACAATAAATACTTAAGCTCTTGTCAAACAACTTCATTAAAACTTTTCATAAGAATAACTTTTACTTTTTCAAATTTGTATTATTCTAAAACAAATTGAACGTTTGAAAAGGATACCATCATGGGAAGTATCAGTGAAAACCCTGTTGAAGGACTTGCTCTAGCTCAAGAATATATTAATCGTGCCAAAACTTTGGCACAAAAGAAAAAGCGTACAATACTCGCTATTGCAGGGGCGCCAGGTTCTGGCAAATCAACGGTTGCAAGATTACTGCACGAAGCGCTTGCAGATATCTCTATGATTGTTCCAATGGATGGATATCATCTTTCAAACAAAGAACTTGAACGTCTAAAACGCAAAGAACGCAAAGGTGCCCCCGATACTTTTGATGTTTGGGGATATAAATCTCTAATCGAACGGTTAAAAAAACAACAAGCTGGTGAGATTATATATGCACCTGAATTTTATCGTACTATCGAAGAGCCTATTGCTGGATCCATCCCGATTTTTTCTGATATTCCTTTAATTATTACCGAAGGAAACTATCTGTTACTTTCACAAGGCGAATGGAAAACTTTATCTCCAATTTTTGATGAGAAATGGTTTGTAACAGCTCCAGTTTCTGATCGACAACAACGTTTGGTTGAACGCCATCATTATTTTGGCCGCTCCATAGAGGAAGCCAAAGCTTGGGTTGAACAAACTGATGAACCCAACGCACAACTGATTGAAAAAAATCGTGAAAATACTGATCTGGTTATTGAATGGAACAATCCAGCAAAATGATTGAACAACGCCCTCCTTTGCCTCCTTTTACATTAGAAACTGCCACCCGAAAAGTAAGAATGGCAGAGAATAGCTGGAATAACCAAAACCCAGAAAAGATAGCCTTAGTGTATACAATAGATAGTCAATGGCGCAATCGCTCGGAGTTTATTACAGGTCGTCAAGAAATTATTCAATTTCTTACCCGAAAATGGCAATCTGAACTGGGTTACCGCTTAATCAAGGAATTATGGGCTTTTACAGATCATAAAATAGCCGTTCGCTTCGCATATGAATGGCATAATAATCATGGAAATTGGTTTCGCTCTTATGGAAATGAGAACTGGGAGTTTGATGAATATGGTTTAATGAGCAAAAGATTTGCTTGTATCAACGATTTATCGATTAAAGAAACTGAACGTCAATTTTTATGGCAACCAGGGGTCAGACCTGATAATTATCCTAATTTGTCATCTTTGGGTTTATAATTATATATTCAAAGCCCATTGATAAGCCTCTTGCCATGTATACATACATGGCATAGGCTCCATGCTTGGTCTTCGAATTAGAATAACAGGAATATGTAATTTTCGAGCTGCACTAATCTTTGCATAAACTGTTTTACCACCAGAATTCTTACTGATAATATAATCAATTTGATATTGCTTTAAAAATGCGATTTCATCTGCTTCACTAAATGGCCCTTTAGCCTGAATAAGCTGGGCATTATCAGGGATATATATGTCTTCTGGCCTATCAACACTGCGTATCCAATAATGATGCGGTATCTTGCATTCTTTAAAAGTAAGTAGCTCTTTACGCCCAATTGTTACAAAAACATTTTTAGGATACTGACCTAATGCTGTAACTGCATCTTGTGGGCTGTTAACTTCACACCAAATATCCCCGTTTTCTTTAACCCAAGCTGGTCGTTCTAAACGTAAAAAAGCAGTATTTGTTATTTGTGCAGCGTGATAAGCATTTCGGGTAATTTGTTGTGCAAAAGGGTGAGTGGCATCGATAATTGCATCTATATGATGATTTTTAATCCATTCTGCCATTTTTATCATCCCACCAAATCCACCTATTCTTATTTGAACCTGTGGTGGTAAAACTGGATTTTTAGTCACACCAGCCAATGAAAAAATAATATTAAATTTATCTTGATTAACAGCGTTTTTAGTAAAATTAGAGGCTTCTGTGGTTCCTCCTAATAATAAAATTTTTTTCTGAATTTTATACATCTATTCAATAACATATCTAGGTAACTATACGTTATAGTAAGCTATATACAAAACGAATACCAGTGTATAAATAAAGAATATAAGCTTTCTAAGAAGAATTTATCCCCATATAAGCTGCTTAAATAGCGAATTGGTGATATTTTATAAAATCTGGAAAAATCTTGATTATCCTTTAGCTGACAGTCCAGTTTGGCACAAAAGACATGAACATATTCTATTAAAAAACATGTTAATATTTTTATTAAGCTATTTTATTAAAAATTAGATAAATAGAATAATACATCATATAAACCATACATGTTTTACGTTACAATAAGAGGCGTTTTTATTTGAAATGAAAAATAATGACTTTGTTAAAGCATTTTTAAGTATTATTGGCATTAGTGAAAATGGTATCGATCAAATTTGCCACACCGCAAAAAAACGTATTCAACAAGCTAGCCTAGTTATCGGCGGAAAACGTCACCTTACCCTTGCTGATAGGTTGATAAATGGGGAAAAACAAACCTGGTCCAATCCAATTCAACACTCTTTACAAGCTATGATAGAAGTAAAACCAAGCCCCGTAGTAATTTTAGCATCCGGAGATCCTTTCTGGTATGGTATCGGCCCTCTAGCTATAAATAATTTAACCCATAAAGAATGGGAAAGCTTTCCTGCCATTTCCTCTTATACATTAGCTTGCAATGCACTTGGTTGGCATGGACAACATATCCAAACGGTTTCTTTATGTGGACGTCCCATAGAAACATTACGTCCTGCCTTAACTCCTTATCGACGATTATTGATCTTATCCGCTGATTCGCAAACACCCTATCAAATACATCAAAAGCTACAAGAATGGAGCATATCCTATAAAAATTTTTATATTTTAGAAGCTCTTGGTGGGCCTAACGAAAATATCCATCATCTTTCTCAAAACACCCCCATCCCTAATAATATCTATCCTTTAAATATGGTTGCGCTTGAATTAGATAATTTTATTCCCTTACCTTTTACACATGGGCGAGAAGATCATTGGTTTAACAATGATGGTCAACTGACAAAGCAAGCTATTCGTTCCAATACGTTATCTGCACTACAACCCTATCCAGGTGCATTATTATGGGATATTGGCACTGGGTCTGGCTCTATTGCGATTGAATGGATCTTAAGCCATCCTACTTGTAAAGCAATCGCCATAGAACCACACGCTGATCGTGCCAAACGTGCAAAAGAAAATGCAGTTGAACTGGGCGTGCCATCCTTACAAATCATTGAAGACAAAGCCCCTGAAGCATTACAGAATTTACCTAGGCCGAATGCTATTTTTATTGGTGGAGGATTAACCTCACCACAATTACTAGAAACCGTTTGGGACGCTCTACAACCATTGGGAAGGTTAGTCATCAACTCTGTAACAATCGAAGGTGATAGCTTACTATTTAAAGCCCAACAAGAATGGGGCGGCGAAATTACTCGCCTCCATATAGAGCATTACGAACCATTGGGGCAATATCACGGCTTTAAACCTGCCCGTGCCATTACTCAATATGTTGTTGTCAAACCGGCAGACACACTATGACGCACTTACAACCTGCTATCATCGGCATGGGGTTCTCCAAAAAAAGCACTGCGATTAATCTAAAAGAAACTTTAGATTGTTTTTTAAAACAACATCAATATACATTAATAACCTTGGCGCTTGCCGCGTTTAAACAGCAAGATCAGAATACACTTCAATTGCAAACTCTAATAGATGCTCCTGTGCATTATATTTCCTATGAAACCTTAAAAAATTTGCAACCTCAATGCCAAAGCTATTCCCCTATGGCAGCACAACATATTGGACTAGGCGCTGTTGCCGAAGCCTGTGTCTTAGCAATGATGGGTCAAAATGATCATTTACTGATCCCTAAAATCATTTATAACAAAGTTAGTTTTTCCGTAGCCCTTAAAGGAGACCCTTCATGACTGTTCATTTCATTGGTGCTGGCCCTGGTGCTGTGGATTTATTAACCCTACGTGGGCATAAAATCCTTTCTGAAAGTTCTATATGCCTCTATGCAGGATCTATTGTCCCCAAGGAAATGTTAGATTTCTGCCCTTCCGATGCCACTTTGATTGACACAGCTCCACTAAATCTTGATCAAATTGAAGCAGAATATATCAAAGCGCATAAAGCAGGCCAAGATATTGCTCGCCTTCATTCTGGAGATCTGTCCGTTTATAGTGCCGTTTCTGAGCAAATCCGCCGTCTGCAAAAGCATAATATTCCCTATACCTTAACGCCTGGTGTTCCCGCTTTTGCCGCCGCTGCTGCTTTGATAGAAAAAGAACTTACAGTACCAGAAGTCGCTCAATCTGTGGTAATAACCCGCATTTCAGGCAGAGCTTCAACCATGCCTGCATCTGAAACTTTAGAAAACTTTGCCAAAACAGGTTGCACCTTGGTTTTACACTTGGCAATTCATCGTCTAGAGGAAATCGTTGAACGCTTAGTCCCATTTTATGGAACAGATTGTCCTGTTGTAATTGCCGCCAGAGTCACTTGGGAAAATGAACAGATTTTAAAGGGAACCCTCGGCACGATACTTGAGCAGTTCAACCAACAACCTATCGAGCGCACTGCTCTGATTATGGTAGGGCGTGCTTTACATGATCAACATGTAACCGAAAGTGCGCTATATAGTATCGAATATCAACGACGGTTTAAAGTTATTTAAAAAGTAAAAGTTGCAAGTTTTTATTGATAAATTTGAAAAAACACTAGGATATACTACTTGTTTTGTAATCAACACAACAAAGTAACCTGTTTTTATTTTTTCAAATTAATAGGATAGCAAAAATGATTACTTACTGGCACATGCAAATGCACCCTGATGATACATCCTATGCTGATAAATATCTTTGTAGCATTCTCGAACATAATAAATTTATAGTTCTAGGCCAATGGGAAAAGGGAAAAAGGGGAAATTGCTATATCACAATTCAAGAATGATATGTCTATAAACGATATAGTAGCAATAAAAAATGATGCTAGATTAATAGCATTAGTTCAAATCATCGGTGGAGCATATGAGCTACATGAAGATGAAGATTCGAAGACAAAATGGATTGTACATAGACGACCAATTAGAGTTCTAGATTGCGAGCTGTGGGGAGAAAAATTACCACAACCAAGAGGAACTCTGGAAAAAGGTGCTAATAGTGATGCCGATACTACAAAAGTCATAAAAGAGTGGCATGAACGTGTAGAGGAAAACCTTAAAAAACGAGAGATACCAACATCCGTTTGAATCTAAAATATCAAGATAAATGAATACCATTCGCCACTATACCATGGCATTGTCCTTGCCGATCAAATAAAAGTATTTCTAACTTTATTGAGACAGGAACAAGCACTTGCTGAGCTATTTTAAACGCTTTCCCAGCAACAAAATCCCCCAAAGGTATTTTCCCTTGACATAAGAAAAATACCTCAGCCGTTGTATTGGCTTTTCTTATCTGAGATACTAGATCTTCATCAGCACCAAGCTGTACCACCCATTCAACTAGCAAGTTCAGATCCACAGAGGAACGTTTAGAGTGTAAATCCAAATGCCCTTGGGCGAGTTTAGTCATTTTCGCAACCCCGCCAGCCAATGTTAGCTTTTTCACAGGATGGGTTTTAATATATTTTAAAACTCCACCTGCAAAATCACCCATTTCTATCAAAGCACTTTCAGGAGCATCGTACAGTTTTTGCGCAGCTCTTTCCGATACATTGCCTGTCGAAGCAATTAAATGATCTATTCCCTCTGCACGTGCTACATCAATCCCACGATGAATACTGGCAATCCATGCCGCACAAGAAAACGGCACAACAATTCCTGTCGTCCCTAGAATAGACAGCCCACCCAAGATTCCCAAACGCGGATTCATTGTCTTTAGGGCAATTTCTTTACCATTCGTCACTCCAATGGTCACCTCAGCATCGGGATCAGCTGTAATTTCTGCCAAAGCATTGCAAATCATTTGTCTGGGCACAGGGTTAATTGCAGGCTCACCAACAGCCAAAGGTAATCCAGGTTTAGTAATCGTACCAACACCCTCACCTGCTTTAAAAACAATACCTTCACCTTTGGCTATCTTTTTAATTTGCACTATAATTTCTGCGCCGTGTGTGACATCAGGATCATCACCTGCATCCTTAATCACCGATGCAATCGCACAATTGGCACTAATAATTTCTTTTTTTAACAGAAAAAAAGTAACTTTTTTACCTTGTGGCAGGGTAATCTCTACACAATCCAAGAAAAAACCATTATGTATGGCATGATAAGCAGCTTTGGCAGCAGCTGTTGCACAAGCTCCCGTTGTCCATCCATATCGTAATTGTTTATTCTCTTGGTTCATTTAATTTCCTATAAAGCAAACTATGACGCATTCTGAACAAAACGCAAAGGGGTTCATTATCGCTGCCCCGAAATCTGCCAGTGGCAAAACCACAATCACCTTGGGGTTACTGACTGCCTTGCGACGCAGAAATATCAAAGTACATGCGGCAAAATCAGGGCCAGATTATATTGATCCCGCCTTTCATAGTGTTGCAACACAAGCCACCTCTTTTAATCTAGATAGCTGGGCAATGCCACCTGATTTACTGGATTATCTTTTTGCTTCTACGCTTAACGATACTGACATAACCATCATAGAATCATCAATGGGGTTTTTTGACGGTATTGAAACTGAAAATGGCAAACGCGGTTGTGGAGCAGATTTAGCAGAACGTTATAAACTGCCTGTTATTTTAGTAATGGACGTTACAGGACAAGCTCAATCTGCTGCTGCTATTGCTTATGGGTTTGCCAATATTAATCCAAATATTCAAGTCAAAGGGGTTATTTTAAATAATGTTGCCTCTCCTCGCCACCTTGCCAGCACCGAGGCCGCACTAAAACGCATTCATATTCCTGTGCTGGGATCAATTCCACGCGATCCATCTTTGCATTTGCCTGCACGACATTTAGGGTTAATTCAAGCCGAAGAACATCATGATTTAGATCAACATTTAAATCACCTTGCTGATATTGCCGAACAACATATTAATATTAACGCATTACTCAATCTTGATACGACAATTACTATTCCTAAAACTTCACCCGTTACTGCCTTACTACCACTCGGACAGCATATCGCCATTGCCAAAGATATCGCTTTTAGTTTTATCTATCCACATATTCTTGATGGATGGATAAACCAAGGAGCAAACATTCACTTTTTTTCTCCTATGAATAACGAAGCTCCACCCGAGCACTGTGATGTTTGCTGGCTTCCTGGAGGCTATCCTGAACTTTATGCAGGGCAACTTGCAAATCAAACACACTTCATCCAAGGTATGCAGCATTTTTCCCTTACACGTCCTGTACACGGTGAATGCGGAGGCTATATGGTGATGGGAAATAGGTTAGTTGATAAAGATGGTGTTTCTCATCACATGCTGGGGCTATTAAGCCATTCATGTAGCTATGAAAAACGTAAGATGCATCTGGGCTATCGTAAGGCAACCCTGAATACACCTAAACAAGAATTGATCCACGGGCATGAGTTTCATTATGCCACTGTTATTGACCCTGGGCATGATCTTGCTTATGCTACGCTTACCGACGGCACAGGAAACCCTATTGGGGCAGAGGGTGGACGGCGAAACCATATTACAGGCTGTTTTTTCCATAGTATTGCATTACAACCATGAAAAATTTTGAAACATTAGATCAATTACGCCAAGCATGTACCGAGCTACCTGCTAAGGATGACGCTAGCGAACAAGCGACCTATAAACGTCAGGCAACTTTATTGAAACCCCCTGGAAGTCTGGGCGAATTAGAAAACCTTGTTGGATGGTTAGCTGCAT
Organism: Commensalibacter papalotli (ex Botero et al. 2024); assembly: GCF_947179115.1. Taxonomy (NCBI): domain Bacteria; kingdom Pseudomonadati; phylum Pseudomonadota; class Alphaproteobacteria; order Acetobacterales; family Acetobacteraceae; genus Commensalibacter; species Commensalibacter papalotli (ex Botero et al. 2024). The sequence continues at coordinate 103,877 of NZ_CAMXCI010000005.1, forward strand.
GGCAAAAAAAGTCTATACCAACCTTGGATCGTATTTGTATCATCATTTTCGCTGGTAATCACGGTGTTACAGCGGAAAACGTTACCCCTTATCATTCAAATATTACTGAAATGATGATTGCCCAAATTAATCAAGGGGGGGCTGCTATTAATCAACTTGCAAAAAATGCCAACGTAGAATTGCGCGTTATTCCCGTCAATAATTTAGACCCTACAGAGAATATTTGCCAAGCACCAGCGATGACAGAAAAACAGTTTTTACAAGCCGTTAAAGCTGGATACAACGCAGTGACCCCTAATATTGACTTACTTTGTTTAGGTGAAGTCGGCATTGGGAATACTACTATTGCCGCAGCACTCAGTGCAGCTTTATATGGTGGAGATGGGGCTCAATGGGTCAGCAAAGGTACAAGCACGGCAACAGAACATACAGATAACAAGCAAAAAGCTGTTGATAAAGCTCTTGCTTTGCATGAGACAGCTCTTGGTGATCCTCTAGAAGTTTGTCGACGTTTGGGTGGGTACGAGCATGCAGCGCTATTCGGTGCAGTGTTGGCCGCCCGTCATTTAAACATCCCTGTTTTACTGGATGGATTTGTTTGCACAGCAGCCGTTGCCGCATTGCAAAAATTAAATCAAACAGGGTTGGAACATACCAAAATTAGCCACCTTTCTGCTGAAAAAGGGCATTTATTACTGGCTGGTAATCTGGGGCTTTACCCTCTGATCGCCTTTAATATGCGTCTGGGAGAAGGAACAGGTGCAGCAACCATTATTCCGATTTTAAAAGGGGCTTTGGCTTGTTATACAGGCATGAACAGTTTCAAAGATGCTGGTCTCCCCCCTCCTCAAGTATGATAATAGTTCTAAGAAAAATTCACGCTGATCTTTATTGTGGGCTATCTTTTTTTACACGCCTACCCGTCCAATGGCTTTATCGGTCAGACTTTCCATTCTCTTTTGGTCGTGCCATTTGGACATGGCCGTGGATAGGCTTAATTATTGGCTTAATTATCAGCATTATTTTTAAACTTACTTGCCATCTTATTCCTTCCGCTTGGATTATTGCTTTCCTGATTTTAGGGATTCAATTTTTGCTTACTGGTGGATTGCATGAAGATGGCTTGGCCGATATGGCCGATGGATTTGGCGGGGGCAAAAATAAGGAGCATAAACTAGAAATTATGCGAGATAGCCGTTTAGGCAGCTATGGAGTTTTAACTTTATTTATTATATTAGGTTTGCAAGTTAGTGCATTATCTTTTCTAGCACGCTATAATACAACATATGCTACGATGGTTTTAATCATTACGGCCGTTCTTTCGCGCATTTCAATCTTATTACCAATTTGTTGCAGTCAACCTGCGCGTTATAACGGACTTGCCAGTTCGTTAGTTAATATTCCTCGCTCCTCTATCCTCATCGCCATTTTATCAACATTACTCCTTATTTTCGCATTAACTCCATGGATGGCAGCAATAGTTTATATAATACTATCAGCACTTATCTCTGCTGGAATCACGCTATACACACAAAAACATATTGAGGGTTATACAGGCGATATTTTGGGGGCGATACAAACGCTTGTTGCTACTGGTATTTTAATTACCAGCACAATTTTTACAGTTTAAAATCAAAGATTTCTAATTTGCCAAACTCGGGTAACTCTCCTAGCAACTCTACAGATTTACCAAGAGCAACTTGTCGTAATAACCGTAATGGGCCTGCATGTGAGACAATCAATACATTTTCTTGTTTTTGTTGAATTTCTGTCCAAAGCTCTAACACTCTATCAAAGAGAATTTGTCCACTTTCACCGCCAGGAACCTGCCATTCCCAAGGTGTTTGAGCCCAATCATCAATTAATTCTTTTGGTAAATCATCCCATAGTTTTCCTTCCCAATGGCCAAAATGAAACTCAAGTAAACGGTTATCTGTTTTACAAAAAAGTTGATATTTTTCGGCTATTTTTTGTGCCAATTTTAAGCATCGAGATAAAGGGGAAGCATAAATTGTTATATTTTGAAAATTATCAGGTAAAATAGCATATTGCTCCCAATGTTCTTTCAAAGGAACATCCATATGCCCATAACATAAACCCACAGGAACATCGACAGGAGGATGACGCATAAGCCCAATTTTATAACAGACTTGTTTTTTTCTAATATTCATATCAGTCATTATATATTAAAATCACATAATTTAATTATTATCAAACTCGTTTTGATCATCTATCTGATTTTGTATTCGTTTCTTTTCTGACCAACGACCTAGTAAAATATCCCATAAAGAATAAAAAATAGAAATCATTACTAAAATCATAATGCATGCGGACAACAGGATAATTACCTGACTCATTATTTTCTCCTTTTATCCTTTGAAAAACAATATGAAAAAAACGACAATCTATATTATTCAATAAATACCAAACGATTTCAAAACATAATATTAAATTATAAAATATTTAATCTAATTTACAATTTACTATAGCTAATATGCTCTATTTTTCAATAAAATGAATTTACCATGACATAAACTGTAAAATTACAAAATTAAAATTAAGGAATAACTACAATGGATATATTAATTTGAATTCGGCAGATTAAATTTTGAATGTTTATTACTTGACTCAGAATCGCAATAGATTTTGTAATCTTAAGTTATAATATCAGTTTTTAAACCTATGAATTATGATAGTTTTTATAGGTTTGTTCAAATCAAACACTATATAATCTGCATGTATATTAAGAAGATTGTGTGCTTAGGCAATTTCTATGAGTCAAACGATATGCTCATCAAATTAAAAAATTATACAACCTTCTTAACCAATTTCTATATAGGGAATTCTCGAACGATCTATAACTTTCCGATTTTACCCTATTCTTAAATTAAGGTAACTGTTCTTGAATATAAGGAGGTAAACAAAAAGATGCTGTATGTACTTCGGGTGACCAATATCGAGTGTGACCTAAAATATTTGCTTTTTGCGCACGTTCCTCAATAACAGAAACCCGCTGTTTCGTATGATTATCCCCTTTACCAGCAATGCCCAAGGTCATAAATCCACCGATGTAAGTTGGTACTGCAACAACATAAGCAGAAACATAATCAAAAAATTGAGCACGGCGTAAACTGGTCTCACGCAACTCATCTGCTTGCATAAACGGAACACCACATTGATTAACAATTAACCCTTGTGGTGTCAAAATACGTGCACAGTCACGATAAAAAGCATCAGTAAAAAGAACCTCTCCAACACCAATAGGGTCTGTACTATCTACGATAATAACGTCAAAGCTTTCGTCTTTCGCATCAGCAACATATTGAATACCATCACCAATGATAACTTCTGCTCTATGATTATCCCAACAACCCGCAGATATCTTGGGTAAAAATTCTTTTGATAACGCGACAACATCTCCATCAATTTCAACCATTGTGGCTTTTTCAACCTCAGGATGTTGTAATACGCGACGTAAAACACCACCATCACCAGCACCAATAATCAAAACATTTTTAGCATTTCCATGCGTCAGTAATGGTACATGTGCTAACATTTCTTGGTAAACGAATTCATCTTTTTCAGTAATTTGTGTAGCCCCATCAAGTAACAACACACGCCCATAAAATTCGTTTTCAATAATTTGAATATCTTGAAATTCAGATTTCTTACGAGCCAACTCTTTATCAACACGAAAGCTTTGCTTCCAAGTATTGTAAAGTGTTTCATCTATCCATTTTTCAGACATCTTATTGCTCCGTATAAAATAATTTAAAGCATAAAAAAGCCGGGCAATCATAACTTACCCAGCCTTGGTTCATCTGTAAATATAGTTGATAATAATCAACTCTTAGAGATTTTCTTTGCCGCGTCTTTGCTCATCCAAAACGATACGTTCTGGTTTAAAGAAACGTTGCAATACAGGAATCGATGTGTATGGATCACACGAACCACACATAAAAATATCCAAAGCAGCAAAGTTACGCTCTGGCCATGTGTGAATCGAAATATGACTCTCAGCCAATACAACCACCCCAGAAACCCCACCATTTGGGGAGAAATGATGAAAATGACTGTGCAAAATTGTTGCGCCTGCAACAATAGCAGCTTCACGTAACACGCGATCAATTTCTTCAGGAGAATCTAGATTCGTGGCATCCCATAGATCCACAAGTAAATGTGTCCCCGCGAAACGCATACCGTCTCTAACAATAAAATAATCTTTACGATCTTCCATATCATGTGCAAGATCGCCCGAAACCTGGTTATTTCTCGGAGTTTCCGAGACCATCCCCAGTTGAGCAAGTGCGTTCATCAACGTACCCCTTAACCAGTAGATAGCCTGTTGGGCATAAATGCCCCCTTGGGCCAAAAGAATTCGAAATTAGAATATAATCCGATATAACTTAAAGAGCATTTAATTTAAACCGTAGCTTAATCAAATTTCTCAAAGTTACTCTATATTCCATGGAAAAAATGACTAGTGTCATACTTGCGTTACTATATGACCCCTTATCTATGGAATCACAAGCTTTTTTTTAGCTTTGTTGCATTTTTTTTAAAATGAATGAAAAGTTTACCTTGTGAATTTATCTCATTTTTTTGCGTATATTAATTTTTTTTTCATTTAAAATACATTTTTTCCTTGGCGTAAAGAGCTGTTAATATTATAACCCTTAAAAATCAGATAGTAAGGATAGTTTTTTATACCATATTATTTTTCTATATGCCAAAAATAGGTGCATAATATATGAACACGTTATCATTTAACAATGACTACAAACCTTCTGATGATGAGGAGTTTATGAATCCTCGTCAACAAGCATATTTCAAAGCTAAACTAGAAGCCTGGCGTGATTCGATACTTAACAACTCTACCGAAGCCTTAAACCACTTATCTCAAGATCGCCCTGCGGATATTGACCTTAACGACCGTGCCAGCTCTGAAACTGATCGTGCTTTAGAGCTTAGAACCCACGATCGTGCTAGAAAATTATTATCAAAAATTGAGCAAGCATTGCGCAAAATAGACGACGGCAGCTATGGTTATTGTGAAGTAACAGGAGAACCTATCAGCTTAAAACGCCTTGAAGCTCGTCCTGTTGCAACAATGTCTGTTGAAGCCCAAGAACAACATGAAAGAAAAGAAAAAGTATATCGAGATGATCTACCTGTAGATTAAATGATCTATCTATTCTTTATTTGTAAAAGCCTTGTTTTATAAAACAAGGCTTTTATTATTTACATATTATCTAATAAGCGCACAGACCCTAATTTAGCGGCTGTAATCAAGCGGCTATTACTGGACCATTCAGAAATCTTACACAAAGATTTACCATCCACAGCATTAAAATAGTCCACTTCAAATCCTTTTTGGGATAATTCATCAACAGCACTCTCTAAAACCTGAGATATCACCTCACCATTTTGTAACCTTTGGTAACTTTTATTTAACACTTGATATAATAAAGCTGACTTTTGTTGCTCTTCTTGTGATAAAAAACGATTACGCGAAGATTTTGCTAAGCCATCCACTTCACGTACGATTGGCACACCAAAAATCGAAATAGGGATATTCAAATCCTCAACCATTCTGCGAATCACTTGTAATTGCTGCCAATCTTTTTCACCAAAACAAGCAACATGCGGTTTGATCAAAGAAAATAGACGATAAACAACCGTCGCAACACCCGAAAAATGCCCTGGTCTTTTTTCCCCTTCCCATAATAAAGAAGGGCCATCAACAACAATCTGTGTTGCAAAACCTTTGGGATAAATATCTCCAACTCTAGGCAACCACACCAAATCAACCTGATGTTGTTCTAATAACTTAATATCATGTTCTTCCGTTTTAGGATAACGACTAAAATCTTCTTTTTGATCAAATTGCAGCTGGTTCACAAATATTGTTACAATACAATAATGAGCCAGTTCTTTAGCACGTTTTACCAGTGCCATATGACCATCATGTAACGCGCCCATTGTTGGTACTAACGCCACAGAATAGTCTTTAAAACTAGCCCTAGCTTGTAAAAATTCTTGTAAATTACGTGCAATTATCATTGAAATGAACCTTAATGAATAAAATAATAAATCAGCATCTTACTATAAGAATAAACCCAATCCTATATTCTTAAAAAGCATAAGTGCTAAAAAACAACAACCCTTCTGGAATACTCTTCCTATGCAAATAAAAATGATTTCAAAAAATACAAAATTATTTTACATAACAATACAGTAATATACTGCTTTAATTCTTTTTAACTCCTTACTCTCGGGTGGTTCAATATAAACATGATACGCAAACTTTCCCCTTTTATTTTATTAGGGTTCCTGACTGCTTGTGGTGGTCCTGCTAATAATCAAGTTCGCCCAACCCCAGGGGGGGCATATCCACAACAGCAACAAAGATCTATTTATGATGATCGTGTTCCTGATTTTGCGACCAATAATTTTGAACCTTTTGCAAGACAAGAGGCTGTTGCAATTGCTCTGCGCGAATGGCGTTTATTTGGACAACCTGTTGCTGATTATGACCCATTACAACACCCAGAGCCAGAAGTCCCAGATTTTAAAGCTGAACGCATGCCAGGCCTTTGGCAACGCGTTGGAGAGTATTGGTGGATTGGTATGGATCCTGGAATGTCTGAGGGCAGTTATACAGGTAAACACAATTCTAATGGTACTGCTTTTAACTTTCGTAATGATGGACATTACGCATGGTCAGCAGCATTCATTTCTTATGTTATGAGAATTGCAGGAGCAAATAATCGTTTCCCATACTCTCCTAATCATTCGACCTATATTAATGCAGCCGCATCTAATGAATCTCCAATCCTTCATGCTCAAGACCCAGCAACCTATGCACCTAAGCTTGGGGATATGATTTGTACTGCACGAGGTAAAAATAGAGATGGTATTCGTTTTTCAAGCTTACCAACAGGGTCTATGTTCCCAGCCCATTGCGGAATTGTTGTGGCTGTAAACGAAAATGGACAACCTTTTGGTCGTCAAATCAGTATTATTGGTGGAAACGTAGACGATTCTGTGGCAATGACCCATGTTCCTGTGGATACAACAGGCAAATTAGCAGGGCCTGATGGAATCAGCTATGATTCTCGTTATCCTTGGTGTGTTGTATTAGAAGTTTTATATGACGCTGAAACAGCGTCACATAAATAAGCTTACCGAACTGGCTGAAGAACAGGTAGTTTTTCAGCCAACCACCCTGCTACTTTACCTGTAATACCATTGGGATCAGCAGGGCCTTCAAATCCATCTTTGACATTAACCACATGATTAAAACCACTATGTTGAGCTAAACTCGCTGCCAACATACTGCGCTTTCCTGAACGACAGATAAAATATACTGTTTGTTCTGGCCTTACACCTGCCTGGCGAAGTTCAGAAACAAAATTATCGTTCCTTTCACCAAAAATAGTTTGCACACTGATTTTTAAAAGTTCCTGAGATAAAGTTGACAGATCAGGGTAACCAATTTGTTCCCATTCTTGAGGTGTACGCACATCAATCAACACTGCTTCTTTATCAACTTGTAATTGTTTCCAAGTTTCCATGGGTGTTTTTTCATCAATCATTAAACAGAACCTTTATATCTATAAGTGAATTTAAAATCATATTCATCATAATATACTACGAATAGAAGACTTTAAAAACCTACTATAATAACCACCATTATTCGTTACATAAATCCTGTAAATAACCACAATATTTCAAAAAATTGTTATTTTACGATCAAAGCAGCACAAATTACTCAAAATAGTCAAAAACAAATCATATCCTTAAAATATTCCAAAGATAAATAAACAAGCTTTACCCTTGCTTTCCAACCCAATTCATACGAGTATACATTCTAAAAACAGGACTAAATGATATGGAACATCCGGCACATTTATTAATTATTGATGATGACCATGAAATTGTTGAATTGCTATGTCAATTTTTAAAACGTCATCACTTCGAAGTGAGCTACGCCTATAATGGTGAACAAACACGCCAGGTATGGAAAAAAAATACTTATAATTTAGTTATTTTAGACTTAATGCTACCTGGGGAAAGTGGATTTGAAATTGCACATTGGTTAAGACAACAAGATGATATTCCTATTATCATGCTTACCGCTATGGGCGAAGAAGCCGACAGAATTATTGGCCTAGAGCTCGGTGCTGATGACTATCTAGCCAAACCTTTTAACCCCCGAGAATTACTAGCACGGATACATTCCGTTTTGCATCGATCTCGACGTCGGGTACAATCGACACTTAACCAACAAAACAAATCCATTCAATTTGGTGAATGGGTTCTTAACCCTATATCACGTCAACTTTTAAATATTGATAAATCCGCCGTTCCTTTAACTGGTAAAGAGTATGATCTATTACTGGCTTTGCTTGAACATGCACCTAAGATCGTAAACCGAGATCAATTATCAGATATTCTCTATGGGCATGAACTTCCTCCAACAGACCGCACCATAGACGTTACTCTCAGCCGTTTAAGACGAAAATTACAAGATGATGGCAGACAATCTCAAATCATCAAAACCGTTCACAGAGGTGGTTATTTGATCGCGGTACCTGTTCGTCATGTCTAAAAAAACGTCCAAAAAATGGCGGTTATGGCCATCTTCTCTAGCCGCCAGAACGGGCTTACTCCTTATTATCGGTATAGGGCTGGTTGAAGCATGCGGGTTAATGATTCATACATTAGATCGTTTGGATTTTGATCGATTAACCCAAGAGCAAGAAGCAGCTAATCGTGCCACAGCCGTTTATCGCGACATCTCTGAAACAGATAGTGGTGAAGAGCGTGCTGATGAAATCAATAATCTTGATCCTATGCCAGGTTTCAAAGTATTTCTTTCGGATAAACCAGATTTACAAAAAATCTCCCCACGTTCTCAAAAACTAGAACAAACCATTACCCATCTTTTGACGACTATCCTTTTCCCTCCTGAATTACGACCAAAAGAGATTATAGCTGCCTCTGATCGCGATACACATCGTAGCGCGATTGCCTTTCAATTACCTGATGATAATAAATGGCTTAATATCAGCTATACTTTATCCTCCCCTAACCCCTTTACATCAGCAACTTTCCCTATTGCTTTTTTCGTGATGGCAACTGCCACGGGACTATTAACTTTATGGGGAGTACGCAGATTAATTGCCCCTGTTGGTACCTTGGGTGCTGCTGCAGAAAGGCTCGGGCAAGATGTTAATGCACCCCCCCTACCTGAAACAGGACCTTTAGAAGTTGCCAGAGCTGCACGTGCATTTAATAATATGGCACGCCGTATTAACCGATTTGTTAATGATAGAACTCAACTTTTGCTAGCTATTGGACATGACTTACGTACTCCTATCACTCGATTGAAATTACGTTCTGAATTTATTGAGGATCCAACGCTACAAAGAAAATTTATTGCTGATTTAGATGAATTGGAAAGTATGATCAAAGCAACACTTGCGTTTGGTAAAGACAGCACGCGTCACGAACCTATTGTTTCATTAGATATAACAAAATTATTACAGACCTTAGTTCATGAGCTTCAAGAAACGCATCCGGATAAAAAAGAAAATATCCTATTAAATGAACCCACGCCAAGAATTACCCTAAAAGCACGACCTATTAGTTTAAAACGCGCCTTACAAAATCTTATGGAAAATGCGCTTCATTATGCTGGCAGTGTTTTTATTACTTTAAAGACAGAGCATATTGCGACCACTCTTGATCCGCTTCATGATAAACATGTTATTATTTTAATCGAAGATGATGGCCCTGGAATTGATGAAGCATCCCTAGATCGTGTATTTGAACCTTTTGTCAGAATGGAAGAAAGCCGCAATCGGGAAACAGGAGGAACAGGGCTAGGGCTATCTATTACGCGCAATATCATTCATGAACAAGGTGGAGATATTACTCTTGAAAATCGTTCACCACATGGCTTATGCGCAAAAGTTACATTGGTTGCATAAATCTTTAATTGGATGATAAAACCTTGCAGTGTCATAATAAAAGTGGCAGAGCTATACTCATTAATTTGAATTGCTGGAAACATTTTTCATGCTAAACCGTCTTTATCAACGTGCCATTCAACTTGCTGGCAGTCGTTTTGCAACGATATGGCTGGCTTGTATTGCTTTTGCAGAAGCTAGCTTCTTCCCCATTCCTCCTGACATTTTATTATGCCCAATGATTTTGGCAAAAAGAGAGAAAGCCTGGTATTACGCAACCATATGTACTATTTTTAGTGTCTTAGGTGGCCTTTTGGGATGGGTAATTGGAGCATTTTTATTAGAATATCTTGCCATGCCAATTGTGCATTTTTATCACGCGGAACAACAGCTAATTAATTTACAGGAAAAATTTAAAGCCTATGGTGTTTGGATTATTCTTATTAAGGGATTAACTCCTATTCCTTATAAATTCGTTACCATTGCTTCTGGAGCTGCGCACTTCTCTCTTGTGCCTTTTATGATCGCCAGCCTTGTGACACGTGGTGTGCGGTTTTTTGCAGAAGCAGCATTACTATATAAATTTGGTCCTCCTATTCAAGATTTCGTCGAAAAACGTATGATTTGGGTAGCAACAGCTTTTTGTATTTTGCTACTTGGTGGTTTATTAGCATTCAAATATATATAAAATCTAACTTAAATTCTTATAAAAAAACCTACTTTAGTTTATTAAAGTAGGTTTTTTTGTAATTTAATTTTTTATTGGTTTTTTAAGTCTTACGCTTTTTTGTAAAGCCTTTGCAAATTCTTTTGCTTGATCATCTGCTAAAACAAAGCCAACTGCACCGTAACCAGGATGTTGAAAAGCAAGTAACGTTCCAAGAGTGTCTTTATCTCTTTGTATGGCCCATTTTGTTTGATAAGCTGGCTTTAATTGTGCACCTTTAATTTCAGGAATAGGTTTTCCATCAGCCATTGACCAATGTACAATTCCTAAAACACGGATTAAGTCTTCTAATTCTTTTTGTGTTAAATCAATTTTTGCTTCAGGATCACCACCACCAGAAAAGGTTAATGTGGTTTTTTCTCGATCCTCTGACAATTTTATATTAATATCAACGCTCATCTTGCCCTCTTACTATAATTATTTCTTTAACTAATAACATCTTTGTACAATTTAATTAACAAAAATATAGACCTATTTTGCAACGCCTTTCCCCCCCCAAATCCACCAAGAATGTTTCTTTGTTAATATCGCAGCGGCGGCTTGGGCTTGCTGTTCCGTTTCAAACAGCCCAAAACATGTAGCCCCAGAACCACTCATTCGAGACAAACGACAAAAAGGAAGCTCTTCAATTGCTTGCAATACTGTATTAATTGCAGGATTCAACAAACATGCAGGCGGTTGCAAATCATTGGTTAATTTTATTAATTCTTGAATGAATTGATCAAAACTAGTTAAATTTTGTGTTGAATCTATATATTTTGAAAAATGTGCTGCTCTGTGACGAAAAATTTCTGCTGTTGAAACTGCCTCTCCATGATTGACTAAAATCATACCAAACTGCGGTAAATTTGGTAATAGAGAGAGTGTTTCGCCAATTCCTTCCATACGTTGAGAAACAGAATTTAAACAAACAGGAACATCAGCCCCTAATTTCAATGCAATTTGCGCTAGTTCTTGCGCTGATATTTTCAACCCCCAATACCGTATCAACAACCTCAGAGTTGCCGCTGCATCAGCAGAACCTCCTCCAATTCCCGAGGCAACAGGTAAGTTTTTTTCTAATAGTAATTTAATAGGTGATAAAGATTTATCAGTATAAGCAACTAATTGATAAGCTGCCTTAACAATTAAATTATTCTTTAAATCTTCATTTTGCAGAGATCCTGAAAAAGGACCAGTTATCTGTAACGTAACTAAATCTGCTTGATCTACATCCGCAGGCTCTACACTAACATAATCTCCAACATCAGGAAAAACGACTAAACTATCGAGTAAATGATATCCATCCTCTCTTTTACCAGTGACATGCAAATTTAAATTAATTTTTGCATACGCTTTTTCTTCCATGCGCAAGAACATCCTCTAATTAGCTTTTTGGTTAGTGTTAATTGAAATATCTTTATTTTCTTTGACATCTTGCAAAGCTTTTAAAATCAAAACTTTTTCTTCAGGCGTGGGCTGGCAATTAAGAGCCACATTCCATTGATTAATAGCTTCTTGATGCCGCCCTGTTTTCCAATAAGCAACACCTAAATGATAATTTAACTCTGGGTCTTGTGGGATCGTTTCTGCAGCCAACTCTAGTTGTTTTACGCCATCCTCAAGTTGGCCATTCACAATCATCGCCCAACCCAAACTATCACGAATTGCCCCTTCATCAGGAGCAATATCGACAGCCTTTTGTAAGATTTCCTGAGCTTCCTTTAGATTGCGGTCTTTTAAGACCCAAGAATATCCTAAATAATTTAATAACATCGGTTCATTAGGTGCGAAAACCAAAGCTTGCTTTAAGTCTTTCTCTGCTTTGTCCCATTCGCCCAATTTTTCATAACAAACCGCCCTTGCGAAAAAAACAGGCCAGATATTACTATTCATTAGTGAGGTTAGCTCAAGAACCTTACTATAAGTCTCGGCTGCCTCTTTATATTGTTTACGATCAAAATATAAATCGCCTAATGCTTGTCTGATATCAGCAGAAAGAGGATAGGCCTTAACTAATGCTTTAACCTCTTGTTCTGCCTCTTGATTATGATCTAATAATGCATTCAAACGCGCAACACGTAATTGTATAACGGTTTTTAAAGGATCATTCGGTGAGATAGGTAACAAAACATCCTTGGCAGCATTAAAATGTTTTTCTTGAGCCAAAATACCAGAAAGCATCATCTTAGCAGAAGATAACTCAGGATTTAACCTTAATGCCAAGCGTAAAAAAATCTGCTGAGTATGCAATGCGATTTTATTGGCAAGCTTTTGATCAATACTTATATCTGGGGGTTGAGAGGCGAGATCTTGTTGTAAAATAGAAGCCATTGCCAAATATACTTGTGCGATGACTTGTTTTGCATTTTGCACAGGAAATTTTTGCAGATTATTTTCTAAATCTTGAGTCGAAATTTGTAAAAAAGGTAAATTTTTCACCAAAGCGCTCACCATTGCTTCTGCTTTTCCAGCTCTATGGTGACGTACTAACCAATTTCCATAAGTCTGAGTTAGCAGCAAATCTTCACCTGGGAAATTTTTATCTGCTATCGCAAAATACTGCCCTGCTTTTTCCTCGTCTTTAGATAAAGAATACATAATGCCAGCATGTAACGCATATAAAGCAGATAAAGGTTTTCCTTGGCTATTTTTTGTTAACACCGCTAAAGCTTGATCTTTTTTACCTTCTCCATATAAGCACCACGCTTGTAACAAAGGATAAGTAATCTGGCTGAACACGTCGATGGGTGGACGAGAAACATCACGATAAGCTTCTTGCCATTGACCTTTAATAATTGCATCATTTGCCCGAATCAAATCAGCAATCGGATCTCTTTGAGTTTTGGCAAGGCCAATTGCAATATCATTCCCCGCAAGAACACTATGGTAAAAAGTGATTCGGCGCAGATCACTATCTGTTGGCCGCAATGACAAAACATTATTATATAAGCGTGCTGCCATATCGCTATCATCGGTTCTGGCTGCAAAAACGGCTGCTAAAAAGTCCCCATAGCCCCCTTTTTTGTGTTCAAAAGGAAGAATAGGTTCAGGATCCTGTGCAATGGCAAGAGCTTTTGAAGCAAGAGGAATCTCAATAAGAACAGAAATTGATAAAAATATAGTGCATAAAAAGCGCTGGCATTGCATAATGTACATCTTCTCAATAAGCTGGATCTTCAAACCCAACATGTTTGATCATTTATCTCTTTTAAATCTTTATTCAGAATGGGGTGTTGATGAAACCCTTACCTCTTTATGTACAAATCATTTAGAGAATGTAAAGCCAACAACCGCAATTCCTATTATAAAAACCTCATCTTCTCATAGCAGTAATTTCTTAAGACATCAAAATTATTCCTTACAAGCAAAAAATATAGAAGATATTTGCCAAGCAATCACTTCGTTTAAAGATTATCCTTTATATAATACGGCAATGCACTCTGTTTTACCAAAAGGAAATCCTCTTGCTCCATTTTTTGTTATTGGTGAAGTTCCAGATGCAGATGAAGATCGTAATGGGCAAGTTTTTTTTGGGCAATCTGAATTTTGGTTAAGACAAATGTTTGATAGCATTCAAGTTTCCTTGGATGATTGTTTTTGCATGCCTCTTATTCCTTGGCGCCCCCCTGGAGGGCGCCAATTATCTATTAATGAGCTGACTACTTGTCTGCCTTTTTTGTATAAAGCACTAGAAATCTATAAACCCAAATTCGTCATAAGCATTGGAACACTTCCTGCACGTACACTTACACAATCCAGTGCTCCAATCAGTCAATTACAAGGGAAATGGCATACTATCCACTTGCCACAAACACATATTACGTTACAGCTTTTTCCATTACGGCACCCTTCCCAAATTCAGGCAAGTAGCAAGATTAGGCAAGAAACTTGGCGCGACCTTCTTCGTATCCGTTCTGCACTATATAAAACGGAAATAGATTAATCGTAATAAAGGATTAGATTTTAATATATCGCCAAAGAATATTTCTTTTAGTAAAATAAAAGCTTGATTTATTTATATTTGAATCTAAATTCAACTTATTATGCAAGGGATATATTCTATCTCCCCTTCTGTTGTGCGGGCTTTGGTGGCCAGCGCAACTTTGTTTGCTGGTGTTTCTGTTTCTGCTATCAGAGCACAAACACCTACGCAGCAAGATCAATATGAAGAATCAACCATTGCGGCTACTCGTCCTTCGTCGAGTGGCAATAATGGTTCAATTCGGTTTCCTCGTCCTTTGGACACGCTGGATGCTAGACGTATTCGTCACATATTTGATCTACAACGCAAAGGGGATTTCACAACGGCTCAATCTGAAACGATTCAAATTTCAGATAACTTGTTGCTTGGCGATATTTTAGCTGAGCGTTATCTTAACCCTCAATTTACACCCAACAACGGGCAACTTAGGCTATGGCTAAAAAACTTTTCATTCTATGCTGATTCTACTGAAATCATCAAAAAATTGAATGGTTTAATTTCCGCTGAAACAGGGGGCCTCCCTCTTGACCACTCTTTACCGGTATTAAAAGCAAATGTCATACAAATATCTTTGCCAACACCAAAAGAGACCGATCCAATTGTCACACCTTTTAAAAGAAATCCACGCTTAGATCGAACGATCTATACACGCAGCACTTTAGGTGAAAAAGGGGCTAAAAATGCCCTTGAACTCATTGAAAAAACTCCTGGAATGACTGATTTATATGCAGCTCAATTACAGGCAGAAATCGCACAACAACTCTTTGCTACAGGCAAAGATGAATACGCATTACATATTGCACAACAAGCTTTTTCACTGTCCAAAGGACGAATTGCATTAGCAGGATATATCGCAGGACTTATTGAGTGGAAACAAGATCAAAACGATTTAGCCTTTTATCTTTTTTCCAAAGCCTCTCACGCAGATATAACCTCTCCTCATCTACAAGGAGGGTGCTTCTTTTGGGCAGCGCGTACCCGTTTGAGTGTTAATGATCTACAAGGATATCAAACATGGCTGCACAGAGCAGCTAAGTTTCCGTTAACTTTTTACGGTATTCTAGCCCGTGAAACGCTACAAGAGGGCAAACAAACTCTGTCTTTTAAAGCTAAACCTGTTGATATTATCAGCAATGTAGACATCAGTGCCATCGAAGATACAGCATTAGGCAAACGTTTTTTTGCGTTATTGCAAGTTGGCGAAAAAGACAGAGCAGAAATTGTCCTTAGACAATTATGGATGCAAAGCAATCTTAATCTTCCTTTGTCTCGTTCTATTCAATTAGTTGCCAAAGCCGCTGGTTTCACAGAACTTTCTGATCAGCTACAGACAATTTTGATCCATCATGATGAAACAGTCAAAAATGATCTGGCCTTACCCATACCAAACCTTAAACCACGTCACGGATTCAAAATGAATCCTGCTTTGGTTTATGCCTTAACCCGTTTGGAATCTAATTTTAACAGTAAAGCAATTTCTAGAAATGGGGCGATGGGTTTAATGCAAATTATGCCTGTAACAGCCAAATATATTGCCAAAAAGCAAGATAATCTTTCTTTGAACCATCCTGCTGAACTTCAAAATGCAGCTCTTAATTTGGAAATTGGGCAGCTTTATTTAGAACATTTGGCAGAACTTTCCAATAAAAATGAAGCTCAAGGTGGCAATTTATTACATATGTTAGCCAGTTATAATGCGGGGCCTTCTATGATTGGGAAATGGTTAGAAATAACTGATCACCAACATGATCCATTATTATTTATGGAATCAATTCCTTTATCAGAAACACGTAATTACCTGCATCGTGCGTTAACTTATTTATGGATATATTCGAAAGAGTTAGATCTGCCCAAACCATCTTTGAAATCTTTGGCTCAAAATGAATGGCCCAGTTTTGATGATGAACAACAACTAATGAAAACAGTAACACTTCATTAAATAAAAAGGCTTTTCTTTATACAAAGAAAAGCCTTTTTAATGAATATGCATATTAATTCTGTGCCACAGCCTGCTTACTGGCCTTGACTTTCGTGACACGCCTACCATCCATTTCAATCACTTCGAATAACCAGCCAGAAAATACCACTTTATCCCCAGTAATAGGAACGCGACGAAGTAATGCCAAAATTAAACCACCTAGTGTATGATAGCTGCCCTCTGCAGGTAAGTCATCTAGGTTAAGCTGATCTTTGATTCCATCAACTAATGTCGTACCATCAAGCAAATACTCATTCACAATACCAGATTCAAGACGAGGCGCATCCAAGGGCTGATTAACCTCACCAACAATAGCTTTGAATATATCTGATGCAGTGATAATTCCCTCAAAAGAGCCATACTCATCTAATACCAAAACGACACCTAATACATCTGCTCTTAACCGTTCAAGAGCATCTAATGCAGACATACTGTCTGGTACAACCAAAGGTAATTGCAAACATCCATCAATGGATAATTCTTTGCCTTGCAAAACCATCGTTAATACATCATTAGCAGAAATAATCCCTAATGGATTATCAATACCACCTTCACACACTACTAAACGTGAATGTTGAACATTTAATAAAATCTTTTTTAACTCGGCTGCAGAAGTAGAACGATCCACCCAAACAATTTCGTTTCGAGGCCTCATCAAAGCACGTACAGGACGATCAGCAAGACGCAAAAGACGCTCAATCATATTGCGCTCTTCGATCTCTAAAATCCCAGCCTGAGCTCCTTCAGCAATATAAGCACGTAGCTCTTCTTCACTAACAGCAATACGTATTTTTTTATGACGACGTAATAATTTTAAAATAGCCTCTGAACATTTCCCCAAAATCCATACTATAGGAGAAGCAACCCGAGACATGATCTCGAAAGTTCTCGCCAATTTAACTGCAATAATTTCTGGATCTTGTAAAGCAATCTGCTTTGGAACCAACTCTCCAAAAACCAACATAAAAAATGTAATAATTAAAACGACAACAAAAATTGAAACATCATCTGCAAATGGTCCAATAACAGGAAACGTGCTTAGCCAATGCCCCAAGGATGCTTCAATTCTTGCCCCCCCAAAAGCCCCTTCAAAAATGGCAACAATTGTAATTCCAATTTGAATAGTCGGTAAAAAGCTTTGAGGATCTTCCATCAAGCGAATTGCACGGTCTGCGCCACGCACACCTTGACGTTGCATCGTAACTAATCTCGTTTTTCGACTAGAAATTAATGCCAGTTCCCCCATGGCGAACATACCATTAAGAAAAATTAAGCATATAATAATTAGAATAGAAATAATCATAAATTGTTACTGACCTGACGCAAGAAAAAATCCGAAAGACCTATATACATGGTTTGAATACAAAATGTAATTTTAATTCAAATATCTTGATAAGATTCAACTGTCTATTCCTTATTTTAATATTATATTAAATAAGGAATAGAGTAAGATTACAAATAAATTCTAATGTTTTAAATCAGACAATGCCAAATGTGGTGCAATCATATTTTCAGGCTTGAGGATTTTTTCCAACTCATCTTCACTGAGTAGCTTTTCTTCACGAACCAGCTCTAACACTCCTTTTCCAGTTTCCAAAGCTTTACGTGCAATTCGTGTTGCATTTTCATACCCAATATAAGGGTTCAAAGCTGTCACAAGGCCAATAGAATGCTCAACAAGGTTTTTACAATGCTCTACATTTGCCGTGATGCCATCAATACATAACTCTCTTAACATATCCATAGCACGAATTAATAAAATACTAGAACTCATCGTTTTATAAGCAATTAAAGGTTCCATGACATTTAACTGTAACTGTCCCCCTTCTGCTGCCAAAGTCAACGCCAAATCATTTCCAATCACTGTAAAAGCTACTTGGTTTACCGCCTCTGGAATAACAGGATTAACCTTGCCAGGCATAATAGAGCTGCCTGGTTGTCTAGCAGGAAGGTTTATTTCATTAATTCCTGTTCTGGGGCCACTAGATAATAATCTTAAATCATTACAAATCTTAGATAATTTGACAGCTGTCCGTTTCAACATGCCAGAAAGCAAGACAAAAGCCCCCATATCAGAAGTGGCTTCGATTAAATCTGTAGCCGGCAATAATTTATGCCCTGTAATCCGTGCTAAATGCTCGACAGCTAATGCTTGATAGTGAGGATCTGCATTAATCCCCGTTCCAATTGCAGTACCCCCAAGGTTTACTTCACAAAGCAAATCAGGAACCAACACACGAATACGCTCTAAATCCTCGGTCATGGTTGTCGCAAAAGCATTGAATTCTTGCCCTAATGTCATAGGCACTGCATCTTGCAATTGTGTACGACCCATTTTAATGACATGTGAAAATTCTTTACCTTTTTTAGCAAAAGAATCTCTAAGTTTCGAAAGTGAAACCAAGATTGAGTCATATCCTAATAATAAACCCACCCGAATAGCTGTAGGATACGCATCATTAGTAGACTGAGCCATATTCACATCATTATTTGGATGCAAATATTGATATTCCCCTTTTTTATGCCCCATTTCTTCTAAAGCTATATTCGCAATAACTTCATTAGCATTCATATTGGTAGAAGTCCCAGCACCACCTTGAATCATATCCACTTGGAATTGATCGTGAAACTCGCCCTTGATAATACGCTGACAAGCTTTTTCAATGGCATGATATTTTTCATCAGATAAATAGCCCAACTTGTGATTAGCCGCAGCTGCTGACCATTTTACCATTGCTAGGCCATTCACTAGGTGCGCAAAATGGGACAAAGGAACGCCCGTTAATTTAAAATTATTAATCGCTCTTAACGTTTGAACTCCATAATAAGCATCACTTGGTACGTCCATCGACCCCAAAAGATCTTTTTCCGTACGAAATGTTTGGTCTGACATAAGAAAGTCCTCTTTATTTTAATTAATTTGATACACATCTCATGGTATAAAGAAATGGGTAATAAGCAAGTAAAATTAAAACTACCAATCTATCTAAACACAATGGATGCTCTTCACAAAAAAAAACAAGCCCTTCATAATATTTAAGGGCTTGCTTTCAAATTTCTAATTTTCTCTGGAATACTTATGAGTTTTCAGATATTTCGTCTTTTTTTACAGCTTTAACACGACGAATAGTTGTCGTACGCTTACTTTGACTTGGGGCCTCGGTTTTGATTTTTTGCATCAAACCTTCGACCTGCTCATTATAGGCATATTCAGCAGGGCGTTGTTTTGACAAATCAATCTCTGGTGCCATTGGTCCTTCTGTTTTTGGTCCCATCAATGCAACCTGAGCAATGTGCCACGGACGTTGAATTGCATCTTTTACAGCGGTAGATTCATACCCAGAATGCACCATACAATCTGCACATTTCGCATAATTCCCCGTGCCATATAAATCCCAGTTGGTATCATCCATCAACTCTTGATAAGAGGCTGCATATCCCTCACCCAACAGATAACAAGGACGTTGCCATCCAAAAACTGTTTTCAAAGGTTTACCCCAAGGAGTACAATGATATTGTTCATTTCCAGCAAGGAAATTAAGGAATAAAGGAGACTGAGTAAAACGCCATTTATGCCCTTTACCCAATCGGAAGATATCACGGAATAATTGTTTGGTTTTTTGACGATTCAAGAAATGTTCTTGATCAGGTGCACGTTCATACGCATAACCAGGTGCTGTCATAATTCCATCGACACCTAATGCCATGACCTCATCAAAAAATGTTGCAACACGATGAGGATCTGTACCATCAAATAAAGTACAATTAATTGAAACTCTGAACCCTTTTGATTTTGCAAGCTTAATAGCGGCAACTGCTCTGTCGTAAACACCTTCTTGACATACAGAAGCATCATGCATTATCTGATCGCCGTCCAAATGGATATCCCAAGAAAAGAATGGAGATGGCTTATAATCATCAATTTTCTTTTCTAGCAACAATCCATTCGTACACAAATAAACATAACGTTTACGTGCAATTAACCCTTGGATAATTTTGGGCATATCTTTATGTAATAAAGGTTCCCCTCCAGCCACAGCAACGACTGGGGCACCACATTCAGCATCCGCGTCTAAACATTCTTGAACACTCAACCGTTGGTTCAAAATCTCAGCTGGATAATCAATCTTTCCACAACCAGAGCAAGCCAGGTTACAACGTAATAGTGGTTCCAACATCAAAACCAGCGGATATTTTTTGCGCCCTTGTAAATGTTGTTTCACAACATAACTGCCGACTCGTACCGCCTGCATCAGAGGAACAGCCATTTTTCAGCTCCCAAGCCGGAAAACCGGCGTTTAAAATACAACAAATTGGATATTTATTTAAGATAAATAATATTATACGACAAGAGTAAAATCATCTTTTAAATAATAAAATATATTTCGTAAGAATAATTTTATTTAAAATCTTGTAAGTATATAATTTAGGAAACACCATAATATAATTCTATAAAAAGGGTAAATTTTTACATAAAACACTCCCTCTTATTCTATATGGTGATATATATATCACATAAATATCATGTGATTTTTAAAAAACAATATTAAAATGATCGAATATACTGTTTATTGAATAAAGATTCGTATAATTAGAAGTTTCAATCTAGTATTAAACAGTTTAATACAATTTTATGAAATACAAATGTTCCGCTCATTTGTATCCTTGTGTAACCAAACGGATGAGATCAAACATGGATGAACAACCCGAAAATCCTAAAAATCAAACCAATCCTTTAGGAAATGAATCGGCCAAATTCATTAAATCTATTCCTACCTATGGGCGTTTTCCCCTGCTGGATCATATTCAATATCCAGTTGATTTGAACAACTTATCTATCGAACAACTTGAACAAGTTGCTCGAGAACTGCGCGCAGAAACAATCGATGTTGTTTCAACAACTGGCGGGCATTTAGGCGCGTCTTTAGGTGTTGTTGAACTCACCGTTGCTTTACATGCAGTCTTTGATACACCCAGAGATTCCTTAATTTGGGACGTGGGACATCAAGCATACCCTCATAAAATCCTGACTGGACGCAGAGAATTAATTCGTACTCTGCGCCAACCTGGTGGATTGTCTGGTTTTACTAAACGCTCAGAAAGCATTTACGATCCATTTGGTGCAGCACACTCATCAACCTCTATTTCTGCTGCCTTGGGGATTGCTGTTGCTAATCATTACAAAGCAAAACATGATCCAAGTTACAAAGAACGTAGCGCAATTGCTGTAATTGGTGATGGCTCTATTACGGCGGGAATGGCTTATGAAGCCATGAATAATGCTGCTGTTGCAGGTCCTGGTGCTGAAAATCTTATTGTTATTTTAAATGATAACGAAATGTCGATTTCACAACCTGTCGGATCAATGTCTGTTTATCTGTCACAGCTTTTATCTTCTCGTCATTTCCTAGGACTTCGTGACCTTGCTGCCCGAGTAGCCAGCAAGCTTCCTGAAAGCATCGAAAAAAGAGCGAAAAGAGCAGAAGAATATGCACGCTCTATGATGACGGGTGGAACCTTGTTTGAAGAGCTCGGTTTTTATTATGTTGGGCCAATTGATGGTCATAATCTACAACAACTTGTTCCTGTTTTACGTAACTTGCGTGATGCAGAGCATCTTGGACCCGTTTTGCTTCATATTGTGACACAAAAGGGGTATGGATATAAACCAGCAGAAAGCTCTGGAGATAAATATCACGCTGTTTCAAAGTTTAACGTCATAACAGGCGAACAAACAAAAGCGCCTCCTGGTCCTGCTTCATATACCTCTGTTTTTAGCAAAGAATTGTTAAAATGTGCAGAAAAAGATGAACAAATCGTTGCTATTACCGCTGCAATGCCTACGGGAACAGGGTTAGATAAATTCGAGCAAAAATTCCCAGACCGTTATTTTGATGTAGGCATAGCTGAACAACATGCTGTAACATTTGCCGCTGGATTGGCTACAGAAGGCATCCGCCCATTCTGTGCAATTTACTCATCTTTTTTACAACGCGGTTATGACCAAGTCATGCATGACGTTGTTTTACAAAAATTACCAGTTCGTTTTGCAATCGACCGTGCTGGGCTCGTTGGTGCTGATGGTGCAACGCATGCTGGAACCTATGATATTGCGTATTTAGGCTGCCTTCCTAATATCGTATTAATGGCTCCAAGTAATGAGTTAGAGTTAATGCATATGACGGCAACTGCTGCGGAGTTTGACGAGGGTCCGATTGCTTTTAGATTCCCACGAGGCCCTGGACTTGGATTAAAATTACCTAGCCAAGCTGAGATTTTGGAGATCGGTAAAGGCCGTATCGTCCAAGAAATGGGAGAGCAAACAGGAAAAGAAAAAGGTGGAATTGCTATCCTTTCTTTTGGTGCACGTTTAACTGAATGTTTGAAGGCAGCTGAAAATTTAACAGAGCAAGGTTACTCACCGACAATTATTGATGCACGATTTGCAAAACCGCTGGATACAGATTTAATCAACCAAATTGCTCGTAATCATAAAGTATTAATCACAATAGAAGAAGGTTCTCGTGGTGGTTTTGGCGCTTTTGTAATGGAACATCTTGCGGGAAATGGTTTGTTAGATAATATTCGCTTTAGACCCATGGTTATTCCAGATTTTTTCATTCACCATGATACGCAAACAGCACAATATGCTCAAGCAGGTTTGGATGCCACATCAATTGTAAAAACGGCTTTAAAAGCTATTGGGGCTTGATTATCGATCACCTTAGTCTAATATCATATGATAATGTATAAGTTAAACATAGAGTAAGTATAACAATGAAATTACGATATTTCTTTCTTTTGTGTGGTTTTACAGCACTTAGTGGTGCAAGCACCCAAGTTCTGGCACAGACCCTGTCTAAACAACCTATAGCAAGCACACCTAGTACAAATGCACAAAGTGCTTCTAAAGAACCTGTTGTAAAACTCTATCAAGCGTTAAGTGCTATTCAAAAATCTTCTAAAAATTCACCAGCGCAACGGACTGCTCTCTTAAATCAAGCGTTGGATGTCAGTTATGATTTTCCTGCGATTATTAGCAAAACTGTAGGGTATCGTTATGAAACTTTTACACCACAAGAAAAAGAAGCCGTTTTAACTGCATTTAAAAATTATACCACAGCACGGTATCTTTCAAGTTTTGCTAATAGTTCAGATACCCAATTCAAAATTTCTCCAGAAGTAAAAACTGCACCTTCAGGTACAAATCAAATTATTAGTACAACAGTTGGCTCTGGTAGTGATGCAACACAAATTAATTATATCGTTCATAAAACTCCACAAGGATGGAGAATTATTGATGTATTATTAAATGGAAATATCAGCCAGACGGCAATTCAACGTGGAGATTTTAGCTCTACCCTTGCCAAGGGTGGCAGCCAAGCTTTGGTTGAAATGTTGAATAAAAAAACACAATCATTTAACAAATAAAATAATTTCTGAGTCTTTATGTCTTGTTCACTTTTTAAGCTTTCAAAATCCAATAAACTTTTACTAAGTTGTGCTGCTTTGGGATGCATCCAAGCAGCCATTGGCTCTTTATTAGTTCAATTTTTTCAAAAGAATAAAAAAATAGAAAGCTATTCTACAAATACACTACCTAAAGTTACAGTATTTAAACCGTTATCGGGTAAAGAACCGTTACTCTTTGAAGCTTTACAAAGTTTCTGTGAACAAAACTATCCAAACTTACAAATTATTTTCGGTTTACACCACTCTAAAGATCCTGCGTTAACTATTGTCAAGAACTTACAAAAACTCTATCCGAATGTAGAGATTAATATTGTTGTTAATCCAGATATTCATGGGCATAATCGAAAAGTTTCAAACTTAATCAATATGTTTCCTGCTGCAAAACATGAAATTTTTATTATATCCGATTCAGACATTCATGCTCCTAATAAAAACTATCTAAAAGAGATGGTTTTAGAGCTACAAAAACCTAATATTGGTCTTGTAACTTCCTTATATAGTGGTCTTCCCTCTTTTGAATCTCGTGTTCAACATATAGCCAGTGCACATATCAACTATAATTTTATGCCTGGCGTGTTATTATCTCGATATCTAGGCCGGCAAGATTGCTTGGGCGCCGCCATTGCCATCAAGCGCGATTTATTAGAAAAAATTGGTGGGTTTACAAGCCTAGTTAATTACGTTGCTGATGATGCGGTCTTAGGAAGAAAAATTAAAGCACAATATTTGGATATTGCTCTTGCCCCTGATATTGTTCAAACAACAGTTACTGAAAAAGATTTGTTTTCACTTTATGAACATGAATTGCGCTGGAATCGAACAACGTTTATTCTAGAACCTATTGGTTTTACACTATCATTTTTACAACTGCCATTATTTTGGGCATCTTTAGCGGTTATATTTAATCCACTGACTTGGATATCGTGGATATGTTTCTTGCTATGTTGGGGTGTAAAAGCACTTTGCTGTCTCTTAATTAACAAAAAATTAAACTATCCATCTTTACGCATAATATCTTTGCTTCCTTACAGAGATTGGTTCTCTGCATTGGTCATGTTTAACAGCTTTTTTGGAACCAAAGTGACCTGGCGTGGACAAAAAATGACAATAAAAAAACATCCAGAGTTCCAAACGACACTATATAGTGATATATAACCAAATCAATTTAGTATTTTGAAAACTATATCTTTCTAACTAAAATAATATAAATCAAGGGAAAACTGCACTCATGATGAAAACGCTATTTTTACAACCCCCCTCTTTTGAAGGTTTTGATGGTGGTGCGGGTTCTCGTTATCAAGCAAAACGCGAAATTAAATCCTTTTGGTATCCAACTTGGTTGGCACAACCTGCGGCTTTGATTCCTGATAGCCGTCTTATTGATGCGCCTCCTGCTCGTTTAACTATGGATCCAATTTTAGCAGATGTGAAAAATCGTGACCTTGTCATCATGCACACATCTACTCCTTCTTTTGCTTCTGATCTTAAAGTTGCAAAAATGTTAAAGGAAACCAATCCATCGGTTAAAATCGGGATGGTTGGTGCAAAAGTTGCCGTACAACCTCAAGAAAGCCTTGAAAAAGGAGACGTTATTGATTTTGTCGCACGCAATGAATTTGATTTTACCATCAAAGACATCGCTGAAGGCATGGATTTTAAAAATGTTGATGGAATTTCGTGGCGTGATGCAAATGGTAAAATTGTCCATAACAAAGATCGTGCGATCATCGAAGATATGGACACCCTTCCATTCGTAACCGAAGTTTATAAAAGAGATCTTCGTATCGAAGATTATTTTATTGGTTACTTAAAACATCCTTATCTTTCTATCTATACTGGTCGTGGATGTAAATCTCATTGTACATTCTGCCTATGGCCACAAACTGTAGGTGGGCATAAATATCGTACGCGCAGCCCTCAACATGTTGCTGCTGAAATTCGTTTGGCTCAGCAATATTTCCCTCAAGTCAAAGAGTATTTCTTTGATGATGATACATTCACAGATGATTTACCTCGTGCTGAAGCAATCGCCAAAGAGCTCGGTAAATTAGGGGTAACATGGTCTTGTAATGCCAAAGCCAATGTGCCACGCAGCACACTAAAAGTATTACGTGACAATGGGCTTCGTCTGTTATTAGTTGGTTACGAAAGTGGCAATCAGCAAATCTTACACAACATTAAAAAAGGTATGCGCGTAGAAGTTGCTCGCGAATTTACCAAAAACTGTCATGAACTAGGTATTAAAATCCACGGTACATTTATCTTGGGGCTTCCTGGTGAAACCAAAGAAACCATCCAAGAAACGATTAAATTTGCAACTGAGATTAACCCTCATACAATGCAAGTTTCTTTGGCAGCACCTTATCCTGGAACATTCTTGTATAAGCAAGCAATGGAAAATGGTTGGTTAGATAAAGATCATGCTGAGTTAATTGATGAAAATGGGGTTCAGATTGCACCTTTACATTATCCACACTTATCTCATACAGAAATCTTTGATAGTGTAGAAACCTTCTATAAAAAATTCTATTTCCGCGCGCCCAAAATTGCTTCTATTGTTGGAGAAATGGTTACCAGCCCACAAATGATGAAGCGTCGTTTGCGTGAAGGTATTGAATTCTTTCAATTCCTACGCGACAGACATACTCCTTAATTGGTGAACGATAAGAGGCCTTGTGACTAGACAAGTTTTATTTTCAGCTGATGATTTTGGGCTTTCTGTTGAAGTTAATGAAGCAATAGAAATAGCCCATCATCGGGGTGTATTGAGCACGGCAAATCTTATGATTGGTGGTGCCGCAGCACAAGATGCAATTAAACGAGCAAAAAAAATGCCTAACCTCAAAGTTGGGCTACATTTAGTGGTGATTGAAGGCCCTGCTATTCTTCCATACTCTGAAATCCCTTTAATTATTAATACTGATAACCAATTCCCCTCGGATCAATTAAAAATGGGAATTGATTATTTTTTTAATAAAAAAAAACAATATCAATTACGCAGAGAAATTAAGGCACAGTTACAGGCGTTTATTGATACTGGATTAGCATTAGACCATGTTGATGTACATAAACATATGCATCTTCACCCCAGTGTTGGAAAAATGCTCATTGAACTAAGCAAAAAATTTAATGTACGTAATATTCGTGTGCCACACGAGCCCTTTAAAATATTAATGGCAATTGACAAAACCAATTACAAAGAGAATTTTGGTAATATTCTTGTCCAATACTGGACAAATATTTTAAAATATCAACTAAGGTGTAGCAATATGCGTTATTTAGATTGGTGTTTTGGATTATCTTGGTGTGGGCATATGAATTTTGAAAAGATTTCAAAATTATTAGTGAACTTACCAAATGGCCGTTCAGAGATCTTTTTTCACCCTTCGATTAGCCATACGGGGCTTTATCAAAATCTAATGCCTGATTACGAACCTACTCGGGAATTAGAGACTTTGTGTCATCCAGATTTACCCAAGATTTTACAAGAAAATAACATTATCCCAATCACTTGGGATAATGTTCGTTAGATAGATTAATAACTTATATAGCAGATTCAATCCAAGTTTTTAATTTATCTTTTGGTAAAGCACCTACTTTGGTTGCCACAGGAACACCGTCTTTGAATAAGATCATTGTTGGAATACCGCGCACGCCAAATTTTGTAGGTGCATCTGGGCTTTCTTCAACATTAACCTTAGCAATCGTTAATTGATCACCCATTTCTTTAGCTAATTCTTCTAATACTGGAGCAACCATTTTACATGGGCCACACCATTCTGCCCAAAAATCAACCAATACTGGCTTTGAAGATTTTAAAACATCTGCTTCAAAAGAAGCATCTGTAACTGCCTTTGTAAATTCACCCATTATAAATTCCTTTCATATAAATCGAATCAATATTTATTACTTTATACATAATAGCGATTATTTCGAAATCAAGAAAGCCTATCTTTTCCACTTGGTATATAATTGAGCAATAACTCCTTGGGTAAGATCATGATTTTAGCTATATCTGTCCAGACAATCAAAGGGTTTATTTGATGTTTAGGATACATCATGGTCAATAAAGACCAATAAGCTGCCATTTGCTTTAAATAAATAACAGGGACATCCTCTGCCTCTCGTGGAATTTTACGACCCGACTTAAAATCACATAATAAAATCTGATCTGATAAGATACGCATCCGATCAATTTGACCCGTAATCACTATTCCATTAACCATCCCAACCAAAGGTTGCTCTACCAAACTTTGTTGATCAAACAAAGAGTGAAGCAAAGGATGCGTAATAATATTCAACACCTGCTCAACCAATTTTTGTATTTCCTTAGTGGAAAATTGACTTTCCAAAGGCTTTAACCACTGTAATGCAATAGCTGCACGTTGCTCTGATGGACAATCAGGTAAATATTGTAAAAGCTGATGTACCAAACGGCCTCTATATAATGGGTCTCTTTTAGCCTTAGTCTGCAAAGGAGATATAAACGAGGGAATATCCCCTAACTCTATTCCTTCTGGGCGACTAGGAGCTAAATGCGTTGTTGATATTTTTTCAGAAGGCAGTGGAGTGGCAATCCAATTATTGTCCTGTCCCATCCAATCAGGAAGTTTTGTTAGGTTTTGAACCTTGTTAATAATGTTGTCCTTAACAAAAGATGTTGCAACTGCAAGCTTCTGCTCAATCCATAAATGCTCGCCCTCCCATCCTTTGGTAAAATCACGTGAATATGCATTTAATTCGCGTAGTGCCGCAACACTATGTTTATACCAATTTCCTATAGGTAACTCTTTATCCTCAGAAACTGTTTTTTGCCAACCACAAATTAATAACCACTCGCTGGCACGCGTTAACGCTACATATAATAGCCGATTGCTTTCAGCCTCAGCCGTTAATTTTTTTTCATCTTTATCCATCTGACTTTCAGCAATATCAAACTGTTTTTGCGGAATATATAAAGGCACTGTCATCCCACGAGATAGATCTTTTTTCCAGATTAACACTTTGTCTGACTGGAATCCTCCTTGTTTCACTGCAGGGTTCATTGTATCAGGTAGAATAACCAGGCGCCCTTGAAGCCCTTTGGCACCATGCACCGTCATAATACGCACCATATCGATCGTTGATTCAGCTTCATTTTTAATCATGCGTTCGGATTGCTTCAACCAATATAAGAACCCTTGCAAAGAAGGCGTATGAAGCGTTTCGTAATGTAGTGCTTGAGAGAGCAACTCATCAATTGCTTCAATAGCCTCTCCACCCAATCGTGCCAATAACCTTGTACGCCCTTGATGTTCACCCAAGATTTCTACCAACAATGCATAAGGTGTTACAAAGTCAATACGCAGAAATAGGCTAGACAGCATTTTCCAGACGGCCGACCAATCTTCTCTTTCTTTATGCCTTATAAACAAAGTTCCCCAAAGGCTCTGCCCATTTTTTCGTGGTGCAGCCAGCGCCATCAAGCTTTCTTCGCTTAATCCCCCCAAAGGAGATTTTAATACACACGCCAAAGCCAAGTCATCCTGAGGCAACAATAAGACCTCGCATAAAACAAGCAAATCTTGAACAGCGAGCTGGTCCAACAATTGCGTTTTAACCAAGTTTGCCAAAGGAATATTTTTAGATTTCAAGGCACGAATAAGCGCTTTGGAAAACAGAGATCTTTTACGAATAAGAATTAAAATATCGCCAGCTTGAATAGGCTTGCCCCCATAAGAAGGCACTTTGCCAATTTGTTGAGCAATCCAATCAGCCAGTGTATCAGCTAATATGAGTTCTGCACTTTGATATTTTTGATTTTTCGTTAATGGTTGCCATAACTGCATTGCCCCATCTTGATCCAAGGCATCAATGCGAGTTAATGGCCAGATATCCACTCGACCTGGTGCTTCTAGTTGTGCAGAACGATGAGAAAGAATTTGACTGTCTTTATCTTCCCCTGATAACCCTGCAAGTCCTTGTTTCGGATCAAAAACATGATCAACAAAATCTAAAATGATCTGACTGGAACGAAAAGAAACCCTTAACTGAGGATCCTCCCATAATTGATCCGCCTGCAATACCGTTTGTTTGAAGATTTTATGCCAGTATAAGAATTCTTGAGGTTTAGCGCCTTGAAAAGAATAAATCGACTGCTTGTAATCCCCCACCGCAAAAACTGTTCTAGGATGTGATTGATCCTCGTCACGCCCAATACCAGAAAAAAATTCTGTAGATAAATCCGCAGCTATTTTCCATTGCTCGGCAGAGTTATCCTGAACCTCATCCAACAAGATATGATCCAACCCACCATCAAGTTTATATAATACCCAAGCAGAACCAGGATCATCTAACAAGACTAATGTATAAGCAATTAAATCATTATAATATAAAGCCCCTTGGTTACGCTTAATCTCTTGATAGCGTTGCCAGATAGGCGCGAATACACGCATCAACGCCAAGGTATATTCATAAACGCTATATCGATTTAACTGATCGATAACTTCCAGAATATATTCCCCTTGATTAACAAAATAAGCCGCAATATCGGGATCATCCGTTTTATTTCCTTTGATTGATTTTATTTCATTTTTTTGTGTTAGAAAGCAATTTGTTAATACATCCCACAAAGCAACACGCTGCACAGCTGGTTCTGCCAACCATTGTAAACCAAATTCACCAATCTTATTCAAACTTTTCGCATTTGCAGCAACAGCTTGTTCGAAGTAAGATTTAAATTCTTTCTCATCACGCCATTCCTGACAAACAGCATGTAAATAGTCTATTTTACTGGCGTAAGAAAGTTGTAATAATTCACGCAAATATACATCAAAATAACCCTGCTCAATTAATCGAAAAACATCAGGTAAAAACCGTTGATTTTGTTGCAGTTCTTGTAAAATCTCCAAGAAATTTTGACTGCTTACCATAGGACTTAAAAGTTGAATATCTTGCTTTGAAGCCAAATGGATTTTTTCATCAAAAGCTTGCTTAAATGCAAGAATATTATCCCCTTCTTCAATAATTTTAAATTGAGGGTTAATTGATGCTTCCAAAGGAAATCGTTGTAAGATTGACTGACAAAACGCATGATTAGTTTCAATACGCATTCCCCCTGGCAAATCCAGCACCTGGGCAAATAATGCACGTGCAGCCTTACGCATGGCTTCATCAGGTAATATTTGTAAATCCGACAAAGCTTGATTTAACTCTTGTTCAGAATAGCCTACCCATTCACTAAGTTTATGCTGTAAACGAATTGCCATTTCTGCTGCTGCTGCTTTGGAATAGGTTAAACATTGGATTTTTTGAGGATGTGTGCCTGGTTGTAACGTGCCATCTCGCCCTTTTCTGGACAACATCAACCGTAATAGGCGATCCACTAATAACTTTGTCTTACCGCTGCCCGCAGAGGCTGACACAAATACAGAAATCGTCGGTGTTGATGCCAGCCTTTGTTGAGCATTGGCCTCATCAACTGGTGTTGTCATTGAAAATTCAAGCTGCATCATTCCCCCTCTGCCATGCTGCTCCACTCTAGCACTCTGGCCAGATGCGCATAATCACCAAATCGTGGAATCCCACCACTAGAAGACTTATCAAACAAATACGGGCGAGGACGAGATAAATAAGGCTGCTTAGGGTCATTATAACGTTGAATAAGACGAATTAATGCTTGCCAATGGTCTTGCATTAGTTGAGATATGTTTGCTTCAATAGAAATCTCTTGCCCAGATTTATCTTTGATTTTTTTCCCAATCTTAATTTGCTTGTCATTATCCAATCCTCCTTTAAGACTCCAGTAATAAAGTTGGATAATAATTTTATCTGCAAGATTTGGACCAAAGGCACCGCGATAAGCCATCACAGCTTCTAATATCAGCTGTGGCGAGTTCCCTCTTTGAACGCTTTCAATTGATGGCGCTTGACCAGTTTTATAATCAAAAATCTCGATAGTGCCATCATAATTTAAATCAATACGATCCGCTATTCCACGCAACGTAAAGGCAATCCCTGTCTCCTCGGAAAAATCATAAGAGCCCGATATTTCTGAATAAACACAACCAAAATTCTTTTGATTACGACGTTCTTGTTCCTGAGCATATACCCATTGAGCAATTTTAAGAACTCGAGAACGCCACCATTCACGCATAGACGGGATAATATCTCGTCTTTCCTCCAAGGCTTGAATCATACATTCTTGAACTTTACCTTCATCCCAACCAATTTGCTGATAGGCTCTTTTTAACCCGTCGTGCACAACATTTCCAAAGATGCTGGCGGAACGGTCTTCTTCAAGTCCTACTATTTTTCTAAGTTTTAAAATTCGCTTGGCGTAAATTTCATAAGGATCTTTAAGCCAATATTCGACATCAGTAATCGAAATTGATTTAGGTCGCCATACCAACGGTGGTGTCGGCCTTGGTGGAGCAATAGGATTTGCGGCTCCTTTGGGTTGATCTAATAATTTTGCCCATGATAAAGCAGGATGTTCCACTATAACCCCATCTCGACCTTTTAGCCATGCTTTTAAGCGCGTAATCCAACGCGATGGCACAACAGGGGCATTATCCCTTTGTAAAGGTACTGACAAAACAATCTCAGGCACCGAACAACAAAGAAGCATAAAATCATAGGCTGAACGTCCGACCTCGGCATCAGGCAAAGGGATCCGCATTTTGGTACGCATCGGTCTGCTGATCCAAGGGCCAGAATCAATTACAGGAGGCCACACCCCTTCGGATAATCCACCCAAAATAACCATATCGACAACCTGCAACCGCGCTTCAATTAATCCCCAAATATAAACTCTGGGATGAAGCTCTTTATCTTTTCGCCCCCGCAAAACTCGGCGCGTATGCACAATCATCCCTGTATAAGAAGCGTTTAAAATCCCTTCGAATTCTTGCAACGTAATCTCGGATAAAATTTGTGCCTCGGCAATAATATTGCGTAAATGTTCAGCCAAAGCATTTCCTTCTTCAGCAGTCCATAAAAGTTCTTCACCTGCTTGTTCAACATTTGAAGTTAATGCTTCTGCCACTTCAACCAAAGCAATCGCCCACTGATCTGCCGAACGCTTATATGCACCTTCGAGTAAAGGTGCCATAAATCTTTCCAATAAATGGATCAAATTTAAAATCTCAGAAGCATGAGCTAGAAATTGAGTTGATTGCTCGCCTAAATATTCAGGATGAGAAAGCTCTAGTTCTGCAATTCTTTGGCGCGTCGCATATCCAATCGTCTCTAGCCCCGAAGCAGCAAATTGCCGTAAAATATTAACCTCTAAAAGACGTGTATATTCACGACAAGTCTTATGAACATATCCACAACATACAAAAGGGTGTTTTAACAAAGAAAGTAAAGAAACCGGTGTAAATTTCTCAATACAAGCTCTGGTCAACAGACTTAATAAAATTGCAGCTGGCGTTTTATATAAAGGCTCGCCCGCACTGTCATCCGCGACAATACCCCAACGTCCTAACTCTAACGCTACTCGCATAGCTAAATTACGGTCAGGCGTCACCAAAGCCACTATCTTTTCAGGTTGTTCCAAAGCATCCCTTATTATTAACGCAATAGAGACTGCTTCTTGTTGTTGATCCCTGGGCTCTGATAAATAACAATTTGGTAAGGACACTGTGTCCTGATCAGCAAGCCATTGATCAAGTAATTCTGCGGGCAATAAAGTCTGTTGAAACGCTTTTACACGCTCAAAAGGAACCAATCTTGTCTCTTCATCTTGCCAAATTTGAAAATCAAAACGTTTGACCCCCAAGGCAGTAAACATTTTTGCCATTTCTGCATAAGGATGCGTTAAAGATAAATCACTCCATATGTCTTCGGGTAAGTCCTCTTGGATACCCGTTACGATTAACTTTCCCTTAGACATTTGCATGATTGAAGACAGCAACTCCACTACCGCAGGACGGGCATCAATGAATCCCACCGCCCAAACAGGTTCATTTGATCCCAACTCTTGCCAGTAATGCGCTTGGATACGCAATAAAGCAACCTTTCTGGCAATAGGGTTCATTACTTGGTTGTCTAATAACCATTGTGGCCAAATATCAGTAATAATGGTCAAAAACTTTAAAATATTTTGCCAATGCTCTGCATATTCTCCGTCCACGGCTTTTGGCAATGCTTCATGTAAACTACAATCTGCCCATTCAGCTTCATCCATTAATTCCGCAAGAGAACAAGCCAGTTTCCATATTTCCCCTGCTTGCTCTTTATGTTCTAAGGACTGATCCATCCGCATAATCAGTTTAGTTAAGAGTGAGGTTCGCAAAATCGGATCAACAGCAGGTGGCAGAGAAAAAGCGTGCTCACCTTTTAAGATTAATGCCGATTCATCAATTGCACCAATTGACATAATTCTAGGAAGTAAAATCGGCTTACCTTTGGTGATCCTAAGGAACGTATCGATCAGAGCTTTGACGGTTCTTTGATTAGGAACAAGAATAATGCCTTGGCGAATCATATCGGGTTGATTTTGAACCTCAGTCATCCACCGTTTAGCCAATATTTCTAAAAAAGGCATATTAAACGGTATTGAAACTAAATTCATGCCATCCCCTTATTCCTGATATAATTCATTAAACTGATAAAAGAGATAAACGATCGGGCCACCCTGTTAATCTGGCATGCCTTAATGTTTCAGATTGGATGGAAAGATGGATTTGTAAAGCATTGTCTGGTATCAAAGAGCCCAAACGCTCTGGCCATTCCACCAAGGTCACACCTTCTTTGGCATCTTCCCAATCAAGCTCTATTAAATCATCTTCATGATTAAGGCGCCACAAGTCGTAATGATACAACGAAAACTCAAATGTGTCATATTGTTGTACCAAAGTAAATGAAGGGCTGGGAACCTCCATATAAGGATCTCTACACACAACCCTTAGCAATGCACGTGCCAAAGACGTTTTACCTACACCTAACGGTCCATATAATAAGATAGAATCTTGTGGTTTTATAAAAGACGCTATCTTTTTGGCTAATAGCTCGGTCGCCTTTAAGTCTGGTAACGAATATATCAACTCATCCATCCTCATTAGTATCCTTATCCAACAACGATTACCATCAAATAGCTCTTTTCATCATATACTTGCGTCTAACAATTATAAAAAGTGTTACAGATATTAGTTTATAAATGGAAGTTATTATAAAAAAATTATTACTTAATAAACCAGTTTGATTTTATTCAATACAATCAAATCTGAAAGCACAAAATGTCCAAATAAATAACAAGAAATCCTCTCGGATGATACTCTCCATTAACAGTGATAATTAAATAATATGGCTAGGTTCTCTACGGAAACAATATGGGCATACATACCTGTATATAAAATTTTTATAATGACTAACAAGACGATTAAACATTATTTATTTTTAACTATATGGGTTTATAAAAAATGCATAATATCCATCTTAACGTCTTTAAAAATAACCTCTTATGATCGTGATTTTCATTTATCTTCTGTGCCCCACGTTTCGTCTCTTTCCCTGATTACTGAAAACATGATATATATTCACCCATATCACATTTATTAATCGGTATATATTGTTCAAAATTCATATATTAAAATATAAATATTTTATAGTTCCACAGTGTTAAAGGTCCAAACTATGACAAAGTCCTCTATCTCTACTGATGTCGCCATTATTGGTGCAGGTCCAACTGGACTATTTGCTGCTTTTGAATGCAGCATGCTCAAAATGGCTTGTACCTTGATTGATACATTGGAACATGTAGGGGGGCAATGTTCAGCTCTTTACCCAGAAAAACCGATTTATGATATTCCAGCCCACCCTTCTATTACTGCTCAATCTTTAATTGATTCTTTGGAAAAACAAATTGAGCCTTTTTCTGTACCACGCCTTCTGTCAAGAACGGTGGTAGAGCTTAAAGGGGAAAAAGGCAATTTTACCCTTATCACCCATAAAGGCGATGAAATTCATGCCAAAGCAGTGATTATTGCTGCGGGTGCAGGGGCTTTTGGTCCTAATCGCCCTCCACTCGCTGACATAGAACTTTATGAAAAATCAGGGAACGTACATTATTATGTGCGTTACAGTGATCAATTCATTGGCAAAGATATTGTCATTGCTGGTGGTGGTGATTCTGCTGTGGATTGGGCTTTAGCCCTTAAAGACAAAGCTAGCTCTATTTCCCTTGTTCATCGTAGGGATCGTTTCCGTGCTGCCCCAGAAAGCCTATGCCGCCTTGATCAAGCAATTGCAAAGGGCGAAATTAAAAAAATGGTTCCTTATCAATTACATCAACTTCATGGCGAGCACGGGGCTATGACCCAAGTTGACGTTATTTCCATGGACGGAGAGATACAAAAACTTAAGGCAGATCATCTATTAGCTTTCTTTGGCCTCACGACTGATCTTGGTCCTTTGCAATCATGGGGCCTAGAAACTGTTCAAGGCCGTATTCCTGTTAATCAAAGCACATTGCAAACTAACAAAGAAGGCATTTATGCAGTTGGAGATATTGTGCAATATCCTGGAAAATTAAAGTTAATCCTGCAAGGTTTCAGTGAATGTGCTATGGCAGCTCATGCGATTTATTCTGTTGTTCGCCCCGAGCTTGCACTTCATTTTGAGCATTCTACAACCTTGGGAATTCCTAAATAATTAAAATAGAATAGGCAATTTGTATGTCACAACCTTATCCTTTTGTTGACCCTACATTATTTACGCAAAATGCTGGGGCTGAACTTTATATTGATCTTTCTGCTATCGTGCAAAACTATCATTATTTACAAAAGAGAATAAGCTCCGCTCAATGTGGGGCTGTTGTGAAAGCCAACGCCTATGGACTAGGAATGATCGAAATTGCCAAAGCATTAGCAAAGGCTGGGTGTAAAGATTTTTTTGTCGCACACTTGGATGAAGGAATAGCTTTACGCAGTATTCTCAACCAAGATTATACTATTTACGTCCTACACGGCCTTCCACCCAGTACCGAATCACTTTTTATCAAACATCATTTAACGCCTATTCTGAATGATATTAACCAACTTCAGCATTGGTTAAAATTATGTAATGACCGTAATACTTCCTATTCTGCTGGAGTTCAGTTTGATACGGGTATGTCTCGATTTGGAATTGAAGAGGAAGAATTAAGTAATTTACAACAACGCAACTGGGGAGTTTTTCAACCTAGTCTAATCATGAGTCATCTGGCCTGTGCTGACACGCCAACTCATCCAGCAAATCGCCAGCAACTTGAGCGATTCCAAGCTATTACACAACAAATCCCTAATTGTCGTGCCAGCCTTGCTGCTTCCAGTGGTATTTTTCTCGGGCAAGACTGGCATTTTGACTTGGTAAGACCAGGAGTGGCATTATATGGGGGAAATCCAACACCTGGGCAACCCAACCCAATGCAAAGTGTCATTTCTTTACAAGGAACTATTATTCAGTTACGCCATATTTCTAAAGGTGCATTTATTGGTTATGGAGCCACTTTTACCGCTCCAAAAGATATGCGTCTTGCTTGGATTTCTATTGGTTATGCAGATGGATTTTTCCGCGCATTTAGTAATAAAATCTCTGCTCTCAGCCCACAATTTCCCCAAATACCCCTTGCGTTATTGGGGCGTGTTTCCATGGATTCGTTATGTGTAGATATTACTGAGCTTCCTGACACAGCACTACAGGTCGGCGATAAAATTGAAATTATTGGCAATCACCATCCTATCGATAGCCTTGCACAACAAGTTGATACAATTGGGTATGAGATTCTAACGTCTCTGGGCAATCGATATCATCGGATTTACAGTTAATTATTTAAACGTAAAACCAAAGAAATTATCTGCCTCAAGCGTTAATTTCTTTCCATATCATCTGTGCTATAAATCAACACTATTAGTGCACAAGGTCTTTCGCTATAAGATGCTTGCGTGATTTTAACATCTTATTATGTTTTGAAGAGTTGAGCATAAAGAGACATTTAAACAAATTGATCATCTTGATTAATATCAAATCACAAATTTATTTTATTGATCTTATTGGCTGAAATACAGCCGTAATTATCCATATAAATTTCATAGATAACCACATCAAAAATAAAAAATCGCTCATATACCTGATGGAAAATATGTGTATTTTCAAAATCAATATAACCTGAGACAATAATATCTTTTATATATCTTTGAGTTATATAGTGAACGAAGTGTTTCATATTCATTTTACACTACACATAATAAAAAGTGGGACAGGTTTCCCCATCCCACTTTTATGAAAACTAACTATGAGAAGTTAGAATTATTCTGCTGCTGGAGCTTCTGAAGCTGCTGCTTCTGGAGCTGCTTTTTTACCATGATGAGCTTTTTTACCATGATGAGCTTTTTTGCCTTCATGTTTTTTACCATCATGAGCTTTTTTACCATGATGAGCAGGAGCTTTACCTTCTGGAGCAGCAGGAGCTGCTGGAGCTGCTTCTGCAGGAGCTGCTGCTGGAGCAGGAGCTGGTGCTGGAGCTGCTTCTTGTGCGAATGCAGGAGCTGCGAAACCTAATACTGCTACAGTTGAAAGAACTGTTGAAAGACGAGAAAATAATTTCATTTATATCACCATTGCTTTAAAAAAAACGGTATCGAAAACCATGTTGTTTCGACATGAACAAAAGCTAACATAATGTGTTGAATGTGTCTTAAAATAAAGTTAAGGTTTTGTTACGATTTTTTACAACTGCGCCATATTTTAATCTTATTTAGAATAAATTGCCTTGTTTAAAAATTATAGAATGGCATATTCTCGTCATATTTACAAAAAACACTGTAAAACCATAGGTTTATTATCATACAATTTGTTACAAAAAAAGCCATCTTAAAATGAATTAAGATGGCTTTTTAACATTTAGTTACAAGAATTAAGCACTTTTTTGGCGCGTATTCTTTTTACGGTCGTGAGGATTCAAATAAAGCTTACGAATACGCACTGCTGATGGAGTCACTTCAACCAACTCATCATCTTCAATATAAGCAATAGCTTGTTCCAAAGACATTTTACGAGGTGGGACTAACAATAAAGCTTCGTCTTTACCAGCAGCACGAATATTGGTCAGTTTCTTTTCTCTGACAGGATTTACATCCAAATCATTTTCACGAGAATGCTCACCCAAAATCATGCCCACATAGACTTTTTCACCATTGCTGACAAACAATGTTCCACGATCTTGTAAGGAGAACAAAGAATATTGAACAGCTACACCGTCTTCAGCAGAAATCAATGATCCATTACGACGACCTGGAATTGCACCAGCCCAAGGACCATATCCAGAAAACAGGCGGTTCATAATCCCAGTACCACGTGTATCCGTTAAGAATTCATTGTGATACCCAATTAACCCACGTGATGGAATCGCAAAAGTTAACCGAACTTTACCACCACCAGATGGGTTCATGTCCTGCATAACGCCTTTACGTACTGATAGTTTTTCTACCACAACACCAGAATAAGGCTCATCAACATCAACCAAAACTTCTTCGTATGGCTCTTCTTTCTCACCAGTCTCTTCGTTGATTTGAGTCAATACTTTTGGACGACCAATGGTTAATTCAAACCCTTCGCGACGCATGGTTTCAATTAAAACGCCTAATTGCAATTCGCCACGTCCTGCAACTTCAAACGCATCGCTTTCATTACTATCTGTCACTTTAATTGCAACGTTACTTTCGACTTCACGGAACAAACGCTCACGAATCTGACGAGAAGTAACTTTCTTACCTTCACGACCACCTAAAGGACCATCGTTAATACGGAAAGTCATTGATAAAGTTGGTGGATCAATTGGGTCTGCGTGTAATGCTTCTGTTACTTCTGGTGATGCAATGGTTTCAGAAACTGTTGCTTCAGAAAGACCAGCAATCGCAACAATATCCCCAGCTTGCACTTCATCAACAGCGACTCGTTCCAAACCTCTGAATGCTAATAACTTACTGATACGACCTGTTTCAACAATTGTTCCGTCAACACGTAACACACGTACGGGCATATTAACTTTTGCAACGCCTTGTTCAACACGACCTGTAAGGATACGGCCCAAGAAATTATCAGCTTCCAAAATACTAGCAACCATTGCGAATGGCGCATCTTTATTTACATTTGGAGCTGGCACATGTTTAACAATCAAATCAAATAAAGAGCTTAAATCCTCTTTATGACCCTCAACAACATAATCTGCCCAACCTTGACGACCAGAAGCATAAAGCATTGGGAAATCTAATTGATCATCATTGGCACCTTGTGCTGCAAAAAGATCAAAAACTTCATCATGCACTTCATCCGCACGAGCGTCAGAACGATCAACTTTGTTCACCACAACAATTGGGCGTAAACCACGTTTTAATGCTTTTGCAACAACGAATTTTGTCTGTGGTAAAGCCCCTTCAGCAGCATCAACTAATACCACTGCACCATCAACCATTGATAAAATACGTTCTACTTCACCACCAAAATCAGCATGGCCTGGGGTATCAATAATATTAATCCGTACATCGTTCCAAACAACTGATGTACATTTTGCCAAAATTGTAATACCACGTTCACGTTCTAAATCATTACTGTCCATCGCGCGTTCAACAACATGTTGATTTTCGCGAAAAGTCCCAGACTGTTGTAATAATTGATCCACTAAGGTTGTCTTGCCATGGTCAACGTGCGCAATAATGGCAATGTTACGGATTTGCATAATACTCTATTTTCTCCAATAAAATTAATTCTCTATGCCTTATCCAAAGCATAAATATCTTTAGAAGTTACCTTTATCCTCTATCACGTCAGAGGACAAGCTAACTTTGCGTTTTAAAAGTTCATTACTTCTTTTAATTCAGGTAATGGTCTTGCTCCAAAATGAGAAATCACTTCAGAAGCAACAACACTTCCTAAGCGTCCACATTCAGCATAAGTACGATCAGTTGTCCAACCTGCCAAAAATCCAGCAACATAAGCATCCCCTGCACCCGTTGTATCTACAACAACTGTAGGGACACAAGCAACCTCAATTCGTTCATTATCTGCGACAATCACACTGCCCTTTTCCCCACGTGTTACCACAACAATCGGGGCATCTTGAGCCGCTTTCACAATCGCCACTTCGAAATCATCAGTTTCGTACAAAGCACAAATTTCGTGCTCATTTGCGAAAACCATATCAACACGCGTTGATACAAAATCTTGAAAAGCCTCTAAATGACGCTTTACACAAAAAGGATCAGACAAACTTAACCCCACCTTTTTATCTGCTTTATGAGCCATATCAGCAGCTTGGTAAAACGCTTTTTGTGCTAAATCACCATCAAACAAATAACCTTCTAAAAAAGTTACCTTAGCGGCACTGATCACTTCTTCAATAACGTCTTCTGGTTTAAATTGTGTACAGGCCCCTAAATATGTATTCATGGTGCGTTGCCCATCAGGAGTAACAAAAATAATAGAACGCGCTGTATATAAATCTGGATGGGTTCTCGTTTTTAACGGTTGGGATGGAAAATAAACACCACCTTGTCTAATATCTTCAGCAAAACTTTTACCTAAGCTGTCATCTGCAACTTTACCAAGATAGGCTGTTTTCGCCCCCATCAAAGCAGCAACAAAACAAGTATTTGCAACAGAACCACCGCTCATTTGTTTTTCTGGCTTGAATAATGACTTTAATTCTTTGGCACGTTGAGAATCAATTAATGCCATTGTCCCAGGTTCCATACCTTGCTGTTTTAAAAAATCCGAATCGACCTTTGCTAAAACGTCAACAATCGCATTACCAATTCCTACAATATCAAACTCTGTATCACCTTCTTTTTTACGACCTAATATTTCTCTAAAACTTCTCATATCTCTTAACTCTTTCTATATCTATTCTTTTAAGAAACCCAATTCTCCACACAAACTCATTTCTTATTATTAAAAAATAGGCTCTTGTTATCTACATCCTCATAAATCATAATAACCGATATATATTTATTAATTATGATTTACAATTTTAACCTCAATCTACTATATGAAGATTAGTGTTTTAAAGAACAACGGTATGATCATACAATATTTATTTTATTCCCAATCATGATGAAGGCCCTATTCCTATGAAAAATAATTTACCTCCAACGTTGGAGAAAAAATTAATTAATCGCAACACCCTTCTCCCTAATACGGAACGATCTTATAGCTCCACCAATTCTATACATCATGATGCTGCATCACATCGCCGCACTTTGGTTATCGGACAAGGTATTCGTATCCTAGGTACCCTAGAAGATGTCGAAACATTAATTATTGAAGGCTCTGTTGAAACCAATACCATCAAAACCAAAAATATTATCGTACAAAAAACAGGTATTCTTAAAGGCGAAGTCGATTCTCAAGATATAGAGATTACAGGAACCTTAGAAGGAAATATCACCGCTCAAGGCAATTTAGTCGTTACTGCAACAGGACGTTTAATAGGACAAGCAAAATGTCGTCGTCTAAAAGTAGAGGATGGTGGACAAATTACAGGTCAGATCGAAATGATTACTGCTGACAAACTTAAGGTAACCCCTACATCAACTGAAATAGAAACTAAAAAAGATCAAGAAAGCTCTATGGCAGAAGATCTTCTTAAAACAACCAAAAATTAAAGAATATTTCTCTGAATCTATAAAGATTCGGAGAAATAAAACAAAATTTAGGCAACGTTACTTTTACGATCTCTTAATTTAACATAAGCAACCTGTACGTGCTCTAAGCAATAAGGCTTACCAGGAACTGCCTTAGCACCACAAAAATGAAAATCTTTGGTGCCAGGATCCCCAATTGGCCAACAACAATCAGACATAGAACGTCTTTTAGGAAGCTCTACTGGTACTGTAAAATCAATTTTAGTTTTCTTTGGTTTGACCTCTTTTTTTCCAACAGGTGTAATCATATCAAACTGTTGAGAATCAGCCTCTTTTTTAACCACGCTTATAGCAGCTGCTAGTTTTTCCTTGGTAGTCTTTTCAACTTTCTCTGCTTTTTCA
The DNA here is from genome assembly GCF_947179115.1 of Commensalibacter papalotli (ex Botero et al. 2024). Taxonomy (NCBI): domain Bacteria; kingdom Pseudomonadati; phylum Pseudomonadota; class Alphaproteobacteria; order Acetobacterales; family Acetobacteraceae; genus Commensalibacter; species Commensalibacter papalotli (ex Botero et al. 2024). Next base: position 146,997 of record NZ_CAMXCI010000005.1, read on the forward strand.
GCCTTTGGCTTTACAACTTTGGCTGGTTTTTCTACAGGAGCTGCCTTAGATTCTGTTTTTGCAACGGGAGTTACTTTATCTTTTTTAACAGCTGCCCTTCGAATCGGTGAAGGTCTACCTTCTAACCCTAAACGATGAGCCTTGCCCACAACTGCATTTTTGGTCACATTTAAATGTCGACCAATTTCAGCAGTAGAAAGCCCTTGTGTCCATAGCTCTCGCAGCCTTGCTACGGCTTCTTCATTCCACTCCATAACCCATACGCCCCTTCATGATCAATATCATTTTATACAGTTAATTACTCTACAACTGAAAATCAATTATCGTTTTATTATTTCTATTTTTTGATCTTGAACACCTAAAATTAATTGTCCATTACATAAATCCACTGCATCTTGACCAAACACGTCACGCCTCCACCCAACAAGCACTGGCAGATCACGCCTACCTAATGCCAAATTTTCTATATCTTTACTATCCACAACTAATTTTGGCGCAACTTGATAAGCTTCACACTTGGCCTGTAATAAAACTTTGAGCAAAGATATAATCGCCTCCGACGGTTTTCTTTTATTGCTTTCATCAGAAACGGGCAAAGGTAGCGTATCAAGCTCAGTATTTTTAACCGTTTTGATGACACTCAGAAGACTTCCACCTTCTTTACTATCTGCAAACCCTTGGGAAATACCACGAATACGAGACAATGCTTTAACACTATCTGGCAACGCCGCAGCAATTGCTAATAAACTTTCATCACGGACTAAATGTTGCCGAGGGATATTCAATCTTTGTGCTTCTTGCTCTCTCCACTGAATAATGGCATATAAACATCCCAAAACTCGGCGGTTTCCCGTCCTGGGACGCAATCTTTTCCAGATTTTATCCATAGAGGGTGCAAAAAATTCAGGATCAGACAAAATTTTAATTTCAGCTGCAACCCAACTAGTACGATTAGTTTTAGTTAGTTGCTCCAACAAAATTAAATAAACATCCCACAGATAGGTTACATCTGCAGCAGCATAATTTTGTTGAGCCGTGGTTAAAGGACGCATAGCCCAGTCACTGAAACGATGTGATTTATCAATAGCAACCTTAAGTAACGAATCAACCAAACTATCATATCCAATTTGATTGCCAAACCCTGCTACCATCGCTGCAATTTGTGTATCAAAAACAGGTGTTGGTAAAATATTAAATAAGTGTAAAAATATTTCTAAGTCCTGCTGAGCTGCATGGAAAACTTTGATAACAGACTGTGCCGTTAATAAAGGCAACAGCAAAGACAAATCTATACCTGGTGCCACTGCATCTAATAAATACACTTTTCCTTTACCAGCCAACTGAACCAAACATAACTCTGGCCAATAAGTTTTTTCTCTTACAAACTCTGTATCCATCGTGATAAAGGTTTCCTTAAGTAAAACCTCGACCATTTGTTGTAGAGCGTGGTTGTCTGTTACCATTACTGGATCAGAAAATTTTTGTAATTTGTACATATAAAAATCAGTAATATCTCTCTTATTAAACGAACGAAGATACCATAAATGATCTATTGAAAACAATATAACAAAATATAAATTTTCAGTATTCTATCTTTATAATTTATATAGTTGACTTGGCATACGAAAATATCGCCAATTTCCTTCAGTTGTTTTTTTATATTCCAACTCTTGGTGACTATAAGCACGAAGGGCAAATTTATGAGGAGCTAATCGCAACCCTTCTAAAGAACGGTTTTCCTGATCGTCTTGCAAAATATCTTGCATTAAAAGTTCTAAAATAGCCATCGATACAGCACCAGGTCCTGTACACTCCCAAACACTCGAAAAACTTCGCTTGATCGTTAAGTTTTCTTTTATTTTATCTAGAACAGCAGAAATAATTGGATTATTCGCTTTGCAAGCAATAAAGTCATTATCAATACAACAAGGTTTACCTTTGGAATAAAACAAGAAACAATCAAATTCATAAAATTTAAAGATTTCTTCTAAAGATTTAAAACAATCAATATCAACATCTATATATATTCCACCCATTTTTGCCAGATAACATATGCGAAAAAAATCCGATTTCATAGATGGGTGCACACAACGGCGTTCATATAAATAATAAAGCTCTTGACCATAATGCGAGTTAATAAATTCCCCAGCAGATTCCGTATGAAACAGCTCAACATAATATTCTGTATTATAACGTTTAATTTTCTCAATTGAAGCATAAACATCGTCAGGTAACTCTTTTTCATGCCAAAAAATTACAATTTTTTTGGGGATATTGATATTGACTGGTTGGAGTGCATCTATTGATGTTTCTTCATTAATAACAGACAAAAAACGAGGATTAAGATATTGCTCTAGCTCATCTTGTGGATGCAGAGAAAACTTGAAATATTTAGCTTTTTCTTTTTCTTCTTGAATAAACATCCTGTTGGCTTTCACTGTTAATTAGTCAATATAAAATATAGGTTTCTAAATTAAAAAAATATCAACTTATAGATTGTATAAGAGATAATAGAGTTTAACGATCTGCTAACGTTGATACTTATCAATAGCTTGATAAAGCGCTTTTTCGCAATATTCCTTTTGAAACCTGATAATAATTGCATTTATATAACAAAACACACAGTCGTTAGTTTTTATAAAATATATAACGAAATTTTTTGGGGCTTAATCCTGTTTTATTTTTAAACACACGTGAAAAATAAAACTGATCTGTATATCCCAGATGTTGAGCAATTTGTGAAATAGATAAAGGTGTCGTTTGAAGTAAAAATTTAGCTTTATTCACTCTTTGATCCTCTCTCCATGAAAGAATACTAACTCCTATATTTTCTTTAAATAAATGAGAGATACGAGACGGGGAAAGATTAACCAGTTCTGCGATGTGTTCGATAATAAATTTGTCCTGCAAGCAATTATCAACATTATCAGATATAAAATTACAAGCTAAGATAACACGATGATCGTATTTCTCTTGTTTTTTGATCGATATTGTCTGCATTCTTTGTATTAAAAAATTTTCAAGTAAATTCATTGCAAGAATTTCAGAATAGGTGTTTGAGGATTGTGCTGTTTCCACTATTTTAAGGAATAAATTTTCTAAATCTTTATTTAATTGATCATCAGATCGAAAGTATCCTACGTTGCCGACAGTTAATGGCCATAATAACCATTTTGTCCATATAGCCCTGGGTTTAAAATAGACCCAATAATGATACCACTGCTTTGAATTTGCCCTCCGCCCATAATAATGAGATTCATTAGGAGGAAAAATTAAAAAATCCCCAGGCTGACTAACAAATGATTTATCTTCATGAAAAATAACGCCCTCACCAGCAAAGGTTAAATTAATAATAAACCCTTCCATACCATTAGGACGATCAACAAAAAAGTCGTAAATCCCCCCTTTATCAATAGGAGTTAAGCCCGCAACTAAATAAGCATTAAAAGAATAACCTGGTAAAAGAGGATCTTGATTTTGTTCAACAGTCATAGCGATCACGTTTTTTTGATGTTATAAAATATAGCACAATTTTACATAAATTGAGCAGAAAAATATATATTTTATAGATTTACTTTATATTTATAATTATTTTTTTTTTATAATTTAAATAGTAGCACAATTTTACATATTATCAACGAATTCGTGTATATTATTCTTCAATATTAAAGACTAGTCTTAAACCACAATTCAGTAGTTTAAGGATGTTCTTAGTATGAAAGATGTCATCTCAATAGGCCTAGATTTTGGTAGTGATTCAGTTCGTGCAATCGCCGTTGAATGTAAATCAGGGTATGAAATTGCAAGTGAGGTTATAAATTATCCAAGATGGAAAAAAAATCTTTACTGCAACTCTGTTAAAAATATATTCCGCCATCATCCGCTTGATTATATTGAGTCAATGGAACAAGCAATTATTGCTGTAGTTCAAAAATTAGGCGAAAAATCACAACAAATTGTATCCATCGGGGTTGATAGCACCGCATCAACACCAGCTCCTATTGATCAAGATGGAAATGTTTTAGCACTTAGACCAGAATTTGCAGACAATCCAAATGCTATGTTTGTTTTATGGAAAGACCATAGCTCTATCAAAGAAGCAGAAAAAATTAATCAGCATTGTCAGCAAGAAGAATATGCTCGATATCTTGATACATGCGGTGGAATTTATTCTTCGGAATGGTTCTGGGCAAAAATCATGCATATTTTTAAAGAAGACGAAAAGGTAAAACAAGCAGCTGCTTCTTGGGTTGAATTATGCGATTGGGTACCTTCTTTATTATCGGGAACAAACGCACCGCAGAATATCAAAAGAGGTCGATGCGCCGCTGGACATAAAAGTCTCTGGAGTGAAAAATGGGATGGACTTCCACCTTATGAGTTCTTCCAAGATTTAGATTCCAACCTGGTTAAACATCTTCCATACCCTTTATTTACAGATACTTACACCGCAGATATTCCGGTTGGAAAAATAACACCTGAATGGGCTAAACGACTTGGGCTTTCAAAGGACGTTATCATTTCTGGTGGGGCATTTGACTGTCATATGGGTGCCATTGGTGCCGGAGCAAAGCCATATTCACTGGTTGAGGTAATTGGAACCTCCACATGTGTTATTCTAGTCGCAGATAAAGATCGTATTGAAGATAACATTGTCCAAGGTATTTGTGGTCAGGTCGATGGCAGTGTCATCCCTGATTATATTGGCCTTGAAGCAGGACAGTCTGCTTTTGGTGATGTATATGCTTGGTACCAACGTCTTTTATCTTGGCCTTTAGAACAGCTGAAAAAAGAACTTCCTGATAATCAAGAAGTTATTAAGCAAGTAGAAAATAACCTACTGAATTCTTTGACAGAACATTGGTATAAAAATATTGATTTAGACCATTTACCAATCACTTTGGATTGGTTTAATGGCAGACGTACTCCTAATGCCAATCAAAGATTAAAAGGCACACTAACTGGGATTACTTTAGGCACAGATACAGCAACACTTTTTGGCAGTTTAATTGTCTCTACTGCTTGTGGTGCCAGAGCGATTATGGAATGTTTTACTAACCAAAATGTTCCTGTAAATTCTATTATTGCAATTGGAGGGATTTCTAAAAAATCCCCAATTATTATGCAGACTTGTGCTGATGTAATGAATCGCTCCATTGAGATTTGTGAATCAGAACAATGTTGTGCTCTTGGTGCGGCTATTGTTGCTGCGGTTGCGGCTGGTATTTATACGAGCATTCCAGAAGCTCAAAAAACGATGGCCAGCCCAATTAGCACAATATTCACACCAGATCCTAACAGATCAAAACAATATCAAACGATATACGAACAATATGTTCAATGGTCTGAGGTTAGTGAGCCTCAGTATAATCAATCTGCATTATAGAATTTATTTATTATTAAAATAAAAACAAAGAGGGTAAAAATGTCTAATTTTCAAGAATACGAAGTATGGTTTGCTGCTGGCAGTCAACATTTATATGGCCCAAAAACACTGCAACAAGCTGAGCAAAACGCTAAAGAAGTTGCACAATATTTTAACGAAAAAGTTAACTTTCCAGTCAAAATTGTTTATAAACCTATCGTCACACGCCCAGAGGAAATTACAGCACTTTGTCGTGAAGCAAATCATAGCCCAAAATGTATTGGTATTATGACATGGTTACATACATTTTCTCCAACTAAAATGTGGATTAACGGTTTAAATATTTTAACCAAACCACTCTTTCAACTAGACACACAATATAATGAAACTGTTCCATGGAATACAATGGATATGGATTTCATGAATTTGAACCAAACTGCACATGGTGGCAGAGAGTTTGGTTTTATTTGTGCACGGATGAAAGTGCCAACAACCGTTGCTATTGGCTTTTGGAAAGACAGCAAAGTTCATGAAAAAATTGAGCGTTGGATGCGCGTTTCTGCAGGTATTATGGCTGAACAATCTTTAAAAGTTGTTCGTTTTGGCGATAATATGCGTGAAGTCGGTGTGACAGAAGGAAATAAAGTTTCTGCACAAATTAAATTTGGATATTCTGTTAATACACATGCGGTTGGTGATCTGGTTCAAGTTATTAACGATATCCCACAAAGTGACGTTGATGCTTTAGTAGAAGAATATGAAACTTTATATCGTTTCAGCCCTGTAACACAAAAAAATGGTGAAAAACGCCAAAATGTTATTGATGCCGCTCGCATTGAATTAGGGATTAAAAAATTCTTAGTACAAGGTGGGTATGGTGCTTATACAAATACATTTGAGGATTTGCACGGTATTAAACAACTTCCTGGTATTGCATCACAACGCTTAATGCAACAAGGATATGGGTTTAGTGCTGAGGGCGATTGGAAAACCTCTGCACTTTTAAGAACCATCAAACTGATGGCCAGCGGTATAGATCGAGGCACTTCTTTTATGGAAGATTACACCTATGACTTTACCAAAGGACAAGAGCTGGTCATTGGCTCTCATATGTTAGAAGTCTGTCCATCTATTGCTGATGAAAAACCATTAGTGGATGCTCAATATTTAGGTATTGGTGGCAAAGATGATCCTGTTCGTTTAATTTTTAAATCTCGCCCAGGACCAGCAATTAATGCAAGCTTAATTGATCTAGGTAATCGCTTTAGGTTGGTAACCAATGCTTTGGAAACGATTGAGCAACCACACCCACTTCCTAAGCTTCCTGTTGCATGTGCAGTATGGAAACCAAAGCCTTCTTTGGATGTTTCAACACAAGCATGGATTGCCGCAGGCGCAGCCCATCATTCCGTTTATACCCAAGCATTAGATATGGAATATTTCCGTTTATATGCCAAATTAAAAGATATGGAAATTGCCGTTATTGATGAAAACACCAATACACATCAATTTGAAAAAGAACTTTTGTGGAATGACATGCTTTATTCTAACAAAGTAAAATAAAACACATTTGATGTAAAACTCTATTAAAGTGAGTAAAATAAATGCAGCAATCAGTATTATTAAATGAAAATGTTCAAAAAAGAGAAGCTTCTACAAAAAGAGCAACGCTTCTTATTGGCCTTGCTGCTGCAATGGCAGGGTTATTGTTTGGCTTAGATATCGGCGTTATTGCTGGAGCTCTTCCTTTTATTACAATAGATTTTAAATTGGGCAGCCATTTACAAGAATGGGTTGTAAGCTCAATGATGCTGGGTGCTGCATTAGGAGCCATATCCAATGGGTGGTTTTCCTTTAAACTTGGAAGAAAATATAGCTTATTAATTTCTGCTCTTTTGTTTATTATCGGGTCTTTGGGTTCTGCTTTGGCCCATAATGTTGAGTTCTTGATTTTTTGGAGAATTGTTTTAGGTTTTGCTGTGGGAGTTGCTTCTTATACAGCACCTTTATATTTGTCAGAAATGGCTCCTGAAAATGTTCGTGGTAAAATGATTTCTGGATATCAGTTACTGGTGACGATTGGAATTGTCGTTGCCTTTCTTTCTGATACCTATTTTACTTCAACAGGAAATTGGCGCATGATGCTTGGGGTATTATGTATTCCTGCATTATTATTGATGGCTATGGTATTTTTCCTGCCGAATACCCCACGTTGGCTTGCAGCAAAAGGTAGAGAAGAAGAAGCTTTACAAGTCTTACATCATATTAGAAATAATGATGAAAAAGTCAAAAAAGAATTTAATGAGATCAAAGAAAGCTTAAAGGTTAAACAAGAAGGTTGGTCTCTTTTTAAAGTCAATAAAAATGTTCGTCGCGTTGTGTATCTTGGTATGGCATTGCAAGCAATGCAACAATTTACTGGTATGAACATTATTATGTATTATGCCCCAGAAATTTTCAGACGTGCAGGGTTCCAAACAAATCATGAGCAAATGTATGCAACAATTATTGTTGGTTTAACATTTGTTTTTGCTACTTTTATTGCAATCTTTACCGTTGATAAACTTGGTCGTAAACCTATTTTAAAAGTCGGTTTTGCTATTATTGCCCTTGGTACATTCGTTCTTGGATTATGTTTATATCTGATTGATAATGGCAATAATTCTGCTTTTATTTCTTATGCCTCTGTTGGTATGGCCATTATGTGTATTGGTGGATATGCCATGAGTGCTGCCCCTGTTATTTGGGTTCTTTGCTCAGAAATCCAACCTCTTAAAAGCCGTGACTTTGGTATCTCTTGCTCTACTACTACAAACTGGGTAAGCAATATGATTATTGGCGCAACTTTCTTAACATTAATACAAACGTTGGGAATCAGCTGGACCTTCTGGATTTATACGGCTCTAAACGTTGTATTTATTTTCGTTGTTATCTTTTTCATTCCAGAAACCAAAAATGTTACATTGGAACATATTGAAAGAAATCTGATGAGTGGTAAAGCTTTGCGTGACATTGGAAATTAATTTGTAAGGAATAATTGAGAAATGCTTAAAGAATTAAAAGAACAAGTTTTCGAAGCCAATATCGCTTTAAAAGAACATAATTTGGTTGTGCTGACCTGGGGAAATGCAAGCGCTATTAATAATGACAGAGATTTAATAGTTATTAAACCTTCAGGTGTGCAATATCAAAATATGAAGCCAAGTGATATGGTTGTTGTTAATCTTGAAACTGGAAAAGTTGTAGATGGTCAATTAAAACCTTCATCAGATACTGAAACACATCGTATTTTATATCAAAAATTTTCGGATGTTGGTGGTATCGTTCATACGCATTCTCGTCATGCAACAATATGGGCTCAGGCAGGAAAATCTGTTAATCCTCTAGGAACCACGCACGCAGATTATTTTTATGGTGCTATTCCTTGTACTCGATTAATGACCAAAATTGAAATAGAACATAATTATGAGTTTGAAACAGGTAAAGTCATCATTGAGACTTTTAATAATTTACATTTAAAGCCTTTGGACATGCCTGCAGCTTTAGTACATTCTCATGGTCCCTTCACTTGGGGGAAAAATGTCATGCAAGCTGTTGATCACTCCATTATTTTAGAAGAGATTTGTTATATGCAAATGTTTTCTTATATGGTTTCACCAGAACTTTCAAACATGCAAACAGAGTTATTAAATAAACATTATTTTCGTAAGCATGGTGCTAACGCTTATTACGGACAAAAATAAAAAACTTAATATAACATTCCTTAAATAAATGAGATATATGGGCTTATTGAAAATTTAATAAGCCCATATTTTAATTATTACTAAATTTTAAAATACAAGGGTAGCTACAATTTTAGTGAATATTGATTATCGCATTAAATTTAACTAATTAATAAATATCAACGATACGATTAACTCGCAAAGCTTAATAAAAGTTTTCTAAATCTCTATCTTCTAAAATTAATTCTTAACATTAAGATAGAATCTTATAAAAGTTCGACTTATACTATCCAATGAATTATGAAATCACTTTTAACATTGAATATAAAATTATGCCCGAACCAACTGATTTAAAAAAACATCTTACCCAACTAGGACAAAACAGTCCTTTACCCCAATCTCCGCAAGAGGCGAAGCTGGAGCGCGTTCCTGCGCCATATCAAGAATATGATTATACTATTCGCTTTACCGCACCAGAATTCACATCACTTTGCCCAATTACAGGACAACCTGATTTCGCCCATTTAGTAATAGATTATATTCCTGGGAAATGGATCGTCGAAAGCAAATCTTTGAAATTATATTTGTCAAGCTTTCGTAACCATGGCTCTTTTCACGAGGCATGTACGATTGAAATTGCATCCACCATCGTCAAATTGCTGAAACCCAAATGGCTAAGAATTGGTGGGTATTGGTATCCGAGAGGCGGAATGCCTATCGATGTTTTCTGGCAAACAGATACACCACCTAAAAAAGTATGGATTCCTGATCAAGAGGTTCCATCATATAGAGGAAGATAATTTCTTATCCTCCTCTATTTTTAGCTATTTCTTTACAGAAGTAGCTAATTCAAGCATAACTTGAGCATTTTGCATTTCATCAATCAGCTCACGTTGTCTTTCTGCATCATTACCCTTGGCAGCTTCTTTGAAGCTTTCTTCTAAATCAGCTAAAAGTTTTGTCGCAACCTCTTCAGATAGCTCATCCAACTTTTTAACTTCTTTGGCAAGTACTGTGCATCCTGTTTCTTTCATTTCAGCGAAACCGCTTTCAACAAAGAAACTATCGGTTATTTTATCACCTACATAAAGGTGAATAACACCCCCACGAAGGAGAAGGATCATGGGAACATGTCCTTCCATTGCAGCAATATCGCCTTCAAGACCGGGTAAAACAGCCATATCAACCTGTTGAGAAACAACAACTTTCTCTGGGCTAACAATTTCAAGTTGTATCGACATTACTGCCTTCCTTTACCTTTTATACAAAACAACCTATTTATCGTTTTGTTTCATTTTCTCTGCCTTAGCAACGGCTTCATCAATGGTTCCTACCATATAGAAAGCTGCTTCTGGCAAATCATCATGCTTACCGTCAATAATTTCTTTAAAGGAACGAACAGTATCTTTAACTGGAACCAGTTTACCAGACATGCCTGTAAAGACTTCAGCAACGTGGAAAGGTTGAGAAAGAAAGCGTTGAATACGACGTGCGCGCGCAACCACTTTTTTATCTTCTTCAGATAATTCATCCATTCCCAAAATCGCAATAATATCCTGTAAAGATTTATAATTTTGCAGAATTTGCTGAACTTGACGAGCCACTTGGTAATGCTCTTCGCCAACAATGCGAGGGTCCAAAGAACGAGATGTTGAATCCAAAGGATCAACAGCAGGATAAATCCCAAGCTCAGAAATGGCACGATTCAACACGGTTGTTGCGTCCAAGTGAGCAAAGGTTGTAGCAGGTGCAGGATCAGTCAAATCATCAGCAGGCACATAAATTGCTTGCACAGACGTAATAGACCCTTTTTTCGTTGAAGTAATACGTTCTTGCAAGTTACCCATTTCTGTAGCCAACGTAGGTTGATAACCCACAGCGGATGGAATACGACCCAATAACGCAGACACTTCAGAACCAGCTTGAGTAAAACGGAAAATATTATCAACAAAGAATAATACGTCTTGCCCAGCTTCATCACGAAAATGCTCTGCAACTGTTAAACCAGACAAAGCTACACGAGCACGCGCTCCAGGAGGTTCATTCATCTGACCATAAACCAAGGCCACTTTTGAACCTGCTGTACTGGTACCGTCAACTTTAATAACGCCAGCATCTTTCATTTCGTGATAAAGATCGTTACCTTCACGAGTTCTTTCACCAACACCAGCAAATACAGACACACCACCATGTCCCATTGCGATATTATTGATCAACTCTTGAATCAAAACGGTTTTACCAACACCGGCACCGCCGAATAAACCAATTTTACCACCACGAAGATATGGGCAAAGCAAATCAACAACCTTAATTCCTGTTTCCAGAATTTCTGTTGCATCACCTTGTTCTTCAAAAGAGGGTGCTTCACGGTGAATTGGTGAGTAACTTTTAGCGTTAATTGGGCCTAATTCATCAATCGGTTCACCAATAACGTTCAAAATACGACCTAGTGTTTCGTTACCAACAGGCATACGAATTTGATGTCCTGTATCAGTAACTTCCATTCCACGAACCATACCATCCGTAGAATCCATCGCAATACAACGAACTTGGTTATCCCCAATTTCTTGTGCGACTTCTAATACCAGATTACGATCGCCAACTTTACAAGTTAATGCGTTCAAAATATAAGGCAAATCACCAGTAAATTGCACGTCAACAACAGCACCTTTAATCTCGGTGACGCGACCTACAGAGTTACTTTTAGATGCAGCCTGATTCCCCGCTGATGAATCAGTATATGCTGCGTTTTTTTCTTCAATTGCGGTTTCCGACATAATAGGGTCAGCTCCTAGCAGAATAATTATAAAAATCAGGCAGCATTTGCACCTGATATAACCTCAGTAAGTTCACTCGTGATATTAGCTTGACGTGTACGGTTATAATGAAGGCTAAGCTTATCGATCGCTTTACCTGCATTACGTGTTGCACTATCCATAGCAGTCATTCGAGCACCTTGCTCTCCAGCATTGGTTTCCAACATAGCTGAAAGAAGTTGAACCCGCAGATTTTGTGGAAGCAAACGATGCAACACTTCCTCTGGTTCTGGTTCAAACAAATATTCAGCTTGAAGTTGTTCGGTACGCGTAGCTAATTTCTCGTCTAACGTTTCTTTTTGTTTTTCTTCAGTCATGGCAACATTCAAAGGAATCAACTGTAATGCAGTTGGTATTTGTAACATGACATTCTTAAACTGGTTATAAACCACGGTGCATACATCACATTGCTGAGTTTCCAACAATTTTTCAATATAGCTGGCAACTTGATCAGCAGTTTCAAATGTCACATTACCCAACCGATGATCACCACCTTCGGGTCCCACAACTAAATCAGGATATTCACCACGGAAATAAACATAAGCTTTAAACCCAATTGGGCATATTTTTACGTTTTTTCCCTCTTTAAGAAGCTTTTGAATTAAGTCACGTGTCGCACGGTTAATATTACCGTTAAACCCACCTGCCAAACCACGATCACTGCTCATTGGTATCAACAAATGAAGATCTTGTTTACCTGTCCCTGCCAATAATTTTGGCATACCAGGACGATCTCCAAGAGATTCTTTTAAATTGACCAAGATTCGCTGCATCGTTGTAGCAAAAGGTTTTGCTTCGCGAGAGCGTTTCTCTGCACGATGCATCTTTGCTGCAGCCACCATTTTCATAGCACTGGTAATCTTCTTAGTCGATTTAACGCTATTAATTCGAGCGCGTAATTCCTTTAAAGAAGCCATAATGACGCTCCTTAAACTTGCTTGAACTTAAGAACGAAATCTTTTAAGAATGCTGCGAGTTTCTCTTCCAATTCCTTGGAAATTTGAGCAGCATCACGGATTCCATTTAAAATCTCAGAGCCAGAAGAACGCATCACTTCGATAAATTGCTTTTCAAAATTACCAATTTTCTCAACTGGAATTTCATCAGTATATCCACGAGTACCAGCATATAAAACGACCACTTCCTCTTCCATTGTATAAGGAGAGTTTTGAGGTTGTTTTAATAATTCTGTTAAGCGTGCACCACGAGCCAACAATTTTCTGGTAGAAGCATCAAGATCAGAAGCAAATTGAGAGAATGCTTCCATTTCACGATATTGTGCCAACTCAAGTTTAATACTACCAGCAACTTGCTTCATAGCTTTACTTTGTGCAGCAGAACCCACACGAGACACTGAAGTACCAACGTTAACCGCAGGACGAATACCACGATAGAAAAGCTCAGTTTCCAAGAAAACCTGACCATCTGTAATCGAAATCACATTCGTAGGAATATATGCAGAAACGTCACCAGCTTGTGTTTCGATAACAGGTAAAGCTGTTAATGATCCACCACCATATTCATCAGACATTTTTGCAGCACGCTCTAATAAACGAGAATGCAAATAGAACACATCCCCAGGATAAGCTTCACGTCCAGGAGGACGACGCAGCAATAATGACATTTGACGATAAGCAACAGCTTGCTTTGACAAATCATCATAGCTGATTAATGCATGCATTCCGTTATCACGGAAATATTCACCCATAGAAGCCGCAGCATAAGGCGCAATATATTGCATAGGAGCAGCATCAGAAGCTGTTGCTGCAACAACGATACAATATTCCATCACGCCTTGCTCTTCAAGGGTACGGACAACCTGAGCCACTGTTGAGCGTTTTTGACCAATAGCAACGTAAATACAATAAAGTGTTTTCTTTGGATCGTTTAATGCATTGGTTTTCTTTTGCGCAATCATCGTATCGATTAATACGGTTGATTTTCCTGTTTGACGATCACCAATAATCAATTCACGTTGTCCACGTCCAATAGGAACCAACGCATCAATTGCTTTAATTCCTGTTAACATAGACTCGCAAACAGATTGGCGAGGCATAATTCCAGGGGCTTTTACTTCAGCCAAACGACGTTCAACGTCTTTTAATGGGCCTTTTCCATCAATTGGATTACCAAGGCCATCAACAACACGACCTAAAAGACCTTTACCAACAGGAACGTCAATTACTCGATTCGTACGAGAAACTGTATCCCCTTCACGCACTTGGCTGTCATTTCCAAAAATAACAATCCCAACGTGATCACTGGAAAGATTCAATGCCATCCCTGTTAAATCGCCGTTTGCAAAGGAGACTAGCTCACCCGCCATGACGTTTTGCAGGCCATAAACCAATGCAATACCGTCACCAACAGACAAAACAATTCCTGTTTCCTCAACGTTAGACTCTTTATCAAAGGACGCAATTTGTTTTTTAAGGATGTCCGAAATCTCTGCGGGACGGATTTCCATCACGCGGCTCCCTTCATAACATTATGTAGACGATTAAGACGAGATTTAAGGCTAGCATCATAGAGCTGAGCCCCAATACGTATCACAAAGCCGCCTAGTAACTTTGTATCAATACGCTCTAGTAAATTAACTTTATTATATCCTGCTTGGGTCAAGCGATCTTTTAACTGAGCACGTTGAATGTCTGTCAAAGGATGTGCTGTAATGACTTCGGCCGTGACCAATCCACGACGAAGATTAACCAAAGCAAAAAAAGCTAATAAAATAGCTTTTAAACTGGCAAGTCTGCGATTGTTCGCAATTACACCAACAAAATTTTGAAGTAACTGACTGAATCCAACTTGTTTCAAAGTGCCAACAACGATCTCACGACTTTGCGCTGTATCAAAAGAAGGATTATTTAAAACATCTTTCAACAATTCGCTTTCATTGATAATTTTCAATAGATTTTCAACTTCAACCATGACCTCATTTAAAGAACGCTCTTCTTCAGCCAATTCATAAAGGGCTGTAGCATAGCGACCTTTGAGATCATTTGCAGTAAAAGTTGATGCTGCAGCAGCAGCCATTGTTGCATCGGTATTCACTTGGTTTATTCTTTCATTTCTTTTCTAGAATAGTGTAACAAAGCCAAACAGCTTTCTCTACCTTCCCAACAATTATGATATAAACTTTTATAAAGGACTTAGTCTATACCAAATCATGTTAAAAATTAAAATTAAAAAGCGCTTTGCTTATAATTTAATCCTTAACTGTTGCAAGTCTGTACAACTCGCTACTATATTCCAGTATAAAACCATAAAACCCGTACTTTTAATTAATATCTTAGATAAAAGATTTTTCAAAAAAAGGAAAGTCTCTGAAAGCCGAAAACAATAAAGATCAAGCAAAAATAATAAATTATTTTTTAATTTGATTTTTTAGTGACAGAACTTTTTTATATCAAAAAGCTGGAGATTAATTATCAATTCGCATTCAATTTTCATAAAACTCGCTAACATCAGAAATAATACTAATGTTTATCTCCAGATTTTTTTAGTCTTTTTCTATGAAACTTTTAAATATATACTTATAATACTTTCAAATGGCCATCATAAGATAATTTAAGCGTATAACGAACGTTATCATAGCAAATATTTTTAATTGTTTCATTATGTAAACCGCCTTATACAACAGATTTAATAAATGACTTCACTACGAAAGTTAAAAAACGCTATTTGAATGGAGGTTTGGTTTGAAGTGAATAACACCATTTATAATTAAGTGCTTTATTTTAATGAGCATTCTGGCATAAAATTATTAAAATATCATATCGGTTTTATACTAAAAATATCAACATTATTATTTTGAGGTATTCGCATTTAAATTTGTCATTCCAGATTGTCAATTCTAGTAGATTAAGTTTTAAATGGCTATAAATTCGAATATTTACTAAAAAATATCGAAAAACATATATAAAGATCGCCTTACTGTAACGATAATATATCTTCATGCGCTGAAGATCTTAATCACATAGTTATTTCAATGTCTGTGGATTTTGGAGCGGGCGAAGGGAATCGAACCCTCCTCAGAAGCTTGGAAGGCTACTGCATTACCACTATGCTACGCCCGCTTGTATCTTGAAGAATAGTCTATAATAAAGAGCTATCTAATTTATAACACCTTTTTAGCAAAATTTTTCATTAGATCAAGTCTTTTTTTTAAAATTTGCTAACTTTTTATAAAAAATTAGTTTTATAATTTTTTTTACTTGACTTTCTTCACGTTTCATTGCTTTTTCTCTTAACTGTGATTTGAACAAATTAACCTTGCAAAAGGAATAGTTCTAGTTTAAAATCACACAGTGATCATGCAGGGGTGTAGCTCAATTGGCTAGAGTGCCGGTCTCCAAAACCGGAGGTTGCGGGTTCGAGACCCTCCACCCCTGCCATTAGACACGTAAGTATGCCATGAATGTAATCACATTCATCTTGTCCTTTAACCACGCATCTATATTATATTAAGTCAATATAATTAAAGTGCTATTTTGAGTAGGAAAGGTGTTTCGTGTCGGTCAATCCCACGAAATTTCTGCGTGATGTTCGTAATGAAGCCAAGAAAGTTACTTGGCCAACACGTCGCACGACATTAGTCACAACAGCCGCCGTGCTTGCAATGGCCGCTGGTGCTTCCGCATTCTTTTTTATTGTAGACCAAGTCATAGGCTTTGGTATTCAAACTTTGTTTGGCTTATAGGAGATTGAAACCAGTCATGACAAAAAGATGGTACGTCATTCACGTTTACTCTGGATTTGAAAAAAAAGTTGTTCAACAAATCAAAGAACAAGCTGAACAAAAAGGACTAAACGGTCAAATCGAAGAAATTTTGGTTCCTTCAGAAGAAGTCATCGAAGTTAAACGTGGTCAAAAAGTTCAAACAGAACGCAAATTTTTTCCTGGCTATGTCCTGGTAAAAATGGAAATGACAGATGATGCTTGGCATTTAATTAAAGACACTCCAAAAGTCACTGGATTTTTGGGGAACAGAATGCGCCCTTCTCCTATTTCCAATGCCGAAGCTGAACAGATCATAAAACAAGCTCAGGAAGGCACAAATAGCCCTCGTCCTTCTGTTAATTTTGAAGTAGGTGAGCAAATCAGAGTTTCTGACGGTCCTTTCACCTCATTTAACGGTGTTGTTGAAGAAGTTGATACAGAAAAAGGCCGCTTAAAAGTCAGCGTCTCTATTTTCGGTCGATCAACCCCAGTTGAACTTGAATATAATCAAGTCGAAAAACTGTAAGTAAATAGTTTTACAAAAAGCCCTATGATACAAGTAAAAACTTGTATCATAGGGCTTTTTTGTATTTATCATCCCAATACCTTATTAAATATTCATTAATCTCCTTTTGTAATCTCTATATCTTATAAATTTATCTTGCTGTCATTGAAAAGAATATATCTCACAAATTTATAATATCATTCATATCGTTTATGATGACTGACGATATTTTGTATGTTGTTAATATTAAGTCACCTATTGAAATTTGTGTATAATTATGTGATTATGTTAATAGAATAATGTTTTTATATATAATGCTCACCACGACCTTCATGATAGGGTCATTAAACAAAATAAAGTATCCTGTTCATAAACTATTTAATGAAACGAGTTTACGTATATTCTGCGTATCGTATGAGTTTTTAGATAACTCTCATTTACTATTTAATCAAGCATTGGCTGTTCCATAGACTTTTTTATCTTCGCGTTTTCCTACCGCAATGACTAGAATTACAATTTCTTCATCAATGACTTGATAAACTAATCTGAAACCAGAAGATCGTAATTTAATTTTATAACAGCTAGCAAGATCTCCATGTAAACGGGCAGATTCAATATGAGGATTATTTTGTAGTTGTTTTAATTTCTTTTTGAATTGCGTTTGAATAGATTTATCGAGTTTATACCATTCTTTTAAAGCTCTTTCATCAAAGTCAATATTAAAGGTCATCTAAATTAACTCTGACACGTTTTGCAGGACTATTTAAACGTTCACGCACAACCGCTAAAATATCATCATCTTTATCATTATCACTGACCATCACTGAAACCTCTGAAAAAGGTAATTTTTTATTTTCAGCAACATAACGTAAGAATAGTCTCAGTGCATCTGAGGGGGATAGTTTCAGATTATCAAAAACTTTATAAGCATCTTTTTTTAAATTTTCATCCACTCTAATTTGAATAGTGCTCATTATTTCTTACCTTCAGATTAAAATATAATAGATAAGTTATAATGTAATTACAAATGTAGTGCAATATTTTGTTTTATGAGTTTAAGTAAAGTATTTTGTATTTAAATGATTACAAAACAAGAAACGATATGGTCTTGTCGCAAATTTAGATGATCGCGATTAATCTGTTATAGATATAGATGGAATATTTATATTTAGGAACGATTTATATTTATTGGGTTGATGATTATTCGAGCGATGAATTGGTATTATCGTTATTGTTTAAGCTATCAAGATATAAAAGAATTATTTTTAGATTGGTTCATCAATGATTTGATCAACCAATCGTAATTCTGTATAAGAATGTAAAGCAGATTTATATATTAAGCCGTTTTAGTGACTAAAATCAGCGACGACAAATTGATTTGTATTTAAAGAAGATACGGAAACACCTTCAATAACGATGGCAGCATTATTGGTGAGTTTTAAAACAGCATTTCCATTTGCATCATTTTGAGATTGTTGTAAAATTTGTGTTAACCCGTTACTACCTAAACCATAATTGTATAAAGCAATTTTATCATTATTTGTGAAGTCTGTAATAATGGTAGTCCCATCTTGCACGCTTTCTTTAGTAAACATAAATAAGTTATTACCTACACCACCAGTAAAAGTAGCATTTCCTACCCCAGCAGCTAATGTATCATCTCCTTGTCCAGCTTTTGCTAAAAGATTATTTGCACCTGCAACTGTATTTGCCCAAATCTGTAAATTAGCACTTGAAGATGCAGCATCTAGAGTTTCATTCCCTTCATTAGCAACAAATATACTTCCACTAGTACTATCAATATTCTCTGCATTTAGAGTATATTGTGAACTACCTGCACCAAATGCTGCAAGCGTTCCTTTGATGTTAATAACCGTGTTTCCACTTCCATTTAGAAAAGTGAGATTATGATTTATATTATATGTATTATCTAAACCATGAATAACTTTTAAATCAGTCCCATTCGTGGCTGAAATAGTTGAATTATTCCCACCAGTATATTCATTCATATCCCCTGTATCAAATTGAACTATATCTGATGCCGCCCCATAAACTGAACTATTTTTACCAACAGAAATGTTATTATTGTTGCCAATATCAAGAATAGTTGTATTTCCGCCCATTGTTAATTTTGACTGGGATCCAGTTAATGTAACAGTTTGATATCCTCCCCTAGAACTTGTAATAGTATCATGTCCTTGAGAATAAACAATATTATTTCCAGAACCTAAATCAATCGTACTGCGAGCATAACCCGTGGTAATCTTATTATTACCATCAGTCGTTTGAATCATTGTATCTCTATCATCATCATATATTTCGCCAGTGTCTGGATCAACAAAATCGTCTGTATAAATCGTCCAATTCCCCATGTGACTTGTATTACCATCCAGACCTCTACCATAAAAATAAAGAGGATTATTGCTAATAAGTTCCCCGCTCTCACCGTCAGCTATATAATTAAAATCAACCCCTCCTATAATCCTAACATAATTTGGATTATTGCCAGCACCTTGTATGTTAGTAATACCATTACTCCAAGCTTGAGCTAAAGTAACTTCTGCATATTCTGTATCTTGGGGGAATTTTCCAGTAGGTAAATAAAAAATATTTTGAGAATCAGAAAAGGAATACATAGTAACGATAGGAGTGTAATCCAACTCATTCGCATCTATGTGTGTATTTGGTTCTAAAACTACATCTTTTACATTTCCGCTTGTTATATAGTCTCGCAAATCCCCAAAGAATTTAACTGAAGCTTCCTTAGTAATAGGATTATCAAAAAAATCACTACCTACTTCAAAAGGTTGATCAGGATCTACGGACTCACTATCAGGGTCAAAAACATAATTTTCATTTGCATCATTATTATCCATTTTATGCCTCCATTTAATACAAATTTTCAATATTTGCGCTTTTGTCGCGAATTTATATAATATCCCTTAATCTATTGTAGATATAAATGAAATATTTTTTTAGGAGCTATTTATGTCTATTGGATTAATTACTATCATCTAAATTTGAGACATGACCGTTTGTATAAAGTGTCTAGTATTTACTAGATTACACCCATTTCTTGCCCATCATATTCGGATAATTATAAAATACCGCCGTTGTTAAATGAGAAACGTTAATACCAGTTGTTGTATTATCGGTTGTTAAAGTTGCATAGCCAGTAAAGATCGTTTGATAATTACTAGGATTGGCTGGAGCTATACAATAGTCTCTACTTTCATTACTACTATTACACTCAAAAAGGGAATTACCTTTTCCTTCTGGCCTAACCAATTTTACTTTATAATAATAAGTTTTATAATTAATGGTTACCCCTTGTTTTTCCGATAAGGTTGTTCGTCCCATATCATCCGTAAATACAGGCGCATCCCATGTATGCGTTTCACTTTCTTCAGATCCTTCTATCGGTGATGAATCAACCAAGGCAATTACAGTTGGATGGCCATTACCACCAGAATGGTATCCCGTATTAATTACATTCAATCCTAAATTTTGCAATCTTTTCTCAGTTTCGTGCTTAGCAAGTGCAATGTACATTACTACATCCATTATGTACATTTGATCATTTTTATTTATATTATTACTATTTGCTTTTACTAAATTTTGAGAAAAATTACTTGGTATAACTACCCGAATAATATCATTCTTTGATAAAGGTTGTGCATCCCCTACCTGATTATCAACAGGGATATAATATTCACTGTTGTAAATAGAAGGACACCCACTAACCATAAAACATAAGCTTAAACCCAATAACGATTGTCCAATCTTATTAATCATTTTCTATCCCCATACCTACTTCGATACATTCCGAAATGCATTATTCAACGCATTCGCATAATCATTATCAGAACTATAATTACTTTTATTGGCAATCACCTCTTTAACTTTATTTGCCTGAGCCTGCGTTATCGTATGTTCTGACTTATCGCTTGGATTTAATGCTTGATATAAAGCAGTCATAAATGCCCCATCACTACTATAATTATCTTGATTTGTTACAACCGTTATTGCTGCATGGGAATTATTAAGTAAATTCTGTTTTCTAATAGGATCTTGCGCAGCTTCAGCAGCAACGACATCAGGGTCTTTGACTTCAGGACGAGACTGTGCCATTGCGCTGGTCGTAGAGTTCACCGCATCAACCGTCGTATTTCCTACCACTAGACGTCATCGCTCCAACACCAGCACCCGCTCCGCCGGTTAATAAGCCTTGCACGACACTATTCACAATCTTATTCCCGTCAGAAACAAAAAAGGATAGATAAAATATCTATCCTTGTCATAGTTTTTTATTTCTTATCTGTTGGTTTGGGCGCATTGGGATCGGTTGCATAAAGAGGAGTATAGCCCGTATTTGTAAAATATACCCATTTCTTACCCATCATATTCGGGTAATTATAAAATACTGCAGTTACTAAATGATCAACATTTGTAATATAATTAACATTATCTGTTGATATGGTAGCATAACTAGAATAAATCGTTTTATAACCACTTGGATTTGCAGGGGCTATACAACCCCCCATATTATCTCGACTGCTTAGACATGTAAAAAGAGGATTATCTTTTCCTTCAGGCCTAACCAATTTGACTTTATAATAATAAGCTTTATGAGTAATGGTTACCCCTTGTTTTTCTGATAAGGTTGTTCGTCCCATATCGTCCGTAAATACAGGAGCATCCCATGTATGTGTTTCTGTTGTTGCAGAACCCTCTATCGGCGATGAATCAACCAATGCAATCACCGTTGGATGACCATCGTTCTTAGAATTATCTCCTACATCTATAACATCATAATTTAAATTTTGTAAACGTTTCTCTGTTTCTCTTTTTGCCGCAATAAAATATCCCCAATTCATCCAACCTGGTTGTTGAGGAGGAGGGATATCCAAATAATTATGGGTTATCGCTACACGAATAACATCATTCTTTGATAAAGGCTGTGCATCCCCTGCTTGATTCTCAACGGGAATGTAATATTCGCTATTGTAAATAGCACATCCACTTATCATGAAACATATGCCTAATACCGCTATTAATTGTCCTATTCGATTTAACATTTTATAGCCCACCTCCTAAACTTTGCCCTTGTATAATTTCTGGTAATTTAACAACAGATTGTAACGGACTATTAACTAATGGGGAAGTTACTTCTTTAGGGGTGATAGAACTTACCGCTGGTAATTTAATAAGTGAACCTACATTTTGTTGCTGTGTATTACCCGTTCCAGAAGGTTTTGTAGTTAAACCAGAATTCCCAATCATTTGCACTTCAGGTGAACTTAACAAAGGATTATCACGAGTATAATTTTGATAGTCATTTTGGGCTTGTTTAACCGCATCTGCATAGTTTTTATCTCTGATTGGTTTTTGTGCAGCCTGCGCAGCAGTAACGTCAGTATCATCGACTTTAGGGCGAGATTGCCCCATAGCGCTGGCTGCACCATTCACCGTATCAACGCCAATATTCCCACTGTTACCAGTAATTATACCAGCCGCAGCACCAGCGCCACCCGTCAACAATCCTTGCACTAGACTATTCACAATTTTGTTTCCGTCAGTGGTTGCATCTTGCACTGGAACTTTATTATTTTTAATAAAAATTGCTTGATCTTGCTTATTAAAAGGGTTTTGTTTTTTAGCATCAGTTTCTACTTCTGCATTTTGTTCGACTCCCTTTTTATGATCCTGTTTTAACGTTTTATCCTGAGGGAACAAGGCATCGGCGGCGGATTGGGCGAGGTCGCTTGCGACGCTATTCATCGCATCCCCTGCCGCAGCACCCGCAACCGTGGCACCAATATTACCCCCACCCATAGCAGCCGTGCCAGCACCAATGGCCATATCCAGACCTGCTTTGCCAATACTGCCAGCTTTGAAATTATCGCTTTGCCCGGTCGCTTCAACCGCCATATTCGTATAATTTCCCATTAACTGTCCAACCGTTTTTTGTGTACTCAAATCACTGTTGATTTGTCCAGCATTAAAGGTTGAATCAATATGCCCATTGGCTTTGTCTGGATCGCGTGACAGCGTTCCCGTGGTAGAGCCCGTATTAATCGTGATATTATCCCCAATCGCTGATTCTGTGGTTGAGGTTCGATCATGAGAAACCGAATTCGATGTCAGTGCTGGAATACCGGCTGTTCCTAATATAGACCCTGGTGCTAAGACTGTTTGTTTGGATTCAGATGGTTTTTTATCACCCAAACCATAATCAACACCAAAAGACATATTGCCACTGGCATTCAGGCCGCTCCATTGATCTTTATTATCCAATGAATTGACAACTAAATTACCCGTGGTGATTTGGTTTTTGTCCGCATCCGCCGCACTGGTAATCGCACCCCCTGTCATGGTTGTTGTCCCAGACACATTCACATCCAAGCCCCCTTTGCCCGCATAAATGCCAGACATGGTTGCTTCTGTTGATTTATAATCATTATGAATACCAGTATAGCCAACATTAGGTTGAATATTCGTATAATTATCCCCCACGATAGGAACAGAGGCATTTAACCCACCACTGACCGTTGTGCTGTCATATTTCGATGTGTTTTGTGGGGTAGTAATGTTTAAATTACCTGTATTAATTGTAACTGATCCATCGCTGGCCGTGCCGTCAGCATTCTTGTTGGTGATTTGCGCACCATTGAGGTTCAGGCTGCCGTTCTTATTATTAATCGTAACAGAATTCGTGCCATTCACAACAGTGTCGATTGCTGTTTTGCTAGAAGACGTAGAATTTCCATCAGTAATATTAAAGTTGCCTGTTACGCTGGCCTGTGGCGTTCCTTTTATTCCAATAGACGCACTGGCACCTACACCAAAGCTATTTTGAGATGAGGTCTTTTCACTGTCACTGGTTTTGTAACCCGCATTCAGGTTAACGTCTCCACCTGCATTAAAGATCACATCATTCCCACTGATATTCGAAGCCGTCGCATTAATATCATTCTTCGCTGTCACATTTACTTTTCCACCAGCTGCAACCGTCGATCCAACATCCGTAGTCGTTACAACTTTTGTATCTGATTTGTTAGAAGAATGCCCAACTGAAGCAGAAACACCAATTAAATTACTATTGACGTTCGTTAAAGAGCCTTTCCCTAAAACACCTGCTTCACCTAAGCCTGTTTGTATTAAAGGATACGCCCCACTTGCCGTAGCAAAAGCTTGACCTTGTGTATCCGTTGCATTCGTAATATTAAATCCGGCCTTAGATGTATCCGTAACTAATCCAGAGGCACCAACATTTAGCCCTGTGAAACTTTGTTTTTTATATACATCACTGTTTGTGCTGTCTTGGACGGTATTAAAGTTTACATTATCACCTGACAGGTTAATGTCTTGTTTGGTCAAGATATTGGAACCGTTGATATTAATATCTTTATTCGCACTCATATTCACACTGCCCTCGGTTGAGGTAATTACACTGCCTGTATGCGTAACCGAACTGGAAGAATTCTTATCCGTTACTTTCTTCGTGCCGACTTGCGCGCTTAATCCCGTTTCATTGCCAAAGAACCCAGTTTTCTTGGTATGATGATAATCATAGCTGTCTGATGTAGACGTTAATGCATTTTCAGTAATTGAACCCTCTTTCGCAACAACATTCACATCATTCTTGGCCGTTAATCCACCAGAAATACTGATATCATTTTGCGCTGTCGCATTTAGTTGTCCTCCAGACGTAATCTTAGAACCAACCTCGTTCGTATAAGCATATTTATTTTCAAAAGAGCTGGAGTTAAAAGCACCTGATTTATGTCCTTTGACATCATCAAGGCCACTATCTGTGACGGCGTTCAGACCAATATTACCCGCAGAAGATAAAGAGACGTTGCCTGTAGCATTCAAGGTGCTGCCAGATAATGTTAAATCCCCAGAAGTAGATTGCAAGGATACATTTCCACCAGCGGTAATTGTTGTTCCATAATTCTTGGTTTGATTGCCCACAAAAGATAAGGTGCCGTCAGACGCATGGGTTACGCTGGATGCTGCTGCATTTAACTCTATGGAACCAATATTAATCGTTCCTGCTTTCATCGCCAAATCAGAGCCCGACTGAATTGTGCCTCCATGGGTCGCAATACTATCGCTCGCTTGAATACCAAGCGTGCCAGATGCAAGAATTTGTCCCTGGGAACCTAAGTAAGATCCCGCACCACCATTGACCAAGTAATTATTGACGGTATCCGAATTAATCACAGATCCATTTTGAGCATTTAAAGAGATATTCCCCCCTTTAATCGTTCCACCAATATTACTGATATCCCCATTCGTAGCCGTTAATGCAATCGAAT
Organism: Commensalibacter papalotli (ex Botero et al. 2024); assembly: GCF_947179115.1. Classification (NCBI taxonomy): domain Bacteria; kingdom Pseudomonadati; phylum Pseudomonadota; class Alphaproteobacteria; order Acetobacterales; family Acetobacteraceae; genus Commensalibacter; species Commensalibacter papalotli (ex Botero et al. 2024). The sequence continues at coordinate 172,452 of NZ_CAMXCI010000005.1, forward strand.
TTGTGCCTTCCATCAACCCTGAATTTGCAATGGAACCTGCTGTAATATTAACGTTTTTCCCTTTAATTGCAGCACCAGCCAACACATCTGTTTTAGGTGATAAATATAATTGAGGCACCAAAACCGTTTGCCCATCAACCACTTGAGGAACATACCATACAATATCTTCGTCCAATGCTGCTTGCTGTTCCGAAGTTAAAGCTGAACCAAATTGTAACCCAAGTTTACCAGATTCAGTGCTCGCATTATTCAACAACGTCTTCATCGCATCAGAAGCCGTCATATAGGTTCCTCCAGGATAACTTTGCCCTGTCGCTTGAATATATTGCTGTTGAATATACTGAGTATCAAACCCAGCATCCCCAAGGAACATGTAAGATCCATTAATATCTAAGCGATTTAATAGATATTGTGAGCCATAAAACTCATTCACAGAGGTATATTGGGGACGTGTTTCAATTAAATAATTGGAATTTGAGCTTACTGAGGAGGTATTAATATTTTCTGATTGAACTGGATTTTGGACAGTAACCTCTGTACCTGTTACTGTATTCGTTGGATTATTTTGACTGACAACATCTCCAGAATTAGTCGGTGAATGAACGGATGGAGAGCCATCGATGCCAACAGTGGTGTTATTGCTAACATTAGATGCTCCTCCCGAACTACCAGTGCCTGTATTGGAACCTCCACCAGTAATCCCTCCACTCGTTACGCCATTAAGACTTGAATTGCCGCCATTAACATTAGGATTGGGCCTAAAAAGTGCTTGTCCACCCGTTAAAGAGGATAAAATATCATTAATACTTGTAGAGCCTGATCCTTTAAAACCTGGTAAAGTGACATGTAGTCCAGGATCAACACCTTGTGGTGCTATAACCCCACCATATCCTAATGTATTATCTTTTCCATCAACTGTTTTTAAACCAGAACCACTACTGCTTAAATCACCATTTCCAGGGCCCGTTAACCCATCTTTACCTTGATCACCACCAGTAGTCTCACCATATGTTCCTGATGAAGGAGAGCGATTATCCGTTGCAAAATCATCTGGAGAAGCATTTTTAATAATCGTTGTATTATTCACTTCTCCAGAAAAATCACCGTTCAGATCTTCGCCTGCAACAATCGTTGATCCTAATCCATTATTAACCGCTGTAGACCCCCAAGCATATCGACGGCTATCTCCACCACCAATAACCTTATGAGCATTAAACCCAGGAGTGGCCCAATCACTCGTGTCTTTTGGATTGAGTTGACGACACAAATCTTTATTAAAACAGGCGACTGTAAACGTTAAACTACTTTCCAAACCGTCATTAAATAGATTGATATCTTTCTGTCTGCAAACTCCTTTATCACAGAGCTTGCAGATATTTTTTATTATAATGAGTTTAAATAAAACATTTTGTATTTACTTGATTACACTCAAAGCAATACATTTCCATAAATACAAAAACTGTTAAAATTCGTATTTATTTAAGTTGATTTATTTAAGAATACATATTAATAGGTAAACATCTTAAACTTAAAAGAATACAATCGAGACGATTATGAGTGACGTTGGATACATAAGGGTAAGCTCTGAATATCAAAATACAGAAAGACAGCTTGATAAGGTTAGACTAGATAAAACCTTTATCGATAAAACTAGTGGTGTTGATACGCAAAGACCTCAATTACAAGCAATGTTAGAATATGTCAGAGAAGGTGATATTATTCATGTTCATTCTATTGATAGGCTAGCAAGAAATCTCAAAGATTTAAGCCAATTAGTCGATGATTTAAATGCCAAAGGCATTAGTATCTATTTTCATAAAGAAAATATAACATTTAAAAATGATCAAGACCCTATAAAAAAACTCATGTTCCAACTCTTAGGAAGTTTTGCTGAGTTTGAAAGAAGTCTTATTAGAGAACGACAAAGAGAAGGCATCGCCAAAGCGAAACAAGCAGGGAAATATAAAGGTCGAAGGAAAACGATTGATCGTAGCGTCATTATAGAAACGATGAGTAAAGAAGGCGCTAGTTATAGAAAAACAGCAAAAGTTTTAAGCATCAGTCTTTCAACTGTTCAAAGAGTAATGAAAGAATATAGGCACTTAAAATTATAATCTTGTTTTATCTCCTGCTTGTGTTGTTGTTGTTTTTGCTTTGGAATCAGGTTTACTTTTGATGACAGGTGGTTTCATGGTTAGACCTGTTAATCCGCCTGTGGCAGTATCAATGGCGATATTGCCCCCTGTTAATATGCCAGCCAAAGCCCCCATGCCCCCAATGATGCCATCTTTAATGATACTCGACCCCAACTTATTCAAATCCGTTTGATCATCATATTTCGGGGGTTAGTTTGTAGGAGCATCCGTGACTTTAGTTACTTCAAAAAAAGGCTGGCTGATTTGAAAAATCCGTTTTTTACCTAGTAAGGTAGGATATTGATATAAAACTGATGAAGATAAATGGTTTTCTATATAGGCAGGATCACGGGCATTAGTATCCATTGTGCCATATCCCTCAAAAATCGTTTCATAAGTAGAGGGATTGTCTTGGGAGTAAACACATAGATTCGTGCTAAGAGACGAGTTATTACATGTAAAAAGGGGATTATCTTTGCCAATCGGTCTGACGATTTTAATTTTGTAATAGATGAGGTTCATGGTCACGGTTTGTCCTTGTGTATCCCACATATTGGGTTGCCCCGTAGTGGGGTCTGTAGAAATCGGAACCTGCCATGTATAGGTTTTATCATACGTCTTTAATACTCCAGAATCCACCATCGCTATCACATTGGGTTTTCCACCTTTTGTCATTACTTCTTGTGAATTACCTTGACTATCTAACCATTTGATAGATTTAGATACTCCCCCCCCCCCTGCATGAAATCCTGTATCAGTTAATTGATAGCCTAAAGCTTGTAAGCGTTCTTCTGTATCAACTTTTCCTATTAATATATACGTTGCCGCATTCCCATTTTTCAACCAATCGGGATCATCACTGCGAGCTTTTTCTACATATTGAGTAATTTTTTCAGGCACGATGACTCTAATGGTATCGTCAGTTTTGGATAATGGTTTGGCATTTCCCAGCTTATTATCGATAGGAATATAGAATACATCAGAACCACAAGCAGTTAACCATAAACATAAAGATAGGATCGGTAATAAAGTATGTAATTTCATTTTTTATCCCCTGTTTGTGCTGGAGTATTTTTCTTATCAGCGGCTTTAGCTTTTGGATCTTCTTTCTTTTTTAAAGCAGGCGGTTTCATGGTTAGACCTGTTAGCCCGCCTGTGGCAGTATCAATGGCGATATTCCCCCCTGTTAATATGCCAGCCAAAGCCCCCATACCACCAATAATCCCATCTTTAATAATACTCGACCCCAGCTTATTTAAATCCTTTTGGTCATAAACAGCTATTTCTGATCATCAGGAGCATCCGTGACTTTGGTCACTTGTGGATATATTTGACTAATTTGATAGACACGCTTTTTGCCTAAAAGGGTAGGATATTGATATAAAACTGATGATGCCAAATGATCTTCTATATAAGCAGGATCACGGGCATTGGTATCCATTGTACCATACCCCTCAAAAATTGTTTCATAAGTAGAGGGATTATCTTGGGAGTAAACACATAGGTTGGCAGTTAAAGAAGAATTATTACAGGTAAAAAGAAGGTTATCTTTGCCAATCGGTCTGACGATTTTGATTTTGTAATAGATGAGGTTCATGGTTACGGTTTGTCCTTGTGTATCCCACATATTGGGTTGCCCCGTGATGGGATCTGTAGAAATAGGAACCTGCCATGTATAGGTTTTATCATACGTCTTTAATACACCAGAATCCACCATCGCTATCACATTAGGATGCCCCTCTGCTCCACCATTAACCCCAGCGCCAACCAGTTTATATCCTTGCTCGGTTAAAACATCATCCGTTTTAATCTTTGCTAAACCTATATAAAGAGTAGTATCTGTTGCTTTTGACCAATCGGAATCATCACTGCGAGCTTTGGCAACGTATTGAGTAATTCTCTCTGGCACGATTACTCGAATAGTATCTTCTGTTTTAGACAGTGGTTGAGCACTACCTAATTTATTATCGATAGGAATATAGAATATATCAGGGCCACAAGCAGTTAGCCCTAAACATAAAGTGAGTACAGCTATTAAAGAATAGTTTTTCATTTTTTATCCCCTGTTTGTGCTGGAATATTTTTCTTATCAGCAGCTTTAGCTTTTGGATCCTCTTTCTTTTTTAAAGCAGGAGGTTTCATGGTTAGACCTGTTAGCCCGCCTGTGGCAGTATCAATGGCGATATTCCCCCCTGTTAATATGCCAGCCAAGGCCCCCATACCACCAATAATCCCATCTTTAATAATACTCGACCCCAGCTTATTCAAATCCGTCTGATCATCATATTTCGGAGGTTTAGTTTGTAGGAGCGTCAGTGACTTTGGTTACCTCAAAAAAAGGCTGACTGATTTGAAAGACCCGCTTTTTACCCAATAAGGTAGGATAGTGATATAAAACTGAGGATGTAAGGTGATCTTCTATATAAGCAGAGTCTCGCACGTTAGTATCCATTGTGCCATACCCTTCAAAAATCGTTTCATAAGTAAAGGGATTGTCTTGGGAGTAAACACATAGGTTCGTGCTAAGAGACGAGTTATTACAGGTAAAAAGGGGGTTATCTTTGCCAATCGGTCTGACGATTTTTATTTTGTAATAAATCAGATGCATGGTTACGGTTTGGCCCTTAGTATCCCACATGGTTGGTTGTCCTGTATTGGGATCACTGGCAATCGGCACCTGCCATGTATAGGTTTTATCATACGTCTTTAATACTCCAGAATCAACCATCGCTATCACATTGGGATGCCCCCCCCCCTGCATGGAAGCCTGTATCTACAAATTTGTAGCCTAATGCCTGTAATTTTCTTTCGGTATTTACCTTAGCTATTAATATATATTTAGCAATCATAGCATCATTTAACCATCCAGCACCAGCAGCACGTGCTTTCGCGACATATTGTGTAAGTTTCTCTGGAACGATGACTCTAATCGTGTCATCTGTTTTAGAAAGAGGCTTTGCGCTTCCTAATGTATTATCAACGGGAATATAAAAGATATTTGGACCACAAGCGCTTAATCCCAAACACAAAGTAAGTATTGTTCCTAGAGAATAGAGTTTCATTTTTTGCCTCCTGTATCTGTTTTAACTTTGGGATCTTCTTTCTTTTTTAAAGCAGGCGGTTTCATGGTTAAGCCTGTTAGCCCGCCTGTGGCAGTATCAATGGCGATATTCCCCCCTGTTAATATGCCAGCCAAAGCTCCCATGCCACCAATAATCCCATCTTTAATAATACTCGACCCCAGCTTATTCAAATCCGTCTGATCATCATATTTCAGGGGTTTAGTTTGTGGGAGCGTCAGTGACTTTGGTTACTTCAAAAAAAGGCTGGCTGATTTGAAAAATCCGTTTTTTACCTAGTAAGGTAGGATATTGATATAAAACTGATGAAGATAAATGGTTTTCTATATAAGCTTGCATTTTAGCGTTAGTATTCATTGTACCATACCCCTCAAAAATTGTTTCATAAGTAGAGGGATTATCTTGTGAATATGTGCAAAAATTTGTGCTAAGAGACGAGTTATTACATGTAAAAAGGGGATTATCTTTGCCAATCGGTCTGACGATTTTGATTTTGTAATAGATGAGGTTCATGGTTACGGTTTGTCCTTGTGTATCCCACATATTGGGTTGCCCCGTGATGGGATCTGTAGAAATAGGAACCTGCCATGTATAGGTTTTATCATACGTCTTTAATACACCAGAATCCACCATCGCTATTACATTGGGTTTTCCACCTTTTGTTGTTGCTTCTTGTGAATTACCTTGACTATCTAACCATTTTATAGATTTAGATGCCCCCCCCCCCCCTGACAGTCGACCTGTATCCGTTAATTGATACCCTAATGCTTGAAAATTTTCTTCTGTACTGAGTTTTGCTAATCCTATATACAATCCCGTATTAGTAGCTTCTAACCAATCGGAATCATCACTGCGAGCTTTGGCAACGTATTGAGTAATTCTCTCTGGCACGATTACTCTAATCGTATCTTCTGTTTTAGACAGTGGTTGAGCACTACCTAATTTATTATCGATGGGAATATAGAATATATCAGGGCCGCAAGCAGTTAACCCTAAACATAAAGTGAGTATAGCTATTAAAGAATAGTTTTTCATTTTTTATCCCCTGTTTGTGCTGGAATATTTTTCTTATCAGCGGCTTTAGCTTTTGGATCTTCTTTCTTTTTTAAAGCAGGCGGTTTCATGGTTAGACCTGTTAGCCCGCCTGTGGCAGTATCAATGGCGATATTACCCCCTGTTAATATGCCAGCCAAAGCCCCCATACCACCAATAATCCCATCTTTAATGATACTCGACCCCAGCTTATTCAAATCCGTCTGATCATCATATTTCAGGGGTTTAGTTTGTGGGAGCGTCAGTGACTTTAGTTACTTGTGGATAAATTTGACTAATCTGAAAGACCCGCTTTTTACCTAGTAAGGTAGGATATTGATATAAAACTGAAGATGCCAGATGATCTTCTATATAAGCAGGATCACGGGCATTGGTATCCATTGTACCATACCCTTCAAAAATTGTTTCATAAGTAGAAGGATTGTCTTGGGAGTAAATGCAAAAATTCATACTTAAAGAAGAATTGTTACAAGTAAAGAGGGGATTATCTTTACCAATCGGTCTGACGATTTTAATTTTGTAATAGATGAGGTTCATGGTTACGGTTTGCCCTTGTGTGTCCCACATATTGGGTTGCCCCGTGGTGGGATCTGTAGAAATCGGAACCTGCCATGTATAGGTCTTATCATATGTCTTTAATACTCCAGAATCAACCATCGCTATCACATTGGGATGCCCCCCCCCCCCTGAGTGTAAACCTATATCCGTTAATTGATATCCCAATGCTTTAAATTGATCTTCTGTATAAAGTTTAGCCGCACCTATATACTTAGCTAATTTTGCATCCTTTAACCAACCTGGAACAGCAGCACGTCCATTAGCAACATATTGAGTAATTCTCTCTGGCACGATGACTCTAATCGTATCTTCTGTTTTAGACAGTGGTTGAGCACTACCTAATTTATTATCGATGGGAATATAGAATATATCAGGGCCGCAAGCAGTTAACCCTAAACATAAAGTGATTACAGCTATTAAAGAATAGTTTTTCATTTTTTATCCCCTATTTGTGCTGGAGTATTTTTCTTATCAGCAGCTTTAGCTTTTGGATCTTCTTTCTTTTTTAAAGCAGGGGGTTTCATGGTTAAACCTGTTAATCCGCCTGTTGCGGTATCAATAGCAATATTCCCACCCGTTAATATGCCCGCAATCGCGCCCATGCCACCAATAATACCATCTTTAATGATGCTCGACCCCAACTTATTCAAATCCGTTTGGTCATCGTATCTTGAAGGTTTGTTTTTATCATGAGTATTTTGTGCTTGTTGTTGCGAAGAAGAATCGGGCGTATAGTCTTGAGCAAGGCCTTTATTTATCGTTGTATTTGTCTCACCATGATTATAATTAGGACTTTTAGGATCAAGCGGATTTTTATCTTTACCGAGGGGTCTGTCTGTTGGAAAAGCGTTATTATAAATGGCATTTCCAGCCAATCCCCCAGCCACACCTGCGGTTGTGGTTCCGACATTCCCACCCCCAATAATAGCACCCCCAATGGCAGATAATCCCCCAGCCAATGCAGAGGCATTATTCTTGTTCACCAAAGAAAAATCATCGTTATGATCAACAGCACTATTTAAACTGCTATTCAGGTCTTTATCCCCTTGGGTTGCCGTATTAATCGTTGTATGAAGGTCATCTTTTTGTTTCTTCTCAGCATTATTATTCGCCGTTACCACGGTATTTATCCCTAGGTTCGCATAATTATTCATGACCTCGGTCGCCTTGTTTTGCAAGGCAAAGTTGCTGTTGATTTCAGCAGCATTAAACTGATCCTTGATATAGCCATTGGCCGCGTTGGGATCACGCGATACTATACCCGTTGTTGATCCACTATTAATCGTGATATTCCCCCCAATAACAGAACTGGTTACAGAATGCTCATCATGGGAAACACTGTTTCCTGTAAAACCCGTCGCCGCCGTGCCCAAAACATTTCCTGGAATACCCATAACCTCTTGACCATTTTGGGTTCCAATCGCGTTAATACCATGCTTATTACTAATGGTTTCGGTTCCTTTGATGTTCAGACCACTCCATTCTGAATGATTATCCAATGAATTGGCAACCAAACTGCCTGTCGTAATTTGGTTTTTATCACTGTCTGCCGCACTGGTAATCGATCCACCCGTCAACGTCGTCGTGCCAGATACATTAATATTCACGCCTCCTTTACCCGCACTGATCCCAGACATTGTTTGTTCTGTCGCTTGATAATCATTATGCATATTTTGATATAAACCAAAGGGAGAACCATTCGAGTAAGGAACCTGTGGTGCATCGCCTTTGCTCCACCCAAAGCCAGAACCAATAGGCGTGGATGCACTGACCCCAACATTAAATTGATCACTGTCAAATTTATTAGTGTTTTGTGGTGTCGTAATATTCAAATTCCCTGTGTTAATCGCAATAGAACCATCACTGATCGTGCCATCAGCATTCTTGTTCGTAATCTGTGCACCATTGATGTTCAAATCACCATTATGATTATTCATTACCACAGAATTCGTTCCGTTCACAACCGTATCAATCGCCGTTTTGCTGGAAGATTTAGAATTGCCAAACCCAAAGGATACATTTCCTGTTAATCCAAAACTGCCCCCCGTTGCCCCTAATGAAGTCGTGGCACCCACTCCAAATTTGTTACTGGAGGATGTTGATTTACTTTCAGTCGTTTTGTACCCTGCATTCAGGTTAATATCCCCGCCTGCGTTAAAAATCACATCATTTCCACTAATATTCGAACCCGTGGCGTTAATATCATTTTTCGCATTAATATTCACTTTGCCACCCGCAGTAACCGTTGAACCAACATCCGTCATCGTTTGTGTGATTGTATGCGATTTATTTGATTCATGACCAATCGTTGCCGCAGCCCCCATCAACCCATAATCAACGACATTCCCTCCATTCGCACCTAATAACCCAGCTTTGCCCATCCCAGCGTTCAAACCAGCATATCCCAGATTTGCTCCATTTAATATTGCTGTATTTGAATCTGTTGCGTTGGCTGTCGAAAATCCCGTTTGTGCAGCATTACTAAGCAATCCAGAGGCTGCTACGGTAAGGCCTGTAAAGGAATCTTTATGCAGCTTATCCCCTGATGTTGTATTTGTGACGGTATTAAAGTTGATATTATTTCCAGCCATATTAATATCTTGTTTTGCTAAGACATTGGAGCCATTAATATTAATATCGCCATTATCTGCACTCATATTCACATTGCCTCCTGTAGAAGCAATCGTACTGCTTGTATGGGTGACAGAGCTGGCAGAATTTTTATCTGTAACTTTTTTCGTACCAACTTGGGCACTTAACCCTGCCTCATTACCAAAGAACCCCGTTTTTTTCGTATGATGATACGTATAGCTATCGGACGTGGAGGTTAACGCATTTTCAGTGATGCCTCCCTCTTTGGCAATAATATTCACATCATTTGTTGCCGCTAGTCCTCCTGAAATACTGACATCTTTCTTTGCCACAGCATCAAGTTGTCCCCCAGCGGTAACAAAAGAGCCAACATCATTGGTATACGCATTTTTATTTTCAAAAGAGCTACTATTGAAAGCACCTGATTTATGGCCTTTGACATCTGAGAAGCCACTATCGGTAACCGCGTTCAGAGCGATATTTCCAGCAGAGGATAAAGAGACATTCCCACCAGCATTTAACGAACTGCCAGAAAAACTTAGATCCCCAGCCGTGGATTGCAAAGACGCATTTCCCCCAGCTGTAATGGTTGTGCCATAATTCTTGGTCTGGTTACCCACAAAAGACAAGGTGCCATCAGATGCATGGGTGACACTGGAAGCGGCGGCATTTAACTCCATGGACCCAATATTAATTGTGCCCGCCTTCATCGCCAGGTCAGATCCAGACTGAATAGTGCCTCCATGGGTCGTAATACTATCACTGGCTTGGATCCCAAGCGTGCCAGAAGCAAGGATTTGGCCTTGTGAACCAAGGTAAGACCCTGTTCCCCCATTCACCAGATAATTATTGACCGTATCTGAATTAATCACAGAGCCATTTTGCGCATTTAAAGAGATATTCCCCCCTTTAATTGTGCCGCCAATATTACTGATGTCTCCATTCGTTGCCGTCAAAGCAATCGAGTTGGTTCCTTGCATTAACCCAGAGTTATTAATAGAACCTGCTGTAATATTGACATTTTTTCCTTTGATCGCAGCTCCAGCCAAAATATCTGTTTTCGGAGATAAATAAAGTTGTGGAACCAATACCGTTTGACCATCCACGACCTGAGGAACATACCAAACAATATCTTCATCTAATTTAGATTGCTGTTCCGCAGTTAAAGCTGTGCCAAACTGCAAACCTAACCTATCCTTTTGGTTGGCTGCATTATCGAGCATTGTCTTCATTGCATCTGAAGCCGTCATATATGTGCCACCAGGATAACTTTGCCCTGTGGCTTGAATATATTGTTGTTGAATATACTGAGTATCAAACCCAGCATCCCCAAGGAACATGTAAGATCCATTAATACTTAAATGGTTCAACAAATATTGCGACCCATAAAACTCATTTACAGATGTATATTGAGGACGCGTTTCAATTAAATAGTTCGAGCCAGATTGAACAGAGGATGTATTCACATTAGGCTGTGTTGGATTTTGAGCCGTAATATCCCCAATAGAAACTGTATTTCCAGTATTGTTATTCACAGTATTCCCAGGATTGGTAGGTGATTGAACCGATGGAGATCCATTAATAGTTACATTAGGATTACTACTGACATTCGATGATCCTGTTGAATTACCACTATTCGCTCCTCCACCAGTAATGCCACCACCTGTTATTCCATTAAGATTAGAATTACTCCCACTTACATTCGGATTAGGTCTAAAAAGCGCTTGACCACCCGTTAATGAAGATAAAATATCATTGACACTGGCAGAGCCAGACCCGTTAAATCCAGGTAAGGTTACATGTAAACCAGGATCAACACCTTGTGGATTTGTGACACCACTATATCCTAAATTATTATCTTGTCCTGTTATAGAATTCGTATCAGAGCCATTGCTACTTAAATCACTATTTCCTGGGCCTGTTAAACCGCCCTTGCCATTTTCACCATTTGTAGTCGTTAGGTTTTGTCCTGAGGGTAAAGGACGATTATCTGTTACAAAATCATCTTTAGAAGCCCCTTGAATAATGGTTGTATTATTAACTTCTCCAGAAAACTGACCAATTAAATTCCCACCAGCAACAATAGTAGAGCCTAATCCATTATTAACCGAATTAGATCCCCAAACATAAAATGTAGGATTCATTGAATGACCATCCATATTCGTATTAGGTGGACGAACATAAGGTGGATTGGGATTATTACTGGCGTCTTTGGAAAAACCCATACGACAAAAATCGTTATTAAAACAACCTATTGTATAAGTTACACTGCTTTGTAAGCCATGATTTGTTAAAGAAGCACCTTTTAAGTCCATATTTCTACCAGCTTCAATATGGCTAATATCATTTATAATCGCACCAGTTGTTGTAACCTTTAAATCTCTACCCGCAGAAATAATTGCAGAAGTCCCATGCAACACATCTTGATCACCTTTTCCTCTTATCTCTACACGTGAATTTTTATTACCTAATCCATTAGAAAGAGCGAAATAAAAGAAACCAGACGCTGGTTTACCATCAGCGGTATACATACCGGTAGGCGCATTAATTTGTAATATTTTTACATTACTTGCATAATAATACTCATTTAAAACCCATCCTTCTATGCCAGTAATATTCATATATTGTTGAGTAAATTCCGTATTCGATAGTCCTGCGTATGGTCCATCTGGTCCATTAATAGCTGCTTGATAAACTGTCGTTGTATTGACTGTCTCTGTTGATAATGTTCCTGAATACTTATTTTCAAAACTGTTAGCGGTCAGGATAATATCGCTATTAGCACTTTGTGTGCGAATTAATCCTCCTGTATTTTTAACATCGCCCGTGGCAGTGATAACCATAGAACCTTGATCAGCTTGAAGCACACCAAAATTATCAATATTTCCTGATGCAGTAATGGTTAAATTATTTGTGCTGGAGATAAGCCCTTTGATATTATTGGTTAAGTTTCCTGTAATAATCCCCATATTATTTGATGCAAGTAACACACCATTATTGGTAATATCATTCGCAGTAACGTTTAAATCACCTAGTGAAGTAACTCCACCATCTTGGTTAATTTCATAATCACCATGAACGATTAAATTAGCCGCTGGGTTTTGCCCTCCTCCTAAAGAAGAGAATGAGAGTTGGCTATTTTTTAGATCCCCCTCTATCGTCGCATTTAATATATGAGCAGCAAATATAGACCCCGTAGAAGATAATCCTGAACTTTGAGCAGTCATACTCATATCTCTGGAGGATTGAATAATCCCCTCATTTGATAGATTTAGTGTTGATAATGCTATATTTTGCGCATTTGCAAATAGAATAATATCCCCTAAATTTCCTTTTCCTAGGGCATCATATGTCAAAATTTTACCATTTTGGCTTTGTAATTCTTTTGTGTAAATTGTTAGATTACCAGCAGATTGAAGTATACCATTATTGTTATTTAATAATGTTAATCCATTTCCATTTTGATCACTCTGAATGGTCATGGCACCATGCATACTAACAATCGCAGCATCAATATTATTACTATCAACGCTTGTATTATTCAAAATTGGGGTCGTTATCTGAATATCCCCCATGCTCTGTAACCAGCCATGGTTACTCATGCTAGAAGATGCATTTAAAACCATATTTCCATTATTGGTAATAACCTGGCCACCCTGAGCAAAAGACAATGTAGGTGCTGTTAAAGATAAGACACCTGTATTTATTCCCATTTGCCCTTGGGCATTATTCGTAATTTGCGTATTCGAAGTAAGCGATACTCCTTGAGACCCATAAATATAACCACTTGCCCTATTATTAATATCGCCTGAACTATTTCCTGTAATCGTCCCGCCAGCAAGTAACAGCCCAGCATTATCAAAGCCACTACCTGTAAAGTGAATATTACCTGCATTATAAGCGGTAATTTCTCCTCCATTTTGATTGGTTAGTTGGCCAGATAATTGTAAATCAATATTAGAGTTAGACAGGATCGACCCATTACCATCTTTTATGTTTTGCGCATCATTCGTAAGATTTTGCGCATGAATAGTAATATTACCTGTATTTGTATCTAAATTTTTAATAACACCATAATTGGTAATATTACCATTTTGCGCATTAATGGTGACATTATTATTATCAGCACCGATAATACTACCCGCACTATTTACCAACGAAGCAAGTGTTAAATTAAGTCCTTGCCCACCCCATAATGTGCCATTATTGGTAAAGTCAGAGCCTATGGTTAATGTAAGCAATCCTTTAGCTAAGATTTTACTCCCTTCAGCACTATCAAGCTGACTAAAATTAAGCGTTAAGTCTTTTGAAGACTGAAGCGTTCCCCCTGCATTATTAAAGGATTGTAACGCAGCCCCAGAGGAACCTTGATCTAGACGAATATTTCCACTGTCGCTAGATAAAACACCATTGGTATTATCCAGATTTTGAGTAGCTATCCAAAGACGATTATAAGCTTGAATATTACTATTATTATTAACCACAGAGGCTACAGGAGCAATATTCCCTTCTGTAGAGCCTATCCCTTGTAAAGTCACATCTCCATTCGTGCTTAGCATAACCCCTTTTTGACTGTTGGTAATACTATTGGCTGTTAACGTTAAGCCATTATTCCCTTGTATCCATCCATTCTGATTTTGAATATCTGGAGCTAATAATTGCACTGTTCCACCAATCAACGAACCAGATACAAGGGGTGTGCCATTAAAATTTAAACCAAAAGCAGCTGCACTATTTGCAATAGAATTACTCGACGTAACCGTCAGTAAATTATCTGCAGAAACATATCCCGTATTCGCTAATGTTTGTGTCGTTACTGTTAAATTGGCAGGGCTAATCATTAAACCATCATTATTAACCACGGGAGCATTAATGCTTAGATCCCCACCCTGAGTAATAATTTGGCCAAAAATATTTTGGTTACGCTGATTGTTAATTTGTTGGCTAGCATTTAATACAGCACCATTCTTAGAAAGAATAACCCCTTGATTGGTAAGCGTAGACGCATTTATTGATAACTGACTATTATTTCCAATAGCTTGGATATTACCATAGTTAAACAGACCATTTTGTCCTAAGGTGGTTAGAGCAACATTTCCATTATTACTATACACTAATCCTTGTATGCCATTCGATAATGTATCTGCGGTAAGGATTAAATCTGAACCTGCAACCATCTGGCCATTATTGACAACATCTCCACTAAAATTAGCTTGTAATTGTTGTTGGGCTGTTAAATAGGATAGTTCTGAACTTTGATAAGAAGAACCATTAAGAATAATATTTCCATTAGATTGAATCTTACCATTTGTATTATCAATAGCAGTAGGCTGTGATACCCCAATAGTTAAATCACCCCCTAATGCTAAAATACTGCCACCATTATTATTTAAATTAGGAGTAGTTAAATTAATAACTGTATTTGCCTGCAAATATCCACTATTGGCCAGCATATTTTCTGTAGTAATATTTAAATCAGCATCACTTAAAATCTGCCCATTATTATTTTGTAAATTCTGAGCTGTAATTTGTATCTGTTTTCCACTACCAGATTGAATAACACCAGAGTTCTCTCCAAAAGACTGATTTTGTATATCCCCAGCAATTCGTAAGTTTATTCCATGTAAGCTTTGAATAAATCCTGTATTCTCTACAGTCGAAGCTGTTAAAGAAATATCTCCATCGGATTGGATCATTCCGCCAGTTAATACATTATTGGCAAAAATACCTTTATTTTGTATAGCTTGCCCAATACTCAAAGCAATCATATTTTTACCATATAAAGATCCTGTATTTTCTAAAGAACCCTCTGTAAGTGTTAAACCACCATTAGAAGTATAAATACTGCCCTGATTAATAAGAGCATTCGCAATCGTTAGAGATACGCTATTATTTAAACTGCTAATCGACGCGTCCTTATTCGCAACATTTAAAGAGTTAGCTTGCAGGGTAAATAGCCCCTGACTTTGTAATGCATTCGCTATAGAGACGTCCCCAGAAGCATTAAGGGTCAGATCTTTACCTGCATACAAAACCCCCTTATCTGTATCTGTATAATTCCCTATCGTCGCATTAACAGATCCATTCGTAGATTGAATTGTCCCACCACTATTCTCAATATCCCCACTAGTAAGTGTTAAATCTCCTAGATTATTATTCGCCCCCGCAATAATGGTTCCTGAATTATTAATTAAATGCCCAGATTGAATTTCAACCGTTCCATTATTAGAGCCAATTTGACCTGAACTATTGTCTAAATTATTCCCAGTAATTTTTAATAAACCAACAGGTGTTACAAACTGGCCTTGAAGATTGTTAATATCGCCATCGGCTATAATGGTTACATTACCACTTGCTTGCGTGCCAATTTGACCAGAATTATTACTAATTCCCTGAGAGGCGTTAATTTGCATATTTCCTTGGGTAGTTAAAATAGATCCTTGGTTGTTATTTAAAGATCCAACCGTTAACCCAATATTGCCAACACCTGTTCTGGTTAATCCTTGTTGATTATTTAAATCCCCACTCTGAAGGGTAACATTACCATCCTTTTGAGAGCCAATTTGCCCTGAGCTATTATCTAAATTACCAGTGGCTTTCAAGTTAATCGCATCATTCTTCGTTAAAATACGTCCTGAATGATTATCAATACCGCCTTTATTCGCCGTAATAGACAGAGCACCCGCATTGGTATTTATTTGACCATTATTCTCAACAGAACCCGCAATAATTGTTAATGCTCCTTGATTAACAAATATATTGCCTGCATTTATTAATGCATTCACAAGGGTAACCGTGCCATTACCAGATAAACCACTTAAAGAAGCTTCGGCATTACTAAGCGTTAAAGACCCTGCAGATAAAGATAACCCTTGTTGCCCTTGAAGTGCATTGGCGATAGACATATCCCCAGAAGCATTAATCGTTAAGCTCTTCCCCGCATAAATCAAGCCACCATTCGTATCCGCATAACTTCCTATACGTGCATCAACCAAACCTTTAGTTGCTTGTATAACACCGCCACTATTCTCAATATCCCCACTAGTGAGCGTTAAATCCCCAGAAGATGTAATCACTTGGCCATTCGTATTTGTAAAAGCACCACTCGTAATATTAATGGCACCTAATGGCGTGATAATCTTACCTTGATTATTCTGAAGCGCATTTTGTAAGGATAGAGTAATAGCCCCTTTAGTTAACGCACCAATCTGACCATTACTATTGTCTAATTTATTTCCACTAATATTGACGAAACCATCAGGGGTCACAAACTGACCTTGTGTATTATCAATATCGCCTTGAGCTGTAATGGTTAAATTACCAAGAGTTTGAATACCAATCTTACCTAAATTATTAGCAATCCCTTGCAAAGCTTGAATATTAATCTGGCCATTATTAGTAAGAACAGAGCCTTGTTGGTTATAAAGGTTCGTAACTTTTAATAATACATCTCCAGAAGACGTGCGAATTAACCCACCTTGATTGAGTAGATTTTGGCTATTAATGGTTACATTACCATTGTTTTTAACACCAATTTGCCCATTGGTATTATCAACACTTCCTTTAGCTGTAATTGTAACATCACTTGCATCGGCAATTAATGAGCCATTTTTATTAGAAAAATCGCCTTTAATATTAAAGTTTAATCCACCAAAACCAATATCAAACGTTCCATTATTACTAAACGATCCAACATCAAGCGCTAAACTTCCTTTTGAAAAAGAAATAGATCCATTATTAATCAAATCATTAATAATCGTAAGCGATCCATTCCCATTTAAACTATTTATGGATGCGTCCTTATTCGCAATAGTTAAACTATTGGCTTGTAGGTTAAATTGACCCTCACTTTGAATGGCATTCGCTATAAAAACATCCCCAGAGGCATTTAACGTCAGATCTTTACCCGCATAAATAACCCCTTTATTGGTATCCGTGTAACTTCCTATCGTCGCATTAACAGATCCATTGGTTGATTGAATTGTCCCGTTGCTATTCTCAACATCTCCATTAATAAGTGTTAAATCTCCAGCATTCTTATCTGTGCCAGCTAAAATCACCCCAGAACTATTTATCAAACGATTTGAATGAATATCTACATTACCATTATTAGAACCAACTTTTCCTGAGCTATTATCAAACGTATTGCCCGTAATCGTTAAAAAGCCAGAAGGGGTTACCAATTGACCTTGGCTATTGTTAATATCTCCATTGGCTGTAATTGTAACATTCCCACCTTGTTGCGTACCAATTTGGCCAGAATTATTATTAATCCCTTGAAAGGCATGAACCCCCATATTCCCTGACGTCGTTAAGATAGATCCTGAACTATTATTTAAAGCACCAATAGTTAAAGAAACATCTCCAACACTCGTTCTGATTAGTCCATTTTGGTTGTTTAAATCACCACTTTGAAGGGTAATATTCCCATTGCCTTGAGAGCCAATTTGACCTGAACTATTATCAATACCGCCAGATGCTATCAGCGTTACTGCATCATTTTTGGTTAAAATATGTCCAGAATGATTATCAATACCGCCTTTATTCGCCGTAATAGACAAAGCACCCGCATCGGTATTTATTTGACCATTATTATTACTAACAGAACCCGCAGTCATTGCTAACCAACCTTGATTAACAAAAATATTACCCGCATTGACCAGCGCATTCACAAGCGTCACTGTACCATTACCAGACAAACTGCTTAACGAGGCCTGTGCATTGCTAAGCGTTAAAGACCCGGCAGATAAAGATAACCCCTGCTCTCCTTGTATGGCGTTGGCAATGGACATATCTCCAGAGGCCTTAATTTGTAAGGCTGTTCCTGCGTAAATCAAGCCACCATTCGTATCGGTATAATTGCCTATCGTCGCATCAACTGCCCCTTTGGTAGCTTGGATAACACCCCCACTATTCTCAACATCCCCAGTACGAAGTGTTAAATCACCATAGCTCGTATCCGTTCCAGAAAAAATCTTGCCAGAATTATTAGTTAATCTGTTAGATTGAATAAAAATAGTACCCGCACCCGTAGAAATCTTACCATTCGTATTTTGCAAATTATTTTGTGTCGTAAGGCTAATATTCCCTGATTGTTCTGCTCCAATCTGGCCATTATTATTTAAAATAATTTGCGGTGCATTAATTGTAATAGGCGCATTATTTGTAACAATAGATCCATTATTATTGTTTAAGCTATAAGAATTTAAACTGATTAACCCTGTGTTTGTTTGAACCAACCCATTTTGGTTATTAAAAGAATTACTTTGAAGAGTAATAGAACCCCCTTGATTAACACCAATTTGACCTGAACTATTATCAATATCCCCAGAAGCTTTAAGAACAATACTGTTATTAGCAGCAATCACGCCATTATTATTTGTAATTGCTCCGTTAATATCAGCATTTAATACCCCTGTATCAGAGGAAATTTGCCCATTATTCGTAAGGTTTTGACCCGTAAGTGAAAGATCTTTTTGTGCATGAAGATAGGCTGACTGACGGTTATTAATTTTTTGTGCACTTAACTGCAATCCTGATTGTCCTTCAATAGAACCAGAATTATCAAGTGTATCACTCATGGTAATATTACTGTTTTGCTGACCCTTAGCAATGATTTTACCACTATTGGTTAAAGAACGTCCTTGTAAATTAATTCCATTATTGGCCCCAATCGTTCCTGTATTTTCAATAACGTCAACGCGGGCATTTAAATTATTTTGCGCTGATAATTCCCCAGCAATCACCAACTTACCATCCGCAGTCAGTTGCATATCTCCAGCAGTTGATGCCATGCGCCCATCAACACGAACCCCAGCTCCCTTTTCATTCACAAGCATTTGAATATGGTTGCCTGTCATTCCTCCCAAAGCAGAGGTTTCAATTGCAAATTCTGGGGCTTGAGTACCATCCGAAGCCAAAGGCGTTGCTGTCCCATCTGCGTAATTGTAAGTATTACGACCGGCAACAATACGAATATCTTGACCATTTACAGGCGCATTAATACGAACTTTACGACTAATAATATCTAAAACAGGAACTTCAGCAAAATTACCCCCAGCCCCATCAAAGCCAACCTCACCACCACCTACAGTAATTGATTGTAAATTACCATTTGCGTCTAGGTTAGGTTTACCCGTCGCCAAAGATGCTCTACTCGTATTAATAAACCCACATCCAGCACAAGTAATCCCATTGGGGTTCGCAATAATCACAGCAGCTTGCCGACCCGCAACCTCAGTATAACCTAGCAGTTTTGTAGGAGAATATCCTGTAACTTCATTAATAATCGTATGCGCAGTTTTACCATCTTTTAAATGAGGGTTACCTGTAATTTGCCCTGCTAATTTTGTATTGGTAATCGTCGGCGAGTTATTAAGAATCTGTCCTTGTTCATTGACGTTATATTGGTTGAATTTATTATGAGAAACACCCGCATCATTAGGATGCACAATATTAACTTGATCAATCCCATTATGCGTTATATCGACCGTCGGGCGCTGATTAACAGGAGGCGCTGTATCTACAACAATATTTGCTGATGGTTTAGGTGCCGCCATTACTGGTAATGTCGAGACTAAATTCCCTGCCAAAAATAAACTAGCTGTCATAAACCCTTTAACCCGTTTATAAACAACAGATTTATCAAAATAAATAGAGGAAAATTTCTTCTCAGACATACGAACAACCTAGTAAAGACTACGTTAAATTAAATAAAAATAATTTAACTATGAACAACATAATAATAGCCGTTACGGTATAACAAAGGCCCATACCAACAACAATTACTATTCAATTAATTGTTTAAAAATTATGATTCATTGTAATTAAATCACGCCATGTGAAATCATGATTTCACAATGTTTTTTGTCTTGATAATTTATTTATTACAAAGTAGCTCTAGCTTTAATCACATATCATGAAACAAAATCTGTTAGGATTTCCAATGAAAAAATTACTATTATCCGGTGCCTTTATTTTTGTTTTTGCTGCGAGTAACGCTCCAGCTTTTGCTCAAGAAAAAACAAATAAAACCACAACAAATAATAGTAAAGAAACATCCTCGCCTATTACTGTTAATCAACAAGTAGGCTCTTGGCAGCTTCATTGCGCTTATCCAAATAATGAGCAAAGCAAGCAAAAAAATACATCTCAAGGATGTATCGCTCAGCAAAGCCTTATGGTTACAGGAAAAGATAATAAACAAACCCCTGTTGCCTCTTTATTATTAGAAAAAATCAGAGATAATCAAAATCCAAGCAAGGTTAACCCTGTTCAATTTACTGTTGTTACACCACTTGGATTTTCTTTACAGCAACCTGTTACAATCTCAATTGAACATGCTGGTAAGACTGATTTACCTTGGATTACTTGTACAGCGAATGGTTGTATTGCTTCTCAACCAATCAATAGTGCCTTACAAAAATCTTTAGAAACGAATAAAACAGCGCAATTAATTATTCATCGCGTTAATAAAACAACCGTAACGATTAATTTTAATATTGAAGACCTTCATAATGTGTTTACCGCTATGAATGATCTTATCAATAAAAAAGCACCTTAATCCTATTATTTGTTTCAAATAACGACAATGAATTTAAAAGCATCTTTTTTTCGGTCTGTTCTTGTTGCAACTGTATGTTTCCCTTTTATAGGAGAACATGCAGAAGCTCAAACTACGCCTCCCCCCGTTTCCCCTCAAAGCTTTAATCAATATCAGCAATATTTACAGCATAAAGAACGGCAACAACTTATGGAGGGACTTCCCCCTCCATCTAGTAATGTTCAGATCAATCAAAATAGGCATAATGATGCTCAAACTGAACATTGTGTGACCATTCAATCCATTGAAGTGGTAAATGCAAATAACATCTCCTCATCAACCATTCAAAATATTACTAAACCATGGCAAAATAAATGTATGAGCCTTGGGGATATGAATTCTATCTTAAATAAAATCAATAAAGCTTATATCGACAAAGGCTTTGTCACAACAAGAGCCTACCTACCTCAACAAGATCTAAAACAAGGCACGTTACATATTGTCGTTATTGGAGGGAAAGTCCAAGGGTTTCAATTCCATGGAATATCACAAAGCAACCATGAGACCATGGCCTTTCCGTGGGTTAAAGGAGGCATACTTAATCTGAAAGATTTGGAACAAGGGATTGATCAGATGAACCGCCTTCCTGATTGGAGTGCATCAATGAAGATTGCTCCAGGAGATGAACCAGGAACCTCTATCGTTAATATCAATGCCAATAATCCAGGCATTTTACACGGACAAGTTTCGACAGATAATAACGGTCAAAGCTATTCTGGAAGAACCATTGGTAGAACGATTTTAACTGCTGAAGATTTGTTTGGATTATTAGATATGTGGTCTGTTGAATATGACCATTCTTTAAATAATCGTCAAAGCGATCGACATAACTCCTTCTTTACCGCAGAAGGGTCTATCCCTCTTGGGCCATGGACATTCTTTGGTGGATGGTATCGATATGACGATTTTTATCATGTTGATTATGCTTGGCAAGGGCGTGGACGTTTTGATTCAACTAATAAAGATTTTCATATCGGTGCTTCACGCGTTGTTGCACGAAACTCAATTGGGGTGACAACTTTACAAGCAACCTATGAATTAAAATCCTTTGATAGCTATATTGAGCATTCCCGCATTGGAACACAAAGCGCTAGACTTTCTTCGTTAAACCTAAATGCCAGTGAATCGATGCGTATTTGGGGGGGTGCATGGTATGCAAGTCTTGGTATGAAAATCGGACTTGGTGGGGCTATGGGCACAGAAACATGGACGTACAATCAAGGAACCTATAATCCTCATACTCAATATGTCAAACCCTCTCTAGATATCGATGGTTACCAACCCATTGCTCAAGATTTTATGTGGCATACCTCTATTCATGGGGAATATGCGAGCAAGAACCAATATGGTAATGAACAAATGCAAATTGGGGGTCCTTATACCGTTAGAGGGTTCTTAAAACAAACCATGATGGGAAATGCTGGGGTTTATATGCGTAATGACCTTTCATGGTCTTTACCTACTAATGAAATGCATTGTGATGCTTATCAAATTTTTTGTAATCAATTAATTAAAGGCACTGAACTTTACGGAATCTTTGATGTAGGCATGACGAGAGGTGTTTTTACCTATGCTGATATGCCTAAAACCGAAAAAGGCGGCAACCTCGTCGGTGCAGGATTAGGTATCCGTAAAACAGCAGGCACTATCTTCTGGAATGCTTCTGCAACTCACGCGCTTACAACCGCAGGTCTTCCTCCAGAAGGATGGATCGCTATGTTCAGTATAGGTGTCAGATTATAATAAAAATAAAACTTATCCACATTTTTGTGGGTAAGTTTAACCATAATCTGAATTTTCGATAATATCTACAAATAATCGATAATTAAAGAAATCTGTAATATTTTTATGATGTAAAGGAGCTAGTCTATGAAGACAGATGTTATGACATTTAAAGTTGAAGCAGAATTAAGGAGAATTTTAAAGCTGTTGCAGCTCGTAATGATCGACCAGCAGCTCAAGTCATTAGAGAATTAATGCGAGAATATGTTTCTAGAAATAAAGAGCCTAATGCACTAACACTTGAATCAATGCGTAAGTCAGAACGTGGAGAAGATTTACATACAGCAAAAGATGAAAGCGGTAATAGAGCTTATCGTTAATGATTTATCATTGTTCAGATGAAATTACAGTGCATTTTGAATCCACAGGCACTCATTCAGATTTATTTGGTAAATTCTATAATTAATGAATAAATATTTTGACGTTTTGACTATAAAATGAATTATCATTAGCAGTCTGAATAATACAAATAGATTGTATTGTTTTTTAATCTATCGCATGATGGACGAGATGAAATTCGACCTTCACCCCGTCCCGATAATCGTGCCAATTTCAAATCACATGTTTACCGTTGTGTTGGAATTTATAACATGAATAATCAATCACAAAGAATACGCAAAATTATTTATGATACTATTTATAAAGAAAGTAGTAACGAAACACAAAATTTTGACCCAAATCTAAATCTTGATTTTAATGGAATCTACGCAGAATCTTTCATATATGAGTGTGCAAAAGCTATTCAATTACCTAATGAATATGTAGAAAAATATTTTCTATACAATTTATATTTTTTTTAAGAAACGCCTTTTACAGGTTTTATATTAATAATGCGTGGATTAACTGGATTATTAAATAAATTATTTAGTAATTACTTTAAATAAGTAGAAGAAAAAGAACCCATTACGGCGCAACAATTTGCAGACATAATGATTGAAATCTGGAAAAAATATCAAGCAGATATGGGAAACAATGTTGAATGTGATCCTTTTACCTTATTAAAGTCATAACATAACTATGAATATAAAAGACAATTTGCAGTATAAAATTTATAAAGTAATTATAGATGAATGCTGTGATAAAGGTGATACTTTTTACCCAAATATGATTATTAATAGTGGAAAAAATAGTGTTTCTGGTGAGGACGCTGATTTCTTAATCTTTTATAGTGCAGACGTTATAAATTTACCAAGAGAATATATTGTCAATCGTTTTCCATATGGAAAATATTTTGAAAAAGAAGATAACCCTTTACTTATACTCCTTATTCCAATTTTTATTATCTATTACGTTACACTGTCTATATATAGACAAGCTAAAAACAGCATTTTACGTTTATTAAAACGCCCAACCGTTAAATATACAGTTAACGGAAAACCTCCGTTAACTGCCTTACAATTTGCAGATATTATGATTGATATTTGGGAGCAATATCAAAAAGAAAATAAAAAATAGAATATTCTATTATCTCCAAAAAAGAGATCTATAAGGTAATAAGAAATATATCTACTCTGATGTTACTGAATGAATGGCAAACCATGTAAAATCAGCTATGGACATTACTTTTAAAACAATAAAGGCGATTCCTGAAATATTTTTATAATTAGAATTCTAACTCTGATCATCATTGACAAAAATTCAACAACTCATAAAAAAGGAAGCCTTATTAGCTTCCTTTTTTTAAACATCTTATTAAATATCTATTAATATTTTACTTATCGTAACGATATATTCATCAAATTTGCAGCCGCAGTATCCGCAATTTCGCCAAGTATCTGACTTAATGCAACGACAAGTGCTTGGGTGCTACTATCTGCTGGAACTTTTTCTAATGTTAATAAACGATTAAATTGAGCAGGTTTATCCCCATCAGATCGAATCACCAAATCTGCAGTTACTACAGCTTTACCACTTGCATCTTGGTTAAATCTGGAAATATCCATTTCTACATAGGCTTGCGGTGTTGTTTGTGTTGCTTGATTTTGCAAGAAAACACGTGCATTAGGCAAGCGTTGGGCCAGATCCAACATCATCACCCGACCAATCATATTGGTAATATTATCTGCCCACGCGTCGGAAGAAGATATTGTCAGTTTATTATTACTAATCTCTGAAACAATCCGATCTTTATCGAAGAATCCTGCCAAAGATGGTGTTCTTACCTCTATAATAGAAGGATTTGCACTATACGATCTTCCTGGTACAGATGATAACGTATAATAAGTTGGTCCTGAGTTACTACATGCTGTTAACAAGCTGCCAGAAACGGCTAAAACTGATCCACCCATAACAGTTTTCAAAAGGTGGCGGCGTGATAATATGTTTTTCTTACTAAAATATTTCATTATTTACGTCCTGTTATAAGGGCTGATGGGTGCTGAGTCATAAAGTCGCTCAAGAAGCGTAAAGATCTAGCAGTTTCACTGAGCTGTACGATCATGCTTTGCAAATTACGATTAAAATCTGTATCCCCACCATAGCTGGCCAAGAGCTTATTTGCATTCTTCAGAGTTTGATCTAACTGACGACTCATCTCAGGCAATTGTTTCATTAACGGTGTTGCTCCTTGATTAAGTTTCTTACTCAGATCACTCATATTCTGCATTGTTTGACGCATTGCTTTCAATGTTTTCGCAACATCTGGGCTATTAAGCTTATCATCTGTATGTGCCAATAAATTATTTATATTCTCTCCCATTTGATCCAATGGCATTGCCGCAATCTTAGACGCAACCGTGGACATAGACGCCATTATACCATCCATACCACCAGCTTGACTTGGGATAACCAAAGTATTCCCCTCTGTTTGGGGCGCAATTGGTTTTTTCATATCAACAAAATTTAACGCAATTAAAGAGCTGCCAAATAAGAAATTATCACTTGCAACGGTTGCCTTCATTCCATTAGCAATCAACGATTTCGTAATCAAAGCCAAAGTCGCAGCGTCATATTTCTTTTGAAAGGTAAATACACGGTTCGGTTGAATATCCATTGTAATTTTTGCGCGTGTTTGTTTTGCCTTAGCATCAATAATTAATGAAACATCCTTTACGGTGCCAATTTGCAAACCAAACAAGGTTACACGGCTGCCTTTTGATAATCCTTTAACCGAAGAAGTTACATAAGTCACAAGCGGAACGTTGTCATGATAACGTGAATTTTCCGCAGCTTCTTGGTCAGAATATAAAATAAATTGTGTATCCGCTGGAATAAGTTCTTCTTTTCTAGATTCTTTTCCAGCGGCAATTAAAGGACGATCAAGCTCGTCAAAAGCAATCCCTCCAGACATTAACGCCTGCATAGATTGTAACTGAACATTCAATCCTGTCGCACCAAAACCTAATTTAATACCAGACACATTCCAAAAAGCACTCGTATGGTGCAAATAACTATCATATGGCTTCTTTACGAAAATATGTAATAAAATTGGTCCTACACCACCAGCAGGCATATCATAGTTCAGGACTTCGCCTACTACAATGTCACGATAAAAAACTGGAGCACCTTCGCCCAAAGATCCTAAATTATCTGTCGCTAGCACATAAGTTGTTCCAGGTTGACCAGATCTCACACCAGGGGGAGATTCTAAACCAACAAAATAACGTTGTTTTTTCCCTGATTTATAATTACCTGGATCAAATGCAATATACGCACCACTAATTAACGTTTCTAAACCAGAAATACTTGCACCATTAAATCGAGGCCTTACGACCCAAAAACGCGCTTTATCAGTAATCACAGAAGATGCCCTGCCAGTCATAGCAATCTGAACATCCACATGGCGCATATCTTTACTTAACGAAACACTTTTAACTGTACCAAGAACAACAGATTTACTTTTGACCTGTGTTTGGCCACTAACAATTCCGTCTGCTGTTTCAAAAGAAATCGTAATCGTTGGACCCGCATTGGAAATAGCTTTCCAACCCAGGTAAATTGCTAAGATAGCAACGATAATAGGAACAACCCAAACCAAAGAAAATTTGATTTTGCGAGAAGTAGCCAAAGGAGCCTGATTATTATTTTGAGACATATTTCTATTTACTTAATGTTTATAAGATAATGAATATAGGATGATTCATTTTCTAATTTTTACTTTTTTTGATCATTTTCGGAACTATTCATTCCAGCATAATCCCACATTAATCGAGGATCAAATACATCTGCTGCAAATATCGTAATCACAACGACTGCTGCAAACATTAAAATACCAACATGCGCATGTACTGTTGCCAATGCATCAAAATGAATTAATGCTATCAAAATGGAAATCATAAAAACATCAATCATTGACCATCTGCCGATAAAAGTAATAACGCGGAATAGTTTAGACCTCATCGTCAGCCATTTTTTGGATCGCATTAAACTGGCACCAATCATTACCCCTATTCCAGATATCTTTAAAACAGGAACTGCGATACTGGCGACAAATACCAATAAAGCTAAAGGCACCATCTGACTTTGCCATAATTCAACAACACCACCAAAAATCCGATGATTACTTGTCTTACCCATCATCGTCATGCTCATGATAGGGTATAAATTTGCAGGTATATAAAAAATAAAAGCTGCAAATAATAATGCCAACGATCGATTAAGACTATTGGTTTTACGTTTGTGAATTTTCTTTCCACATCTTGGACAAACGCCGATTTGTCCCTCTTCAGCAATCACAGTATTCGTAGCAAAAACAAGACTACAACATTCACAAGACGCTAAATGATTATTTTCGGGCAGTTGATCAAAATGATGCGGCGCTATATCTACTTGCTTATAATGGAAAATCATCGTTTCTTTGATAGCGCAACGTCCCCACAAACCAGCAAAATCAGTGCAAGCATCTGTAATACCCATCGAAATCATTAATAACACCATAGAATATAATGCATAATCAATCTCAACATATGCCATTCCCACCAATTTGGTATAGGCAACAAAAATCCCTAAAATATAGACCTCAATCATTGACCATGGACGTAGTAATTTATACCATTGCAATAGCTTAGGGAAAAAAGAAGGTAATTTTTTCAACCGCGAGAAATGTAAAATAGTTAACATTAAACTAATGGTTATAATTGGAAATACCACTACCACTAATGCTATTAATAATCCAACAATTCCCAGATCTTGGTGCATAAATTCTATACTACCATCAAGAATACCTAATGAGTTAGTACGTCCATATATATTCACTGAAAGCAAAGGAAAAGATACCATCATCACATATAAAATCAGTGATGATAGAGAAAAAGCAAAAGGAACCGCCCATTGCTTACTGACTGGATGACGAAACAGCTCTAGACCACACCGTTGACATGCAATCAACTCACCATGCTTTATCTCTGGGTATTTTTGTACCAATCCACAAGATGGGCACTCTATTGCCTGATCAACGATGCTTATTGCTTCGTTTAATTCTTTACTCTCCAACAACAATCTCTCTTAATGAAATAAAATATTCAATAGCCTTATTAAATAGCAACCTGTCTGTAATACCACTTCATGATATACTTTATAATATATAAGCAAACACGAACATGGTGATAAAATAAAAAATAAACATTAGAAAATTATTTTATCACTCTTGCAGTCTATGCTCAGCTCCTATATAAAAAAGCACAATGCACACGCCGACATAGCTCAGGGGTAGAGCAACTGATTCGTAATCAGTAGGTCCTCGGTTCAATTCCGAGTGTCGGCACCATTTTACCCTATATAAAAAAATAACTGCTTTTATTAGCTTGGATCAGATAATACATATATTTTTGGACTTTCCAAGCCTTTTATTTCCAGAGTTTTCATATCCCTAATTTTTTAATCAAAGCCTATACAATTAGTGTAAAACTTATTTTCTATATATAATGATTTTTAATAATCAATTTGTATAGGCAATATTTGCTTTTTCAGCCTGCATTTGTAAATCAAGGGCACCTTTGAGTTTTAAAGGTAAAGGCACACCATGATCATCTTGTTGGCAATAATTAGCCGCTATCTGAAAAGATGGGTGAGTATCGGATGACAACTCTTTGCGTAAGCATCCAACATCACTTTCAAACGGAAGACGACCCATCTCAGGATTGCACCCTCCTAGTAATAAAAGAGTAAATCCTGATAAAATTATTTTTTTAATCACTTTGTCAAATACCATTGTTTCATTCGATATGATCGCACTAGATTTCAAGATGCTATATAATTTAACGAATTAATTAAAATAGTTTATACAATAGTTTCTCTAAAAAGTAACGTTTGTTTTCAAACCAAAAAGCACAGCGTCTTTATAAGTACTTCTAGTTGCGGCTACATTATGAAAATACTCGAAAATCGGCATCAGCATAACTCCTCTATAGGCTGCAATACCATAGTTAGCTTCAAATAATAAGCTGTTGGTCTGAACCCCTGGCGCACCATTTAATAAACCATTAAAAATTCCATTCGCTCCAGTAACCTGACCATTATTAATTTGGTATTGTTGTGCGCGACTTAAACCTCGTGGAACCGTATAATATGTTAACATCAGCCCAAATTGATCATAAGAACGTGCCTTCCAAAAACCACGATCCAACAACCCAATATTATAGAAATCTTTAAATGAAGAAGTTGTTGCTGCGTCATGACCATAATTCGCGATAACAAATAAGCCATGATCATCAATAGGATCGTTACGGTAAACCATTTGATCAGCCTGAATCCAAAATTGAAAGCGATTATCCTTTTTTCCAGATCCTGTTACTTGAGAAGACCAAGTCTCAAAACGACTACTGTCAATGCCTGTACCCACATGAATATGACCAAGAAGATTATCCTTACCAATATCAGGATTATAACCCAATTCAACTGGTACAAAAGCCCCTGTAGTTTGTGAGGTTCCCCAATCCCAACCCGTTCTTCCCCCTTGAGGCCAAGGAGTACTTTGATACGCCCCTACTTGTATATAAGTCTGAGTTGTTATTTTGTATAAAATACGCCCCCCCCATACAGCACCTGGCCAATCAGAGAAACCTTGCTGAGATTGTGTGCTTCGAGGATGCCCACAAGTTGTTAACAACATAAACTGGCAAGCAATCGCACTATGGGCATAATCATCACCAACACTCATGCGACCAATTTTTATATCAATATTATCATGCCAAAGTTTTTGTTCGGCGTATAAATCATACATATGCAACAAGCGCGCATAACCGCCACCATAAACTTCTTGGGCTTGTATTTGAGAATCTCCAACATAATCGGCACTGGCATTCCGACCCGAACGATTCATAATTATCGCATGGGTTGAAAATCCCTTCCAACCTACTAATTTTTCCCAATCTATGTCTAAAGAAAATGCAATTTGTTGAGTAAAGTCAGCACCTTTACGTTTGCCACCACTGACAACACCAGCAGTCTCTGTAACCCAATTCAACCCTAACTTAATACCATATTGGTCTAAATATTGATTAACCCCACTAAAGAATAACTCTTTAGCCGGATCTGCATCAGAAGGTTTATTTGCTATAGGTCTGAGCGTTTCACTTTTTTTAAGCTGTAATGTACGTTGAGCATTTGCATCACTATAAAAAGGAAAAAGCAGAAAAGTACTAATCCCTATAATAAAGGATAACTGATACTTACTTTTCTTAAACATTGACAAAAACCCATACCAAATTCATTTCTAGATGAGAAATACAAATTAAAAGATTTTTGTCAAATAAAAATAATGTGAACGAAACATATTCACTTAATGTATACTAGCAGCAACATCCAAAGACCCGTTAATTACAAATTGTATGCCCATACATACCAGTAAAAACCCCATTAATCGAGAAATTGCTTGGACGCCACTATTTCCTATAAAACGCATGATTACAGCTGAACTACGCAAAGAAACCCAAAGTAAAATGCTAATTAATATAAAAACGAGAATAGGTGCAACAATAATAACCCATTGTGAAACATGTATTGTTCCCTGATGAACTGCGGATGCACTACTAATAATAATCGCTATTGTTCCAGGTCCAGCAGTACCAGGCATTGCCAATGGCACAAAGGCGATATCCGTGTCTGGTTCTTTTTGCATTTCTGATGTCTTTTCACGCACCTCAAGTGCATCGTGAACTTTACGAACGGGAAAAAGCATCTGAAATCCGATAAATACAACAATTAAGCCACCTGCAATACGTAGCCCAGGAACCGATATACCAAAAGTGCTCATTACCACTTGACCAGCATACCAAGTCACAATCATAATCGTAAAAACATATATTGCTGCCATCAAGGCTTGATGGTCACGTGTTTCTTTATTCATATCCTCAGATAAACTTAAAAACAAAGCAACAGCCGTCAATGGGTTAGCCAAAGGTAAAAGCGTAATTAAACCTATACCAATAATTTCAAAAAGTTCTATCATAAATACTGTTCATCATTAATGTTATAAAGAATAAATGCTATCAACAAGATTTCTTAGATGCAAATTAATAATGATAATTGTTTTAAAGGTAATACACTTTTAAGAGATGCTAATGAGTATTATATTTACAACTTTAAGATGTGTGTTATCGTATAAGTTGTAATATTTAGATTATGATAAACTTGAAGGATCTAAAATTACT
>NZ_CAMXCI010000006.1:0-56369 GCF_947179115.1 Commensalibacter papalotli (ex Botero et al. 2024)
TGTAAATGAACGTCCTCTGATTTGCATAGCGCTGATATTAAAAAGCCCATGTTTAAAACCAAGCACTTTTTCTGGATCCCAGTTGAGGGTCAATGTCGTCATACCCTCATACGCAGCACCCTGTTTGATACCACCATATGGGTTCCCCCAAACTTCATTAACATCAACCGCAGTAAAGGTAATACCGTATTGGGCTAACCAAGGTCGAACACCCCACATGCTTTTAAGTAACATATCGTCATTTTCAGGATGTTGGCCCGTATCTTGGTCTAACACTTTTGCTGGGGGAGGCGTTTTTTTTGTCGGGTCGCCACTGCTTGAATTTGATGAAGGGGCAGCATTTTGATCAAGCAAGGGTGAGGAACGAGCCGCATCTGCTTGTTGACCGAAAAGCGAAAGGCTTAACGTGGTATAAATAGACAAGAAAAGTAATCTCTTACTATATATAGGACGTGTGTATAAGAAATGATTTAACGTGTTGAGCATCAGCGTGGATCTTATATGTAAATGAAATTAATAATCATTAACAATAATTAATGACGTTAAGTTTTGTCAATTTATATATTAGACCAGTTAATAACATTATATTAATGATGTGATATTTTTATCTTGTTCAATTTTTGAAGGTGCTGCTTGGGTACGTTTAAGCATATTTTTTCAAAAGATAAATGTGAATATTGTATATGCTTAGAGTAAATTAAAATGACAATTAAATTTTATAGAATTTTGATAAAGATCAACTTGAGTTGGCGTGTCAGATTCCAACATTAAAGTACATTATTTAACGTTAGAATCTGCAGATATAGGGTTTAATTATTTATCAATTTTATATTAAACATCAAGATTACAAATATATTGAATTTCATGAACTAATTGTTTGCATTCTTCTTCGGTTCCAACGGTAATGCGCAGCCAATTCTTAATCCGAGGTGTATTAAAATGCCGCACCAAAATATTTTTTTCTCTAAGTCGTGATGCAAGAGTAGCTCCTGAAATATTAGGATGAGATGTAAAAATAAAGTTAGCTTGTGATTCTAGTATTTTAAACCCAATCTTTCTAAGTGATTGTATCAGATGACTTCTATTGGCAATTATACGTTGGGCATTATGAACAGACCATTGAATGTCTTTGACAGCCTCTGTCGCGGCGGTTTGTGCCAAACGATCTAATGGATAAGAGTTAAAGCTGTCTTTAATGCGTCTGATACCCTCAATTAAATCTGGATTACCAACAGCGTATCCAACCCTTAAACCAGCCAAGGCATAAAACTTAGAAAAAGTTCTGATGACTAATAAATTAGGAAATTGCTTTACTAAAGAGACCACGGATTCCCCGCCAAAATCTATATATGCTTCATCCACAATGACGACTTGATTACGGTGTTCCCTTAAATATTCTTGAATTAATTGAGGGTTTAATAAAACACCAGTAGGGGCATTAGGATTGGTTATGACAATACCAGCACAATCTTTATCGGCATAATCTTGTAAATTAATTTCAAAATCTTCTGTTAGCGGAATTGTGTTAAAAGCAATGTTAAACAGATTGCAATAAACAGGATAAAAGCTATAGGTAATATCAGGGAATAAAATGGGTTTATCGTGCTTTAATAGGGCAAAAAAAGCAAAGCCTAGAACTTCATCTGAACCGTTTCCTGCAAAAATATAATCTGTGTCTACATCATGTAATTTGGCTAGTTCTGAGCAAAGTTGATTCGAGGTTGGATCTGGATAAAGCTTTAGATGATCGGTAAGGGCTTCTTTTAAGGCATTTAATACTTTTGGAGACACACCATAGGCATTTTCATTAGTGTTTAATTTAATCAAGTTTGTTACTTTGGGTTGTTCCCCTGGGGTATAAGGAACAATATCATTAACAAAAGGGCTCCAATAAGGATTAGTCATTTTAGTTTCCTAGATTAGTAATTTTCAAATAAAACTAGTTCTGTTGTTTTAATAATTGAATTAGTTCGATATCGCCTTGGCTCTCGGCAAGTTTGATAGGGGTCGTTCCTTCACCATCCTCGTGATGGGGATCAGCGCCTGATTGTAATAAAAGTTTAATCATATCTTTGCGTCCAAACAGAATGGCGAACATTAATGCTGTACGTTTAAGGTTGTTTTCAGCGTTAACGTCTGCTCCAGCTTTGATTAAAAGCTCTGCAATCGGGATATAGCCTTTAAATGCAACGCCCGTTAAAGCGGTGGCGCCTTTATTGTCCAGTATATTGGGATCTGCGCCATGATTGAGTAATAATTGTACGGCTTGTGTATGATTATGATAACTTGCCAATATAAGGGCTGTGTGCCCTTCGTGATTTTGGTGGTTTATATCCATACCTGCTCTGATAAACTCTGTCAGAAGTTCTATTTCTCCTTGACGTGCTGTATCAAAATAGAGTGCTTCAATTTGCTCTGGGGTAAAAGTTGGTTTTTGAGATGAAGCAGGTTTA
Organism: Commensalibacter papalotli (ex Botero et al. 2024); assembly: GCF_947179115.1. NCBI lineage: Bacteria > Pseudomonadati > Pseudomonadota > Alphaproteobacteria > Acetobacterales > Acetobacteraceae > Commensalibacter > Commensalibacter papalotli (ex Botero et al. 2024). Next base: position 2,454 of record NZ_CAMXCI010000006.1, read on the forward strand.
TCTGAATTGGAGGTCATGGTTATCCCCTCGTTTTATAAATAAAAGAATAGTTTTTTATTTTATCGAGATAGTTTGAAAAGAAAAGTTAATCCTTGATTTTTTTTGTTTTTAATTCTTGTTCAAGTTTGTCCCGTTGAATTTCGGTTTTATGGGTTAAGTAATAAGCGTCGTTATGATAACAAGCAAAATCAATTCCTAAAATTATTAGTGCTGAAACAAGACAGATAATCCAATAAAAGTGTTGGAATTTTCTCTGTTGATATTTTTTTATTTTGCCATTGGTCTTTTTACTTGCAATATTCCTGTTCCTTTAGTGGGGATGTTTTTTGGTGCCCCTTCGGTTATGATAGGGGCAATTATACTAGCCTTGATACTTACACTAGAGATGTGCTTGCAAAGAGATTGTAAGGTCGATTACCAAGAGTCCATGGATGCTTTTTGTTATTTGGGTATTATTATTGCGTTTTATATCATTTTTCTTCTTCTCTACTATTGGTGATTTTTTTAAATTATTATCGCTATGAATATGGATTGTGGACGAGTTTAATTCTTAAGTGTTAAAGATTGTTTATTATATTGATACAGTAATTATAAGTTTTTAACGCTTTGATCTAAAATTAATAATCCTTTTTATTTGGGCGTATAGTGTTTTTTTTAACCAAAAAAATAATGGTCTCTATTGTTTTTAAATGGTCATTTTGTTTTTTTTAACTCCCAACTTTTTGTGATATAAAGAGATGATAATCTAATTTAGTAAAGAATTTTGGTTTTCTTTTTTTAAATGCGTATTAAGATCATGTATTAATTGCTCTATGATTGATTAGGGTAAAAGACTTTATTTAGGAGAGATTTGAATGAATATTGATGAACTTTGTATTAATACAATTCGTGGTTTGGCCATTGATCAAGTGCAAGCTGCTAATTCAGGGCATCCTGGAACACCGATGGATTTGGCGCCAGCTGCTTATGCGTTATGGAATAATGTATTAAATTACGATCCAGCAAATCCATTATGGCCAGCACGTGATCGTTTTGTGCTTTCTGGTGGTCATGCTTCTGCATTGTTGTATTCAATGATTCATTTGACTGGAATTCACAACGTTACTCATGATGGTAAAGTTGAACAAAAACCAGCATTGACCCTGCAAGATTTAGAACAATTTAGACAGTTTAATTCGAAAACACCTGGACATCCTGAATATCGTCATACAGCAGGTATTGAAACGACGACAGGTCCCTTGGGCCAAGGATTGGCTACTTCTGTGGGTATGGCAATTTCACAAAAATGGTTGGCTGCGCGCTATAATAAAGATGGTTTTCCATTGTTTGACTATCATGTATATTCATTCTGTGGTGATGGCGATTTGATGGAGGGGATTTCTTATGAATCTGCTTCTGTTGCAGGGCATTTAAAACTAGGCAATTTGACTTGGGTATATGACCGTAACCGTATTTCTATTGAAGGTAACATTAGTATTGCGTTTACAGATGATGTTGCCAAACGTTTCAAAGCACAAGGTTGGCATGTACATGAAGTCAAAGATGCGAATAATATTGCAGATTTTCAAGCTAAATTAAACGAAGCACGTCATGCGTCAGATGCTCCAAGTTTAATTATTCTCGATAGCATCATTGGTTATGGTTCTCCACACAAAGCTGGAACACATGGTGTTCATGGTGAGCCTTTGGGGCCAGATGAAGTAAAGGCAACTAAAAAAGTATATGGTATGCCTGAAGACAAAACATTCTATGTTGCTGATGGTGTTAAAGAGCATTTTGCTGCTGGTATTGGTAAACGCGGTGCAGAGGCAAGTAAAAAATGGAACGCGTTATTTGCTGAATATAAAACCAAACATCCAGAGCTTGCCCAAGAAATTGATGATATTATTCATAATCGTCTTCCAAAAGGATGGGACAAAGATATTCCAGTTTTTGCCGCTGATCCAAAAGGCGTTGCTTCTCGTGCAAGCTCTGGTAAAGTATTAAATGCAATTGCGAAAAATATTCCATGGATGGTTGGTGGGTCTGCTGATCTTGCACCATCAAATAAGAGTTGGTTAGAATTTGCTGATGCTGGTGTATTCCAAAGTCCAGATTATCCAGAAGCAAATGGCACTTTTGGTGGTCGTAACATTCATTATGGTGTTCGTGAGCATGCAATGGGTGCGATTGCCAATGGGATTGCATTAAGTGGTCTTAAAACGTATGCAGCTGGATTCTTTATTTTCTCTGATTATATGAAAAACCCAATTCGTTTGGCTTCTTTGATGCAATTGCCAATCGTTTATATCTTCACACATGACAGTATTGGTGTTGGTGAAGATGGTCCAACTCATCAACCAATTGAACAGTTGGTACATTTCCGTGCAACCCCTGGTATTCGTATGATCCGCCCAGCAGATGCTAACGAGGTTATTGAAGCATGGAAAATGACAATGGAGCATAATTCACATCCAACAATTTTGGCATTAAGTCGCCAAAATTTACCGACGATTGATCGTTCAAAATATGCCTCTGCTGCTGGACTTCGCAAGGGTGGATACGTGGTTGCATGTTGTGGTGAATTGCCTGAAGTCATCTTGATTGCAACAGGTAGTGAAGTTGGATTGGCTATGGAAGCATATGAAATATTGCTGAAAGAAGGCGAAAAAGTTCGTGTTGTTTCTATACCTTCATGGGAAATCTTTGAAGAACAACCACAATCATATCGTGATGAGGTTTTACCTCCACACATTACAGGTCGTGTTGCGATCGAACAGGGATCTCCAATTGGTTGGGACCGTTATGCAGGCCCAACTGGAGCCATCATTGCAATGCGCAGTTTTGGGGCTTCTGCACCTTATGATAAATTACGCGAACATTTCGGTTTTACAGTAGAAAATGTTCTTAAAGTTGCTAGAGAGCAGCTTAAAAAATAGTGGATTAGATGAAAAGAGCCCTCTTTACAATAGCTAGAAAGAGGGCTTTAATATTTGTAATATGACATAATTAGTACATAATTTGTTTTATAAGTTAACCTTAAAAGGAAAAAATTCAAATGGCTGAAAATCCTCTTGTTCAACTTGAAAAATATGGACAATCTCCGTGGTTAGATTTTATTCAACGTTCTTTTACTGCGAATGGCAGTCTTAAAAAATTGGTTGATGAAGATAACCTTAAAGGGGTTACTTCTAACCCAGCAATTTTTGAAAAAGCGATGGGTCATGGAACAGAATATGATCCACAATTCAAAGAATTAATTGCATCTGGCTTGACTGATGTTCCAACATTATATGAAACAGCCGCGATTGAAGATATCCGCAATACATGTAAAGTAATGTTTCCTGTGTGGGAAAAAACCAAAGGCGTTGATGGATATGTAAGCCTGGAAGTGTCTCCTTATATTGCGATGGATGGTCAAAAGACAATCGAAGAAGCACGTCGTTTATGGAAACAAGTTGCTGAAAAAAATCTGATGATTAAAATTCCAGCAACAGCACCCTGTATTCCTGCGATTGAAACAGCAATTTCTGAAGGCATTAACGTTAATGTCACTTTGTTGTTCTCTTTGGATGCTTATAAAAATGTTTTAGAAGCCTATATTGCTGGTTTAGAAAAACATCTAGCCAAAGGTCATCATATTGGTCATATTTCCAGTGTTGCCTCATTCTTTGTAAGTCGTATTGATACAGCAATTGATAAAGAAATCGATACCCGTGTTGCTGCTGGTGACAAAGATAGTGCAGCATTAAAAGCTGTTCGTGGTAAAGTCGCCCTTGCGAATGCGAAAATGGCTTATCAACATTATCTTGAAGTTTTAAAAACAGATCGTTGGAAAAAGCTTGCTGCTGCTGGTGCTAAACCACAACGTTTATTGTGGGCAAGTACTGGATGTAAAGATAAATCTTTCCCTGACACAATCTATGTTGATGAGTTGATTGGTCAAGATACCGTGAATACAATTCCTCCTGCAACAATGGATGCTTTTCGCGATCATGGAACGGCTTCTCAAACACTAGATAAAGATGTTGAGGGAGCTAAAAAAATATTATCAGAAGCTCAACGTTTAAATTTAAATTTAGCAGGTGTAACAGATAAATTGTTAGCTGATGGTGTTGCTCAATTTGCAACTGCATTTGATCAACTGTTGGGTTCTGTTAAAGAAAAACTAGAAACTTTACAAAGTGGGAAATAATTTAATGCAGGACGAACAATTAATTCAAATGCAATCTGCATTACCAGCAGATCATCAAAAAGCCGTGCAAGAAGGCCTAAACGCTTGGGATAAAGAGGGTAAAGTCCAAAAAATCTGGGCGCGTGATGCTTCTGTGTGGACAGGAAAAGATGAAAGTAAATGGCTTGGGTGGTTAGATATTGTTGATGAACAATTAGGTGACCTTGCAACCCTTGAGGCTTTTCAAAACGAAGTTAAAGCCAGAGGTTTTACGGATGTGTTATTGCTTGGAATGGGAGGGTCTAGTCTTGGGCCAGAAGTTTTAGGTGAAGTATTTGGTCATCAAACAGGTTTCCCAACTCTGCATGTGTTGGATAGTACAGACCCACAACAAGTTTTTACCTTTCAACAAAAAGTAGATCTAGGGAAAACGTTATTCATTGTTTCTTCTAAATCTGGTGGAACATTAGAGCCAAACATTTTAAAAGCTTATTTCTATAATGAAGCTAAAAAAGTTGTTGGTGATAAGGTCGGAAGCCATTTTGTGACTGTAACTGATCCTGGTTCTCATATGGAAGATGTTGCTAAACAAGACGGTTTTTGGAAAATCTTTTACGGTAAAAAAGATATTGGTGGACGTTATTCTGTCTTATCTAATTTTGGTATTATCCCTGCAGCAGCAGCTGGACTACCACTAAGGGCTTTGTTACAATCTGCTCATAAAATGCAAAAAGCATGTGCCGCAGAAACTTCTTTGACTCAAAATCTTGGTCTCCAGTTGGGCGCTATCTGGGGAACAGCGGTTGCACAATTCAAAAGAGATAAATTTACCATTATTGCTTCTCCTGCCATTAACTCTTTGGGTGCTTGGTTGGAACAGTTGCTTGCTGAATCAACAGGTAAGATTGGTAAGGGTATTGTTCCAATTGATGAGGAAACTCTGACAACCCCAGATCATTATGGTAATGATCGTTTGTTTGTGTATTTGCGTTTAAATGGTAATGTTGATGCAGCTCAAGATAAAGCATTAGAAGCTTTAAAAGCAGCTGGTCATCCAGTGGTTACCTTGAATTTACAAGATAAGAACCAAATTGCACAAGTTTTCTATCAAACCGAATTCGCAACGGCAGTCGCTGGTTCCTTTATTGGAATTGATCCATTTGATCAACCTGATGTTGAAGCAAGTAAAATCGAAACCAAAAAAATTACCACAGCTTATAATGAGCATGGTAAGTTACCAGATATTACCCCTGTGGTTCGTGATGGTAATTTTGAAGTATATGCAGGTAAAGTTGAAGTTGAAAAATTACAAAATGCTTCTTCTTTGACAGATGCTTTAAAAACATTATTTTCTCAGGTTCAAACTGGGGATTATGTTGGTGTATTGGCTTATATTGAACGTGATCTTGCAACGCGTGATTGGATTCAAAAAATTCGTTTGGCTATTCGTGACAAGAAAAAAGTTGCAACAGCTGCAGAATTTGGTCCTCGTTTCTTACACTCTACAGGTCAAGCCTATAAAGGTGGGCCAAAAACAGGTGTATTCTTGCAAATCACTGTTGATGATGTCAAAGATTTGCCAGTTCCAGCAGAAAAATATACATTTGGAATTGTAAAAGAGGCACAAGCTCGTGGTGATTTTGATGTTTTGTCAGAACGTGATAGAAGAGTGATCCGTATTCATGTCAAAGGGGATATGAAAGCGGGCTTGGAAACTTTGAGCAAAACTATTTTAAGCGCTTTGTAGTTTAAAACAGAAAGTGTCTTGTGGGATTAATCTTCAAGGCACCTTCATTTTATGATGTTAATTTAAAGGAAAATTATTATGAAATTAGGTATGTATGGTTTGGGCAGAATGGGTGGCAATATGGCTGTTCGTTTGGCTCGTCATGGTCATGAAGTTGTTTTATTAAACCGTACTCGTGCAGTCAGTGATAAAATTCATGCTGAAGCACCTAAAAGCGCTGTTGTAGATGATTTGGAAGCATTGGTTGCAGCACTTCCTTCTCCTAAAGTGATTTGGGTGATGTTACCATCTGGTGATGTTACTGAAAAAGCCATTGAAACGCTTGGTAATATGCTTAGCAAAGGCGATATCGTTATTGATGGTGGTAACACATGTTACAAAGATGATGTTCGTCGTGCGAAGATCTTACATGCAAAAGGTATTCACTATGTTGATGTTGGAACCTCTGGTGGGGTTTGGGGTCTAGAACGTGGTTATTGTATGATGTATGGTGGAAATCAAGAAGCTGTAGATCATATTGACCCTATTCTTGAATCTCTCGCACCTGGGATTGGGGATATTCCTCGTACAAAAAACCGTGGTTCAAATTTAAACCCACGTGCGGAAAAAGGATATCTACATTGCGGTCCAGCAGGTTCTGGTCACTTTGTGAAAATGGTTCATAATGGTATTGAATACGGAATGATGCAAGCATACGCAGAAGGATTTGATATTATGCGTATGAAAGGGTCTGATCGTTTACCAGAAGAACAACGTTTTGATTTAAATATGGCTGATATCGCTGAAGTATGGCGTCGCGGTAGTGTGATTCCTTCATGGTTATTGGATCTTTGTGCTGATGCATTGGCTGTTGATGGTGATCTTTCTAAATTCCAAGGGGACGTTGCTGACACAGGTGAAGGTCGTTGGACGATTGAAGCTGCAATCGAAGAAGCTGTTCCTGCGCCAGTTATTACAGCTGCGTTATTTACTCGTTTCCGCTCACGTTCAGGAAACACATATGCTGAAAAAATGTTATCAGCAATGCGTTTTGGCTTTGGCGGACACGTAGAAAAAAAATAAAATTTTTGTAAGTATTTCTGCAATAAAAGCTTTAATCGTAAAGGTTAAAGCTTTTTTTTATGCCATTTATTTCTTTTGACCTTATAAAAGTATAATTTAATAATTTTTGGATGTTTTCTAAATTTTTTTTAAGCAAAGTAAACAATTTGTTATACATTCTCTGCGATATTCTAATATAGAATAACGTTTAAACAGTCATTCCACGGTTATAATTAAGGATTAAAAGGTGAAGAATTTATGAACCAATAATCATATTTTCTTAGTTTAAGTATAAAACATAATTATACTTCTCACTCGGTATTTTATAAATATCGTAATAAAAAAAATTAATAATTTTATCATTCAAGAAACAAAATAATGAATAGACATGAGTAGTGTCTGTTCATAGATGGAGGTCATGGTATGACAATCAAACAACATGATATGAGTCCCCGTATCAATATGGAGAAAAAGGACTTTGCAGGGCCAATTCGAACAGTAGTCCCTGTATATAATCATCATTTACCTCCCTGTAACCATGCTTGTCCAGCTGGTGAGGATATTCAAGGATGGCTTTCATTAGCGCAAGCGGGCAAATTCCAAGCTGCTTGGGAACATATTCTGATGAATAACCCAATGCCAGCAGTGCATGGACGTGCTTGTTACCATCCCTGTGAAGATTCATGTAATCGTGGTGATTTGGATGGTTCTATTACTATTCATGCTGTTGAGCGATTTTTGGGTGATATGGCGAACGCCAGTGGATGGAAAGTTCCAGTTACAGAAAATAAAAATAGTAAGCGTATTCTCATTATAGGGGCTGGTCCTGGTGGTTTGTCTGCGGCGTATCATTTGCGTCGTATGGGTCATGAGGTTGAGATCAGAGAAGCATTTTCTATTCCTGGTGGGATGATGCAGTATGGTATTCCAGCCTATCGTTTGCCACGTGATATCTTAAAACAAGATATTGATCGTATTGTGGAAATGGGAGTGAAGATTGTTTGTAATCACCGTGTCGAAGACCTAGAGCAAGAAAAGAAAGACGGTAAGTTTGATGCTGTTTTCCTTGGGATAGGTGCAGGGAAACCTTCTTTAATTGATATTCCTACACAACAGGGAGCTCATGTTTTATCTGCTGCTGAATTTTTACATGATGTGAGCGCAGGAAACCAACCTAAAGTTGGTGCAAATGTTTTGGTGTATGGGGCAGGCAACACCGCTATGGATGCTGCACGTTCAGCTTTTCGTATGGGTGCCAAGACTGTTAAAATCATTTTCTTTTGGGATCGCCCTCATATGGAAGCACATGATTTTGAAATCGTTGATGCGGATGCCGAGGGAACTCAATTTAAATGTATGAGTACCATTGCGTCTATTGAAAAAGATAAAGTTGTCTTGAGAAAAATGGTTGTTGGTGATACAGGTCGCCCAGAACCGACAGAAGAATTCGAAGACATGCCAATGGATACTGTGATTATGGCATTAGGACAAAGACCAGAAAGTAGCTTTCTTAGTAAGGTCTCTGGAATCGAATTAAATCCAGATGGAACGATTGTGGTTGGTAAAGATATGATGACGGGTGCCGAGGGTATTTTTGCTGGTGGTGATGCCATTCGTGGGCCACGCAGTGTAACCACTGCGGTAGGATTAGGGAAAAAGGCGGCTAGATTTATAAATGGTTGGTTAAGTGCGAACGCCTATCAAATTCCATCGAAAAATCCAATTTCATACTATAAAGATTTACACTTGCCTTTGTTAGCAGAAACACCACAAATCATTCAAAAAGAATTGCCTGTTGATGAACGGATTGGTTTCAAAGAAACGTTAATCGGCTTTTCAGAAAATGAAGCCGTGTATGAAGCGCAACGATGCTTGTCTTGTGGGAATTGTTATGAGTGTGACAATTGCTTGGCAGCATGTCCAGAGCAAGCATTAACAAAATTAGGCCCAGGAAATGGGTATGAAGTCAATATGGATCGTTGCACAGGGTGTTCTGCTTGTTTTGAAACATGCCCATGTCAAGCAATCGATATGGTTACAGAACAACGGGTATAAGGTAAGGGATAATATATAAATGTCTAAGACAATTATGGATGCGAATACAGCGGTTGCGCATATTGCCTATCGTGTTAATGAAGTTTGTGCAATTTTCCCAATTACCCCTTCGTCCCCGATGGCAGAGGATATTGATGATTGGGCTGCGAAAGGCAAAAAAAATATTTGGGGAAATATCCCATTCGTTCAACAAATGCAAAGTGAAGGCGGTGCTGCAGGGGCAGTTCACGGAGCTTTACAATCCGGTGCATTGACAACAACATTTACAGCGTCTCAAGGGCTGTTATTGATGTTGCCAAATATGTATAAAATTGCAGGTGAATTAACATCAACCGTTTTCCATGTTGCAGCACGTTCTATTGCGACTTCTGCTTTGTCGATTTTTGGTGACCATTCCGATGTGATGGCTGCAAGAATGACTGGTTTTGCGTTGCTTTGTTCTGATTCTGTTCAAGAAGCACATGATTTATCGTTGATTGTTCATGCAGCAACATTAAAAGCGCGTGTTCCGTTTATTCATTTCTTTGATGGTTTCAGAACTTCGCATGAGCTCAATACACTCGATATGATTTCTGATGACATCATCGAGAAAATGATTGATGATGATTTGGTTGCAGCCCACCGCGAACGCGCGCTAAGCCCTGAGAACCCTTTTATTCGTGGAACAGCACATAATCCAGATACATTCTTCCAAGCACGTGAAGCCGTTAATCCTTATTATAATAAAACGGCTGAAATTGTAGAAGAATATATGGCACGTTTTAAAAAATTAACGGGTCGTCATTATGATTTGGTTGAATATATCGGCGATCCAAATGCTGAATATGTTGTTGTATTGATGGGCTCGGCTGCGGAAACAGCTGAGCAAACTGTTGCAAAGTTACGTGAAAATGGAGAATCTGTTGGTATTTTAAAAATTCGCTTATACCGTCCATTTCCTGCACAGCAAGTATTGGCAGCTTTACCAAAAACTGTAAAACGTATTGCTGTAATGGATCGTACCAAAGAATCTGGTGCAATTGGTGAACCTTTATATCTTGATATGATTGCGACCTTGGCAGAAGCAGTTGCCAGAGGAAATCGTGAACATTTACCATTAATTATAGGTGGACGTTATGGATTGTCATCTAAAGATTTCACCCCAGCGATGGTTAAAGCAGTTTACGATGAATTAAAAGTCGAAAAACCGCGTCATGGTTTCACCGTTGGTATTAAAGATGATTTAACTTTTACAAGTTTGGATTATGATCCTGCATTTAATATTGAGAAATCAGATACAAAACGTGCAATGTTCTTTGGACTAGGCTCAGACGGGACTGTTGGTGCGAATAAGAATAGTGTTAAAATTATTTCTGAAGATGTAGGACAATATGCCCAAGGGTATTTTGTTTATGATTCTCGTAAAGCAGGCGCGCAAACAGTTTCTCATTTACGTTTTGGTCATGAACCAATCAAAGCAGCGTATTTGGTACAGCAAGCTGATTTTGTAGGGTGTCATCAATTTCATTTCTTATATCGTCAAGATATTTTGGAAAATGCTGCGGACAATGGCACATTTTTATTGAATTCTCATTATAGTGCAGAGGAAGTCTGGCAACATTTACCACGCTTAACACAACAGCGTATTATTGAGAAAAAATTAAAATTCTTTGTTGTGGATGCTTCCAAAGTTGCTCAAGAAGTTGGTCTTGGGATGCGGACAAATACGATCCTGCAAACCTGTTTCTTCGCGATTTCTGGTGTGCTGCCTCGTGATGAAGCGATTGATTATATTAAAAAATCAATTCATAAAACCTACTCTTCCAAAGGTGATGCAGTGGTTCAAAAGAACTATAAGGCTGTTGATGCAGCTTGCGATCATTTATTTGAGGTCAAGGTCCCAGAATATGCATCCAGTAACTTAGCGCAAGAAAATCCAGTTCCAGCGAATGCCCCTAAATTTATCCATGATGTGATTGTACCCATGTTCTCTGGTCGTGGTGAAAGTTTGCCAGTCAGTCTTTTACCAGCTGATGGAACATTTCCTTCTGGAACTGCGGCATATGAAAAACGCAATATTTCTGACTTTGTCCCTGAATGGCGTGAAGATTTGTGTATTCAATGTGGTCAATGTGGATATGTTTGCCCTCATAGTGTGATCCGTGCAAAAACTTACGATAAAAAAGAATTAGAAAATGCACCAGAGGATTTTAAAACAGCTCCTGTAAATGCACGTGGATATCCAAATACAAACTTTACGTTGCAGTTTTATGTAGAGGATTGCACAGGCTGTACTTTGTGTGTCAGTGTTTGTCCAGCAAGTAGCCCAACAGAACCTGATGTTCGTGCGATTAATATGACAGCAAAAGAAACTTTGTTAGATCGTGAAAAGCGTAATTTAAATTTCTTTAATACCCTTCCAGTGAATGATCGCAGCAAGATTAATTTCTCTAACGTTCGTGGTGTGCAGTTCCTTGAACCGTTATTTGAGTTCTCTGGTGCTTGTGCAGGATGTGGTGAAACTCCTTATTTAAAAGTATTAACTCAATTATTTGGTGATCGTTTACAAGTCGCAAATGCAACAGGGTGTTCTTCTATTTATGGTGGAAACATGCCTGTCACTCCGTGGGCGATGAATAAAGAAGGAAAAGGACCAGCTTGGTCTAATTCACTTTATGAAGATAATGCTGAATTTGGATTAGGCTTTAGGGTAGCTGCGGATAAGCAATTGGAGGTTGCTTCCAATTTATTATTGAAAATAAAAGATGTTGTGGGAGAAGAGTTGGTTAATGCTATTCTTACATCTAATCAAGTTCATGAATCAGAAATCAGAGCACAACGTTTACGTGTAGGAGAGTTGAAAACAAGATTAGCTCAGATTAATGATAAAAATGCTAAACGCTTATTGACATTAGCCGATCATTTTATCCGCCGTAGTATTTGGATTGTTGGTGGTGATGGTTGGGCTTATGATATTGGGTATGGCGGTTTAGATCATGTGCTTGCCTCTGGTCAGAATGTAAATATCTTGGTGATGGATACAGAAATGTATTCCAATACTGGAGGACAAGCTTCAAAGGCTTCTCCATTTGGTTCAGTCGCTAAATTTGCATCTGCGGGTAAAGAAACTGTTCGTAAAGACTTGGCTCTGATGGCAATGACTTATGATAATGTCTATGTAGCCCAAGTTGCAATGGGTGCAAGCCCTCAGCACACATTAGATGTATTCCGTCAAGCAGAGGCATATGATGGTCCATCGTTGATTGTTGCGTACAGCCATTGTATTGGTCAAGGATTGGATATGCGTCAAGGGTTGGTGCAACAAGGGTTGGCTACAGATTCTGGATATTGGCCTTTGTTTAGATTTGATCCAATGATGCGTAAAATTGGTAAAAATCCATTCCAACTTGATTCTCCGAAACCTTCTATTCCATTAAAACAATATGCTGGAAATGAAATTCGTTATCGTAACTTGGCACGAGTACGTCCAAACGAGGCAGAGGAAATGATGGATATGGCGCAACAAGCTGTATTACGTAAATACAAACAATATGAAGCGCTTGCAGCTATTGAAGGTAGCGAAGCCAATCCCGTTGTTTTTGGACTTAAAACACGTTAACTTTTTTATTAAATTTTAGCGCTCTCATATCTATAGATATTGAGAGCGTTTATGTGTTTATTAATATATTTTGGTTTTGAGGATATTGATATAAGATAGTTTAGGCAGATAAAATAGCAGAAAGAAATTAAAGAGATGATTATATATCATTTAACAATTGCAGCCCCATTCGGAGCAAATTTAAATATTTTAAAACAGCAATCAATTGATAACGGTTTTCAGTTTATAAATATATCAGGGAATTATCAGAGAGGTAAGGTTGGAGTTTGTCAAAAAATTGCTATAACACAAGCTTTTTTAAACAATGATTATCTGCATGAAGATTCAATTGTTCTGTTTACAGATGGTTATGATGTAAATATTAATGATCACTATAGTGTAATTTTAAATAAATTTTTGTCATATGAATGCGATATGATGTTTAATGTTGATAAAAATTTTTGGCCTCCTGTAAAAATATCTGGTGTAATTGGTACAGTAGATAGAAATGATATTCTAGAATTTTTTAAGCAAAAAACAGATACTCCGAATAAATATCTAAATAGTGGTGTTTATATGGGATATGTTGGTAGCCTTCGTAAAATGATTAATTTTTGTTATGAGGCATCTCAGAAAACAGGTAGATTAGATGACCAGGAACTTATGCAGTATTTTGCTTACGAAAATCAAGATGTGAATATTAAATTAGATTATTATGATGAGCTATTTTCTGCCTTTAATTATTCTGTTGATGACTTTTCTTACGACGGGATGATATTAAAAAACCATCATTACGGTACAAAGCCGTCTGTTTGGCATGGAAATGGTGATAAATCAGCAATTGTTGGGTTTAATAACATTGCAAAGATTAACAGAGATGGAAATCTACCACGTTATTTATCTTGTATACAAGAAAATGGTAAATTCTTAGCGTATCCTCATGGTGGAAAGTTTGTTTTTACAGATAAAATTAATGATGATTTATGTTTTGTTATACAAAACGGGCAAAAAACCAAGATGTGTTTATTGACAAGTAAGGGATATATTCTTTCTTTTCATCCTGACAATTCTTATTATCCCAAAAATTACATTAGAAATTGGGAGGCTCTCACTATTGATTCTGAGAATATAATTCAAACAAATCATAATGTCCCTTTAAAAGATATAGTTGGTAATTGTGATTCTTTGGAGCTCATAGATGTGCCTTTCCGAGTTATGATGCATGTAAATGATGCTCTTTTGGAAACTATTGTTAATATGGGATGGAGTTAATTTTACTTACAATTATATTTATGTTGTTTTTTGTTACTAAAAGATTGAGCATATAATTTATTGATATGCTTAATAGTGATCTATTAAATATTGTTACAAGGAGAGTATGTTGGGTAATTTAGATAATCATAGAATTGATAAAAAACCGTCTAATAAAATTAAATTACTTGTTTCAGATATTGATGGAACGCTAATAACGGATGATAAAAGAATAACACCAGAAGCACTGACAGCAGTTCAAAAATTAAAAGAAGCAGGCATTCATTTATGTTTGGTCAGTAGTAGGCCGCCTCAAGGGATTCAAATGTTTTTTAAGGATTTGAATATTGTAACCCCTTTTGCTGCGTTAAATGGTGGCGAAATTATTGGGAATGATGGATCTGTTGCCTCTAGTATGGCTATGAAGACCCAGGATGCTGATGAGGTCTGTGAGTTATTACAAAAAAATGATGTTAAAGCATGGATTTTTGGGGGATTTGATTGGGTTGTTTTTGATAGGAATGATCCCTTTATTTCTCATGAAAAGGCTGTTGTTGGTGGTGGTCCTGAAATTATTGATCATATTAGCCAATATAAAAATCGTATTGTTAAAATTGAGGGTGTTTCAAGTAATACAGCGTTATTAGACAAATTGGCTGATCAAATTAATCAAAAATATCCTGACACGGTCAAAGCATTGCGCTCATCGGACCATTATTTAGATATTACCCATCCCAAAGCAAACAAAGGATTTGCTGCGATTGAGTTAGGCAAACAATATGGAATTGATATTTCGGAAATTGCTTGTATCGGAGATATGGATAATGACATTCCTATGTTAGAGATCGCAGGTTTAGCAATTGCTATGGGGCAATCCAGCGAACGTGTTTATCGTCATGCACATTTTCAAACGAAAAGTAATGAAGACAATGGCTGGGCTTATGCGGTAGAGAATTTTATTCTTCCCAGAGCCTAAGGCGTCTTTATTCTATAGAATATCGTGTTAGATCTCGCTATGATAAAGTTTATTTAATCGTAAAAATATTTAAAAAGGACTGGTTATGAATGATAAAATAGAAAATACAGGGGAAAAGGGTCATACTGCGCAGACAGGATATGTGCTTGTTTTATCCGATGCAACGGCTCAAGCTGATTACTTGGCCAGTTCTATTTTACATCATGCCGAAGAAAAACAAGATGGGCCCTTATGTATTGCATTATCAGGTGGTTCTACGCCTAAAAGATTATATGAGTTATTAGGTAGCTCTGAATATGCAGACCGGATGCCATGGCATAAAATTCATTTGTTTTTCGGAGATGAAAGAATGGTTTCCCATACAGATGCAGACAGCAACTTTCATATGGTTAAAGAGGCTTTGTTAAAGCATATTGATATTCCATTTCGCAATGTGCATCCTATGCCAGTTTTGGAAGATCCAGTAAAAGCTGCTGAGATTTATCAAGCAGAATTACAAGAAATCTATGGTTTTGAAACGTTACAAAAGGGAAAACCTTTATTTGATATCGTATTGTTAGGTCTTGGGGCAGATGGTCATACAGCTTCGTTATTTCCTGGCACCCCTGTTTTACAAGAACAAGAAAAATGGGTGTCTTGGAGCCAACCTTCTGACGCACCACATCAAAGATTGACTTTAACTTATCCTGCGATTGCTTCCAGTCGTTTCGTGATGTTTGTGGTTAGTGGAGATAGTAAAACCCAAATTATTCGTGAAGTTCGTGACGAGAATAAACCTTATCCTTCTGCTGCGATCACAACCGAGGGAGAATTACATTGGATTCTTGATCGTGCAGCAGGTGGAGAGTAAGTTATAAGGATAATTTCTTTATTACTCTATATTGGGTAATAAAGAATACGCTTTATGGCATAAAGGGAATAGAAAATGAGCACAGATACAAGCCAAATAGAGCTTTATAAACAAAAAGTCGGTGACCTTGGGGCTTCTTTGGTCACTCCTGGAATGAGGGTTGGTTTAGGAAGTGGCAGCACTGCGGCTTGTGTTGTAAGAGCTTTGGGGAGACGTTGGCAAGAAGAGGGGCTGCGATTTATTGGGGTTCCGACATCAGTCGATACAGCCCATCTTGCGGAATCTTTTGGGATTGAGTTAACAACTTTAGGTAAATGCCCCGAACTTGATCTTGATATTGATGGTGCAGATGAAGTTACCCGTCAAGGTTATAATTTAATCAAAGGGCTGGGTGGAGCATTACTCAGAGAAAAAATTGTTCGGTATGCTGCTAAAAAATTCGTTGTCGTAGTAGATGAGCGTAAGATGGTTGATCAACTTGGTGATCATACACCTGTTCCTGTAGAAGTTACCCCTTTTGGATGGGAGGCTACGGCCAAACATCTGGAAAAAATTGGTGCTAATATTGATGTTCGTTTGAAAAAAGACAGTAAAGAATTTTTCTTAACGGATGGGTCAAATATGATATTGGATTGCAATTTTGGATTAATTACAGACCCTGTCAAGTTGGAAAATGAAATTAATCAAATTGTCGGTGTGATGGAAAATGGATTATTTATTCATTGCACGAATGAAGTGTTAATTGCTGGTAATGATGGATTACATCATTTAAAGTAGTAGGAGTGTAAAATGCCTGATCCCATAGTTGATATATCTACGATAAAACCATGTTTACTTGTAGTGATGGGGGTTTCAGGCTGTGGAAAAAGTAAGCTTGCCAAAGGGTTACGGGAAAAATTAAGTTGGTCTTTTCAAGAAGGAGATGATTTGCATTCCGAGCATAATATTGAAAAAATGTCTCGTGGTGTTCCTTTAACAGATGAAGACCGTATTCCATGGCTAGAAAAATGCCATGATTGGTTGGTAAAAAGTGAACAAAACCATCATGGGTCAGGCATTCTTACTTGTTCTGCATTAAAAAAAAGATATCGTGATATTTTAAGAAAAAATATCCAAAACCCTTTTTATTTTATATATATTCATGTGCCCGAGGATATCTTATTAAAGCGTTTGTTGAAAAGAAAAGGGCATTTTATGCCAGCCAGTTTGCTATCAAGCCAGATAGAAACGCTTGAGCCACTTCAACCAAATGAACCTTTTATTGAAATAAAGGTAGAGGAAGAACCTTTTGAGGAAGTGCTGCAAAAGACACTTTATCAATTGCAGCAAAGATCCTTAAAAGCTGGCAGTTAAAGCCACATTAAATGAACGTCCAATTCCTGGTAAAGCTCTGACCCTGTTATCTGCGATAAGGTCGCCAATGGTTAAGCCACCCATAGGCAAGTAATATTTTTTATTCATGACATTTTCAATGCTCATATCCAGTCGGAACATATTCCAAGTATAGCTTGCGCCCATATTAAGTAATATATAACCAGGAGTTTTTGGCTCACGTCGTAAAGGATCAGTTAAACCTTTGGCATTTACAAATTCCCCTTCGATACGACCACTCCAATTCCCAATATATTGATTAAGGCTGAGTGTTCCGTTGACAGGCATCATATGATAGAGGTTGGTATGATTGGTTAGATCAGTGCCTCTGACCCAGTTTAAATTACTTTGTAAAACGCCTTTACCGAATTTTTTGCTGTTCCATACATTATACGAACCTGCAGAGTTTACACCATAAAGCTGGGCATTATGATTGGCAAATTGCAGATTTGAAATAGTTGTGCCAGCACGTCCAGAGGCGCTGCCTAGATAGTTCACATTAATATAATGATGAATATAAGTATAATAGGGTTGTATCTTTAATTCCCAGACTTCTTGTTTGGTATCATGAAAATTAAAGCTGGTACTGATGGTATTGGCAATTTCTGGTTTTAGATTAATATCCCCGCGATAGGCATTACCATCTCCAAACCATCCGACCATGCGCATAGCCATTGGGGTAGTCCCCCATGAATAACGTTCATATAAATTAGGAGAACGCGTTTTTCTGGCATAGCCTGTTTCCCAAGTAAAGTTGGGATCTGCTTTCCAACGCAAAAGGGCGGTAACATCAAAATTAACATCGGTTTTACCACGGTTGGCACTGTTAAAACGGTCCATTGCAGCAACTTCGGTGGCATTCATACCAGCAAGACCCTTATAACCTGAAACTTGCCCAGTATTCATCATAACCACATCATTTCTGACACCGAGCAAGGTGATAATATCATGATCCCATTGGGTTTCAAGCTCTGCATAGGTACCCAAGCGATTACGATGCCCACGATTAATATTATGGTAAGTATTCGGACCCATCATCATGCTGCCTTGCAGGGCAGGCCACCAATCATTAAGCGTATAATAGGCGAATTCGTTACCAATTCGTAAAGTATTTTTATTATTAAGGTAAATGGTACCTTTAATATCATATCCCGCTAAACGTCCGATATTATTCATAGGCATGCCTGTGGTTGGGGAATGCCCGCCTTTGTCACCCAACATATTCATAGCATGCGTGACGCGTTGCCAATAGCCTCTGGCTTCTAAAGTTCCCCAATCAAAATCGCCTTTATACTTTCCATTGATAAAAACAGATTGATTTTTTGTCATGTCCATATAGGCATTTGGAAAGCCTTCATAAGGGGTATCTGTTTGTCCAATATTAAGAGAGAGTAAATGATTATCCTTTTTATAAGCCAAGGTTACATCATGATTAAACATCTTATATTGTGTAGATTTGACCTTACCACCGCCAGCGCCTGCATGGTAATTTCTGGATTGCGACCATCCCCCATTATAACGAATACTAAGGTGATCGTTGGCAACGGTAACATCTCCAGAAGCCCCAAGCCCTTTACCATTACTATGGAAGAACCCTGAGACTTGACCTGTAGAAATAATTTTATTTTTCTTCTTGGCAAAAACAGGGGATTTTCGTTCAATATTAATGGTGCCTGCTGTGCTGTCTCCACCAAGGCTTACAGGTGCGATGCCAGCCATAATATTGATAACGGAAACATCATGGGGATTTAGGTAAGATAGTGCAGGATTCATATGATTGGGGCAGTCCCCTGTAATGCGCATTCCATCAATTACGGTGGCAACACGATCATCCGCCATGCCGTTTAACACAGGCAAGGATGCAATACGTCCTGATTTATAAAGGCTGACTCCCATTTGATGCTCAAGTAACGCACCTGTATCAGGGCTATTATTTACAACGCTTTTCAGTTGGTCTGCTTTTAACGTTGTACTGCCTGGAGTAATTTCGGATGGTTCATCGGCTATATCATCAGCATTAATGTTAATAGCAGGTAAAGTTTGAGTTTTTGCAGAGGAAGGCGTTTCCGCAGCCCATACTGATACAGATGATTGAATAAAAAAAACCGAAAGCATAAGCGAGAATTTATAGCTCGTGCGTGGAAAAGAGAACATAATTCGACTCTGATATAAAATAGATAAAAATGAATATGCAGCGTTTCCTTATCTATAATAGATAAGAAAGATCAGAATCTGAAAGATGGAGGGGCTCTAGCGGGGTTTTCTCGCACAAACTTTGTGGGTGGTGCATGTGAGAAATAGGCTTTGATCTGATGGGCAATAATAATCACACTGATTGCTGGAAGTTCTGGCCCATTTAATAAAAGTGGCGTGGGTAAAGCAAAGCTGGTGCATAAGGGGCATAAAACCATGCCATGCTGAGATTTTTTATGGTGATCTTGTTTGGTCTCTTTGGAAATGGGTGTATGTTGCATATGCATGCAATCTTCCATATCCATCGGTGCAGAAGTCTGTGCATTGCTCATCATGGGGCAATGCCACCAATTGCTGAAAGTCAACGGTGCGATCAGTAATTGTGTAATAAAAAGAGTCAAAACAAGATAAATGGCATATAAAAACCAAGTAGAGTGGCTTTTATTTCTGTTTTGTATCCTATTAATGTGTAAATTAAGAGGCTGCATTGACGTTCTTGTCTCTTTGTAAGATGATTCTTTTGTTGATGAAAAGCATAAGATTGTCAAATATGTTTTTCTAGGAATAGAGAATTGCTTTCTTGGTGTGGCAGGTATATCAACAAAGTAAGGATAAAGGCAAAGTTAATGCATATGGTTATAGAATGATCTAATGAAGCAGGATCCAATTTCACCTTCAATACATATTTCTGCCATGAAGGCCCCGTCAAAACGCATGGTGCCTTCTTTGGAAAAAATTGGCTCATTTGACTATATGATTGGAGAGAGCTTCGTTGCCCTTTTATTGCATGGCTTGTGCGTATTGATTGCATTTTGGTGTATGGAAATCCCTAAACGAGATAACCCTTTGCATTCTTCAATACAGGTTGCATTTGAAGCACCTGTTGTTTTACCCATTCCTGATGATGCGCCAAATATAGATCAGAGTGATTTACAACCACCAGTCACAGAACCAAATGTTGAGGCGTCAGAAAATTTACCTCAGACAGATGCAATTGCTCCGATTTCAATTCCTAGACCTCAGAAAATAGTATCAGAGAAGAGGCAGGAAAATACACAACCGACACAAAATGAAACACATAAAAGCCCTGCTACTCATTCAGCTTCTGCAAATCAGCAACTAACCCCAACTCAACATTCTGTAGCACCGTCTGTGCAATCAGCAAGTCAGATTTTGTCACCTTCACAAAGATGTAGTGTCTTGACTAAAGATTACCCTATGGCCGCACGCAGGCGTCACGAGCAAGGAACCGTCCAAGTAAGCTATCAATTACTTGCTGATGGACAGGTAAAACAAGTTGGTGTTTTAGAAAGTAGCGGTTTCTCAGATTTAGATCAGGCTGCGATACAAGCAGTGCAAGCTATGAAATGTCAGGCTGCACCAGGGCAGCCTGTAATTAAAACAACAATGCCAGTTCATTTCTCTTTAAACAAATTGAAATAATTGTCTTTGATTTATTGAATTAATGAACTTAAAGCGTCAGCAATTTGTTCTGCTGTTTCGTCGGTATTAATTGATTGATTATATTTTCCAGTTGGATCCATTAGGATAAACTGGTGAAAAGGTTCAATAAGTTTGGTTTTTTCGGTAGCTTGAACTGTTTTAAGAGGTACATGATATAAAATAGAAATATCTCGAATAGCCAAATCGCCGCCAGTTAAAGCAATAATTTTATTGTTAAAATGCTTCATATATAACATTAATCGATCAGGAGTGTCATACTGACTGTCAAAAGAGATAAAGATAGGAATGACTTTGATGGATTTTTTTCCCAACAGTTCCATGATTTTGCCCATTTTATTAAGGTTTTGGCTGCATTGGTCATTGAGGCAACGTGAAGCACCAAAATATATTAACATCCATCTTCCTCTAAAACTGCCTGTACTGACAACATTTCCAGAAGGGCTCAGCAATTGAAAGCCGCCACCAATTATGTCTGTTTGCTGAGGGGCGGTTTGGATCGCTTGTTTTGTATAAAAGATACCAACAGCACCAGCTCCTAGGGCAATTATAACTCCAGTAATGAGTATAATTAAAATAGGTGTTTTCTTATTTTGTGTCATTTGATTTGCTTATTTTTTTACAATAGGACTTTGTTAAGGAATTAATAGTGCTTTATCTGTTGTTTTTTGTAAAGGAATGATAAGGATCGATTTCAGTTCCTATTAGCAAAAAAATAATTACTTTTTTGTAAAGGTTCTAGGTCTAGTTTATTTCTTAAATATAGTAATTAATATTTTAAATTTTCTGTAAAGTCAGAAAATTCATTGTCCTTACACAATTTTTATAAGTGATTGTCTTTTGTAACTCTCAAGTCGTTCAAAATGTAAAGTTGATTTGCACAATGTTTCAATTTTTAAGTACAATTTACTTGCTTAAATAATATTTCACATATGAATAAGAGGGATCATTCCCTCTTATAAATTATAGTCGTACACTTACACGGTGGTGTTTTATTGTGCGTAAACTGAATTATCACCATTTGGTTGAACGACAACTGCATTAGGTGTCATTTTATTCCCACGAGCAACCATGCAAGCCGTATAGGTTTGATCATATTGAGTTTGGATACCCACTTGTTTACCTTGCGAATAACTGGTTGCCCCTAGGCCACCACCCAGTGCACCGCCTGCTGCACCAATACCTGCACCAGAAGCACCCCCCAGCGCACCCCCCAGCCCCGCACCAGCAGCTGTTGCCAAGACACCTCCAATAATTGCGCGTTTATTCTGGTGTGATGCTTGCCCATGTACATCATTTGCAGCATATTTTTGACAATCTTGTTTTTCTGCTAGAAATTGTTCAAATGTTTTACCTGGAGGGGGTGTTATTTGAACTTGTGGTCCCATTGGTGTTTCAGCGCAGGAGGTGAGTGCTAAGATTGCTCCTATGAAAGCAACAGTGTTTAGTTTACGAATCTTCATTGCTTTGAACCTTTTATGTACTAAGTTTTATAAAGTTAAACTAGAATATATTCACAAATTACTATTTTAAAAGAGTGTTTTTATTATGAAGAATAATTTTAATGGGCCTCTGACCAGTTTTTACCAATACCAGCCTCAACCACCAAAGGAATAGAAATTTTTACGGTTTTTTGCATGATTTCTTTGGTTAAATTAACAAATTTTTCAGCATCTTCTTCTTTGACTTCAAATAACAGCTCATCATGAACTTGTAATAGCATTTTTGCCTGTAATTGATGCTCTTTGATAGCTTTATCCATATCTAACATGGCACTTTTAATAATATCAGCAGCCCCTCCTTGTAATGGAGCATTAATGGCTTGGCGTTCAGCATAAGCACGTTGAGGTCCTTTGGCAGTTTGAATGCCTGCAATCCAACATCTGCGACCAAACGGTGTTAAAACATACCCATTTTCTTTTGCTTCTTCTTGAGTGGTTTGCATGTAGGCTTTGATTTCTGGATAGCGCGCAAAATATGTATCAATATATTGTTTTGCAATCCCTGCTGAAACCCCTAATTGTTTTCCTAGGCCAAAGGCACTGATGCCATAAATAATACCAAAATTAATGGCTTTTGCCTGACGACGAACCAAAGGATCCATGCCTTTAATCGGGGTGTTAAATACTTCAGAAGCGGTTCTGGCGTGAATATCTTCGTTATTAATAAAGGATTCTTTAAGCTGTGGAATATTGGCGACATGTGCCAATAAACGCAGTTCAATTTGAGAGTAATCAGCAGAAACTAACACATGATCAGGGGCAGAAATAAACGCAGCCCTGATTTTCCCACCCTCTTCACTGCGAATAGGAATATTTTGTAAGTTTGGATCTGTTGATGACAAGCGGCCTGTAACTGTGCCAACCATATTAAAACTGGTATGAACCCGTCCTGTTTGGGGATTAATATCTTCAATTAATGCATCTGTATAAGTAGATTTAAGCTTGGCCAATTGTCGCCAGCCCAAGATTTGATCGGCAATAGTATGGCCTTTATCGCTGAGTTCTTGCAAAACTTTGGAATCAGTTCCCCAAGCCCCAGTTTTCATTCTTTTGCCACCAGAGAAATCCATATCATCAAACAGAATTTCACCAAGTTGCTTAGGAGAAGCAACGTTAAACTCTTTCCCTGCCATTTTATGGATTTCTTTTTCTTGAATATCCATCTTTTGGCTGAACTCTTGGGATAAAGAGCGCAGTAAGTTTGGATCAATTAAAATTCCATCTTGCTCCATTTGCGTCAAAACATTGATTAATGGACGTTCCATTTCTTCATACAGGCTTAATACGTTTAACGCACGCATATTGGGACGGAGTAATAACCATAAACGTAATGTAACGTCTGCATCTTCTGCTGCATAATTTGTTGCTTTATCGATGGGAACTTGTGCAAAAGTAATGCGTTTACGTCCTGTACCTGTTATTTCATCGTAAGAGATATTCTGATGGTTTAGATGAAGCTGTGCCAGCTCATCCATATTATGACGATGTTTGCCAGCAGCTTGGACATAAGAAATCATCATGGTATCATCATAAGGGGTGGGGATTGGAAAACCATTATGATGAAAAACCAGAAAATCATATTTGGCATTATGAAAGATTTTCAATACTGCTGGATCGGTAAAAAGAGCGCTAAACGCTTTGATTAAATCGCCTACTGCAAGTTGGTTAGCGCTTTGTTCTTCAAACAAACTTTCTTGTTGGTGTGCGATGGGAATATAACAGGCTTTTCCTGGAGCAACAGCCATAGAAATTCCCACAATATTGGCTTGTAATGCATTTAAACTGTCTGTTTCGGTATCAAGTGCACAATAGTGAGTTTCTTGAGCCAGCTTTATCCAAATTTTGAGCTGCTCAAGAGAGATAATGGTTTCATAATTCTCGTAAGCTGGAGAGAGAATATAGGAATGATCTTTCTCTTCTTCTTTTTGTGATGCTTGAACAGAATTCCCGGCAGCTGAATGAGAAGATACATGACCTTTAGAATACCGAGCTAGAATAGAGCGAAATCCTCGTTCTTGCAGCCATGTAATCAGACGCTCTTCTTCAGCATTACAGCATCCTAGATTCTCAATAGGCACAGGAAGATCTAAATCATCTTTTAATTGTACTAATTGATAAGATATACGAGCGTTTTCTTGATGTTCTTCTAAACTGTCACGACGCTTAGAAGCTTTCATGGTGGGAATGGCGGCCAGTATCTCTTCTAAACCACCATATTCATTAATCAAAGCCGCTGCTGTTTTAGGACCTATGCCAGGAACGCCAGGCACATTATCGACAGAATCCCCCATTAAAGCCTGCAAAGCAATCATCTTTGAAGGATCAACGCCAAATTTGGCCATAACTTCTGGCTCACGAATGAGTTTCTCTTTGATTGGATCTTGCATACAAACATGATCATTAATAAGCTGCATCAGATCTTTGTCAGAGGAAATAATTGTACATTCCCCTCCAGCTTTGACCATTGCTTTGGCATAACTGGCGATTAGATCGTCAGCTTCCCATCCAGCCATTTCAATTGTTGGTAAGCCAAGTAAGCGTGATGCCTCTTTGGCCA
The DNA here is from genome assembly GCF_947179115.1 of Commensalibacter papalotli (ex Botero et al. 2024). Taxonomy (NCBI): domain Bacteria; kingdom Pseudomonadati; phylum Pseudomonadota; class Alphaproteobacteria; order Acetobacterales; family Acetobacteraceae; genus Commensalibacter; species Commensalibacter papalotli (ex Botero et al. 2024). The sequence goes on from NZ_CAMXCI010000006.1 coordinate 27,188, forward strand.
ATGCAAATTGGGGAATAAGCTCTTCTGGTGGAGGGGGTCTTTGGGCTTTATAAGCAGGATAGATATCGTTACGGAAAGTTTTTCTGCCTGCATCAAAAATGACTGCCATATGGCTGGCTGTTCGTTCACGAATAATCTTCATCATCATATTGGTAAACCCATAAACCGCATTCACAGGGGTTCCAGAGGGGTCTAACATTAATGGGATACCGTGAAAAGCGCGAAAGATAAAGCCAGATCCATCAACCAGGATCAGATGTTTTGAAGCAGAAGAAGATGACATGAGTTTAAGATCAGTTCTGTTTAATGATTGTCAGATTGTTCTTGGAAAATAAACGTTTTAGAACAATAAGGGCACACGACTTTGCCTTCTTTTAATTTTAAAAAGACACGAGGATGACCCAAAGCAGGATTGTTACCCTCACAAGAGACCGTTTTTGTGTTGGTATAAACGGTTTCGAAATGTCCACGCTGGGTGGTTGGAGTAGAAGATTGTTCGGTTTTCATTAAAATATCCTTGTTTATTATCAAAAGAAACGTCAATACTAGAAACAATATATTGGTATTAAGTATTGAGTATCCGATGAGAATTTTAAATCGAACCTTTTTAACATATTTCTGTTTTATATGCTGCATTTTTATGATGGGATGGGCATTTTTAAATGGAAATAGTCTAAAGGCACAAACTAAAAATAACCAGCAAGATGTTGATCAAGGTCAGCAAGCAAGTGCTCAGGACCCTTATGCTAAATATAAAAAACTAATTCCTGCTGATGATTGGATAATGGCTTCTGATAATGCGTTAATTCCATTGCGTATATGGCAAGCTCCTTCTCAACGAGTAATTATTATTGCTTTACATGGGTTTAATGATAGCCGAGATGCATGGGAGGATTCTGCACAATATTTTGTGGATAAAGGAATTAGCATTTATTCGCCTGATCAACGAGGTTTTGGTCAAGCTCGTTTACGAGGTAAATGGTCCAGCACCGATCGTATGGTGCAGGACGTTATTGATGTCGTTAAAATTATCAAGCAGCGTTTTCCGAATACCCCGATTTATTTAATGGGTGAAAGTATGGGTGGTGCAGTTTTAATGTGCCTTGCTGCGCGTTCTGATGCACCTCAGGTCGATGGATATATTTTATTGGCTCCCGCGGTTTGGGGTTCAAAGCAAATTGGTATGGTTGGGGATCTTTCTTTACGCTTTTTAAATGCTGTTGCTCCTAATTGGCATCTTAGTGCACGCAAAGCCCCGATTAAACGTATAGTTGCCAGTGATAATGAGGAGTCATTAATAAGATTATATTTTGATCCATTATCTTTACATGACAGCAGGGTAAAGGCCATTTATGGATTGGTAAAATTAATGGATGATGCTATTAAAGCAGCCCCTTATATTCGATATCATACTTTGGTTTTATATGGCGATAATGATCAGCTTGTGCCTATGGGTTCTATGTATACCGTGTGGGAAAAATTCCCTAAATGGGTAAGAAAAGACTATGTGCCTGGAGGCTATCATTTATTATTAAGAGATAAAAACCGTAAAATAGTAGCCAAAGACATTATTACTTGGATTAATGATCCAGACCAATGGTTACCTTCTGGTGGTGATGCTGCTTCATCTGCATGGATGTCTGTTAAAGGTAAAGGAAAAGTTCCTTTTTTTATGCCCAGTCAAGTGGATAATATTGTTCACTAACATTGCTGTATTAATTTTTGCATCTCTTGTTGATCCAGTAACCTTTGATTAGCGCTGCCTCGAAAAGACAGTTCTAAATTTTTTTGAGATAATAAAAAAGGGCCATCAATTAGGAGATCTGTCATGGTTAGCAAATCTATAATTGCATGGTTCTGTTTGCTCATTTTTAATAAATTTTCAAAAACATAACCTGTATAGATAGTAATATGTTTTTTTATCGAATGAATTTTTTTAGCTAATTGCACCAAAGGGGCAGCCTGCATGAAAGGCTCGCCACCAGAAAATGTAATGCCATCCAATAATGGATTTTCCTGAAATTGTTCAAAAATGGTTTCAATATCCATACAAAATCCACCTGTGAAAGGGTGTGTTTTGGGGTTGTGGCACCCTGGACATTGATGGGGACAGCCTTGCGTAAAGATGACAAAACGCAAACCTGGCCCATCAACGATTGATTCCTCGACAACGCCACTAAGGCGTAGTTGATGAGCAGTCATGTTTAACACGGTCTTTTTCTTCTGCTTGTTTAGCATTATTAAAACGATCTACGGTTCCCACGAGGTATCCAGTAATACGGCGTGTTCTTGCAAAACCGATATTTTCACCAACCATTGTTTGATGAGGGGGATTTGCGGATGTATTCGTTTGATTTTCAAGTTTAATCGTCATAATTTTCTCATTTATGGTGATAGGTTGGAACATTTGGGTATTGCTGGTGCAAAAGACTAAGCTTTTCGACGCTTATAGCTTCACCTTCTTTACGTCCGCATCGGGGGCAGACATTATCAATAACACCGACATATCCACAAACAGGGTCTCTGTCTAAGGGATGATTAATGGCACCATAACCAATGCCTTTGGATTGCATATGACGTATGATCGTTTCAAAAGCATCAAGATTTTTACAAACGTCACCATCAAGTTCAATATAAGTAATATGACCACCATTTGTTAACGCATGATAAGGCGCTTCTATATCAATTTTCTTATGTGTTTTTATTGGAAAGTAAACGGGAACATGGAATGAGTTTGTGTAATATTCTCTATCTGTAATTCCTAGTATACTTCCGTATTTTTCACGATCCATCATAACAAAGCGTCCACTTAATCCCTCAGCTGGGGTTGCGATCAGGGAAAAATTAAGCTTTGTCTTTTTGGCTTGTTCATCCATGCGTTCTCTCATATGAGAAATAATTTTCAGCCCAAGTTCTTGTGCTTCTTTACTCTCTCCATGATGAACCCCGATAAGGGCTTTTAGTGTTTCTGCAAGTCCAATAAAACCTGCGGTTAAAGTTCCGTGTTTTAATACTTCTTCAACTGTATCTTCCGAATTAAGCAAATGGGAATCAATCCAAATTCCTTGACCCATCAAAAAGGGATAATTTTTAACTTTTTTTTGACTTTGAATTTTTAACCGATGTAATAATTGTTCGATAACCAGATCGATTTTTTCATCTAAAAGTGTAAAAAACAGATCAATATTGTGATCAGCGTCTAACCCTAATCGTGGAAGATTAATGGAGGTAAAACTTAAATTACCACGCCCACATATTTCAGTTCGATTTTCATCATGTGCATTGCCCAGAACGCGAGTACGACATCCCATATATGCGACTTCTGATTGATAAGAGTTAGGTTGGTAATATTGATAATTAAAAGGGGCGTCTATAAAGCTGAAATTTGGGAAAAGTCGTTTAGCAGAAGTTGCCATAGCTTGTTTAAATAAATCGTAATTTGGATCAATTTTTTCAAAATTAACGCCAGATTTTACTTTGAAAATTTGTACAGGGAAAATAGGGGTCTCCCCATTTCCTAATCCTGCCTCTGTTGCTTTAAGAAGGTTATGAATTGCCATGCGCCCCTCTTCAGAAATATCAGTTCCATAATTGATAGAACTGAAAGGGACTTGGGCACCTGCTCTGGAATTCATAGTATTCAAGTTATGAATAAAAGCTTCCATCGCTTGATATGTACGACGGTCAGTATTGGCTAGGGCTTTTTTACAGGCATAATGATGTGCTGAAATAAGTGCTTCTGTTGAAACGGAAAGGTTGTTAACTTGTTTTAGTTTTGCTTCAAATTTAGAAATTAAATTAATATGAATATCTTCTTGAAAATGAGATTTCAGGGTCTCTAGTAAAAGATTAATATCCTGCTCAGTCATATCGGTTTTAATTTGAAGATACATGGCGAATATTTTCCAATATTCTTGTTTAAAGGTTTTTTTTACCCCTAATGCCATTGCATAATCAAAATTAGGAACACTTTGCCCCCCATGCATTTCGTTTTGATTGGCTTGTATAGCAATACATGCAAGCGCTGAGTAGCTTTCTATAGAATTTGGCTCTCTTAAATATCCATGCCCTGTTGAAAAACCATTTTCAAAAAGGGTAATAAGATCAATTTGACAGCAAGTAGCCGTCAACATATAGAAATCTTTGTCATGAATATGAATATCACCATTTTGGTGAGCTTTAGAAATATTAGGTGGCAGAATATAATTATCTATAAAAAATTTTGATCCTTCTGAACCATATTTTAACATCGTTCCCATTGCTGTATCGCCATCTATATTGGCATTTTCTCTTTTAATATCAGCATCTTTGGCAGAGCTATAGGTTAGTTTTTTATATATATCCATCAAATAGGTTTCACTATTACGGATTTTAGTATGCTCGGCACGATATAAAATATATGATTTAGCCGTATCAGCATAATCGTAATGGATTAAAGTTCGTTCAACTATATCTTGGATTCCTTCAACATGATTAACATAATCTTGGTTGATGTTTTGGCAAACTTTTTCAGTTAAAAATAAATGATCTGTAGGTGTCATGTTTTCATCAAGTGTTGCATTATTGGCTTTGATGATTGCATTCAGAATTTTAACTTGGTCGAAAGGTGCTAGAGACCCGTCTCTTTTGATAATGTGTGTCATAACATACCTTGAAAACGTAATGTTTAAAGAATCAAGATGTAATTTAAGAATGATTCTTAACATTAAACTATATATAGTATTTAAATATAAATCAAACTACTATTTGTATGATTTTGATCACAATATATTTCAAAACGATTTTTGATGACTTTTTGTATGTATGCAACAGCTATAGTTTTTAATTCGATTTTTTTTATTAAGGTTTTAAGAATTTATGAATTTTTTTTATGATTTATAATCATCACTGAAGGAAATAGAGCTATATTTCAAAATAGATATAGTTCGATTAAATTATACTAACGGTGATTTTTTATAGACCTCAGTTCATGTTAATAAATGAGGTCTTAGATTCTTCTGATTCATAATATATTTATGGATCAATAATATAAATTATTTTGATACTATCCTAAAATGGTCAGGATAAACAATTTAAAGTTTGAAACAAGAATTCTAACCATGATTTTTATAGAACCGAAGATGCAACAGCTAGTAAAGAAAAATATGATCTTTAATTGCTTACTTGTAAGTTTAGTTCAATCTTTTACAAGTAAGCAATATTTATTTTAAACAGCAATAGACTGAATTTGTTTTTGTTTAAGAGGATATGCTCTATCAGAACAAACTTGAATAATTAATTTTCGTTCTTTATGATTATTGTCAGGCAGATTCAATAATGCTTTTCCTTTTGTCCAACGACAAGGTTGTTGTTCCAAAGTATGCCACCCTGGTAAATCATCTTGCGTTAGATGATTGGTCATATTAATTACTTGTATATTATAGGCTGCACTTACGATTTGGATACTTCCAACTGAGATACCTAACTCATGACGGTTATCTTCAAAAGGTCCATCAATATCATTTAAGCGGCTTGTTCTGGATACAAGATAAACGCTTTTAATATTTTCATCAGGTAAAGGGAATATATATCGACCTTGAAAATGTGATATAGGTTCAATAGTTAAACCATCTTGTGTAATCAAATGAAAATCAGGATCATGGGTAAGTTGATTTTTATCTTGCATCATTGGTAAACCCATCTTTATAGCACGTTGCAATAACGTATGATAAAGAGGTTCAACGTAACTGCGATCAACCATTAAGGGGGCACCAGCATCTTTCCCCCAAGTTTTGGGTTTTTTTGGGCGTATTAAAATAGCACAATCACCATGTTGACTAAATTGGGTTTGATTTCCTGTATCCAGATAACTCTCTGTTAACACTCCATTTGCCCAAATAACTGAATGCTCCTCTGTTTCAAAATGATAATAAGTGTAGTTTGTAATCGAATAATCATAAAAAATACTATACCCATTCACAAACATACGAGCAGGGGTGAATTTTCCATTAAAAAACAAACAATGCTCAGGGGTAATTAATAGATCTTTGCAAGGAGTACCTTCAGCAATAGCATCTTTTAAAATGCGTACAGGATACCCTGCTTCATCATCATGTAATGTTGGATTAACTTTTACGGTTTTATTTCCGACCCAACGAACAGATTGAACATCTTCTTTATTTTGTTGCCAGTTAAAACTAAGGATTTTATCACCAATACGAATATCCTCTACCGCGATTTCTCCTTCAAGCGTTTTAATCATAGAACCCGCAAGAAAACAAACCTCATAAATTAAATTACCAGTTGAATCAGATGCAAGATGATATCCTTCATTTTTGGCGCCAGGAATATTTAAGGAAATTTTATTACCATTATTAAGAATTAAGGTTACAAAATCACCATTGATATTTCCATTAACATCTTCAAAGGCTACGTTAGTAACATTAGAGGTTTGAATGCCTGCTAATTTAATTTGATCTGACCAACTCGTGCTTGCACCATCAAAATTGTTGATTAAGGTTGTTACGATACCACCATTTTCAAGACCCGAAATAGTTAAGCCATGATTACCATTTCCAGGAAAATTGATTGTTCCACCAGCATCTGGATAAATTGTGGCGTAACCCCCATGAAGAGTTATTTCACCATTTATTTTTCCACCAGAAGAAACCGTCAGTAACCCTCCGAGATCTACACTAGTAATAGAGCCACCTGAGGAAACTGTTACATCTCCATTAGCATAAACATATGTATTAATGGCACTTCCGCCAGAAGAAACAATAAGCGATCCAACACTTGTATTAGAAATAATGGCTCCTGAGGCAACTATAAGCGTCCCTTGAGCAAAAACCTGCGTATCAGACATAGTTGCTCCCGAAGCAACTATAATTTTAGCGCTAGTATAAACACTCGTATGAATAAAATTCATATTAGAAGGGATTGTAAACTCCCCTCCGATACTTGCGTTATAAAACGTCACCCCTGAGGGGCCTATAAGATCGGCAGAGTTAATATATGCATTAGAAATAGTGACCCCAGAGGAAACAGTTAGTTGTCCACCAGAGTAAATAAATATACCAGAAACATTCACCCCTAAAGCAACTGTTAACTGCCCTCCAGAGTTAATAGTTGTATCAATAATACTTGCTCCTGAAGCAACTGGGATCTGCCCTCCAGAAGAAACATATATACCAGAAATATTTATCCCTGAAGAGACCGCATATTGTACGCCAGATAAAATAAATATATTCGCGACATTTGCTCCTGGGGAAGCTGTAAATAGTCCTCCATCAGAAATCGTTATTTCAGTAATACTTGCTCCAGAGGAAGCGGTAAACTCTGCTCCAGAGAGAATAATTGTACGAGAAACACTTGCTCCAGAGATAACAGAAAATAGACCTCCAGAATAAATAGATGTATCAGAAACACTTCCATTAGAAGTAACTATTAAATTCCCACCAGATAAAATATTGGTATTAGAAGCATTCCCGTTTGAAACAACTGTTAATTGCCCCCCCAGCATAAATGGATGTATCAGAAACTCTTCCATATGAAGATACCGTTAATTGTCCTCCAGAATAAATGGATGTATTATAAGCACTTCCAAATGTAGAAATTATAAGCTGTTCTCCATAGGAAATGGATATATTAGAAACAATTTCACCTGAGGAGACTACTGTGTTTGACATATTGATTGCCTTGTAAGCAGAAAAATTAAGAATTTAATACGAAGATTCTATCTATATATTTCTTAGTTTAAACCTAACCTGCTTTTGTTAAGTTTCGATATCAAATTTTCTATAATTATAAATATATTTATTGATAGTTCAGAGGTTATAGTCGCTTCATTAGTAACTTAATGGTTTATTTAAAGCTTACCGATAATAATTGGTAAGTATTAGATAAAAAATATACATTCTTATTGTTTCGCTCATTGGTTGATAGCCAAAATGTGAGCGTTACTGCTAGAAGGACAATAATTAGAATATTTTAACCATCGCATCTTAAAGTTATCATTAAACATTATACAATGATATTGGGTAGCGAAACAGGATTAAGCGCGTCAGTTGTCACTAAATATAAACTAAACATTCGATCAAACAGAGTTCAATAATAAGTATTTAATTAAAAGAGCTATCTCTGAAAACTTTATCCAGATTTATTATTTAGCTAATAACGAAAAATTATAAATATATATCCAACATATAATGACTGGACAGATTAATAGAAGATTTCTATGGGGGAGTTGATCAGTTGAACTATACAACATCATGCTTAGAAAAAGCGAAGAGATTTTAAAATATCGAACAAGAAATATAACTAGTGCAAAAATGAATATTTATAAAAACATAAGATGCTTAATAAAAGCACCTTATGTTGAAATATTATAATTTTATTTTATGAAAAATCGTTATTCATTGATGTAAATTATTTAGGATGAAAGGAACCAACTAATTTAATATAATGGCTACGTTCATAGGCTTGATTGTTTTTTAATTTCTGCCAGCTCATTTGACCACGCATTAACTTAAGATCTGTTTGTTGACGAGCTTTAAGCCACATGCAAAGACCATCAAGTAAAGCTTCAACATAGTTTGGACCATGTCGTAATAGCGCACTGGTTGTCATTACTGTATCAGCTCCTGCCAATAAAAATTTGACAACTTGTTGATAGTCATCAACGCCAGTTGAAGCTGCAAGAGATGCATTAACCCGTCGTGCTAATAATCCTATCCATTGCAGAGCAATTAACCCTTCACTCATGTTACTGAGGCTATAACGAGATGTTATATCCAAATTTTGTATATCTATATCAGGAGACATTATTCTATTGAATAAAACCAACCCATTTGCGCCTGCATCAATCATACGCTGAGCAAGATTCCCCATTGAGGTAAAATAAGGAGATAATTTTACTGCCAAAGGAATATCGACATGCTTACGAATATTCGCGATAATACTAATATAACCATCCTCGATTTGTTGGCTTGAGATATTAATATTTGTAGGAACAGAGAAAATATTTAGCTCTAAAGCATCTGCACCAGCTTCTTGGATAAGTTTTGCATATTCTACCCAAGCACTATTTGTATATCCATTTAAACTGGCAATAACAGGCACAGAAACTGTTTTCTTAGCTGTTTCTACAAGTTTAAGATATGCTTCGGGGCCTACTCCATAAGGGCCTGAGGCAATATTATCTATGGGTAAATAGCTGCTGGCTTCAGCAGAATGATAATGATGAAGTGTATCAAGCTCTTCAAAGGCATAATCGATTTGTTCTTGAAAAAGAGAGGGCAATACAATTGCTGCTATTCCTGCTTTTTCAAGCGTTTTTAAATACTCCATATCTGTATGCATAGGTGAAGCAGAAGCGATGATAGGAGTTTTTAAGGTTAAACCCAAATATTGACTGGTTAAGTCTATTTTATGGTTCATTTTTATACTCCCACACTTTCTCTTGCTGCGATACCTGATTCAAACGGATCCGGCTGAAAGCGACTACCATCTCTTGCAGCCAAATCTTCATAAGTTCTGTAGCGTTCGTTTACCCAGTTCTGCGCCATTTTCATTAGATACTCTGCTTCTTTAGGATTGCTTTTTAACAATGCTTTATATCGGATTTCATTATATGCGTAGGTTGATAAGGGTAAATTGGGTTTATTAGAATCTAAACGGAAAGGATTTTGCCCATAAGTTCTCATTCTTGGGTCAAATCTAAAGAGAGGCCAATATCCCGTTTCAGTTGCTAGATGTTGTTGGTTCATTCCTTTTGTCATATCAATACCATGAGCAATACAATGGCTATATGCTAAGATAATAGAAGGACCATCATAAGTTTCTGCTTCTCTAAAGGCTTGCAAGGTTTGCTGTGGATTTGCACCCATGGCGACTTGGGCCACATACACATTACCATAAGCAATCGCTTGTAGTGCTAAGTCTTTACGAGGCGTGTGTTTGCCTCCAGTAGCAAATTTAGCAATAGCTGCCATTGGTGTTGCCTTAGAAGCTTGCCCTCCAGTATTAGAATAAACTTCGGTATCTAACACGAGTATATTTACATTCTTACCACTGGCTAATACATGATCTAAACCACCATAACCAATATCATATGCCCAACCATCACCACCAACAATCCAAATACTGCGACGTACAAGATGATCTACCAAAGACAACATATTTTGAACACGAGCATCTTTATCTTTTAAGGGTAACAATTTCACTTTAAGCTCAGCAATCCGTTCTCTTTGCTTACGAATTTCTGATTCTTGATCCTGAGGTGCGTGAATAATGTCATCAATTAAAGAAGCATCTACTATATCTGCCAGTTCATTTAATTGTTTAACAGCAAGCTCTAATTGGTTATTTGCAGCTAGACGATACCCTAATCCAAATTCAGCATTATCTTCAAATAATGAGTTAGACCAAGCAGGTCCACGCCCTTCATGATTTTTTGCCCACGGTGTTACAGGTAAATTACCGCCATAAATTGAGGAACAACCCGTAGCATTAGCAACTTGCATGCGGTCGCCAAATAATTGACTTAATAATTTTAAATAAGGTGTTTCGCCACATCCAGCACAGGCACCTGGGAACTCAAAGAGTGGTTGTAGAAATTGCACGCCACGAACATTGGAAAAATCGACATCTGCTCTGTTATTTACAGGGAGTTTCTCAAAAAAATCAATATTCGCTTTTTCTTGCTCAAAAATATCTGCTTTATCAATCATATTAAGCGCTTTTGTTTCAGACTCAATAAGACTATATGCAGGACAAGCTTCAACACAAAGCCCACAGCCTGTGCAATCTTCAATATAAACCTGTAAAGTAAATCTGCTTTCAGGATACCCTCTGGCATTTACAGGAACAGATTGAAACCCTTCAGGAGCATTAGCGGCTTCTTTTTCGTTATAGTAACGAGAGCGAATGACTGAGTGAGGACAGACAAAGCTGCATTGGCCACATTGAATACAAAGATCAGAACGCCATTCAGGAATGATATCCGATACATTACGTTTTTCTAGGGCACAAGTGCCACTTGGAAAAGTACCATCTGCTGGAACTGCACTTACTGGAATAGAATCCCCTTCAGCAGCAAACATTTTTGCTGTGACTTGTTTAATAAAGTCTGAAGAATTTGCAGGAACGAGTGCTATTTTTTCAAGCTTGCTGGTTACTGTTTTAGGTACATCAACTTGTTGTAAATATTTTAAAGCACCATCAACAGCAGCATAGTTTTGTTGAACAACATGTTCACCTTTACGGCCATAACTTTTTTGAATATGTGCTTTGATGCTTTTAATGGCTTGGTCTTTATCTAAAACGCCAGAAATAGAAAAGAAACAAGTTTGTAAAATTGTATTTACCCTAAAGCCAAGGCCTAGTTCTTTGGCTACCGAACTAGCATTAATGACATAGAATTGGATGTCTTTTTCGATAATCTGTTCTTGAACGTCTTTGGATAATTTATCCCATATTTCACTGGCATCATAAGGTGCATTCAATAAAAAAACAGAATTATGAGAAGCCAGTTTTAAAATATCTTGTCGCTCTAAAAATTCAAATTTATGACATGCTACAAAATTGGCATGCTCAATTAAATATGGCGCATCAATAGGTTCTGGCCCAAAACGTAAATGAGATATTGTTTGCGCACCTGATTTATGAGAGTCATAAACAAAGAAGCCTTGAGCATAAAGGCCAGCATCATCACCAATAATTTTTACACTATTTTTATTAGCCCCCACGGTTCCATCAGCACCTAAACCAAAGAATACGGCTCTGGTGACTTTATCTGATTCTGGATTTAATGTTTTATCAAAAGTTAAACTGGTATGGCTGACATCATCATTAATGCCTATCGTAAAGCTGTTACGAGGATGTTCTTTATCTAGCTCTGCATAGACAGCTATTGCCATTGCGGGAGTAAAGTCTTTGTTAGATAAACCATAACGCCCCCCAATGATAAGAGGCATTTCAGATATTTTTTTACTTGCAATTGCTTGAGCCATTGCCACAATAATATCTTGATATAAAGGCTCGCCAATGGAACCAACTTCTTTATGTTGCTCTAAAACTGCAATTTTTTTGACTGTTTTAGGTAGAACGTCCAGCAAATATTGAATAGAAAAAGGACGGAAAAGACGAACTTGGATAACGCCAACTTTTTCACCTTTTGCAGCTAATAATTTAGCAGCTTGAACAGCTGTTTTCGCACCAGCACCCATTAAAATTAAGATTTTTTCAGGATCTTCTGCACCATAATAATCAAACAGTTTATACTGACGCCCTGTTAATCTTGCGAATTCATTCATTGCATCTCGTAAAATATCAGGCACTTTTTCATAATAAGGGTTAACAGCCTCACGTGCTTGAAAAAAAGTATCTGGGTTATGGGCAGTACCACGAATGAATGGATTTTCTGGATTTAAAGCGCGTGCACGATGCGCATAAACTAATTCATCATCGATCATCGTTCTAAGCACTGAATCGTCTAAGATTTCGAGTGTATTTAATTCATGAGAGGTTCTGAAACCATCAAAGAAATGTAAGAAAGGCACGCGTGATTTTAACGTCGCTACTTGTGAAAGCAATGCGGCGTCATGGGCTTCTTGAACATTTCCAGAACTAAACAAGGCAAATCCTGTTGTTCTGGCAGCCATGACGTCAGAGTGATCACCAAATATAGATAAAGCAGAAGTAGCTAACGCACGAGCAGCCACATGAAAAACCGTTGATGTAAGCTCACCTGCAATTTTATACATATTAGGTAGCATTAACATTAACCCTTGAGAGGCGGTAAATGTTGTTGTTAATGAACCAGACTGAAGAGCACCATGCACAGCTCCAGCAGCACCACCCTCACTTTGCATTTCTTGAATATGAGGAATGTTACCCCAAATATTCTTTTTAGCCTGTGCTGCCCATTCATCAGCAAGTTCTGCCATTGTAGAGGAGGGGGTAATAGGGAAAATCGCACAGACTTCGTTTAGGCGATAGGCAACGTCCGCGGCGGCTGTATTACCATCGATTATAATTCTTTTACTCATCACTAAATCTCACTTTGCATATCAATGGCATGACATGGACATTGCTCATAACAAGCAGCACAACCCGTACATTTGTCTAAATCAACACTATACCCAAGACCTACCCCTAATTTCTTAATGGCGCCTTCAGGACAAGCAGCATAGCAATTGTCACATTCATAACAATTCCCACAGGAGAGACATCGTTTTGCTTCATATTGAGCTTGTTGTTCGGTTAATCCTTCAATAATCTCATTAAAATTATCTCGATTAGATAAAGACAGTTCTTCTTGTTCTGATTTGGTTGCGTCTGAATAAATTGGCAGATTCATTCCTTGATAGTGAATAACTCTATGCTTGGCAGCAGGCTGGTACAATGTATCTCTTAACCACGCATTAACATAGTGTGCTGCTTTTTTACCGTGTCCGACTGCGGTGGTAACCGTTCTGTCGGCTGGCACCATATCACCACCTGCGAAAATGCCCGCATGTCCTGTTTGCATATGTGTATCTACAATAACCGTACCATCTTTTTTAAACTCAATGCCGTCTACACTGCGTAAAAAATCAGTCTCGGTCGTTTGTCCAACAGCAAGTATTAAAGAATCAGCAGATAAAGTTTCAAATTCGCCTGTTGGCACAGGTTTGCCTTCATCATTTAACACTACTTTTTCAATGGTAATATTGGTACCATCCATGTTTTTAATGGTAGATAACCATTTAATTTTCACACCCTCTTCTAATGCTTCTTCAACTTCGAATTGGTGTGCCGGCATGTGGTTTTGATCACGACGATAAACGATGATGGCGTCATCAGCACCCAGCCTTTTTGCTGTTCTTGCAGAATCCATTGCCGTATTACCACCACCATAGATGACTACTTTACGTCCTAATAATGGCTTCTCACCGATACCAGCTTTTTTTAATACATCAACAGCATCTAGTATTTTTGCTGAATCACGAGCGGGAATATTAATATTACTGCCTGCTTGAGCACCGATTGCTAAATAAACCGCATCAAAATTTCCAGCTTTTTGATCATTTAATACATCAGTTATTTTATGATTAAGATTAATTTTGATACCAAGAGTAATCAACCGATCAACTTCTTTTTGTAGGATATCACGTGGTAGACGATACGCAGGAATACCAAAATGAAGCATTCCTCCAGATACAGGGCCAGCTTCAAAAATCTCGACAGTATGTCCAAGCATTGCAAGGTGGTACGCAGCGGAAAGGCCACTTGGTCCAGCACCAATAACCATAACGCGCTTTCCTGAATTTGGTATATTTTTTTGGAATTGCCAATTTTCCTCTAGGGCTTTGTCCCCTAAAAAGCGCTCAACAGCATGGATACTGACTGAACTGTTCAGCTCTACTCTGTTACAAGCCGTTTCACAAGGATGATAACAAACGCGTCCATGAATAGCTGGGAAAGGGTTGTTTTTTGTTAACTCAAGCCATGCCTCGTAATAATCTCCAGCTTGTGCATGTGCTAACCAGGATTGAATATTTTCACCTGCTGGACAGGCTTCATTACAAGGTGGCAGTAAATCTACATAAATGGGATGGCTTTTACGTTCAGAACCTGTTGTTTGTGGGCGCATTAAATCCACAATCCCACTCATATCATGTTGGTTTTTATTCATATTTCTTTGAACTCCAGATTTGTGGCAAGGTGATACCTCATCACACAAATGATTATTTATTAATTCATTAAGTTTGAATTTTTTTATTTATATTAGCCTCTCAGTATCCATAAAAATTAGATTTTGTTTGGATGTGCTGAATATTAATAATCTAGAAACAGCGGGCCTATAAATTTTGATGAAGACAGAAAAATTACAGTCTCACTATGTCAAGATAAATGATGCACTTGACTAGGATCTATATTGCTTAAATTAACTGTATATTACAAACAATATTTAAGGTTTTTGTTAAATATATTGCTTTAAATTATAATGAAATTAATCTATTATAGTCAGAAATTGCACATCATAGTATCGTTGCAAAATGAGACAAAAAGTTACTTTAAAATATAATACAACACCATTTCTTCTATAGAGTTGTTGGGTTTACATAGTAACTTTTTATTATCATAATCAGCGGTCACTTTATCATTTAAATAATTTGAATTTATGTAGATATAAATTGGTTTTTATGAAGTGGGCTCTATGGTAGGAACTTGTTTATTAATAACCTTGTTCACATCAACATCACCACCTGTTAAGGTGAAAATAGAGATAACTGAAAAACTAAAGGCGATAATACCCAAAATAATATAGGTATCTTGAAATCCTATTGTTTCATATAGGTTTCCAGTTAAATATGACATTAACATAATTGCAATTTGTTTAAAAAAACAAAAGCATACAAGATAAATAGTTGCTGATAATCTAATTTCAAAAACAGTAGTAATATATTTAAAACACCCGACAATTAAAAATGGAACTTCAAACATATGGAGTGTTTTCAAAATAATAACTTCAATAACAGAAGTAGCAAAAGCTGATCCTAAAATCCGCACAGACATAATGAAACCCGCAATTAATAGTCCATTTTTAGGCCCGATACGATTAATAATTAAAGGAGTAAAAAACATCACTAGCGCATTTAATAATTCTCCTAGCGTGGTAACATATCCAAAAGCTCTTGTTCCCTGAGCTTCTGATGTAAAAAAGGATACAAAAAAATTGGCGAATTGTTGATCAAAGACATCATAGGTACAAGAAACACCGATAACAAATAAACTTAGGAACCAAAGTCTAGGATTTTTAAATAATTGTAATACCAAATGAATATCAAAAGGTTTTTCTTGAACTTCAGGTGTAATTTTCTCCTCTTGAGTATTTTTATTTTCTGGGTTGGACAAATATAACAAGATTGCTAAGCAGATTGCAAAAACAGATCCCATCCAAAAAACAAACTCATTATTAATGGTCATCATATAACCAACAACAGAGGCGCATATTGCCCAACCAACACATCCAAACATTCTGGCTCTGCCAAATTCAAAATGATTATGACGACTGACTTTTTCTATATATGCTTCAATCGTAGGTGCACCACCATTATAAATAAAGCCCAAGTAAAACCCACCAACCACAGAAGCAATATAAATATTGACTTTTAGCAAAGGTCCAAGAACGAATATAAAAAATGGGCCAAACAAAACCAACATCCCAACAATAACCCATAAGAGATGCTTTTTTGTTCCAAATTTATCTGATAACAGTCCAAAAATTGGTTGGAAAACCAATGCAAAAAAAGAAATGCTGGCAAACATAATTCCCATATTAGATTTGGAGACATGATGAATTTCACCAAGCCAAATTGGGAAAAAAGGGAAATATGCACCTATAATAAAGAAATATAGAAAAAAGAAAGATCCAAAAATCCAAAAATTTTGATTTTTAAGATAATACATGATGGATTTCCCCTTTGCCTTTTATGAGCGAGACCAGCAGATTTGATAATGGTAATGATTATCTGAAAGTAAATATTCAGAGTGTACACTTGGGCTCCATGAATCATCACCACCAACGCCCATATGTTGTGCATCTAGGATCAGCAATATTCCCTTTTCTTTTTTCAACAAGTGACGATGTGACGTATCCATCAATTGTTTTTGACTATATTGACTGATACCAAAATGGAATAATCCAGATAATCGATGATCTTCAATTTCCAGAGTTCGCGTATCACAACGCAATCCGTTTTCAGATGGGAAAATATAAGGAGTATATAATTCTTCGATACAAGCTTGCCATAGGCTTACTTGAGCAGCCGTTTTTCTATCAGGGTAATTTTCAAAAGGGCCCTTACCAAACCAAGTCACATTTTTAGGATCTGCATTCAAACAACACGTTAATCCTATACGAGCAGGTTGAGGATGACCTTTGGCAATTTCAACATGCACTTGCACTTTCATTTGATTATCATGACTAAGGAAAAACTCTTTTTCACTAATAAACAAACACTGGCCATTTCCTTGATAATAATGTTTTGTTCTTACGAATACGCCATCATTCAAAACATCAACTTTATAATCAATTAAAGTTGATTCTAAATGATAATATCCGCTATGGCTCCATCGCTCTATCCAAGCATTAGGATCAATACGATCAACTTCACTTACCCCAATATCATTATCTATGGGTGCTCTGGTAAAGTTGTCTTGTAAAGGAGAAAGGAGTGCTGGGGCATTATTTTTATTCCACTGAACCAGTAGTCCTGTTTGAGTGTCAAATTGCCATACAGACTGATCAATTTTTATAGAAAGCAGGTTTTCTTTCTCAGTAATTGCAGCTAGACAACTTGTTTTATCAAAAGATTGATAGTCTAATGTTTGTGCAATTAACCATTGATCCCATGCTGTTTTGTGATTTGCATCAGACCAAATAGTAGGTTCAGGTTGCACGATTTCAACATTAAACCATAACTCTCCAACACCTATATATTCTGGAATTTCAGTAATTTCGATAAGTTGGTCTTTTTGGGCTGTAATATTTAATAGACATTGGCCTTGAGCAACTTTTCTTCCATTCCATTCAAAAGACCATTTTAATAACTCATTATCTGTATGTCTAAATAAGTAATCACTGGTAATTTTTAATGTTAATGGATTTTTACTTACGAGTTCAAATTTGAAAAATTGTTGTGCATGTTGGGCTTCATATAGGGTCGGATGAGGGGTGCGATCTGGAAAGACTAATCCATCCAAACAGAATTGACGATCATTGGGTTTATCTCCAAAATCTCCACCATAAGCATAGAAAGAAACGCCATTTTCTTCTTTCGTAATACCTTGATCAACCCAATCCCATATAAATCCACCTTGCAGTCTGGGATATTGATGAAACGCTTGCCAATACTCATCGAAGCTTCCAAGACTATTTCCCATTGCATGCGCATACTCACATAAAATTAATGGTCTATTTTCATCAGGCATGCTGATCCAATTTTTAATAGCAAATTTAGGCACCGCTGGAAAGTTTTGATCTTGATCAACCCGAGCATACATTGGACATACAATATCAGTGGCAGGACTATTAGCCCCACCCCCTTCATATTGAACAGGTCTTGATGGATCTGTTTTCTTTACCCATTGATACATCGCATCATGGTTATGCCCATAACCAGATTCATTGCCCAGCGACCAAATGATAATAGATGGGTGATTACGATGATGAGGGACTAAACGTGTAATTCTTGCCATCATGGCATTTAGCCAAACAGGATCATTACTTAACCTGTTCATCGGGGTCATCCCGTGTGTTTCTATATTGGCTTCATCAACAACATATAATCCATATTGATCACATAATTTATACCATAATAAATTGTTCGGATAATGAGAGCATCGTACTGCATTAAAATTATGCTGTTTCATTAAAAGAATATCTTGCAGCATCGTTGCTTTATCCATGACTTGACCATGTTCGGGATGGTGTTCATGGCGATTAGTGCCACGGATTAATAAGGGTTGGCCATTTAATTTTAATAAGCCATTCTCTATAGTTATTTCCCTAAAACCAACGTTACAAGCCTCACATTCTATTAGATTATCTTGAGTATCAAGTAAACTTAGCACTAAACGATATAAATGTGGTTCTTCTGCACTCCATAGAAATGGAGTATTTACAGATAACTCTAAGTCAACCTTATCATGATAGTTACCACGTTCATCAACAATATCAGTGCCAATTTCTTTTACTTCAGAACAAATATGGTCTTTACCATACCATAAATCAGCTTGAATTTTTAAGTGATCATAGCGAGCTTGATCGCTTTGAACAGTAACTTCTATGGAAAGTTTTCCATAATCGTAATGACCCTGCAAAGAAGGCGTTACCGCGAAGTCAGAGATATAATCTTTTGGCTTATAGTGTAAATTAACATCACGGAAAATACCGCTCATACGCCACATATCTTGGTCTTCTAGATACGTGCCATCAGACCAGCGTAAAACCATAACCGCTATTCGGTTAACACCAGCATGTAAATAATTAGTTAAATTAAATTCTGCTGGTAAGCGACTATCCTGAGAATATCCAACCCATTGTCCATTACACCACAAATAAAAAGCGGAATTAACACCGTCAAATATAATGTGGCAATTTTTGTCAGTTAGTTTTTCTTTATCCACATTAATTGTGAGCGAGTAACAACCTGTGGGGTTATGTTTTGGTACAAAAGGTGGATTCACAGGAATAGGATATGTTACATTCGTATAGATAGGCGCATCATAACCATATATTTGCCAATTAGATGGGACAGGAATTGTTTTGTGATCTTCCAGGTCATCCTGCACCCATTGTTCTGGCACCTCTTCGGGAGCAGTAAAATAATTAAAATTCCATGATCCATTTAAACATTGAATAGATTGTGGTTTTATATCCTGGTATGCATCTTGTTTATTTGACCATTGATACAAAGGAGCATGCGATGGCAGCCTTTTAAACTCTATTATTGAAGGGTTTTCCCAATCTCTTCTTGCTAGGATTTGTGACAAAGTTAACGCTTTAAAAGAATCTGATTGAGGCATCACTCATAACTCCTAAATATAAATGTTATTCGTTCACATTTATATTTAGAGTAATAAACACCACCACTTGTAAAATCATATAAAAGTGAGGTGTGGATATTTTCTTATTTTACCTAAGATCTTGCTGATAAATAATCTGCAATCACATATAATTGCTTAGCAAACTCTTTATCATTTGTTGAATTTAATGAATTGGCAGAAGTGCTTGTCTCTCTTTTAACTAAACTTGTCGGTAACACAAGAGATGAAATATTACTCTCGGGAGCGTTCATTTTATGTAATAATTTCTCGACAGCTTGTTTACCCAACTCCTTAAAATCTTGAGCAATAGTCGTTAACGGAGGATAAAAAAATGCGCTATCCTCTGTATCATCATATCCAATCACTGATATTTGTTCTGGGATTTGAATTCTCAGCTCATGTAAGGCACGTAATCCCCCCAATGCCATTTGATCATTAGCAAAACAAATCGCGGTTGGGTGTTGATGAGAATAGCATAATGCTTTTGTCAAGGCATATCCCGAAGCAGAGCTCCAATCGCCTTCTTGAATACTTATTGGGGATATACGATGCTTTTGTAAGGCTTTAATCCACCCATCAAAACGTAACCGAGCAGATACAGAACTTTGAGGCCCTGTAATTAACGCAATTGACGTATGTCCGAACTCAATCAGATGTGTAATGCCTTGTTGTCCTCCCTCTCTTGAATCTGTCATTACAGAAAGGCAGGATTCTTTGGGGTCTACATCCATAAATAAAACAGGAATATTTCGACATAAATGCTGAATTTGAATTATTTGTTGCGAATTGCTGGGGATGTTGACAATAATTCCATCGACGCGTTGTTCTAATAATTCGTTGATAACATGGTCTATTATATTCAAAGATTGATTTTTGGCCATTGCAATAACAACACTATATTTTAATTCTTCCGCATGCACCTTAACAGAAGCTGCAATTTGAGAAGGCGCGTGCAATGAAATATCTGTGGTTGCTAAACCAATCGTACTGCTTTTCTTGCCAGCCAATTGTTGGGCTACACGATTAGGCGTATAATTCAATGATTTCATCGCAGTGAAAACTGCTTCTTTTGTTTTTATAGAAACGCAAACAGAGCCGTTGATCACACGCGAAACTGTTTGATAAGACACCCCAGCCAATGCAGCAACATCTTTTAATGTTGGCTGTTTATTAAGCATAAAATATCAGCTTTCATTGTTAAATTGATATATCAGATATAAACATCAACTTGGTACGTTAGTATATTTTGCTTACAAAGTATAAAGTTTTTTATAATGCACATTTACCGATTTTAATCGTGTGATCGACTTTACATCCCATGAAATATTCAGGTTGATACGTTTCTTCGTTTATTCTGTTTTCCAGTTGAACAAATCCGTGTTTTTGATAAAATTTAACAGCAGCCTTATTCTCGGTATAAACATTTAAAAATAATTCAGAGCGAACCTGTTTGGCTCTTTCAATGAGGCTAGAGCCTAATCCTTTGCGTTGATATTGTGTTTTGATAAAAAGACCAGAAATATAATTATCTGTTAATCCAATAAATCCCTTTATTCCGTGAATATCTTGTACATAGACTTCTGATGATGGAAGGATCATTCTGACTAAGTCAGTATTGTTTTTAAAAAAAGATGGATCAATAAAAGGGTGAGCGAATAGATTTTGATTGAGCCAAATAGCCATCACTTGATCTAAATCATTACTTTGAAATTCTCTGATCATTGATCCCTCTATAATTTTAAAGAACTATTTAAATAAAACAGCCCCCGCTGTACGATTGGTTGCTGTATCCACAAGGATAGCAGCCCCAACGTCTTTGGCTTCATTATATGGTAAAATAGGAATGTGTTGTTGTAATACCAAAGAAACTTCTCCAATGCTGTTTTTATCCAGATTTTCGGCAGGTTCAGTTTCCAAAGTATGAATATTTAAATGATGTTCAATTGCTGATACTTTTGTTTTAATCCAACGGTGTCCGTGCTTTAACCAATAAGCACGCCCTACAACCAAAGGCTCATCATCTAACCATGCCAAGGTTGCTTTGGCTTCTTTTTGTGAAGTTGATGATTCAGCTGCAATTAACCAATCCCCACGGGAAACATCAATCTCTTGATCTAAGATTAAACCGACAGATTGACCTGTAGCAGCTTCATGAAGTTCTTCTTGTAGTGCGTTGGCAAAGATCTTGCTGATTTTGGCTTTTGCACCAGAAGGCTGAACGGTCAAATGATCTCCAACCGTGACAGTGCCCGCAGCAACTCTACCCCAGAAAATACGACGACCATGTTGGGTTGATGAACCATCATGAGCTTCTTGTAATTTTTGCACGAACTGAACAGGGAAATGAAATGCTTGTGTGTTATACGCAACGTGAGAAGGGAGTGCTGTTAAGGCTTCTAATAGGCTAGGTCCTTGATAGACTTTTTCACATAAAATATTGCCATGTTTATCGGCATTACGAGTGGTAATATTTAACCCTTTTAATGCAGAAATAGGAATAATATCCGTAATGGTTACATTGGCTTGTTGGGTGAATTTTTCCAAAGCACGTTTGACATTAATAAATGCTGTATCAGGGTCCTTGATCGCGTCTAATTTATTAATGGCAAACAAAATAGAAGGCACTTTTAATAAGTTAGCCAATAAGGTATGACGACGTGTTTGAGGTAATAACTCAACCACTTTGTCTTCCCAATTGATTTTGGTTACATCAACCAAGATCACCGCAGCATCGCTGCTGCTGGCGGCGGTAATCATGTTGCGCGTATATTGCTCATGGCCAGGCGCATCGGCAATAATAAATTTACGTTCTGGCGTGGTGAAATAACGATAGGCAACATCAATGGTAATACCTTGTTCACGTTCAGCCTGTAATCCATCGGTTAATTTGGCTAGATCATAAGATTCATCATCAGCAAGTTTATGTTGAATGCCAGAAAGCTGATCCGCAAGAATGGCTTTACTGTCCAGCAATAAACGCCCAATTAAGGTGCTTTTCCCATCATCGACGCTGCCAGCGGTTAAGAATTTAAGCGTATGTTTGTTTTGTAAAGATGACATAAAATCGTTTCCTCAAGAGTTAAAATGATGACAGCGTAAACTTAGAAATAACCTTCAAGTTTACGTTTCTCCATAGATGCTTCAGAGGTTTGATCATCCATACGGGTGGCTCCTCGCTCACTGATAGTTACAGCAGCCGTTTCCTTGACAATGTCACTGGCATTGGCAGCATCACTTTCAATAGGGCAAGTACAAGTCATATCCCCAACAGTGCGGAAACGCACAGTTTTGGTTTCAATGGTTTCCCCTTCTTGCACAGGGGTAACATCGGTTACTGGCACTAATAATCCTTTACGGGGGATCACTTGGCGCTGATGAGCGTAATATAGGTTAGGAAGCGGGATTTTTTCTTGTTCAATATATTTCCACACATCAAATTCTGTCCAATTAGAGATTGGGAAGACACGGAAATTTTCGTCAGGTAAAATGCGAGTATTAAATATATTCCATAACTCAGGACGTTGTGCTTTGGGTTGCCATTGACCAAAAGAATCACGATGAGAGAAAATGCGTTCTTTGGCACGGGCCTTTTCTTCATCGCGTCTTGCACCACCTAGCAGCGCATCAAAACGAAATTCTTCAATTGCTTCTAGTAGTGTCACAGATTGGTGTGGATTACGGCTTTCCAAAGGGTGACTTAATCGAACAGTGCCACGTTTCATGGAATCTTCAACATTACGAACGATTAATTTTGCATTAAGCTCTTTGGCTCTGCGATCACGAAATTCAACAACTTCAGGGAAATTGTGTCCAGTATCAATCATCAATAAAGGGAAGGGGAATTGTCCTTGCCCAAACGCTTTTTCTGCCAAACGTAACATGACGCAAGAATCTTTTCCCCCAGAAAAAAGAAGTGCAGGGCGTTCAAAAGAGCCAGCCACTTCTCTCATGATAAAGATAGATTCTTCTTCTAAATCAGAAAGAGGAGTATATAAATTGGGTGAATGAGAAGTCATAAAATTTCCCTTAAGTCTTAAATCAAATCGTTATTATTTTGAAGGTCTGTTTGATAGAGAAGATGCATCATGAACATGTAATCCACATTCTTTTGCGCCATCTTGTTCCCACCACCAACGTCCAGCACGGAAATCTTCACCTAAAGCAATCGCACGGGTGCAAGGTTCACATCCAATGCTAACATAAAATTGGTCATGCAAGGGATTATAAGGTACGTTATTTTCTTTGACATAATGCCAGATATCCCCAATCGTCCAATCTAATAAAGGATTAATTTTTACCTTTGGCTGTGTTGCATCGCTTGGGTTTTCTTGTTCAACTATTTGTAAGTTGGCTCTAAAGTTAGATTGTTCTCTACGTAGGCCTGTAATCCAAGCTTCATGTCCCTTAAGCATTACTTTTAAAGGGACTAGCTTACGAATATGGCAACATTCTTTGCGCAGCTCAACTGATTCGAAAATCCCATTTTCGCCATTTTTTTTGACATATTCAGCAACTTGATCTTCATCAGGATAATAAGTTTTTATTTCCAGATTATAATGAGTTTTTGCTTGATCTTTAAGATCCAAGGTTTGCTGATGTAATTTTTTCGTATCCAACATTGCAATAGAAATAGGTAGGCCTAAACGGTGAATAAAGTCCGTAATGACCATATCTTCGACCCCAAGGCTGGTGGCTTGAACGATTTGGCCATACTCTGCCACCGCGTTTTTAAGGATTTCTTGAGTTTCAAGCAGTTTACGTTCATAAAATTCACTGGGTTTTTTAGAGTATAGTTCTATCGGAGTCATTATGTGTGAGCTTTGCTGAAAAAAGAAAATACGAAGCGATGTAAAACAAAAAATCCTTTTGTATAATTAGAACCTATCTTTTAACAAAAAAATTATAAAAAGGGTAGGTAGTGAACAAATGTTAATTTATTATACTTTATTTATATGTATTTAATTGTTTTTCTAAAATAAATCAACAAAAATATCATTTTTTATAGGATTTTAATATATATAACTTAATATAATAGTGATTTATTTTATATGAGATTATCATCAAGAATTTTAAATTTCAAAGTCCATAATTGGCCTGAAATAAACTTTATCTCCTTTGTTTAAGTTATTTAAATCACGGGTAGTATTAGGAACTTGGGCTTCAATAGGATAATCACTGTCTTTGGGTTTTAAAACGATTTTTGTTACTGCACCAAGAGGGCGAATATCGATTGCTTCAGCCTCAAAATATCCTATTTTTTCGGTATGAATGCTGAGGATAATTTCATGAGGTCTGAACGTGAAATTTTGTTCACCAACTGAAAAGTGATTTGTTTCCCCAAGGAAATGATAAACGAAATCATTTTTGGGTGTGTCTAATATCTCTTTGGGTGATCCAATTTGCTCAATAACCCCTTTGTTCATAATCACAACGCGATCCGCAATTTCCATTGCTTCTTCTTGGTCATGGGTAACGAAAACGCTGGTCAGTTGTATTTCATGGTGTAAATTAGATAACCATTGTCTTAGCTCTCTTCGGACTTTAGTATCTAAAGCCGAGAAAGGTTCGTCCAACAGTAATACGCTGGGATCAATCGCCAAGGCACGTGCCAATGCAACACGTTGTTTTTGACCGCCTGATAATTCCTCTGGATATCGATTGGCTAAATTACCTAGTTGCACCATTTCTAATAGATGTTCAGCTTTTGCTAAAATATTGGATGCAGAAGGCCTTTCTTTTTTTGGTTTTACACGTAATCCAAACGAAATATTTTCTAAAACAGTCATATGCTGAAACAGAGCAAAATGTTGAAACATATACCCAATGCGACGTTCACGAATATCTTTTTTTGAAATATCTTGGTCGTTAAAAAAGATTTGACCAGAGCTTGGTTGTTCCAATCCTGCGATAATACGTAAGAGGCTTGTTTTTCCACAGCCTGAAGGGCCAAGAAGGGCGATTAATTCACCTTTACGAATATCTAGATTGATATTTTGTAAGACATGAAATTGATTAAAATATTTATTTAATTCTTTAATACGGATATTCATTTTATTGTCCTGCCTCTGAATGAGCATTCGTAATTCTGCGTTCACACCATTGTCTTATAAACAAGATAATCATGGCCATTATTAACAATATAATAGAGATACTGAAGGCAGCAGTTGCATTATATTCGTTATATAAAATTTCTATTTGTAAAGGCAGGGTGTTGGTTAGCCCTTCAATATGACCAGAGATAATGGATACCGCTCCGAATTCTCCCATGGCTCTGGCAGTACACATCACCACGCCATGTAATAGAGCCCAACGGATATTTGGAAACGTGACATGCCAGAAAATCTGCCATCCATTCGCTCCTAATAACCGAGCAGCTTCTTCTTCGGTATTGCCTTGTTCTTGCATCAAAGAAATTAATGAACGAGCAACAAAAGGAAACGTTACAAAAATAGTAGCAAGCACAATGCCTGGAACAGCATAGATCACTTGTAAATTATACTCCATTAAAAAAGGGTATAAAATGCTTTGTGAACCATAAAGTAGGGTATAAATTAATCCGACAATAATGGGGGATATGGAAAATGGCAGGTCGATTAAAGTCGTCAGTAAGTTCTTGCCAACAAAATCATATTTTGTGATACACCACGCAGCCATTACCCCGAAAATAACATTTAAAATGACAGAAAGTAGCGTGGCAAATAATGTTAATTTTAATGCTGATAACGCAACTGGGTTGGCAAAAGTATGCCAAAAAAACCCAAGCCCTTTTGAAAGCCCCTCAATCAAAATAACGGATAAAGGTGCCAGGAAAATAACACCAAATACAATCCATGTCATCATTAAAAGTACTGATCTTTTGAGGTTACTTTGTTTATAGATTACTGGCGTCATGATGATTTCTTTTTAGAAAAACGGGGGATAGATAAATGCGTAATGAACCAAATCAAGCGATGTGGTTTAATCCAACGTTGAATGATATTGATGGCAAATAATAAAGCAAAAGAAATCAGCAACATCAACAAACTGATAACCGTAGCGCCTGTATAATCAAATTGATCAAGCTTAGAGACAATTAAAATGGGTAAAATTTCGGTTTTATAAGGGATATTTGCTGCAATAAAAACAACAGATCCATACTCGCCTAAACTACGTGCCATTGCCAAGGAAAACCCCGTTAACCATGCAGGGAATAACATTGGAAAAATAATATATAAAAAGCTTTGTAAGGGTGTTGCCCCTAATGTCTTTGCAGCTTCTTCGACAGAATAAGGAATATCCTTGATAATCGGTTCAAGCGTTCTGATAGTAAAAGGAATAGTGACAAATACCATTGCAATTATAATGCCAAGGGGGGTGTAGGCAACTTTAAAAGGTAAAAGAGAGCCAAGTAATCCATTGGGTGCATATAAAGTTGTCAAAGCAATACCTGCAATCGCTGTGGGTAAAGCCAAGGGAAGATCAACCATTGAATCAATGATTTTTTTTCCT
The DNA here is from genome assembly GCF_947179115.1 of Commensalibacter papalotli (ex Botero et al. 2024). Taxonomy (NCBI): domain Bacteria; kingdom Pseudomonadati; phylum Pseudomonadota; class Alphaproteobacteria; order Acetobacterales; family Acetobacteraceae; genus Commensalibacter; species Commensalibacter papalotli (ex Botero et al. 2024). The sequence continues at coordinate 54,251 of NZ_CAMXCI010000006.1, forward strand.
GTAAAAGAATAACGTGTCAACATCCATGCTAAAAATACACCAAGAATTGAAGCCAATAAAGAGGCATAAAAAGAGGTATATAAAGATAATTTTAAAGCACTTTGTAATTGTTTATTGCCGAGAATAGTCATAAGCTGGTCAAAGTGAATATGACTGGCATATAAAAAGAGTGCAGCCAAAGGGAGTAAAACAATTAAGGAAAGCCAAGATAACGTATATCCTAAACTTAGCCAGAATCCTGGAATGACTGAATATTTAGAAGAAAACATTAAACTTCCTTAATTAAAAAAATTAGCGATTAATTTCACTCATAATTCTGTCAAATATTTTATTATCCTTAAAAAATTTGTTATTTATTTCTTTCCATCCTTTAAATACTTTGTCAATAGGTATTAATTTTAAGGTGTGAAATTTATCTTTGTATTCTTCTGCTATTTTTGGGTTACTGGGACGATAATAATATTGTGCCGCCAGAGTTTGTCCCACGTCACTATAGAGGTAATTTAAATACCCTTCTGCTACAACACGCGTGCCTTTTCTATCAACAACAGAATCTACGACGGCTACTGGTGGTTCTGCTAGAATAGAAACAGAAGGAGTAATAAGCTCAAACTCTCCAGGTTTTGATTCGTTCAAAGCCATATAAGCTTCGTTTTCCCAAGAAATTAAAACATCACCTAATCCTCTTTGAATAAAGCTGAGGCTGGATGATCGAGCGCCTGTATCTAAAATAGGGGCATGTTGATAAAGTTGTTTGACAAAATCATATGCTTTTGCTTCAGAACCATATTTTTCCAAAGCATATGCCCAAGCAGCCAAGAAATTCCAACGTGCAACACCAGATGTTTTGGGATTGGGGGTCAGTATTTGCACCCCAGGTTTAATTAAATCGCCCCAATCATGAATATTTTTTGGGTTTCCTTTGCGTACCAAGAATACAATAGTCGAGTAATAGGGGCTACTATGATAAGGCAATTTGCTTTGCCATTTAGGATCAATAAGCTGTTTATATTTATTGAGTGCGTCTATGTCGCCCGATAAAGCAAGGGTAACGACGTCCCCTTGCATACCATCGATGACGGATCGTGCTTGTTTCCCAGATGGACCATGAGATTCATAAACAACTACATGATCCCCTGTTTTTTCTTTCCAATATTGTGCAAAGGCTTGATTATAGGCGTGATAAAATGCCCGTGTTGGATCATACGATACATTTAATAATGTCACCGTTTTAGCAATGCTGGTTTGGAGATATAGAGGAGCGATCAGTAAAATAGCAGCTAAAATTTTCCAAATTTTTGGTTGGTACGGTTTCATTATATGGACATTCTAATGATAAAAGAAGAAAATATAGTTCAAGGTATATAGGATATAGTAATTTTATCAAAATTTAAAGTGTTTTATTTAAAATACTATTTTTTATAGTTGTTATTTTTTTAAATAATGAGTTTGGAGAATCAACGTTTGCAGCGATTTCCTCTATAAAGAGTAAAGAAATAGAATTTAAAAAAGAAAAAAGAAAAAAGAAAAAAGGAACAATTAACAGGGGAAGTGAATCGAACCTTTTCAACTTTTATGAAAACGGCATGCAAGCGATTACAAGAAGTGGCCAAAATTGATACGATCAAAGCCTTAGATCAAATCTCGATTTGGTTTGAGGAGGCAGCTCACGATGGTGAGGCAGTGTTAAAAGCCATTGAAACAGGATGGGGTAAGGAATATCCCATTGGGTATATTTCCAAAGTGATTTCCAACGTTTCACATAGGTTAGTAACGTCAGAACGGTGGGTGATTGATGGTGGAAAACATGATGATGATCCTGCTTTTCGAATGCTTTCAAGGGATGAACAACTTGCGTTATTAATTTTGGAAAAACAACAAAATATTCCAAAATGGCTAATCAAACATACCGAGAATTATCAACCTTCAGTATTTAAATACTTGATTGCCAAAGGTTTGATTCCTCAGAGGGTTGGTGCGTGATGATAAGCAGTATAAACATGATGAATCTGGCTGGTTATCTAGGCAATGATCCAGAGATTAAAACAACTCAATCAGGCAAAGAAACAGCCAGTTTTTCCTTGGCAACTAAACAGAAATGGAAAGATCAAGAACGAAC
>NZ_CAMXCI010000007.1:0-44936 GCF_947179115.1 Commensalibacter papalotli (ex Botero et al. 2024)
GGTAATATTACCAATGTTACCAGTTGCACCAGCACCTAATTTAACAGTGTCATTGGCAGCATTTAATTGCCATCCAGTAACAGCGTAATCAATATTTGTACCAAATGTTATTACAGGTTTAGCAGCATTGATAATCACGTTACCAGCTGTAAATGTTTTTACATTTCCAACATTGAATATTGTGCCACCAGCAGTACTAGCAAATGTAACATCACCAGTTGTAGCAAAAGAGCCACCATTACCAAGCGTAAAGCTTGCTGACTGATTAAATGTTAGACCACCAGAACCAAGGTTCATCGTGGTATTATCAAGGAATGTTAACGCAGTAGATGTCGCATTAACAAGAATACCACCCGTCAAACTAACATTGGCACCCGTACCCATAGAGAATACTTGGTTAGTACCAGCAAAACTTAAGCTGTTCGCATTAATAGTACCATTAATCCCCCAATCAAATGTTTGTCTACCATTTGTTATAACAATAGAACCAGCATCCAATGTAAGCGTATTGTTAGCACCCATATGGAAGAAGTTGCGATTTGCAGCAACACCAACACCAGCACCACCCAATGCAAGATCACCAGCAAGAAGATGTACGTTCGCACTATCACCAAATTGCGTTAAACCATTAGATAAATTATTTATAAAGCCGTTACTAATAGTAAGCTTTGCATCATTAGCTACAACAAATGAATTGTTATACTGATTACCACCAGCAACACCCGTACCAAATGACATTGTCGCCGCATTTAGAACCAATCTGTCACCAAATACCATCTTGTCATTGATACCATTCAACAGAACAGCACCTGAAAGTTGGATATTAGCATCTGCTAAGTAGGTAATAGAAGCACCACTTGTAGCTGCTGTAAATGTATCATATGTGCTTGTGTATGGATTATATGATGACACAAAATAATCACCAATAACCATTGAATTTGCGGTCAAATGAACATTATTACCAAGCGTGAATATACCAGCATTTGTATTAACTTCAAAATTACCATTATTACTAATGGTTGGTTCATTCGCTAATCCTGTTGATATAGTCCCTGATGTCAATGTGATAACGTAATTATCACCAATTTGAACATTTGCTCCAGAGGTATTATCATATACATAGTTATACTTAGTACCACCAGCTGTAGAACTACTATTTACAAGCGGTATTTGATACGCTTTGTAGAAACGACCAGCACTGATAAATCCTGCATTTAGAATATTACCAGAAGTACCACCACCAGCTAATATCAAATTATTATTATTACCGTCCAGTGCTATACCACCAGAAAGATTAATAGTCGCGCCAGAACCAATAGTTACGTTGTTATTATTCCCAGTATTATACCAAGAATATTGCATCGCCTTCCCGGTTTGAGGATTAATTCCGCTATAATCTTTGGAATAGTTACCAATAGAAATGGTTTTACCATCAATAGTAGCACCAGTACCAATACCTAATTTTCCACCAACACCATCAACTGTAATGGCACCATTAGATCCCAAATAGAAATTAAAAGGATTACCAGCAGAATCGTTCTGCATGGTTAAGCCACTTTGCGCCAAATTAATAATAGCGTTATTACCAATTGAGATTGATGCTGCCTGTACAGCAAGGATGGCCCCAGTATCAGGATCTTGACCGTAACCAACAGACATTGCTAGCGCACGCAAATGAAAATCATTACCAGCAGAAATAATACCACCAGCCTGAGCAGCAAAGTTACCCCAGTTTGCTTTATCTAACGTAACAGTAGTGTTATCACCAAAGATAAGAGTAGCAGCATTGTTGGTTGTTAAGTTGCTGTAAGCAGCACCCATACCACCATGAACAAGATAGCTCCCATTTATACCGGCACTGAAATATCCACCAGAACCAATGAAGAAACCACTACCACCATTTGCAGCAACATTCATAGTTACATTACTACCAACAGCAACAGAAGCATTCATAAACACCCCAACGTTACCACCAGTTGTGATTTTATTATTATTACCAATGGCAGCTTTTGGAACAACATAACCTGCACGAACGTCACCAATCGTACCCCAGTCAGCGCCAATATCCATAACAACATCATCACCAGTACTAACAGCGTTAGTACGCATACCAGTAGCATCAGCATTTAAACTGGCACCAGCCTGAGATTTGTCAGCAACACCACCAAGAAAACCAGCAGCGCTTAGGTAGGAACTACTTCCCAAATATAAGGAACGACCATTAGGCGTAAGAGCATTAGCAGTCTCGCCATATGTCAGACCTAAATTACCAGAACCCGCAGAAAATGCAGCAGCATTCCCCACCCAAAGTTGAGCTCTATCACCAACACCAAGCGCAGCACCAGACTGAATGTTCAAACCAGCGGTTTGTTGATAAATTGCACCACCCAAACCAGCACCAACACCAAATGTACCTTGAAATCCAGTGGCAACTTGGTCAGAACCAGCCCAAGTATACAAATTAGCCTGACCAGAAGCAGCAGCAGGCGTCATTGAATTAGCGTAAGCAAGCCAAAGTGATCGTGAGGTGGCAACTGTGTATGTATTTTTATCCTGCGCTGGAGCTGCAGCTCTTGCTGCATACGGTGTAACCGCTGCAGAACGCCCTAATGCACCAGCATAATAGGTTTGGTCCAATGCAGACATAACACCTGCTTTATATGCAGATGCAAGAGAATCAGCCCCAGACCCAAGAGAACCAGTAGATGATAAATCAGTAAGCGATGCAGAACCTGCGCTATTTAAAGAACCACCACTAATAGCAGCAGAATCATTCGAACTTCCAAATAGCGCACTGTTTAAAGACGATGAAGCATCATCGTTCGTTGCCGCAATCACTGTTGCAGCTTGATCAATACTTGACGTATTGTTATTTTCGTTTTCTTCAGACATTAAATAATCCTAAAATGAATAATTGACTTATTTTTTTAGTATTTAATTTCTGTATTTATATTTAAAATTATTAAAGTATTATTTATTTATGTAGTCTATATTTTTAGCAAATTGACAAAATCTATTCCGCATCTAAATCAGCTAGAACAAGATCCGCAAATTGTGGAATGCTTAACGCACTACCACCGATATTAACCACTTCAAAATACTCATTCCATTCGCTTTCACGCAAATGCTGGGTAATATGCTTGCTCATTTCAGACAATTCAACTGACCAAACAACATAAAACTCAAAATCTACGACACGAGGAATCTTGCCATCAATCTGCCCCGCAGCAATCAATTGAACTCTATTATCACCTGCCAAAGATGATAAATTTACAATCATACGCTGTAAAATTTGTTCTTTAATCTGCTTTGTAACTTTTTTCCATTTATCTTTAGGGGAAAAAACTTGCGTTACAACATAAGCCATATTGACTTCCTTTTTAAAGCTATAATTGAAAACCTAGTTAAAAATATTAACAAGTGGTTAACCACTTATTAAATAACAGTTAATGATGCTAAAAGTCAATTAGCATTTTACTTTAAGTCGGGTAAACGGCAATTTTCCATTATTTTGCCTGAGAAACGATGCCAGGTATGTGTTTCACCTAGTAAAGTGATCCCTAAATACCCTCGAACTTTTAACTCACCCTTACTTGAAACCCATATCTTAGCATCATATGCCTTTTCGTTTCTTGGATCAAAGATGGTCCCAGACCAACGATTCCCGGATTTATCACGTACGAAATTCTGTAACATCAGAAAATTACACTGAGAGTTCCCTTGCTTTGAGGTCGGGGGCAGAGGTGTTGTATATTGCATTCCCACAAAACGGCCACATAACTTTTGACCGCATACGTAAATTTGAAAAACACCATCATTTTCTTTTGTTGCCCACAAACCAACTTCTACAGGCTGTGATATTTTAATAGGATCAGCAGACTGCTGAGCATTAATGTTACTTAATGAAGCAAAAAATAGGGACATCATAAATATAATACCAGTAATTACGCTTACTTTTTTAAGTCTGGTAAACACCTTTAATCCCTCATGATAATTTATAATTAAAACGAAATGAGATGACTATATATTGTTTCTTTTTAAATTCCCAATAATTTTTGTAACTCACCTGATTGATTTAATGCCATCAAATCATCACAACCACCAATTGCTTTATCATCAATAAAAATCTGAGGAACTGATGTTTTTCCTCCGGAACGATTAATAGCCTCTTCACGTTCTTTCGTCCCTTTGGGTGCATTTATCTCATTAAACGCAACATCTTTTGCTTGTAATAACATGATTGCTCTTTGACAATAAGGACATCCTGGTTGCGTATAAATTTCAATTTTAGCCATCGTAAACTCCTTAAGATATAAAATGATATTTGTTAAAATATAAATAGTTCATCAAGACAAAACAAGTCCCATCAAAATTTCTAGTTATTTTCTATATAATTACACAACTTTTGCTGCCACTAAAAGATCAACTTGTGCAACACCAGCCTCTAACAAAACCGATGTACACTCGGCTAAAGTTGAGCCTGTTGTCATCACATCATCAATTAATAAAATACGTTTATTCTTTATTTTATTTAGATATTTAGGATATGCAATAAATGCATTTTTTAATAAATATTGCCGTTCTTGCTTATTATAATGCCCTAAAACCATTGTCTCTTTAACACGTAATAACCCCATAGGCAGAACTGAAGTTTTACTTATCTTCCCAATCTGCCAAGCTAATAATGCAGACTGATTATATTGACGATGCCTCAATCTTTTTTTATGTAAGGGAACAGGAATAATAATATCTGTTTGAACAATTAAATCTTTAGCACAACGATGCATAAAATAAGATAAAAAAACCAAACTCTTTTGTTGATCACCGTATTTTAACGGCATAATTAGTTTTTTAAAGCCTTCATTATACAAGAAAGCTGCTCGACATTGATGCCAAGGAACCGCTGCAGAAGCACATTCCAAACAAATATAATCTTTACCAACTTCTTCCCAAGAAATAAATGGCCGATTACATGAAAGACAATATGGCTTTTCAATAAAATCAAGATCTTTAAAGCAATCTGAACAAACCCATCCAGCATCAACAACAATTTTACTGCAGATTAGACAACGAGGAGGAACTAAAAAATTCAGAATATGCTCAAAAATGGTAAATACTTTTCTTTTTCCTTATTTAGAATTATAAGAAAGGGAACAAATAAATATTTACTCGCCCATTACATGCAAAGCAACCTCACGAAGGTGAGCTTGCCTCCGATGCTCAAATAAATAAATACCTTGCCACATCCCCAACACCATTTGACGGTTTACAACAGGTATAGAAAGATGTGTCTGAGTTAAAATCGTTTTAATATGCGCGGGCATATCATCTACCCCTTCACTATCATGTAGATAATAACGATTTTCAGGAACCAAATCGTTCAAATAAGATAAGATATCTTGACGAACATCCGGATCAACATTTTCCTGCACTATAAAAGATGCGGAAGTATGCTTGCACCACAACGTTAACAATCCTGTAACAATACCTGTTTTTAAAATCCAATTAGATATTTCTACGTTCAGCATGGTTAAACCTTGACCATGCGTTTGAACTTGTAAAAAACCCGTTTGTTGTTTCATCATAACTACTTTATAAATCCTACAATTGCTTCTGCTTCAGATACAATCGGTTCTGCGATGGCTGATGCTTTTTCAGCACCTTTCCTTAAGATAGCATGAATATGAGCTTGATCTGCCAGTAATTTTTTGGCTTGTTCACGAATTGGTGAAATATGTTGGATTAATACATCCGATAGTGCTGATTTAAAACCACTAAACCCTTGCCCTGCAAATTCTTGTAGTGTCTGATCAACAGTTTTACCTGACATCACAGAATATATCGAAACTAAATTTAACGCTTCTAAGCGATTTTCAAGTCCTTCTTTCTCTGATGGTAAAGGCTCGGAATCACTCTTTGCACGCTTGATTTTGTTAACAATGACATCATCTTCATCCATCAACTCAATCCGCCCTTGCTCAGAAGGATCAGACTTCGACATTTTCTTGCTACCATCGCGTAGATTCATCACACGAGCACTGGTAGTTGGAATATATCCTTGAACTTCAGAAAAAAAATCCGTTTCATAATCATAATTAAATTTCTGAGCAATATCATTTGCCAACTCTAGATGCTGACGCTGATCTTCACCTACAGGAACACAGGTTGCTTTATAAGTTAAAATATCAGCAGCCATCAAGTTAGGATATACATATAGCCCTGCAGACTGTGCTTCTCTATTTTTACCAGCTTTATCCTTAAACTGGGTCATTCTGTTCATCCAGCCAATACGCGCAACACAATTAAAAATCCATGCTAAGCGCGCATGTGCCGAAACGGCTGATTGATTAAATAAAATATGTTTTTGTGGATCAATTCCTGCTGCAACCAAAATAGCGGCTTGCTCAATAATCTGTTTTCTGAGCTGCACGGGATCTTGCCAAACCGTTAACGCATGCATATCTACCAAACAGTAAATACATTCATTTCCCTCTTGAATGTCAACCCAGTGACGAATTGCCCCCAAATAATTTCCTAAATGTGGAATTCCTGTAGGTTGAATACCAGAGAAAACTCTTTTTCCTAACGGTTTAGACACAATAAAACACCTTTATTTTACACAAACAACTTATTTATTACCAGCACCTTTGGTAACGCCGACCAGATGGATTTTAAAGACTAAGGGACTATTAGAAGGAATAACACCCATTGTTTTTTCTGCATAGCCTAAATTCGCTGGAACAAAAAGCTGCCAAGTATCCCCCGGATGCATCATTGGCAAAGCCTCCATCCATCCAGGAATAAGACCATCGACTGGCATTTGCATTAATCCACCACCATGACGATCAGAAGCATCAAAAATCACACCATCGGGTAATCGGCCTTCATACTCAACCAATACCAAGTCTCCTTTGGCTGGAGACGCATCTTTTGGATCGCCTGTTTGAATAACACGATAAGCCAAACCACTGGGTAGTGTTTTCACACCAGACTCAGCTGTTACTTTCTTCATAAATTGATCAGACGTTAATTGAACATCTTTATCACCCGCACAGGCTGCCAAAGAGAAAGCAAAAAATGCAGGAGCCATAAAAGCAAAGAATTTTTTCATGATCGCCAATTCCTATTCACAAAGTTATAAACTGCCGCCGCGACGTCCTGCTTGCGCACCCAGACGTAAACGTAATGCATTTAATTTAATAAAGCCTTGAGCATCAACTTGATTATACGCACCTTCATCATCTTCAAAAGTAACGACGCGCATATCATATAGGCTATTGGGGCTTTCACGACCCATAAGGATCATATTACCTTTGTACAGTTTCAAATGTACGCGCCCATTCACAGAATGTTGGCTTTCATCAATGAGTGCCTGTAACATACGGCGTTCAGGAGAGAACCAAAAACCATTATAAATCAACTCTGCATAACGGGGCATAATACTATCTTTTAGATGCCCAGCTTCACGATCTAATGTAATAGATTCCATGTTTCTATGAGCAAATAATAAAATTGTACCTCCAGGAGTTTCATAAATCCCACGAGATTTCATACCGACAAAACGATTTTCAACCAAATCTAGACGACCAATTCCATTTTCTTTACCCAACTCATTAAGACGAGTAAGTAAGGTTGCTGGTGACATGGCTACACCATTAATTGCTACTGGATCACCAGATTTAAAATCAATGGTAATTTCAGTTGCTTTATCAGGCGCATCTTCAGGAGAAATCGTACGTTGGAAAACAATTTCATCAGGAGCTTCCGCTGGATTTTCCAGTAACTTTCCTTCAGAAGAGGAATGCAATAAATTTGCATCAACAGAGAATGGTGCTTCCCCACGTTTATCATGCGCAATGGGAATTTGATTTTCTTCGGCAAATTGCAATAAACGGGTACGAGAAGTCAATTCCCACTCACGCCAAGGTGCAATCACTTTAACATCAGGTTTTAGTGCATAATAAGCAAGTTCAAAACGAACTTGATCATTACCTTTACCCGTTGCCCCATGAGCCACTGCATCCGCACCAACTTGTTCAGCAATTTCAATTTGACGTTTTGAAATTAAAGGTCGTGCAATAGAGGTTCCAAGTAAATATTGACCTTCATATAAGGTGTTGGCACGAAACATTGGGAAAACATAGTCGCGAACAAATTCTTCACGTAAATCTTCAACAAAGATTTCTTTCACACCAAACATTTCGGCTTTTTTACGTGCTGGCCCTAATTCTTCACCTTGGCCTAAATCCGCAGTGAATGTAACCACTTCACATTCATAATTTTTTTGCAACCAACGCAAAATAACCGAAGTATCTAACCCACCAGAATAAGCAAGAACAACTTTGTTCACCTTTTTTTCTGCCATAGTTTTTCTCTTTTCATATAAAAATCCAGATATTTGCTGATTTTATAGCACTATTCAACAATATTTTAAATAAACATTCTTGGGAATATAGCAGAAATACAATAAATAATTCTATATCGTAATAAATATGGTTTTTATCTAATCATCTGTTTAAGTATACAACATTCAAGCCAGTTTTTTTATATAAATATTAATTAAATATTTATTGCTATATAAATTAAACCACCAAGAATAGTCTTTACAAATTTTCAACTTTATTGAACAGTTATTTTTCGTGAATATATTTATGAAACGGATATAATAATTCACTTTTTCGCAAGTAATTAACTTACCATTAAAAACAAATTATTAAAAAAATAATTACTCATAAGCTACTTTTATTATAAATAAAACTATTCCTTTCCAAATTTAATGATCATCTCGTAATGTTTGAAGAACTTTCTCAAAGAAAGTAATTAATTTTTCTTGTTCTATATCGTAATAAAGCACTTCATTATTCGGTCCACCCCATTCAATCGAGTCAGAATAACAAATTATATTTTTGTCGTTATACACTCTTCCCAAAGCAATTTGTATATCACCAATAGGATTTAATGTTCCAACAACCATACCATATGGGTTAAAAACAGAAGAGTGTTGCGCAGAACCATGCTCACCAATTTGACAAGTTGTTTCTGCCATCAACTGGATTTGTTCTTCTATCGATAAACTTTCAGGACAAATCACCTCAAAATCGTATGATAACGCTAAATACTCAAAAACTTCACGACTTTGAAATATACGCTGATGTCGTGTATTAGGGTTACAGAGAGCTCTTGATAAGCAGACCCTCCTATATGGTTTCACCCCAGCTTGATAATATTGTCGATAAAACTGACGAACGTATCCATGAAAATTGTAGTTATCTTTTGTTACATAAGACGATAAAAAAACTTTGTTAAGTCTCCATATTTCTTTCGAAAAATCAAATACGATAAAATGATCATCTCTAAGATTAAAAAAATATTTTAATAGAGTCTTTCCCCACTCTGGCGTTTCTTTTGATATAATAAATTTTTTATCGTAAAACTCATTTCCTAAATAATCTTTGATTAATCCTATTCTAGGAAGATCATCAACCAAATAATGTCCATAACAATGAGATCCAGCGTTAAAAGCAATTATACATTCGTCTTCTATAACTTGTGTAATATCATTATTCTTTGGCAGCGGCCATATTCGTTGATAATCGGAATTAAAAGCTAAATTAGATAAATGGGTTTCAAAACTAATAAATTGATTATTTTTACACACCCATCCTAAACCATATAAATCCACGTGATCAACCTCCCATACATTTAACGATGAAAGGCTATAAGGTGTTTGAACTCTATTTATAAACTGTGGATTATTATCATGACCTATAATTGTTAAATTATTTGTAGGAGGTACATAAAAATTTTTAGAACTAACCTCTATATTTGGAATTGAAGATGTAGGCTTTAATTTTTTTTGGCTTCTAAAAGCACCTTTGGCAACCATAAAAGGAAAATCATTTGCACAAGATAAAGATTCTTCTGATATCCCACCACGAACAAAAGCAGTATAAATATCGTCATGCAAAAAATTGATACGAATATCTTTAATATATTGATAGCAAAAAGTATAATAATCCATAAAGTTAGAATGAAATGCCGACCGACTAAAAAGATTGTCATAATCTTGGTCCGCGCCAAAACAATTCATCTTTTCAATCAAGAAATTAAGATGATATAAAATGAATAAATTTCGAGGTTGAGCAAAAATAAATTTTTTTTGAAGCCCCTTATCATCATAAATTAATAAAAAATCTGTATTTTTTATTAATATTTCCAAATTTGATTGAGCAATAGAACATACATCAGCGGAAATACCACCATCAGTATATAATGATGCCATTAGAAAAAAGTCTGATTTAGCTTGGGGGTATTGAATATTCTTATATGCAAGCAATGCTTTAGGGCTGCAATAATTTACCAGATATTCTTTTGCTGAATAATCATCATAACATTGATAATTAAAATTTTCATTTTTATTGTAAAACCCAACATTCACATTCACTGAATCTGTATATAAAGGCTTATCAACACGACATTGTCGAATGCTATATAAATCAGATGGTGGCGACGTTGTATTCTCAAAAGAAAACTCAGAAGAGAAATCTATCCCCAATGCGGGATATAACGGTTGAATATAAAAGAAAAAACCCTCCCAACAAGAATCTATTTCACGGCAACATACATATAAAATGCAGTAAAATAGTTTTTTATCAAAAACATTATCGTCTAATAATTTAAGATCAATATTGTTAATGTTGAAAGGTAATAAAACTTCGTTATTTATCAAGCCAGTTACATAATCCTTGACAAGATCTGGCATAAACTGATGAATAAAATCCAAATGCGTATTAAAAAAACAAATTTTTTCTTTTTTTAAATTTTCTTCAGTATTGATAAATAACACAGTAATTCTCTTAATGTTTAAAACTGAATAAATAAAAAGCCAAACTAGAATAATTATTCATTATAAGCTGCCTTGAATCTTTTTAACAACCATTCTCTACAAGTAACCGATGGATATTTAGGAGGATTTTGTTTATCGGAGCATTGTGGTAAACATTGAATAAGTTGATCAGGATGCGGCTCTGTAAAAAATGGCATTGATATACGATCATGACCTGTATTTAATACACGGTGCGACGTACTTTTATAATGATCATTTGTCCACATGGCCATCATATCGCCAATATTCATAACAAACGCACCTTCAATAGGAGGGACATCTATCCATTGATTTTCTTGATTTCGAACTTGCAAGCCACCAATATTATCCTGATATAAAATTGTCAAAATCCCATAATCTGTATGCGCTCCACAGACCACCCTATTACGCTGTTCAGGTAAGCCTGGATAGTGAATTACTCGGAATGTGCTCAAAGACTCATAAAACATCGCATTAAAAAAATGTTCCTCTAGTTTTAAACCAAGTGCTATGATTTTGAACACAACACGCGCTAGCTCTGTCATTTTTTTATAATGTGTTTCAAAAACTTGTGTCCAACCTGGAATTAAAATTTCTGGATGAATGTTAGGGCCACGAAAAGGATCTTTTTTTTGCACCTCGGGATGATCACTGTCTAAATGATATCCCATATCAAACATCTCTTTATAATCGATACTATTTTCTTGATCTAATTGCTCTAGCTCATAACTGCTATAGCCTCTATAAATCTCATTATTTAAAATACTGATTGTTTGCTTTTCTTTCAAAGAAAGATTAAAGAACTGTCGCGAAAGATCTTTAATCTTTTGAATATCATCTCTTGGGATATGATGCCCCGTAATACAAAAAAAACCAGAATTCCGACAGGCATAATCAACTTGTTCAGCAATTTTTAAATGTTTATTTTTATCATTTTGGTAGATATCAGAAATATCAATGACAGGAACATATTCCTTCATTTACAAATTACCTCCAAATTAAAAATAATCTTTGAGTATTAAATATGCATAACTTATATCTATTCTACAATAGATAAAAACAAACGATCTTCATGAAAGTTACTGAGTTAACATTTCTTCTAATGAAACAGAAAATTGGCCTGGCTTTAAAGGCTGTTGTTGCGAAGCATCTGGTGCCCACCCAGTCAAAATAGCAAAATGTAGTGGCATTTTGAATTCACCCTGCTCCTCTAATCGAGCAAAATAATGCGCTATCAAAGCACGAATGGAAAATGTTTTTTTCTGTTCAACTAACGCATTTGTTTCACCAGAGAATCGTAAATCTTGCATCAACCCCACAGCGGATCGATATACCAACTCGACTTCCTCCTTATCCACCACAGGTAATGCAAATCCCACTCGTTGCATTAAAGTTGCACAAACTCGCAAGTCAGGAAAAGGTGATACTCGAGGAAAAACACGATCACTTAATTCAAGCTCTTCCTCAGCCATAATATCCCTTAACATGGATAATGTCGGTAAAATCGGTATAGCAGCCAAGAACAAACCATCAGGACGCAAAATATTCTTTATTTGAATCAAAGCCCCAGGAAGATCATTAACCCAATGTAAATTAAAAGACGCAACCACTAAATCAAAGCTTTGTGCTTTAAATGGAAAAAACTCTTCATCCATACAAACAGATGGTGCTTTGTTTAAAGATACTAATCGTTGTGATAAATCACCAGAAACAACACTCATTCCTCTAGATTGCAATACTGGGGCAATTACACCTCGTCCCCCTATTTCCAAGGCATCCTTAAAAGGACGTTGAATATCATCTAAACGATCTAATAATCGTTCGGCACAGACTTCAACAATGCCTCGCACCGCTTGAGAGTGACGTGCTGCTCTATCACGATGATATCGAACAAGCTTGCGATTAAATAAAACAGGTACTGTCATCTTATATGCATATCTCTAATATCAGTAAAAACAAGGCTAATAGTAGCGCACAAACAAATAAAGGCGCAACCTTTCACAGTTACACCTTTACCAAAAATAATCTTAAAATCTAAAACTAGATTTTTGGAAGCTCTACGCCAGAAGCACTAAGCTGAGACTTTAACGCATCCTTTAGCTTTTCAAGACCATCCCCTGTTGTGCTTTCAGCCCTTGCCACCAAAGACGCTTGAGTATTGGAGGCCCTAAGCAACCACCAACCGTCTGGCGTATTCACGCGCACGCCATCGATAGTTACTACATCAGCTTTTTCCGCTTTTAAACGCTCTGCAACTTCTTGAACTACACTAAATTTACGATCATCCGCACAATCGAAACGGATCTCAGGAGTTGAGATTGCTTTTGGCAGAGATTCTGTAATTTCAGAAAGAGGACCTTTTAAACGATTCACAATATCCAAAGTTCTTATTGCAACATAAAGCGCATCATCAAAACCATACCATTTATCTGCAAAGAAAATATGACCCGACATTTCTCCACCCAACAAAGCTTTGGTTTCAGCCATTTTTGCTTTGATCAAAGAATGCCCTGTACACCACATCAATGGATTGCCACCAGCTTTTTTTACTTCTTCAAATAAGATTTGACTGGCTTTAACATCAGCAATAATTGTGGCACCTTGATGATCAGGTAAAATATCACGGCTATACACAATCATTAATTGATCACCCCAAAGAATATTACCTTTGTCATCAATGACACCAATACGATCAGCATCCCCATCAAAAGCAATCCCAATATCGGCCTGACGGGCAGCAACTTCATCTTGTAATTGCACTAAATTTTTAGGAACTGTTGGATCTGGACTATGTGCTGGGAAATTCCCGTCAATCGTACCATTTAATATAATATGCTCGCCTGGCAATTGCTGAACAAGTTTAGTTAATACTTCACCTGCTGCACTATTGCTGTTGTCCCAAACAACTTTTAACTTACGATCGGTAACACCAAAATCTTTTAATAAACGTGTTACATACTCATCAACAATATCGACTTTGCGAACACTACCAATGCCTTCTGGAACAACGTCCCCTTTGGAAACCTGCACACCTAACTCTTGGATTTGTTTACCAAAAAAAGATTTTCCAGCCAGCATGAATTTCATGCCGTTATATTCTTTTGGATTATGGCTAGCGGTGACCATTACAGCACCATCCGCTTCCATCGTGGTTGCAGCATAATACAACATTGGGGTTGGGCCACGTCCGATACGAATAACCTCTAACCCACATTTTTTAAGTCCGTCAACCAAAGCGGCTTCTAGATCAGGAGAACTTACACGGCCATCATAGCTAACAACAACTTTTTTACCATTATTGCGAATAACTAGACTACCAAATGCACGTCCAATGGCATAAGCATCTTCGATAAAAAATGTTTTATCGTAAACACCACGAATATCATATTCCCGTAAAATGCTTGTATCAATATTACGTTGATGTTCCATTATTTTTCACCTTCATGTGCATATTTCCTTAGGATTTGACGCATAGATGATGCTAGATCAGGACGTTGCAGCGCAAAAGCAATTTGAGCTTCTAAGAAGCCAGCCTTACTTCCACAATCATACCTCGTGCCTTCGTAACGCAACCCATGGAACGGCATCTTACCAATCAACTGTGTCATAGAATCTGTTAATTGCACTTCATTACCTGCACCACGTTCCATTTTGGAAAGATAAGCCATAATGTCTGGTGACAAAATATAACGACCAATTACAGATAAATTAGAAGGTGCATCTTCTGGATTTGGTTTTTCAACAACACCAGAAACTTTAACTAAATGCCCATCATCGGCTGCAACGTCAACAATTCCGTAACTAGAGGTCTTTTCTTTAGGAACCTCTGAAACCGCGACAACGTTTCCACCATACTGATTGTAAACTTCGACCATTTGAGATAAACAACCACGTTCACCCAGGATCAAATCATCAGGCAACAATACCGCAAAAGGGTCATCCCCTACGAATGTACGTGCACACCAAACTGCATGTCCAAGTCCCAAAGGATCTTGTTGCCTCAATGCGGTTAATGATCCTGCCTGAATACTTGAGGGTTGTAATGCTTCTAATGCTTCTTTTTTACCTTTTTGACGCAACGTATCTTCTAATTCATACGCAATGTCAAAATAGTCAATTAAAGAATCTTTACCCCGTGCCGTAATTAAACAAAATTGTTCAATTCCAGCGGCTCTCGCTTCATCAATCGCATATTGAATTAATGGACGATCCACAACAGGCAACATTTCTTTAGGCATAGACTTGGTAGCAGGTAAGAAACGCGTGCCAAATCCAGCAACAGGTAATACAGCTTTACGTAGAGGTTTAATCACAGAATTGTACCTTAAGTTAACTTTTATTTATTTCTAGACATATATCAGAAGCCATAGATATTTTAAAGGAATTTACTTTTATCGTTTAAACTAAAACCCTATAATTATGTCATAAGCATGTTTATTGAAGTATTTTATAAGCTTTACAAAGATAATAATGAGTGAAATATACAACTATTTTTGTTTAAAAGCACTATTATTTTCTCTATAAACCAAGTTAAAATGACAAACCAACTTATAATATTCATAACCTTTATTTCGCTATCAACAAAATAAAGGTTAAAATTAATTATAACGATTGCTTAATAGCAATCATGGCTAAATTAACGATACCACGTGCTGTTGTGCTTTCTGTCAAAATATGTAATGGCTTTGTGGCACCAAGCGTAATTGGACCAATTTGCAACGCATCCCCTACAACACGGCTCAACGAAAGACCGATACTTGCAGAATCCAGACATGGCATAATTAACAAATTCGCATTTCCTGTTAATGGAGAATCATCAACCAAACGGCCACGAACAATAGGACTTAACGCAGCATCCCCTTGCATTTCTCCATCAATTTCTAAACTCGGATTCTTTTCTTTAATGATCGCTAATGCTTCACGCATTTTCTCAACAGAGCCAGAGCGCGCGGTGCCAAATGAAGAATAAGAAAGCAATGCAGCCCTTGGTGGCAAACCAAACTTTGATACAGCTTCAGCAGCTAATAAAGTTAACTCGGCAATATCAGACGCAGATGGGTGCAAATGTAAATATGCATCCCCCACAAACAAAACAACATTAGATTGAATCAATGCAGAAATTGTATAAAATTTCTTTACATCTGGACGTTTAGGAATGATTTTTTTTAGATATTTATAATGTCGATACCACTCACCATACCCACCAATCAAAGAAACATCAACATGCCCCTCTCTTAACAACATCGCAGCCATAACTGACTTTCTGCGATATAATTGCTCATAGGCTAAAGAAGGTGGAATTCCTTGCCTTTGTACTAAATTTTTATAAGGTTCTTCTAAAGATTTTAATAATGGATCATCACGATTAGGCTCAAAAACGCCGACATGCTCATCCACTTTCAAACTAAGACCTAAACTTTTGATTTTAGCTTGGATCCGCTCTTTATTTCCAATAACATAAGGTTTAGCCAGATTATCATTAACCAGCGTCTGTATTGCACGTAATACACGATCATTTTCACCCTCTGAAAAAACAATCTTTTTTAACTCAGGTTGTCTTCTTACGGCTTCGAAAACAGGTTGCATCACCTGACTGCTACGAAATACAAATTCTTGCAAATGATCTTTATAAGCTTGAAAATCTTCAATAGGTTGCGTTGCGACACCACTATCCATTGCTGCTTTTGCTACGGCTGGTGCAATTTCCAAAATCAACCTTGGATCAAAAGGTTTTGGTAATATATATTCAGAACCAAAAGAAGGAGCCGCACCACCATACGCAGCAATAACCGCTTCATTAGCTTCTAAAGTTGCTAATTTTGCCAAAGCATAAACTGCAGCATGCTGCATTTCCAGATTAATTTCTTTTGCTCCAACATCCAGAGCACCACGGAAAATAAATGGAAAACATAAAACGTTATTTACCTGATTAGGATAATCTGAACGTCCTGTTGCAATAATAGCATCTGATCTTACTTTTTTAACCTCGTCAGGTGTAATTTCTGGCTCTGGATTTGCTAATGCTAGGATGATTGGTTTTTCTGCCATATGTTCAACATATTCAGCTTTTAAAACCCCAGCAGCAGAAAGACCAAGAAAAATATCAGCGTCTTTCATCACTTCTTGTAATTTACGTGCATTGGTCTCTTTGGCATAACGTGCCATATTTTCTGGCATATTTGGATCACGACCTTTCCAAACTACGCCATCAATGTCTGTCAAAGTCACATTTTCGACTTTGACACCCATGCCAACCATTAAATCAACACAAGCCATCGCTGCAGCACCAGCACCAGAAGTAACCAATTTTACATCTTCTAGCTTTTTGTTTTGAATACGCAGTGCATTGACCAAAGCCGCCGTTACAACAATCGCAGTCCCATGTTGATCATCATGAAAAACTGGAATGTTCATACGTGACTGTAGATTTTTTTCTATTTCAAAACATTCTGGTGCTTTAATATCTTCAAGATTAATCCCACCAAATGTCGGCTCTAATGCTGCAACCACATTACAAAAATGATCAGGATCTGTTGCATCAACCTCAATATCAAAAACATCGATACCAGCAAATTTCTTAAATAAAACAGCTTTGCCTTCCATTACAGGTTTCCCCGCCAAAGGCCCAATATTTCCTAAACCCAGAACAGCTGTACCATTAGAAATAACAGCAACCAAATTCCCTCTGGCTGTATATTTGCTGGCTAATGAAGGATCTCTTTGGATCTCTAAACATGGAGCTGCTACACCAGGAGAATAAGCCAAAGACAAATCACGTTGTGTTGCCATTCTTTTAGTTGGCGTAATAGTTAACTTACCTGGCTTTGGATATTGATGATAATCCAAGGCTTCCTGTTTAAACTTTTGATCCATTTTATTCCTCTATCGATATTTAAAATTCAAGTCTTTTACTATAAAACTAATATAGACATCTTAAAACAGATAAAAGAAAAGGAAAATCAATCTTTTTTGAGAAATAAAAATATGGTGCGGTCGAGAAGACTCGAACTTCCACGGGGTTGCCCCCACAAGCACCTCAAGCTTGCGCGTATACCATTCCGCCACGACCGCACATGACAAACCATTTAATATAATGGTATCATCTCATGTGTTTTCTCTATAACCGATCAAAAGATTTCATGCAATGCCCTTTCCACCTATAATTTTACAAAAAAGCAAAAAAATTATCTCTTACCTTAACGCCTCAGAATATATGCAAAATTATGTTCAAGGTATCTATGATCAAAAAAAGCCAGAATGCTTATGGTTTTTAGAGCATCCACCATTATATACCGCGGGGACTTCGGCTAAAGAACAAGATTTAATTAATACTCAAAACTATCCAACATTTTATACAAATCGCGGTGGGCAATGGACATACCATGGGCCTGGCCAGCGTATTATTTATATTATGATGGATTTACGCCAAGATCATCAAGCCTTCCCCCCAAGGGATATTCATGCCTTTGTAAATGCCATTGAAGATTGGATTATTTTAACTTTAAAACAATTTAATATTCATGCAGAGAAAAGGTCGGATCGAATTGGTTTATGGGTCATTGATCCTGCTACTCAAAAAGAAGAAAAAATTGCTGCATTGGGAATAAAGCTAACTAAGTGGATCAGCTGGCATGGAATTGCATTGAATGTTTCTCCTAATTTAGAAGATTATTCTGGTATTATTCCCTGTGGATTAGCTGATTATGGAGTAACAAGCATGAAAAAGCTCGGGGTGCATTACTCTATGGATGAGGTTGATCAGGTTTTACTTGAACAGTGGAGCCATATTTTTCCACATTCTTTACAAGAAAATAATATTTTCTAATAAACAGCAAACAAAATGAACAAACAATTTTATTCGCTTTTGATTTTATTAACTATTTTCATATGGAACAATAATAATATTGCTTTATCAAAAGAGAGTAAAATCAATATATCACAACTAAAAAAACAGGCAAAGCGAGGCGATGCAAAAGCTGAAAATGCACTTGGAGATTATTATGATTCAATTACTAGAATGCCTGTTAATGAAGGATGTTTTCCCTATAATCGTAGACAAACAATAAAATACTATACCAAAGCAGCACGACAAGGTTACACCAAAGCACAAAAAAGCCTTGGCATGCTATACACACAACTTCCTTGCTCTGAATATGATAAAGGGATTTATTGGTTAAAAAAGATTGCTTTTAAAGGAGATGTTGAGGATCAAATGCGCTTAGGTTATGTATATTATATGACCAGTAACGTAATAGAAAAGACAATATTTTGGTATGAAAAAGCAGCTAAATTAAATAATGCAACGGCTATGCTTGAGTTAGGAAGAATATATGAGAAGTATGATTATGATAAGGCAATTTATTGGTACAAAAAAGGTATGGCTTTAGGAAATGCTTATAGTTCTTTTGGACTGTGTAATTTATATTTTATATCCCAAGATACACCAGAAGAAGAAATTAAACGTTATAAAGAAAAAGGATTAAATAAAGACAATAAAAAATCAGATAAATACTGCTTAATTTCTGCCAATCAGGGTAACGCAGAAGCTCAATTTACTGTTGGTGCGCAATATATGACAGGCAGGCGCGTTCTCAAAAACGAAAAAAAAGCCATGGAATATTTTAAGAAATCATGCTTACAAAAATATGATATGGGCTGCGATGCCTATCATGGCAAAATGAATTTTAATGATGTCACTTATTAAATGTTATGACTATTGTCACTAATATCAAAAAGAACCCTATAAGCTATTAATACTCGTAATCAGAGCTATCCCTAAAACAACCTTCTTGCGCTCTTCTCAAGAGAAAAGCACAAAATATTATATTGTTTTACGTCATTATCCTTGTCCATCAGGGTAAGCGAAGTAAGATGCTGGAACCTGAATCCCTTCTTGGATATTCTCAAGATCCATAATACTGCGTCGCTGACGCACATCAACGGCTTGCATTTGCCTTAATGTCAATTGACCATTTTGATCAATAAACAACAATGTTAATAGCCCTTGCGAAGGATTATCCGAGCTGGCCAATGAAATTTGTAAAAGGCCATTTTTATGTTGAACATTGGTTACTAGAATAGGTTTAGATAAATGTACAGGAGTTTTTAACATCAGCCCTAATGGATTACGAGACAAACCTATATGGGTTACTGATTGGTTACTAAAATCTTTGGCAACCATGCGTTTATCCTTAGCCACTACAATCATTGGCGCAGGATATTCATAATTTAAACGCAACTTCCCTGGCTCATACACAATGCGTCCTGTGGATTTTCCACCATCAGGCCAAGTTTGTGTAAACTGCCCCTCAAACCCTTTAGGATTGTTTAAATAAGATTCGACTTGAGTAATTGCTGTTAATTCACATGTTGGACGCAACTCTTGCCCATTTTGACACGCGGCCAATAACATTGGCAACAAAAGCAATACGCTTCTTCGCATCCACTTCATGTTTTTTCCTTTTATTTAATTCACATATAATGCAATAAAATAATATTTAGCACGATCATAACTGCAATCAAATATAAGAAAAATAAATTTTATAAGTGTATATTAAATTATTATAAATACATTCAACCACTTTATAATAAATCACTGTATAACATGAACAGATATCCCAACTGCTTGAATGCTCAAAACAAACAGATTGTTCATAGATTTATTAAAAACCTATTTTAATTCACCATTAAATAAATTGTAATAACCTAGAATTTTGTATATTGAAGCATACATATAGTTATCGTTATTTATAATTCTGATTTTCCTAATATTATTTTTATAAATTAACATGATAAGATAGCTTTATATTCTAAACCCACTTTATTATCATATTTTTATCTAGAATGAACGCTCAAAAAAAACGTTTTCGTGCCTTTGACCCTGATCCAGATTGTCCAGATCATAAATGTTGTGACATGCCCAGTTGTGACCAACTTGCAGGATATAAAGCCCCGAAATCACGTCAAAAATTAAATGAATATTATTGGTTCTGTTTAGAACATATTCGCGAATATAATAAAAATTGGAACTATTGTAGGGGTATGACCCCTGCCCAAATCGAACAGCATCTTAAAGCCTCCACCGTATGGGACAAACCTTCTTGGAAACTTGGGCAACTAGGAAAAACAGACTTTTTAAAAGAACAATATTTCAGAGATTCTTTGGGAATATTTAAAGACCATCCAGAGTTTAAACAAAAACAATCACAGCAAAATAAACCACAAGCGCCTAAAGAGCTGATAGATTCCCTTCAAACATTAGGATTAACTTGGCCTCTCTCTTTGCAAGAACTAAAGAAACAATATACATTACTGGCACGCCAATATCACCCTGACACAAATCACAGAGATATAAGTTTGACCGAACAATTTAAAAATATCAATGCCGCATATTCACAATTACGCTCTCATCTGGTGAATCCTGTCAAAATATGATCTAGTTTATCCTTAATGACTCACACAAAAGACTTAAAATAACCAAAGGACTTTTAAAGAATGACTGAAAAGCCTGTACATCCAATACAAGTTACAAATGCAGACCTTCCACCTACTTCTGTTCTTTCTGAACCCGATGTTGAATTTAACGCCAGAAAAACATTCAATATCGACCTTGATATGCAAGTCCCTGGATTTTCAGTTAAAACATCTTTGGTTCCTGATTTAGACCCCAGCTATTGTTTTGATAAAGAAATTACCCAAGCCATCTTGGCTGGGTTTTGTTACAATCGACGGGTTATGGTACAAGGCTTTCATGGCACAGGAAAATCTTCTCATATCGAACAAATTGCTGCCCGCTTAAACTGGCCTTGCGTGCGCATTAACCTAGATAGCCATATTTCTCGTATTGATCTGATTGGTAAAGACGCTATTGTGCTGAAAGATGGCAAACAAATCACTCAATTCCAAGAGGGTTTACTTCCTTGGGCTCTAGAAAATCCTTGTGCCTTGATCTTTGATGAATATGACGCAGGCCGCCCCGATGTTATGTTTGTAATACAACGTGTTCTTGAAGCCGAAGGTAAATTAACGCTGCTAGATCAAAATAGAGTTATTCGTCCTAATCCTTTTTTCCGTTTATTTGCCACTGCAAATACAATTGGATTAGGGGATACAACAGGGCTTTATCATGGAACTCAACAAATTAACCAAGGGCAAATGGATCGTTGGAGCATTGTCGCGACCTTAAACTATCTGCCGCATGAGCAAGAAGTCAATATCATCATGTCTAAAATGCGTGTAACCAAAGAAGATCAAGAAGCAACACAAATGATCAATTCAATGGTAGCATTGGCAAACTTAACCCGCACAGGCTTTGCAACAGGTGAGATCTCTACGGTGATGTCTCCACGAACCGTCATAACCTGGGCCGAAAATTTCGAGATTTTCAAAGATCTTGCAATAGCTTTCCGCCTGACTTTCCTGAATAAATGTGATGAGGCAGAGCGTTCAACTGTTGGGGAATATTATCAACGCTGCTTTAATATCAATCCCCTTAATGCTGATTTTACTTAAGTTTATAACCAGGAGGAACCTATGTCAGAAGAGTCCAAAACACCCAAATCTGAAACTCAAATTCCTCCCGAAAAACCTGATAGGAACACCTATAATCCCGAACGTTTCAAACAAGCTACTATTGGGGTTATTCACGCTCTAAGCGGCAAGCCTGATACCAATGTTCACTTTTATTCGGCATCTTCTTTGCGTAATCAAAATCCGCAAAATATCATTAACCCCAATAATGTACATTTACCATCCCCCCCTGAAATTCGTGATCCTATTATGATGAATCAACTTAGGGGGGCGGCTGATGCAGTTGCTTTACGGTTAAAATTTCATAATCCCAAATTGCATGAAGCAACACAACCCACCATCTCTGATGCCAAAGTAACCTTTGATGCATTGGAGCAAGTCCGCGTTGAAGCCTTGGGCAGCCGTTATATGCAAGGGGTAGCAGCAAACCTACGCTCTGTTGTAGAGTATAATAGCCATGCCGAAGGACATGCGCAGATGGACAAAGCCGAACAGCTTTCTCCTCAAACTGCATTGGCATTACTAGCCAGAGAAAAACTAACGGGTGAACCTGTTTCCAAAACATCAAGGCGTATTGTGCAATTATGGCGTAACCGCTTAACTAAAAGCGGTGAAGATGCACTTGAGAAAATGTTACAGCATATTGATAATCAAAAAGACTATGCTGCGGCATCTCAACAACTCTTAACCGCATATCAGCTTATGGAAGATCTAGAGGAAAAAGAACAAGATTCCTCCAGTGATCAAGAAAATGAAGATTCTGACAATTCTGATACTGCCGAAGACCCTTCTACAGAGGGGCAACCTGAACCACAAGAACAAGATCAGCCCGAAGAGCAAGCACCACAACTGGCTCAAGGCATCAATAGTGATGAGCAGTCTGATTCAGAAGAAGGAGAAGGCTTTGAAACGCAGGATACTCCTGCTGGCCCCAAAGAAGGAGAGCTCCCACCACTCAGTGAAGTTGAAGATGATAATTATCACATCTATACCAAACAATTTGACGAGATTATTTCAGCAGATCAAGTTTGCAACGCAGAAGAGCTAACCTATTTGAGGCAGCAACTGGATCAGCAACTTCAAACAATGCAAAATATCATCGCAAAACTTGCCAATCGTCTGCAACGTAAGTTAATGGCACAACAAAGAAGACGCTGGAATTTTGATCAAGAAGAAGGGTTGCTTGATGCCAGCAAATTACCGCGCATTATTACGAACCCAATGTATTCGCTCAGCTACAAATATGAGCAAGAGACAGAATTCAAAGACACAGTTGTAACGTTGTTAATCGATAATTCTGGTTCAATGCGCGGTAAGCCTATTACAATTGCTGCAATGTGTGGAGATATCTTAGCCAGAACCTTGGAACGTTGTGCTATTAAAGTGGAAGTTTTAGGGTTTACTACTCGTGCATGGAAAGGCGGTCGCAGCCGTGAAGAGTGGCTGAAAAACGCAAAACCTGCACAGCCTGGACGTTTAAACGATTTACGCCATATTATTTATAAATCTGCTGATCAGCCTTGGCGGCATGCACGCAAAAATCTAGGTCTTATGTTACAAGAGGGTTTACTCAAAGAAAATATTGATGGAGAATCTTTGCATTGGGCTTGGCAGCGCCTTCGTGCACGCCCAGAAAAGCGCAAAATCTTGATGATTATTTCCGATGGCGCACCCGTTGATGATAGTACATTATCAGCAAATAACCCAGAATATTTGGAAATGCATTTACGTCGTATGATTACCCGTATTGAGGCTCAACCAGATATCGAACTAACTGCTATTGGAATTGGGCATGACGTTACCCGTTATTATCAAAACGCCGTCACCATCACCAACGCCGAGCAACTGGGTGGTACCATGATGCAAGAATTAGCGGCTTTGTTTGATCCCAAAAGTAAAAAATAAAGTAGCGATATCATTTCAAAGTGTAATAACAGCTTATGGTTGAATAATCATTCACCTATGAATGATTCATTCTTAAGCAAAAAATATTAATTATATCAATATTTATGACATATTATGCGCGATAAGCTAAATTTCCTACAAACCAAAATGAGTATTTTACAACCAATAGTTATTTTTTACGTTTTGTATTAATTGCAATTGCTAACATACTCACAACTGCAAATGTCGCTGTTAAAGATCGAAAACCTGAATAGTTAGCCTCTGTTATCTCAAGCCAAATATTTGCTTTATGCACGAGTGGAGAAAATGAGGAATCTGTAATAGCAGCAATTGGAATGCCCAACTCTTTTGCAAAAAAAACTAAATCTAATGTTTTAGAAGCATAAGGTGTATAACTAATGGTTAATATTGCATCTTTTTTCCCAAGCAATTCAATCTGATTTCTGGCCAGACCACCAGCATCGTCAGCATATTCACATTTAATACCTGCTCGACGAAAAATATAAGTCATATACATTACAATTGAATAAACACGTTCAGTACCAATTAAACAAATTGTTTCTGCATCTGCAAGCATATCAACCATTTTATCTAGATGTTTATAGTTAATATTATGTTCTAAAATATTCAAAGATTGATGAGATGACTCAATAAAATTATTTAATAATTTTTTTTGATTAGCGACTTCATTACTTAGATCTTGATGATTTATATTGTCAATTCGTTCTGAATAATCTGGCCAAAATCGACTGGCATGATCTCTATAAATAGATTGTAACTCTGAAAAACCACTATAACCAAGATTTTTAGCAAAACGAACCAAAGCAGATGGCTGAACTTCTGCAGCTTGCGCAATTTCAGTAATTTTTCCAAAAGCAATCGTATAAGATGGTGTTGATAATAAAAAATCTGCAATCTGAACTAAACGCTTTGAAAATTTACTTTTCCGATCAATAATTAATTGATGCAACGTATAAAAATCATGCGGTAATGGCCTACTAAGATTATCATTTGTTTTATCTTCAGAAGTCTGTTCCATAAATAACCTATTTATCAATCTATCAGAAATTATAAATATAAACTGATTATTAGTTGAATTATATCAAAATATAAAAAAATTCTGATTTACAAACTGTAACTGTATCATAAATCAATTAATTCAAGTGTTAAATAGTATTTTATAATTAATGTTAATGATAAAAGTCTGCGTCAAATGCGAATATTTGCTAAATTAGCAAGAACAGTTCAAGATAATTTCTAATAACGAATATTAAAATTTAGAAAACTTCGTCATTTTAACAGAGAATTAAAGAACTATATTATTTAATTCATCATCTTAATAAAAAATCGATAATTAAGTTTAAATTTCTTTGGCGAACAAGGAGATTGTTTTCTACCAAAGAAATCTAAAATATTATTTTATGAAGCAATTTCGTTTAGATTAACCCAACGATTTTCATGTGAAGAAATGGAAATTGCCTCGGAAATTCGAACAATAGTCAACGCATCTCTGAAATTAAAATCGGTTTGTATATTTTTCTTAATACACTCCATTAACTTATGGACTTCTAGGGTTTTAAGATCGTTAAAGCCAATTTGATGTCCACCTGCAGGACAGAATTCGCCATATCCTTTATGTTCTGGCCCAGCCATAATGGTTGTAAAACCACGGCGCCCTGTTTTTTGATCGCCTTTATAAATTTGTAATTCATTAAAGCGCGCTTGATCAAATACCAAAGATCCTTTACTACCACAAATTTCAAATCCATGGTGCATTTCCCATCCAGTGGCCAACCATGAAGAGGTTACAACCCCCGTGAATTGATGATCGTTAAAACGAATTAACGCATTTACTTGATCGTCAGTATAAACAGGTTTAGAGTCACCATCTGATGTGGGTCTAGAGTTATAAATAGTATCTAATTTCCCACAAACTGAGTTTACTTCACCTAATAAAAACCGTGCTGTTGCTAGGGCATGGGAACCAATATCTCCTAATGCACCACCAAATTGATCCTTTTCACAGCGCCATGTGTAAGGTGCAGCATCCGCCATGAATCCTTCTGAATGAATACCACGATATCCAGTAATCTCACCAATTTCACCGCTTTGAATAATTTCTTTGGCGGTAACCATCATTGGATTGCGCAAGTAATTAAATCCAACCAAAGTTATAATCCCAGCTTCTTCCGCCGCTTTGGTCATTTTAATGGCATCATTTAAATTAGTTGCCAAAGGCTTTTCACAATATACAATTTTCTTTGCAGCAATTGCTTCCAAAGCCATTGGCATATGCAAATTATTAGGTGTTGTAATGGAAACAATATCAATATCTGGATTATGTATAAGCGACCTCCAATCATCTGTTGCTTCTTCAAATCCTAATTGCTTTGCCGCAGCTTGTGCTTTTTCTAAGGGAATATCTGCTAGTAGTTTTAAAATTGGCGTTTGTTTAACTGGAAAAAAGCGAGCCACATTTCCAAAAGCCCAAGCGTGCGCTTTTCCCATAAAACCACTGCCAATAACGCCAACACCTAACGATTTATTTTGTTTCATTTTTATACACCTATAAAATTATTATTGAAAAGCAATATCTAAAAAGTCAGGACTTTGACTAAATTTCCATTTTTTAGTTGGGCCGGCCATCACATTTAAATAATATGAATCACACCCATGAGGTGCGCCAACAGGGTGATACCCTTTTGGAACCATTACGGTCTCTCCATCGTAAACAGACATTGTTTCATCTAATGATCTATCATCTGTATAAACACGTTGGAAAACATACCCACCTTTACGTTTATTACGATGATAATAGGTTTCTTCGAGGTAAGTTTCCTTTCCTTCAATAGGGGTATCATGTTTATGAGGGGGATAACTTGACCAATTCCCTCCTGGGGTAATCACCTCTACAACCAATAAAGATTCAGAAGGATCAGTATCCGTTAGCATATTATTGACATAACGAACATTTGTTCCACTTCCACGTTTAAGCGTTTCGATTTCTTCAGCTCTAATGGCGTAAGGGGCACTCCCTTTTTTAGCTGGCGCTTGACAAATAGCTAACTCTAAATCTGTTGTTGCTTTAACGGTCCATTTCATACGAGGTGGCACATAGACCGCAGAAGGTTTTCCATCAAAAACAGACATTCGTTCGCCCAGCACCCCAAATTGTTTTTCTTCAGTTGAAATATCAGCTTTCCCAGTAATGATGACCAAGCAAATTTCGTTATCATTACCATCTCTGGTCAAAGTTTGCCCTGGCTGTAAATGGGCAACTTCAAAACCAATATATTGCCACCCTGCACTTTGAGGGGTAATCCGTGTAACAATACCTTCGGCATCTGGCGCATGTGGTTTAACCAATAATTTACTCATAAGAAGCCCCTTTATTTCTTAATACCAGCTTGATTTAGTGAAGTAGTAAGATGGTTATATCCCTTAGTTACATATTGAAATGGATTGGCTTTAACAGGGTCTTGCTCTGCTTCAATCACAATCCAACCAGAGTAATTTTGAAACGGTTTGAAGAATTCAACATAATCAACGCTTCCATCACCAGGAACCGTAAATACACCTTGTAAAACACCATCCAAAAATGGCCAATTTTCAGCAGTTGCTTTTTTCAGAACATCTTCACGGACATCTTTTGTATGGATATGCGCAACACGTTCAGCATAATTATTAGCCAAACGAATAGGATCAGCGCCACCCCATGTTGCATGACCAGTATCAAGCAAAAGGTGAACCTCTTTACTAGTAGAAAACATTAAACGATCTATGTCTTCTTCGGATTGAATAATAGTTCCCATATGATGATGAAAGGAAAGCTTTACTCCATCATCCAAAGTTAACTTAGCAAGCTCATTTAACTTATTAAAATAACCTTGCCATTGATTTTTTTCCATAATAGGACGATGTGCCAACCCAATGTCACGTCTTCCTTGAATGGTATTTGCAGTTTCAGCGTAAACAACAACATCGCATCCCATAGCTTTTAATAAATCTAGATGAGAGCGCATCGCTACAAACTCCTCTTTAGCAGAACGTAATAACAAAGCACCTGAAAACCACCAACTGGTCAGATCTAGATTATATTTTCCCAAAGTTTGTTTCAAAGCATTGGCTTCTTTTGGAAATTTATTGCCCATTTCCATACCTTCCAAACCAATTTGGCTGGCTTCGGAAAGGCAAGTATCCAAAGGAATATCCCCACCCAGTTCAGGCATATCATCATTAGACCAGCAAATTGCGTGCGCACCAATACGAATTGTCATTTTATTTGTTCCTTGTTTAACTTTTAGTTCCAATGTCTTTGGGATTTTTTATAATTTAGATAGGCATCATAAGCTTCATTGACTGTTTTTTGCTTTGAAACTTCTGGCACAGCAACATCCCACCAATAGCCGCATTCTTCGGTAATGCTAACGGCTTCGGTATCAATGACGATGACTGTGGTGCGATCATTCTGTTCTGATTTTTTCAATGAATCTTGTAATTCTTGAACCGAAGAAACTTTTTCACTGATTGCCCCTAACCCTCTGGCATGTTGGACAAAATCAATATTGGGTAATTCTTTATGATGGGTATCGACAAGCATGTTATTGAATTGTTTACCACCACAAACTTGTTGTAAACGATTGATACATCCGTAACCAAGATTATCAAGCAAAACGATCGTTATTTTAACCCCAAGCATCACAGAAGAAACAATTTCAGAGTTCAGCATCAGGTAAGAACCATCGCCCACCATCACAACAACGTTGCGATCAGGTTCTGCCATTTTTGCACCAATACCACCAGCCACTTCATATCCCATGCAAGAAAATCCATATTCCATGTGATATCCCCCGCTTTGTTTGGCACGCCATAATTTTTGTAACTCCCCAGGTAAACCGCCTGCAGCGCAGACAACAATACTGTTATCAGGAATAGAGCGCATGACGGCTCCGATGACTTGGGCATCACTTGGTAATTTCTCGGTTGTTGGGGCAGGAATTGCCATATATTTATCCGCTGTTTTATACCAATCAGCTTTTAATTTTTTGGCTTTTTTGGTCCAAGATTGGTCAGCTTTATAATCGCTAATTTGTTTACTTAATAATTCCAAAATTGCTTTGGCATCCCCAATCAGTGGATAAGAATTATGTTTTGTGCCATCAAACGGTTGAATATTAAGCCCAATAATTTTTAAATTCTTATTGTTAAATACGGCCCATGATCCCGTTGTAAAATCTTGCAATCTGCTGCCAATCGCAAGGATAACATCCGCTTCATTTGCCAGTGCATTCGCAGCAGCGGTTCCTGATACGCCTATTCCTCCCATGTTTAAAGGAGATTGATCTGGAATTGCGGATTTGCCTGCATTGGTTTCACCAGCAGGAATACCATGTTTATGACAGAAATCTTCAATAAGTTTTTCCGCACCAGAATAAGGAACACCACCACCAATGATGATTAAAGGTTTTTTTGCTTTTAATAAAATATCTTTAGCGGTTTCCAACTCAATTGGATCAGGATGAAGGCGACGAATATAATGAATTTTTTCTTCAAAGAATGTTTCTGGAAAATCCCATGCCATTGTTTGTACGTCTTGGCATAAAGAAAGCGTGACAGGTCCGCATTCTGCTGGATCAGTTAAAACAGTCATTGCACGTTGAAATGCAGGCACGATTTGTTCTGGTCGTGTAATACGGTCAAAATATCTTGAGACAGGTTTGAAACTATCATTCACGGAAACAGTACCATCTCCAAAATCTTCAAGTTGTTGTAATACTGGATCTGGAAGGCGTGTCGCAAAAACATCGCTGGGTAATAATAGAATAGGTAAACGATTAGCATGCGCTACCCCAGCCGCTGTAATCATATTTAACGAACCTGGTCCAATGGACGCTGTGCAAGCCATTATTTGTCTTCTGCGTTTACCTTTGGCAAATGCGATGGCTGTATGTGCCATTCCTTGTTCATTTTGCCCTCTGAAGGTTGGAAAATGATCTTTCACTTCGTGTAATGCTTCACCAAGGCCTGCAACATTTCCATGACCGAAAATTGCCCACATTCCCGCAAAGAAAGGTTGAATGTTGCCATCATCTAGTTTGATTTTTTGTGCCATCATTGCTTTGACCAAAGCTTGAGACATTGTAAGATGTATTGTTTTCATTATTTTTCTCCTTAACCTGTCTGGGGAATATTATTGTGCTGCTTTTTGCCAAGCATCAACGAGCTGTTGGAAAGTATCCGCCATTTTTTGAATAGCTTCATCATCACTAATTTGTTTTGTAAACCATTGACGTGCAGGCTCTCCAAAAATTGTACGACCGACTGCAAATCCTTTGACATAAGATATTTGCGCGGCTGCTTGGAAAGCTTGTGTAATGGTTTCAAGAGGTGCATCCAGCCCAAGAACCACAACACCACGACATAAAGGGTCATTTTGTTTAATAACGTTATTAATGGCTTTCCATGCCGCTTGATCTTGTTGAGGTTCTAATTTCCACCATGCTGGTTTAAGACCTGCGTCATAGAGTTGTTGTAATGCTGTTGCAATGGTTTGGCTGTCTAAGGGGCCATTTTTGCCTGCAATAATTTCAATTAACAATTCCCGTTGCAAACGCTGACAAGCATCGTAAGCTCGTTCAAGTTCTCTTAATTGTTTATTTTTTAACTCAATAGGATCATCTGGATGATAAAAACACAGACATTTAACGGTATGTTGTGCTGGCCATGATAATAATTGTGCGCCTAGGCTGCCTTTCCCATCAAAATCCAATGGACGAGAACCAGGATATTCAATAGGACGAGAAATCCATAGATTTTCATGAGACGCTAGAAATAATGCTTCTTGACCATAGCGACCATCCATAAACGTTCCAAATCCAGGTCTGCCTTTGGCAACCAATGCGGCGGCTTTAATGGTTAAGATTTTAAATTCGCTGATTTTATCGCGGGATACACCATATTCATCAACCATTTCTTCTAATTGTAAACGGTGATCGCATGCCAATGCCATAATAGGAGTAGACTGAACAGGGCGGGTAGTTGCTTGATGCAAATGAGTCAAGGTTTGGTCGTATTGAATTGAATGGTTATGACTGTTTTGTTTTAAGAAATGTGTTAGCTCAACAAAGGTTGGATATTCAGGAGAACAAAGCAAACGCGAAACAGCAAAAGCACCACAAGCATTTGCATAAGTGCAGCAAACATCAATCGGCTCGTTTTTTAACCATCCTCTTAAGAAACCTGACATAAACGCATCGCCAGCCCCAAGCGTGTTACAAACGGTAACTTTGAAACCTTTGCCTTTGATCCCCTGATCCAAAGATTGTGGAATAACTTTATCAAAAACAACGCATCCTATGGGACCACGTTTACATACAATAGTTGCTTGTGGAGCAATCTTGCGAATATGCTGAATAGCTTCGATGGTCTTTTCATGACCACTGGCAATATGCAATTCTTCTTCTGTTCCAACAATCAGATCGCATTCAGGGATAATGGATAATAATTTTTCTGTTACTTCTTTTGAACGTACATAACGTGCTTCACCATCACCGATAGAGGCAACACCCCATAGATTAGGTCGGTAATCAATATCAATGACCACTTTCCCCCCATGAGCATGGATTAATTTCATGGCTTTACGTTGTGCTTTTGCACTGTTTTCTTTGGAAAAGTGCGTTCCCGTCACAACAATCGCTTTGGCTCTTTTTATAAAATCGTCATGAATGTCATCTTCTGATAATGCTGCATCCGCACAATCTGTTCTGTAAAACAACAATGGAAATTGTTCCGAATCCCTGATACCCAGAATTGCCAAGGCTGTTAGTCGTTCAGGATCTTGATAAATACCTTTTGTATCGACGCCTTCACGCTGCATTTGTTCGATAATAAAATGTCCAAAATGATCATTCCCTACACGTGTAATGACACCAGATTTAAGCCCCAGACGTGCTGTTCCAATGGCAATATTTGCTGGGCATCCGCCAACTGCTTTATTAAAAGATGAAGTATCTTCTAAACGACAGCCAATTTGTTGAGAATAAAGATCAATCGAAGATCTTCCTATAGTAATAATATCCAGTTCGCCATTGGTCATCATTATACTCCAACGATAATAACAAAAAAATTCTAAATTTGATAAAATATAGAAAATTAATTTTAAAATTACGATATGTAGATACATTAAGATACTAAAAAAGATGTGAACACCCAGTTTTCACAGCCTTGTGATGGTAATCCGAATTTAAAATAGGTGCACTTTTATGTTCAAGAAAATGTTATTAAAGGCTCATTGCCGAGAAAAAATGTTATAAAACTGGGAATTTGTTTAAACATTTAGAATATTTTTTTCAAAAAGTTATAAACTTGATGATGAATACACAATAAGTTTATTAAGAAAATTCAAATTTTATATAATACTTACAATATATTGCGATTTGTAGAAAAATTTTTCTATAATCACGTTAATGTAGGTGCGGTTTTCTTCATAGTTTGAAATTATTTTAGGTAAAGATAAGCTTCAATAAGGTTGCAAATTGCTTTTTGGTTAAGGTCAATAAATGACCTTTTTATCAGGGTTAAGAATATTCTTTTAAGATTTTGAAGAATATTTCTAGATGAAAGAGTAAAGATCTATGTCTGATTCAACAAAAAGAAATTTTATTACAAAAACAACTATGGTTGCAGCATTAGGGGGGTTATTATTTGGATATGATACCTCTGTAATTTCTGGTGCTGTGGCATCTATTGATCACCAATTAGTAAAACCATTAAATCTTTCAAATAATTGGGAAGATTTTATTTCTGGATTCGTTATTGCAAGTGCACTCGTCGGGTGCATGATTGGTAGTATTATTAGTGGATTCGTTGCTGATTTTGTTGGTCGCAAAAGAGGGTTATTTATATCAGCTATTTTATTTGTGATTTCAGCATTAGGATCTGCATGGCCTGAATATGGAGTTATATATCCTCTGCATGATCCTGTAGCTATTGTATGTTCTTTTATATTCTATCGTATTATTTGTGGTATCGGGGTTGGAATTGCATCAACATTGGCACCAATGTATATTTCCGAAATTGCACCAGCGACTATTCGAGGTAGTTTAATTATTTATTATCAAATTGCGATTGTGAGTGGTCAAGCAGGCGTTTATTTTGTGAATTGGTTTATTGCTAGCCTTGGTGATCATGATTGGTTGATGACAACAGGTTGGAGAATTATGCTTGCTTCTGAAATTATCCCAGCCTTTATCTTTTTAATATTATTAGTTCCTGCTGTTGAAACGCCTCGTTGGTTAATGTTAAAAAGCCGTGATGAAGATGCTTTAAGTGTATTGCATAATATTTTTCATCCTAATGAAGCACATAAAACAGCCGCTGAAATCAAGGAAAGCTTGAATAAAAATACTGAATTGGGATCTTTATTTCAATTTGGTACTGCCGCAGTTCTTGTGGGGATTATGGTTGCTGCCCTTCAACAATTGGTGGGAATTAATGCTGTTATGTATTATGCCCCAGAAATGTTTAAAAATATGGGTTTTGGAGAAAGAGGCGCATTATTTCAAACAATTTTCATTGGGATTGTTACTGTTATTTTCTGTTTAATTGCGATGAAATTAGTTGATAGAGTTGGCAGAAAACCATTGCTGATTATTGGTAGCATTTTGCAAGCAATTGCAATGTTAGGATTAGCAGCAACCTTTATCTTTAAATTAAGTAGTATAATTTCCGTCTTTATGATTTTGTTCTACTGTGCCAGTTTTTCTATTTCATGGGGGCCAATTACTTGGGTTTTGCTTGCGGAACTATTCCCAACAGCGATCAAAGGGCGCGCAATGAGTTTAGCAGTGTTTTTTGAATGGACTATTAATTTAATAGTTGCATGGTCTTTCAAAATGATGGATGGGAATGCTTCTTTGAATCAAGTTTTTAATCATGGTTTTCCATTTATTATTTATGGGATAATGGGCGTTCTAGGCACCTTCTTTGTTATATTCTTTGTTCCAGAAACAAAAGGACGCAGTCTAGAAGAAATCCAACAAATTTGGTTAGATCGTAAAAATAAAAAACAAGTATGCAATCCATCTACTGTCAAAGTGTTATAAATTTTATTTGAATTAACTTCTTAAGATTAATTTTCAAATCTTAAGAAGTTAACATATCCGTAAATTATTGGTTCGAAATCAATTTGATAAAAAGAAAATTATCAATAGGAGATTGCTATGCGTCATATTGGATGTTGCACGTGGATTTTTGAGAATGAACCCATTGAACAAACAGCTCAACGTGTGAAAAAAATTGGATTAAATGGAGTGGAATTACATGGAGATATACATTCAATTAATCCTGTACAAGCAGGTAAAGTTTTCGCAGATAAAGGATTAGAGATTTTTTCTATTACACCTGAAGATGCGGATATTTCAAATCCAGATTCTGCAATTCGCCAAAAAGCTGTTGATTATTATAAAAAGTTAATTGATTGGGTATTAAAAATAGATCAACAACCTAATCCTCCAATGGTTTCCTGTCATGGGTTGGTACAGCGTATAAGGCCAATTAGTACACAAGAAGAAGAAAATCAATTTTTAATAGAGAGTACAAAACAAATTTGTAATATGGCACAACAAGCAAATATCGAAATTGTTTTTGAAGTGTTAAATCGTTATGAAAGTCACCAAGTTCAGACTTTAAAAGAGGGAGTCCATTTCTTAGAAAAAGTAAAAGCTCAAAATTTAAGATTACTAGCAGATGCTTATCATATGAATATAGAAGAGGCTAATCCAGCTGGTGCTTTACAGGAGGCTGGGACATATATCGGTTTATATCATGCCGCAGATTCAAATCGTGGAGCAATTGGCGAAGGCCATACGGATTTTAAAGCACAAATTATGGCTCTAAATAATATCCAATATTATGGCCCCATTATTCTTGAAATTGCAGCCCCTGGCCCAGATCCGTTTAATACAAATAAAGGTGAAGGGTTCAAAGAAATACTAGAACAACAACTAAAAAAATCGACAGAATCTATTCGTGCATTAAATAGTTAGTTCAAATGAACTAAAATAAAAAGGTAAGTTATATAACTTACCTTTTATTATATCTTAAATTTCATCTAAACGAATAATACGTTTTTCAAGAATAGAACGGCTAGCTGCTTCTGCTAACATTAATGCTTGTTTGCCATCTTCAAATCCTACTTCTGGATTTTTTCCTTGTTCAACAGCATCCACAAAAGAGCTAATTTCATTGTTAAATGCTTCACCATAACGATCAATAAAAAAATTCATTAAAGCTGGTTTTTGATCTGTAAAGTTTTCTGCATATAAGCGCATATTATTCATAGGGTGATTTTCTGAAATAGCCATACCTTTTGATCCAAAAGCTTCTACACGTTGATCGTATCCATATACAGCACGACGAGAATTGTTAATGATACATTGTTTTCCAGAGGCTGTTTTTAGAACAATAGTGACCGTATCATAATCATTACAGCGTTCCATTAATGCGTTATTGACAAGGCGTGAACCTGTTGCAGAGACTTCTGTAATATTTTCACCCAAAATGAAACGTGCCATATCGAAATCATGAATGGTCATGTCACGAAATATACCTCCTGATACTTCGATATATGCATCAGGTGCCATGTCTGGATCACGTGAAGTAATAATGACTTGGTGTAAGTCTCCAATTGCACCTGCTTCAATAGATGTTCTAACAGCTCGGTGTCCTTTATCAAATCTTCTGACAAAGCCAAGCATAATAGGGATATTCGTGCCTTTAATTTTTTGCTCACAAGACTTTACTCTGTCCAATGATAAATCAATTGGTTTCTCACAAAAAATAGCTTTTTTGGCAGCAACAGCTTGTTCAATTAAATCAGCATGTGTCGCTGTAGACGTTGCAATCAAAACGGCATCAACTTCAGAAGCATTCAAAACATCTTCTACTGAGGAGAACTGTTTAGCATGATGTTTTCCCGCAACCTCTTGTGCCACTGCATTATTCACATCGAAAACGCCAGCAAGTTTTGCCTTGGGATGAGCAACAATATTATCAACATGCATACGGCCGATACGGCCTGTACCAAGAACAGCAATTTTTAACATATGTATTTCTTTCTTTAATTATATGGATATAAAAATACTTTCCTTTTTAAATTAGAAAAATATTTTTAAATTTACGATTTATTGTAATAATTCGATAATGAAAATTTTGTGAGTTTTAATTTTTTCTGTAGAATAATGCTTGTTCAGCATTAATATATAAAAATAGAAATATACTGATTCTATATAAAATTTTTGATATTTATCAATAAATTATAATCTAAACAGGTTATTTTTATAGCTTTTAATTTTATTTTAAATTATTCAAAATATAAAATAATTTTAAGATCACAATTAATTCATTAAAATTGAAAAAAAAATTCTATTTTATATAGAGAATGTATTTTATAGTTAATTCATTGTTATAATTTTAAATCAAAGGTTAAAAAATGCCACTTATTCGTATTGATGTCATTGAAGGCAGAACTCAGCAAGAATTAACTATTTTAAAAGAAACCATCCATCGTGCAGTGGTTGAAGCTTTTGAAGTTCCAGAACGTGATAAATATCAGATTTTAACACAACATAAACCTGGTTTTCTTATTTCTGAAGATACAGGATTAGATATTCCAAGAACTGATAAATTTGTTTTGCTGCAAATTGCTTCCAGACCAAGAACCGCTGAACAAAAGAAGAAATTTTATAGTCTTGTTTGTCAGCTATTAAAAGAAAATTGTGCAATTAAATCTTCTGATGTTATGATTAGTATTGTTGTAAATAGCGATGAAGATTGGTCTTTTGGATTAGGAAGAGCTCAGTTTCTAGAGGGAGATCTATAAATCGATATTCTGCAAGAATAAATTAAGTATATTGTATGATTGATTTTATAGGGAAATTAAAGATGACTACTAAAAATCCACAAGAAATAAAATTAAGAATTGGCGTGATTGGAACTGGTGCTATTGGCTCAGATCATATTCGCAGATGTACTCATACATTATCTGGTGCAGAGATAGTAGCTGTCAGTGATGTTAACACAGAAAATGCAAAAAAAGCAGTCACTCCATATAATCCAAATGCCAGGGTCTATGAATCTGGGCATGATCTTATCAATGCAGAAAATGTAGATGCTGTTATTATAGCTTCTTCGGGACAAACACATGCGGAATATGTGTTATCTGCAATTAAAGCTGGTAAATATGTTTTTTGTGAAAAACCATTAGCAACTACAATCGAAGATTGCCAAAATATTATTCAAGCTGAACAGGATCAAGGTCGTCGTTTGGTCCAAGTTGGTTTTATGCGTCCTTATGATAAGGGATATCGTGAATTAAAAAAAATAATATCTGACGGTATCATAGGTTCTCCTTTAATGGTTCATGCGGTACATCGCAATCAAAAAGTCGGTGAAAGTTATGTAACTCATATGTCTATTTTTGAAACACTAATTCATGAACTTGATGTGTTAAGATGGCTATTAAATGATGACTATATTTCCGCACAAGTTATTTTCCCTCGTCAAACAAACTATACACATGAAAAATTACGTGATCCTCAAATTGTGTTACTAGAAACTAAATCGGGTATTCGTATCGATGTAGAAGTTTTCGTTAACTGTCAATACGGATATGATATTCAATGCTCTGTTGTGGGAGAAAAAGGTACCGCAAGTTTACCAGACCCTGCTGCAGTTTCTTTACGTTTGGGTGAAAAATTAACGACTTCCATTTTAACCGACTGGAAAGATCGTTTTATTGAAGCTTACGATATAGAAATCCAAGAATTTATCAATGGATGTCTAGCTGGACAACTCAACGGCCCGAGCACTTGGAACGGATATGTCGCTGCTATTGCTGCTGTTGCTTGTGTAAAAGCACAAGATACTCTTGCCATAGAACCAATTTCTATTCCAGATTGCCCAGCAATGTATAAGTAGTCTATCAGTCAGTATTTAAATCATTTAAAATAATATAATCATCAATATTAGAAGGTTAATCAAGCTAATATATTAACCTTCTAATAAATTATTTATTGTAATCGCTCAACAAATTGTGCAATACGCTTGCATGCCTTTTCTAATACTTTATCATCGGCAGCATAAGAGATCCGTAAATAAGGACTTAATCCAAAAGCATGACCAGGAACAACAGCGACATGCTGTTCTTCTAACAAAGCCTCGGCAAAATCTTGGTCATTTTCAATTTTACGCCCACCTGCACTGGTTTTGCCTATACATCCTTCAATCCCAGGATAAACATAAAAAGCACCTTGTGGAACAGCACACGTCACCCCTGACATCTTTGAAAACGCTTCTTTCATCATTTTACGACGACGATCATAAGCTTCTTTCATCTCTGCCACATCATTATCACAATGGTGCAAAGCTGCTGTAGCTGCTGCTTGGCTGATACTGGACGCGCCAGATGTAGAGTTACTTTGAATTTTTAACATCGCTTTGATCAGGCGTTTAGGACCACCCACATACCCCACGCGCCAACCTGGCATCGCATAGGTTTTGGACGCCCCGTTCGCCGTTAAAATTCGATCTTTTAAATCTGGTGCCAACACAGCCAATGAGTAATGCTCTTGACCATCAAAAACTAAATGTTCATATATCTCATCAGCAAAAATCCAGACTTGAGGAAAATCACGTAAAACTTCAGCAATTTCCAATAAATCTTGCCTTGACCATACAGCACCCGTTGGATTGCTAGGCGAATTAATAATTAACCACTTTGTTTTATTGGTTAACACCTTACGTAAATCAACAGCTTTCAAAGAAAAATTATTTTCTTCTGCGCAAATCACATCAACAGGTTTACCCCCCAAAAAACGGGCCATAATTGGATAGCTAGTCCAATAAGGCGCGGGAACCACGACTTCATCCCCCTCATTCAAAGTCGCCATGAACGCATTAAACAAAATCTGCTTAGCACCATTAGCCACCATGATTTCGTCAAGCGCATATTCCAAACCATTCTCTTGTTTGAATTTTTTTTGTACAGCTTGCTTCAACGATAAAATCCCATCAATAGGTGGGTATTTTGTCTTACCATCTAATGCAGCTTCATAAGCTGCATCACAAGCCACTCTGGGGGTAAAAAAATCAGGCTGCCCTAATGCAAGAGAAATAACATCATTGCCCTGTGCGGCCAGCTCTCTGGCACGCATAGACATCGCAATCGTTGCTGGGGTCTCAAAGCCCTCCATTTTTAAAGAAAGGCTAGGCTCGGTTTTTAAGGGGTTCATAGTCATTGATAGACCTGTTTTTTCCTATTGAAGATTCATACAGAATTGTTTGATACGCGTACAAGCTTCTTTTAACAATTCCGTACTTGTCGCATAGGAAATCCGAAAATATCCTTCCATCATAAAAGCTGCACCATGCACTGCTGCGACACCCTCTTCTTCCAACAGAGCTGTTACGAAAGATTCACTGTCAGCAATTTTGACACCACTTTTCGATGTTTTACCAATACAGTCATGAATAGATGGAAATAAGTAAAAAGCACCTTCTGGTTTAATACAACTGAGCCCTGGGGTACTATTTAATAATTCTAAAACGATATCACGGCGTTTTTGATAAGTACTAACCATATCTTGCACAGATTCTTGTGATCCAGACATAGCTTCAATTGTTGCAGCTTGACTGATTGAACACGCATTCGTTGTAGATTGCCCCTGAAGCTTCATCATCGCTTTAATAAATTCTACTGGTGCAGCTGCATAACCAATACGCCATCCTGTCATAGAATAAGCTTTTGAAACACCATTCATTGTCACTGTACGGTCTTTGAGTTTAGGCTCAACCTGCACAATCGTAGACGCCACAAAACCATCATAAGTCAGCTTGCAATAAATATCATCTGTCAGAATCCACACATTTGGGAATTCTAATAAAATATCACATAACGCCCGCAACTCTTCATTAGAATATGTCACGCCAGTTGGATTGCAGGGTGAGTTAATGATTAACCATTTTGTTTTTTCAGTAATTGCTTCGCGTAACTGTTGAGGCTGTAATTTAAATCCTGTTGTTTTTTCATTGCAAGCCACCATTACTGGGTTACCACCAGCCAATGTCACAATATCTGGATAAGATACCCAACAAGGCGTTGGAATGATCACTTCATCTCCGGGATTAATACTGGCCATCATAGCATTAAAAATCACCTGCTTGCCGCCAGAGGAAACTGCTATTTCATCTGCAGTATAATCCAAGCCATAATCAGTATTTAAACGACTAGCAATTGCTTGGCGAACTTGTGCTGTTCCACCAACATCTGTATATTTTGTTTGGCCAGTTTGAATAGCTCTGATCCCTGCTTGGCCAATATTATCAGGTGTACCAAAATCAGGTTCACCCGCAGAAAGGCTTATAATATCGCGACCTTTTGCCTTCATCTCACGCGCTTTTGCAGAAATAACCAATGTTTGACTTGGCTGTATTTGTTTTAGACGATCCGATATAATATCCATTATAATTATTCCAAATGTAACAATAAATCCTGTATTTAAGATAAATACCAGGACAGTAATTTTAAACTTTACAGTTTCACAATATAAAACGGTAAAGTTTGAATTTATATAAATTCTTGGTTTTCATCAACTAGGTGAAGTCTTTTTTCAGTAATTTCATCCCAGAATAATGAAACTGATCATATTGCTGAGAAATACTATTTTTTCTTTAAGATGAATTTTGTAGTTTTTTACTCATAACACCACTTGCATTGACATTGACCATTTATCTACTCACTAAACATTTCTTTATGAAAATAAAACTATATTATAATGTTTATCTTTAAACATATGCCGATAAGCAGGTTGCCAATTTTCATATAA
The DNA here is from genome assembly GCF_947179115.1 of Commensalibacter papalotli (ex Botero et al. 2024). Lineage (NCBI taxonomy): Bacteria > Pseudomonadati > Pseudomonadota > Alphaproteobacteria > Acetobacterales > Acetobacteraceae > Commensalibacter > Commensalibacter papalotli (ex Botero et al. 2024). The sequence goes on from NZ_CAMXCI010000007.1 coordinate 41,182, forward strand.
ATATAAAGAATCAAAGTCTAACGAAATAAGCTATCTATCTCAATCTCTTTTGCCTTAAATAAAAGCAAATTCACAATTATTTCCCATAGATTTAAAACGGGTTAACTGCATCTCAACTATACTAATAAATATTTTTTACAAAAATTATGATATATTATCCTAAACTGTGAATGATATTACATATTTATTATAAAGAGTGTTCATCTGTGATTGATATTACCAACTTAACCACGAATATTATAACACTTGTTTCAATCAAAAAAGATCAAGTTCTTCCATCTTTAATTGATCCATCACTACAAGATATTATACCTATTATAGAAGATTTTAAACAAGAATCAAAGGCACTAAAAACAATTGAAAATCTTGCAAAATACTGCGCTTTTTATGAAGACTATAACCTAGCACACCAACTGTTAGATTATGCACTAACATTATATCCTAACCAACACCAAAATTATTATTTTAAAGCTATTTTATATTTCAAACAAAATGATATACCACAAACTTTGCTAGCTCTTAAAAATATGCTGCACAGCGTAAAAGCTTCGGAAACACAAATCACACATATTTTAAATCGTTTAAATGACAATAATAAAATAAGTGATTGTATATTTTTTATTGATAGTCTTTTAAAAGAATTTAACTTACCTCTTTCCTCTCGAGATTTTAATATTCTTATTCTTCCCTATGATATTAAAAATAAAGATAAAATTATACAATATTATTACAGCATTTTTTTTGTAATGCTTTGTAATACCCTAGAATGGAAAGACCAAGGACAATTAACAACATTATTAGATGCAGAATATCAATTAAATGGTTTCAACCCATGGTATCATTTATGTATGGGAAAGTTAAGTTGGATATTAAATAATAGACCTAAAACTGATTTCCATTTCCAAAAAGCTAAAGAGCTTTCAATTGAACAAAATCTTATTTTTACAACTGGAGATTGTGGGGTTTATACATGGCTGTCAGATGAAGAGATACATAACCTTACCAACCTTCAAAAAGATCATGACCCTTTTCAATTAAAAATGTGGCAATGGTCATATGCAGATTTAAAAGATGAAAAACCTGAGATTTCTATTATTCTAGGATGCGATTTTAAATATTTTAGATATTTTCCTAAATTTTTACTTTCATTGCTCAAAGCTCATATTCACAATAAACATCAAGAAAAAACAGTAATAAGTATATGTCTAGATAATCCATCACCAGAACAAATACGCTTTTTACGTGAAACTGCCAACTATATTCATCAACATATTCCACATTTTTATTTAACCTTTGGTTATGGATTAAGCCCTTATCAAGATGGCGCATATTTCGCCAGTGTTCGTTATTTATTTGCCCCAGAACTATTTAACCTTTATCCAACACAAACCTTTATCGTTGATATCGATGCTTTTGCCTATGAAGATTTTTATCAAAAAGTTAAAAACCTCAGAGAACAATATGATTTTGCTTTGCGAATTTTTGCTTTTGATCAACAAGGCAATCAAGTCGCTGGGGAACCTTGGTGCCTAGGGGCTGGCATATTATATCTAGGAGACCTTGAAAAAACACGTTCTATTCTGCAACTTTTAAAACAATATGTAAATTATGCTTATGACCCTAAAAATCCTTTAAATTGGTGCATTGATCAATGTGCTCTTGTTCAAGCTTTTAACTATTATATTAAACCATTTTGGGATACATTAAGAGTTACCGATATTGATTATAATCCTCCTTTTCTTTTGTCACATATTATCGGTGAAAAAGACGAGTTTTATTGTCATGACGGTATTATTGATATTGATAATTTCAAAAAGAACTTAGAAAAACTGATTCATTAAATGCTATAACATTATATTTAAGGAGTATATGATGAATAAATCTTTAGCTGCCAGTGTTTCCCCCGCTTTATACTCTAGCAAAACCAACACAAAAATTTTCACTTTAACCAGTGCAGAACATAATATTGAGGTTGGCAACTGGAAAATTGACAGCACACAACTAGGAATTTTTGATACTTATTTTATAATTGAACAAAAAATTCTACATGGTGGAAAGCAAGAAGGCTCAAAAATAATTACGCTTACCAGCCCTAATGGCTTAACCATTACCCTCAGTCCTACCAGAGGAATGAGTATTATCAACGTCATAGGCCAAGATATGCGTTTTGGTTGGGATTCCCCTGTTAAAGAAATAGTTAATCCTGCCTTTATTAACCTTGAAAGCCGCAGCGGCGCTGGATGGCTAGAAGGCTTTAATGAAATGATGGTTCGTTGTGGCTTTGAATGGGCTGGGCATCCTGGCCTTGAAAATGGAGAGATGCGTACTCTTCATGGTAAAATAGGTAACACCCCTGCCTCTGAAGTTGAAATTGAAATCAATGAAACTGCACCTTATGAAATTAAAATCCGAGGTTTAATCAAAGAAAGCACCTTTAAGAAAGCCGACTTACAAACCTTAGCAGAACTAAGTTATACTCCTGGTACGCATCACTTTACCATTCATGACAGTCTAACCAATCACGCCGATTATCCTCGCGACTATCAAATCATGTATCACAGTAACTTTAGCAAACCGTTACTAGAAAAAGATGCACAGTTTGTAGCCCCTATCAAAGAAATCAGTCCTTTCAATGATTATGCGCAAAAAGGGCTTACCGATTGGTCGGCTTATCTGGGCCCGACAAAAGATTTTGATGAAATGGTCTTCAATATTGTTCCTTTCTCTAAGACAGACGGCTCTACCATAGCTGCGCTACATAACAAAGATGGTAGTAAAGGTGCTGCCATAGAATTTAACGTTAAAGAGCTTCCATACTTAACTTTATGGAAAAATACTGATACTGAGAAACAAGGCTATGTTACAGGCATAGAGCCTGGTACAAATTACGCTTATGCTGCTAGTATTGAGCGTGAACAAGGACGTATTCGACAAGTTAAGCCTGGAAAAACTGTGCACTTTAAAATTAAATATAGCGCACTCATGAACAAAGAAGCAGTTAATAAGGTAAAAAAAGAGATCACTGATATTCAAGGTAACCAGAAAACAACCATTATTCAAAAACCCATTGCCAAAGAATAATTTCAGCTAACTTCATGTATTGGATATGAGAAATTTCTTATTCATATCCAATATTAAAGAATCTAGTTATGTAACCTTTTTGAAGTATAACCCAAACTGCGATATTTTCGTAAATATAATTTTTTAAAATTATTATAATGCTACAATGTCAAGAAACACCATCGACCACCTCGAATAACAGGTTCTTTCGCTTGTATTCACTGTGCTCTATTAAACAGATGAAAAATTGCAGCAATTACTTAAAAAAATATTAAAAAGAAATAAATTCATGATCAAAAAACTCAATCTACAATATTTCTTATTTAATAAATTATAGTCTTTTAGATTGTGGCACATATGACATTGGTATAAATAAAAATAAAATTTTTTCTAAAATTAAAAGTAAACAAATTTAAAAGTAAAACTTATCAGTACGAAAAATAACAGCACTATTACTTCATTAAAAGTCGAATATCCTCTCCAAAAATCAATTGTCACCAATCCATAGCCACAAAAACAAACAAATGAGAATAAATCAGATTTTTATTTCTAATACTGGTATTTATTGAGTGGGCTGAATGATATTCTTAGATGCAAATTAATAATGATAATTGTTTTAAAGGTAATACACTTTTAAGAGATGCTAATGAGTATTATATTTACAACTTTAAGATGTGTGTTATCGTATAAGTTGT
>NZ_CAMXCI010000008.1:0-37921 GCF_947179115.1 Commensalibacter papalotli (ex Botero et al. 2024)
TAAATTGATTAAGGTCGAATTAACCGCAACATCAGAATATTTCGTAGATATGATTGAAGTCGCAGAGAAAATTGCGTAATTTTAATCGATTTATAAATAAATTGATGTAACTTTGTAAATATGAAACTTTCCTTTTCTATAATTATAGAAAAGGAAAGTTTTTATTGTTCTGATGATGGAGACCTGTTTAATTATGTATGATCGGTTTATAGAGCATGTTGCAAGAATAGCCCCTAATAAAGTGGCAATGCTTTCGTTTGATGGTTCGGTTACTTTTGCTAAGATGGATGCAGACATTAACCGGTTGGCAAGAGAGTTATTAAATACATTAACGCCTCTTCCTAAGATTGTAGCAGTCTCTTATCAACAAATGCATCCTCATTGGATGTTGTTGATGGCATTAAGTCGCCTTGGTATTGCAACAGCTTCTGTTGCTGATGATAGTTTAATTGCTGCTAAGGAGGTATCTGTTTTAAAACCAGACCTCATCATTAGTGATGCGTTATTTGATATAGAAACCCAAGCTCAAGTGAGGGTGCTTGATTTAGAATGGTATTCTAAAGTTGTAGAGGGGCCTGAGGTAGAACCAGTCAGATTGACTCTGGATGCAGATCGTGTCGTTAGGATTGCGATTTCTGCGGGGACCTCTGCGGATCGTCATCGTATTGATTTTACGGCAAGAATGTTAGAAGTTGCAATCTTACGAATGGCAGAGCAGGAGTATATTGCATGGGTTGGTACGGAAAAAGTGGAACGTTTTCCTGTTTTGTTACCAACATTAGGCTTTGGTAGTATTCATGGTTTTTTAAGTACGTTAAGTATTTGGTCTGTTTGTGGCATAGTTTTAATGGTGGATCGTGAGCAATATCCAGCAGCAATTACAATGCTAAAGCCTTCATTAATGGTGATATCACCATCACAACTTCAAGCAATTTTAGAAAATATGCCGGTTGATATTCCTCCTGTAAAAGATTTGCGTTTGGTGATTTCTGCGGGGCATTTTCCAAAAGAATTGCGTGAGGCTGTTAAGGCACGTTTAACAGAGCATATGCGTATTTTATATGTAACTAGTGAAAGTGGTATTATTGCTGGGGCTCATATTACACAAGTAACACATGATGATATGGCAGGATGGATAATGCCATGGGTTGATGTGCAAATTGTTGACGATCAAGATAATATTTTATCTTTTGGTGAAGTTGGCAATATTCGCATTAAAAGTGCTGATATTATTGATCATTTTTATGAAGATGAAGAAGCTACAAAAAGACAATTTAGAGATGGTTGGTTTTATCCTGGGGATCTAGGGATCTTGGATGAAAATGGTTGTTTAAGAATATTTGGTCGTGTTGATGAGTTATATAATTTTGGTGGTGATAAATTTTATGCCAACAAAATTGATCAGATTCTTCGTGTTGTTCCTGGGGTTGAGGATATTGCATTATTTTCAATGCCTAATTCTAGTGGTGTTCCTGAACCATGGTTAGCAATCGTTCGAGGGGATGGATTTGATGTGGACAAAGTTAGTGCTGTATTAGAGAAAAATTTCCATAATTTGCCAAATATTAGGGTGATGTGGGTTAATCAAATTCCTCGTGATTTGACAGATCGCGTTTTAAGATATCAGTTAAGTATGGCTGCAACGCAGCAATATGTGGCAACAAAAAAATAAATTATAAAAAGTTTAGTTCGTTATCGGTTGGGTTTAATAGTCATTTACATGGTATATAACTCAAAAAATAAGATTATATTGGAATATAGAGAGAACCATGCAGGTAGTTAATAATAAGAAATATTCTGGTGAAATAGCCATTGTAGGTATTGGGTGTAGGTTTCCAGGTGGTATCGTTGATCTGGATAGTTTTTGGGAAGCTGTTTGTGGAAAAAAAGAAACAGTTAGTCGTATCTTGCCAACACGTTGGAATTGGAGAGAGGTTTACGACAAAGATAATACAACAGTTGCCAAAAGTTTCTTTTTAAATGGAAGTTTTTTAACACAACCGATTGATGAGTTTGAACCTCTTTTCTTTGGTATGTCCCCTAAAGAAGCAGTACAGTGTGATCCTCAACAGCGTGTGTTATTAGAAGTTGCTTGGGAGGCAATGGAAGAGGGCGGTTTGGTTCCTGCTAAATATGCTGGAAAAAAAGTTGGTGTATTTGTTGGGATTTTTGCAACTGACTGGTTGATTATGCAATCCAGTCATTATGCAAGTGAAGGAAATGCTGAGACTAACTTCTTGGCAACGACAGCATCAACCACGATGATTTCAGCACGCTTATCATATTTCTTTGATTTCTGTGGGCCATCTTTGGCATTAGATACAGCATGTTCCTCATCATTGACCGCTATTCATTTAGCTTGCCAAAGCTTAAGAAATGGCGACAGTGATATGGGTATGGCTGGTGGTATTAATATTATGTTGATCCCACAGTCAGGTGCCTTGGTTGCTAAGGCACGCTTTATGGCTGAAGACGGAAAAAGTAAAAGCTTTGATTCTGCTGCTGACGGCTATGGTCGTGGTGAAGGTTGTGGGATTGTCATTTTAAAACGTCTTGAAGATGCTATTGAAGATGGCGATAAAATTCATGCAGTTATTAGTGGTATTGGTATTAACCAAGACGGCCATAATGAAGGAATTACCGTCCCTAGTGCTATTGCTCAAGAAAAGCTTATTCGTGTTGTTGCAGAGCAAGCAAATGTTGATTTAAAAGATATTGCTTATGTAGAAGCTCACGGAACAGGAACGCCTGTTGGTGATCCATTAGAAGCACAAGCTATTTCTAATACAGTTGGAAAAAGTCGTGCCAAAGATGATCCTGTTATTATAGGGTCTGTTAAAGCAAATATTGGACATTTAGAAGCCGCTGCTGGTGTTGCAGGATTGATTAAGGCTTGCTTATGTCTTGAACATAAGGCTGTTCCTCCTCAGGCTAATTTGAAGGAACCCAATCCAAATATTCCTTTTGAAGAAATGAATTTGCGATTGGTGCAAGATGAAGTTGTTCCTTTAACAACAAAAGCTAAAGATCTTTATGCTGCTATTAACTCTTTTGGCTATGGTGGTTCAAATGCGAATGCAATTATTCGCGCACCTCGCAAAGAGGAAGTTAGTCAAGATATCAATTCAGAAATGGTAAATTTACCTTCTGATAGCTATATTTTATCATTATCTACGAAACAACAACCTTCTTTAAAGTTGATGGCAGAGCGTTATGCTGCTTTCTTAAAAGAAGAGAATAGTCCTTCTTTAGATGATATTTGTTATTCTGTTGGTAAACATCGTTCTTACTTCCAAAGACATTTGGTTGCATTTGGTAAAACGAAAGAGGAAATTGCTCAAAAATTAGAGGATTTTGTTCAAGATAAACCTAATCCTGATGTTATTGTTGGGCAACAACAAATTAAAACTCAGACACAACCTGCTTTTGTATTTTCTGGTATGGGACCTCAATGGTGGGGGATGGGACAATGGCTATTAAAGCATGGCCCTGCAGAATGTTTAGCAATCGCTAAAGAGGTTGACCAGTATTTTAAAGAGCTTTCTGGTTGGTCAATTCTTGCTGAAATGCAAAAAACAGAAGAAGAATCTCGTATTCATGAAACTGCAGTGGCTCAACCTGGAATATTTACTGTTCAGGTGTGTTTAGCTGAAGTGTTGAAGTTATATGGCATTCATCCAGCTGCTATTGTTGGACATAGTGTCGGTGAAGCTGCAGCTGCATATGTTGCGGGCGCACTTAGTCTTAAAGATGCGACAACAGTAATTTACCATCGTAGTCGTCTGCAACAAACTTTTGCTGGCAAAGGTACGATGTTGGCTGTTGGGATGGCGCCTTCTGCTTCAGCGGAACTGATTAAAGATTATGAGGGGGATGTTGCGGTTGCTGCAATTAACAGCCCACGTTCATTTACATTATCTGGTAGTAAAGAAAACCTAGAAAAAATCGCAGCTGAATTAGAAAAACGTTCAGAATTTAACCGTTTCTTGAAGGTTGAATTGGCTTATCATAATCCAATTATGACTGATATTCGCGATGAATTTGAAGAGGCTGTTGAGAGTATTCAGCCCAAAACACCAACTATTCCACTTTATTCAACGGTTACAGGACATATTTGTGATGATACGTTCTTTCATGACCCGAATTACTGGTATCGTAACCTTCGTCAAACCGTATTATTTGCCGAAGCTATTTCAACAATGATTCATGATTCCTACTCTTTATTTTTAGAAGTAGGGCCTCATCCTGTTTTATCTGCGTCTATTAAAGAATGCGCAGCAACATTAAATATTTCTATTGGTACAGCTTATACGTTGCATCGTAATGAACCAGAAGAAAAATCATTAGCTAAAGTTCTATCAACATTATCTGCAGTTGGATTAGAGTTAGATTGGAATAAAATTGTTAATGGTAAGCGTATTAACCTTCCGTTCTACGCTTGGGCTAAAGAAGTTTATTTTGGTGAAAGTAAACATTCAAGACAACGCCGTTTAGCTGTTCGCTTAAATCCTGTATTAGGAGATGTGGATTGGTCTGCTTCTCGAGGATGGTTGTCCGAGCTTAATATTAATTTTATGCCATGGTTAGTGGATCATAAAATTGAAGGAATGATGGTGCTTCCTGGTGCTGCTTATGTAGAAGCCGCTATTGCAGCGCACGCACAACTTGCAATTAATGCGCCTAAAGAAATGCAAGAGCCAGCTATCATTGAACATTTGCAGCTTAAAAAAGCAATGGTTGTTGATCCTGATCGTAAGTTCTATCCATATATGACTTGGAGTGTTGATGAACTAACAAGTCGTCTATTGGCTTATGGTCGTACTGAAAACGATTCAACCAATTGGGATTTATATGCTTCTGTTTCTTTACGTCGTACCTCTCCATGGGGTGGGGATGATATTGAAGATCTGAGTGCATTAAAAGCCAAAATTACAGATCAGGTTGATACTGCTTTCTTCTATGAGCAACTGCGTGAGCATGGATTAGAATACGGACCTGCATTCCAGACTATCCATGAATTACATCGTGGAGATGGTGTTGCATTAGCACATCTTAAACTTGCAGAAAGTGAACAAGAAACTGTTGAAGAATATTATATTCATCCAACGCTGCTTGATGGTGCCTTCCAATTATTTGGTTTGTTAGGCGCTAAAGATAAAGCCCTAGCAGATACAACATTTGTGCCTGTTGGTATTGATCGTGTAATGTATTACGGCAGACATGAAGGTGAACTTTATGCTTATGCGTGTAATTTCAGAAAAGATGATGATCTCTTTATTGGTGATATTTTCCTTTATAACTTAAAAGGCGAACCAGTTCTTAAAGTTAAAGGCTTGACGGTTAAAGAGCTTGCTACTGAAAAACAAAAAGAAGCAAAACGTGCACGTTGGTTATATCGCTATGAATGGAAACAAGTAGAGGCTTTATCTTTACTTGGTGAAATTGCTCGTGTTGCTGTGATTACAGATAATGATGTGGTTGCTACGCCGTTGATTGCAGAGTTGGAATCTCAGGGGGTTTCTGTTTTCCAAGGTTGTTTGGGGGATAAATCAGGTCAAGAATCTGATAATGTTTACAATATACGTCCTGATCAAGCTGAGGATTATAAAGGCTTTTTCTCATTCATAGATTTGCATAAATGTCGAGCTGTCGTTTATTTACGCAGTAAGCTTGATAATACCGAAGATAAAATTGGATTATCTTTAGTTCAAGAAATGTTAGTTCTTTCAAAAGGGCTGCCTGCTCTTGAAGAAAAAGACGTTACTGAAAATCTTCGTTTTGTTATCTTGACGCATGGTGCAGAAAAAGTTCTTGAAGATGAAAATATCGTTAATCTGAATCAATCTTCATTACGTGGTTTTGTGCGTGTGTTCTCACTAGAGCGTCCTGAATTACAAATGAAAATGGTTGATATTGATGCAGATATGACCATCACGGAGCCTGGTGTAATAGCAGCTGAAATTTTATCTGATGATATGGAAGATGATGTTGCATTAAGAAAAGATACACGTTTTGTATCTCGTCTGGTTCCATTTAAAAGCCAAGAAGATGTTAAATTTATTCCTTTGACTGAAGCAGGGGATAACGTTGGATATCGTCTGATGCCTGGTCGTTCAGGAATGTTGGATCAAATCCATTATGATGCATTTGAACGCCAAAAACCACCTCCAGGACATATTGAACTTGAAATTATCACGTCATCTTTGAACTTCAAAGATGTGTTGAAAGTCATGGGCTTGTTGCCTCGTAGTGTGATGAAACATACATTCCATCAAGCTGGATTAGGTATGGAGGCTTCTGCGCGTATTGTTGCTGTTGGTGAAGGTGCCCATGAAGCTGGATATCAAGTTGGTGATCGTATGGTCGTGTCCATTCGTGATTGTTTAACTTCTCATGCAATTGTGCCAATTGAGAATTTATATGCCGTCCATCTTGATGCAGCTTCTATGATTAGAGAAGCAAAACGTTACAATCTTAGTGATGAAGAGGTGGATCGTATTCGTAATGAGCTGATTGAAGAAATTCCAAATGCTGAAGCATCAACAATGCCTACAGTTTTCTCAACTGCTTATTATACTCTAATTGATCTTGCTAATTTGAGAGAAGGACAAACAATTTTAATTCATGCAGCTTCGGGTGGTTTAGGATTGGCGGCCATTCAAATTGCAAAATTAAAAAAAGCTCGAATTTTTGCCACAGCAGGCAATGATGAAAAACGTCAATATTTGCGCGATATTGGATGTGAGCACGTTTGGAATTCTCGTAACCTAGAATTTGTTGATGGTGTTAAAGAAGTAACGAATGGTAGAGGGGTAGATGTTGTTCTAAATTCTTTATCAGGTGAATTGTTACATGAAAGCTTGGCACTAGTTGCGCCGTTTGGACGTTTCTTTGAAGTAGGTAAACGAGATATTGTTGAAGAAAAATGGCTGCCAATGCAGGCGTTTAACGACAATATCGCGTTTTTCTCTATGGATTTGGATCGTATGTTGGCTCAACGTCCAGATGAAATTATGCGAATGTTGATCGAAGTTACACGACAAGTAATGATGAGAAACATCGTAATGCCTCCATGTACGATATTCCCAGCATCAAAATGTATCGAAGCATTCAGACAGATGGCTTCTGCTCAACATATTGGTAAAATTGTTATTGATTTTACCGATACCAAAGATGTCATGGTTAAACCTGTTCCAAAAGACTTGCCAACAGTTTCTGCTGATGCGGTTTATGTGATTACGGGTGCATTTGGTGGTATGGGCTTACAACTGGTTCAATGGTTGGTAGCACTTGGTGCAAGACATTTGGTTGTTGTTGGGCGTTCTTTGAAAAAAGATGATGAGAATATCCAAAAAGCAATTAAGGTGTTAGAACAAAACGATGTGCATTTATATCAAATGCAGGCAGATATCACGGATTACGACAGTATCAAATCTGTTATTGATAAAGTAACTCAATTGGATGTTCCTTTAAAAGGTATCTTCCATTGTGCAGCAGTGATTGATGATGGTGTTATTGAAAATCTGGATGATGAACGCTTGGCTCGCGTGATGTTGCCTAAAGCACAAGGGGCGTGGAATTTACATGAACTAACCAAAGATATTGATCTAGATCATTTTGTTTTATTCTCTTCTGCTACTAATCTTCTTGGAAATATTGGGCAAGCAGCTTATGTTTCTGCGAACTTCTTCTTGGATGCTTTAGCAAAATACCGTAAAGAAATTGGTCTTCCTGCTCTTGCGATTGAGTGGGGTGCGATTGACGGTGGGTCAATGTTCCAAAAAGATAGCCGTGCTGCTAAAAACTTTGAAGCTATTGGGGTAAGTCCTATTGCGATTAAAGAAGCTTTGGCAACGATTTCATTACTTTGGAAAGCAGATCAACCTTGTGTTGGTGTATTGGATATTGATTGGTCTAAGTGGTTTGGCGTTTTCCCAATCAGTCGTTCGGTTGGACGCTTCCAAGATTTGCTTACATTAGGAAATTCTTCATACGAGCAAACTGAAGCATTACGTCAATTGAATGCATTACCTTTAGAGGAACGTTTACCTTTTGTGGTGCAGAATTTAATTGATATTCTGACTAAAACTTTACAAATTCCGCCGGACAGTATTGATGGTAATACTCGTTTAACTGAACTTGGTATTGATTCATTGGTTGGTGTGGAATTACAGATTGCGATTAGTAACACATTAGGATGTGAAATTTCATTATTACAACTAATGAAAGAAGAAAATCTGCAAGATGTGGGTAAAGTATTATTAAGAAAGCTGAAGGTTCCATTTGAAAGTAATGAGTCGTTAGTTCTTGATTCTGATGCGCAAACACCTACATCTGAATCTGAAGAGATTACACCGATAATTGAAGATGCTTCAAAGAAAGAAGTGGAATAAGCATAAATAATGGCTCTTATTATTCCAGATGATACCGAGGAAGATTGGGCATGTAAGGCTTATGGCATTGTCGACTGGCACACATCTACGTTGGTCGACATGTTACAGCATCGTGCAAAACTTTCCCCATCAATGGTTTTGTATACTTTGTTGGATGGTGATTGTAACCCAGTTGACCATTTAACGAGTGTTCAATTAGATGATAATGCAGCAACAATTGCAGCAGGTTTACTTCATTTTGGCAAAAAGGGAGATCGTGTTCTTCTTTTATGTGATAATGATTTAAATTATATTTCTGCTTTTTTTGGATGTATTTATGCAGGAATGATTCCTGCCTCTGGTGTTCATATTGATGTGATGCGTAGTGATGAACGCTTTGAAATGGTAGCAAATGATGCGCAGCCTAGATTGATTATTGGGCCGCGCAAAATTCTTGCTGATTACAAGGCTGTTCATAAAGATCTTGATTGTAAACCTATATGGGTCTCTTTGGAGGTTTTATTAAATGCAAAAAATAAAATCGCTATTAAAGGGGATAACCAAGGGGTCGCGTTTATTCAATACACCTCAGGGACAACTAAAAATACTCGTGGTATTGAATTAACACATCGTAATTTGATTTTTAATTTACGTCATCAGGCAAAAAGCTATGAGTATCTTGATGAGGACTATAGTGGGTTAAGTTGGTTGCCTTTAGCTCATGATATGGGATTGATTGGTTGTGTATTATTGGCTATTGGAACTGGGGGGCGATGTACATTATTGCCTCCTAAATATTTTATCGAAAAGCCAGTGCGTTGGTTAAAGGCATTAACAAAATATAAAGTCAGTATGTCTGGTGGCCCAACTTTTGCATATAATTTATGCACAAGAGAAGTTACCGAAGAAGAAATGCAAGAACTAGACTTGTCTCATTGGGAGCTTGCTCTTAATGGTGCAGACACGGCCCAGGCAGATATCATGCAACGTTTTTGTAAAAAATTTGCTGATGTGGGTTTCAGAGCCCGTCATTTAGTGTTTGGATATGGTTTAGCTGAAGCAACGCTTACTGTGACTAGAACAAAAAGGCGCGTTTCTCCTAAATTTAGAAGTTTTTCTCGAAGTGCATTAATGGCTGGTTTTGCTTGGCCAAGCACGAACAAATTTGATCGTAGGGAGTTGATTTCTTGTGGAACGTCTTTAGAGGATCAAAAGGTTGCTATTGTTGATCCAGAATCTCGCAAGGCGGTCAGAAGTGGACGTGTTGGAGAGATTTGGATCAGTGGTCCTAGTATTGCTAAGGGATATTTTCAACGACCAGAATTAACAGAAGAAGTATTCCATGCAAAAATTGTAGGACAAGATGAAAATTATTTACGTACGGGTGATCTTGGATTTTTATTAGATAATAATTTATTTTTTTCTGGACGAATGAGCAATGTCATTGTTTTACGTGGAAAAACATATGATCCTGATGATGTTAGTGGTGCTTTAGAAGCTGCATGTTCAGATATCAGGCCCAATGCAACGGCGTTTTTTTTAGCTAATCCAGAAGATTTTGCGTCGATTACGGTTATCATAGAGTTGGTTAAAAAGCCTTTGAATTCTTATGAAGAAATTGCTGAAAAGGCTTATGAAGTTATTACAAAAACGTATGATATCTGGCCTAAAATGATTGTGCTTACACGTCCAGGCGGTGTTTTGAAGACTCCAAGTGGAAAAGCGCAAATTGCTAGAACTCGTAAAGCATTGCATGAAAATGCATTGCCTGTTATTCAAAAGTTTGAGTACGAAGTACCAGATCTTCCACCGCCATTATCTCGTGAAGAGGCATTAATTGAGGTTGAAAAATGGATTGCTGAGGAAACAAAAGATTGGGATGAAGATGTTAAAGAATTAACGCGTGAGAAATTGGTAAATAGAGAAGTGGATTCAGAACTGTTATTAAATTTAAGACGAGCTTTTGAACATCATTTCCATATTCAAATTGATCCATCCGAGTTTATGGTAGCATGTCAGGATTATAAGGATTTATGTAATTTACTGGCAGGCCAAATTAGTGTAAGTGCATAATCATAAAAATGCATGATATAAAAAGAAAAAAAGGGCATAGAGAATGAGTGAAGATTCCAAAGTTAAAGTTGAAGGTTTTGAGCGGATTAAATTAAAAACACGTGATGAGCAAGAAGTAGAACAAAATTCTAAAAATTCAGTAGCAGCACCAGTCATTCAAGAATTATCAGAAAGATTTGCTCCTAAAATTGGTGGAGAGATGACGCCAAATCAAGAAGTGCAAAGCTCTGTTGAAGGTAATCAAGCGCAACCAAGTAATGTGCAGCCTCCTACATCAGTGGAGGCTAATCTTGTGCAACCTCCTGCGATGCCTACACAAGAAGGCGAGCATGGTATTTTTTATGATTTTAACTTTGGAATGCGTGTGTGTGTTCCCAAACCTGTTGAAGGTGAGGGGTGGCGTATCCAATTATATGATTTAGATGCAGAAGTTGGATTGTTAGATCAACCTTGCTTTGATGTAGGGCATGCAGCAACAGCAAAGCATCATTTCTTAAACGGAAAAATAACAGTTTGTAAAATTCATAAAGATGGAAAAGTAGAGGAAGTTTTTTCTCGTAAATATGATGCTAAAGATAAAAATGTTTTGATTGTTTTCCCTAATGGTTCATTAGGGGATTCTTTGGGATGGATGCCTTATGCTGAGAAATTTAGAAAGAAACATCATTGTAATTTGACGGTTGCAATTGGTAAACCATTAATTGAATTGTTTGAAAAATCCTATCCAGAAATAAAATTTGTTGATTCTGTTGAGTATGCAAAACAAGAGAAAAAAGATAGTTTTTATGCTTCCTATTATATAGGATTATTCTTTAAAGATGAGGATAATCATTGGCAACCACAAGACTTCAGACAAGTTGGTTTGCATCGTACAGCAGGTTATATCTTGGGTGTTGATCCAACTGAAGAGCCTCCTAAATTAACTGTAGATGATGATACCCGTCCAATAGAAGAACCTTATGTTGTTATCGCAGCTCAAGCATCAACACAATGTAAATATTGGAATAATCCATATGGATGGCATAAAGTTATTGAATTTTTAAAGTCAGTTGGATACCGAGTTATTTGTATTGATAAGGAAATTACATTTGGGAGAGACCTTGTTTGGAATCATATTCCTAATGGTGCAGAAGATCAAACAGGACCTCGCTCTTTGACGGAACGGGCTCGTTGGTTAAAACATGCTGAATTTTTTGTAGGTCTGTCTTCTGGTCTGGCTTGGTTGGCTTGGGGTGCAGGAATACCCGTTGTGATTATTTCTGGTTTTACGCATCCATCGACTGAGTTTAATACTCCTTATCGTGTGTTTAGTACACATGTATGTAATAGTTGTTGGAATGATATTCGTTATCAGTTTGATCATACTAATTTTTTATATTGTCCAAAACATCAAAATACGCCTCGTCAGTTTGAGTGTACAAAAGGGATCTCGCATCAACATGTAATCAGTACGATTATGAAAATCCCTGGATGTCGTAAACAACCTGTAGTTTCAGTCTAATTATTATAAAAAGCCTTTGAGTTTTAAACTCAAAGGCTTTTTAATTACTTTTAATTACGCAGATTATGCCTTAGATAAACAAATCATATAATTTATTTTTACGTTATTAGTTATTTTCCAGCCATTTGGTCTCAAAGTTAATCCAGCTATGTCAACTATACGTAACCCCGCATGATGAGCCATCTTTCCAAGTTCAGCAGGTGTTATAAACTGTTTCCAGTTATGAGTACCAATTGGTAATTTACGAGTTAAATACTCTGCACCTAGTTTAGCAAACAAAAAAGAGGGAATATTGCGATTAATTGTAGAAAGAAAAGCAATTCCCTGATTTGTTAAAAGCCTAGAGATATTATGAACAAATTCTTGAGGATCATTCACATGCTCCAATAGTTCTAAGGCGTTAATAATTTGAAATTGTCTTGATTCATAGACCAATTCTTCAATTGTTCCTACCTGATAGGTTATTTCACCGCTATTAGGTGGAAGAGGCACGCTATTTAAATGATTTTTTCCAGCCTGGATAACGTCTTTTGCAGCATCAACACCAATGACATTATATCCTAAAGAGGCCAAGCCTTCACTAGCGATACCAACGCCACAACCAATATCTAAAATCGGGCATGTTTTATCTAATGGTTGATATGTTTTAAGAATATTTTGAATCCATTCGATACGAAGTGCATTCATTTCATGTAGGGGGCTCATTGGGCCTGTTCGATTCCACCATTCACTGGCTATGGCATTAAATCGATTAATTTCGTCATCTTTAACAGAATTCTTTTGATTGTGTGGGTCAGGTGGTGTAACGGTGGACATAATTAGGCCTTTCACAGGGTCACCAAGATGAATTAATCAAATTATAAACAAAAAAAGAAGTCAATAGTTTGATTATCAATTATAACTGGGTTAAATAATTCATTAACGATATTTTAATCAATAAAGTCTATAGTTTCATTATGTAAAGAGTAATAATGAAATAATCATTGCGGAGTTTGTCTTTTATGCCTCTTAATGCCCCTAGAATAGTAATGAAATTTGGTGGTACATCTGTTGCCGATTTAGATAGAATTCGAAATGTAGCGAAAACGGTCAAAAAGCAAGTTGAGGCAGGGTGTGAAGTCACAGTTGTTGTCTCTGCAATGTCTGGTGTTACCAATCAGTTAGTCGGTTATTGTGAATCTTTAAACCCATTATTTGATCCTTGTGAATATGATTCGATTGTTGCCACGGGTGAGCAAGTAACCAGTGGTTTATTAGCGATTGCCTTGCAAACTTTAGGTGTGAAATCACGATCTTGGGCAGGATGGCAGATCCCAATTTTAACAGATGATGCACATAGTAAAGCAAGAATTAAATCAATTGATTCTTCCAAGCTTATTGAATGTATGCAATCAGGGGTTGTCCCTGTTGTTGCAGGCTTTCAAGGTGTTGATGATAATGGTCGCGTTGCAACGTTGGGGCGCGGTGGTTCTGATACTTCTGCGGTTGCACTTGCAGCAAGTATGCAAGCAACAAGATGCGATATTTATACAGATGTTGATGGAATTTATACAACAGACCCCAGAATTGTCAAAAAGGCAAAACGTATCTCAGCGATTGCTTATGAAGAAATGCTAGAACTGGCTTCTGTTGGTGCAAAAGTTTTGCAAACACGTAGTGTAGAGTTGGCAATGAAAGAGCAGGTCAGGGTTCAGGTGCTGTCCAGTTTTGATGATAATCCAGCACCGATGGAAAATTCGTTACCTGGGTCTTTGGTTGTAAGTGAGGATGAAATTATGGAAAAAGAACAAGTTACCGGTATTGCATATTCTTTAAACGAGGCTAAAGTCGTTATCAAAGATATTCCTGATCATCCTGGTATTGCCGCATCAGTTTTTGCACCTTTGGCACGCGAAAACGTAAATGTTGATATGATAGTGCAAAGCAGTGGTAGCAATCAAAAAACAGATATGACGTTTACGGTTCCCAAAACAGATTTATTAAATGTTCAAAAGATTTTGGAACGTGAAAGAGAACATATTGGTTTTGCAGAAATGTTAGCCGATGATGATGTGGTAAAAATCAGTGTTATTGGTATTGGTATGCGTTCTCACACTGGGGTTGCAAATACCATGTTTAAAACATTGGCAGAACGTTCAATTAATGTTCAAGTGATTTCTACTAGTGAGATTAAAGTTTCCGTATTGGTTGCAGCCGAGTATGTTGAATTAGCCGTTCGTGCGTTACATACGGCTTATGGATTGGATGCTCAATAATGCAACATAACGGGGTTGATTTGATGGGTTTAGATAAAGAAGCGCAAAACGAATTAGCATCTTTATGGAACAGAGGAACCGAGTTTCTAGGTTCTGAGGTTGCTATTTTAGCAGGTGCAATGTCTTGGGTCAGTGAACGCCATCTTGTTTCTGCGATTTCTAATGCAGGTGGTTTTGGTGTGATTGCTTGTGGTGCAATGGATCCTGCTTTACTAGAAGCAGAAATTATTGCAACGCAGTCCATGACGACTAAGCCTTTTGGTGTTAATTTAATTACCATGCATCCTCAGCTTAATGAGTTAATTGATGTTTGTTTAAAATTAAATGTAAAACATATTGTGCTGGCTGGGGGGGTTCCTTCTGGTGCAGCAATAAAAAAAATTAAAGATGGTGGCGCACAAGTGGTTGCGTTTGCTCCCGCTTTGGTTTTAGCTAAACGGTTGATAAAAATGGGTGTTGATGCGCTGGTAATTGAGGGCGCAGAAGCAGGCGGGCATGTTGGCCCTGTTTCTTTGACAGTATTAGCTCAAGAGATTTTACCTATTATTCGCGAAGTGCCTGTTTTTGTTGCTGGTGGGCTTGGGCGAGGGGATGCAATTTTATCTTACTTAGAAATGGGGGCCTCTGGTGCGCAATTGGGTACAGTGTTTGCGGCTTCTGTAGAAAGCCAAGCGCACGAAAATTTCAAAAAAGCTTTTATCAGAGCAGCAGCTCGTGATGCTGTTACAACCGTGCAAATTGATGATTCTTTTCCTGTTATTCCTGTTCGAGCTTTGGCTAATCAAGGAACCAAAAATTTCATGAAGCATCAAGCGGCTATGATTCAAAAATATCAAAATCAAGAACTCAGCAAAGAAGAGGCTCAATTAGATATTGAACATTTCTGGGCTGGTGCTTTACGTCGTGCAGTAAAGGACGGAGACGTCGAGAATGGTTCTGTGATGGCAGGGCAATCTGTGGGAATGGTTAAAGAGATATTGCCAGTTAAAGAAATTATTCATAACTTAGTGAAACAAGCGGTTGATGCCTTGGTGGTCAGACGTCAACGGATTAAATAATCATAATTAACCTTAGGTTGAATGAAGCATGAGCGACTTAAGCCAATTGCACTCTGAGAAAAATATTGGAGATATGCTAAAGAATCGTAGAGAAGAGTTAGGGCTTAGCCTTGATGAAGCTTCTCAACGGTTACGTATTCGTCTAATATTTTTAAAAGCATTAGAGGATGGGCGTATTGATCAATTGCCGGGTGTTGCTTATGCTTCTGGTTTCTTAAGGGCTTATGCTGAATTATTAAACTTAGATAGTGATGCGTTGGTGAAGCGTTTTCGTCAAGAAAGCCAAGCTAATGCTGAAAAACCAAAGTTGATGTTTCCTGCCCCTGTGCCGCAAAGTGGTATTCCAGCTGGAGTTATTGTTTTTTTTAGTCTTTTGATTATGGTTGGGGCGTATATTGGTTGGTATAAGATGTCTGATCATCACCAATCCCCTTCTGAAACAATCCCGCCTCCACCAGCACAACAAGATCAAAAAGTAGGGGAAGCTCAACAAGTTTCACCACAAATTGCATCTATTATGCCATCAGAACATCCTGTATCTATGTCAGGCAATGAGAATAAGGCTACTTCTGCTGATGTTAATAACAATAAACAGGTGGGTAATAATCCATTAACACCTCTGACGGATTTAATGCGCCCAGTGTCTTCTGATCAGTTGCCACAGCAACCTTCGTCAGCTCCTGCAGTTACAAATATCATTCCTGCTGAAACAAAAGAGCCTGAGAAACCGTTGATGATCAAAGCAATTGCCCCTAGTTGGTTACAGATCAAAGATAAAACGGGTAAAGTTTTATATCAAAAAATATTAAAAACAGATGAAACTTGGCAAGTTCCCAGCGATCAAGATGAGGTTTTGTTGACAATTGCTAATCCTAGTGTTGTTGTTTTACAAAAAGGCGATATTCAATCCTCACCATTAGGGAAAAAGGGAAAAGCCTTGCGTCGTTTTGTGCTGAATAAGGAAAAAGCTGATAAATTATTGAACCCAGAAGATGGTGATATAAAACACCCTTCTGATGAAGGAATACCTCAAGAGGTGAAAAAGAAACCAGTCGTGAGCAAGCCTGTTTCACGTTCTAAACATGATGTATCTGCTGATGATCTGAATGCAAAGCAGCTTAATCGTTAAGTTTATTGAGGACAAAGAATTGCACCTTTCATCAAACGTTCCTAAATAAGAAGTTATTAGATAAGATTATATAGCGATTTCTTTTGAATAATTTGATATATTCTATGATCATTTCGGAGATTAAAATTAAATGAGTTTACGCCCATATCAACATATTGAACGCAATAAAACCCGTCAGATTCATGTTGGATCTGTTCCTGTAGGCGGTGGTGCACCGATTAGTGTGCAAACCATGACCAATACGTTGACCAGCGATGCGAAAGCAACAATTGCACAGATTAAACGTGCAGAAAAAGTTGGTGTAGATATCGTTCGTGTTTCTTGTCCTGATGAAGCAAGTACAGCAGCATTAAAAGAAATCGTTCAGAATGTGAGTGTGCCGATTGTTGCAGATATTCACTTTCATTACAAAAGAGCGATTGAAGCAGCTCAAGCAGGGGCCGCTTGTTTACGGATTAATCCTGGTAATATTGGTAGTGCAGAACGCGTTCGTGATGTGATTAAGGCTGCTAAGGATTATAATTGTTCCATTCGTATTGGGGTTAATGCAGGTTCTTTAGAAAAGCATTTGTTGGAAAAATACGGTGAGCCTAATCCTGATGCATTGGTTGAAAGCGCATTGGAACATGCAAAGATTTTAGAAGATAACGATTTCCGTGAATTTAAAATCAGTGTCAAAGCATCCGATGTATTCTTAGCGGTTGAATCTTATCGTTTATTATCCGAAGCTTGTGACTATCCATTACATATAGGAATTACCGAGGCTGGTGGAAAACGTGCTGGAACTGTAAAATCTTCTATTGGTTTAGGCTCTTTATTATGGGCGGGTATTGGGGATACAATGCGTGTTTCTCTATCCGCAGAGCCCGAGGAAGAAGTTGCAGTAGGTTGGGATATTTTAAAAAGTCTTGGTATACGCCATCGTGGAGTTCATGTGGTTTCTTGCCCATCTTGTGCGCGTCAAGGATTTCAAGTGATTCCAACTGTTGCTAAGTTAGAAGAACGTTTAGCACATATTGAAACACCGCTTTCTTTGTCTGTGATTGGTTGTGTGGTGAATGGTCCTGGTGAAGCAACGATGACGGATGTGGGGGTGACAGGGGGTGGCTCTGGTCGTCATATGGTTTATATGGCGGGTAAACAAGATCATACCGTTCCCGCAGAAGATATGATTGACCATATTGTCGAGTTGGTAGAGAAAAAAGCTGCTGAGATTGAAGCTGAAAAAGCTGCAGCCAAAGCAAAAGAAGCATCTAAATAATTTTATAAACTTTAAGGCAGGATAAAAGCGTGAGTGTGGTAAAGCCCGTTCGTGGAACGCATGATTTAATTGGTGAAGAATCTAGACGTCATCAACATGTTATTCAAGTTGCAAAAAAAGTAACTTCTTTATATGGGTTTGAGGAATGGACTACCCCTGTTTTTGAAGAAACAACCGTATTCGCACGATCTTTGGGGGAAACTTCAGATGTTGTTTCCAAAGAAATGTATTGTTTTGAAGATCGTGGGGGGGATTCATTAACATTGCGTCCAGAGGGAACAGCAGGTATTTGCCGTGCATTGGTTACCAATGGATTAACGCAGTCGTTACCACAAAAGGCTTTTTACGCGGGTCCGATGTTTCGTTATGAGCGCCCGCAAAAAGGGCGTTATCGCCAGTTTCATCAAATTGGGGCTGAGCTATTAGGAACGTCTACGCCATTTGCAGATGCAGAAATGATCGCAATGGGCTATCATATTTTGCGTGAGCTTGGCATTGCTGATGATGTGGTGCTAGAGCTGAATACATTAGGTGATGTTGCAAGCCGTAAAGCGTGGAGAGAGGCGTTAATTTCTTATTTTCAAGCCTTTCAATCAAAACTATCAGAAGATAGTCGTAATCGTTTAGAGAAAAATCCATTACGTATTTTAGATAGTAAAGCACCTGAAGATCGAGCATTGTTGGCAAATGCACCCGCTTTAAAAGAGCACATGACCCCTGAAGCACAAAATTTTTGGGATCAATTAAGGGTTGCATTGGATCAGTTTAATATTCCATATAAAGTAAATCCTTATATTGTTCGTGGCTTGGATTATTACAGCCATACGGTTTTTGAGTTCGTGACGACCAAGCTTGGTGCGCAAGGCACTGTTTTAGCGGGTGGGCGTTACGAAGGCTTGGTTGAAGAAATGGGTGGCCCAGCAGTGCCGTCGATCGGTTGGGCAGCAGGGATAGAACGCTTGGCTTTGTTGCTAGAACAAAGTCCAAAAGCCTCTGTGCCCATAGTAATCATTCCATTATCTGATGACGTGCATCAAGTTGCGTTTTCTACATTACAAGATCTGCGTTATCATGGAATTTATGCCGATATTGCGTATAAAGGAAACTTGCGCAAACAAATGGAACGTGCGAATAAACTGAATGCACCATTAGCTCTGTTAATCGGTGAGGAAGAAGCACTAAGACAAGTGGTGCAAGTAAAAGATTTAATCTCTGGCGAACAGGCTGAAGTTGCTTTAACGGATCTTGTTGCGCATTGTAATATGAAATTGGCGAAATAATCGATGTCTTCTGAAGAATTTTCTATAAGTTTTAATGATCGTTTGGATAAAATTGTTGCTCGTTCAGAGGAGCTGCAACATATTTTATCCACTGAGATTTCAGGGGATGAGTTTATTGAGGCCTCTCGTGAATATGCAGATCTCAATGCAATTGTAGCGTTGGTTCATGCGTTGCGTGGTGCTGAAGAAGAAACCAAAGCTGCTGAAGAAATGTTGCAAGATCCTGAGATGAAAGATCTTGCAGAAGCAGAGTTGGAAACTTTGAATGAAAAGTTGCCTCAGTTAAGGCACGATATACGTTTGGCAATGCTTCCCAAGGATAAAGCTGATGAAGGGGATGCGATTTTAGAAATTCGTCCTGCAGCTGGTGGGGATGAAGCTGGCATATTTGCAGCGGAATTGTTTGGTGCGTATCAACGCTATTCTGATATGAAAGGCTGGCGTTTTGAAGTCATGGAATATGACGATACCGGCGTTGGTGGGATTAAAGGGGCGATGGCTTCGATTGCTGGAAACAATGTGTTTGCACGTTTAAAATATGAATCAGGCGTTCATCGTGTACAACGTGTGCCTGCAACCGAAAGTCAAGGACGTATTCATACCTCTACAGTAACGGTGGCAGTGTTGCCCGAGGCTGAAGAGGTTGATGTTGATATTGATGAAAAAGATTTGCGTATTGACGTATATCGTGCTTCTGGTGCGGGTGGTCAGCACGTTAATAAAACAGAAAGTGCGGTGCGTATTACTCATATGCCTTCGGGTGTGGTGGTTGCAATGCAAGAGGAAAAAAGTCAGCATAAGAACAAAGCAAAGGCAATGAAGATCTTGCGTGCGCGTTTATATGAACAACAACGTGCTTCGTTGCATGCTGATCGTGCTGCTGATCGTCGTTCTCAGGTGGGAACGGGGGATCGCTCAGAGCGTATTCGCACTTATAATTTTCCACAAGGACGAGTAACTGACCATCGTATTAATTTAACCTTGCATAAAATCGATCGTATTATGTTAGGAGAATTCGATGAAATCGTGGATAGTTTAGCCCAAGAAGAACAATCAAGAATGCTAGCTGCTGAAGAAGCGATGTAAGATTTATTAAATATGTTAAGGATTTAAAAATACTTAGTCATCTAGGGCAACGGATTTGTATTGTGGGGCCTTCAAATAGTGGAAAATCTACTTTGGCGGTGGCTATCAGTCTATTCATCTGGATCAATTGCATCATTTTTCAGGAACTAATTGGCAACAAAGACCCGCCGAAGAATTTATTGCTTTGCATAATCAGGCTATTAGCGGACAAGTGTGGGTTATAGAGGGAAATTATTCTATGTGTTTGCCTGAACGTCGCACATGGGCAATGGGCTTTATTCTTTTGATGTTTCGATGCCTTTAAGCTTGGTGCGTTATCTTCGTCGAACTTTATTTGAAAATAAGAGAGTAGGGAGTTTGGGAAATAAAAAAATCATATTCAATGGTCAATGATTCGTCATATTATGGTTGCTACCCAAATTAACCGAAGACGCTATAGAGAGGTATTTAATCAGATTAAATTACCTAAAATTAGTTTGTTATCTTCTAAAGATATTAATAATTTTATCACTCTGAGAATTTAGATAAATAATTATCTAATTGTATCTTTATGATTAAGGAAAGATGCAAATTTGTTGATAGCTTTGTTCAAGAAAAATAATATAGGCTATAGTTATATATTGGGTGAATTTATGTATTGCTCTTTATTTATTTTGTATCAATAATAATCTGAGAAAAATAATGAAATTGAAATAAATAAGGAGAACTTTAAAATGAAATTTTATACTTATTTGCTTGCTTTTTCCATGGCAGCTATTGCTCAAGTCTCTGCTAAAGAAACCGTTGATAATCATTGTGGCGTAGCCGAATTAAAATGCCCTGCTGTGGTTGATAAAAAATTACCTGCGGTCAAGGATATGTTGACCTGGGATCAGCAGCAACGTGTTATTGGGTTTCGCAATGACTATCGCTCTTACAAAGGGGACGTGTTTAAAGCAGGTAACCCACAACACCTTCCTAAAGCGTTAAAAGATTTATCACATGTTTCATATGATTATAATGGTCAGAAATATACATTAAACGAATATATTAAACGTAATAATGTGGCAGGTATGTTGGTGATTAAGGATGGTAAAATCGTATGGGAATTTTATGGCAAAGGAAATAATAACACAACGCTTTGGACGTCTCGTTCTGTTGGTAAATCAGTTGTTTCCACTTTGGTCGGAATTGCTCTAAAAGAAGGTAAAATTGCTTCATTAGATGATTTAATTGTTAAGTATAATCCTGATGTAAAAGGAACTGCATGGGAAAATGTCACCATTAGGCAGTTGTTACAACATACTTCTGGTGTCGAGTGGGGCGAAGATTATACTGATCCAAAATCTGACTTTGCTCAATTAACGCAATGTGAAGCTGGGCAAGTAGCTTATGATTGTGTCAATAAGCTGGTTAAATCTCCGACACGCAAAGCATATGCAAAACCTGGGCAAGCATGGTCATATTCTTCAGGCGGGGCATGGTTGCTGGGGGATACTTTGGAAAAAGCAACAGGGATGTCTTTGGCTGCATATTTACAAGAAAAAATCTGGCAACCTGATGGAATGGTCAGAGATGGTGTCTGGCACAGTTATGCCACAGGAAAACATGACGTTGGTGCGCATGGTTTTAATGCGACACTAGAAGATTGGGGTAAATTTGGGCTGTTGGTTGCAAATAATGGTGTTTTGCCAGATGGAACAAAAATTTTGCCAGATAATTGGGTTAAAGATGCTGGTACATGGAATAAAGCAAAAAACTCTGTCACAGTAAAACATCCAGATGGTAGTTACGGATATGAGTGGTGGAATAATAGTGTGCCAGCAAATTATCAAGGTCATTATACAGATAGATTAAAAAGTAACGAGACACTATGGGCGTTGGGTATTTTTGGTCAAGTGATTATGGTGAATCAAAAAGAAAATTTGGTGATTGTGCAATGGTCTGTATGGCCCAAAGCTGAACCATCTTTTGATAAGGAACCTTTAGAGACAGCATTAATGTTTAATGCGATTGCTGATAAATTATAAAGCTGGTTGAAGAGGATTTTGTAATTCTCTTCGCTTGTTTTTACGTATAGTATTTGAATTTATCCTGATTGAAGAATATATACTACGAGGAATGTGAACCAAATTTTAAATATTTTTATTCTATCTAATTTTATAAAGTTTTAGTCGTGCAACATACAGAAACCTCATTGGCATCATTGATACAAGAAGGGGAGCAGTTATTAAAAGCTGCTGACATAGAAGATTGTAGACGAGAAGCTCAGCTTTTAATCGCTGCAGCTTTGCAAAAAAGCATTACTGAGATCTTTATGATGGATAAAAATACGCAGCTTGATCCAGTATTAATTCGCCAGTATTTTGCCAGGCGTGCCGAACGAGAACCTTTTGCGTATATTGTTAAAGAACAGGGATTTTGGAGTTTAGATTTAGCGGTTTCGCCAGCAACCCTTATTCCAAGAGCAGATACAGAATCTTTAATTGAAGTATTACTGACATTGTTGCCTGATCGACAAAAACCTTATCGTTTTTTAGACTTAGGTACAGGCACGGGATGTTTGTTATTGGCTGCGTTGTCAGAATATCCTAATGCATTTGGACTTGGGGTTGATAAAATAGAGCAAGCAGCATTGCTTGCTGGCGCAAATGCCAAACAATGCCAGTTGGAAAATAGATCTTCGTTCATCACAGGAAATTGGGCTGATGCAGTACAAGGGTCTTTTGATGTTATTTTATCCAACCCGCCATATATTCGTAAAAAAGAACTATTAGAGCTGATGCCAGAAGTGCAAGCGTATGAACCTATGTCTGCGCTTGATGGTGGTGAAGACGGATTGGATGCCTATCGATATATATGCAATCAAGCAGTTGATTTATTATCAGATCAAGGTATATTGATACTAGAGTTAGGCATAAAGCAGGATATAGAGGTTTCAAATATTGCTTTATCCAAGGGGTTATATGTTGTTCAAAAACAACATGACTTAAATGGTTGCATCAGAGCTCTTGTTTTATCTCGACAAACATTATAAAAGAATGTGGCAAATATTATATATTGCTAGGTAAAGCAATGATGATAGATATTACCTAATAGAGTTAAGTGAATTAATTGTTTCTGTAGTGTAAAAAAAATAAAGATCAATTAATATACTGAAAGATTCATATTTTTATTATGACAATTTAAATAGTGACTTTTCAGAACTTAGTTCCTGAATTAAAAGCTATTGCGAATAGGAAAGCACAGCGTCAACTTATGAATACAAAACGTATGCGAAGCCGTTACCATCGCCCTGGTAATGGGGGTTCTCGTAATCAAAATGGACAGGCTTCATTTAATCGAAATCATGTTTTTGACAGTAATGGACCAGATATACGTATCCGTGGTACAGCTCAACAGCTTCATGAAAAATATCTTCAGCATGGTCGTGATGCGTTAAGTTCTGGGGATCGCGTTGCTGCAGAGAGCTTTTTTCAGTATGCAGAGCATTATTCACGTATTTTAAATATGATGAATCAATCTGCTCAACAGCGCCAACAACAACGTCCACAGCATAATAATGGATATTCAGAGAATAACGCTGAAAATGAGCATACATCTTCCTCTTCTACACAAGAAGAGCAACCTCAACCAGAGGTGGTTGCTGAAGTAATTGAAGCGATTACAGAAAAGCCTGTTGAACAAAACGTCACTGAAAAAACAGAAGAAGAACCTGTAGAAACAGCACCTGTTCGCCCACGTAGAGGCAGACCAGCACGTTCAGTCGCTGCAAAAAAGAAATTGCAAGAAGAGAGCAATTAAAAATAAATTTATAAAGACGGGTGAAAAATGCTTGACTTTCTTTATGGAATAAGAGTAATTAAACCTCGTCTTTAAGATTATAATAAGGCGGCGTAGCTCAGTGGTAGAGCAGGGGAATCATAATCCCTTGGTCGGTGGTTCAAATCCGCCCGTCGCTACCATATAACAATTTGTTATATGGATATTTAAGTTTTATATTAATTTTATATAAAACAGAGTTATATTACTCTTATTTAATTCTTCATCAATCTAGCTATATAATTACAATGTTGTTGCTTGATATATTTTATATGTTTAGCATAGGCTGTGATTATGTAGATTGATAATTTATATCTTGTTAAATAAGAATTATTATAATGCATTTATTGGCATATAAATAAAGCTTCTGTTTATTAAGTCGTCATTTGTAAATAAACAGAAACCTATTTTATTAATTTTAGAATGCTGCTTGAAAGCGCATGGCAATTGCATCCATATTTCGACCATGCTTGTTTAATGGGTTATTTGGTGTAGAGGATGCCATGATATGATCATAGTTTAACATCACACGGAAATGAGGATTAGGATACCAGTTAAGCCCACCGGTCCAGACAGTTTGTTGTCCTCCATTGACTCCATCACTAGCATTTTTATGGCTATTTAAATCCAATACACTCCAACGGCCACTCACTTCTAAAGCGCCCCAATGATTTTGCTTTGGATCAAAATCATATTCTACACCAGGTGCACGAAACGCCGCAGAGCGAATATCATAGCTTCTTGGTTTACCGAGGATGGTATAGGTTAAGGAAGTATAATATCCATCAAAATTTAGGTTGCTGTTAGAACTAGAACGATTAATCCCATATTGAATATATTCTGATTTGGCTAGGAAACGTTTCCAACGAAAAGCAAGTTCTGGTCCAGCTTCCCAAACACTACTGACGTTATTCAAAGCCCCTGTTTGAACTAATGTTTCTTGGGTAAGTCTGAATCCAGGAGAACCAGAAAAATTATATAGTTTACCTTTGTTAGTTTGGGCAACATCAAAAGCACTTGAGGCAGAAACACCAATATGAAGATCTATATCTCGACTTGCATAAGGGCGCCCCGCAAAGCGTAACATGCCACCTGTTTGATCTTTAATAATATCTGGATTATTTTTCGTAGTATTATAAGCATGTCCTGTAAAATAAGCCCCCAAATACCATCGTTTTCCATAGGTTAATCCACCAATACTGAATCTGGAATCCCCTGCTGCAACACCACGGGCCAATTCAACAGCGGCAGGCCTTTCCATCAATACGCCCTCGTTTGAGCTTTCAGAGCCTTCTAAGGTAACGCGTGGCTCGAAAAAGCCAAATGTCAAAATGGTATTTTTAAACCCACCATATTGCATATTTGCTTCGTACAGTCCTGCTTCTCCATTTCCGAAATCAGGGGTAATATTCACAGAGTAATCCGTATAGCGGAAGGTAATGGGAATACGACCACGACGCAAGTTTTCTCGGAATGGTGAGAAACGACCTTTCGTTTCACCTCGACGCGTGCCTGAATTAATATAACTACCAATATCCTCTTGTAATGCTAAACCAATAGCAAAACTATAGCGACCATCATCTGTTGCTATTGTGGGTCTTCCTGCTGGGAAACCTATGCGTAGCCCACCAACATAAATGGTTTCATCATGTTCTGTTGCCGATGAAAGTAATGGCATATTTGGAGACCAAAAAGAAGCACCACGATCAGGGGGAGGTAGTCCTGTGCTATGAAGTAAATCAAGCACAGTTTTTTGATGTTGTTGGGCCTCGTCACGTTGTGCAGAAGATTGATCTGCAACATTAATCATTCTAGGATTTTGTTGAGTTATATTGTTTCCCGGTTGGCCAATAGGAACGGCTGAGGATTGAGGTTGAGTTGAAGCTATTGTTTGATTGGATGGTGCAGCGGTTCCCATTCCTGTTGAGGGCTGTTGAGCAACATTTATATTCTTCTTACGCTGATTAATATTAGATTTAACGGTTTCTGCTTTGAGTTTATTTTGTCGTGAGCGTAGGGATGTGACTTCCTTTTTTAATGCCATGATCTGTTTATTCATTTCAATCATTTGTTGGTTCATGGCTTTTAAGGTGGCCTCTTGATTTGTATCAGCAGAGGCTTGTTGTGAAAAGATAAATGCTGTGCTGGCTAATGTGGTGATTAACAATGTTAATCGAAATTTTTGGCAAACAACCATAGTAAAACCCTAATTCATAAAAATATTAAGGTTCTTGTATAGGATTCTAATGGTGCTTGGGTTTCAATAAGATAACAGTTCTATGAACTTTATATGACAAACTTCTAAAAAAACCTCTTTCTTTTCATAAAACTTTCACACGGTTTGTGTAATTTTTTTTGTAAAGTTCCATCAGGGTTAATTTTGTATGGCCAGAGGAATTATTAATGCCATTTGTATATCAGAAGAATTTAATTACATTTTCAATGATTGGTTTATCTTTTGCTTTTTTTGCAGCATGCCTGCCATCAGTAAAAGCACAGAACATTACCAATATTACAGGGGTAGGTTCTAGTTTTGCCGCACCTTTGTATCAAAATTGGGCAGCCAGCGCCTCCAAAGAAATTGATATTAAAGTCAACTATCAGGCTTTGGGTTCCAGTGCTGGTAAAAACCAAGTTATCGCAAAGACTGTTAATTTTGGTGCTTTGGATATGCCAACGTCAACCGAGCAATTAACGAGTGCTAATCTATTACAATTTCCAACAGCCATTGGTGGTGTTGCTGTGGTTGTAAATATTCCAGGAATTAAAGAGAATCAATTACGTTTGACTGGGGATATTATTGCGAATATCTACCAAGGAAAAATTACCAAATGGAATGATCCAAAGATTGCTGGATTAAATAAAGATATTACACTTCCTTCTATTGATATTGCACCTATTTACCGTGCAGATGGTTCTGGAACCACGCAAGTTTTTACATCATATTTATCCAAAGAATCAGCTGACTGGAAAAAGAATTTTGGAGCTAACACCTCTATTGCTTGGCCAGTAGGAATGGGAGGTCGAGGAAATGGTTCAGTTGCTTCGACAGTTAAAAATATAGAAGGTGGCATTGGATATGTAGAATATGCATATGCCTTACAAAATCATTTAAACACTGCACAGCTTAAGAATATTTCTGGTAGTTTTGTTTCAATTAATGAAAATTCCATCAAAGCTGCGGCCAAGGCTGCGGATTGGGTACATGCGAAAAACTATAGTGTTGATTTGATTAATACCAAAGACGACGATTCTTGGCCGATTGTTTCCACAACCTATATATTACTTCCAGTTTACAGTCAGGATTCCAAAGCAGTTATCAAATTTTTCAGATGGGGTTTTGATCATGGGGACGCTATCGCTACGCAGTTGCACTATGTTCCATTGCCCATCGTTGTTAAAGAAAAAATTGAAAAAACTTGGGAATATGCAGGGGTAGCTTCAAAAGAGGCAAAGAAATAAATATGGCTATTTTTCAGTCAAAGAATCGTAAAAACAACCAAATTTTACCTTATTTATTCACCTCATTGACTTGGTGCAGTGGTGCTTTGATTATATTGATCTTTATTGGGTTGATTATCGAGTTATGTTGGCAAGGCAGACAGGCATTTTCAGTTTTTGGTTTTGAATTTATTACCTCAACTACCTGGAATCCTGTAAAGCAACAATATAGCGCAGGCGTTTCTTTGATTGGCACTTTGCTGAGTTCTTGTATCGGTGTAATGCTGGCTTTGCCGCTATCTTTTGGGTGTGCTTATTGCCTAAGCGAGCTAATGCCCAGATTTATTGCTCGATACATGACAGCAACTATACAATTATTAGCGGCTATTCCTTCGATTATTTTGGGAATGTGGGGCTTTTTTATATTAGTCCCTCTTATGTCAAAATATGTTCAGCCCTTTTTAAAGCAAGTATTTGGCAATGTGCCTTATGTAGAAATCTTATTTTCAGGAGGAACATTTGGTGTCGGTATTTTAACTGCAGGATTAATATTGGCGATTATGATTACGCCTTTCATTACCGCGATGATGCAAGAATCATTTGCCAATACACCCTCAATGTTAAAAGAGAGTGCTTATAGTTTAGGTGCAACAAAATGGGAAGTCATGCGCCATGTGACACTCCCTTGGGTGCAAAAAGGGGTTATTGGAGGCATTGTGCTTGGATGGGGACGGGCTTTGGGTGAAACCATGGCGGTGACTTTTGTTATTGGCAATGCGCATCACGCGGGTTGGTCTTTGTTTACATCCAGTAATACGATTGCATCTTTGATTGCATTGGAATTTTCAGAAAGTACCGCAGGCAGTTTAAAAATGTCTTCTTTAATGGCTTTGGGTGCAGTGCTAATGATGATTTCGTTTATCGTTCTATTTTGTTCGCAGCTTTTGTTAAAGCAAGTGTTAAAGTCACGATAGGATTAAATCGATATGTCACAAAAATTACAAAAGCTACATGGAAATAAAAATTATTTGCTTTCTTGGCGCTTTATAAAAAATCGATTAATGACAATTTTTGCTTTTGTCACACTAGGCATTATGTTGTGTATATTAGTTTCTATTTTAACAAATTTACTTATTAACGGTTTCTCTGGATTATCATTTTTCACGCTATTTCATATGACAGCGCCTCAAGGGTTGCCTGGGGGATTATTAAACCCGATTTTAGGTAGTATTATTCAAGTAGGGTTGGCAACGTTGATAGCGGTGCCTTTGGGAATATTAGGTGGTGTTTTCTTGGCAGAATGTCCAAACAAAAAACTCAGTGCCAGTATCCGCTTTATTGCTGATATGATGATGTCGGTTCCTTCTATTTTAATTGGTTTATTTGTTTATATTATATTGGTTATGACCATGGGATATTCGGCTTTTGCTGGGGCATGTGCATTGGCTATTTTGGCACTACCTGTGATCGCCAGGACGACTGAGGAAGCCTTGAACATGGTGCCTGTTGCAATTCATGAGGCTGGCTTTGCTTTAGGAGCACCAAAATGGAAAGTGGTTTTTTTAGTATGCTTACCAGCAGCAAGAGGCGGAGTGATTACCGGAATATTACTAGCTATTTCTAGAATAGCAGGGGAAACAGCACCTTTATTATTTACGTCTTTGGGTAATTCTGATTGGAGCTGGAATATCTTTAAACCGATGGCCAGTTTACCCTTGGTGATTTATCAATACGCAGATTCCGCTGATGATATATGGATTAATTTGGCGTGGACTGCTGCTTTGTTAATAACAATTTTTGTTTTATGTTTAAATTTAATTGCGCGGATTTATGTGGATAAGCGCAGAAAAAAGGATCAATCCTTATGATACATGATGAGACCGCCATTTCTATTCAAAAGGTGGATTTTTATTATGGGGCTCAGCAAGCCTTAAAAAACATTAACTTTGACGTTCAAGCGAATAAAGTTACTGCTATGATTGGTCCATCGGGATGTGGAAAATCAACGTTGTTGCGTATGTTGAATCGTATGTATGATTTATATCCTAATCAACATGCCAAAGGGCAGGTTCTCTTTGATGGTGTGAATATTTTAGATAAAGAGACTGATTTAAATATTTTAAGATCACGTATAGGGATGGTTTTTCAAAAACCTACTCCATTTAGTATGTCTATATACGATAATATTGCGTTCGGGATCAAATTATATGAACGCCTTTCTTCAGCACAGATGCAAGAAAAAGTAGAAAAAGTATTACGCCAAGTCGCCCTATGGGATGAGGTTAAAGATCGTTTGTATCGTTCGGCATTGGGACTATCAGGAGGACAGCAACAACGCTTGTGTATTGCAAGGGCATTGGCGGTGGAGCCAGAAGTTATTTTATTAGATGAGCCGACTTCTGCTTTGGACCCAATTTCAACGGCTAAGATTGAAGAGTTGTTGGATATTTTAAAAGAAAATTATACAATCCTTTTAGTTACACATAATTTACAGCAAGCTGCGCGTTGTGCAGATAAAGTGGCATTCTTTTACGCAGGAGAACTTGTTGAAATGAATGATGCAGCTATTTTATTTACCAAACCAGCACAAACGAAAACGCACGATTACATTACGGGTCGTTTTGGATAGGATGAATATCAATGACAGAAAAATTGCCTGAACATACGATTAGCCGTTATGAACAAGAGCTTGAACAATTGCGTAGTATGATTTTACGCATGTTTGGTATGGTTGAAAATCAATTGACTCAAACCTTGACAGTATTGCGAGATCGTAAAATTGATACGGCCTATGAAATAGCTTTGCAGGATATTGAAATAGATGCGTATGAGCGGATGATTAGTGCGTTTTCAATTCAAATTTTGGCTTTGCGTTCGCCAATGGCAATAGACTTGCGCGAAATTGTTTCTGCATTTAAAATCAGTGTAGATTTGCAACGTATTGGTGATTTAATAGCAGGAAATTGTCGACGTATTGTGCAAATAAAAATGATTCCCGAAGGAATTTCCTTGTCAGGGTTATTAACGATGGGCAGACAAGTTCAAGAGAACTTACGACAAGTCGTGATTGCAATTACCGAGCAAGATCATAAAATGATGTTACACCTTTGGAATGCGGATAATTTGGTTGATGATTTATATCTTTCCGTTTTTACAGAGCTTACGAATTTAATGCAAAAAGAACCCGAGGTTGTTTTAGTATGTTCTCACCTTTTATTTATGGTGAAAAATTTCGAAAGAATAGGCGATCATATAACGAATATTGTTGAAAATTATTACTATGTATTTACGGGTGATACGTTACCCTATCAGCGTGTGGGCCCCGTAGATGTGATTGAGGATGCGAGTAAAGTGTAATGAATAATCAGACAAATATTCTGATTGTTGAGGATGACACCTCTATTGCTTTATTATTACAATATAACCTGAGTAAAAAGGGTTATAAAGTTGATGTTGCAGATGGCTATGCTGCGGCATTAACATATCTTCACCAGCATACTTACTCTGCGTTAATTTTGGATTGGAATCTTCCTGGCGGCACAGGAATTGATCTTTGTCGTTATATCCGTTCTCAGGCATCATTGTCATCTATTGCTGTGATTATGTTAACCGCCAGAGGTGAAGAGTGTGACGAGGTTTCAGCTTTTGATGTTGGAGTGGATGACTATATTACCAAGCCTTTTAGTATTGATACTTTACTATTAAGATTAAAAGCAGTTCTTCGACGTTCTCGTGTTGAGATAAAAGCACACCAAGCACATTTGCAATTTGAGGATGTGGTATTTAACGAGGCTGAACATCGTGTTTATCGTGGTCAGCGTATTTTGAATTTGGGACCGACAGAATATAAAATACTGGGATATTTTGTGCGTAACCCTAAAAAAGTATTTTCTCGTGAAGAGCTTTTAAATGCAGTTTGGGGAGAGAATCTTAATGTTGAGATTAGAACTGTTGATGTGCATATTTTAAGGCTTAGAAAAGAGCTTAACGCTGCAGGCGAGCGTGATATTATCCGAACTATTCGTTCCGCGGGATATGCTCTTGATGTTCAGTGAAGATAGTTTTTATACGTATTTGTTATTTTTTTTTGGTGGAGGGTTTGTCAGTTCTTTAATTTGGCTTTTTGCCTATAGGAATAAAACAGGAAAAGTCGAATTAGAACAATATGAAGTTATAAAAGAAACTTATCATTTTAACCGAGCTTTTACAGAGTTAAAGCAAACAGTCGATCATATTCAAGCTCCAATTTTATTAATCGCCAGTGACTATGCATATTCTTCTATTTCACTACGCAACCAAATTAAACACAGCTTTTCATTATTTTCTAATTCAATTGCATATGAAAAAAATCTTTATTTGCATCAACATTATGATGATGTGATCTTAGATATTCTTAGGCACCCTGTTTTTTGTCAAACAGTTGAAGAATATATGGTATCTCCGGTATCTGAAATAGAAATACATCTAGAGTTACCAAAATCTTATCAGCTGAAATTATTATTTAGTGCTTATGAGCCTTCTAATATTTTAAAGAATATCCTAGTGATTACTTTAATTGATCAAAGTCAAATTATCTCGCTTAATCAAATGCGCAGTGATTTTATTGCTCATGCCAGTCATGAATTGCGTACTCCATTAACTTCTTTAGATGGATTTATTCAAACTTTACTAGGGGTTGGTGTTGACGACGAACAAACGCAAAAGCAATTTTTAGAAATTATGCATGCTCAAGTTGGGCGTATGATTCGCCTTACCAATGGGTTATTAACTTTATCTCGGGTAGAGCGTGATGAATATCGACTATTGACTGATCGAGTTGATTTGAAACTCGTCTTACAGCAGATTTTACAAGAATCTCAGTTCATGATCAAAAAGGCAGGAATTACCCTCAATTATCAAGACGAAATAGCATCTCAAAATGTTATAATTTTTGCTGACAAAGACCAACTTTTCCAAATATTTCATAATATTATTGAAAATGCCATTCGACATGCACCACTAGGAAATGCAGAAATCCCTTTGATTACAGCTAGATTGTATTTTACTGAAGATCATTTAAAATGGCCAGGTTTAGGGTGGGTAATTTCCATTAGTGATAATGGCCCAGGCATTGAAAAAAAACATCTTCCGCGTCTTACAGAACGTTTTTATCGTGCTGGTGATAAGCATAATGGCACAGGTTTGGGATTAGCTATCGTGAAGCACCTTGTTGCTCGTCATAAAGGAATATTCGTTATAGAGAGCCAGATGGGACAAGGAAGCTGTTTTTCTATATGGTTTCCTATGCATTACGCATAAAAATAAAACATACTTTATAAAGGAAATGGTGCTGTTAGAGAGGATTGAACTCTCGACCTCTCCCTTACCAAGGGAGTGCTCTACCACTGAGCTACAACAGCATTACGTGCTTTAGTAGCTTTTCACGTTAAAGGATGCAACAAAAAAATTCAATTTTTAATAAATTTTTTATATTTTTGGTGAAATAAATTAAAACCATTTATTACAGTTAGGTTTATTTTTTTTAGGTAAGTAAAGGGCGTAATAAAATAAAGAATTAATAGGTTAAATGAAATATCATGCTCTATTTTGTTCAGTTTTTACGTGGTTTTGCTGCATTATTGGTTGTCATGACGTATATAGCCAACAAAGAATTACATAATGGTCTTAGTACCAGATATTGGTTTAATATGGGTGGAAGTGGGATTAATCTTTTTTATTATTTCAGGGTTTATTATGTGTTACACGACGTATGATAAACAGGTCTCCTTTACTTGATTTATAAAACTTAGAATAAAGCGTATCATTCCTCTTTATTAGTTATTTACCATAATTGTACTGGTTTCATATCTGATGCCTTTAAAATCTTTAGTGCAATGGCAGATTATATAAGTGTTTTTGATTCGTATTTTTTACTGTTATTATAAAAAATTATCTTGTTGGAACAGAGAGAACACTCAGTTATGAGTTTTATTTTTATTTAATATTTGCTTTATTTTTATTGGCTTCAGTACAAACTTATCTTCAATATTTTGGGACTACGCTTACGGTAATTTTTAACGTGTTTTGGTTGGACTATTGGTAGGCAAACGCCGATTAATGATTTAATTTTAGAGCATTTAGAAATAGTTCTTACTCTTTGTGCCTGACTCATGTATTTATGCTAGCATTTACCAGCCGTGTTTGTATGAAATTATATTTAACCTCACCCATAGTTTTTATTGGGTTTGTTGATATGATATTGAACAATATTAAATATACATTTAATTAACTTATAATTAGCTCTTAAAATTTTTTTGGTTGGAATTATGAAATATAATTTTTCTTTTTTATCAATAGTTATTTTAATTCCAACCCTTACTGGGTGTGCTGTGGGGCCTGATTATCATAAAAAAGATGTGTGGACACCTTCAAAATGGCCAAAGCCAGCTCAAAGTTTACAAATACCAACTAACAGTCAAGTAGTTATGAATAAAATCAATCCTCAGTGGTGGGAGTATTTTCATGATCCAGTTTTGTCCGATTTAGAGCGTCGTGCAGTCACTGCGAACCTTGATATTCAAATGGCAACCCAGCGTTTAATTGCCAGTCGTGCGCAATTAATGATAGCTGGATCTGCACGTTTTCCAAGTTTGGCGGCTGGGGCCAGTTATCAAAGAAGTCAGTATAGTAAAAAGTCATTTAGCAGAGCACTACAAAAAGTCAGGAACAGTGAACCTGCGCTTGGAAATGTTGTTAATCCTAGTGATGTTGATGTGCCTTCATTTAATCAATGGAGTGATAGTCTAGATACCAGTTGGGAAGTAGATTTATGGGGACGTGTTCGCAGGCAATATGAATCTGCTGGTGCTTTAAAGCAAGTTTCTGAAGAAGATCGCAGAGGTGTGTTGATTGCACAGCAAGCAGAAGTTGCACAGAATTATATAACGTTAAGAGGATTACAATCACAGTTAAACATCGTCAAAGAAAACGAGCAAATAGCTCAAAATATTTTAAATTTGGCTAATCAACGATTTAATGGTGGGTTGGTTACAGAACTTGATGTGCGCTCTGCAGAGGCACAACTAGAGCAAACTAGGGCTGAGATTCCAAGTTTAGAGCAACAAATTGTTGAGTATATTAATGCACTGGGATTATTACTTGGTGAACCGCCCAGAGCGTTAAGTGAAGAACTCTCTACGCCCACGCCAATTCCTTTGGTTCCACCACAAGTTCCAATTGGGTTTCCTTCTGAATTAGCACAACGTAGGCCTGATATTCGTCAAGCTGAGGCAAAATTACATTCTGCGACAGCAGAAGTTGGTGTTGCTGTTGCGGATTTTTATCCTAAAGTTACTGTTGACGCCCAAATGGGTTTCCGTTCTTTATCATTTAGAGATCTAGGTTTTTGGGGGGCACGGGCTTGGAATGTTGGCCCTTCCATTTCATTACCTATTTTTGAAGGTGGTAAATTAAAAGGCCAGCTAACGCTTAAAAAAGCCGAACAAAAAGAAGCTGCTTTGGCTTACCGAAAAACGGTTTTACAAGCATGGCAAGAGGTAGACAATGCGTTAAACGCATATAAAGCAGAGCAATTAAAGCAAGAGCGTTTGCAAGATACAGTAAAATCAAATCAACGTGCTGTTTATTTAGCCCAGGCTCAATATCGTCAAGGACTACAGACTTATATTAATGTTTTGGATGCACAAAGACGTCTACTTTCTTCACAACAAGATTTGATCGATAGTAATGCACAAATTTCTATTAATTTGGTACAGCTTTATAAAGCAC
Organism: Commensalibacter papalotli (ex Botero et al. 2024); assembly: GCF_947179115.1. Lineage (NCBI taxonomy): Bacteria > Pseudomonadati > Pseudomonadota > Alphaproteobacteria > Acetobacterales > Acetobacteraceae > Commensalibacter > Commensalibacter papalotli (ex Botero et al. 2024). The sequence continues at coordinate 35,025 of NZ_CAMXCI010000008.1, forward strand.
TAGGTGGAGGATGGGAAAGTACGTATCCAGAGAAAATAGTTGCTTATAAAGAACAATTGCCTAAGCAAAACTAATGTGATTAAGCGTTTTTAAAGAGGCTGTCTGTAAAAATCTTATAACAATATTCTCGTGCAAAATTCCAGGGTAGTTTCATGTTGTGACCATTAATTTCTCTTGATTAAGAATAACGCAAAGCGCGTCGAAGTTAGGGGCAAGTACTGTGAATTTTCCAAGAAAAAATAAAGATTGATCAATCTAGGTATTTTGTACACTTTGCTGTTCGTGAGGGGTCTATTATTGGGGGTGGAAAAGTGGTTTATATCTCGAAGATATAAAAGATAAAGATTCTTACTTTGATTAATTTGCAGAATGATGGTTTTTGAAGAGAGAGCTGGCTGTTGTGAAAGATAAAGCCAAAGATGATGATGTTGTTATTGTTGATGATTACTGTATTGTTCAGGGAGTAAATGAGTTCATGATTATCCAAGAGTAGTAAATGGAATATTAGCATAGGAAAGCTTATATATTATTGATATATGGCTAGAGAAAGAACCGCTTTAAAAGAAAAGTGTTTTTTCTGATTTATATCGCGTAAAATTAACTTAAATGAAATTAAATGAAAAAAAATAAAATCGAAAGTATTCAAGCGTTACGAGCGATAGCGGCGTTACTAGTATGCAGTATGCATACAGCTACTCAAAAATCGACTACAGAAGTTTTTTTCATTTATGTACAGAAAATATTATCCATTATTGGTTCATATGGTGTTGATTTATTCTTTGCGATAAGTGGCTTTATTATGAGTTGGATCGTTTTGCATGAAAATTTATCCCCTTCTATTAGGGAAGGCTTGGCGTTCTTTGTAAAGCGTATCTTTCGAATTTATCCACTATTTTGGTTTACTTTGGCAGTGATGATTGTTTTATCAGTCCTGTTTAATGGCCAAATTACCTTAGAGGTTAAACAGGCATTGCATGGTTCTGTATTGTTTTTGTTAACACCGCATATCCCTTTGCAATACGCAGCTTGGAGTTTACCATTCGAGTTGTATTTTTATGTTGTCATGTTGGTATTTATTTGTTTTTTTTCTCAAAAAAACTTTATGATATTTTTTTGTAGCTGGATTTCTTTTCATCTAATGCTCGTTGTGATGTCGTCATACGGCATAATCGCTTTTCAAAACTTTATTTTTGTTAATGTTGTTTTATTAGAATTTTTTATCGGTATAGTAGTTGGATATCTGTTTTATAAGTATCCTTGTGCATCTATAACAAAGAAATATATTAGTATATTATGTGGTTGTGTCATTCTGATTTCAGGGTTTATTTACGCTTCTTTATCTTTCACACCAACAACAAAATGGATATTTTGTTTAACAAGGGTATTGCCAGCAGGTCTAATACTTTATGGAGTGATTGGGCTAGAATTACATGATAAATTAAAAGTTCCTAGATGGTTAGTCAAACTAGGAGATATCTCTTATTCTATTTACTTGTGGAATTTTCCTGTATTAGCTTTTGCATCGTATATTTTTAATCATTCTGTTTTTTATCAAGAAACAGCAGCTATTAACAGGTTTATGATTGAAATGATCGCAATAATCTTACTGAGCTTTATAAGTTATCGATGGATTGAACAACCTTGTGTTCGCTTTTCACATCGAATAGTAAATAAAATTAAGTAACATATTTTTGTCTCATTTCTGGTCATTAATTAAGAATTGGTAACTAAACCTTTTTGTGTTCTTTTTAAATAAATTAGAGGAGACAAAAGTGCAAAGAGCAAATCCAACAGTATTGTTGCAGGCGGATCTCAAGGTATAGGGCTAGCGATTGCTATTAAATTAGCCCAACATAATTATCAGGTCATTATTGCGGATTTAACCGATGTTAAAGAGGATGCATTAAAGGAATTGTCCTCCTCAATGACAAAACCCCAGTTTATTCATTGTGATATTTCAAAAGAAGAAGACGTCATGCAACTTGTTCATCAAATACAGCAATAATTTAATGGTGTTGATGTTTTGGGAAATAATGTGGGTATTATAAGTAAAGGCAGCTTAACTGACATATCAACAGACGAGTGGAATCGCGTTTTTAGTATCAATGTAAATGGACCATTTATGTTAAGCAAAGTCGTCATACCGATAATGCAACAGTAAAAAAGAGGGCGTATTATCAATATTGCCTCTGTTGCTGCCCAAGTTGGTGGTGGTTTTTTGGGGAATACGTGCTACGCCGCCAGTAAAGGAGCTATCTTGTCATTAACTAAAGGAATTGCCCGAGAATATGCGGCGTATAATATTACCTGTAATGCAATATGCCCTGGTTTTGTTGAAACACATCTAACGTCAATGATGCCTAAAGAACAAGTTGAGCAAGCTTTACATAGTATTCCTGCACATCGTCCAGCCAGCCCCTCCGAAATTGCTGATGCTGTATGTTTCTTAGCAGGTGATCAAAGCGCATATATTAATGGAGTTACGTTGAATATAGACGGTGGTTTAATTCGATGTTAAAAATTATATGCATATTTATTCTTTAAAGATTACGAAGGTATTTATTAAAGGAGTTTAATGATTCTATTTTTTTTGTGATTCTGATAATTTTGGTTTAACAATGTTTTTATTTAACTTATTGATAATTATTAGTTTTACAGAAAGTTTAAGAAACTTTAACAAAATATTAAGAATCTTATTGACGTTGCTGGTGAGTTTATGTAGAAGTGTTTTTACCGAAGCGGTGTTGATTAAAACTTCTTGAGTTTAGGTTACATTTGTGTTAGGTTATACTTTCCGACTGAGTGTTGGGGTGTTCATTGACAAGTAAATAGGATGAGAAGGGGATATGCTGGTAGCGTATTTGTCTTGGGACTGAGAGATTAGTTTTGGGGTGTTT
>NZ_CAMXCI010000009.1:0-32410 GCF_947179115.1 Commensalibacter papalotli (ex Botero et al. 2024)
GTGGAACTATATTGAAAAAGAAACTGATTGGGGCAGGCCAAAGGTTGTTCATTATTTTGAAACACAACGTGCAGACGAACATCGAGGTGGGGCTGGGATTTTAACCCCGATCATTCAACGCCTGAAAATGATTATTAAATATGATCAAACAGAAATGGACGCAGCGGTTTTAAATGCGTTCCTTGTTTCCTCTTTGCTTATTTGGGGAACATTGAATATTTCAGTTTATGGGCAATGGCATTTTAGTCTGATTACATAGGGTGTTTTTCGGCAATCAATCTCTACGTGCTTTCCAGAATATTGAGGGGGATAGAGAAAAATTAAGAATCTCTTTGAAATCCTGCGTTGGTGGTGGGAAGGTAATGTGGAATGGATCAGGCTGCATGACACGTGGGTAATACCAGCCATGGCTATATGTATTTCAGCTTCTCGTCATTCGCGCTTTGATAGTATTAATAAAACTATTAATAAGAAAGTAATTTCAATAAATTTGTTGTTACATTAAAGTACTGATATAATATAAATGTTGTTAAATATTTAAAACAACAAATTTAATATAATTTATAATTATAAAAAATAGTTTTTATTCAATAAAAAAGAGATTAATATTATGGCTACAATTAGAGATAATGATGTGTATTTCAATCTTCCTTCTGGTTATAACATTGTCAGTGGTAAATACATAGTAACAGGTAGTAGTGTCACTGGTGGGCAACCAAGTGATGTTCAAAAAGGATCGGTTCTTACCTGTGGAAGTGATGGTAGATTTCGCTTTAGAGTTGGACGAAAAGGGTCTGGCGCTGTTGCAAATTGGTTCAATAGTCAAGTAGACACTGCCAAAAATACAACTTTTGGTCATGCTGCAGGCAGTTTAAATTTTGCCTTTATTGGAACACTTGAGCTGACTATTCAAAGTAGTAAGGAAACTAAAAATTACCAATTTAGTGATGTTGTTTTGGCTCAAGGTAAGTCTGGTTCTTCTAACAATTGGTGGTTCGGTGGCAAAAATTGTGAGCGTATTGGTGATAATCAAGTAAAAATGTTAAGTGCAGATAAATCTGTGCAGCTTACATGTCAGCGTGGTGGTAATGATGTCAGTACTGTGTTTGTTACAGAAATATCTATTAATAGAATATGGATGAAGGATATTGCTGATGATAAATATATAGATCAATTAAATATTCCAGGAACGCACGATACATGCACTTATACTGCAGGAGATGCAGAAGCTTTTGGTTTTGTAAAAACTCAATCTTTAGATATTTTAAGTCAATTACATGCAGGCATACGTTATTTAGATATACGGTGTCGTCATATTGCAGACCGTTTTACTATCCATCATGGGATAGTATATCTGAATTTAAATTTTGATAATGTATTAAATGACTGTATAAAATTTCTAAAAAATAACCCAACAGAAACGATTTTGATGCAAGTCAAAAAAGAGCATACTGAAGAGGGTAATACATCAGGACGGACTTTTTATGATACATTTAAGTATTATATTGCAGAATATCAAAAGAGTAACCCAAATTTATTTTATTTAGAAAATACTATTCCTCGATTAAAAGATGTGCGTGGAAAAATTGTTGTGATACGTCGCTTTGATATTGATGATAATAGAATAGTATGTGGTGTTAATACTCCTTATGAAGATAATGCGACTTTTTCTGTTGATGTTGGCAATGGAACTGTAGAAATTCAGGATGAATATGATTTTTCAAATGTAAATAATAAATGGTCCGCTATAGATAGACTCTTGAGTCAGTCAAAAAATAAAAATATGAACCAACGCCAGTGGTTTATTAATTATACGAGTGCTGCAATTAGCTTGAACGCTGGTAATGTTTTCTCTGGAGATACCCCTCGAGGGATTGCAGAGCGAATTAATCCGAAGCTTTCTTCTTACATGGGTAATAATTTGCAAGCATTTTTAGGAACAATTATTATAGATTTTCCAGAAAATCCTAGTTTGGATTCAACGGTTGATCAAATTATTAACAGAAATTTTAAATAAATAATTTGCAAGAAGCCACCCATGACGGGTGGCTTTCTACTTCAGAATTATGCGAACCAGTCAAAGGTGGTGTTGGTTTGTAAGGTTTTTAGAGGTTCCTAGGTGCGCGCCGATAAAGGTATTAAATGTGTTGTCGTCAAGAAAATTAATTTTTCCAGAGGTAGAAAAGTAATGTGGAATGTATAAAGTTTCATGATCCTTGGGTAATATCAGTTGTGGCAATTAGTATCCCGATGTCGTTCGTTATCCGTGCAATTTGTGTATTGCTTAGAACATGGCGGGGGGTAATAATAGATATTTTTTATATATGAATTATAATCAGAATAATTTTCATGTAAAATATATGGCAGTGAATTTAGTTTATACAAAAAAGATGGCTTAAGAAAGTTGACTTTATTTTGTAGTATTGATAGAATTTTCTAGGAAAGAATTGTGTTCAATTATAAAAAACCAAGCATAATTTATCAATTTTTTTCTTATTTTTTGAGTGTATATAATTATTCTTATGTTATAGGATTCAAAAGGTCATACCTTTTAACAATAGCTCTTTAGTTTTGAATAATAAAAATTATAATAGGTTAAAATTTATTAATGAAAATCGAAGCTGTAGATCTATTTTGTGGAGCTGGGGGGCTCACAGCTGGTTTAATTAGGTCTGGTATCAATGTAAAGGCAGGTTATGATATAGCTGATGAGTGTCGTTTTGCTTATGAGTTTAATAATCGGGTTCCGTTCATAAATAAAGATGTAGCAGGAGTAATAGCTACAGAAATCGCGTCTTGGTATTCAAAAGGTAGTATTAGGCTTTTAGCGGGTTGTGCACCTTGCCAACCGTTTTCTACTTATAATTTGGGGAAAGACACTACTACTGACCAAAAATGGCCATTACTTTATCATTTTTCAAGATTAATTAAAGAGATCGAACCTGAATTGGTAACAATGGAAAATGTTCCTAATATTGTAAAACATAAAGTTTATCAAGATTTTATAGCTCAATTAGAAAATCTTGGTTATATGATTTCAGCAGAGGAAGTGTCTTGTTTAAATTATGGTATTCCGCAGACACGTAGTCGTCACGTGTTACTTGCCTCTAAGATTGGAAAGGTGGAGTTAATTCCGCCTACTCATGGTAAACCTGTGACTGTTCGTAACACAATATCAAAACTAGAACCGTTACTTGCTGGTCAAACTTCTTTAAAGGATTCACTTCATAAATCTTCGAAACTAGATGAAAAAAATCTACAACGCATCATGTATTCAAAACCAGGGGGAACGTGGATGGACTGGCCTGTTAGTCTGCGTGCAGAATGCCATAAAAAAAAATCTGGTAAAACTTATACTTCTGTTTATGGACGAATGGAATGGGACAAGCCAGCTCCAACAATGACAACTTTATGTTATGGGTTTGGAAATGGTCGATTTGGACACCCTGATCAAGATAGAGCTATTAGTCTTAGAGAAGCAGCTTTATTTCAAACATTCCCAGATTGTTATAAATTTACAGAATTATCCAAAGCAGTAAATTTTAGAAAAGTTGGGAGAATGATTGGTAATGCAGTGCCTGTACGTTTAGGAGAGGTTATAGGATTATCTTTTAGGAACATTCTCTAAATAATATTCATTTTGAAGGTAAGAATCAATACTTGAAAACAAGCTGTTAAGTAATTGAGTGGTGGATACAAGGAGTTCTGGTAACTCATTCAATGCCAATCCTGAGCTCGCTTCGTTAAAAGCTTGGTTGCCATGAGCAAGATCATTTCGTATATTTTTTATTTGAAGAATATGTTTGCGCTCGTATGATTTATTTTTGTATGGTTTAATTTCAATACCTAATTTTTTTTGAGCCATATCGTCTATTAACTTGCAATCTATATTACCATTAAATAGTTTTTTTTATCATACCCTTTGGTTATGATTGGAAAAAAAGCATTTTTTTTGAGCCAGAATATTACTTATATTTTCATTGCTTGATTGTGGCATAATGATCCCCAATAAAAAATCTATAAACTTTATGCTAATCAAATTTAAATTATTTGGCAATTCTACTACTATATATAAATAGCACTAGTTAGTTTTTTCAAAAACTTTGGGTACGTATAAAGGTAGAAATAAATTATTTTTCATCCGTTGAAATGGTTTTTTATGCCCAAAATGTAATGCACAAAAGAAAATGCTAGTTAAGTAGGGCTTTCCTTTCATTTTCGTCAATCCGTGAAAAGGGTATTATCTTTCCCTACATCTGGAAAATTAGTTTTTATAACATTACAAAAATAGGTTTTTTACGGTTTACCGAAAAACCTAATTACAGAGAAAAATAACACTTCAAAATTTTCATTAAAAATCAACTTAGGAAATCAACATGTCTAACATCACAGATGGGATTTATATTCCACACCTAAAATATGAAATTTTAACCCCAGCTTTGAATCATTTGGGGCTTGGTGGTTCTCGCGCCATTAACCAGGTCACTAGCACTTTTTTGCCCGAAGGGTATGCAAGGGGGTATACTTATTCAAAGCAACTTGGTAATGGCCCAGCTGTGGGTGTGATGCAAATGGAGCTGACGACTTATAATGATGTATGGAAGAATTTCTTAAGCACTCCAAGCGCAGTCACTTGGCTGCGTTATTAAAGAATATTGCAGGAGCTTTCAATACAGATAATAATGGTATACCCAAACCAGAGGTAATAACGGGCAATATTTTCTTTGCTGCGGCTATGTGTCGTGTGTTTTATTTACGTGTTAGTGAAGCCTTACCATTGGCTAGTGATGCTACTGGAATGACCCAGTTTCATAAGAAATATTAATACAACTCTTGATAAAGCTGATCCAGTAGCAAAAAAGACCGTTTCCAGCAGGCGATTGATGCTTAAAACCAATCAATACAAACTTTATATTTATTTATAGTGGCTAGCCAAGATCTGCTTTTTCTTTATCTTGTTTATAAATAATGTGCCAGAGATAAGAGAATTTTTCTATGAATTTTATTTTTGAAATTGTTTAGATTAAATATTCTTGCAATAAAAAAACAAAGTTATGAATTGATTATTAGTTATTTTCAGCTTCGTTAGAACGTTCTTATCGCCTTAAGGTTAAAATAGGTGATTCGATACATTAATTTTGGTGTAAAAGTTGGTGTAAATTTATTAATTTTTATCAACTTTTACCTCTTATTATCAACGTTTCGATTGTATAGGATATAAGAGAATACTGCGATTTTTAATGGCGGACCCGACGAGATTCGAACTCACGACCTTCGCCTTCGGAGGGCGACGCTCTATCCAGCTGAGCTACGGGTCCATTATACTGTTAAAACCGTTTAAGACGGTAATATTTCCTTTTAGAAAAAATATAAGGATCATGCAAGCGGTTTATTGAACTTGTTTAATCGAAGGTAAATTCCATTTAAATCTTAAGGATAATAAACGAATAGAGCTGCAGATTAAAATAGCAAGCCAAGGAGCAAGTGCAGGGCTGATAATATTTTTCTCTCCAAGTAGCTGAATAATCGCGCCACTAATAGCAGCAGAAGCATAAATTTCTTTGGTTAATACAGAGGGAATGGTTGTGGTTAAGGTGTCTCTTAGTACTCCCCCACCAACAGCAGTAACAACCCCTAGTAAAATGGCAAGCTCGCTACTTCCAGTAAAGAAATAGGCTTTATGAGCTCCAAATGAGGCAAAAAATCCAAGGCCGATAGCATCGAAAAATAAGGTTGGATGATTAAGCCTCAGTAACAATCTTTGAAAAAAAGCACATAAAAAAATTGATAAAATAACGATCACTAAATATTCTATATTAACCAAACCTACAGGAGGAAAAGAACCAATACAAATATCACGAATAACCCCTCCACCACAGGCGGTAAGAAAGGAAATGACAAAGACACCAAAAATGTCAAGATTACGATTAATAGCAGCTAATGCACCACTGATGGCAAAAGCAAAGGTTCCTATTAAATCGACATAGTGGAAAAAGTCATAATTCATATTGGTTTTAAAGCTTTATTAAAAGTGCAAACTAGAATGCTTGTTTGTTTAAAACAGATCAGAACTTTCAAGTTCTTGTAACGTAGGCATTCCCCCTTGAGCCCCAGAGCGGGTGACAGATAAAGCAGAAGCTTGCAGTGCTTTTTTTATTGCCCCTTCGACACCAAGATGTAAAAAACAACAAAAAGCGCCACAAAAAGTATCTCCTGCACCTGTGCTGTCAACTACTTTGACTGAATAAGCAGGTAAATGCTCTAATTGTTGATTTTTGTTTTTAAATAGAACGCCTTTGCTGCCCCATGTCATAATAATAGGGGGGGGGGAGTTCATGATAATATCTTCTGGAGTATTAAATTTATCATTGCCAAGCGCAATAATTTCATGCTCGTTAGGCAAAAGATAACTTATTTTGTCAGTAACTTCTTTTGGTAAAGGGCGCATAGGCGCAGGGTTAAGTACGATAATTTTATTAAGATTATGTGCAATTTTAATGGCTTTAATCTGTGCATCAAGTGGAATTTCTTGTTGCAGTAAAATAATATCGTTTTTTTCAATGAGTGAGGTAGCATGAATAATATCTTGAGGCGTAATTGTGTTATTAGCTCCATCCGTTACAATAATATGATTTTCATTTTGAGAACGTGTAATCAAGGCTGTAGCAGAAGGTTTGTCTTTTCGAATTAAAACATGATCCGTATTAATATGATGTGCCTGAAGGTTCTTAAAAAGCATATCACCAAAATTATCTTGTCCCAACGCCCCTAGCATAGTGACTTTTGCACCCAGTTTCGCAGCAGCAACAGCTTGATTATTTCCCTTCCCACCGCAGCTAACATGCAAAGGGCCTCCTAATAAGGTTTCTCCTGGTTGAGGGAAACGATCAACATCAGTTTCCAAATCAGCGTTAAGGCTGCCGATAACAAGAATGTGATTCATGTTAAAATCCTTTGCAAGAAATAAAAATATTATTAAAATTCAATTTTAGCTTAATAAAGGCATTATAAGTAATTTTATATGAATATATTCGAACTTATCTGTCCAGTAGGTAAAAATAATTTTACTTAAAATAAAGGAATATCATGTTATGTTTGAAATAAATATAACGAATTTATTTGAAATTTCTTTAATTTGACGTATATTAATAAACAGGATTATATTGGTGCTATTAATTATGTTTTAGCAAAGTATGATCATTTTAAACAACTTTTATGGAGTTATAGTACCGAATGGCTTATAAAACGGTTAATCCTTTCACAAACAAAGAAGTCAAATCTTTTACATCATTAACAGAACAAGAAGTTACTGCAAAAATTGATCAAGCAGATGCTTGTTATAAAGAATGGCGTAAAACTGATTTTGCAACACGTCGTGCAGTGATGAAAAAAGCTGCAACCATTATGCGTGAAAATAAAGCAAAATTTGCAGGCCTTGTTACTTTGGAAATGGGCAAATTAATTTCTGATGCTGAGGGTGAAGTCGATTTAACAGCTGATATTTTTGATTATTATGCTGATAATGCAGAAGAATTCCTAGCTCCTGAAATATTAAAACCAAAAGATGGTAGAAAAGCATATGTTGAACATGATTCTATTGGGATCATTTTATGCGTTGAGCCTTGGAACTTTCCATATTACCAATTAGTACGTGTAGCAGCTACAAATCTTATGGCTGGTAACGTTGTGATGGTAAAACATGCTTCTATCGTTCCTCAATGTGCTGAAGCATTCGAACAATTAATGTTAGATGCAGGTGCGCCAAAAGGTGCATATACAAATCTATTCGTAGATTCAAAACATATTGCTGCAATTATTCACGATCGTCGTATTCGTGGTGTAGCAGTAACAGGCAGTGAAAAAGCAGGTGCTTCTGTTGCTGGTGAAGCTGGTAAAGCTTTGAAAAAATCTACTATGGAATTGGGTGGCAGTGATGCTTTCATCGTTCTGGAAGATGCAGATTTAGATAAAGCCTGTAAATGGGGTATCTGGGGACGTATGAACAACACAGGACAATGTTGTGTTGCCGCAAAACGTTTCATTGTTGTTGAATCTGTTGCAGATAAATTGTTAAAACAATTAACAGAATGTCTATCTAATTTAAAAGCTGGGGATCCAATGGATCGCAGCACAACACTTGGACCATTATCTTCTGAAGAAGCAGCAAAAGAAATTGCTGAATTAACAGCAACTGCTATTAAACATGGTGCGAAAGCTGTTGTTGGTGGTAAACGTCCAGATATGCCAGGTGCATTTATGGAAGCAACCATTTTAACAAATATTACCAAAGAAAACCCTGTATTTTACAGAGAATTCTTCGGGCCTGTTATTATGTTCTTTACAGTTCCTGATGAAAAAGCAGCTATTGCTCTTGCGAATGATTCAGAGTTTGGATTGGGCGGAACTGTATTCTCTAATAATATTGAACGCGCACAAAAAGTTGCAAGTCAAATTGATACAGGGATGGTCTTTATTAACCGTCCAACATGGACAAGTCCAGACCTTCCATTCGGTGGCGTAAAACACTCTGGTTATGGTCGTGAGCTTTCAAAAGAAGGCATTATGGAATTTGTAAATCGTAAATTGATTTATATTGAAAACAAAGGCTAATATTTAATTATATACTTGTGTAATTAAATATCAGACGGTAAGTTTTAAAGAAGGATTGGTAATAAAACCAATCCTTCTTTTTTATTAAATAGATGGTTTTCAAAATTATGGTCTCTTTTGTTGAAAAACGACATCAATTTTTGCGTTGTGGGATTGCATTTGGCCAAGATCGTTGTTTAGAAATTGGTGCTTTGGTTGATCCAGTCTTGCGTCGTCAGGATGGAAATATTTTTTATGCAGATCATTTGTCAACGGAAAATTTGAAAAAACAATTTTCATGGGATAAAAAATTTAATTTTGAACGTTTAGTAGAAGTGGATTATGTTTGGGATAATCATCAACCTTTGAAAGAATGTGTAAAAGGTTCATTTGATTATGTGATAGCTTCTCATGTAGGAGAGCATGTACCTAATTTGATAGGCTGGATTAATCAAATCGGTGATGTTTTAACTCCAAATGGTCAGTTACGTCTTGCCTTGCCAGATGGTCGTTATTCTTTCGATATGAAAAGACAAGAGAGCAGGCTTTCTGATTTGCTTGCTGCATGGATGAAAAAATCGTACTGCCCAGAGACGCATTTAGTATTAGATTTTGCTTTAAATAAAGTCGATGATCAATTAGTGCAAGATATGCATCGTCGTTATATCAAAGATTTTGATGCTTCAGATTTGCCCAGTCAATTTCCGTTTTCAGAAGTTTTAGAATGGGGGGAAAGAACGCTTAACCCTAATCATTATGAAGATGTTCATTGCTGGGTATTACATTTAAACTTATTAGCTCGCTTTATGATTATTTTATCAAAAAATAATTTGATTAAAATGGCTTGTGCTGGATGGCATGATATTGATCCTCCTAATACTTATGAATTTATAGTTTACTTGACACCAGAGATGGATACGGAAAAGCGTGTTGCAAGTTGGGAAGATTTATACATACAAACTAAAAAAGCAACAGTTTCTTATGATAACTTAACACAAGAAACTATTGAGTTGTTCAAACAAGAAAATATTCAATTAAGAGAAGAACTTAATTCAATGTATGCATCTTCATCATGGCGCATAACAGCTCCGTTACGCGCGATAATGAAGAGATTAAAGCGCTAGTTATTTTTGAGGTCTACCCACGGAGTGATATTGAATTCCTTGATCTTTCATAACTCTAGGGTTGTAAATATTACGCAAATCAATCACTAGAGGTTGTTTCATCCAACTTTTTAGATTGTTAGTTGATAAAGAACGGAATTCATTCCATTCGGTTAAAATAACCAAAGCATCAGCATCAGTTGCTGCATCTTGGATACTATTACAATATTGTACAGAACGAGGTAGTAAAGGTTTTGCTTTGTCATTACCAATAGGATCAAAGGCTTTGATAATTGCGCCTTCCTCTACTAAGCGATGAATAATAGGTAAAGATGAGGACTCGCGCATATCATCGGTATCAGGTTTAAAGGTTAGCCCTAAAATAGCAATGGTTTTATTGTTAACGTTGCCTTCACAGAGTTGAATAATACGTCCACTCATACTGGTTTTTCTAGCATCATTAGCCTGGGCGGCCATTTCAATCATACGAACAGGGCTGCCTGCTTCTTGGGCAATACGAATCAAAGCAAGAGTATCTTTTGGAAAACAAGATCCTCCAAAACCAGGACCTGGCTGTAAAAAATATTTTCCAATACGAGGGTCCAGTCCCATACCTTTGGTGATATCCTCGATATTTCCTCCAACTTGCTCACATAAATCTGCTAGTTCGTTGACGTAAGAGAGTTTCATTGCAAGGAAACAATTAGAGGCATATTTCGCAAGTTCAGCACTTTCTAAATTGGTAAATAGAATAGGTGTCTCACGTTGAAATAAAGGTTGGTAAAGGCGTATCATAACATCTTGAGCTTTTTTACCTTGGTCTTCTTTATCTTTTTCAATGCCAATAATTACACGATCAGGATTCATACAATCTTTAATTGCATCGCCTTCACGTAAAAATTCAGGATTTGAGGCTACATCAAATTCAAGGTCAGGATTTTTTTGTCTGATAATTTGTGCGATACGGCGGCTCGTCCCCACAGGAACAGTTGATTTTGTAACAATAACTGCATATTGCTTTAAGTGCGTAGCAATTTGTAATGCGGCTTGATGAACATACGTCATATCCGCGTGACCATCTCCATTACGAGGTGGGGTTCCAACAGCAATGAAAATCGCTTCACATTCAGGAATTGCTTCTTCTATTTTATCAAAGAATTTTAAACGATTTGCTTTAATATTGTTATTGACGAGGATATCCAAACCAGGTTCATATATCGGAATTTTACCTTTTTTTAAAGCATTAAGGCGATCAGGGTTAGTTTCTACAACGTTAACGTTTAATCCAAATTCAGCAAAACATGTTGCTGAGACCAAACCGACATATCCTCCACCAATCATTGCTATACGCACAATTACTCTCCTAGTATGGTTTAAAGGTTTATAAAATAAAATATATCGTGATTTAAGGTTCGGTAAAGAAAAATATTAATAATATGGTAGGTTAAATGAAAAAAGATCATACAAGTCGGCTATTTATATCTAATGGATGACAAGACAAGTATTATTTCATAAATCCAAGAAATATTTTTGTTTTTTGTAATCTTGCGATAATATTTATTTTGTAACAGCTTAACAAAATAGGTAATATGCGATTTACAATTATCATGTTAAGTCTTTTAAGACATAAGTTAACTATGAAAGCAGTTACCGCATTGGTGCTATTTAACAAAAAGAATAATTATCATAAAGGTTGTGTAGTGTGATACGACAATTGAGTAAACCTTTGTTATGGATTGCTTTGTTGGGGCGCATGGTTTTGAATGGCATCCAAGAGGCAGGTGCTTTGGCCTTATTTGCGTTACAAGGTGTTCTAGCTATTTTTTCTCCTCCATTTTATTGGCGCATTTTTGTCGGCAGTATGATTAATATTGGATATTTATCACTACCTGTTGTCGCATTAACAGCGCTTTTCTCAGGAGGGGTGATTGCGTTGCAATCTTATACTGGGATGGCGCAATATCATGTAGATAGTGCAATTGCTAGTATTGTTGTTCTGGCAGTGACTCGTGAATTGGGGCCTGTTTTGGCTGGATTGATGGTGGCTGGACGTGTTGGTGCTGCGATGGCGGCAGAAATTGGCACGATGCAGGTTACCAATCAGATTGATGCTTTGCGAACATTATCAACAAATCCAATTAAATATCTAGTTGCTCCTCGTTTGTTAGCTGCAACGATTGCGCTACCTTTTTTGGTGATTATTGCCGATATTTTAGGGGTCTTGGGTGGATTTACTGTTTCTATCATGAAGCTGGGGTTCACACCCCAAGGATATATTATGGCAACTTTCAACGCTGTTAAACCAATGGATATTACGATTGGGCTGGTTAAGGCAGGCGTATTTGGCTTTTTAATCGCGTTAATGGGATGTTATCATGGGTATCGCAGCAAAGGGGGTGCACAAGGTGTTGGGGCGTCAACAACGGCTGCTGTGGTTGCAGCATCTATTTTGCTCTTAGTTTTTGATTATTTATTAACGGATATTTTCTTTTCAAAATGACCCAATCTGTTCCCAAAATACGTATTCGTAATTTATCTAAATCATTTGGCAGTAATCACGTTTTGCGTGATGTCAGTATGGATGTTGAAGCAGGCACTTCTTTTGTAATTATAGGAGGGTCTGGTAGTGGGAAATCTGTTTTATTACGGTGTATTTTGGGATTAATGGTTCCAGATAGTGGCAGTATTGAAATTGATGGACAAAATATTTTTGATTTGTCCTCTGCACAGCGTAATGAAAAGTTACAACAAATGGGAATGTTGTTTCAAAATGCAGCATTGTTTGACAGTTTACCTATTTGGCAGAATGTAGCATTTGCTTTGTTATATGGTCATCGCAAGAATAAATCAAAAGTTAGTCGTAATGAAGCCTATGATACAGCCTGTCGCGTCCTAGAGTTGGTTGGGTTAGATCCCGATATTGTTGGATATTTGTATCCTGATGAATTATCAGGTGGGATGCAAAAACGAGTTGGTTTGGCCAGGGCGATTGCTTCAAAACCAGAAATTATTTTTTTTGATGAACCAACAACAGGATTAGACCCTATTATGGGTGCTGTTATTGATGAACTGATAAAAAGTTGCGTGGATCAATTAGGCTCGACAGCGATTGCAATCACGCATGATATGGCATCTGCACAGCGTATTGGGGATCATGCGGCTATGTTGTACAAAGGGGAACTTATTTGGCAAGGAAAAGCCAATGAGTTATTAACGACGAATAATCCTTATGTGCATCAGTTTACGCATGGTTTACGTCAAGGGCCTATTAAGGTTGAAACAAAGATAAAATAGAGGTTCTTAGTGGCGAAAAAGCCAATTAAACAATTTGTTTGCCAAAGTTGTGGTTCTGTTTATTCAAAATGGATGGGGCGTTGTGACGCTTGTGGTGAATGGAATACGATTGAGGAAGAACAAGTCCAAGCAACGCCTTTATCTGTTATTGATCATCAACGTGGGCAAAAGATTGTTTTTGCTGGATTAGATGGTGATAGTGCCCCACCACCTCGGCAAGAGGTTGGGATTGCAGAACTTGATCGAGTTTTAGGTGGTGGGTTGGTTCAATCATCAGTTGGTTTGGTTGGTGGCGATCCCGGGATTGGTAAATCGACTTTGTTATTACAAGCTGCGTGTGCTTTATCCAAACAAGGTCGGCGTGTTCTTTATATTTCTGGTGAAGAGTCAATTAATCAGATCAGAATGCGTGCTAATCGTCTGGGGCTAGAAGATAGCGAACAACGCAAAAATATCGAACTGGCAGCTTGTATTAATGTATCGGATATTTTAGCTACTCTAGAAACAGAGCAAAATATTAGCTTGGTGATTATTGATTCAATTCAAACGATGTGGCTGGATAGTATTAATGGAGCCCCTGGAACAGTCAGCCAAGTAAGGGCTTCCGCTTTTGAGCTTATTCGTTTAGCCAAGAAAAAAGAATTTTCCTTGATATTTGTAGGGCATGTGACCAAAGAAGGATCTTTAGCAGGCCCCAGAGTATTAGAACATATGGTCGATGCGGTTCTCTATTTTGAAGGGGATCGTGGACATCAATTCCGTATTTTAAGAGCTGCTAAAAATCGTTTTGGTGCAACGGATGAGATTGGTGTTTTTTCTATGACAGGTGAGGGGCTGGTTGAGGTTTCTAACCCATCGGCTCTATTCCTTGCAGAACGTCATGGAAATATTGCAGGCTCAGCCGTTTTTGCGGGACTTGAAGGAACACGCCCTGTTTTATTAGAAGTACAAGCTTTATTGGCTCCTAAAGCCGGAGATTCAGCACCTAGACGCACCGTTATAGGGTGGGACGGTACGCGTTTAAATATGTTGTTAGCTATTTTGGAAACACGATGTGCTTTGCGGTTTAATAGTGTTGATGTGTATTTAAACATGGCAGGTGGTTTGCGTATCAGTGAACCCGCAGCTGATTTAGCCGTTGCAGCAGCATTAGTTTCAGCCCTTACACGACAACCGACTTCTCCTGGTTCTGTTTTTTTCGGTGAGATTGGATTGTCTGGTGAAGTCCGCCAAGTTCCTCAAGCAGATCTTCGCGTCAAAGAAGCGCATAAATTAGGTTTTGATGAGATTATTTTGCCTAAACGTATTGCTAGAGGAAATACAAAACTATCAACGCCTAAAGGATTGCGATTGGTAGAAACTGGGCATATTACGGATTTGGTTTCTCAATTTATTGATAAACAAGGAATAGAAGCGTCGAAATAAGTTTTTAAAAACGATATCGATACAATCTAAAGTAGTAAAAACTATATATCTTTCATAAAAAATCAATTATAGATAGAAAATTTAATTGACTATATGTGCTTTTCACGCTAGTTCTCGATTAATTGCGTGGGATTTATAAATGATAGCTTGAAACATTAGTAACCCATTATAATAATAAATAATAAAATGATAATAATAAATAATAAGATGTTAATTAGTTTAAGTTTTTATTTTAAAAATAGGTATATATATGTCTGAAAAAGAAGAAAATTTTGCAGTTGCGTTAGATAGCACCGATTTCCCTGTTGATGATAGTGTATTTAATACCAATAAATCAAATGGTGCAGTGTACCCTGATGGAAATCTTCCAACATCGAATGTTAGTATAGCAGAGGATACAGAGTATAATCTTGTTCCTTCACCGAGTGGTGTTGCATCTGTTATTGATCAATTAACTTTTGATTATGCCAGTGGTGTTACTACACAGTTCAAGTTGGTGTTTAAAGGGTGGGGTACGGGTGCACAGACACAGAATCCACAACAAATAACTAATAGTACTTTTAGTTTTTCTGGTCAGCCTGTTTCCCTTGTTTTTGGTGAGTTTATGAAACTGACTGGAAATACGTTTAATTTGGCAGCTGGGTCTACAATCCAACTTACCGAATATTATAATAGCAGCTCTGGGTTAGCCATAGGTGCGAATGCGCAGGGTTTCCTTAATAATAATGTAACTCTTGGCGATAATTCAAAGCTTTCACTTGTGCTTGATACATCTTACCTTGATGCAAAGGGTGCTGGGTATTTAAATGGATACCAATTTTCAGGAAATACATTTACCTTTGGTAATAATGTTGATGTTAATTTAAGTCCTGGAACGGATACGTTAGGTTATGCTGTGGCTGGTAACTCGACACCAGGTACCACAAAGCCCTCTTATAGTAATAATACTTTTTATTTGGGGGAGAATAATACCCTTACCTTTGGTGAGACATATACTGCTGCGGATTCAAATATTATCTATGCTGGTACAGGCAGTACAATTAATTTCCAAAGTCTTCATTCCGATGCTTGGAATTCCCAATCGAACACTGGATTATTCAATGCTAATTCATGGAATAGTAACAATCAGTTTATTTTTAACGAAGGTGTTAGCAACGTAACTGTTAATGTTGATCCTTATTTTAATATGAACTTGAAGACGTGGGATACTGGCATCAACGGAACGGTTAATTTTTCTGGTAAGATGATGGGTTCAACATCAGGCTATGATCAAACTAAGTTTCCGGATGCTACTACTGTTAACATAGGAGAAGGATCGGCTTTTAATATCACGGGTCCTTATGCTTCTGTTAATTTTACAACTTTTAATATTGGCAAGGGTGGTTCTCTTAATATCGGTCAAGATGTGATGGTTCCTACTTCCCGTAATTATAATTATGTAAGTTCGAATCCTACAGTTAATAAGAATGGTAACACTGGAACCGTCCTTAATAGCGATAATGCTACAACGCAGAACTCAACGTGGGGTATTTTTAACTCGACGGTTAACTTTGCGGACGGAGATTCCAGTTCTACGTTAACTCTTGGTAATTCAACCCTTAAAGGTGGTAAAGAGATTACTTATCTTTTAGACATCCAAGGGATGGATAAAGACCATGGACGTTTTTTATTAGAAAACTTGAATGGTTTCCAACTTGATACTGTTGTATTTTTCAATCAATTAAACGGTACGGATAATGGACACAGTCCATATATTCAACTTAATTTTAAGAATGATGCCGGTGAAACAGCCATTATTAATTTGAATGTGGACATGCAAGGACAAGTAAACATAGTTCAAACAACAGATGGATCTGGTGGAGTAGCTTATTATCTTTCAGTTTGTTTTAATCAAGGTACATTAATTCAAACTATTGATGGTGTGAAAGCAGTTGAAGCCCTCCGAAGGGGAGACTTGGTCAAAACCAAGGGCGGGGCTCGAGCGGTCAGTTGGGTTGGACATAAAACAAAGGAAACAGGCACTTCCAGTAGAAAAGAAGATTTCTTGGTTTTAATTAAGAAGGATGCTTTAGCTGATAATGTTCCCTCAAGAGATTTGCGAGTAACTGGAGAACATTGTTTATATTTAGAAGATAAATTAGTTCCTGCACGTATGTTGGTCAATGGTAGAAGCATTGTTTATGATTTTGAAACCACATCTTATACGATTTGGCATGTTGAATGTGCTGCACATCAAGTGATTTTTGCTGAGAATGTTGCAGTTGAAAGTTATCTAGACACGGGTAATAGATATACATTTGAAGGATGTGATAATGTTATGCCTTTGAAAAATGCACAAAAATGGTATTCTGAGGCTGTTGCCGATCTTTGCACAAATGTATCTTTTGTTGAACCGATCTGGAATCGCATCAATCAACGTGCAGTTGATATGAATGTTGCAGCACCAGTGGAAACACGTGATGATGATATACAACCCAATATTTACTTGTGTATAGATAATGGACAAGAAATCTATCCTGTTGATGTACAAGACCAAGTTTATACATTTGTTTTGGATAAACCAACGGACTTTGTCAGCATTATGTCTTATGTTGCAAGCCCAGAAGATGTTTACGGTAGTTTTGTTGATGACCGTCGTGAATTGGGGATCGCAGTAGGATGTATCCAAATGATCTCTGCTGATGGCCGTAAAGTGAATATTGACCATCATTTGTCTAATGGCAAAGAAGTTGGTTGGTATGATTTGGAAGGTCAAGGTGTACAATATCGATGGACCAAAGGATGTGCCTATTTGCCATTGAATGTTGATGTAAGTGTTGATCAGAAATACACATTACGCGTTCAGGTTATTTCTACATTACCTAAATACTTTAAGAAAACAGTTAAATATGATTTCTTATTTAAAAAAGCTTCCTAATTAATAAACTTTCTTGAAAAAGGCCGTATATATTTAATATACGGCCTTTTTTATTGATATTTAACACAAAGTAAAAGGCTGTAATATTCCTTATTCATTACTAGCCAAGTAGCCAGACAAAGTTAATATTTTTAATATTGCATAGGGTAGCACGAGTTTAAATATGTTCTGGCGATTTCAGAAATAGGCGTTCTTTAGGATTTAATAGCGTTGATGTGTATTTGAATATGGCTGGAGGGTTAAGATTAGCGAACCTGCGGCTGATTTAGTAGTGGCAGCTGTATTGGTCTACACCAACCAGCTTCTCTAGGTTTGTTTGGTTAAATTGGATTGTCTGGTGAGATCAGGCAAGTTCCTCAAGCGGATCTTCGGGTAAAGAAAGCCCATAAATTAGGATTTTAGGATTTGATGAGATTATTTTATCTAAACGTGTCGTTAAGGGAAATATAAAGCTATCTGCCCCTAAAGGTCTGCGTTTGCTAGAGATTCTGCATATTACGGATTTGGTTTCTCAATTTGAAGTGGAAGAATAAATGTCTTGGCTTTAGAGCAAAAAGCAAGTCAAGGAAAAGCTCAGGCTCAATATGAGCTTGGAACAATATATCTCAATAGTAAAAATTATATAAAAGTCTTAGAGTGGTTTATGAAAGCTGCCAAACAAAATCATGCTGACGCTCAGTTTATCATTGGAGCAATGTATTATTCAGGTTAAGGTGTCTCAAAAGATACAATAAAAGCTAAAATATATTTTAAGCAAGCGTGTTTAAATAAAATGCAAAAAGCTTGTGAATTATATGAAAAACTAAAGCATTAAAATGTGGTCTTCGTTGATAATTAAGTAATGATAGATCATTATTAGTAATAGCTTATTTTGATAAAGAAGGGCGTTTATAAGTTAGTAAGATTGATCTATTCTCAATTATATCCTATTAATACACGAACTCAATTTCATTTGATCATCATCGGAAAGACGTAAAACAATGAGTGCACAGCACGATTATAAAGTAAAAGATATTTTATTGGCTGAATGGGGACGCAAAGAAGTTTCTATTGCCGAAGGCGAAATGCCAGGCCTGATGGCTCTGCGTGAAGAATATAAAGGTAAAAATATTCTGAAAGGTGCGCGCATTGCGGGTTGTTTACATATGACTATTCAAACCGCAGTTCTTATCGAAACCTTGATTGACCTTGGTGCTGAAGTCCGCTGGTCTTCTTGTAATATCTTCTCTACTCAAGATCAAGCTGCTGCTGCAATGGCTGCTGCTGGGGTGCCTGTGTTCGCATGGAAAGGCATGAATGAAGAAGAGTTTATGTGGTGTATTGAACAAACCGTCCACGGCCCAAATGGCTGGGTTCCAAATATGATTTTGGACGATGGTGGTGATTTAACTATTTTGATGCATGAAAAATATCCAGAAATGTTAAAAGATGTTCGTGGTCTTTCAGAGGAAACCACCACAGGCGTTCATCGTTTACATGCAATGGCTAAAAAAGGTCAATTATTGGTTCCTGCATTTAACGTTAATGATAGTGTAACCAAATCTAAATTTGATAATCTTTATGGCTGTCGTGAAAGCTTGGTTGATGCGATCCGTCGCGGAACCGATGTGATGATGTCTGGTAAAGTTGCTGTTGTTGCTGGTTTTGGTGACGTAGGTAAAGGATCTGCTGCCAGTCTTCGTAACGCAGGTTGTCGCGTATTGGTGACCGAAGTTGATCCAATCTGTGCATTACAAGCAGCGATGGAAGGTTACGAAGTTGTTACTATGGAAGATGCTGCCCCTCGTGGTGATATCTTCGTAACATGTACAGGTAACATTGATATCATTACCTTAGATCATATGCGTGCGATGAAAAATCGTGCGATTGTTTGTAATATCGGACATTTTGATTCTGAAATTCAAGTCGGTAAATTACGTAACTTCACATGGGATAATATTAAACCTCAAGTCGATGAAATCGTATTCCCAGATGGTAACCGTATTATCTTGTTGTCAGAAGGTCGCTTAGTAAACCTTGGAAATGCTACAGGCCATCCATCTTTTGTGATGTCTGCTTCTTTCACAAATCAAACCTTGGCTCAAATCGAGCTTTGGAATGCACCTGCTGGTAAGTATGAGCCTAAAGTTTATACATTACCAAAGGCTTTAGATGAAAAAGTAGCTGCTTTACATTTGGATAAAGTCGGTGCTGCACTTTCTAAATTAAATAAAGAGCAAGCTGATTATATCGGTGTGGAAGTTCAAGGTCCATTCAAACCAGAAATGTATCGTTATTAATTAAATATTTTTAGTTAATAGAGTTAATAAAAGCGCACTTATATTTGATAGTGCGCTTTTTTATTTTGAAAGATGTATAGTTATCATAGAATAATTAAATATTTCTAACCAAGGAAAACGAAATGGGTAATTATGAAATAGGATTACCAAGGCACTATTCTATGCAATATAATCCATCAACAGAGTGTAGTGTATTTGGAATTTATAATAAACCTAATGATTATTTAGATTGTAATCGTGATGATTATAGAATGTATAGCAGTTTATTGCAGGATACTTATGAAAGTGATGCTATTTTAATTGCTAAAGAGTTATTGTCATTGTTTTTGGGATATTCTAAAATCTTTGACAAAGATAGATATTTAGTTAATGATTTTGATGTTTCAAAAATAACTGAATGGAAGATGCCAAGTAGGGCTGACTATTTAGAGAGTTATAATTTTGAGTTAATAGATACTACTCATAATTTTACAGTGAATAGTTTTACGTTAGATATGTATAATGTTCCAATCTACTATTTGCGAGAAATATATGATAAAAATATTGATGCTAAAGCTGATTATTTTAGATTAACAAATAATTTTTTTAACTTTTTACTTTATTTATCCAATAAATATGATGACATTTATATATTATTAAAGATTTGTGCTCTCGAAATTGATTGGGTCAATTTATATCGAATTTATGAATCTTTAGACGATATAGTGAAAATTCAAAGTAGTTATCCTTATTTGAAGGAGGAAAAAGGTAAAAAAGATAAAATAATAAAATGTTTAGATATTAAAAAGAATAGAGACAGATTAACAAGACCTGCTAATAATTTTAGTATATTAGGGTTAAGTTCCAGACATGGATATAAACCTAACGCAACAGCTAAGAAACAAGATGATGATTTTAGTTTAAGTGAAGCAAAAGAATTTGTTTTTTCTCATGTTAAAAACTATTTAAGCTGGAGAGTTAAGTGTGAGGCTAAAGAATTAAATAATAGTTATCATTAAAATAAACGCACCATAGAATTATTTTTTAAAGATAACTATATATTATCGAACTAATGACACTTACTGCATTTATTGCAAGCACTACATCCACTCTTAGTGGTTGAGGTACAATGTTTTAATGCCCATTGTTGGGTTGGTGCAGGGGCATGGATTAATTTTAATAAACCAGCCGTTCCTTGCCATAATATTTTTCCAATTTTTGGGAAAAAACGATTTAACCAAAATAAAGCGCATAAACTTACAATGATAATAACAAGAGCAGTTTGCATAATATATCCTCCTATCAAAAGAATAACGAGGCCACATGCCATGTGACAAAAGAACTAAAATAGGCTAAGAAAAAGAGATAAGCCGTTGTGCCAATCACGATTTTCCAAGAGCCAGTTTCTTTTTTAATCACAGCAAGTGTTGAGAAACATTGTGGAGCAAAAACATACCAAGCCAGAAAAGCCAGACCTGTAGGGATGCTCCATTGTGAAGATAAAAAGTGAATCAGTTGCGTTGGGGCATCGGTATCAACAGAACCCACGGCATAGACTGTAGCCAAAGAGGTAATTGCCACCTCACGAGCAGCCAATCCTAAGATCAAAGCAACACAGATCTCCCAATTAAAGCCAATCGGTGCAAATAGAGGTTGAATCCAGTGACCAATAATACCCGCGAAACTGAAATCAATTGCGGGGCCAGTAGCTCCTGCTGGAGGGCTTGGGAAGCTCGACAAAGCCCATAATAAGATACTGACAGTTAAAATAATATTCCCTACGCGAGAGACAAAGATTTCTATCCTCTGCCATAATCCAAAAACAATCGAACGTATGTTTGGAAAACGATAAGATGGCAACTCAAGTAACAGAGAATTTTCATAACTGCTTTTGCCTTTTTTAAGAATAAGTGCAACCAGAAAAGCCGCTGCTATTCCCGAAAAATACAACGCAAAGAGTACAATTCCTTGTAAGTTAAATATATACCCTATCGTTTTATGAGGAATAAAAGCTGCAATTAGTAACGCATATACGGGCAAACGTGCTGAACACGTCATTAAAGGCGCAATTAAAATAGTTACAAGTCGATCTTTGGCACTCGGAATGGTGCGGGTTGCCATGATGCCTGGAATAGCGCATGCAAAGCTGGATAAAAGAGGAATAAAGGAACGCCCATTCAGCCCTACAGAAGCCATAATACGATCCAGTAAGAATGCTGCTCTAGGTAAGTATCCAGATTCTTCTAAACATAAAATCCACAAGAATAAAACTAAGATTTGTGGAAGGAATGCAAATGTTGTCCCCACACCAGCACAAATACCATCAACCAACAGCCCTCGTAACATTCCATCTGGTAACAAATAAGATAATTGTGTTCCAAGCCATGTTGTAAAATCTTGAATTGCATCCATAAAAGGTTGCGCCCAAGAGAATACAGCTTGGAACATGATAAAAAGCAAAGCAAGCAGGAGGATAGGGCCAACAATAGGATGTAAAACCCAACGGTCTACTTTTTCATCAAAATGAACAGAAGTTTGAAAAGTATTTGTTACACATTCGAGTAAAAGGCGTCGCACTTCAACATGTAGGTCGGTTTCATCCGTTAATTCAATAGTAGGCGTTTTAAAAGAATGATCAACAGCGTTTAATAATGTTTTAGCACCATTTTTCTGAGTGGCAACAGTGGGAACAATGGTAATTCCAAGAATAGATTCTAATTTAGGAATATCAATTTCAATACCACGTTTTTTGGCAATATCACTCATATTCATAGCGATAATAGTCGGACGTTTTAGGCGACATATTTCCAAAGCAAAGCGTAAATGGAGTCGCAAGTTTGTCGCATCTATAACACAAATCAACGCATCAGGAGCGGCTTCGTTGCGATATGTGCCCATACACATATCCCGAGTAACTTCTTCATCAGGACTGGTGGCGTTTAAACTATAAGCACCAGGAAGATCAATAATTGTTACAGAACGTCCCTCTGGGCTGGTAAACTTCCCTTCTTTACGCTCTACAGTAACGCCAGCATAGTTTGCTACTTTTTGACGGCTGCCTGTCAGCTGGTTAAATAAAGCTGTTTTTCCACAGTTTGGATTGCCAACCAAAGCAATTCTTGAGTAAGTATTATTATTTGAATCTGTCATAATTTTATGAATCTGCACGTATGATGACCCTTGCGGCTTCATTGCGACGCAAGGCAAATCGGGTGGAGCCTATTTGAACCGCAATGGGGTTCGCACCAAAGGGGCCAAAGGCAATAATTTTCACGCTTTCACCAGGAACAAAACCCAGGTCACGTAAACGATTAGCAATAGGATCAGGAGAAAGCAGATCTTTTACATGGTCAATAATACAAATTTTTCCAGGTGGTGAAGTGCTTAAATCAAATGTGCTCATTATAAATATGGCCCGTATATTAAGAATGATTTGCGTTCTTAAACATGCCAGATTTTTTTGTGGCTGTCACCAGCTTTGCTTCAGATAACTCAAAAAGTTCCGATATAGAATAAAATAATCATGAAAATAGACTGAATTTTATGGGTTTTAGGGGGATAAAGATAAACGTTATTCATAAAATATTGCTTAAATTATGCGGTAGAAAGGTTTATAAAAAATTCTTATTTTTTAAATATTTCTCTTCTTTTGTAACGAGTAATGATGTATAGTAAACATAGATAAAGAAATGAAAGGTTTCTTTGTTCTTAGAATAATATAGAGGAGGTCAAAATAGATTTTGATGCTTCATAACACTCTTGTTATTTTCTTTAATTATATTCAAATTTAATCAAGATATAATCATAATGAACGTTGCCTAATATTGGGACGTTATTGAAAAATAGGCTTGTCGCCTAAAAATTAAGGGACAACAATATGAATATTGAAAAATTTACTGAACGCTCACAAGGTTTTCTGCAAGCTGCACAAACTATTGCAATTCGCGAGTTTCATCAGCAATTAACCCCTCAACATCTTTTAAAAGCATTATTGGATGATGAAGAGGGTGCTGCGGCATCATTAATTCGTGCTGCCGGTGGGGATCCTAAAATCATTCAAGGTGCAGTTGAGCATGTATTAGCATCAATACCAAAAGTACAAGGGGGCGGTGCAGGACAACCGCAAGCTACACCAGAACTTATTCGCGTATTGGATAATGCAGAGCAAGAAGCAACCAAAGCAGGGGATACTTACGTTGCTCAAGATCGTTTGTTACTAGCGATTGCAGCGTCTGATACCCCTGCTGGATATGCAATGCAGAAAAATGGTGTATCTGCACAAAATTTATCGCATGCGATTGATGCAATTCGTAAAGGCAGAAAAGTCGACACTGCGAATGCAGAGGCTTCATTTGACGCGTTAAAAAAATATGCACGTGATATGACCGAAATTGCCCGTCAAGGTAAGTTGGATCCAGTCATTGGACGTGATGAGGAAATTCGCCGTGCAGTTCAAGTCCTTGCACGTCGTACCAAAAATAACCCTGTGCTTATTGGTGAACCTGGCGTTGGTAAGACCGCCATTGTTGAAGGATTAGCACTGCGGATTGTGAATGGAGATGTTCCAGAAGCGTTAAAAAATAAACAGCTTTTGGCTTTGGATCTGGGTGCTTTGGTTGCTGGTGCTAAATTTAGAGGTGAATTCGAAGAGCGTCTAAAAGCGGTTATTAAAGAAGTCGAAACAGCAGCAGGAAAAATTATTTTATTCATTGATGAAATGCATACGATTGTTGGTGCTGGTCGCTCTGATGGCGCAATGGATGCTTCTAATCTCATTAAACCAGAATTAGCACGAGGCACTTTGCATTGTATTGGTGCGACAACGTTGGATGAATATCGCAAATACATCGAAAAAGATGCTGCATTAGCTCGTCGTTTTCAACCCGTGTTTGTTGGTGAGCCTTCTGTTTCCGATACGATTTCTATTCTTCGTGGTATCGCAGAAAAATATGAATTACATCATGGGGTTCGTATTGCCGACAGTGCCTTGGTTGCGGCTGCGACCTTATCTAATCGTTATATTACCGATCGTTTTTTACCTGATAAAGCCATTGATTTGGTTGATGAAGCGGCCAGCCGTTTGCGTATGCAAATTGACAGCAAACCAGAGGCTTTGGATGAGTTAGATCGTCGCTTAATTCAATTAAAAATTGAACGTGAAGCATTAAAACGCGAGGAAGATTCTGCCAGTAAAGAACGGTTGGCTACGTTGGAAAGTGAAATCGCAGCATTAGAAGAAAAATCTGATGCGATGACAGCCGCTTGGCATGCAGAGAAAGAACAAGTCAATGCTGTGCAAAAACTACAAGAACAGTTAGATCAAGCACGTTCTGAAGTTGAAGTTGCACAACGTCAAGGTAATTTGGCCAAAGCGTCTCAACTTATGTATGGCACTATTCCCGATTTGCAAAAACAAATTGAGGATACACAAAGCAAAAATAATGAGCATCCAGAGGCTGGACAGTTGGTATCTCAAGCCGTTACAGATCATGAAATTGCTGGGGTTGTCTCTCGTTGGACAGGTATTCCAGTGGATAAAATGCTGGAGGGCGAGCGTACAAAACTACTTCGTATGGAAGATGAGCTTCGTGAACGTGTTATTGGACAAGAAGCTGCATTAAAAGCAGTATCAAATGCAGTTCGTCGTGCCCGTGCAGGATTACAAGATCCTAATCGTCCAATTGGCTCATTCTTATTCTTGGGCCCAACTGGGGTTGGTAAGACTGAGTTGACCAAAGCATTGGCTGATTTCTTGTTTGATGATGAAAAAGCATTGTTGCGTGTGGATATGAGTGAGTTCATGGAAAAACATGCTGTATCTCGTTTAATCGGTGCACCTCCTGGTTATGTTGGGTATGAAGAGGGCGGTGTTTTAACTGAAGCCGTAAGACGTCGTCCTTATCAAGTTATTTTGTTTGATGAAGTTGAAAAAGCACATGAAGATGTCTTTAATATTTTATTACAAGTGCTTGATGATGGTCGTTTAACTGATGGTCAAGGACGTACAGTCGACTTTAGAAATACAATGATTATTTTAACCAGTAATCTTGGTTCTGATGTGTTGGCCAATCAGCCTGATGGTGAAACAACCGATATGGTTGAGGCTGACGTTATGAAAGTTGTCCGTGCGCATTTCCGACCAGAGTTTTTAAACCGATTAGATGAAATTATCCTATTTAGTCGCTTACAAAAAGCAGATATGGCAAAGATTGTTGATATTCAATTGGGTCGTCTGCAAACCCTGTTGGCTGATCGTAAAATCAAATTGAACCTTGATGAAAAGGCACATCATTGGTTGGAAGAGGCTGGGTATGATCCTGTTTATGGTGCTCGCCCATTAAAACGGGTTATTCAGCGTAATTTGCAAAACCAATTGGCGGAATTGGTTTTGCAAGGCGATGTTTACGATGGTGAGGATATTCCTGTCAGTGCTAATGAGAAAGGGTTGGTTATCAAAGGTCAGCAGAGTTCTGATCTGGGATAATGATTTTTGACTGATATAATCTGTATAATAAGTTGAAGAAAAGGTAGGCATTTATATTATGCTTACCTTTTTTAATTTGAATTGATTAAATCTATATTTTAAGAAATTATAGTAGTATAGTAACGAATAAATCATATTATAATTATGAGAATAACTTTTAAACCAAAAAAATATAAATTTGCGCAAACCGCATGACGATGGAGAATGAGAGCAATGAGTAAAGTAATTAGCCAAAATAGTGTAGATAGTTCAGTGATCAGTGGTGACACGAGTTCAAATATAATTGTTAAAGGTGCAGGTAAGATATCCCCTGTTGCTGAGCAAATTAACCCAACAGTGATAGTGTCTGCTGGGCAAGCTGTGAGTGGACTTAAACTGAGCTCTGGGCAACTCATTGTTTCATCAGGAGGTAGTGCAAACGAGACAACTATTGATGGGGGGGCAACTGAGTATGTTTACTCTGGTGGGATTGATACAAATACAACCATATCCAATGGTGCGCAATATGTTATTGGGGGAACGGTGACAGGCGCGACTGCATGGCTAGCTATACAACAAATGAAGCCTAATTCGACTGTTATAGGTAACAGTATTGTTTCATATGCAGAGAATACTTTGTTGCAATATGTTTCTGGAGGAGGGGTAGTAAGTGATTTTAATATTACTGCGGGTTTAGCAGGTTCGTTGGATGAAGCTTCTCAAAAACTTAAAATAGATGTTGCTGAGGTAAAACAATATGTCTTAGATGGCGGAACGGTTACAAATGGTACAATTTTTGGAGGTGAACAATATGTTTCCTCTGGTGGGGTTGCAAACAATGTGAGTTTGGTAGGAGTTTTAGGAAAAGTGCTTAGTTACCCTGCTGTACAATATGTTTATAACGGTGGTGTTGTTAACTCTACACAAATTTCAACTAATGGACGACAATATGTATATTCAGGGGGTATAGCTAATGATACTAAGTTAGATAATCATACATCTTCTTTTGTTGAATTTGGTGGAACAATTAGTAATGTGACTGTTGGTTTTTTTGGATATTTAGAGTTAAATGGCACTGCTAAGGGGAATATTCAAATTGCTTCTGATGGTTACTTATCAGTTGGAAATGCTGCAAAAATAGAAGGTGTGGTTGCGCTAGATGCTGGTGGCAGTATGACGATTGGTTTATCGAATGGTGGGTCGGTTGATTTAATTGGTGATAATAATAGTGGATTAATTATATCTGGTTATGCCAAAAATAGGGATGCGCTTGGTACGAATACGAGTGTTACGACGGTTATTAGTGGTTTTTCTGGTTTGGGTGCGGATTCATCTGATAAAGTAACGATTGATGGATTGAAGGCTGGGATTGTTTCTTCTGTAAGTTATCCCGATGATGATCATATTATTTTGCAATTACTGAATGGCACTTCTGTTACGTTAAACATGATTGGCATTAAACAAACGGGTTATAGTTTAGGCAGTGATGCGAATGGTGATTTAACCATGATTGTTTGTTTTTTGACAGGCACGATGATTAAGATGGGTAAAGGGGATTGTGTGGTTGAGGATATTCAGGTGGGGGATATGGTTTTAACTTATGATCCTCAGACAAAAACAAAAGTTAAAAAGAAAGTGGTATGGGTTGGCCATCAAACAGCTCGTGTAAATCCTAAATTAACTGATGATTTAGCTGGCTATCCTGTTCGTATTGTAAAAGATGCTTTTAAAAAAGGCGTTCCAAACAAGGATTTATTGATTACGGCAGAACATTGTTTATTTATTGATGGGCATTTTATTCCAGCACGTATGTTGGTGAATGGTCGTTCTATTTATTATGATTATTCTATGACATCTTATGATTATTATCATATTGAAACCGAAGACCATTCTGTGATTTGGGCGGATGGTATGTTAACAGAAAGCTATTTAAATACGGGCAATCGTTATGGATTTAATAGGGATCAAAAAGTTGTTGTTTTGGATCCTAAAGTGAAGACGTGGGAACAGGATGCAGCGGTACCTTTGATGGTTGAACGTTCTGTTGTAGAAGCGGTTTTTAACGATTTAGACAAACGTGCAGTTAAACAAAAATTATTACTTCGAAATGAGCGTCATTTTACGTTCTCAAACGATCCGGCTTTGTATTTGTTAACCGAAGAAGGTGAAGAAATTTATCAAAGCCGAGTAGAGGATGACCGAGTGATCTTTACTTTACCAGCGAATACCCAAAATATTTATCTTGTTTCCAGGAAAAGTCGCCCTTGTGATGTGATTGGTCCGTTTGAGAATAATCGCCATTCTTTTGGTATATTGGTTGGGCAGGTTAGTGTATTAAATGAACATGGTGCTTATCCAATTACAAAATATTTACAACAAGAAGATTTGCAAGGATGGTCTGTAAAAGAGCAATCTTTGTATCGTTGGACACAAGGTTGTGCTTTTTTGCCATTGGATGTGTATAATATGGATCATTCATTTGAAATATCCATTCAAATTATCAAAGCAGGTCCTTATATTATTAAGGAAGAAATGCACGATGAAAAGCGTATAGCTGTTTAGTAATATTATTAGGTTTCGGATTGATTATCGATAATCAATCCGTCTTCTTAGCCTTTTCAAAAGCTTCTAACGTTACTTTTCTTGCTATGTCATGAATGATAATCGGATTGGGATAGTTTAAAGGCTTTCCAACTTTTTCTGCCCATTGATGAGGGGTATGAATTAGTTTTGTTGGAACTTGTTTTAATTCTGGTAGCCATTGTTTTATAAAAATACCCTCTGGATCAAAACGTTGTCCTTGTGTTGTTGGATTAAAAATACGGAAATAAGGCGTGGAATCTGTTCCTGTAGAGGCTGCCCATTGCCATCCACCATTATTCGCTGCCAGATCACCATCGGTTAATTGAGACATAAAATATTGTTCTCCCCAACGCCAATCAATCAATAGATCTTTAACTAGGAAACTGGCGGTAATCATACGTAAACGATTGTGCATCCACCCTGTTTGATTGAGTTGACGCATGGCTGCATCAATAATAGGATAGCCTGTATTGCCTGCTTTCCATTGTTCAAAATGATCTTTATTATTTTTCCATTGGATGTTGTCTGTCCATTCAATGAAAGGTTTATGTTTGCACAAGCGGGGATGAGCAACCATTAAATGTTGGTAAAATTCACGCCAAATCAGTTCGTTGAACCAGGAAAAAGCACCACTTTTTTGATTTTCCCAAAACCGTGGATATTCCTGAGTTAAATAGTGTAAACATTGCCTGACTGATAAAACTCCTAATGCTAAATAAGCAGAAAGTTGACTGGTATAATCAAGGCTGGGAATATCTCTCTTCTCAGTATAGCCTTCAACCTTTTCAGCACAAAACTCTTCTAATCTTTGTAACGCTTTTTTGGTAATGGGAGAAAAGAACTCAAACTTCTCTGTAGGATAATCAAAAGCAGGAATTTTTTTACTTTTGATCTTTTGGTTTTCTCTGGGTTCAGGTTGTTCATATAAATGATAATCGGTTTGTATAAATTGATCTAAGAATGTATTTCGAAAAGGAGTAAAGACTTTATACATCTCTCCTTTACCATTGCGAATAGTCAATGGGATAGTAAAGAGATTTCCATCTAACTCAATGCATTTGACAGAATTTTTTAATTTTTTCTTTAATAAGCAATCGCGTTTATGTTCATTAAATTCATATTGACGATTGTAAAAAAGCTGATTTATTTGATATTCTTGGCAAATATTATCAATAACGTCGATACTATCCGTAAAATTATTGCAACTTTGATAAAGTAACTGAATATTCAGTTCAGCCAGCTCTTTTTGTAATTCTGTTAGTCGAACATGAATAAAGTATGCTTGCCTTGCAGACATATGATGCATTTTCCACTGCTCAGGTGTCGCTATATAAAGCGCAATTACTGTTGCATTTTGATCTTTACAAGCGTTGGTTAATGCAGGGTTGTCTGTAACACGCAGATCATTTCTGAACCAGATTAAATTTGTTGTCATGAAAGTGCCTTATTAATATTTGGCAGTGCATTTTAATATTCTTTTGAATCTGCCATAATTAAGTTTCAAGAAGCTATACTTTTATTAAATAGATTATGCAGCAATATAAAATATTTGTAGAGTAAAATTAAGTATCAATTTTGCAATAAATAATATTTTTATCTTTAGGAATTAGACAGCTTAGCTTTTTTATTTTCACAAATAAATAAATTTTAGTATATTCGAAACGTATTATTAATTTGCTTATAAATATTCTTTAAAAGTCAGGATATATATCAACAAATTTTATACGAATTTGACAAGATCAAATGAAGAAAAATATTATTTTATATTGTGTTTGGATAAGAGACTAATACTATTTTGAAGTAAGCATCTTAATAAGCACATTTTTAATAAATTTATTGTGATAATTTAACAAAGTAAATATATTGTGAAAGTATAGATTAAGATAAAATAAAACCATTACAATATGCGCGTTCTATTTTATCAGTATATTACAATCTAGCTAGAATATATCAATATATTTCATAGGAACGCATTCATGACAACACGAGCTCATCATGATACACATGCGCCACACAATAATGGTGTGGTTATTGTCATTGCTGTAATTGCTGCTTTGGGCGGCCTGCTATTTGGTTATGATACTGGGGTAATCGGTGTTGCCCTTTTAGGTTTAGGTAAACAATTTGCTATGGATGATATTACCAAGCAATTGGTTACTGGGGGCATTATTTTTGGTGCTTTATTTGGTTGCTTGGGAACAGGACCTTTATCTGATAAATTTGGCCGCCGAATTATGGTTGTTGCTGTAGGTATTGTATTTGCCTTGGGCTCATTAGCTTCTGCATTTGCACATAATATAGAGTTTTTGATTTTGTCTCGTTTTGTTCTTGGATTGTCAGCAGGAAGCTCAACTCAAATTATTCCTGTTTATATTGCAGAGGTTGCTCCTCCTGAACATCGGGGTAAGATGGTAGTTTTATTCCAATTTATGGTCGTGTTTGGGATTACGGTTGCTTATTTCAGTGGCTTTGTGTTGGGCGATCATTGGCGTTGGATGTTTGGTCTTGGTGTTGTTCCTGCGGCTATTTTATTGGCTGGCATGTTTTTTTTACCAGAAAGCCCTCGTTGGTTGGTGATGAAGCACAGAGATCAAGAAGCAATTACAATCTTAAACCGTTTGCGTTCAAGTAAAGAGGTGGTTCATGCAGAAATGGACGAAATCCATACCGTATCTAATCAGCCTCAAGGAACCTGGAAAGACCTTGCCCAACCTTGGATTAGACCTGCTGTGATTGTTGGAGCATCGATTGCGATGTTCTCACAGATTACAGGAAATAATGCCTTGATCTATTATGCACCTACTATTTTAACTTCAGCAGGATTTAGTGAAAAAACAGCTATTTTAGGTACAGGTTGTAGTACAATACTGGTTGTTATTATGACTATGATAGGTAGTATCCTGGTTGATAAAATAGGTCGTCGTCGTTATTTGCTCTGGACAATCCCTGGTTCTATTGTGGCATTAATTCTGATGGGTTACCTGTTTATGGGTGCCGGTCCTCAAACAGATGTCAGTAGAACCATGGTTGTTATTTGCCTTGCTGCTTATCTAATGTTGAACTGTGGTGGTTTTGGTGTTTGTATTTGGCTTATTAATGCCGAAGTTTATCCTTTGTTCGTTCGGGGTAAAGGGGCATCTTTAGGATCATTTAGTCATTGGTTTTTTGATTTGATTGTAACCTTGACAACATTAAGTTTAGTAACTGCCCTAGGAGCCACTTATACATTCTGGCTATATGCATTGATTTCGATTGCAGCTGTTGTCTTCATCTACTATCTGGTTCCAGAAACCAAAGGTAAGTCTCTAGAAGAAATTGAGGGTGATCTCAGAGCCAATAGATTTTATCCATTTCAACAAAAATAATAGGGATAAAGTGAGAATAGAATAATGGTTAAACTTGCTAAATACAATTATTATTCTATTCATTTACATCTTAGAGTTTAGTGTAGCGAAAATTTGTTATTGTATTATTATATAGCGAATTTTACTAATTTCCCCTGAGTGTGACTATTTTAGAAGCGTTTGGCTTCATAACATTGCAGCATTTAATAATGTAAGCTCTGGGTATGTGTATTAAATATTTTATTTAAAATGAATTTATATGTCTTACTTAAAAGGGGCGTTTGATTTGTTCATTACATATTAATTCAGCAAGTTCGACGCAAATGCATATTTATTCTTTAAAGATTACGAAGGTATTTATTAAAGGAGTTTAATGATTCTATTTTTTTTGTGATTCTGATAATTTTGGTTTAACAATGTTTTTATTTAACTTA
>NZ_CAMXCI010000010.1:0-26821 GCF_947179115.1 Commensalibacter papalotli (ex Botero et al. 2024)
TGCGGGGTGGAGCAGCCCGGTAGCTCGTCAGGCTCATAACCTGAAGGTCAGAGGTTCAAATCCTCTCCCCGCTCCCAATATCTCAATAAATAAACTAAAAAAACCCATATGAAGTTTTATTGTATTTAAAATTCTTAGTTATCAAATTCGTTTACTGGTAAGTACGCTTGACCTGTCTGAGAGGCATGACGTCTTACTCTCGAAATAATTTCTTCAAAATTCATAATATCAGAGAAAAATAAGTATAAATGATTTACATCTATGATAAGTAATGTTGTTTTACCGCCAGATGCTTCCGAAATTGCTACTTTACTATAACCGCTTACAGATACCATTATCCCCATTGTGTTATCTGCCATTTTACTGACTTTTGCCTTTAAAGAGTCGATTTCTTCAGCTCCAGATTGTTTTTTCGTAAATTTTAATTCTAAGAGATAGGTTGTACCCTTGTGAGTTAAAGAACCATCTATTTGTCTACCATTAGTGATATATGAATGTTTTTTTGTATTTCACAAAAATCAAGTAATTGATAAAACCATCTTTCAAAAGCATATCCTCCATCTTGTGTTCCTATTTTAGATTGTAATTCTTCGAATCCTTTTTGAAGTTTGCTTTTATCCGTTTGAGATCGCTGAATGCGTTCTTTTTGAATTTGGGCTCGTTTTTGTGTTTCCAGACGTTCTTTCTTAGATATAACGCGTTCATTTTG
Source organism: Commensalibacter papalotli (ex Botero et al. 2024) (assembly GCF_947179115.1). Lineage (NCBI taxonomy): Bacteria > Pseudomonadati > Pseudomonadota > Alphaproteobacteria > Acetobacterales > Acetobacteraceae > Commensalibacter > Commensalibacter papalotli (ex Botero et al. 2024). Next base: position 710 of record NZ_CAMXCI010000010.1, read on the forward strand.
TTCTTTTAAATATAATTTGAGCTATTGAACTGCTTTGTAGGCAGCTTGTATTTTTAAATCCGAATCTTCCCAAGGACCTCTTAGGTCAGGAAAAGTGGATTGTTCTGATAGGCTATATGCCATTCGAGAAATAACAGCTTTACCTTTTGATGTTTGTTGTAATCGATTAAAAAGTCGATCTAAAAAATACGTTTGCTCTCATCATTTGACCAAGTTGCAATGAATGTAGAAGCAATATGAGATGACATAAGAAATTTTTTAAGAGCCTCTTTTCGTCAATAAGACTTGAGTAGGGCTTCATAAGTTAAATCAATTAAGCGAGGAGTAATATTTATAGCCATAAAAGCCCTTTCTGATTGATGCCTTTAACATTTTATATCTAGAGAAAGTTTAATTGGATTAATTGATTTTACGAATAATAACAAATGGAATAAGCGTTATGTAGCATTATATAATAATGTAATAAAGCCGATATAAAGTATAAGTTAGATAGCAATTTTATTGATAATAAAAAGATTATATAATGAGACGAGTCTTAAATCAGGCATATATTATAGATGATAATTAAAAGATTAAGATCATGAAATATACGTGGTTGGTTTTTATGATTCAAATAAGTAATATTCTAAAGGTTATTCTTGAAATTTTTCAAAATAAGAGGGATATATTTTAATATATTCTTAATTTTAAATAGGATTTGTTAAATGCCCAAATATCGTTCACATACTTCTACCCAAGGTCGTAATATGGCGGGGGCTCGTGCATTATGGCGGGCGACTGGAATGAAAGATGGAGATTTTAACAAACCTATTATTGCTGTGGTGAATTCATTTACTCAATTTGTGCCTGGACATGTGCATTTAAAAGATCTTGGTGATGTGGTGGCACGTGAAATTGAAGCCGCAGGTGGTGTAGCAAAAGAGTTTAATACGATTGCTGTTGATGATGGAATTGCCATGGGGCATGATGGCATGTTGTATTCTTTGCCTAGTCGAGAAATTATTGCAGATTCAGTTGAATATATGGTGAATGCGCATTGTGCAGATGCCATGGTTTGTATTTCTAACTGTGATAAGATTACCCCTGGCATGTTAATGGCATCGATGCGGTTAAATATTCCTGTGATTTTTGTTTCTGGTGGGCCAATGGAAGCAGGGAAAAGCACAGTTGCTAATCATAAACTTGATTTGATTGATGCGATGGTGGTTGCAGGAAACAATAATATTTCTGACGCACAAGTTGCTGAGTATGAACGCTCAGCTTGCCCAACATGCGGATCATGTTCAGGAATGTTCACGGCGAACTCTATGAATTGTTTGACCGAAGCCTTGGGGCTATCTTTTCCTGGTAATGGAACGACGTTAGCCACTCATAAAGATCGTGAATTGCTTTTTAAAAGAGCAGGTCGTCGTATTGTTGAATTATGTAAACAACATTATGAAAACGATGATAATAGCGTTCTTCCACGGTCAATTGCATCAATCGCAGCTTTTGAGAATTCGATGGCGTTAGATATTGCGATGGGTGGGTCAACAAATACGATTTTGCATTTGTTAGCAATTGCGCAAGAGGGGGACGTTCCTTTTACCTTAGAAAATATTGATCGTTTATCTCGTAAAATTCCACAACTTTGTAAAGTGGCTCCAAATACACAAAAATACCATGTTGAAGATGTGCATCGTGCTGGGGGTATTTTCTCTATTTTGGCTGAGTTAGCCAAAGGAAATCTCATTGATACAACGGTTAAAACTATTCATTCTGATACATTGGCTGAAGCGATTCAACAGTGGGATATTAATACGACAAAAGATGATGCAGTTTTACAGTTCTTTAAAGCGGCCCCTGGTGGTGTTCCCACACAGCAAGCATTTAGTCAAGACAGTCGTTGGAAGACTTTAGATACAGATCGTAAAGAGGGGTGTATTCGTAGTGTTGAGCATGCTTATTCCCAAGATGGTGGATTAGCGGTTTTATACGGAAATATTGCTGAAAATGGTTGTGTGGTTAAGACCGCAGGCGTGGATAAATCTATTTTGACCTTTACGGGAAATGCGAAAGTATTTGAAAGCCAAGATGCTTCTGTTGAAGGGATTTTAGGCGATCAAATTGAACCTGGTGATATTGTGGTTATTCGCTATGAAGGGCCAAAAGGTGGGCCTGGGATGCAGGAAATGCTTTACCCAACCAGTTATCTAAAATCTAAAAATCTTGGTAAGCTTTGTGCGTTGTTAACGGATGGTCGCTTTTCAGGAGGGACCTCTGGGCTTTCTATTGGGCACGTATCCCCAGAGGCAGCTTCAGGTGGTGCGATTGGATTGGTGGAAAATGGCGATAAAATCGTCATTAATATTCCTAATCGTTCTATTCAATTGGATGTGTCTGATGCTGATTTACAAAAACGTCGTGTTGAGCAAGATAAAAAGGGCTGGAAGCCTGCTAAAGCACGTGCCAGAAAAGTCAGCATGGCATTAAAGGCATATGCAATGATGGCGACAAGTGCTGATAAAGGTGCGGTTCGGAATAAAGAGTTGTTTGATTAAACTAAATCAGATCCCACTAGAGAATTTTTAGTGGGATATTTTTATTTAATTGGGGCAATATTTGATTTTATTGCCAAATTTAATAAGGTTTATTCTTGTCTAGTGTAGACAATGCGTTTATTACTTCCTTGTGGATAAGTATTGAACGCACTTTTTACACAATATTCTATAATAAAAGAAGCAACATTTGCACTGCCAGAATAGGTGCAGTTTGCTGTAAAAAGCTGTTGAGAGTCTGTAATCTTTGGTGGTGCAATACAGATATTATGACTTTGTTGTTCAGTATCGCAACTTAACAAACTATTGTTAGGTGACAGAGGTTTATAAAGGTTCATGGAGTAATGAATAGAATTTTTATTTCGTGGATCTTGTTGAGCTTTCACAATGGCAATTAAAGTTGGTCTACCTTTGTTTTCTGGTGCCAGCCCTGTATCAACAACAGAATAGCCGAAATGAGTGAAAATTTTTTCAGTTTTAATTTTCGCTTGGGTTATATAATTCCAATTATAGTCTGAAAACGGATCTTTCGTCATAATAGATCGATCGGCGATGACACGAATAATTGTATTCGTCGGGATAGGAATATTATAGTTTTGGCTCTGTTCTTGTATAGTAATATCTTCAGTGCATGCGTTTAATACTATAATAATTATAGTACATGAAAATAGTTTGAATTTGTTGAGGCAATGAATAGGAATGGACATGATCTTTCCTTTGAATTTAGTTATTCTTTTATTATTTGGGTAGCAACATATCCATCAGGTGTATTTTAAAAATAAACAAGAGAATTTTGATTTAAAGGAAAGGTTGCAAATATAGCATCTGTCATTTTTTGATATATTTTATCGTCAATTTTTGCATATATTTGGTCATACGTTAGGTTACTACTCTCGGCCTTTTCTATTTTATAGCTAATATGACTTGAGAAGATGGCATTTTGTTTATAGTTTTTAGAGTCAATGCATTGATTTATATCGTTACAAATAGATTTTGGATGGTAAATAGTTAAGCTATAGTCATATACGTAAGTGTTGGTAGTATGATTTTGATTATAGCATGTTGTATATGTATTATTGCTGTCACCAACTCTTATATCAGACATTTCAATAAATCTTGCTTCACATACGAGTTGAGCGCCTTGAAAAGATTGTAATTTGAAGTTGGGCTCTATTAAAACAAACAGATTAGTTTTATAGAGGTATTTTTGTCAACTACACTACAACCTCGTTCAATAAGATGAGATTGTGTGCGTGCTTTAAGATTTTTATATATTCCAAAATCCTCAAAAATTGGATGGTTGGTTGTGATAAGAATTCTATCATTATTTGTAATTAGTTGCGAAGAGGCGTTATTCTTAACATGTAATGATGTATTCCCAAAATGATAACATCCTGATAATAAGCAGCATATGATTGAGCCATAACTAGTTTTTGATATAAATTTTAACATATGTTTATTGAGTGATATTTGTTTCTTATTCTAAAAAATAATGTTACAAATAAGATTAATGAATATCAATTGTTTTTTAATGATTGGTATCCCGTACGGGATTCGAACCCGTGTTACCGCCTTGAGAAGGCAGCGTCCTAGGCCTCTAGACGAACGGGACATAGGCTATGTATCATAGCAAAAAGTATAATAATCACATTATATATGATATTTTGTAAATCGCAGCAACCATATTTTTAAATGATTGGCGTCCCGTACGGGATTCGAACCCGTGTTGCCGCCGTGAAAGGGCGATGTCCTAGGCCTCTAGACGAACGGGACAGAGGCAATGTGTTCTTTTTGAATAGCAGAACGAGCTATGTAGTCTAAACACCAACAACCATATTTTTAAATGATTGGCGTCCCGTACGGGATTCGAACCCGTGTTGCCGCCGTGAAAGGGCGATGTCCTAGGCCTCTAGACGAACGGGACAGAGGCAATGACGTTCTTAATACATGGGCATGGTGATTAGGTCAAGAACAAAAAAATTTTTTTATACAAAAGCCGCATCTTTAATAAAAAAATCAGCATTTTCCCTGCCATTCCAGCTATTTGTGCGTAACCAACCTGCTAAATGCATAGGACGACGATTATTATAATCTTCTAAATAAGGGGTAATAGGGTTTTGATCTGCTTTAAAAATCAAGGCCTTAATACTGGAACCATTTTCACCTTGCAAGGTTAAACGCAATGTATTGTTGTCTTTACCGATTCTGTCAGAGCGTAAAATATGAACATGAGATAAGACAATCAAAGGCTCATCATTCCCATTCCCAAAAGGGGTCAAACGCTCTATTTGTTTAGCTAATTCAACTGTAGCACCAGCAATAGTAGTCACCCCTTCGATTTCCAAATCAACAACGCTGGGTGCTTGAGCTGCTTTAGAAAGATATTCATTCAAAAATTGGTGTAAAATCTCTGTTTGATCTTTGCGATAGCTATATCCAGCAGCCATCGCATGTCCACCACCATGCAGTAATAAGCCTGCTTGTTTTGCAGCGATAATTGCTGCCCCCAAATCCAGTCCAACTATAGAGCGTCCAGACCCTTTAATCGTGCCATCTGAAAGCTCGGCTCCAATTAAGGTGGGTCTGTTAATTTGTTCTTTGATTCGTCCAGCGACAATACCAACAATCCCAGGATGCCAGTCACTATGATGCAACATGATAACAGGAGAGCCTTTTTCATTCTGCTCTAGGGCTAAATCGGTTGCCTGTTGTAATACGCCTTGCTCAATATTTTGGCGCTGTTTGTTAATTGTGTCCAATCGTTCTGCTAATTGATGGGCTTCCACAGGATTGTGACAAGTTAATAATCTTAGTCCTAAATTTGATTCGGAAATACGACCACCAGCATTGATTCTGGGACCTAAGGCAAAACCACAACTGAATGCATCAGGTGCTTTTTGCACGCCCGAGACTTCTAGTAGGGCAGCTAGTCCAATACGCTCTCTTTTTCCTAAAATCTTTAAGCCTTGTGTAACCAGTGCACGATTTAACCCTGTTAGCGGCATCACGTCACAAATTGTCGAAAGAGCTACTAGATCTAGTAAATTAAGAAGATCGGGTTTTGAGTGATTATCAAAATATTGTCTCTGTTGTAACGCGCGGGTCACGGCAATACAGGCAAGGAAACTGACACCACCAGCGCATAAATAACCTAGACCTGAATTACAGTCTAATTGATTGGGATTTACGCTGGCAAAAATAGAAGGTGCTGTTTCGCACTTATGATGATCTAAAACAATAATATCGGTTTTATCTTGTGGGGTTGCATCAAAGACTTGATGTGATGCAGCCCCACAATCAACACATATAATTAAGGTTACATCCTGATCGATTAAGCTTTGTAAGGCTGGGGCGTTAGGTCCATAGCCTTCTTTGATTCGATCAGGAATATAAACAATAGGGGAGAGGTGAAGATCGTTAAAAAACTGAGTTAAAATTGCTGAAGAGCAGCCACCATCAACATCATAATCTCCAAAAATAGCAATTTTTTCCTGTTGAATAACGGCTTTGGCAATGCGATCGGCCGCTTTGTCCATATTTTTTAAACAAGAGGGGTTGGGCAATAAGTTTTTTAATTTAGGTTCAAGGAAATGCTCAACTGCTTGGGGCGAAACCCCACGCACGGCAATCATCCTGCCAACGATGTCGTAAAGCGAGGCTTTTTGAGCGATATGTTGAGCATGACGATCCAGTGTGCTGGAATCGCAAAAGGATGGCATACGCCATAACCACCGCCGCCCAGAAAGGCTTTGTTGTATATTCAGGGCAAGCGGTGCTTCGGAAGAAGTTTTTTTTAATAATTCAGACACTGGCTAACAGTTAAATTTATTTAATATCCATTGGTTTTGCTAAGATATTATGGCGTGCATTCACAAAGCGAACCGTTTTTGAACGAGAACGTGTGACCAAAGAATTGGTCCATACGTAATTTCCTCTCCATTGAACGCCTTTTAGAATATCCCCTGTGGTAACGCCTGTTGCAGAGAACAATACATTGCCACTGGCCATATCTTCTAAAAAGAGTTTTCTTTGAGGATCGCCTTCGCTCATTGTTTGGGCACGATCAATCTGAGATTGGTCTTCAAACAGTAAACGCCCTTGCATTTGCCCATCAAAGCATCGAAGTGCAGCTGCTGCTAATACCCCTTCAGGAGCACCACCAGAGCCAATAAATATATCAACATTACTATCAGGAATACAAGTAGCAATGATTCCAGCAACATCCCCATCAGAAAGTAATTTGACACGGACGCCGACTTCACGAGCCTTGGCAATCATTTCTTGATGGCGATCTCTGTCTAATGCGCTCAGTGTAATTTCAGAAACATCCACTTTTTTTGCTTTGGCCAGATTGCGCAGATTGGTTTCAATTGAATTATCAATATCAATGATACCTTCTGGATAATTAGGGCCAATGGCTATTTTATCCATATAAATATCTGGCGCATGAAGGAATTTCCCTTCTTCAGCTAATGCAACCACAGTAATTGCATTAGGAAGATTTTTTGCGGTTAGATTGGTTCCTTCTAATGGATCGACAGCAATATCCATCTTTGGGCCACCAGAACCAACTTTTTCACCAATATAAAGCATTGGTGCTTCGTCCATTTCACCTTCACCAATAACCACTGTTCCTGAAATCGCCACAGTGTCAAAAGCATGCCTCATTCCCTCTACTGCGGCATTATCAGCTTCATTTTTTTTTCCTCGGCCGATCCAGCTAAACGATTGAATAGCAGCAGCTTCGGTGACTCTGACAAGTTCTAATGCAAGATTGCGATCGGAAACAGTATAGGTAGAAGTCGTAGGAGAAGAAAGAGGCATGGTAAACATATTCCTTAGGTAAGTGATTATGCTTCTTCGATACGAAGCATAATATGTTTTTCTGTAATAACAGGAAGTTTTTGAATAGCTTGTAAAGCTTGTAACAATGATTGTTCTTTGGTTTTATGCGTTACTAAAATGATAGGTACAATAGGGGAGTCGTTCATATCATTGGTTGCACCATGTTGTAATAAGCTGCGTAAAGACACATTATGCTCTTTTAAAATGGTAGCAATATCCGCAACAACACCAGGTTTATCTTGAACCATTAATCGAATGTAATAGGCTTTGATGAATTCGTTACGAGAAACAACGGTTGCTGGGGTTAATTCTTTCCAATCTGTCCCCCACATTGGAATGGTTGAGCCTCTGGCAATATCAATAATATCCGCACTGACCGCAGTAGATGTTGGTCCTTCTCCTGCGCCAGCACCTTCCAACATTAAACGACCAGAAAATTCCCCTTCGGTGAATACTGCATTGGTAACACCGTTTACACGTGCTAATGAAGTATCATGAGGCAACAAAGCAGGGTGAACACGAAGTTCAATACGGTTATCTTGGTGTTGTTGTGCAATTCCAATCAATTTGATGGTATATCCCAGCTCTTTGGCATAGTATAAATCATCAGGGTTAATGTCACGAATACCTTCAACAAAAACATCCTTAAAGTGAATAGTATGACCAAAACCAAGGCTGGCTAAAATAGCCAATTTATGTGCCGCGTCGAAACCATCAATATCGGTTGAAGGATCTGCTTCGGCATAGCCCAGCTCTTGAGTCTCTTTGAGAATATCATTAAAAGCGCAACCTGTCTTGGCCATAGCAGTCAAAATATAGTTACATGTTCCATTTAAGATCCCACCAATTCGTTTTAAACGATCTGGGGTTAATGCTTCTTTGATGGTTTTAATAACAGGAATACCCCCTGCAACAGCGGCTTCAAATAAAAGTGGAACATTTTGCTCTTCGGCAAGTTTAGCCAACTCATCACCATGTAAAGCAATTAATGCTTTGTTGGCAGTCACTACACCTTTATGTGCTTTTAACGCTGCACAGACCAAATCATAAGCAATTCCGTTGGCACCGCCAATTAACTCAACAACAACGTCAATTTCAGGATTGGATACAAGATCCATTGGATTGTCAACCCATTGAATATGGGATAAATCGATTCCTCGATCCTTACCTTTGCTTTTGGCACTGATCGCCACGATTTCAATGGGGCGGCCAGCTTTATGGGTGACGGATTGAGCATTGGCTTGTAAAAGGCGGACAACGCCACCTCCTACGGTTCCAAGACCAGCGATCCCCAGTTTTAATGGTTTGCTTATAGACGGGGTACTCATAAAATGTTCTCCAGGTTACGATAGACATAAAGATAGTGGTTTTATTTTATTTACTTTGTATAAGTATTCATAAAGGTTTTAATAGAGCGACACGCTTGTCGTAATCTTTGTGTATTTTCAACCAAACCGATACGGACAAAATCATCACCATACTCACCAAAGCCCAAGCCAGGGGCTACGGCGACCTGTGCTTCTTTAAGGAGCAATTTAGAAAATTCAACGCTGCCCAGATGTTTAAATTGCTCGGGAATTGGTGCCCAAGCAAACATTGATGCTGGTGGTGAAGGAACGTCCCATCCTGCATTATGTAAACCTTTGATTAAAGTATCACGCCGATCTTTATAGAGGTCGCGCATTTCTTGTATATAATCTTGTGGGCCGTTTAAAGCAGCGACAGCAGCGATTTGAATAGGCGTAAAAGCGCCGTAATCCAAATATGATTTAATACGTGTTAACGCAGCAATTAATTTCGGATTACCCGCAGCAAAACCAATACGCCATCCTGCCATTGAATATGTTTTTGACATGGACGTAAATTCAACAGCGATGTCTTTTGCGCCAGGCACCTCAAGAATAGAGGGGGGGATTTGATCCCCATAATAGAGTTCTGCATAAGCAAGATCTGATAGAATCCAAATAGATTCTTTTTTTGCAAAAGCAACCAATTCACGATAGAAATCTAAGCTTGCAACATATGAAGTTGGATTAGATGGAAAATTAACAATCAACGCTGTTGGTTTTGGAATAGAGTGGTGAACAGCTCTGTGTAGCGCTTCGAGCATATTTTCGTCTGGTGTTGCAGGAATAGAGCGCACGGCAGCGCCTGCAATAATAAATCCAAATTGGTGGATAGGATAAGATGGGTTAGGAACTAAAATAGTGTCCCCTGGGCTGGTGATAGCAGATGCTAAATTGGCCAAGCCTTCTTTTGAGCCTAAGGTGACGATTGCTTCAGTTTCAGGATTCAAAGAAACATTAAAGCGACGTTGATAGTAATTGACTAATGCTTTACGTAGCCCAGGAATTCCACGGCTTACAGAATATCCGTGTACGCGTGAAGATGAAGTTGCCTCTACTAATTTTTGCACAACATGTTCTGGTGGGCGGCTGTCGGGATTACCCATACCAAGATCGATGATATCTTCACCGCGCGTACGCGCCGCTTTTTTCGCCGCGTTAACTTCTGCAAATACATAAGGAGGGAGACGGCGTATGCGATGAAATTCTTCGGTCATAGGATACTCAATTCTGTGAAAAAATTATAATAATAAAAATTACTCATCCATTCGAATGCGTACACCATGGCCGATAGCGTGTGCACGAATTACAATAGACGATTCTGGTACATTATGGGCAATTAACATTTTTGCAACTGTTTTTGCACGTAAAAGCCCCAAAGATAATGCTTGGGATTGATCTTTTGGTTCAATTGAATAGGCATCTCCATAGCCATGAACAAAAATTGTGCGTCCATGACGCTGCCAAGCAATAGAATTAATTAACCCATCTTGTTTGGGATTTGGAGTATCCGAATCAATTGGAAATGTTATTAACTCGCCTTTTGGTGCCTCTAAAGGTAATGCCGCAGGTTTAAATGGTGATGGTAAATTCGCATCTGAAGGAATGTTAAATCCAGGGAATTTTGATGGAGGTGGAGGGTTAACAGGAATAGCAGGAATGACGACTGCTTGCTCATCAATTTTCGCACGCAATTCTGGCAGAACAACAGGTTCAGGCGGTGGAGGCGGTGCTTTTTTTGATTCTTTAGGTTTCTCCACGGGTTTTGCTGTGTTTTGAACAGGTTGTTTGTCTGCGGCATTGGCCTCTGGAGCGGGATCTTGTCCTACGGCATCAAAGCTTGCAGAAGATTCTTCTGAATTTTGATTGTTGGCTGCTGTTTTAGCTTGCTCTGTATTAGGTTTGCTTTCTGCCACTGGTTGTTGTGGTGCAGGAGGGATTTTGGGTATATCGAGTGGTGCGACTGTATTTTGCCAATCAGAGAGTGTTCTATCTTTGGTTAAAGAGTCGGTAATCTCGTTACGCAATGCAGGTGAAGGTAAAGCAGGGGGCTGGGTTGGGGTTAATCCAACATAAGGATAGGTTTGATCATGACCAGGTACCGGTAATCGAGGCTGGGATACAATACCGCCTTCAAGATTATGGTACCAGCCTACGGGTGTTTTAATAACGGGACTGTTGGCGCATCCCTCTAAACACAAAAAACCCATTAATAAACTATAACGAAGAAATGGTTGGCGAATAAAGGGCACTCTTTTGAACCTCGAGATTTAAAATAAATTAAATAATGTTATTAGTATTATAGTTTTTTTTATGAATGCGCTATTTTCCTTTTGCAACACTAAGTAAATAATCGTCAAAATTGTTGCAAAAAACAAAATATATGAAAAAATTGTTTTATAAAATAATCGTTAAAATATTTCTTATTCTGTTTGTTGAAGTGTATAAGATTTATCAATAAAATGTTTTATAATATGATGAGTAACATCGCATTAGTTGTAAGTTAGAGGGAAAAGTTGATGAATTTTATGCAGTCTGATACGCATAACACAATAATTTTGAATAATAATGATCCTGAAGAGCCTGTAGATCCTTCAGAAAAAATCGAAAAACTAGGTGCTGAAGCACTGGCTTCTTCTGTGTTAGAAAGTAAACTCTTTAAAGAACGAAAAGTTCTTATTTTTGGAGAGGTTAATGACAGGCTTGCCAAAGAAGTAACCGCACGTTTATTAGCTTTGGCATACGATTCTGATCGTCCAATTGATGTTTACGTTAACTCTCCTGGTGGACATGTTGAAAGCGGAGATACAATTCACGATATGATTCGTTTCGTCGATTCTCATGCTCCAATCAATATGATTGGCACTGGATGGGTTGCATCAGCAGGAGCGTTAATTTTTGCTGCTGGTCATAAAGAGCGTCGTGTTTGTTTACCTAATACACGTTTTTTATTGCATCAACCAATGGGTGGTGTCAGGGGACCGGCAACCGATATTGATATTGAAGCCAAAGAAATTATTAAAATGCGTGAACGTTTGAATCATATATTTGCTAAAGAAACAGGGCATTCGTATGAAAAAGTTACAAAAGATACTGATCGTAACTATTGGATGTCTGCAAAAGAAGCAATTGAATACGGATTGGTTCACCGTATTATTCATAAATGGTCTGATATGAAATAATTTTGTCGTTGGAGCGTTGATTAAATGTCTAGTTTAGAAGCAATTTACACAAAACTACCTGAAAATTTACACGATTTGCCAAAACCTCAATCTGAAAAAGAGCTAGAGGAAATGAATTATCGTGTACGTCATTGGATGAGCACTATTCCCGGGACGCTTAAAATCGGTAGTAAAGAGCATAAGCAAGCCGTGTGTCAGATGTTTCGTGAGACATTTAATCCTTATAGACCGACATTTATGAATTGGCCTAAGTTAAGTGAAGAAGAAATTAAACGCTTAAAAAGTTTGCCTATTTGGGATATCGCAGTTCATACTGAGGGCAAAGCACGCTTAAGAATGGCTGCTTATGTTAAAGAAATTGTAGATCCAGAAATGGCAGATGCCATAGCCAGAAATGCTTGGGAAGAAAATCGCCACAAAGAGGTTTTGACTGATTTAGTTAAATTTTATGGTATTCCTTTGGCTGAAGAACAAGAATATCAGTTACCTAAAGATGCAGAATGGGCTTATATGGTTACAGGATTTAGTGAATGCTGGGATAGTTTTTTTGCTTTTGGTTTGTTTTCAGTTGCTCAAAAATCTGGTTTTTTTACAAAAGAACTTATTGAGACATTTGAGCCTGTAATGCAAGAAGAATGTCGTCATATTTTATTATTTGCGAACTGGTTGGCATGGCATCGTAAAAATTTATCTTTGATAAAAAGAGTTAAATTTGAAGCAAAATTATATGCAGTGCATGCGTTTCTTATTTATGAACGTTTAGGTCTAATTAGGGAAGTCGATGTTGATGGTCAGGAATATTATGAAGATAATAACTTTACCATCAATGGTGTTGCAGAGCTGGGTAAAGATAAGACTACTTTAAAAGAATTCTTACAATTATGCCTTTCAGAAAATGAAAAGCGTTTTGCTGGGTATGATCGTAGGTTAGTTAGACCTAAAACTGCACCCTTTTTAACAAGGCTCATTCTGAGATTTTTACCAAAAAAACTTGCTAATAAACAGCTAGCTTAATTTGTTTTTGATTATTAGAATGTTAAACTCCTCTTTTCGATAACTTAAAAGAGGAGTTTTTTTTATGACTGAATTGATAAACAAAATTGTCTTGCCGTACGACTTGAACTAAGGCTATTTGGAACTTTACCCAACAGTTTAAATTCATCAATATATTGTGCAACTTGCTCCCATAATTGATTATTAATAGGTACAATATTTTGATTTTGATTTTTTAACATAGCTAAAATTTCTTTACTACTCATAGCTTTTAATTGATCAGCAAGTAGCATACTGGTTTCTTGCAAATGTTCTGTTTGCCATTTCGAAGCATGACGAATACTGAGTGCTAGCGGTGTAGTAATGTTTGGATTTGTATTCAAAAATTGATTGTTCATTCCAAGAATTCGATTAGCACGAGAACTCCAGCTGCCACTTTGACTTCCGGCTAATTCAAAGACTTGCTTATTTGCATGGCTTAATATTTCCCACATTAAAGGGTCATTGCCAATAATGGCTTGAACTTGATTAGAAAGAAGAGCTGGTAATAGTTCTTCTTTTTCCATTTCAACCCATTTAATGTTTTGTTCGGGATTGAGTCCCTTACGTCTTAACAAGATTGAAAAGAAAAGACGTTCTTTTGCTGAGTGGCGATGGGTTGCAATTTTTAATCCTGCCAGATCTATCAGTCTATCGATTCGTTGCTTGCGTGAGGCTAGTAGGCGAAAATTACCGCCACTAATTCCAACCAATAAGCGTGCTGGCACTCCTCCAAGTAACTCAGGCAACCAATCTAAAGCAGATAACACAGCTGCATCGCATAAATTTTGTTTTAATGCGTCCATAGCCTGTAGGTGATTTTGAATATTGGGTAAAATTGTAACATTTAAAGCGTATTTTTCAAAAAAACCTTCTGTTTGAGCAATCGCTAAGAGCGAATCGCTCTCACTTTTAGGCCATGCAATCCGAATAGATTGCGGTGGATAGTCGTTGATTCTCTGTTTGGGTGATGAGCTAAGGTAATAAGATGCATACCCCCCCCCTCCAACCAGGGCCAAAGTAGCCCCGATGCCAAAAAAAGTTTTTCTGCGACTTATCAATGACTTTGATGATTTATTATGCGTGGTCATAAAAATATTTTACTTAATAGTTAAAAAAAATTAAAAAAAACTAAAAAAACACTTTACCATTAATATCGAATTAGGCTATAGAGAGTTCACGGCTGATCCCGAATAGCTCAGTTGGTAGAGCAAGCGACTGTTAATCGCTCGGTCGTAGGTTCGAGTCCTACTTCGGGAGCCATCTTTAATTTGATATAAAAGCTGTATGTATTTATTAAATACAATTCATATATTTCCAATAAATAAATGATTATATATTATGAGTATGCATTGATTGCATATTCAACACATTCCTGTTTCTATTTCGACACATCATATTTTTTCTTGCTTTGTTAGACGAGATTTATGATTCATTTTACTATGATAGTTGGGTAATCTGTATCTATATTACGAAAGATATTAGTAATCTAGCTACAAAGCATAAGTGAAAACCCAGTTCCATCATGACATGTTTTAAAAGCTAGTGATTCTTAACATTTAAACATGGTAATAGATGAATATGGCATTACTTTGGAATAAACCTAACCTTTTGCAAAGAAGAGAATTTTATTTTCTTTCTTGTTTTTTAATGATGGGTGGAACAGCCTTTTTTGATTCTACGGCAAAAGCCGTTGATGAAAAAAATACACCACCAACGGGAAAGACTAAAGATACCGATGCTATTAACGGATTAACTGATTGGCAGCTAATTCCTGTTGGAAGTGGCGGTGATTGGTTAACTACTATTGGTCGGGTGCAAAGTAACGCGGTTGATAGAGAGAGAATAAAAGAGAGTGGAAATCCATTATTGCCTCAACCTGAACATTTATTTGGCACATGGGGTGGGATTCAACCTTGGTTATATAAACGTGGTATTAATCTAAATTTTGATAACCAAAATGAGTTTGCTGGTAATATCACGGGGGGGACAAGAAAACGTTCTGCTAATGCTGGCGCTGCAGATGCACAACTTGATGTTGATTGGTCTACATTAGTTGGTAAAAATTGGTTCACAAATGGTTTAGTTTCACACATGACAGTTATTGGGCGTTATGGTGCTAACCTCAGCCCGATGATTGGTGAAAATATCACTCAGGTACAAGAAATTTATGGTGCAGGTGGTAACGTTGTTGCTAAACTTGTGAACTTATATAGTGATAAATACTTTATGGATGGTAAGATCGTTACCTCTTTTGGACGAAGCAATGTGGGTGGCTTTTATGCGACCAGTCCCATTCATTGTTATTTCATGAATAACGGTATTTGCGGTAATCCCAAACCCCTTTCTGGACAGGCAGCAGGGTTTAATGCATGGCCAGATTCAACGTGGGGTATTACAACATTATTTAGACCAACAAAACATTTTTCCATACGTATTGGTATGTTCCAAGTGAACCGTTATGCTTATGGTAACGAAGGTGGAAAGCGTGCTGGATGGGCAGCTATCGTAAGAACTGCAGGAAATGCAGGGGGTGAGTTCCCATTAGAAGTCGTTTATGAACCACATTGGGGAAAAAATGATCTTGTTGGGCATTATAAATTTGGTTTTGCTTATGATACTTCATCTTATCCTGTATGGGGCAGTGGCCTCAGTGGTAAAAAAATTACCGAAATGAATGGTGCTGACCAACGTTGGAAACGTGGACGTGATGTCGAATGGTTATTATTAGATCAGATGATTCATCGTAATGGCCCTGGTGATCTGAATGGTGTTATTGGATATGTAGGCTTTGTTCATAGTAATCCTTTGACTTTCCAACGACAAAATGAAGTTATGGTTGGGATGATTAATACGGGCTTTTGGAAAGCCAGACCGATGGATGCCGTTGGTGTTTTATTCATTCATCAAATTATGAGTGGTAAAATGCGTGATGCTCAGCGTTATAATTTAGCTAATGGTGTTTCAATTGGTAATATTGGTGGAGCAACAGGTATTCAGACTGCGGAAACAACTTTTGAGTTAACTTATATTATTCATGTTTACAGAGGTATTCGTTTCCAACCTGATTTTCAATATGAAATTAATCCAAATGCACAAAAGAATATTAAAGATGCAGCGTTCTTAGGATTTAAAAGTCGTGTAGATTTCTAATATTTTGTAAATGGAGTAAATTTTAAAACCTTAATTATTACTTTTTTCATAGAGTAACGATTAAGGTTTTTTTATTATGAGTAGATTTTGTTGATGGTAAACAAAACGTGATGACATCATTTGTTGACCATCAAGGGGATTTTGATAGTAAACTACTAAAATTATTTTAAATTTTTTATTTTAAGGGCCGTCATTATGAAAATATCTCATTTTTTTCTTATGTCATCCATGCTAGTCAGTATGCCCAGTATTGCTTTTTCTGCTGAACCAGTATGGAAAGATACCTCTTTAACACCTGAAGCGCGTTCAAAGGCACTTGTAAGTGCGATGACACAAGATGAAAAATTGCAAATGGTTGCAAGTCATTATGCAGTTAAGAACGGCCCTGAAAATTCTCCTGTTTTAAAAGGAGCCTTGGGAGGAGCAGGTTATGTTGCTGGTATTCCTCGTCTAGGATTGCCGGCGCAACAAATCACAGATGCTGGGCTAGGGGTTACTAACCCTAATAATGGAAGACCTGGTGATGCGGCCACATCTTTGCCTAGCGGTCAAATTTTGTCTGGAACCTTTGATCCTGATCTTGTTCATAAAGGAGGTCAAATGATAGGGAAAGAGGCATTTGACAGAGGGTTTAATGTTTTACTTGGTGGAGGTGGAGCTGTTTTAGTAAGAGACCCAAGGAATGGTCGTAATTTTGAGTATTTAGGCGAGGATCCTTTGCTTGCTGGAAATATTGCGGCGGCTCAAATACAAGGTATACAAAGCCAGCATGTGATTGCAACAGCTAAACAATTTGCATTTAGTGCTATTGAAACTAATCGTATGAAAGTAGATATGCGTATTGGGGAAAAAGAAGCTAGAGAATCAGATCTTTTGGCTTTTGAAATAGCAATAAAACAGGGACAGCCTGGTGCTATTATGTGTGCTTATAACAAAGTGAATGGTGATTATAGTTGTGAAAATAGTTATTTATTGCAATTACCCAAGAAAAATTGGGGATACCGTGGTTATATATTAACAGATTGGAAAGCAAGCCACAGTACGGTTAAGTCTGCAAATGCTGGTCTAGATCAAGAATCTGGAATATCATCAGATACTAAGGTATACTTTGGTAAAGCATTAAAAACAGCAATTGCCAAAGGTGAGGTTTCTCAAGGTCGATTGGATAATATGGCTTATCGTATTGTATATAGTATGATGCGTATTGGAGCTTATGATAATCCAGCCTATAGGTCTGATCAGCCCGAAGATGTAGCAGCACATGAAGCAATTTCTCAAAAAATTGCAGAAAATGGTATGGTTTTACTTAAAAACCATCATAATATCCTTCCTTTGTCCCCAAGCATTAAAAAGATAGCTATTATCGGTGGTAGAGCAGATGTGGGTGTTATGTCTGGTGGTGGTTCTTCTCAAGTGACAGCCAGAGGGGGCAATATTATTGATCAACAAAGAATTCGGACATGGCCTGGACCTATTACTTACTTCCCATCTTCTCCTATGAAAGCAATACAAGCATTAGCTCCTGATGCCAAAGTTTCCTTTGCTGGGGGTAAAAATATACAAGAAGCCGTAGATTTGGCAAAGCAGTCAGATATCGCTATTATTTTTGCTACGAAATGGAGTGCTGAAGGTTTTGATACTGCGAATTTAGAGCTTTATGGAAATCAAAATCAATTAATTGAAGCAGTTGCTAAAGCTGGGAAACCGGTGATTGTTGTTTTGGAAACAGGCAATCCTGTTGAAATGCCTTGGTTAAATGATGTTGATGGTGTTCTTGCAGCTTGGTATCCTGGTACTTCTGGTGGGCCAGCTATTGCTAATGTTTTATTTGGCAAGGTCAATCCATCAGGTCGTTTAACGGCTTCATGGCCAAAAGCATTAAGTCAAGTTCCATATCCTTATATTGCAGGGGCAGGGAAGATTGCTGTTGCTGATACGTTAAATGTCAAACAATATTCCTCACAAAATCAGGCTGTATCTTCTGTTAATTTAAATGAAGATGGGGCTAATGTCGGCTATCGTTGGTACGAGCAAAAAAGGTTAATGCCACTATTTCCTTTTGGATATGGTTTGTCTTATACGACCTTTAAATATAAAAAATTATCTATTGATAAAAACTTTACAGAAGATCAACATTCTATGACTGCAAATGTAACAGTTAAAAATACAGGGAACCGTAGTGGCGCGGATGTTATTCAGATTTATAGTAAAATGCCAGACGGATCACCAAGTCGTTTGCTAGGTTTCAAAAAAGTAGAACTTAATGCAGGGGAAACTAAAACTGTTCCCGTAACTTTATTCCCAGCCAGCTTGTCTCATTATGTTCCAGAAAAACATAACTGGGAAATTATGTCTGGTAATTATGAAATTTTTGCTAGACCTGATGCTTTATCTCACGAAGGCTTGAAAACAACAATGCGTTTGGATCAGATTGACTTACCTGATTAGTATTCTTTTTTTATCGAATTGCTTTTATCTAGCCACGGCTTAAAACCGTGGCTATTATTTTATCATGATAGAATTTGATATAATTGATAAATAGCTTCATAATTTTTTTATCTAAATTTAAAAACATTGAAACCTTTTTCTAAGAATAAGGCTAATAAAATCTTTTAATAGATTGACTGTTCGTAATAAAAGGAAGTTAATGTTTCTATATATTTAGATCTTAGAAGGACATTCGCATGAAGTTATCTCAGTTATTTCTACTCTCATCTATTCTTGTCACTGTAACAAACCTTGCTCGTGCAGAAGAAGTAATTTGGAAAGATACTTCCCTTTCTCCAGAAGCTCGAGCAAAAGCCCTTGTGAAGGCGATGACACAGGACGAAAAATTACAGTTAGTTCACAGTCTGTATGCTGTTCTTAATGGTCCCAAAAAATTCCCGATTCCCAAAGGAGCTTTGGGCAGTGCGGCTTATGTTCCTGGTATTAAGAGATTGGGTATCCCAGCGCAACAAATTACAGATGCTGGTTTGGGAGTTACCAATCCTGGTGGCGATCTTCGCCCTGGGGATGCAGCGACTTCATTACCAAGTGGTCAGATTTTATCAGGAACCTTTGACTCTAAGCTTGCTTATGAAGCAGGTAAAGTGACAGGAGCCGAGGCTTTTCATAAAGGTTTTAACGTCTTACTAGGCGGTGGAGCTGTTTTAGTTAGAGATCCAAGAAATGGTCGTAACTTCGAATATTTAGGTGAAGATCCTATACTGGTAGGAAATGTTGCAGCTCAGCAAATTAAAGGCGTACAAAGCCAGCATGTTGTATCCACTGTTAAACATTATGCATTTAATAATATTGAAACAAATCGTTTAAAATTAGACATGAAAGTGGGAGAGAAAGAAGGGCGAGAATCAGATCTCCTTGCTTTTGAAACTGTGATTAAAAAAGGTAACCCTGGTTCTATTATGTGTGCCTATAACAAGGTGAACGGGGATTATGCTTGTGAGAATAGCTATTTATTACAGTTGCCCAAGAAAGAATGGGGATATCAGGGCTATATGATGACCGATTGGGGAGCAGGTCATAGTACAGTTAAAGCCGCTAATGCAGGATTAGATCAGGAATCTGCTGCTGATCAGTTTGATAATAAGATCTATTTTGGTAAAGATTTGAAAGAAGCGATTGCAAAGGGTGAAGTCCCACAAAGCCGTCTTGATGATATGGCATATCGTGTTCTATATGGTTTGATTCAAGTCGGGGCTTACGATCATCCTGCTACAAAATCAGAGCAACCAGAGAATGTTGCTATACATGAAGCAATTTCTCAAAAAATTGCCGAAAATGGGATTGTTTTATTACAAAATAAACAAAATATTTTACCACTAGCTACAACCGTAAAAAATATTGCGATTATTGGTGGACATGCTAATGAAGGCGTCTTGTCTGGTGGTGGATCCTCTCAAGTTACTGCTAGAGGTGGAAATATTAAATTAAAAACAGGGATGCAAACATGGCCTGGCCCAGAATCTTATTTCCCATCTTCACCCATGAAAACAATTCAAGCTTTGGCACCAGAAGCAAAAGTGCAATTTGCAGGGGGTGATAATATTCAACAAGCTGTTGATTTGGCCAAGAATTCAGACGTTGTGATTATTTTTGCTACAAAATGGAGTGCAGAAGCTTTCGATAATGCAGATTTAAGCTTGCCAGGTAATCAAAACCAATTGATTGAAGCCGTGGCTAAGGCAGGAAAACCAGTGGTTGTTGTATTGGAAACAGGAAACCCTGTGGAGATGCCTTGGTTGAATAACGTGGATGCTGTGGTTGAAGCTTGGTTCCCAGGAACTTCTGGTGGGACAGCGATTGCTAATGTTTTATTTGGCAAAGTTAATCCATCTGGACGCTTAACAACTACTTGGCCAAAATCTCTATCACAAGTTCCATATCCAACGATTAAAGGTGCAGGTCGAATTATAAATGCAGACCCTGGTCAGCCAATGGAAAATGATTCTTCTGTTATCTCTTCTTTAAGTCTAGATATAGATAAAGCAAATGTTGGATATCGTTGGTATCAAGATAAAAAGATTACGCCACTTTATCCATTTGGATATGGGTTGTCTTATACAACGTTTAAATATACCAAGATTACGTTGAATAATAATCTATCTGGTAAAAATCCAACCATGACCGCCGAAGTTACGGTTGAAAATACAGGTAAAAAAGACGGTGCAGATGCGGTTCAGGTTTATGGAACCATGCCAGATGGCACGACCAGTCGTTTGCTTGGGTTTGATAAAGTTGCTTTAAAAGCAGGGGAAACAAAAACGGTTTCTATACCATTGGCTCTACAAGCGATTGCGAATTATGAACCTAAAGCTCACCATTGGGAATTACCAGCAGGTACTTATACGATTGCTGTGAAACCAGACGCGCTTTCTAATGAAGGGGTAAAAACATCAGTTCATCTTAATAAAATGAATCTAACTGATTAATTCGGTTATTGGTTGAGTTGTTGATAAGAAGCCACGGTTATATTAGCCGTGGCTTTTTTGTTATGATATCGTTTATAATTGGTTAGGTTCTATATAATATGAAATAAAGGTAAAATGAAATCGGTTATTAATTGGTGTAAAGAAAGTATGCATTCAATAATTGTCGTAGAATGTTTGATTTTATGGCTTTTATTTTGTTGTCTTTTATATATTTTTATAAGTCATGATTTTGTGAAAGCGTTTGCTCCTCTTATTATAGGTTTGTTAGGTGCTTTGATTGCTTTCGGTCAGTTTCAATTATCGAAATGGCAAAAAGATATTGCTAAAGTAAGGTTTGATCAAGATATTCGGGATAAAAAATATGACGTTTTAAAAAGATGGAGTGAAGTATACTACAATATTGTTAATGTAAATAATAATACAGAATATTCCCAATTATTAATGCTTAATGAAAAAAACTCATCTTTATCAGATGAGTTATGTTTTACGTTTAGCAAACAAGAGAAAATTCAAGCATATTGCGATGAGATAAAAACAGATTTTTTAAAAATTATTCAAGATCATAACCAATATATATTGAGTGGGAGGTATAATGAAGGTTTTGCAAAGAATGAAATGTACCATACAATTAATGAAAATAGATTGAAGATTATGAAAGCAAGAAAATCGTTATTAGAAAATGCTTATAAAGAATTATTGTAAAACAAAATTATCTTGGATGTGTTTATTCTAATAAAAAAACGCCATACCCTCTCGAATATGACGCTTTTACTAACTCGTGTAATCAAAAATTACATCGCAGATTTGAAGATACCTTCAACTTCTGCTTGGTTACCAACGCGAGGGTTAGTAGCAGCACAAGCATCTTTTAATGCGTTTGTTGCAAGTGTTGGAATATCTTCCGCTTTAACTTTGAGTTCAGTTAAATTCGCAGGAATATTCACATCTTTTGACAAAGCACGAATGGCAGCGATACAAGCTTTTGCTCCTTCTTCGTCGCT
Source organism: Commensalibacter papalotli (ex Botero et al. 2024) (assembly GCF_947179115.1). Taxonomy (NCBI): domain Bacteria; kingdom Pseudomonadati; phylum Pseudomonadota; class Alphaproteobacteria; order Acetobacterales; family Acetobacteraceae; genus Commensalibacter; species Commensalibacter papalotli (ex Botero et al. 2024). Next base: position 22,740 of record NZ_CAMXCI010000010.1, read on the forward strand.
CATATTATCAACATTTACATGCATAGCCGCTGCGATGTCTTTTAGACGGCCAGCACATTTTGGTGCGTTATATTCTTCAACATGTGGAAGAAGAACCGCATTACATACACCATGAGGCAGGCCATAAAAACCACCCAATTGGTGAGCCATTGCATGAACATAACCCAAAGACGCATTGTTGAAGGCCATCCCAGCTAAGAGTTGTGCATAAGCCATGTTTTCACGAGCAACCATATTTTTACCGTCTTTAACAGCGGTACGTAGGTTGTCAGCAATCAAAGTAGCAGCTTTTAATGCACATGCATCCGTAATAGGAGATGCAGCAATAGATACATATGCTTCAACAGCATGAGTTAGCGCATCCATACCTGTTGCAGCGGTTAATCCAGGAGGCATACCAGCCATTAATGCTGGGTCATTAACAGACAGGATAGGGGTTACCATAGAGGTAACAATTGCCATTTTAATATGACGCACTTCGTCAGTAATAATACAGAAACGTGTAATTTCACTGGCTGTGCCAGCCGTAGTGTTGATTGAAACCAATGGTAGTTGAGGTTTCTTAGGGACATCTAAACCTTCATAGTCTTTGATTTCGCCGCCATTACTTGCCAAAAGAGCGATCCCTTTTGCGCAATCATGAGGTGAACCACCACCAAGAGAAATAACAAAATCACAGTTATTTTCTTTTAGAATTTTTAATCCATCATTAACATTTGTGACAGTTGGGTTTGGATGTGTACCATCATAAATAGAAGTTTTAACACCTTCTTTTGCAAGCAAATCAGAAACTTGCTTTGCAGCGCCAGATTTGTTCATAAAAGAATCAGTAACAATCAAGCCATGTTTAAAGCCATATGCTTTGATGTGTGGCACAGCATCACTCAAAGCATTTTCACCGATAACATTTACTGAAGGAATAAAAAATGTGGTACTCATAGATAGTTATCCTTTGTATTTTCTAAGTTTTATCTAAGTTACGAAGTAATCATACATCATATTTAAATAAAATTATAGAATAGAAGTTTGTTTCTCTTTAACTTATTTATAACTTATTGATTAGTTTAGTTTAGTTTTATATTTAATTTTTTAGCGATTCCTTGCCCATATTCTGGATCAATTTTCACAAAGTGTGCCAATACACGTTCAAGTATTTCTTGTTTCACTCCTTGCATAGATGCTGCTAGATTGCTGATCAATAATTCTTTTTGTTCAGCATTCATGAGTTTAAACAAGGCGGCAGGTTGGCTGTAATAATCTGAATCTGTTCTGTGATCATATTGACCTGCAGCACCAGAAAGATCAACAGGAAATAAAGGTTCTGGTTTATTCGTTTGTTTAGGAGCATTTACATAGCTGTTTGGCTCATAATTTGGGCTGCCACCACCATTTTGATCTAAACGCATTGCGCCATCACGCTGATAATTTGCATAAGGGCATTTTGGCGCATTAATAGGCAATTGTTGATAGTTGGTGCCTATACGATAGCGTTGTGCGTCTGCATATGCAAATACACGTCCTTGTAGCATTTTATCTGGGGATAACCCTGTGCCAGGAACAACATTACTTGGCGCAAAAGCTGCTTGTTCTACCTCAGCAAAATAGTTTTCTGGATTACGGTTGAGCTCAAAATATCCAACCTCATGTAATGGGAATTCTTTTTGAGACCATACTTTGGTAACATCAAAAGGATTTTCTTTATAGTTTTTTGCTTGTTCTTCGGTCATGACTTGGATGTAAACGCCCCATTTAGGATAGTCACCTTTTTCAATAGCGTTAAACAAATCTTCAGTTGCATAATCTGGATTGCTGCCAGCTAGTTCCCCAGCTTTTTCTGGATCAAGATTTTTGATTCCTTGCTGGGTTCTATAGTGCCATTTTACCCATGTTCTGACACCATCTTTGTTAATTAGGCTGTAAGTATGGCTGCCATATCCATGCATAAATCTGAATCCGTCGGGAATTCCACGGTCAGAAAAAAGAATGGTAACTTGATGTAAAGCTTCAGGGGATAGAGAAAAGAAATCCCACATCATGCCAGAATCTTTAAGGTTGCTTTTTGGGTATCTTTTTTGCGTATGTATGAAGTCAGGAAATTTAATGGCATCTCGAATAAAGAACACAGGCGTATTATTGCCCACAATATCCCAGTTACCTTCTTCGGTATAAAATTTTAAAGAAAATCCTCTGGGGTCACGTGCTGTATCTGCAGAACCACGTTCACCACCTACGGTTGAAAAACGTGCAAGCATAGGTGTTTTTTTGCCAATTGTGTTAAAGAGATTTGCGTTGGTATATTGTGTGATATCTTTGGTAACAACAAACGTGCCATGTGCACCTGCGCCTTTGGCATGGACACGGCGTTCTGGAATATTTTCACGATTGAAATGAGCAAGTTTCTCAATTAAATTAAAATCGTCAATAAGGACAGGGCCTCTGGGGCCAGCTGTACGAGAATTTTGATTATCAGCAATCGGAGCGCCGTTGGCACCAGTAAGAGTTTTTTTACTCATTATTTATGTTCCTTAAATATAATAGTCAATAGATTAGTAATTCAGCTTTTTATTATACAATTCATGATAGAGGTTTGTAGTTTTTAATCAAACGAAAAAAAATAATATATCTTATTGATTATATGAATAATTATTAGGGTAAGCATAATAAACTATATCTATTGCCGTTATTTATTATTCTGGCTTAACAAAGAAAATTGAAGATTTATGGTTTATAAATTGTTATGTTTTGCTTATGTGAAAAAGCACAGAATATATATTGATAAAAATCAGGGGTTCCTATGAAAATCTATTATGTGATCAGTAGTTTAGAAGGTGGTGGTGCAGAATTTATAATTCCTGATTTGGCTGACTTTTTTAAAAGCCAAGGACATAGTTTTAAAGTATTAGCATGCTTACCCAGAGATATGGAAACAGCTGCTTTATTGGAAAAAAGGAATGTGCCTTATCAATTGCTTTCTTTAAATGGTGATAACCGTTTAAAATCAACCTATAATTTATATAAAGCAGTGAAAAAGTCTCCACCTGACCTGATTTGGACGTCTTTGTCTCGTGGAACGATGGATGGGCAAATAATAGGAAAATTATGTAATATTCCCGTTGTTAGTTGGAAGCATAGTGCTAATCTTAGGGCTTATAAAGCGGCGGCTCTTCGTTTTTTACAACGGTATAGTCAATTTTGGGTCGCAGATTCTGATGGTGTCGCTGATTTTTTACAAACTGGGATGGATGTTTCTGCTGATAGAGTGATGACGTGGCCTTTGTTTAAAGTTCCAGAAAGCTTGCCTAAAATGCCAGTCTGGGATGGAAATGGCGTATTTCATATAGGAAGTATGGGACGTTTACACCCAGTTAAAAATTTTCATATTATGATCAAATCCATTGATTATATTAATCAGAAATACCCAGAAGTTGGAACAAAAATTCATTTTTCTATCGCTGGTGCAGGTGGTGAAGAACAAAAATTACAAAATTTAATTCAAAAGTTACAGTTAAATAATGTTGAGTTAGTAGGTTTTTATTCAAATGTTATGGATTATTTAAAAACCTTGCATCTTTATACACAAACTTCAACTTATGAAGGGATGTGTATTGCGTTGCACGAAGCTTTGGCTGCGGGTTTACCTGTTATTTCTTCCTCTGTAGGAGAGATGCGTTTCTGTGTAAAGAATAATCCTATTGGCACATTGCTGGATGAAAACTCACCAGAAGCTCTAGGTGAGGCCATAGTTGAATATTTTCATAACCCAGCAAAGACAACTGAATATGCACAAAACGCGCGTAATTATATCCAGTCACGTTATAGTCCAATAGCTTTTCAAAATGCTGGAAAAGCTATTTTAAACCGTATTGAAACTGAAATTTTACCATCATTTCAAAAATATTAAAATTGGATGAATGTATTAGTTTAAATTTTTTGTATAAAAACCCTCTCCTTTTTGTGTTTTAAAAGGGAGGGTTACATCAATTTATTTATAAATCGATTAAAATTACGCAATTTTCTCTGCGACTTCAATCATATCTACGAAATATTCTGATGTTGCGGTTAATTCGACCTTAATCAATTTA
>NZ_CAMXCI010000011.1:0-15107 GCF_947179115.1 Commensalibacter papalotli (ex Botero et al. 2024)
TGTAAATGAACGTCCTCTGATTTGCATAGCGCTGATATTAAAAAGCCCATGTTTAAAACCAAGCACTTTTTCTGGATCCCAGTTGAGGGTCAATGTCGTCATACCCTCATAAGCAGCACCCTGTTTGATACCACCATATGGGTTCCCCCAAACTTCATTAACATCAACCGCAGTAAAGGTAATACTATATTATATATTTACCATCCCCAAAACATAAACCACCAAGCAGCTAAAATAGGTATTAGAGAAAAACAAAATAAACAAAACGATAATATAAATTGATAAATATTATTAGTAATTTTTCTTAAAATTTTATAACCTAAATAAAGGCTCCAAAGACCGGCTCCAATTAAAATAATTGCTCTTGCGTTCTTTATCCACCCCAAAATAATACCATCATATTGTAATAATTTCACACTTGTTGCAGTAAGCCCAAGAAATAAACCTGCTGCAGCCAAAGGTATAAGAGCTTGTGATATATAAAGATAAAGATTAGGTTTTCGTAAAAAACGACCTAATAGTTTGTAAATAATTGTTAAACCAAATCCAAATATAAGTCCTGAACCAAGAATATAAAAAGTAACGCAAAAACCATCTAACCAATTAAAACTATCATTATTATCAGGATAATTTGTTAAAATCCACCAAGGGGCTGTGGCATTAAGCGGCCAAAAAATATTGTGATTAATTAACCAATTTGCTAATAATTGTTTTAATTGTACAAACCAAGGTGAAACTGTCCACGTAAATGCACCTATAGCGACACCAATCATACCAAAAAGCAAAAGTCGTGTTTGCCAAATATTACCTTTTTCACCACCATAAACAATAATCTCTTCATTGACAGATCTTGACTGTAAACTAATTGCATCTCGATACCCAGCACAACGTCCACACATATGACAAGATGAAACACCATGTAATTGTCGAATATTAATCATCGGCGGACAATGTGGATTACTTAATTGCTCACCATGATAATTAGCCCATTTTTTGGTATTACTTTTAAAAGAAATTGGTGATAAGCGTGATAAAAGATTAAAAACACCATTAACAGGACATAAATATCGACACCAAACGCGATTTTCTTTTCCATAAAAAAAACCAACAATTATGGCACCTATTGTTGAACCTCCCAAGATTAATAATGCAGCTTGAGCATAATCATAAACACTAATCAATTGTCCATAAAGGGTTGTTAAAATAAAAGCAATAGCAGGCCAACCTTTCCATTTAATCCAACGTGGTATTGTTTTATTTTTACCAAACTTTTTTGACGTCCACTCAGTTAGTGCACCTTCTGGACAAAAAACTCCACACCAAACTCTTCCCATAACTAACATTGAAAGAATAACAAAGGGCCACCAAATTCCCCAAAAAATAAATTGGGCAAATAAAACGAGATTACTTAAAATATGTGCATGTCGTGGTGGTAAATCCATAAACGTAGGAATGATTAAAAGAACAAGATACAAACCAACAATCCCCCACTGGGTAATTTGTATTATTCCTTTATGGCGTTGCATTGCAACGCCTAATTTATGAAGTATTTTACTTATCATTTAAACCCTTATGTAGCCTCAATTTAGTTCATATCAATGCGTAGTTTTATTTTTAAATCGGATTTTACAAAATAAAATTGCAAGAATCCAATAAATAGCGAGAACCATAACTTGCATTAAAGATGGTTCTGCATGGTAACCTGTTAAACCTGTTAAGGTACTATTATCTGGAATCAACCACGCACTACTCCATAAATAATCATCCATAAAGCTATAAAGCCAGTCAGGAAGGTTATAAGCAGATATTTGAGCAGCAGCTTTATCAAAAGCACTAATCATTAATCCACCACCAATTAAGAGTAGTAAAAACTCACTTATAAGGAAAAACCATTTCCAAGAAATGATTTTCGAAGATTTTTGTAAAAGCCAGAATGTTAACAAAGCAAGAACAAAACCAAGAACACCACCTAAAATAAAAAGTCCTAAAGAAGATCCTTGTTGTTGAACTCCGATACCTGCAAGAAAAACAACTGTTTCTGAACCTTCTCGCGCTACAGCTAACATTGCTAAAATAAGTATTCCTAATCCACTTCCTGTTTTTGTTAGACTGTCAGCGGCCTCTTGTTCAAGATGCTTTTTCATACCTCGTCCATGACGGTGCATCCATATTACCATTTGTAAAATTAATAAAGATGCAACAAACATCATTCCTGTGAAAAACCATTCTCCACCCGCACCCGCAAACCAATTACTTGCTACCCAAAAAGTAATAGCAAGTAAACCAGCAAGCGCTAGACCTAATCCAGTACCTATCCAAAGTTGTTTAGTTAATGACAACAAATTTTCTCGTCTTAACCAAGCATACAAGATACCTATAACGAGTAAAGCCTCGACACTTTCACGCCATACGATAAATAAAGGCGCACCCATATAAAACTCCTATTTGGAAATAATACTAAAACCTTGCATATTCATATGAAATTCATCAATAAACTGATACTTTCCTGGTTTAAGAGGATGAATAACCACAAATGATGTAACACCTGGTCCAAGAACTTTTTCGACACGAAGTGATAAATTTTCGAATTCAGCAGGTCCTTTTCCTGTATTTTTAATTGTTATTTTAATACGCTGATTTGCAGATACTTCAATTGATGATGGTGTAAATACACCATCAGCGATAGATACATCATAATTTTGTAATGACGCTGCAAAAGATGATATTGGTAAAAATACAAATAAAAATAAAATAGCCCATAATATTTTCATACTAAATATCCTAAAATTTACTTATAATTATTTAATAAAAAATATTAAACAAACTAAAATAAAATAGTAAATTAACTAATTATTTAATTTTTTATTAGAATATTAGAATTAATATCCGCCTTTTTTACCTGTTCCAGCATAAGTAAAATCATACTCTGTTACACAACTTTTAAACCAAGGTGCAACACCAGTTTCCTTATCAACATGTCTACCAAACATTGTTTCGCGAGATGGCGGCAAAATTGTAAGTTTTAAATGGTATTTACCTGCTCCTAACATTTTAATGTTTTCACCATAATGTGGGCCATCATTAGCAACCATTGGATGTAAAATACCATTTAATTTTTTTGTATCTCCTGTTTTAGTAAGCTCGTAGGATACTTGTAAATATGGCATCCAACTCCCTTCAGGGAATCCATTTTTATTATCCGCAGTTGCATGAATATCAGATTCAAGATGTACATCAGATTGTGCTGCAGGTAACATCACCCCTTCTGGTTCCATTTCAATAGGTTGAAGATAAACAGCTGCTATTTCCATATTACCACAAGTTTGAGGTTTACCGATTGGGTATTCCACTGCAAAAGCAGGACTTGATAATATTAAAGCACAACTAGCCAAAAGATATTTTTTTATACGCATAATTATTTCCTTTTCATGTAACTTTTAGAATAAATAGATTTAGATAAACATTTTTTATTAATATTAACTATATATGACAATGCGAATCATTAGCAACTTTTGATTTTGATTTTGAAAGTATATTTTTAATTAGGAATGGGCTGTAATTGTTGGAATGGAAACAAATTAATTTTAATAGAGCTAAGTATGATTTTTACGCTCATCATATAAATGGCATGATGATCTTATAAGCGATAAATTGATGGTAATGATAAAACAACCTCTTTTTCAAAAACACTATAAATCATGAAGAAAGAGAATATTCTTTCTAATTCTTTGTTTCATGAAACAAAGAAATATATGGAAAAGAACGGCTTTTTCCAGTCTTTCCATATAGCAAGAAATATAGTTAAAGAATATGAGGTAATGTGCTGGATTAAGAAAGGCTTAGGGTTTGAAGGGAAGTAGACTATAAACGAAAAATCAATCTTATAAATCTACTCAAATTAAACAATCTTGTTATTTGCTAAATTACCCAACCATATTAATAATTGCAGCATCTTTATCTATTCGTAACAAGTCAAAAAATAAATATGACACTATAAAATTAAAAAATTTACGAATTATTAAATTTATACTAAATAAAAGAAAAAAATGGGTAAGCTATGCGATAGCTATTGCAACAAAAAACATAAGAAGAATAAATAATGCCGATTATTACGCACTTTGGGACAGTATTATGTTTATCTGAACATGGTAATATAGAACAAAAAAAAATAGAAGACTGCAATGAATTTAATATAATTAGACATTATTTTAAAAAAGATAAAATATTTTTTTTAAATATTGGTAGTTTTGATTATCAAATTACAAAACAAGGCCTTTATAATCTCTCACAAAATAATTTATTTTTATCAAGTAGCAATGACTTAACGACGGTTACATGCGATAGAGAGAAAGCTCTTGACTGGGAAAATTATTATATTATTCCTGATGAAAACTATGAAACCGAATTATCAAAATTTTTTACAAATAGAGCCCTCAAAGAATATCAATTCTGTTATACTTCAAACGTTTTAGCAACGTTAGATAATTTAAAAAAAATCTTTCCCAATTCTGAATATTTAAAAAGAAAAAACAATTTAATTACTAGATCTAATATATTTAATACAGAAAATAAAGTTATAATCAACTGTAATTTACACCATATGTTTGAAACAGAATGGTTACAAGAAATTATTCCTTTTCTTGATAAATATGAACATTTAGAAATAAATAATGCATCAACAATTAAAAATAAAAATTTAATTATAATAGATAGCCTAATAAATGAACAAAAATTAGATTTTTATAAAACTTTATATTATAATAATAACAATATTTTACTTGTACATTTAAGTGATGAAGCTTTTAAAGATGAATATAGATGTTATGAATATTGCAATACTGTATGGAGAAATTTATGGAATCCAATTCTCGCTAGTTATAAAAATGTAAATTTTTTTCCTCTAGGTTATAAAGCTGGATTTAAAAGAGATATTAATAATATTAAAACCAAACATAAAAAATATACATGGTTTTTTGCTGGAGACATAAAAAAAACAAATCGTCAAATTATGTATGATAATATGAAAAATATAGATGGCGGATATTATCATTTAACATCATATTTTAATAGTGTTGATGCTTTAGGGGTTAAAGAATATAGAGAGTATATGGAAAATTCTATATTCATTCCTTGCCCCGCAGGCTTTGTACATTTAGATTCTTTCCGAATATATGAATCTCTCGAAGCTGGTTGTATACCTATAGTAGAAAATGGCAGAGGGCTTAATTGTTTTACTCCATATTTAGGAAAAAATCCTATTCCTTTTATTGATAATTGGAATAATGTACATAAACTCATAAAAAATATAATTGATGAAGGAAAAGTTGAGCAGTTAATGCAAGAATGTTCTGAGTGGTGGAATAATTATAAAATAAATATAAGCAATAAAATAAAAGAGGACTTTAACAATATTAATATTACAAATATTAACGGTTCTGGGTTCTGCGATTTAGATATTACAAAATTTATTGAATAATCCTTTATCAAACAATATCTGTAAATTTTACTCTTTGTAAGCTTGCAGTTTTTTTTCGAAACAGTTTATTTTATTATTTTTTGAAACATAACTAACACTAAGAAGGTTTGTCGCGAATAGGTAATTAAGTTGTGAAGAAGTATAAAATTGAATGCTTTATCTGTTCCGATATGGATTAGTGTAAATAATCTATCACCTTTTAAAAGCTTGCCTAAAGAAACGTTGAGTAACCTTGACGTTTTTTTGACTTGTTACGAATAGATAAAGATGCTGTAATTATTAATATGGTTGGGTAATTTAGCAAATGACAAGATTGTTTAATTTGAGTAGATTTATAAGGTTGATTTGTGGTTTATAGTCTACTTCCCTTCAAACCGTAAGCCTTTCTTAATCCATTACATTACCTCATATTCTTTAACTATATTTCTTGCTGTATGGAAAGACTGGAAACAGCCGTTCTTTTCCATATATTTCTTTGTTTCATGAAACAAAGAATTAGAAAGAATATTCTCTTTCTTCATGATTTATAGTGTTTTTGAAAAAGAGGTTGTTTTATCATTACCAATACAGGTTGATGTAAAGAGCTTATCGTTTTAAAGGCTTTTCTGAAGAAGTGTTGCTATGCATTCTAACAAGCACAGTGTCTATTCCCAATTATAAATATTTCATTCATATTTGTGAAAAAATTAAACTCTATTCTCTAACTTTGCAACAGGATCTTTTTACTTTAATATATATGATTTGCGCTTTATACAGAATCACTTAGACTACGCGTAATGTTTATTTGATAGCAAAAAGATTTGAGAAAAATAAATTAATGTTATTCAACCATAACTGAACAATTATTTTCATAACATTAATTTATATAAATTTAAATTTTTATAATATTTTCTACATATTATGTTCTGATAATATACCTCTAGATATTATTTTAATAGCTTTTTTAGAAGCATCATCTAATGATGTTATAGCATTGAATATTAACCCATTTTTTTCTTTCTTTTGTTGGCATAAAATCTGCATTTCATAAAAGCTTCTACTACTCTTTAAATATTCAGCAGTTTCTTTAATTGTATCTGTACAATTATCAAGATTAATTTCTAATAATGAAAAACTTTCCCATTCATATGCTCTCATTTTTGTTATACAATGTTTACCATGCTCATCAAAACTTAAATATCTATTTGTATCTGGATGAGATAATGAAATGGTTTCATTAGGGTTTCCCCATACTTTATATGATAGTACTGAACCTATTCTTGGATCTCCTTTTACTTTTAAAAGACAAGAAGATTGTGTGCATAAATGAATATAATCACTATCTTCAAGAAGTAATGCAATAACGGGTTCTTTATCATCATGCACACTTAATTCTTCGTTACAAACACAGAGAAAATAATTAAAATAGTTTTTAATATGAAATGCTAAAACTTTTTTTTCACTATTAAATTTATCTTTTAATATATTTCCTGGTTTAGAATGATGAGAAATCCAATAAAGAGGAATTGCATTGTTTTCATATTCATAATGAGGATCAAAAATAGAGACCTGTTTTGGTGAGTATAAATCTTTTAAATATAAAAAATATGAAAAAGGTATTGAGGCTATTATTTGTTCTACGATACGCCCTTGTCCATTTACAAAATTTTTCATTATTTTATAAAAATTTTGTAAATAAATTTCAGAAATATTAATTTCTATTTGATTATAATCGTTACTACTAACAATATTATGTACTGGATCTTGTTTATTTTTTCTTATTTCTTCTATATTTCTATCTCTAATCACATAATGTTCTAAAGATCTAGTTTGATAATGAATAAGGCGCCCACCTGCCCATGTGGGATAGTCTTTTGTAAAACCACCATGATCACCTTCCCACTCTATAGGATCTCCAGCACTATCAACACTTTGTCCTTCTACCATGATATTATGAACGTGATATAATGGTTTTGATATAGATAGTGGTTTCACTATAACTTTGGTATGTTTATTCCAAAAAAGTTCATTGCTTCCATGTAATGTATAGTTAATAACAGGAATACCAGGAGGTCGGCTAATATAATTATTAGTACCAACACAACACCAGTTAAAAGCAACTAATGATGCATGATTCATCTCCATTAAATAATCTTTTATATTTTTCCCATATAAATCTAAATATTCATCAGAATCAAAAAAGGCAATCCAATTAAATTCTTGTTTGTATTTTGTGATAGTATTTTTATAAGCTCTAATTTGTCTAATATGATGTATGTCTTTATTAAAAGCATTTCTATGATATCTTATATCAATAGTATTTTTTAAAGAAAGTATTACATTTTCTGTTTCATCATCAGAAAAATCATCATATATGATGATGGTATCAAAACCCAGAGCTTTATACCAAGCAATCCAATAAACAATTTCCAATTGTTCATTTTTCACGACCAAACAAACAGCAACTTTCATCGATTTTTACCTAATTAACAATAAAAAGTTATTATACTAAAAAAAAGTGATTAATGTAAATTAACCATCTTTGTAAAATACCTAAAAGAGGTATCAATATACTTGATCATAATAAATTTACCACTATACATATTATAAAAGTCTAAAATAATAATAAAAAACTTATAAAAAATAGGTAATGAAGTTTTAGAAGAATTATTAAAATAGGTAATGTAATAAAAATAAACTTATAATAATGTTTAAAATAATTTTATATTAAATATTATTTAATAATATATTTAAATAATCAATTATATTAAAATTTTATTTATATTAGGAAGTTATATAGTGAAATTATATTTAATATGAGCTACGAAAAATAAATAATGGTAATTTGCAGATAAAAATACAAAGTATGCGGTTATAAAAATATGTTTGTTGGTTATATTGATAAAGATAGCAATATATAACTATATAATTCATTGATATTATTGATAAAATATGATGACTTAAACGTCATAATGTTACCGTTATGTCTAAATTATAAACAGTAAATTCAAATCACATTAAACAACATTATTTTGAGATCGTTTTTTATGCTTGCATTCTAAAGAAAATTTACATTACTAAACTAAAGATGCAATAATTCCATTTTTTATGTCTTAATAACCGATTTAAAAAAGTAACAGCAAAATCTCCTAAAAATAAAGTTTTCGCGATTTAAAATAATCATTACATTCATTTCTTTTAATTAAAAATTGTAGGATTTATTATTGAATAAAAAAATTATAAAAAAATTAATAATTTATATTAAATAAATAAATCTTAATCTAATATAAAAATTTTATAGAATCTTTTCATTCTAATTGTTAAAATAAAAAAAGTAATGAGACAAATTGGACAATTTTTTTGCTCGTCAAAATAAACCTTATTTTGGTTTAATTAACTTAGAAAATAATAAATTATGCACGATTATATAGATAAAAATAATATATTTCAAAAATGTATGAGAGCGGGAGGGTATATAATCCCCCTTCAATATCCATTAAATGTTCGTACATATAAAAATGTATTTAATCATGGTTTTTCATTATATGGAGAGAACCAACAGATTATATCAGAGAGTAGTTTTTATAGAGGTGTACCAGATTATAATTTATTAAATGCATCTGTCACAACTAATATTCATCCTCATAGAATAAAGAATATTTTAGTTCATGATTTATATTTTTGGTTAGGTGTTGTTCATCAACATTTTGGACATTTTATGGTTAGTTCTTTAAGCAGGTTATGGGCTTTAAAAAATCAACCAAAAAAAATAAAAATAGCTTATCTTGGAGAACCTCCTGATCATTTATTTAAAGTGCCTCATATTGCTTATATTTTTAATCAGCTTGGAATTCAAAAACATCAATTAAAAAATATTACTGAAACTACGCTTTTTAAACAAATAGTTATTGCAGAACGATCTTTTAATGAAAATCATTCTATAAGTCATATGTATAAAAAAACTCTTGAAAGAGTGTATCCTTCTTTATCAAATAATTCATTACAAAAAGAGTATATATATATATCAAAAAGTCGGCTTTCACGCGGAGTAAGATCTATTGAAAATGAGTATCAGCTTTGTGATTATTTAACATCTAAAGGAATAAAATGTATATTTCCAGAACAGCTTTCCTTTATAGATCAGCTAAAACTTTGGCAAACTAATCAAAACTTTGTTGGTTTTTCAAGTTCAGCATTTCATATGGCTGCAATATTTGGTAATAAAAATATAATAATAATTAATGATTCATATGGAGCATCTTCGAATCATATTCTTGGCGATATGGTTGCCAATAATAATACACTTAATATTTATTCTTCTCAAATAATACATAAAGGAAAAACCGATAATTTTAGTTCGGTAACACAAATATCAGATATTGAAAAATTTGGAGATTCTATCATTGAGGTAATAGATAAATTTCAACAAAAAAAAATTAAAGCACAATTATCACCTGCTAAACTTTTTTCAGTAAGTAGTAAGGTATTTAAAAATGAGCCTCTTGGGGAAAATATATCTCGTTTAGGTATTCCGACTCAAATTTCAATATATGATCGGGATGAAGGGAAAAATGTTACTCCAGAAGGGGCTATAAGTGGTAATTTGACGGGATCATATCAATGCCATACAAAAACTGAAAATAATCCTTGGTGGCAAATAGAATATAAGGATTTATACCTTTTTACAGAATTACGTATCTATAATAGATTAGAATCAGATACAGTTAAAAATAGAAGTAATCTTTTATCTATATTAGTGTCTGATGACGGTGTTAATTTTACTGAAGTTCATCGTAAAAAAGATCAAGATATTTCTTTTGGTGGATTAAATGGAGATCCTTATAGATTGTTGCCAATTAATAATATTATTGGTCGCTTTATTCGTATACAAATTATTGGACAAACATTTCTTCATTTTGATCAAGTAGAAGTATTTGGAGAAAAAGTATGAATTTTTTTATAAAAAAAATAGGGAATTATAATAAATAAATTATTGGTAGTATCTCTATCCATTTTGTAAAAGCTCTTTGGTTTCTTAAGTTTTTCGTCTGTCATTACAATTGACCTTCCACCAACTCCACCTTGATCTCTAGCTGCTTTTAATCCGGCTTTTATTCTTTTCTTGATAAGGTCTCTTTCAAATTGAGCTAATACTCCAAATAGATGAAATACTGACTCACCTCTATGAGCTGTGGTATCAATATTCTCTGTTAACAAACCTTACGAGCTTCTAGATCATTCACAATGTCTATTAGATGTTTTATTGCCCCCCCAAGACGATCTAACTTCCAAATAACTAATATATCGCCCTCTCTTAAATAGGAAAGGGCTTTTAATAATTCTGGTCTATCTGTTTTAGCACCAGAGGCTTTATCTTCATAAAAGCTATCACAACCAAATTGTTTTAATGCTTTTATTTGCAAAGCAGTGCGTTGTTCAATTGTGGATACTCTAGCATATCCAATCGCAACCATAATCAATTTCTTTAATAATCAGATTATTTATACGTTTTTACGAGGATTAACTCTTAAAATTAGAATACATACTGTTTGATCTTGTAATTTTGTAATTATACGATAACGCCATAAATCTAAATTACCTGTAATATTGATGGGTTTAATCTAACAGTTGTTGGCATATCGCTAAAATCACAAATACATATATTCATATTTTTTTCTTAAAAAATAAAAGCAAGGTTAGATATAAAATATTTTACGTAAACTCATTAACTATAAATAATATTTATAAACTCATATAAGAAAGATGTTTATTAATAAAATAATTTTTTTTATTAAATGACCCAATTTTCTACAGTTAAGCCTTTTACTCTTTTAAACTCTTTAACATTATTGGTAACCAAATTTACCTTTAATGCTAAGGCATGAGCAGCAATTAACATATCTAAACTTCCAATAGGTTGTCCTGTTGATTGTAATTGATGTCTTAATTCAGCATAATGCCAAATAGCTTGCTCGTCATAAGGTAGTATTTCTAAAGGGGATAGAAACTTATTTAAAGCCAGTTTATTCTTTTGTGATCCAGACTTCTCAACACCAAAAGCAAGCTCTGAAGCGGTAATACTGGAAATACCTAACTGTCCTAATTGAAATTGTTTAAACTTTTCAAAGACATAAGTGGGGTTATTATTAATGATATAAATACAGATATTGGTATCGAGTAAATAAATCATTTTATATCCTCACGGGTTTGATCTCCCTGAGGCTCTCTTGTGAATTGAAAATTATCTTCAAATTCATTGATTGCTTCTTGCATTAAAACCCACGGATTTTCTTTTGGTAATAACAATACACCGTTTCCAAAGGCTTTTACGATGACTTCATCTTCATTAAACCGAAACTCCTTAGGCAACCTTACAGCTTGACTTCTGCCATTTTGAAATATTTTTGCTATCTGCATATTATAATCCTCCATGATATATATTTATGATATATATCATAAGTAACATTCTACTTACAACTAAATGAGATGATTTTATTTATTTTAATTTTTCTTTGATTTTTTATGGATTTTCAAACACGCACATAAAACCTTCAGAAGGCATTCTTGATGTGTGATAGTATTTTTAGTTATCACTTCTACTAAAGAAGTATTTAACCTACTCTAGGAAAACCTAGAGTTTATTAAAATGGGTATCAATAGGTTAATCTTATTAAATAATATTTTATGAAAATAATTAAATTATAAAATATACTTTGATAAGCTATCATCACTACCACAAATAATGAATTTATCAAGTAACTCTCTATCATTTATTTTTAATAAGTTGTTAATTTTATATATTTTATGTATATTATACATGAATATTAATAAGCCATAAATTTGGTTTGATTTTTTACTGAACAAACGATTATCAGCGTTCAGCATTAATTATAGAGATTAAAAATATACCCGCACAATTTTATCGATGAATTTACCAGAATCCTATGTTTACACTCGTTCTGTATCTAGTTTGTGTGATTTTGTGCATCTGAAAGAAATTTGATTAAAATTATTATGACAAAGGAATTTTTTTATAAAAAATTAATCTAAGATTGCTTGTGTCTTTCAAACCATTTGCGGCAAAAACCAATAAATGCTTTATTAGGTTCTCGTGGCGCATCTATACCACCTTCAGACATCCAACAACGCCATTCTTTTTCAAGGGAATATATATCCCAACCGGGAGCAACTAACTTCGCATCATGATATGTTTCTTGATTTAATATAATTGAAACATTTATATTTGTAAGCTCTTTAAAATTTCGATTGGTAAAAATAATATTATTACCATTTAATGATACAGCATAATCTGGTATATGACTGTATGTATTATCTTGTTCAATTATTTTATTAACTAATCGTTTGAATTCTTTATTTGTTGACCCAGAACCGCATTTTGCTTGTAATTTATCAAGCCCAATACGCCAAGAATATTGTTGACCGCAATGTTTACGTGCTAATTCATACATTCTTCGCTCAAGAGGTTTACGCAATCTAAAATAATCACGATGTAATGTTAGTACTTCATGTGCCTTAATTGCATTAAATACCCAATCAGAAAGTTTAATTTCAATTTCTTGCATTCTTCCCTCACGAGTCTCTCTTACAATTTTATAATTTTCAATTAAACCAAAACCTTCTAAAATTTCATATTTTCCTGTAGTAATATTTGTTTCTATTCTTGTCCCTGCAAGGCGAGTAAGAGCTGCTTTGAGTTGTTCATAACCTCTTCCATCTGTACCTCTATTCGTTGCAGATAAAAAATCGTAGGCTTTAAATCTCAATGTTTGTTTAATTTCACTTTTATTATTCAATGCAGCAATTGTTTGGGATATACAAAAAATTAATATATCCCGATCATGAACGGTTGCTACGCCTTGTACTGATGGAATAACTTTAATAAAGTTTTTTCCATTTTCATAATGCTTGATACGAAGGTCTGGTTTTGTTGATATTGAAAAGATTGGATGTTCCATTGATGCCATATCTCCTTTAGGTGTAGCATCAAAAATATCACAAATAAAAAAATCTTCTTGTTGCATACGGTCAGGAAGAAGAGGCGATTTATCTTTTGTATTCTCTTCCATATCATTTTCTCTTTTGTGTTATTACCCACCAAAAGATTTATATCGTGTTATTACCCACTCCACAAGCGCTTTCGTGTTATCACCCACTTTCTTTCGTGTTATCACCCACTTTCTTTCGTGTTATCACACACCATTAACTAAAATAAAAAGCGTATTTTCAATAAGTTACAGTAATTATTTTATGCGTAACACTATATATAACACTATATATAACACTATATTTTGTGGATAACTTATAAAAATACAATTTTCACTTAAAAATTTTACACTAAAGAACAAATTTATAGTTTTTAATCTAAAAAAATTTTAGATTAAAGAGAAAAGCATCTATCTAAATATTTATAAACAAAATGACTATTAATTATAGGTTAACACCTTCAAATATGTAATAAATATTATACATTCACTTCAAAAATATAAATATTTCCTTATATTTAACTTTTCTACAAATTTAACTTAAATACGTTTTTAATTATTTTTGTATTTTTCTGAAAGAAATTCTCGCATTTCATCAGCTATTTTTGTTCCTCTACTTGCACAAGAGGTTTTTATAGCCGTATGTAAGCTTAAAGGAATATCAATAGTTAAACGTTTCATGGGTTCTTCCTCAACTCGATTTTCAACCCACGCATCTGCCGTTGATGCCAATGTAGATTTATGAATTGGTTTTGCACCAATAGTAATCTTTTTACCTAATTTTGTATTCATTTTAAAAACTCCATAATTTCTTTTACTACAGCTTTAATTTCTTTTGTAGCTAAGCTCTTTTCATCAATTTCACAAACGGCTTTTCCTTGCGCCGCAGATTCAGCAAAAATGACACGTTGTGTTATACTTGCTTCAAATGATGGTACAGAATAAACTTCAAGCGCTTCTCTAACATCTCTACCAATTGCAGTATTTAAGATTTTACGATTAATTACAAATGCAGATTTGAGGTTTTGTTTATAGATCAGAGCTTCATTTATTAGTTTAATAATTTCATCTGCTGCCCATATATCATATGGGGATGGCTGTACAGGAATAAGTATAAGATCAGAAGCCATAATAGCACTTCGTGCTAAATCTGTTACACGAGGCGGGCTATCAATAATAACATAATCGTAGCCTTTAGCGATTTGATTTATTTCTTTGTGGATAGTTGCACGAGGTAAACCTATAACAGAAAATAAAGGCTCCTCGTTACGTGCCGCGGCCCAATCAAGTGCACTTCCTTGTGGGTCAGCATCAATTAATAATACACGCGCTCCATTGCGTGAAAAAATAGCCGCCAAATTTATACTTAATGTTGTTTTCCCTACTCCACCTTTTTGGTTTAAAACTCCGATAATCATACACTTATACCTTTACGATTTTCAACTTTTACGATTTTCAACTTTTACGATTTTACGTGTAAATGTCAACAACAAATACTTTACAATTGTATTAGCTGATTCAAATGGTATTGCAGTTCATTAATAATGAAAACCCCTGTCGTAAAATTGAAACGGGTACCAGAAAGATGTTTTGACTGTGGATCACAAGTAAAAGGACCAGAAGGGTTACAAAAAGAAACATCATTTGGA
>NZ_CAMXCI010000012.1:0-7280 GCF_947179115.1 Commensalibacter papalotli (ex Botero et al. 2024)
TTAGGTAAGCTGTAGCCCTTATTTCTCTAAGGTTACAGCTTGTTAAATGGAACTTTTTTTCGGTTAAATGGAACTTTTTTTCGGTTAAATGGAACTTTTTTTCGGTTAAATGGAACTTTTTTTCGGTTAAATCCACAGAAGTAAATTAAAATTATATTGCTCTTTAAACTTATTAGAACTATAAAAATTGAAGTTCTAATAAGTTTAAAGAGTTTTATAAATGCATAACTTATCTAAAAAAAATATTATCATAGGTAATGCAGTAACAAGAGCTGCTCAAGGATTCAATCTGGCTGAAAAAAGAATTATTTTTGCAGGAATAGCAAAACTAGACGGAAAAAGTACTGAAGTTATATTAACAGCCGAAGAGTATGCAAAAACTTTTAACTTAAGTTTAGATCTCGCTTATAAACAATTAAAAGATAACGTTGAGAATTTAAGAAAACGATATATTAGTTATCAAATAGTAGATGAAAAAGAAACAATAGCAAAAGCTGCTATCAATTGGCTCCAAGGATATTTTTATCATAATAAAGAAGGCTATGTTTCTTTCCGATTTAGTGAATACATTTTTCCATATTTATTTGAACTTCAAAGTCATTTTACTAAATACAAATTACAGCAAGCTTGTGCTTTACGTTCTATTCATTCATGGAGATTATTAGAACTTTTCGAACAACAAAAACAAATAAACAAAGATGGGTATCGATGGTTAAAAATTTCTATTGATGATTTTAATCATGCCATGGAAGCACCAGAAAGTTATCAAAAAAATTTTAAAAATTTACGAGTTAAAATTATTGAACCTGCCATAAAAGAATTATCAGAAAAGGATAATTGGATTATCGAATGGAAGGCTATTAAAAATGGAAGAAAAGTTGTAATACTTGAATTTACTTTTTCTCATCATCCAGAAAATTTTTTATAAATACTTCTGAATTATTTTTTAAATATGCAACCGAAAAAAAGTTCCAATTAATTTTTACATCTGAAAATAAACCAACTTCAAAGTCGTAACTTTTTAAATAAGAAAAAACTTATTTAGAATTTGTTTGTTCACGCCATCCAGAAATCAATTCATAAAATATTGTTTTTTAAAAAGTGAACTTCAAAAAAGGTACATTTATTTTTTTATAAATTGTTAAATGATCTTTAAAAAAAATTATCAATTTTAAAAATCCATCAAATGCACATGAAGATTTTGCTAATTCAAAAAGCAAAAAATATGATTGTGTAGTTGTGAACTTTTTAACGTATCGTGACGTAATATTTTAAAATTAAAACTCACTAAAAAGCCCCCGAAATAATCAAAATTAATAAGCCAACTGCAAGTTCAAGGTATTAAAATGAAAATTGAGACAAAAGTAATACTTTTGTATTACTTTTGGACTTTTAATACTATCTTGCATTAAAATTTTTAGTTCTTTTCCTTAAAATATAACGATTACAAAACAAATTGCTTTTTTGCGTTAGTTGCTTTTGAGAGATGAGGTTTTTGCTTTTTTAATATCCACGACACCATTTAATTTTTAATCATCATCTACAAGCAAATATGAACCATTTAAAATGGTGTTTAATATTAAACACCAAAGCATAATTGATTATTTGTTTTGAAATTAAAAACGACAATTAAACTTTATTGTTTTTTATTTTAAACAATGGCTGTGAAAAATACTTCACTCTTTCCTGAGCAATTAACAAAAGATCAAACAAAACTAACCTAGCATTTTTTGTTTATTTAGAACGCAACAATTTATCAAACCAACAAAACATAGGCGACAGATCAAGTTTTTTCTTAATAATTTTTTAAACCTACTTAGAAAATCAAAATTAGTTTTATAAAAAAATTGATTGATGAATGTATTCGTGTTTGATTTTTTTTGTTGCTCGTATTTGATCGAGCCAGAAACGCAATAAGGAACACTTCAAAGCAATCATATTGAGCAAAGAGGCTATCAATTGAATTTGCATGAAGACTATAAAAACAATTTACTAAAAGCTAAAATATCCGTCTAATTTTTAAAATTTTGAACACATTTCAATGTAAAAAATATTTTTTTATTTAATAAACAAACTTCTGAAGTTTATTAAACGACCATTTATTAAAACTTTATAATAAAAATCCTATTTGTTCGATTGTTTGTTTTAACGACTCTCTATTAGAAAGCAAATATCCACTAAGCTTTATATCACTTCCCTTATAATAAAAAAAATTAAATTCCAATAAGTAAATACTATCTTCTGTAACAACAATAGGACTGAAAGAATGTCTATCTATTTCACATCGTAAAGAAATAATACGATTTTCATCATAAAAAAAATAATTACCTTTACCACTATTAATGATCTGCATTAATCCATCATTAAAAATTTTTAATGCATCATAACTAATCACAACATCTTTTGACACAAACTTACATTCTTTTTTTTGAAAATAAATATTACAGTTTGTCGTCTCACCAGATTTCCAGCGTTGTTTATCTTCAAAAAATTGAAAAGGGTCAATTTGTATCAGTTCACATTCACCTTTAATCTCTATTTTTTTTTTCATTCCACGTTTCCATATTAAAACTCTATTAAAGTGACACTAATTCTTGATAAAAAATTATTAATGCCTCTTCTGAAACCAACAAAGAGCCCTCTAATACCAGCGTATCATCACCGTCATCGATATAAAAATTGTCATCATTGTTACCATCATCAGTTGGAATATAGTAAGGATCGTAAAAAAGAAATTTAAATAGATAATTTAATGAATTCTCTATCCTTTTACATGTTAAAAAAGCAAAATCAGTTAAATGAACTCCCAAACAATAACTATCAATGGCTTTAGGTGACTTTGTAAAACAAAAGGAAAATTTATTTTTAAATTGTTTCATAAACCAAGAATCAACTTTAGAATTTAACGTTTCATTAATACGAGCTTTAGACTTATCATTTAATAATGTTTTTAAATCAGATCTAAAAATAGATAAATTTATTGCATTACCATCATTACTTTTAAACATAAAAAATATATCATCACTGTTATAATAAAAAATATTTTTTATGTTACCAGTATCATTCATCTCAAACTGAAGAGCACCACCATCTTTTCCTCTAATTTCAATCATTAATCCCCCCTCCACTGCCACTCTTTATGTTCTTTACTATCATATTCGACCTTACGTGTTGAATTAACATTTTCTTTAAATTGTTTTATATCTTTGATATGTGGTTGTTTAAAAATAGTGTTTTTATTATAATCGTTGATCCACTGCCCTATTCTTCCTGACCCCTTCCCATTTGATAGATTGCCAAGCCTGTTTTCATATACATATTGAAAATGCTTAATCGTCCATGTTCTTTCATCAACAATAACCTCAACTACACGAGGTTTTCCATTTTTAAACACAGTCCCTACATATGTTTTATACATAAATCCAAAAGCACGATTTGCTGAATCAGGTGTTCTTATCCCATTTCTAATAATATGTTCCAATATTATTTCTGGAATATATCTTTGTGGATCTTTCATATGACGCAGTGCTGTTTCTTCAAATTTTAACTTAATTGCTGAAAGACCCATTTTTAATTTTGATCTTAAAACAAAAGTAATTGGTGCTGCTAATACTGCTTTACTAATTTTAATCTTTGTAGGTGGCCCTTGCTTTCTTCCTTCTTTAATCGCATTTTTAATATCTGTCTGTCTTTTTTTTAGTATTCTTCTAGCTCGTTTATAAGGCTCAGGAGCTCTTTTTAAAAACTCTCTTTTTCCCATTACACGTGTGTAACGCATCGCATATGGTAAAGCTTCAAGTAACCCATCAGTAAGAACAATTAACGCAACTTCTTCAGAAGAACCGCCAAACATACCATGATCTTCCTCATCGGAAATAGCGCGACGAAATTTATGATACTCTTCGGCCTCTTCTGGAGACATTGCGTCAACATCTTTTGCAGTTAATTCATGTTTATATTGACTTACTTCTTTCTCATTAATATCATAAATAAAACTAATTTTAAAAAAACCAGATGTAGGATCATATCCAATAGATTCCATATTCTCATACCCGATACACACCCTCGTATTTGGATCAATAATAGGCCTCATACCTTCAGGTGTTGGATTAAAAGAAAAATAGTCATTTTCTCCCATAGAAGGAGCAGATCCAGTGAAATGATAGGATGGTGGTTCTGTAGGATCATAATTACCTTGATATTCACTCATCTTGTGAATTCTCTTCACCATCTGCAATAAGAGTATTCAGAATAATTTCTTTGGCACTTTCTTCACAAACACCAACTTCTGGATGATATTCAAAGTAGGCATCTACAGTGCAGGAATCCTCATATTGATCCTCATCATTAATATAATCTTCTTCAATTTTTACGTCGTCACTGTAAAGAGGAAACAAAATATCACTTAACTTCTCAAATTGATCGGTAGCCCAACTATCATTAAAACGTGCTTCAAAGGCTTGACCCATTTCTAAAGCACTAATATTTCCCCCTCCCATAAAAAGCATACTCATCGTAACCATTGATCTGTACCACAAGATTTTATGTTTATCTGTGTATCTTGTTTCTGTGCTAGAAAGCCTATCCTTTTTAATAACTTGTAAAATAACGCAAGGAGTTTTAGGAGGTGAAACACGACTATTCATTCCTTTAACGACAGTTAATTTGGCTCCTTTAATTGGAATAGCTTTTTGTAAAAACTTTCCAACTAAATCATACATTTCTTGATGTGTTAATTTTTTCAACTTTGGAAACCCTTTATCTTCTGGAGCTTTAGCTATTACTTGAGCTGGTTGATCATCGGTCATTTGTTTATTCACTTTCTTGATTGGATAGTTTAGACAAAAAAAGACGCAGTTATTGCGTCTTCATCGAGTTATTCTTTTATTTGTTTAAAATTTGGTCATAAAAAAACGACCTCAAAATAGGTCGTTCGAAATCTTTTAAAGATAAAAATATTAATTTAGTTGAAAATATACCACTTTTTGACAAGAATTTCAATATATTAACAAATAAAGACCTATTGACGTTCATTAAACATCATGCAAAGGATAAACTATCTTCAATGAGGTCAATCATGCCTAATGTTTCTATTTCCGAAGCTGCCGAATTAACAGGGAAAACGCGACGAACCATACAGCGACACGTCGCTAGTGGTAAATTGTCGCGATCCGTCGCTAGCGGTGGACGTGTCGGTGTAGATACCTCAGAGCTTATTCGAGTATATGGACAATTAAGGTCGCACGACAGCGACACGACAATGTCACAGCCTGTCATACCCAACGTCGCTTACAAAAATGACAATGAACGTCTTTTAAAACTAGAACATGAATTATCCCTTGTAAAAGTTGAGCTTGAAGCTGAAAAAAGACGTGTTCAAGATAAACAAGAAACGATAGATAGCCTTAAAACGGCTTTAAAGCTGCTTGAGTATAGGCAAGATAAATCTGGTACAATCGAACCACTCAAAGAAGACAACGTATCAGAGCCTCAAAAAAACGATACTTCTGTTGATGATAATATCAATACTGGATTACTTGGACGTTTCAAGAAACTATTTCGTTAATTCCCTCACACGCGCGTATTGCTCTTGAAACTCTATTTTGATTTTTTGATTAATTTTGAAAAAATATCAAGTTATACCTGATTTCCTATAGAATGATATGCCACTTAGAATGTGACTTTATCGCCGTTTATTGATGATTTCCTCGCGCGTACGCGCGTAATGGCCGCAAAACTCCAAGCTATGCCCTACAATAATTTTCCCATTGGTTCATAAGGTCACGTCTCTTGTCCAAAAGGTCTCCCCGCCGATAAGCACTTTCAACCTTTGACTTGATTGCGTGTCCTAAAGCCATTTCGAGGATTTCTGATTGTGTGTTGGTAGCTTCACTGCCCCAGTCTCTAAAAGATGATCTAAAGCCATGCAGGGTCATATCTTGGTCTTTGGCTGCATTCTTAACGGCAGTTAATACGGCTTTGTTATAAATGGGCTTACCATTATTATTCTGAAATACATATTCGCCCTGATTGTCATTAATAGCCATAGCGCGCTTAATCACATCCAAAGTCTCATCTGATAAAGGCACCCGATGCTCATTGTTGGTTTTGCTGCGTGCCTCTGGCAATGTCCAAACCTTTTCCTTGAAGTCGATTTCATCAACCCGCATTTCTCGCCCCTCGGCTGAACGACAAGCAGTCAAACAAATAAAACAAGCTGCCAAGTTAGGAATGTCATTGATAGACTTCAAACGCTTGTAAAGTTTGTTGATCTGTTGCCAATCATAGGCTTTACGATGTTCAACCTTTTTAAAATCCGATGGTTTTGGTAGAATTGTTTCAAGAAAGCCCGTCCATTTTGCGGGATTATCTCCATAGAACCAACCCCGCGCCTGTGCATATTTAAACACCCGATCAAGTAAACCCTGTAGCTTTGCCCCTGTCACAGTCTTTTCATACCAAATCTTTTTCAACAAGATACGCACATCATCAGGGGTAATGGACTGAATAGAACGCCCCTTAAAGACTGGGTAAAGGTAATTCACAAATAAAGCCTCTATTTCTGCTTTCGTGCTTTTACCCCTCCATCTCTTAGAACGATCTTCAATATATTCCTTAGCCACCATCTCAAAGGTTTTGCGGTTTTCTTTAATGGCCAGCTTACCTGATTGCTTTTGTTGTAATGGATCAAGATCACTTCTAAGCATTTCGCGAGATTGACGGGCAACCTCTCTTGCATGATCCAACGTAATATCAGGCAATGAGCCAAGACCTAACATTCTGATCTTACCTGTGGTTGGACTTTTGAACCGAAAGACCCATGCCCTAGAGTTTCCCCGAATGGAAAGATAGAGATTGCCTCCATCCGAGTGCATCCCTTCTTTTAGTCGATTGAGGCTTTTTTCTTTAAGCTGATTGGGTGCTAATCGTGCCATTTTTTTGTCTCTGGTGATTTTCTGTGGAGGGTCTGTATATGGTGTTAGAATAATATATTCTAGGAATAGAATAAAAAAATACAGTTAAATCAATACTTATAATGTTTTTATAATTTCTATTGTATTATTTAGCGTATGATTTAGAGAGTTTTTTTGAAATTTTTAATTAAGTTTTCCACAGATTTTTGAAATGATTTTGCTTTTTAAATTCTTTTTAAAGAGTTTTAAAGAGTTTTAGGTAAGCTGTAGCCCTTATTTCTCTAAGGTTACAGCTTGTTAAATGGAACTTTTTTTCGGTTAAATGGAACTTTTTTTCGGTTAAATGGAACTTTTTTTCGGTTAAAT
>NZ_CAMXCI010000013.1:2500-5895 GCF_947179115.1 Commensalibacter papalotli (ex Botero et al. 2024)
AGAATGATTGAGGTAATAGCGGGTAAAGTGGCTGATATGAGTGTATGTGTGATGAGTAAGAGCACAAAGAGCATTTGGTGGATGCCTTGGCATCAGGAGGCGACGAAAGACGTAGCACGCTGCGATAAGTCACGAGGAGTTGCGAGCAAACTTTGATCCGTGAATTTCTGAATGGGGCAACCCCCCTCGTATGAGGGATCATGCACTGAATACATAGGTGTATGAGGCGAACCCGGGGAATTGAAACATCTAAGTACCCGGAGGAAAAGACATCAACAGAGATTCTGCTAGTAGTGGCGAGCGAACGCGGAACAGGCCAGTGGCTTTAAAGAGGTAAGTAGAATGGTATTGAAAGACCAGTCATAGAGGGTGATAACCCCGTATACGTAATATCTTTAAAGTCCTTGAGTAGGGCGGGACACGTGAAATCCTGTCTGAACATGGGGGGACCTCCCTCCAAGCCTAAATACTCCCTGATGACCGATAGTGAACAAGTACCGTGAGGGAAAGGTGAAAAGCACCCCGACAAGGGGAGTGAAAGAGACCTGAAACCAAATGCTTACAAACAGCTGGAGCCTCTTATGGGGTGACAGCGTACCTTTTGTATAATGGGTCAGCGAGTTTCTGTTTGCAGCAAGCTTAAGCCGTTAGGTGTAGGCGCAGCGAAAGCGAGTCTTAATAGGGCGTTAGTTGCTGGCAGAAGACCCGAAACCAAGTGATCTAGCCATGGCCAGGTTGAAGGTGCAGTAACATGCACTGGAGGACCGAACCCACGTCTGTTGAAAAAGACGGGGATGAGCTGTGGCTAGGGGTGAAAGGCCAATCAAACTTGGTAATAGCTGGTTCTCCGCGAAATCTATTGAGGTAGAGCGTCACGTATTACCTTGGGGGGTAGAGCACTGAATGGGCTCGGGGGTCCCAAAGACCTACCAAACCTAATCAAACTCCGAATACCCAAGAGTATGAGCGTGGCAGACAGACAGTGGGTGCTAAGGTCCATTGTCGAGAGGGAAACAGCCCAGACCACCAGCTAAGGTCCCTAAATGATATCTAAGTGGGAAAGGATGTGGAGATTCCAAAACAACCAGGAGGTTGGCTTAGAAGCAGCCATCCTTTAAAGAAAGCGTAATAGCTCACTGGTCTAATTAAGAAACTCTGCGCCGAAAATGTAACGGGGCTCAAGATATCTACCGAAGCTGTGGGTGCATATTTATATGCGCAGTAGCGGAGCGTTCTGTAGGTCTGTGAAGGAGACGGGGTGACCCTCTCTGGAGATATCAGAAGTGCGAATGCTGACATGAGTAGCGACAAAC
The DNA here is from genome assembly GCF_947179115.1 of Commensalibacter papalotli (ex Botero et al. 2024). Taxonomy (NCBI): domain Bacteria; kingdom Pseudomonadati; phylum Pseudomonadota; class Alphaproteobacteria; order Acetobacterales; family Acetobacteraceae; genus Commensalibacter; species Commensalibacter papalotli (ex Botero et al. 2024). The sequence goes on from NZ_CAMXCI010000013.1 coordinate 3,814, forward strand.
AGTGCGAGAAACACTGTCGCCGAAAGTCCAAGGGTTCCTGCGCCAGGTTAATCCACGCAGGGTTAGTCGGCCCCTAAGGCGAGGGCGAAAGCCGTAGTCGATGGAAATCAGGTTAATATTCCTGAACCTGCTAGAAGTGACGAATACAATATGTTGTTAGGTCTTATTGGATTGACCTAGCTTTTGGAGTATTCCAGGAAATAGCTCTAGCGGATAGACCGTACCCGAAACCGACACAGGTGGACTAGTAGAGAATACTAAGGCGCTTGAGAGAACGATGCTGAAGGAACTAGGCAAATTACTTGCGTAACTTCGGGATAAGCAAGACCGGGTCGTGGGCAACCATGACCAGGTGGCACAGAGCAGGGGGTAGCGACTGTTTAGTAAAAACACAGGGCTCTGCAAAGTCGAAAGACGACGTATAGGGTCTGACGCCTGCCCGGTGCCGGAAGGTTAAGAGGAGGTGTGCAAGCACTGAATTGAAGCCCCGGTAAACGGCGGCCGTAACTATAACGGTCCTAAGGTAGCGAAATTCCTTGTCGGGTAAGTTCCGACCTGCACGAATGGCGTAACGACTTCCCCGCTGTCTCCAGCATCGGCTCAGCGAAATTGAATTCCCCGTGAAGATGCGGGGTATCCGCGGTCAGACGGAAAGACCCTATGAACCTTTACTGCAACTTTGTAGTGGCATCAGGAAAACGCTGTGTAGGATAGGTGGGAGGCTTTGAAGCATAGGCGCCAGTCTATGTGGAGCCATCCTTGAAATACCACCCTGAGTTTTTTTGATGTCTAACCATATCCAGTAAGCCTGGATTGGGACCCTGCATGGTGGGCAGTTTGACTGGGGCGGTCGCCTCCCAAAAAGTAACGGAGGCGCGCGATGGTGGGCTCAAGCCGGTCGGACATCGGCTGTTGAGTGCAATGGCATAAGCCCGCCTGACTGTGAGAGTGACAGCTCGAACAGAGACGAAAGTCGGCCATAGTGATCCGGTGGTTCCACGTGGAAGGGCCATCGCTCAACGGATAAAAGGTACTCTAGGGATAACAGGCTGATCTCCCCCAAGAGTCCACATCGACGGGGAGGTTTGGCACCTCGATGTCGGCTCATCACATCCTGGGGCTGGAGCAGGTCCCAAGGGTTCGGCTGTTCGCCGATTAAAGTGGTACGTGAGCTGGGTTTAGAACGTCGTGAGACAGTTCGGTCCCTATCTGCCGTGGATGTCGAGACTTGAGAGGATTTGCCCCTAGTACGAGAGGACCGGGGTGAACATACCTCTGGTGTACCGGTTGTTGCGCCAGCAGCACCGCCGGGTAGCTAAGTATGGAAAGGATAACCGCTGAAAGCATCTAAGCGGGAAACCCCCCTCAAAACGAGGTCTCATTACGGGCCGTGGTAGACCACCACGTTAATAGGTCAGGTGTGAAAGCACGGAAACGTGTGCAGCTAACTGATACTAATCGCCCTTGCACTTACTATATAAAACACACATACACTCATATCAGTCACTCTTATAAAATAACCAATTCAAAATTAACCAACCATGAACTCACAATAACAACCAACACACAAGGGTATATTAGATGACCTGGTGGCAATGGCGGGGAGTGAACCACCCGATCCCATCTCGAACTCGGCCGTGAAAACCCCCAGCGCCCATGATACTATGTCTTAAGGCATGGGAAAGTAGGTCGCTGCCAGGTCTTCTAATATACCCTCTCTATCACTTATAATCCCCAATTAAACAATATCGTTTAATTCCATATTCAATATATTAAATAATATGCAGGATTATAATTCAAACTCTTATTAATACTTCATAATAGAGTTTATTCAATAACTGAGATATCCTTCAAAATTAGAACGATAATCATCAGACCAAAATAACTGATTAAACCTCTCTTATAGAGTATAATCAGTATTCATACTGCAAGGGAAATTATGAAACCCAAAATAACGCAGTATACACCCAATGCGGGGTGGAGCAGCCCGGTAGCTCGTCAGGCTCATAACCTGAAGGTCAGAGGTTCAAATCCTCTCCCCGCTCCCAATATCTCAATAAATAAACTAAAAAAACCCATATG
>NZ_CAMXCI010000014.1:0-5749 GCF_947179115.1 Commensalibacter papalotli (ex Botero et al. 2024)
GAATGTATTGGATTGAATATCCATCGTTCTTCACAGCCTCTAATTGCACTGCTTCACTTGGATTGTGAATGTATTGGATTGAATATCCATCGTTCTTCACAGCCTCTAATTGCACTGCTTCACTTGGATTGTGAATGTATTGGATTGAATATCCATTTTTCTTCACAGCCTCTAATTGCACTGCTTCACTTGGATTGTGAATGTATTGGATTGAATATCCATTTTTCTTCACAGCCTCTAATTGCACTGCTTCACTTGGATTGTGAATGTATTGGATTGAATCTCCAATTTTCTTCACAGCCTCTATTTGCACTGCTTCACTTGGATTGTGAATGTAAATTATAAATCTAACATCTAGCTCTATAAGTTTGATATAATCAGTTTCTTCTGAAACATCATTGACCATATCAAGAGCTTGTTGTTTTTTAATTTGATTTATATTGAATTTTTCAAACAATTTATCAGCATGTCTTGCATTGAATATCTGAAAACCACAACAAGCGATGATTTCGTTGTTGATTTTGGAGATTACAAGATCGTTATTTTCATAAAAATCTTCTAAAATAATCATAACTTCCTCCGTAAATAAGATTAAGACCGTGGCACCGTCATGGTTTACCTTGTGGGTCTCGGTTTTTTTTATTCTTTGTATTGTATCGCCTCATGGTGAAATATACCTTCTTTATTGAGGGGAAGAGGGGATAGAAGGTTGAAGGGCTAATCTCTTTTTGTTTAAATTATGTTACATTCAAGTATCATCTGTTGTTTTTTATTGTTTAAGGCGTTGTGTATAATTTGCTCACCTTTTTTGGTTGGATAGATAATCATTTTAAAGGATGGTGCTGTCAAACGACAAATAATCATCTTTCTTTCTTCAAGTTCTGAAACAGCTTTATTAATCTCGTGTATATTGATTTTAGAACCATCTTCATGTAGTCGATAAAGATGTGTCATAATATGTCCGTTGATTTTTTTTATATATACATTACGTAATACTTGTAATTGATGTTTATTAATGCGAACTTTATTGGATAATGTAAATAAATCTTTTGCTGTATCAGACATATTAAATTCCTTAACTTGATAGGGGCGACGCATTCAATAAACAGCGTCTGTACCAAAATCCCCATGACCGTTGTGGTCATAGGGATGTTATAATAGGAAAATTTTCCTAAGTCAACACAATAAAGGAATTTTTTCCTAATTATTTTTAAATTTTTTTGGAATTTAGTGTAAAATATTAAAAAATTTGATTAAAGCGACCATAAAAGATGGAATTGCAAAGGCGCATCCTATAATCCATAGTTTTAGATTGGCGATTCTTAAATCAATAATAGCATCTGTTGGTAGCCTATCTACTTTTGCGTCCAGTTTATCAAATCGTTTATCTACTTGATCGAATTTCTTATCAACAGCATCAAATCGTTTATCTACTTCGTCAAAACGTCTATCCATATCCTTATTAATATCGACAAGTTTTTCTTTGATACGTTCAACATTACTTTCCAGTTTTACAATACGTTCATTCATATCATCACCTCCGCCATCCCCGTTGCTTTTTTTAGAGTTTTTCTTTTTAGTATCTATAGGTAATGTAACTATATTATTACTCTTATACATTGTTTTTCTCTTTCCATTTTAACATTTCAGAGTAAAAAGGTAAATCATCAATTGAAGTGCCATTTTCGTATAAACACTTTTCAACCATACCAACTGGGAAGAATATGGAATTTCCACAATCAAAACAACTCATCCAGTAAAAAGGTACAATTCCTTCTTGCCTAAAGTTTTCTTTTTTTTGGGGGGGTGAGATAATATCTTGTGAGATAGGATTTGCTGGTGATTCATACTCAAAAGTTTTGCACCCACAAATAGGACAAGTTATTACTTCTTGCTTTTTTAATTTTAGATATTTTTGTAATAATGATTGAGGTTGATCAGTCATATCTTATCTTTTCCTACAATGGTATTGGCAGAAATAACAAGGCTTTGGATCATCACATCTGGGGCTGATGAAGTATCTCCATCAAAACCGTTCCCTTGGTATTGTGTGGTCATTCTTGGTAACTGAATAGGCTTTATAAAGTCAGGGTTATTACTACGTGGCCACAAAAAAACTGAACCATCATCACGGATTTGCACAATTTTAAGAGTGGCTTCATAGTTGTCCGTTAAAGGGTCACGCCGAATAGTAACCACACATTCACCATCTTCTGGGTTGCGTCCTAACTCACAAAAATTAACAGCGACGACAATAGAACCATCTGGGAATTTAAGATTCATTGAATCACCTTTGACCTTTAAAGCAAAAGGTTTCATTTTCTCATAGAATGGGTGAGGTGGCATAAAAGTTGGTATCCATTCCTCACGTGGCCATTCAATAGCAGATGTCCATTTTCCTGCTTGGACTTCACCACGGATATAAACTGTTTTTAGTTCTGTTGGCTGTAATGATGAATTAGGAGAAAACTTAATATCGTGGTCTAGGGCTTTTAAGAAAATATTTATATCAACATTTAAAGCGTGTGCGAGTTTTATAAGTTTTTCGATTGGTGGGCCATTTTTAGCATATTCCAGTTTTCTTATGAAATCTGGACCAACACCAGCAGATATGCCAATTCCACTTAAACTGGCATTTTTTTCTTCTGCTATTTTTTTTATTAGAGCATGTAAATTTTTTACGGACATAATTTAAGTTTATAAGGTGAATTTTACAAATTATCATTAATCATATTTTCCGAAAAAATAATTGACTTAGGAAAATTTTCCCAATATTATATTTTAAGGAGAATAGAATGATTAATAATCTTATAAAATTATGTGAATATTACTGTGAGATGGAAAATGTAAGTGTTTCATTTCTTTCTAATTCTATTTTTCAACGAGGTAACACAATTTATAATTTGCAAAACGGAAAAACTATCACTGTTCGCAATTATGAACGAGCTGTTGAGTGGCTTTCTGATCATTGGCCAGAGGATAAAGAATGGCCAGATTTTATCGAACGACCAAAAGTTAAGGAAAGGATAGAGGGATGAGTAATGATTTATTAAAAGCTTTTGGAATTAAAATTGTTGATGATCCACAAGGAGAATTGAAGGGTTTTGTAACAACCTCTGAAATCAATGATGGGGTAATGGTTAGTAAAGAGCATTTTACACACTTGGCATATTGATTTGTTTGATCTCAGAAGGTCGTTCAACTGATTTTCTTAATGGTTGGTTAATTGGGATTTTAAATCAAAGCCATTCAGTAAATTGATACCTTTGCTATTAATTCTATAATTATCAACAAATAGGCCATTTTGCAGTGTTAGTTTGGATTTAAATATAAAAGATTCATCAAGAAGGTAGATTAAATGAGCATCAACTTTCTTTGCATCTTGATTTATATGGAGTTGTCCTTCTTGAAGACTTTTAGGGAAATGCTCTTCAAGTTTTTTCAATAATTCAATAGCGTAAGAAAGTTCAATTTTCATAACCGTTTCTCCATGATTGTAATTGTGTTGTAACTTTCATCATGGGGCATACGGGAAAGGGAGTCAAATTCCTTTCCCACCATACTCTGCCCTTTCTTTTCCTTGTTGGAGAGGAAAGGGGAAAGCGTGGTTTAAGGGTGTAGTGGTTTGTATTTGTTTTAACCATACGCTTTCCAACCTCCATATTAGCAACGATTTGTTAATTGTTAATATGGAGGAATAAAATTCTGTGGTGAGAGAAAAATTTTCTGCGGAGAAAGAAAAAATGAATGCAGCTGCGTTTTCAGATCAAGCGCAACTCATGATTAAAAACATGGCAAAGTTAGAGGAAGATAAATCCTTGAAAGTTGTGTTTGGATCTTTGGCGCGCAAAACTGGATTAAATGAAGGGCAGGTCAAGCGGCTTTATTATTCTGAATGGAAAGTCATACCAGTGCATATTTATATGCAGGTGGCCAAGGCCTATCGCAAGTTCAATGATCTTGCCATTCAAAATATGCAGCACAAAGAAATGATCCTGCAGCAAAGAATAGAACAAGTAAGTAAGGAAATCGAACATGTCTTTCATCAGTTCCCTTCGGCATAAGTATCATGAGTGCATAGGGCATCGATTGTTGAACAAAGCTGTGACATTCAAGAATAAAGCGGAACAACATTTGAACCTAGCTAAGAAAATCAAAGAGCATTTGATGAATAAAAAGGATAAGTCATGAGTAAACCAGAAGTTGGCGGAATTGCAGCGGATCGATTACGCAGCATTATCGAACGGATAGAGCGTATCGAAGAAGAACGTAAAGGTCTGGCCAATGATGTCAAAGATATCTACGCCGAGGCAAAATCAGCAGGGTTTGATGTGCCAGTTATAAGACGGATCATCAGCGCACGTAAAAAAGAACCATCAGAAGTAGAAGAACAAGAAACTCTATTTGATGTTTATCGTCGTGCATTGGGGATGTAATGCAAAAAATAATCGTGCAATTTAATCATTGTGAAGGTGCAAAGTTTAGTCGCCAAGCCCTTCACAATGGCTCGGTTACCAAAAGGAATGAGCAATGACAAAGCTAGCGATAAAATATGAATTTGTAAAGGCTGAACCCCAAGAGATCGGGGATTATTTGAATGAAAACCAATGTAGCCATGAATTAGGAATATTTTTTATGGCATTGGTTAGAATGATGTTTCATACAAAAGATAGTGGTCCTTTTGGTGAAATTCTTTACGAAAATGATTTTCAAAGAAATAAAGCTATTCGTAAACAAACAGGCCTGACAAAAGCAAAAATCCAACAACAGATTGATTTGTTGTTGGAAAAGAAGATGCTGCAAACCTTACCTGATGGCGCGTTGTCAGCACCACATTTCTTTCAAACAATAAAAGAGCCTTGTCATCTTGGGATAACCTATTCCCATACAAAGGGAGGTATGTGTTATGCATAAATTTCCTTGGGGTAAATTTTATTGGGATAAATGGCTTAACGATCCAGCGTTACAAAGCTGTGATTTAAACGCACAAGGGTTATGGATCAATATGCTGTGTTTAATGCATCGCAGTGAAAAAATAGGCTTTTTAATTGTGAATGGTAAAGCCATGAGCGTTGGCGAGGTTGCTAGACGTGTTGGTATTCGCAAAGACCGTGCCGAACGATTAATCAAAGCTTTGAAAGAGAATAATGTCTGTTCAGTTGATGAGAATGGAGTGATTTATTGTCGTTATATTGCCCGTGAGCAGCTTGTCACACCAGCACAAAATAGTGCTATCCCTGTGGATAACATTCATCAGCCAGACGATAATCGTACTAAAACTGAACGAAAATCGTACGATAATCGTAGGAAAAATACAGGAAAATCAACGGTTGCAGCGATTCCCTCTATAAAGAGTAAAGAAATAGAATTTAAAAAAGAAAAAAGAAAAAAGGAACAATTAACAGGGGAAGTCAATCAAACCTTTTCAACTTTTATGAAAACGGCATGCAAGCGATTGCAAGAGGTGGCCAAGATCGATGCGACCAAAGCCTTGGCTCAGATTGAGGTTTGGTTTGAGGAAGCAGCGCTTGATGGCGAAGTGGTGTTAAAAGCTATTGAGGCAGGATGGGGCAAAGAATATCCGATTGGCTATATTTCCAAGGTGGTTGCTACTCTTTCGCATAAGTCTTTAACTTCGGAACGGTGGGTGATTGATGGTGGAAAACATGATGATGATCCTGCTTTTCGAATGCTTTCAAGGGATGAACAACTTGCGTTATTAATTTTGGAAAAACAACAAAATATTCCA
>NZ_CAMXCI010000015.1:0-2345 GCF_947179115.1 Commensalibacter papalotli (ex Botero et al. 2024)
CCGAACAGGTGAAAACACGTTACTTAAAAAGACCATGAAGAATGGGGCATCTATTGCGTTAGTAGGGGCGAATTCGCCTGGTGGGTTTCGTCGTATTACAGTGCGCATTGTGTTGTTCGACGAGGTCGATGGATATCCAGTTGGTGGTGCAGGTTCCGAAGGGGATCAAATTGCTCTTGGCACCAAACGGTCCGAGACTTTTTGGAACCGTAAAATTGTATCGGGATCAACGCCAACGATTAAAGGACTATCTCGGATTGAAAAGCTTTATCAAGAGGGTGATCAACGACGTTTTTACGTGCCATGTCCTCATTGTGGAGACTATCAAGTCCTAGAATGGGGTGGCAAAGATGTGACGCATGGCATTAAATGGGACAAAGATGAACAGGGTCAAGCTTTACCCGAAACGGTGCATTATGTATGTAAGCATAATGGTTGCGTTATCTTGGAACAAGAAAAGCCAGAATTAATCAAAAATGGTGAATGACGTGCGTTGGCTTTGTTCAAAGGGCATGCATCCTTTCATATTAACTCGCTTTATTCATTGATGCCCAATGCCAGATGGTCTTTGTTGGTATCAGAGTTTTTGCGGGTAAAGTCTGATCCGATTGAGTTACAAACTTTTGTAAATACGACCCTTGGGGAAACCTTTGAAGATCGTGGTGAGGGCGCATTATCTGAATTAACCTTGGCAAGACGTGCGGAACTCTGGGCTGGTGAAGTTTCTGATGGGGTGGTGTTATTAACAGCGGCAGGCGATACCCAAGATGATCGTGTTGAGCTGGAAATTGTCGGGTGGGGACGCAATGAAGAACGCTGGTCCATTGCGCATGTGGTGATTGATGGCGATCCAGACAGTCCTACTTTGTGGCAAGAGGTTGATACGATCTTAAAGCGTCAATGGTATCGTGCTGATGGTCATGCTTTTTCGATTGCTGCGGTCTGTATTGATTCAGGGGGGACATCATACACAGCGTGTTTACGAGTTTTGCAAAGCAAGACTTGGACGCAGGATTTGGGCAATTAAAGGCGGTTCTGAACAAGGTGGGCAACGCTCTCCAGTCTGGCCATCTAAACGTCCAACGCGTAAATCCAAAGGGTTCAGACCTTATATTATTGGGGTCAATGCAGCCAAAGATATTATTCGCAGCAGGCTAAAGATAGAACAACCTCCACCTGATACAGCCTGTCCAGGTTATATGCATTACCCTCAAGATCGAGATATTAATTTTTTTGCGCAACTGGTTTCTGAACGCTCAGTCAGAAAACGCATTGGTGGTAAAGACGTGCGCGTCTGGGAACAAACCCCAGGGCGCGCGAACGAGGCTTTGGATTTGGCAGTTTACTCATATGCTGCCTTATGTGGCTTAATGCAACAAGGGTTAAAATTGAACGTCATGGCTGATCGTATGGAACAAAACCAAGAGCCAGTAAAAATGGTTGAACAAAGTGTCGAAGTATCAGGATTACCCAAAGAACAATATGTTCAACCTGAAAAGAAAGATCCTGTGAAAGCTAGGAAAGAGTTTGTTAAAGGGTTCTTGTAGGATGATTAATGAGGTAGTAGTTTAGCTATATTAGTAATTAATAATACTAAAGATACGTATATCTGTATTAAACAGCCAAGCGCAGATACACCAAATAGTATTAGTAATGTACGGTTAATTATCGTTGTTAATAGTGTTTCTTCTTTTGTTTTTTTAAGTCCTTGTTGTAATAATATTTTTGTTTTTGCAATCCTTATTTTGATTCGTTGAAAAACGTAATCTCTATTTTCTTTTTTTGTAAGGAAGTAAATATATTTTAATAAAAATAATATGTAAGGTATAGGAAATACGAATAATGCTATAAGTGCAAGTGTATCCAGTTTATGCCATATTAAATCCTTATCTGCTTCGTGTATTCTTAATGCGCCATAATATAATATAGTTATCAGCACTAAATAATTAATTTCTTGGAAAAATATTTTTCTGGCTTTTATTAGATTCATAATCATTTCTTTCTATTTTATTTATAAAAGTTATTTCATTAATATAATGAAAACCACCTTCCACCTTAACACCAAACAGACCTCATTAGAACTGCAACGAATAGCGTCCAAAGATATTCCTTATGCGGTTGCACAAGGTCTGAATGGGGTGGCAAAGGCAGCACGGGATCAGATCAAGCAAGAGCTGCCCAGTATTTTTCAGAATATCAATGCGTTTACTAGGAATGCTGTGGCCTTTACGCTTGCGACCAAGAACTATCAAACAGCAACGATTTTTATCAAAGACCAACAAGCCAAATATCTACAATTTGAGGAATATGGCGGCACGCGAACGCCAAGTGATGCTATTACCAAT
>NZ_CAMXCI010000016.1:0-1880 GCF_947179115.1 Commensalibacter papalotli (ex Botero et al. 2024)
GTTACATCAATTTATTTATAAATCGATTAAAATTACGCAATTTTCTCTGCGACTTCAATCATATCTACGAAATATTCTGATGTTGCGGTTAATTCGACCTTAATCAATTTAACCTTAGTACTTACTTCTGCCACGGCTTCTGGGAGAGTTGCCAATCCTTTTGTCCAACGATCAGCTCTATTCAGTTCAGCAGGATGCCAACCTGAAAGACCGGTCATATCAGCAGGAAGAATGGTTAAGTTTCTATCACCAAACACATTAATTTTGGCAACAAGAACACCCAACATACGACGATCATCAAGGTATGGTCCAACCACTTCTGATGGTAATGCTGCTTTTGAATGCATTGCAACAACGCGAACATTTGCAGGAACATAGAAGCTATAGGTATTGCCTTTAACATCGACAGGTTGAAGTCTTTCACCTTTTTGCGTAATCAAGCAAAGTGAAGGATCATTGGTGACTTCTGGTTTAGAAACAGGTGCATACCCTTGTTGTGTTGCACGACGATCCAACATTTGCCAAATTGGCTCAACTTGGTGTCTTGCTACTGTCAATGGTGCAGCTGCATCACTTTCCCAACTTTGATGGCCAGCATTTTCATTAAAGGTTAAATGCAAGTTAATTGCACTACCATTAAATTGATGACGATCATCTGTGTTCAAGTAAGATTCAGTTGTCAGATTTTCTGATAACAGAATTGAATGTTCTTCTGTTTCAATATGGTAAACGGTAAAGCTATCCATACTGGTATCGGTGATAATAGAACGTCCATTAACCAACATACGTGCTGGCACTAATCCACCATCAACATAGATTGTATGTTCAGGTGTTACTAACAAATCGCGACAAGGTTGGTTTAATCCAAATGCATGTGCTTTAATACGAACAGGATACAGAGCATCTTTATGTTCATAATTATTAACACTTACATCCATATTACCAGCCCAGACAATTTGCTTGCTGACTTGTTGACCATTTTGCAAGGTAATAACGCTATCACCAGCTTTTAAGTTTTCAACAGTTACTTCACCTTCTGGTGTCAGAATATGCGTACCCGTTAAGAAACATTTGGTGATGATAATATCATACCCAGTAGAACTTGCATCATTTTTAACAATCAAGACGTTTGGAGCAGCTTGTCCAGCAACAGATGGTGTATAATTAAAGTGTGCAACTTCTGTTAACGCACCCGTAGCTGCATCAACATAGTTTACATATAGAACACCACCAACAACACTGGTTACATAACGGCTTTGATCTGTATATGCTGTACCTACTTCAAAGATTGCCTGATCAGTTAGAGCAAAATTAGTAATTGTAAGTTTACCACTTACATCTTGGATATTACCTTCATATTGATAAATACCATTATTACCAGAGAATTGAACTTGATGTGCAAGCGTATCAGAAGCACGAGCTTTTTGCCCAGCAATGACAACATGTCCTGTGCCTGTAATAAGAATTTTAGGCATATTGCTAGAAGCAACATTTGTTGTTGATAATGAACCAACATTTAAAGTTGCACCATTTGCAACATTAATAACAACCTGTTGTGCACCATTGCTTCCATCGATTACAAGTGAACCAATATCAACATTTGCACCAGCAGGAATATTAACAACTGCCGCATTAGACAGATTTAAAGAAGTTCCTGTTACAGTACCATTTAACGTTAAAGTAGCATTTTGAACAAGTGTCGCATTACCAAATACTAGGTTATTAGCCACACCAGTATCAAATAAAGAGCCTGTAGCACTCGCACCAAAGGTAATATTACCAATGTTACCAGTTGCACCAGCACCTAATTTAACAGTGTCATTGGCAGCATTTAATTGCCATCCAGTAACAGCGTAATCAATATTTGTACCAAATGTTAT
>NZ_CAMXCI010000017.1:0-1456 GCF_947179115.1 Commensalibacter papalotli (ex Botero et al. 2024)
TCTGGCTGGTTATCTAGGCAATGATCCAGAGATTAAAACAACTCAATCAGGCAAAGAAACAGCCAGTTTTTCCTTGGCAACTAAACAGAAATGGAAAGATCAAGAACGAACAGACTGGCACAGGGTTGTTGTGTTAAATTCTGGACTGATCAAATTGGTTAAATCTTATGTACGTAAAGGTAGCTTGATAGGGCTGCATGGGCAATTACAGAACAGAAGCTATCAAGATAAAGACGGTAAAACTTGTTATATTACGGAGGTTATTATCCCACCCTTTACAGGTGCATTAACATTATTGGGTGGTCAAAAATGAACCAACAACGTCACGAGCATGATTGGTATGTCGAGCCCCCAGAATGTGTAGAAAAGCTGATTGAAGTTGAAAAGTTCTTTGGCTACTCTATTCTTGATCCATGTTGTGGCAAGGGAACAATACCCTCAGTTTTCTTGGACGCGGGGTATTTAAATGTTGAATGTCATGATTTGGTTGACCGTAATATTGAACGTATTATTTTACAGAAACGTTTTAAACAGCAAGATTTTTTAAAAAGCTCAAAAGATAAAAAATGGGATACGATTGTTACAAACCCACCGTTTAAAGATGCTGTTCCTATTATCGAAGAAGCATTGAAAGTCACAAATTATAAAGTTTGTGCTTTATTACGGTTGGCTTTTTTAGAATCAGAAAAACGCACAGCGTTCTTTAAGAAATCTCCTTTGGCCAGAATATGGGTGATGAAAGATCGCGTCACGATGTATAGCGGGGATTACCAAGGAAAAAAGAAATCTTCAGGCACTCAAGTCTATGCATGGTTTGTCTTTGAACATGGCTGGCATGGTCCCACTCAAATTGAAAGGGTCTGAGAAATGGCAAATAGACATAAAACGAAAATAAGTGTTGTTGGATCTGGAACGGTAAAAAAGCCTTCTTTATTTCAGCAATATCGTAGAGAAGAATTCGTAGTAGAGATTGGTGTTGAGCCAGATAATCCCAACCAACAAGTTAAACGTCTGCGCCGTAAATGTGTATATGACGAAATGCTGGCTCGTGGATCTATTAATCAAGAGCAACGTGATTTTGCTGAACACTATGCGATTCTTTATGAAAAGTCTTTTGGAGGGAGTGGAGATTTATATTCAAAGGTTAATTTATTAAGTGATGGTATTCATGGTCATTATGATGGCCCTACCTTAAAACAGAGCGAGGCTTATGATAAGCTCTTTAAAGTCTGGGGTGCGATGGGGAAATACCATCGTGATTTATTAAATATGATCGTGCTGGGAAATATGGGCAGCAAACAAATATCACAAAGACTGCACCTGAACCTGAATTATACAATGGGTCAGGTGCTTTCTACGTTCATTTTGCTTGAAGAAGCTATGAAAGATTTATAAATAAGGGGCTTGTACTTTTGTAAGAACTATATTAATATATTACAAAATGGGAGTTTTATTT
>NZ_CAMXCI010000018.1:0-1153 GCF_947179115.1 Commensalibacter papalotli (ex Botero et al. 2024)
AGGTGCTTTCTACGTTCATTTTGCTTGAAGAAGCTATGAAAGATTTATAAATAAGGGGCTTGTACTTTTGTAAGAACTATATTAATATATTACAAAATGGGAGTTTTATTTATTTTTATAACATTTCTTCCATTGTTTATCAGCTTTAGATTGATTTTCATCACCTAAACAATGACCGAGCTTTGTAAGTTGGTCTCTAGCAGCATCAGCGTATTGACACATAATGCTTGTTTCTTGTGTCTCTTTGATAGAATGACATCCTGCACGCGCAGCATATTGGTTTTTAATAAGTTGCTGTATGTTTTCATAGTCAATAGACATAGTTGTATTAGTTTTTGTGGTGCAGCCAAAGACAAGCTGGGAATTGTTAAAGCAAGAATGGTTAGCAGTATATTTTTCCTCATATTTTACTCATCATAATATTACAGTATAATAACTAATGAAAATAACAAGGGTATGGTCTTTGGGTCCTTCCTAGGGGTATTTGCATTGCAGGTAATTCGCACCCCGATATATTCCTAGCTAAATGGTTTTTTAGAGGTTCCAGTTCCACCCTATTATAATCTTACAGCCCTAGAGTTTCCAATATGTAACAGGGTGGAACCCCATCGCAAAGGTTCCATCTAGGTTCCACGATAGTTTGAAAGTTCGACATAAAGGTTCTAGTATCTAAACGATGACCGCTTCCGAATATATTTCAATTAGTGAAGCCTCACGACGAGCCAATATCAGTCGAACGGCTTTGCGTAAACATATTAAGGTCGGTCGTATAGTCTCTGACAATAATGGGAAAATTGAAGTTGCTTCTTTTAATTCTTGGCTGGCCAGTAAATCACATGCGCCTCAAAGTACTGGATTATTGCTAACAGATACAATCCCTTTTGATCCATCCTTGCCTGTGTTTCCAACACTTCAAGATGCAGAGCTTTATAAAACCAGTTACGAGGCACGTCTTAAACAACTGGATTATGATTTAAAATCAGGCAAGGTTGTTCTGATCGAAGATGTGGTTGCTGCCTTATCCTTACAGCTCAGTGCGATCAGAACACGCCTTTTGGCTATTCCTGCCGAGATGGCTCCGCAACTATTTAATTGTAAAACAGTCGCAGAAACTCAAGACAAAATGCATCAATTGATGGTTAGAATATTAGAA
>NZ_CAMXCI010000019.1:0-1132 GCF_947179115.1 Commensalibacter papalotli (ex Botero et al. 2024)
TTCTAATATTCTAACCATCAATTGATGCATTTTGTCTTGAGTTTCTGCGACTGTTTTACAATTAAATAGTTGCGGAGCCATCTCGGCAGGAATAGCCAAAAGGCGTGTTCTAATCGCACTGAGCTGTAAAGATAAGGCTGCCACTACATCTTCAATTTTAACAACGGTTCCACATTTTAAATCATAATCCAGTTCTTTAAGACGTGCCTCGTAACTGGTTTTATAAAGCTCTGCATCTTGAAGTGTTGGAAACACAGGCAAGGATGGATCAAAATCTGTTAGCAATAACCCAGCACTTTGAGACGCATGTGGTTTACTGGCCAGCCAAGAATTAAAAGAAGCAACTTCAATTTTCCCATTATTGTCAGAGACTATACGACCAACCTTAATATGTTTACGTAAAGCCGTTCGACTGATATTGGCTCGTCGTGAGGCTTCACTAATTGAAATATATTCAGAAGTGGTCATCGTTTAGATACTGGAACCTTTATGTGGAACTTTCAAACTATCGTGGAACCTAGATGGAACCTTTGCGATGGGGTTCCACCCTGTTACATATTGGAAACTCTAGGGCTGTAAGATTATAATAGGGTGGAACTGGAACCTCTAAAAAACCATTTGGCTAGGAATATATCAGGGTGCGAATTACCTGTAATGCAAATACCCCTATAGGAAGGACCCAAGGAAATACCAACATAGAATAACATGATCTTAAAATATGATGTATATCTGGAACAAATAGATTGACCAATTGTTAATTAGTAGTAACAATATAAGAAGATATCAACATGGATATCTAAAAAGCTTAATCAAACCTGTAATATTATATAAAGGAATCGATTATGAATAATGTAGAAATTAATAAAGAAAACTCCCTAAACGCAAATGCAATGAGAGAACTAACCACCACTGAAATACAAAATGTTGCTGGTGGTTTTGGTGGTTATGTCAGTTGGAATAATAAAGATGGTTTCCATGCTGGCGTATTTCTTGGTAAAAGACCAGGTAAAGGTTAATAACCAAATAAAACTCCCATTTTGTAATATATTAATATAGTTCTTACAAAAGTACAAGCCCCTTATTTATAAATCTTTCATAGCTTCTTCAAGCAAAATGAACGTAGAAAGCACCT
>NZ_CAMXCI010000020.1:0-811 GCF_947179115.1 Commensalibacter papalotli (ex Botero et al. 2024)
ATCAATACGGGCAACCACTCAGCAAATCACCCATTGTTAATAAACCAACGGCGTTAAATGGGGGATGGGGGCATATCCCTTATGATGCCGCTGACAACACGGGAATTCATACGGGGAATTGGAACCCTTTATTAACCTCGCCTGATGTTGAATTAAATCCTTGGCGTGACCGTATCGTCAGCCGTGTGCGCGATTTGGTGCGTAATGATGGGTGGGCATCGGCTGCGGTCACACGCACGTTGGATAATGCGATTGGGGCTGTGTTTCGTCCGATCAGCAAGCCTGACTATCGTGCATTATCCGTGCAAACAGGCTTTGCTTTTGATGCCTCGTGGGCAGCAGAGTGGAGCTCTATTGTTGATAGTCATTGGCGATCATGGGCAAATGATGATGGGCGATATAGTGATACAGAACGTAGGTTAAGTTTTTCTCAAATGATGTGGGTTGGGTTTCGTAATCTGTTAATTGATGGTGATGTGATTGCGGTTTTAAATTACATGCCTGAACGCCTTAAAAAACAGGCTTTATATGCAACCGCTGTGCAATTAATTGATCCAGATCGTTTATGCAACCCCAATCAGAATATTGATTCTATGTATTGTCGGGGTGGGGTGCAAATTGATCAATATGGCGCACCGATTGGATATTATTTCAGAGAGGCCCATATCTCGGATTATTATGCACTGAATAAAACGATGACGTGGAACTATATTGAAAAAGAAACTGATTGGGGCAGGCCAAAGGTTGTTCATTATTTTGAAACACAACGTGCAGACGAACATCGAGGTGGGGCTGGGATTTTAACCCCGAT
>NZ_CAMXCI010000021.1:0-723 GCF_947179115.1 Commensalibacter papalotli (ex Botero et al. 2024)
AGCCTGTCCAGGTTATATGCATTACCCTCAAGATCGAGATATTAATTTTTTTGCGCAACTGGTTTCTGAACGCTCAGTCAGAAAACGCATTGGTGGTAAAGACGTGCGCGTTTGGGAACAAACCCCAGGGCGCGCGAACGAGGCTTTGGATTTGGCAGTTTACTCATATGCTGCCTTATGTGGATTAATGCAACAAGGGTTAAAATTGAACGTCATGGCTGATCGTATGGAGCAAAACCAAGAGCCAGTAAAAATGGTTGAACAAAGTGTCGAAGTATCAGGATTACCCAAAGAACAATACACTCAACCTGAAAAGAAAGATCCCGTTAAGGCGAGAAAAGAATTTATTAAGGGGTTTTTGTAGGGCTGACGGCACAAGATAAGCTATCGTAGATAGTAAAAAATATAGAATAACAGATAACATAGTCAAATCAGTAATTACCATATCAATCCATCCTTTCATTGTTTGTAAATTGAACAAAATGTTTATGCCCCAAATCTCATATAAAACATTGTTAATTTATATAAAAGGATAGTTATCTTGTGCTTGTCCTCCGAGACACCTTTAGAGCGCTTATATTATAAAATTTTATAGAATTTAATCAAATTCAAAATGAAAACCACCTTCCACCTTAACACCAAACAGACCTCATTAGAACTGCAACGAATAGCGTCCAAAGATATTCCTTATGCGGTTGCACAAGGTCTGAATGGGGTGGCAAA
>NZ_CAMXCI010000022.1:0-663 GCF_947179115.1 Commensalibacter papalotli (ex Botero et al. 2024)
AGAACACGCCTTTTGGCTATTCCTGCCGAGATGGCTCCGCAACTATTTAATTGTAAAACAGTCGCAGAAACTCAAGACAAAATGCATCAATTGATGGTTAGAATATTAGAAGAACTCTCCGAGGATGAACGATGGAAACAACAATTACAAGAAAGGGAACATTGTCTTTCTGAAAGCTCTGAACAAAGCACAAAAACTTAACCTCTCACCACCACCTGTTTTAAGTCTCAGCCAATGGGCGGCACAATATGCGTATCTTTCCAAAGAAACCAGTGCGCAAACAGGACGGTTCGAAGCTTATGCTTATCAAGTGGGAATGATGGATGCGATTACAGATCCTAGAGTAGAAAAAGTCTCGGTGATGAAATCTGCGCGTGTAGGTTATACGAAGATTATAGATCATGTCGTTGGGTATTACCTTCATCAAGACCCCAGTCCAATTTTGGTTGTTCAGCCTCGCGTAGAAGATGCCGAGGATTATTCAAAATCTGAAATTGCCCCAATGTTGAGAGATACAGCGGTCTTGTCTGAAATTGCGCCAGATCCCAAAACCCGAACAGGTGAAAACACGTTACTTAAAAAGACCATGAAGAATGGGGCATCTATTGCGTTAGTAGGGGCGAATTCGCCTGGTGGGTTTCGTCGTATTACAGTGCGCATTGT
>NZ_CAMXCI010000023.1:0-651 GCF_947179115.1 Commensalibacter papalotli (ex Botero et al. 2024)
GCGACCAAGAACTATCAAACAGCAACGATTTTTATCAAAGACCAACAAGCCAAATATCTACAATTTGAGGAATATGGCGGCACGCGAACGCCAAGTGATGCTATTACCAATCCCAGTGCCAAGGCTTTGGTGGTGGCTGCACCGAATGCCAAGAAAAATGCATCGGGTGGAATGCCCAAAGGATATGTCAAAAGTCTTGCACAAAAAGCCATGCAGGATTTACAGCGTGCTAAATCAGCAGGACGCAAAGGCAAAGCCCAATCTATCCTGAAAATCCAAGGAAAGAATGGCAAGTCTGGTGGGTTCTTTTTATATAACCGTCAACAACGAAGTTTAACACGGTTGGTAAGTTTTGTGAATAAAACCAGCTATAAACCTAAAATGGGCTTTCATCAAAAAGTGGAACAATTTTTAAATAAAAATACCAATCATTATTTAAGCCAAGCGATCGATCGGATACTTACCAAAGGAAAATAGTTCATGTTGACTTATTATATGCCTCCTAAAACAATGTGGTCTAATCTTTCCAAAGAAACATTGCGTATTTATCTTGATCAAGCACAACAAGCTTATAATGATTTATTAATTGGTAATAAACCAATCTCTGTTTCTTATTCCCAAGAAACTGGGGCAAAGTCAGTGACATATACC
>NZ_CAMXCI010000024.1:0-539 GCF_947179115.1 Commensalibacter papalotli (ex Botero et al. 2024)
TATGAGGGTATGACGACATTGACCCTCAACTGGGATCCAGAAAAAGTGCTTGGTTTTAAACATGGGCTTTTTAATATCAGCGCTATGCAAATCAGAGGACGTTCATTTACAGGAGAAAATATAGCCAACCTCAACCCTATCAGTGGTACTGAAGCGGATCGTTCTACTCGGTTATGGGAACTCTGGTATCAGCAAGGATTTTGGGATGATAAATTTACCGTTAGAATTGGTAAACTTGCCCTTGACCAAGAATTTAATATCAGTGATTATGCCGCTCTTTTTATGAACTCCTCTTTTGGATGGTCAATGGTCAGCTCCCTTGATACTTATAGTGGTGGTGTTGCGTATCCTTTAGCCGCTCCAGGTATTCGTTTTGCTTTTCAACCTAATGAAAACTGGACTAATTTATTCGCTATTACCAACGATAATCCAAATGATGTTTCTTTTTGTAACCCTTCTGGTCCTTTTACTTGTGATCCACAGTCAAAACATCTTTCTGGTACCCGTTTCAATTTTACGACAGGGGTTTTCATTATTAA
>NZ_CAMXCI010000025.1:0-339 GCF_947179115.1 Commensalibacter papalotli (ex Botero et al. 2024)
CGTATTTATCTTGATCAAGCACAACAAGCTTATAATGATTTATTAATTGGTAATAAACCAATCTCTGTTTCTTATTCCCAAGAAACTGGGGCAAAGTCAGTGACATATACCAAAGCAAATCTTCAGCAATTACAGGGATATATCTTGGAGTTGCAACGGACTTTGGGAATTAATCGTAGGCGTGCCATGAGGATCAGATTTAGATGAGCAAGATACCGCAATTACTGGATCAATACGGGCAACCACTCAGCAAATCACCCATTGTTAATAAACCAACGGCGTTAAATGGGGGATGGGGGCATATCCCTTATGATGCCGCTGACAACACGGGAATTCATA
>NZ_CAMXCI010000026.1:0-260 GCF_947179115.1 Commensalibacter papalotli (ex Botero et al. 2024)
AACGAATAGCGTCCAAAGATATTCCTTATGCGGTTGCACAAGGTCTGAATGGGGTGGCAAAGGCAGCACGGGATCAGATCAAGCAAGAGCTGCCCAGTATTTTTCAGAATACTAACGCGTTTACTCGGAATGCAGTTGCCTTTACACCAGCGACCAAGAACTATCAAACAGCAACGATTTTTATCAAAGACCAACAAGCCAAATATCTACAATTTGAGGAATATGGCGGCACGCGAACGCCAAGTGATGCTATTACCAAT
>NZ_CAMXCI010000027.1:0-233 GCF_947179115.1 Commensalibacter papalotli (ex Botero et al. 2024)
TCCGATTGAGTTACAAACTTTTGTAAATACGACCCTTGGGGAAACCTTTGAAGATCGTGGTGAGGGCGCATTATCTGAATTAACCTTGGCAAGACGTGCGGAACTCTGGGCAGGTGAGGTTCCTGATGGGGTGGTGTTATTAACAGCGGCAGGCGATACCCAAGATGATCGTGTTGAGCTGGAAATTGTCGGGTGGGGACGCAATGAAGAACGCTGGTCCATTGCGCATGTGG
>NZ_CAMXCI010000028.1:0-227 GCF_947179115.1 Commensalibacter papalotli (ex Botero et al. 2024)
GTTCGTTCTTGATCTTTCCATTTCTGTTTAGTTGCCAAGGAAAAACTGGCTGTTTCTTTGCCTGATTGAGTTGTTTTAATCTCTGGATCATTGCCTAGATAACCAGCCAGAGTCACCATGTTTATACTGCTTATCATCACGCACCAACCCTCTGAGGAATCAAACCTTTGGCAATCAAGTATTTAAATACTGAAGGTTGATAATTCTCGGTATGTTTGATTAGCCAT
>NZ_CAMXCI010000029.1:0-223 GCF_947179115.1 Commensalibacter papalotli (ex Botero et al. 2024)
TATGAATTCCCGTGTTGTCAGCGGCATCATAAGGGATATGCCCCCATCCCCCATTTAACGCCGTTGGTTTATTAACAATGGGTGATTTGCTGAGTGGTTGCCCGTATTGATTCAGTAATTGCGGTATCTTGCTCATCTAAATCTGATCCTCATGGCACGCCTACGATTAATTCCCAAAGTCCGTTGCAACTCCAAGATATATCCCTGTAATTGCTGAAGATTT
>NZ_CAMXCI010000030.1:0-223 GCF_947179115.1 Commensalibacter papalotli (ex Botero et al. 2024)
CGTATTTATCTTGATCAAGCACAACAAGCTTATAATGATTTATTAATTGGTAATAAACCAATCTCTGTTTCTTATTCCCAAGAAACTGGGGCAAAGTCAGTGACATATACCCAAGCAAATCTTCAGCAATTACAGGGATATATCTTGGAGTTGCAACGGACTTTGGGAATTAATCGTAGGCGTGCCATGAGGATCAGATTTAGATGAGCAAGATACCGCAATT
>NZ_CAMXCI010000031.1:0-223 GCF_947179115.1 Commensalibacter papalotli (ex Botero et al. 2024)
CGATACAATTTTACGGTTCCAAAAAGTCTCGGACCGTTTGGTGCCAAGAGCAATTTGATCCCCTTCGGAACCTGCACCACCAACTGGATATCCATCGACCTCGTCGAACAAAACAATGCGCACTGTAATACGACGAAACCCACCAGGCGAATTCGCCCCTACTAACGCAATAGATGCCCCATTCTTCATGGTCTTTTTAAGTAACGTGTTTTCACCTGTTCGG
>NZ_CAMXCI010000032.1:0-223 GCF_947179115.1 Commensalibacter papalotli (ex Botero et al. 2024)
GTAAAATTGTATCGGGATCAACGCCAACGATTAAAGGACTATCTCGGATTGAAAAGCTTTATCAAGAGGGTGATCAACGACGTTTTTACGTGCCATGTCCTCATTGTGGAGGCTATCAAGTCCTAGAATGGGGTGGCAAAGATGTGACGCATGGCATTAAATGGGACAAAGATGAACAGGGTCAAGCTTTACCCGAAACGGTGCATTATGTATGTAAGCATAA
>NZ_CAMXCI010000033.1:0-223 GCF_947179115.1 Commensalibacter papalotli (ex Botero et al. 2024)
CAAAGATGAACAGGGTCAAGCTTTACCCGAAACGGTGCATTATGTATGTAAGCATAATGGTTGCGTTATCTTGGAACAAGAAAAGCCAGAATTAATCAAAAATGGTGAATGGCGTGCGTTGGCTTTGTTCAAAGGGCATGCATCCTTTCATATTAACTCGCTTTATTCATTGATGCCCAATGCCAGATGGTCTTTGTTGGTATCAGAGTTTTTGCGGGTAAAG
>NZ_CAMXCI010000034.1:0-217 GCF_947179115.1 Commensalibacter papalotli (ex Botero et al. 2024)
TCCAGACAGTCCTACTTTGTGGCAAGAGGTTGATACGATCTTAAAGCGTCAATGGTATCGTGCTGATGGTCATGCTTTTTCGATTGCTGCGGTCTGTATTGATTCAGGGGGACATCATACACAGCGTGTTTACGAGTTTTGCAAAGCAAGACTTGGACGCAGGATTTGGGCAATTAAAGGCGGTTCTGAACAAGGTGGGCAACGCTCTCCAGTCTGG
>NZ_CAMXCI010000035.1:0-197 GCF_947179115.1 Commensalibacter papalotli (ex Botero et al. 2024)
AGGCGCGTGAGTGTTGGGAAGTGATTACTCGGGAAGATGATCCGAAAGCATATGTAAGCGCACGATTATATTTAGGCCTTTCTTATTTTGATGAAGGTAATTTATCGCAGGCGCGTGAGTGTTGGGAAGTGATTACTCGGGAAGATGATCCGAAAGCATATGTAAGCGCACGATTATATTTAGGCCTTTCTTATTTT
>NZ_CAMXCI010000036.1:0-195 GCF_947179115.1 Commensalibacter papalotli (ex Botero et al. 2024)
CTTGTCTGGATATGGCAAGATAAAAAGATTAAATAGACTAATTTTCGGGGAAATATAAGGGGGATGTCTATATATGGCAACATGATGTATAGATATATGGCGGAGGGGATGTCTTTCATTTAGATAATACAATATATTGATTAGTATAATTTTATTATAATAAATACTAACATATGACCTATAATATGCCCACTT
>NZ_CAMXCI010000037.1:0-179 GCF_947179115.1 Commensalibacter papalotli (ex Botero et al. 2024)
TTGCACTGCTTCACTTGGATTGTGAATGTATTGGATTGAATATCCATCGTTCTTCACAGCCTCTAATTGCACTGCTTCACTTGGATTGGGAATGTATTGGATTGAATATCCATCGTTCTTCACAGCCTCTAATTGCACTGCTTCACTTGGATTGTGAATGTATTGGATTGAATATCCAT
>NZ_CAMXCI010000038.1:0-175 GCF_947179115.1 Commensalibacter papalotli (ex Botero et al. 2024)
TTATTGCTTCACTTGGATTGTGAATGTATTGGATTGAATCTCCAATTTTCTTCACAGCCTCTAATTGCACTGCTTCACTTGGATTGTGAATGTATTGGATTGAATATCCATCGTTCTTCACAGCCTCTAATTGCACTGCTTCACTTGGATTGGGAATGTATTGGATTGAATATCC
>NZ_CAMXCI010000039.1:0-169 GCF_947179115.1 Commensalibacter papalotli (ex Botero et al. 2024)
CAATCCAAGTGAAGCAGTGCAATTAGAGGCTGTGAAGAACGATGGATATTCAATCCAATACATTCACAATCCAAGTGAAGCAGTGCAAATAGAGGCTGTGAAGAAAATTGGAGATTCAATCCAATACATTCACAATCCAAGTGAAGCAGTGCAATTAGAGGCTGTGAAG
>NZ_CAMXCI010000040.1:0-156 GCF_947179115.1 Commensalibacter papalotli (ex Botero et al. 2024)
TTCACAATCCAAGTGAAGCAGTGCAATTAGAGGCTGTGAAGAAAAATGGATATTCAATCCAATACATTCACAATCCAAGTGAAGCAGTGCAATTAGAGGCTGTGAAGAAAATTGGAGATTCAATCCAATACATTCACAATCCAAGTGAAGCAATAA
>NZ_CAMXCI010000041.1:0-154 GCF_947179115.1 Commensalibacter papalotli (ex Botero et al. 2024)
TTTAATTTAGGCCTTTTTTATTTTAAGGAAAATAATCTATCGAAGGCGCGTGAGTGTTGGGAAGTGATTACTCGGGAAGATGATCCGAAAGCATATGTAAGCGCACGATTATATTTAGGCCTTTCTTATTTTGATGAAGGTAATTTATCGCAGG
>NZ_CAMXCI010000042.1:0-134 GCF_947179115.1 Commensalibacter papalotli (ex Botero et al. 2024)
GGATATTCAATCCAATACATTCACAATCCAAGTGAAGCAGTGCAATTAGAGGCTGTGAAGAACGATGGATATTCAATCCAATACATTCACAATCCAAGTGAAGCAGTGCAAATAGAGGCTGTGAAGAAAATTGG
>NZ_CAMXCI010000043.1:0-134 GCF_947179115.1 Commensalibacter papalotli (ex Botero et al. 2024)
GGATATTCAATCCAATACATTCCCAATCCAAGTGAAGCAGTGCAATTAGAGGCTGTGAAGAACGATGGATATTCAATCCAATACATTCACAATCCAAGTGAAGCAGTGCAAATAGAGGCTGTGAAGAAAATTGG
>NZ_CAMXCI010000044.1:0-133 GCF_947179115.1 Commensalibacter papalotli (ex Botero et al. 2024)
TTTGATGAAGGTAATTTATCGCAGGCGCGTGAGTGTTGGGAAGTGATTACTCGGGAAGATGATCCGAAAGCATATGTAAGCGCACGATTATATTTAGGCCTTTCTTATTTTGATGAAGGTAATTTATCGCAGG
>NZ_CAMXCI010000045.1:0-132 GCF_947179115.1 Commensalibacter papalotli (ex Botero et al. 2024)
GCACTGCTTCACTTGGATTGTGAATGTATTGGATTGAATATCCATCGTTCTTCACAGCCTCTAATTGCACTGCTTCACTTGGATTGTGAATGTATTGGATTGAATATCCATCGTTCTTCACAGCCTCTAATT
>NZ_CAMXCI010000046.1:0-132 GCF_947179115.1 Commensalibacter papalotli (ex Botero et al. 2024)
AATTAGAGGCTGTGAAGAAAAATGGATATTCAATCCAATACATTCACAATCCAAGTGAAGCAGTGCAATTAGAGGCTGTGAAGAACGATGGATATTCAATCCAATACATTCCCAATCCAAGTGAAGCAGTGC
>NZ_CAMXCI010000047.1:0-132 GCF_947179115.1 Commensalibacter papalotli (ex Botero et al. 2024)
GCACTGCTTCACTTGGATTGGGAATGTATTGGATTGAATATCCATCGTTCTTCACAGCCTCTAATTGCACTGCTTCACTTGGATTGTGAATGTATTGGATTGAATATCCATCGTTCTTCACAGCCTCTAATT
>NZ_CAMXCI010000048.1:0-116 GCF_947179115.1 Commensalibacter papalotli (ex Botero et al. 2024)
AACGTCATTGCCTCTGTCCCGTTCGTCTAGAGGCCTAGGACATCGCCCTTTCACGGCGGCAACACGGGTTCGAATCCCGTACGGGACGCCAATCATTTAAAAATATGGTTGCTGCG